>NZ_CP080335.1:0-28250 GCF_019456675.1 Mycolicibacterium pallens | reverse complement strand
GGCTTCGCCTCGATTACGGCGGTGCCGCTGTTGGTGAAGCGCGTTCGCAGTGCGAGCGATACGTACACGAGGGCCACCAGGACGGGAACCTCGATCAGTGGTCCGACGACGCCTGCCAGTGCCTGCCCGGACGTCACCCCGTAGGTCGCGATGGCGACGGCGATCGCGAGTTCGAAGTTGTTGCCGGCCGCGGTGAAGGCCAACGTGGTGGTGCGCTCGTACCCCAGTCCGATGGCTGCGCCGAGCAGATACCCGCCGCCCCACATGATGGCGAAGTACGCCAGCAGGGGTAGCGCGATCCGGGCGACGTCCCACGGGTGGGAGATGATCTGGTCGCCCTGCAGGGCGAAGAGGATCACGATGGTGAACAACAGTCCGATGAGTGCCCACGGCCCGATCTTGGGGATGAATTTCGCTTCGTACCACTCGCGGCCCTTGGCCTTCTCGCCGAAGCGCCGTGTCAGGAAGCCGGCGAGCAGTGGGATGCCGAGGAAGATCAAGACGGATTTGGCGATCTGCCATACCGAGGTGTTGATGGTGGTCTGCTCCAAACCCAGCCATCCCGGTAGCACGGAGAGGTAGAACCAGCCCAAAACGGCGAACATGATGACCTGGAAGACCGAGTTGATGGCGACGAGCACGGCGGCGGCTTCACGGTCGCCGCAGGCCAGGTCGTTCCAGATGATGACCATGGCGATGCAGCGGGCCAACCCGACGATGATGAGTCCGGTGCGGTATTCGGGCAGGTCGGGCAGCATCAGCCAAGCAAGAGCGAACATCAGAGCCGGCCCGAAGATCCAGTTGAGAACCAACGAGGATGCGAGGAGTTTGCGGTCTCCGGTGACGGTGTCGAGGCGGTCGTAGCGCACCTTGGCCAGCACCGGGTACATCATCACCAGCAGTCCGATGGCGATGGGCAGGGAGATGCCGTCGACCTGAACTGCGCTCAGGACGTCGCCCAGTCCGGGGATCAACCTACCCAGCAGCAGGCCGGCGATCATGGCCACGCCGATCCAGACCGGCAGCAGTCGATCCAGCGCGGATAGCTTTTTGACGACTCCGGGGTCCTCGGTGGTGGCGGGGGTGCTCATGGCAGTGTCTCCTCGTTGCATGACGGTGATGGGGCGGCGTCGCCGTCGTCGATGTGCAGAATGGTTGAAAGCTGTTGCAGCGCTGCCGGAATGACCCGGTAGTACACCCACGAGCCACGACGTTGGCTGTCGAGCAGTCCTGCAGACCGCAGCGTCTTGAGGTGGTGGGAGATGGTGGGTTGGGACAGGTCGAACGTGCCGGAGATGTCGCAGACACAGGCTTCCCCGCCGGGGTGGCTGGCGATGAGACTCAGCAGGCGCAATCGGACCGGATCTCCCAGAGCCTTGAACGTGCGGGCCAGTGGAACGCATTCGGTCTCGCCGAGGGCCGCGCGGCCGACGGGCAGCACCTCGAGTTGATTCGACATTCGTCTATATTGGCACATGTCGAAGTCAGGCGCGCCAATGTCTGCGCCGCCGTCACACTTGTGCGTTCTCAGGCGTGGGCCGGTGCTCGCGCACCCACGCCTGGGTGGCGACTTGCACGGCGTCCCAGGGCGATCCCAGAGGGGGTGTGTAGGACAAATCCAACTCGCTAACGGCCTCGACCGACATCGAGTGGAACAACGCCGCAGCGTAGGTATCGACGCGCTTGGCCACCTCGGCGGAACGGGACCCGACCAGCTGTGCGCCCAGGAGCAGACCGGTGCCCTGGTCGCCGGTGATGCGGATGGCGATGGGAGTGGCACCGGGGTAATACGCCTTGTGATCGTCGGGGCTCGACGCCGTGGTCACCGGCGCCCAGCCACGGTCGGCGGCAAGCGCTTCGTGCTCGCGCAGCCCGGTGCGAGCGGCGACCAGGTCGAACACCTTGACGACCTGGGTGCCCAAGCTTCCAGCGAAGCGGGCGTCGCCGCCCAGGGTGTTCTCACCGGCCACTCGCCCCTGCTTGTGGGCGGTGGTGCCCAACGGCAACCAGGTCGTGCCGAGCAGCCGATGGTGGGTCTGCACGCAATCCCCGGCGGCGAAGACGTCCGGAAGGTTGGTGCGCATGTGCTCGTCGACGACGATGGCGCCCTTGACACCCAGTTCGGCACCGGCCGCGGCGGCGAGTTCGGTGTCGGGGCGCACGCCGACGACGACTAAGACGAGATCGACGGTGCGGCTGACCGGTTCACCCTCGTGAGTGGCCGATACCGTCAAGGCGCCGTCTGCGCCCCGCGTGACTGCGGTGACGGCGGTATTGGTCAGGACTTCGACGCCGTGGCGTTCCAGTTCGGCGTGGATGAGCGCGCCAAGTTCGGGGTCCACGGTGGGCAGCACCTCGGGCAGCGCCTCGATCTGGGTCACCGACATGCCGCGCGCGGTGAGACCTTCGGCCATCTCCAGCCCGATGTAACCGGCCCCGATGATCACCGCCGTCTTCGGATCCCGTCTGGTCAGGGAGCCCATCACCTCGAATGTGTCGCCCATCGAGTGCAGCAGGTGCACGCCTTCGGCCGGGCCCAGGGCGTCCGGACCGACCAGCCCGGCCAGCGGCGGGCGGGCGCTGACCGCGCCGGTTCCGACGACCAGCGCGTCGTAGTCGAGGTGGCGTGAGTGTCCGTTGCTTTCAACGACTTCCAGGGTATGGGTGTCGCCGTCGATGCGCGTGGCGCGGGTGTCGGTGAGGACGGTCATCCCGGTAGCGGCGAGATCGGCGGCGGTGCGGTGGGCGAGGTGGGTCCAGTGTGCGACCTCCCCGGACACGTAGTACGGGATGCCGCAGATGGAGAAGTTGGGGTAGGCGTCGGCGACGACGACGGTGACGTCGCTGGCCGGGTCGAGTTCGCGGGCGCGTAACGCGGCACTGATGCCGGCATCACTGCCTCCGACGGCGACGATGTGACGGGTTGTCATGTTCGGGCTCCTAGCTTGGGTGAACGGGCCCGTTGCCGCGCACGCAGGGGTACGAAGAATTCGACCGCGCGTTTCCGCACCACGGGATGTTCCGATTCCGTCTGAATCATTGGCCGCCCAGTGAATACCGCGGCAGGTGGCGTCAATGGAACTGGGGAATGAGGAGGTAGAGCCCGTAGAGCACTGCGGCGATGCACAGGCCGTGCGCAGTGGCGGCGACGAGGTAGCCCGTGGTGCGCTGGGAGGCGGTGCCGGTGTTGTCGGTGGCGTTGTCGGCTCGGGAGAGACCGAGGATGCCCACGGAGAAGACGGTGACGAGGGCGAGGCCGACGACGGCGCTGATGGCGACCACTCTGCCCAGGGCGAGCCAATCGATATGCAGTCCGTTCATACTGTCTGCTCCTCTTCTGGCCGGGTCGATGCCATGGCGGGTTGGCGGTCGACGTCGTTGACGGTGGCTGCGGTCACTGCGTTGCGGCGGTTGATCACGTACATGGCGGTCGCCGCGCCGACCAGCACGATTCCTACGACGATGACACCGATGGTGCCGGTGTTGGCGATCCGAGCCGAGATGCCGCCGACGATTCCGGCCATTGGCAGGGTGAACAGCCAAGCCACCGCCATCCGGCCGGCGACGCCCCAGTTCACCGCATTGCCGCTTCGACCCATGCCGGCGCCGATGATGCTGCCTGCCGTCACTTGGGTAGTGGACAGCGGGAATCCGGCGTGTGAGGACACCAGCAGCACGACCGTCGAGGTGGTTTCGGCGGCGAAGCCCTGCGCTGGTTCGATGACGGTGAGCTTGTGGCCCATCGTCTGGATGATCTTCCACCCGCCGAGGTAGGTGCCCAGGGCGATCGCGACACCGCAGGTGGCGATGACCCAGAACGGCGGCCCGGACCCCGCTGCCAGGCTCCCCGACGCGATGAGGGTCAACGTGATGACGCCCATCGTCTTCTGACCGTCGCTGGTCCCGTGGGCGAGCGCCACCATCGAGGCCGACACGGTCTGCCCGGTACGGAATCCGCGGGTGACGGACTCACCTCGGGCCCGGCGCACGATCCGGTAGATGAGGTATGTCGCGGCGGCGGCGACCAGCGCTGCGACGACGGGGGAGGCGAAGGCGGGGAGGAGGACCTTGGAGATGACCGCGCCGAAATGTACTGCGCTGGTGCCTGATCCGATCCACACGCCCCCGATGAGGCCGCCGAAGAGGGCCATCGACGATGACGAGGGGATGCCGATCAGCCAGGTGAACAGGTTCCAGACGATGGCGCCGACCAAGCCGCCGAAGATGACGGCGGTGGTGATCTTCGTTTCGTCGACCAATCCGCCGGAGATGGTCTTGGCCACTTCGGTAGAGAGGAATGCGCCGATCAGATTGAGGATGGCGGCCACGGTCACGGCCGTTTTGGGTTTGAGCGCTCCGGTCGCGATGGAGGTCGCCATGGCGTTGGCGGTGTCGTGGAAGCCGTTGGTGAAGTCGAAGACCAACGCGGTGATGATCACGACGATCACCAGAAGGGAAAGGGTCACAACGTGTTTCCTTCAGCGGATGTTCGCAGCGGCAGTGCGCAGCCGCGTTCGAGCACTGACGCTAGATCGCTACGATGAACGCAACTCACTGGATTGGTGAATGCCCGTTGAACGCAGCCTGTGACCTGTCACCGGGAATCGTCGAGTGTGCGAACGATTTTGGCGATCTGCAGGGGGGTGGGTAGGCGGTTGGTCGCCTTGGTGATCGCGACGTCAATTGCCAGGGGCTCCGCGGGTCCAGCGCCAACTTCGGCGATAACCTGGTCAGTTTGGCTTTGCGACAAGGCAACTGGCCCGTACAACGCCATCACTGGTGAGTAACCGTTCCTTGGCGCCTCGTCGGGGTACCCGGCGCGTAGCCAGTTGACGATCGCCCGCACCGTAGCGCTCACGCGCGATGCTGCACGACGCGTTGGCGGAGTAACCGGGTCAGCGGTGACGGGGTGCGGTGGACGGGTTCGGCTACGCATGGACGGGCACCTTCAGCTCTTCGAGCAGCCGTCGCACCCGTTCCTCGATCTCGTCGCGGATGGGCCGGACCGCGTCGAGGTCCTGGCCGGACGGGTCCTCCAGAACCCACTCCTCGTAGCGGCGGCCGGGGAAGACCGGGCACGCGTCACCGCAGCCCATGGTGATCACGGCGTCGGCGGCCTGGACGATCTCGTCGGTCCACGGCTTGGGGTACTCGTGCGAGATGTCGATGCCCACTTCGGCCATCGCCGCGACGGCCGCGGGGTTGACCTCGGTGCCGGGTTCCGAGCCTCCGGACCAGGCTACGGCGGCGTCTCCGGCGAGGTGGGTGAAGAAGCCCATGGCCATCTGCGACCGGCCCGCGTTGTGCGTGCAGAGGAACAGGACGGTCGGTTTCCCGTCGTGCGATTTGCCCTCCACCTTGGCGAGCGCGCGAAGCCGCTGCCGGGCGAACCGCTCGGCCAGCAGGGGCAGGAAGTTGGCCACCGAGGCGTGGGTGGCGAACTGGTCGTAGGAGGAGTGCAGGAACCGTTCGATGGTCTCGAGGCCGAACATGTGGCCGAACTCCGATTCCAGGTGCGTGGCAGCGGTCTTGAGCGCCAGTCGCTGGTCGATGGACAGGTCGGTGCGGAGGTGGGCGGGGGCGTCGGCGACGTGGTCGGTCATGTGGACTCCTGGTGTCAGGGGGTGTGCAGGGTGGGCGCGAGGCGGTTGATGCGGTCGGTGATGTCGCTCACGGTGCGGTCGAACGATGCATCTGCCGAGTCCTTCGCGGGGTCCGGGATGGACCAGTGCAGGCGCGGGGAGTCGGCGGGAAGCTCCTCGTGGGCGTTGTCGCAGACCGCGATCACCAGATCGGTGGGCGACACGACGTCGGCGAGGTGTCGAGGGGTGTGCGGCTTCATCGGCAGGCCGTGGCGGTGAGCGGCCGCGACCGCACCGGGGTGGACCGCTGCCGCCGGGTGAGTGCCCGCCGATGCCGCCGGCACCGAGCTGTGCCTCTCCCAGACGGCGACCGCCAGTTGGCTGCGCGCCGAGTTCTGCGAGCAGACGAACACCACCCGGTCGGCGTGTGCCCTCGCGGTCGGCACCATCTGCTCCAGCGCGTCGGGAATCAGCTGTAGATAGGTGCGGCGGCGGTCGCCCTCGGAGCGGGTGCGGCGGACGATCCCCGCACCTTCGAGCACCCGCAGGTGGTGGGCGACGAGGTTGGACGGCATGGACACCGCGGCCTGCAGCTCCGACGGGGAGGCGTCGGCGCTCAGCAGGCGGTCGACGATGCTCAACCGGCCGGCGTCGGCCAGGGCGGCGTGAATCTGCACTCGCCGCGCCAGGTCGGGATTCGACTCAATCATGATTGACTCAATTTACACTGAGTCATCTTCTGGGCAAGGGGTCGACGCCAGAACCTGGCCGGCCCCTCAGGCTTGGTTCATCTTTCGTTCATCTGAGCAAGGGTGGCCATTCACCGCCGCCCCCTAGGTTCTGTCGCGGGGTGGCCACGGGGCCTGCCCTGCGGGAGTCGGTTTCCGCGCGTGAGATCGGCGGCGACCGCCCGCCCTCAAACTTCGGAGGAGCTACGTGAAGTCCAATCGCACAGGTGCTGCGCTGAGCCTGCTGGCCGCGGGTGCCATGCTGCTGTCGGCATGCGGAAGTGACAACAACACCGCCAGCGGTTCCGGTGACGGCGGATCGTCCGCGGCTGCCGCCGATTGCGGGGGTAAGCAGGCGTTGAAGGCCAGCGGCTCCACCGCCCAGGCGAACGCGATGACCCGATTCGTCACCGCCTATGAAACCGACTGCCCCGGACAGACCTTGAACTACACCTCCAGCGGGTCCGGGGCCGGCGTCTCGGAGTTCCTCGGAGGCCAGACCGACTTCGGCGGCTCGGATTCGCCGCTGAACGCGGACAAGGGCGAGATCGCCAAGGCTCAGGATCGCTGCGGCAGCCCGGCCTGGAACCTGCCCACCGTCTTCGGCCCCATCGCCGTCACCTACAACCTGCCCGGTGTCGACGGCCTGGTCCTCGACGGCCCCACGGTGGCCAAGATCTTCAACGGCACCGTGAAGACCTGGGACGCCCCGGAAATCAAGGCGCTCAACGCCAACGCCACCCTGCCGGCCGAGCCCATCAACGTGGTGTACCGCAGCGACGAGTCGGGAACGACCGACAACTTCCAGAAGTACCTGGATGCGGCGTCGGACGGTGCGTGGGGCAAGGGCGCCGGGAAGTCGTTCGTCGGCGGCGTCGGTGAGGGCGCCAAGGGTAACGAGGGCACCTCGGCGGCCATCAAGAACACGGCCGGATCGATCACCTACAACGAGTGGTCCTTCGCCAAGTCGCAGAACCTGCAGGTCGCCAAGATCGTCACGTCGGCCGGACCCGACGCGGTCGAACTGACCGCGGAGTCCGCCGGCAAGGCCATCGACGGTGTGAAGATCAAGGGTGAGGGCAACGACCTGGTGCTCGACACGTCGTCGTTCTACAAGCCCACCGACGCCGGTTCCTACCCGATCATGCTCGGCACCTACGAGATCGTCTGCTCGAAGTACTCCGACCCGGAGGTCGCCAAGGCGGTCAAGGCGTTTCTGAAGTCCGCACTCGGAAACGGTCAGAAAGGCCTGGAGGACAACGGCTACATCCCGGTGCCCGACGCGTTCAAGTCCCGCCTGACCACCGCCGTCGACGCGATCTCCTGAACCCCGTGCAATGGCCGTGACACCGGACTCGACTGACGTGGGCTCGTCGACCTCGACGAGCCCACGTCAGATCGGAGAAAATCGCCCCATGCCCACCGAACCGCCACCGGCCTCACCCCTCCGGAATGGGAGGAACCGGCGGGGCGACAACATCTTTCACTCGATCGCCATCGCCGCCGGTGCGACGATCATCGCCGCGATCGCGTTGATGGCGCTGTTCCTGATCGTCAGAGCGATCCCGTCACTGGGCGCCGATCAGGTCAACTTCATCACCAGCACCGAGTTCAACACCACCGATGCGACCAACCTGCGGTTCGGCATCCGCGACCTCTTCATGGTCACGGTGCTGAGTTCGGTCTTCGCGCTCGTCATCGCCGTGCCGATCGCCATCGGCATCGCGACGTTCCTAACCAACTACGCCCCGCGCCGGGTGGCCAAGCCGTTCGCCTCCCTGGTCGATCTGCTCGCCGCGGTGCCGTCGATCGTCTTCGGACTCTGGGGCATTTTCGTCCTCGCCCCGTGGCTGGCGCCGGTCGCGAAGTTCCTTAACGACAACCTCGGCTGGTTCTTCCTGTTTGCCAACGGCAACGTCTCGCTGGCCGGCGGCGGAACAATCTTCACCGCGGGAATCGTGCTGGCGGTGATGATCCTGCCGATTATCACCTCGGTCACGCGCGAGGTCTTCAGCCTCACTCCCAAAGGCCACGTTGAGGCGGCGCAAGCGCTGGGTGCCACCAAGTGGGAGGTTGTGCGGATGACCGTCTACCCCTACGGCCGCAGCGGCATGATCGCCGCGTCCATGCTGGGACTCGGGCGAGCTCTGGGTGAGACCATCGCGATCCTGATCATCCTGCGGACGGCGGCCCAGGCCGGTGGATGGTCGCTGTTCGACGGCGGCTACACGTTCGCGTCCAAGATCGCCTCGGCTGCTGCGGAATTCAGCTCACCACTGCCGACCGGTGCGTACATCGCGGCGGGATTCGTGCTCTTCGCGCTGACGTTCATCGTCAACGCACTCGCTCGACTCGCCGCCGGCGGAAGGGTAAGCGGATGACACAGACGACACTCGACACCCCGGTCAAGGGGGCGACGTTCCACCAGATCAGCGTCAGTCGCAAATTGAAGAACAACGTCGCGACCACCCTGTTCACCGCGTCGTTCCTCATCGCGCTGATCCCGCTGGTGTGGCTGTTGTACACGGTCATCGCCCGCGGTATCACCGCGGTCACGTCGTCGTCGTGGTGGACCCGGTCGCTGGCGGGGGTGCTGCCCGAGCAGGTGGCCGGCGGCGTCTATCACGCCATGTACGGCACGATCATTCAGGCGTTGATCGCCGCGGTCCTCTCGGTCCCCCTCGGGGTCATGGCCGCGGTCTACCTCGTCGAGTACGGCAAGGGACGCCTAGCCAAGGTCACGACGTTCATGGTCGACATCCTCGCCGGCGTGCCCTCGATCGTCGCGGCACTGTTCATCTTCGCGCTGTGGGTCACCACGCTGGGATTCCCGCAGAGTGCGTTCGCGGTGTCGCTGGCACTGGTTCTGTTGATGCTGCCGGTGGTGGTGAGAAACACCGAGGAGATGCTGAAGCTGGTTCCCGACGAGCTGCGTGAAGCGTCGTACGCGCTGGGGATCCCGAAGTGGAAGACGATCCTGAAAGTCGTCATCCCCACCGCGCTGCCGGGAATCATCAGCGGCATCCTGCTCGCTCTGGCCAGGGTCATGGGCGAGACCGCGCCCGTGCTGGTGCTCGTCGGCTACAGCAGATCGATCAATTTCGACGTCTTCGACGGCAACATGGCCTCGTTGCCACTGCTGATCTACACCGAGCTGACCAACCCCGAAGCGGCGGGGGCACTTCGCGTCTGGGGTGCCGCCTTGACGCTGATCATTCTGATTGCGGCGCTCTACCTGGCTGCGGCGTTCGTCAACCGGTTCCTGGCGCGAAATCGCTAACGAGAGTTCTGAGGAGTAACTGATGGCCAAGCGCTTGGATCTCAAGGATCTGAACATCTACTACGGCTCGTTCCACGCCGTCGCCGACGTCGGCCTGTCGGTGCCGCCGCGCAGCGTCACGGCGTTTATCGGCCCTTCGGGCTGCGGCAAATCCACCGTGCTGCGGACGTTGAACCGCATGCACGAGGTGATTCCCGGAGCCCACGTCGAGGGCTCGGTGCTGATGGACGGCGAGGACATCTACGGGGCGGGCATCGACCCGGTGAGCGTGCGCAAGACCATCGGCATGGTGTTCCAGCGCCCGAATCCGTTCCCCACCATGTCCATCGGTGACAACGTGGTCGCCGGATTGAAGCTGCAGGGCGTACGCAATAAGAAGAGCCTCGACGAGGTGATCGAGCGCTCCCTGAAGGGCGCCAATCTGTGGAACGAGGTCAAAGACCGTCTCGACAAGCCCGGCGGCGGCCTGTCCGGTGGACAACAGCAGCGGCTCTGCATCGCGCGGGCCATCGCCGTGCAACCTGCGGTGCTGCTGATGGACGAACCGTGCTCGGCGCTGGATCCGATTTCGACGCTGGCGATCGAGGATCTGATCGGCGAACTGAAGCAGGACTACACCATCGTTATCGTGACGCACAACATGCAGCAGGCTGCCCGCGTCAGCGATCAGACGGGGTTCTTCAATCTGGAGGCCACCGGCAAGCCGGGCCGCCTCATCGAGATCGACGACACTGAGAAGATCTTCTCCAACCCCACCCAGAAGGCCACCGAGGACTACATCTCCGGCCGTTTCGGCTGACGGTGTCGCTTCACTCGACGCCCAAGGAGATGTGCGTACCGTTAGGCAGGAAGGCGGTCAGGCGAAATTGACCACCGAGGTGGGGCGGGTGGATGAGGTGAACGGACCTGGTAAACACTGTGCGGCGCATCCACCGACACGGGGCAGTGTCGTCCTCGCCGAATCCGATCCTGCTGTGGCGAACGAACTCATCGCAGCGGCCGCGCAGATCGGCATCGAGACGACGTGGTGCCGCGACGGCGCCGAAGCACTTCTGGTCGTCGGTGCCGAGATCCCGAACGTCTTGGTGATCGCTGCGCACACGGACACCGTTGACACGCCGCGGATCTCGGCGACGGTGCGTAGCCGCTCGAACCTGCCGATTCTGGTGGGCGCTGCTGCCGGTGAAGAGGAACTCGCCCGCAGGGCGCTGGCCTCCGGGGCCTCAGCCGTCATCACGCGGCCCTACGACATCGGCGCCATCGCCCCCTTCGCGCTCGACGCGAACGGGAACTCTGCCACCGAGCCCACGGTGTTCACCGCCGGGCCCATTCACGTGGATCGTCGCGGCTATGAGACCCGTGTGCGGGGAAACTTCGTGCAATTGACCCAACGTGAACTCGAACTGCTGGTCTTTCTGATCGAGCAGCGCGGCAGCGTCGCCAGCAGCGAAGAGATCAGCACCGCCGTATGGGGACACCCCGCTCACACCAATACCGTCGCCGTACACGTCAAACGGCTCCGTGAGAAGCTCGGAGCCGACCCCGAGCACGGCGAGTACATCCGCACCATCCGCGGGGCAGGGTATCGGCTCGCCCCCTCGATCTGCGCGTGACCTCCTCGGACTCCGAACAACTGATCGATGACGACGGCTTGTCGCCGTCGTGGCGCATGGCGATGACCGCGCTGAACCTGTACCGCGACAAACGCGGCAGCGCCGATGTTCCGCGCCGGGTGCGGGCAGGCGGTGTCTCCTTGGGTGAGTGGGTGGCCCGCTGCCGCGACGACTACTGGCTCGGGGTGCTCAGCATCGAGCACACACGGGAACTTGAAGCGGTCGAGACGTGGTCATGGGGTGCCACGCGGCCCGGAACGTGGCGGCATGCGTTCGATCTGCTCGCCGAGTATTCGGCCCGGCGGGGTACGACCGTCCTCACCGAAGAAATCACGTTCGACGGCGTTGACCTACAGGCCTGGGCGGCCGCTCAACGTCACGCCTATGCCGAGGGCCGTATGCACCACAGCAGTATTCAATGGCTGGAAGGGCTCTCGGACTGGGACTGGGATGCCGACACGGCCAGGTGGATTCAGGGTGTAACCGCCGCCAAGCAGTACGTCGCACATCGCGGCAGCATCGACAGCGCGGACCGTGATACACGTGTCGGAGCATTCAGGCTGGGCCACTGGATTCAACGGTGCCGAGAAGATCATCGGGCCGCCACATTGCCAGCGGAGCGGCTCGCCGCCCTGGAGGCCCTCCCCGGATGGTCGTGGAAGCAGCCGAGCATGGAGAGCTGGAGGGACGGCATGCATGCCTTGCACCGCTTCATCTCTCGCACCGGACACGCCGCACCGCCGCAAGGTGAGGTCGTCGACGACTTCGCCCTCGGATGGTGGGTCACAAGGCGACGCCGCGACTACCGAGCCGGCACGCTGAGCACCGAGCGGGTCGCTGAGCTGGAAGCACTTCCGGGGTGGCAGTGGGACCCGAACGAGCACCGCTGGCAGACGGGCTTCGCCGCGTTGACCGGTTACGTCGGAGTGCAGGGACATGCCAGTCCCCTGCGAGGGGAACGATTCGACGAGTACCCGGTCGGCGACTGGGTCCGAGCGCAACGCACTGCTCACGTACGCGGCCGTCTACGTCCAGACCGCGAATCCCGCCTCGAGTCACTACCGCGGTGGCGGTGGCACGACGACCGGTGATTCGATGAAGGAGACCCCAGTTGCCATGGGACCCGTCTATGGCCTGGGCTCCGAGATCCGCCACTGCGATGCCCGCCGTGCGGGCTCGAACACATCCAGTGTGGGTGTCACCGCCGACACCCGGCGCAGCGCCCCCTTCGGCGGGCCCCGAGCGCGGCGCGCCGAGCCTCAGGATCGCAGGGGGGCCGTCGACGCCGGCGTCCGAGGCCGGGTGGCCGTGGCCAGTAGCGCGCCGGCGGCGGCGATCGCGCCGAGCGCGAGGAACATGGCAGCGTAACCCCCGAGGAGGCTGGCCAGCGCGGCGCCGACGAAGGGGCCGACCGCGGTGGCGATCATCACCGGGGCGTTGAGGATTCCGCTGAGCTGGCCGTAGTGGGTGGCTCCCCAGCGTTCGGTGACCGCGGTGGCCTGCAGCAGGGTCATGATGCCGCGCGTCACTCCGGCTCCGATGGCCACGGCCACCAGGGCGGCGTAGGCGGTGAACACCCCCAGCAGTGCGGTGGTGGTGGCGACGCCGGCCATGATGAGCACCGTCCTGGGGACGACACCGGCGCGGCGCACCAGGCGCTGATAGCCGAGGCGCCCTAGGACCTGACCGGCGCCGCCCAGGCCGAGCGCGACGGCGGCGGCGCCGGTGCCGATGCCGCGCTGGCCCATGAGCGGCACCAGGTTGGCGATCACGGCGTAGGACGCCAGTCCGGCCAGGGCGAACGCCGCGATCAACGCCAGGAACGGGCCACTGCGCGCGGTGCGCGTCGGTGCCTCCACGTGGTGCTCCGTCGTGATCGGCGGCCAGGGGCGCCGCAACCCGACGACGTGTGCCGGGATGGTGATCACCGCCAGAACGGCGGCCAGGACGAGATAGGTGTGACGCCAACTCATCTGCGCCGACAGCGCCGCGGTCAGCGGCGCGAACACCGTGCTGGCGAATCCCGCCACCAACGTCAGCACGGTCAACGCCCGCACCGCGTCGGCGCCGAAGAACCGGGTCAGCGCGGCGAACGCGGGAGCGTAGAAGACCGCGCTCATCGCCACACCGGCGACGATCCACGCCGCGACGAAGCAGCCGTAGTTCGGGGCGGCCACCACCGCCGCCACCGAAGCGACACCCAGGACGGAGCCGCCCGTCATGATCCAGCGCGGGCCGATGCGGTCCAGCCAGCGCCCCACCGGTATGCCGACCAGCGCAGCGGTGACCAGTCCGGCGGAGAACGCCGCGGTGACCGCCGGGGCCGACCACCCGGTGTCGGCAGTGATCTGCGGGGACAGCACGGTGAAGGCGTAGTACAGCACGCCCCAGCTGGTGATCTCGGTGACGCACAGCGTCAGCAGAACCCAGCGCAGCCGGTGGGCCGCGCCGGGTGTCGCCGAGGAATCCGTCGCGGTCATCCCCCGACGGGGTTGAGCGACAACGACAGTGGTTGCGGTGCCGACGGTGCGGGTCCGCAGCAGCCCCCGCCGGCGTTCTCGCCTCCGGGGCTGTCGAACAGGCCGGCCCCGTTGCACACCCCGGTGTCAGGCAAGGTCAGCTCCACCCGCGCGGCGGCGGCGTGGTCACCGGCCAGTTCCGCGGCGATGCTGCGGACCTGTTCGTAGCCGGTCATCGCCAGGAAGGTGGGTGCCCGCGACGATGTACAGATCGGGTTCCGGGTGGGCCAGTTCGGCCGCACCGTGGGGCGCGACGCTGCCGCAGGAGTGCATGTTCGGATCGATCGAGCCGGCCAGCCCGACCGGGGCCTGCAGGATCGGGTCCAACTCGATGCGCATCTCCGACAGGAACGACAGGTCGGGCCGGAACCCGGTCAGCACCACCACGTGATCGGCCGGCGCCAACGGGCGTCCGTCCTCGGCGGTGATCACCACCCGACCATCATCGGCCAGATCGATGCGTTCGGTGCGGAACCCGGTCAGCAGCGACACCCGACCCTCGGTGACCGCCTCCTGGGACCGCACGCCCAACGCGCCGCGTTGGGGGAGTTCGTCGGCGGCGCCGCCGCCGAAGGTGTCGCCGACCACGCCGCGGCGCAGCAGCCAGGTCACCGTCGTCGACGGATCGCGGCGCACCACCTCACCGAGCTGGATCACCGCCGTCATCGCCGAGTGGCCACTGCCGACCACCACGACGTGCCTGCCCGACCACCCCGAGGCCTGCGCCGGGGTGGGCGGAACGTAGCTCACCACGCCCGCGGCGGCGGCGGCGCGTTCGCCGATTGCCGCAACACCGTCCGCGCCAGCGGGATTCGGTTGCCCCCAGGTGCCGGAGGCGTCGATGACCGCCCGCGCCAGCACCCGCTGCTGCTCACCCTCGCCGACGTCGATATGCACGACGAACGGCGCCTCGGCGCGGCCGGGGGTGACCAGCCGGTCCCGGCCCAACCGGGACACCGCCTGCACCCGTACCCCGAACCGCACCCGTTCACCCAGGACACCGGCCAGCGGTGCCAGGTAGTCGTCGATCCACTCGCGGCCGGTCGGGAAACCCGACTCCTTCGCCGTCCAGCCCGTCGAGCCCAGCAGCCGCGCGGCGGCCGGATCGATGAGTTCGGGCCACGGCGAGAAGGTGCGGACGTGTTCCCACTGCTCGACCGCCGACCCCGGTCCCGTGCCGGCCTCCAGCACCAGCGGCGTCAGACCGCGCTCTAGCAGCTGCGCGGCCGCGGCCAAGCCCAGCGGTCCCGCGCCGATGACCACGACGGGTAGCTCCGACATCCCCACTCCTTTCATCGATGTTCTTCGATGCGTCCGATGGTGCTCGACCCATCGATGTTTGTCAATGCGTGTGTCATGATGGATGCCATGACCACCGCCACCACCTCGTTGACCTCCAGCGACGTGGCCGCCTGCTGCTCACCGCTGACCGGCGGCGTGCTCGACACCACCGCCGCCGAACGCCTCGCCGCGGTGTTCAAGGCCCTGGCCGACCCCGCACGGGTCAAACTGGTGTCCCTGATCGCGGCCGCCGAGGGCGGCGAAGCCTGCATCTGCGACCTCACCGAACCCCTCGGACTGAGCCAACCCACCGTCTCCCACCACATGAAACTGCTCGTCGAGAGCGGACTGGTCACTCGTGAGCAACGCGGCAAATGGGCCTACTACCGCGTCAACCCCGAAGCGCTGGACCGCCTCGCCGCCGCGGTATCAACTCAATCGAAATACATCAACTGAACCGCTACTTAGTAGCTCACGCTTCGTCAGTCCGACGCGCATAGCGGTCTCGCGCAGCCCGACGTTCAACACTGGCGGTCTCGCTGTTGAACTCCGCCGCCAGCTGGGCGTAGCCGACGTCAAGGCTATTCGGGCCGGGCTCGGCTTCCGCACGAATCACTTCGACCTCATTTCGGGGAAGGCCGTACGGCAACGACCCGAATCCTCCCAGAGATTCCTAGACCGCTCTGGCCGGGTTAGCAGCAGTGCTCTCCGCGCCACGCTTCGCGGCCTTCTTTGAGCGCCACGACCGCGATGAACAACCCAACCACGGCATCAGCCCACCACCAACCGAGGGCGCTGTTCACCACCAGTCCGATCAGAAGAACCCCGGACAGGTAAGTGCACAACAGGGTCTGCTTGGAATCGGCGACGGCACTGGCCGACCCCAGTTCCCGACCAGCCCGACGTTGGGCATAGGACAGGACAGGCATGAACACCAGCGACACTGCGGCCAACACGATGCCGACGGTCGAGTGGCGGGCTTCCTCGGCGCCGAGCAGCGCACGAACCGACTCCACCGTCACATAGGCGGCCAACGCGAAGAACGACAACGCGATGATCCGCAGCGCAACGCGTTCTCGCGCCTCGGGGTCCTTGCCGGAGAATTGCCAAGCGACCGCCGCCGCCGAGCCCACCTCGATGACCGAATCAAGGCCGAACCCGATCAGTGCGGTGGACGAGGCCAACGTGCCGGCGCAGATCGCCACGACAGCTTCGACGACGTTGTAGGTGATCGTCGCCGCCACCAGTAACCGGACCCGGCGTGACAGTACCGAACGACGTTGATTGTCAATCGGTTTGGCCGCCACGGATCGGCAGCACTCGTCGGCGCAATCATCCGTACCGGGAGCGGAGATCGGCAACAAGATCTCAGCCCGGCGCTCAACATGTTGATCGTTCATCGGAGCACCCCAGATCGGCTCGGCGCGGTCACGGGCGCGGCTTCACATGGCTGCTCGTCATCGACGGCAAGCACCACTTGAACCAATTCACCCAAAGCGTAGGCCAGGTGCACGTCGGCCAATTCATAGCGGACCTGTCGGCCCTCATAGGTAGCGACGACCAACCCGCACCCGCGCAGACACGACAAATGGTTGGACACGTTGGACCGTGTCAGACCAAGCTGCGACGCGAGCTGGCCCGGATAGCTCACCCCATCCAGCAGAGCCACCAGAATGCGACACCGCGTCGGGTCTGCCAGCGCCCGGCCCACACGGGCCAGCGCCGACTCCCTCATCTCACACGTCAGCATGCAATAAACAGTACAGCTAAAGCTGACTTATTTTGGCCGGGGATGAAGGTCTGAACTTGCCCGGCTCGTCTCCTATCTAGAGAGACGAGATCGATCAGTTCGTGTCCCAGCTCGATCAGCGGTTTGCCGTGCGACGGCTCGATGAGCAGATAGAGGATGTGAAGTCTGAGTGAGTGTGCACCACGTCGTCGACAGTGGACGTCGATAGACTCAAAAAGTCTGCAGTGCTTGGCTTCCCATGTGAACGAGATCGGTTGCGGCGGCCTGACCCAATGCCGCTGACCCGGCGGTGATCGCCGACATGACGAGCTGCTTCAGGCGGCTCGGATTCGGCTGATCTGAAGCTGCTTCGGCTTTGATCTCGGATGCGATGCGGTGGGCCTCGGCCACTTCGGGAGAATCCCCTGACGAGGCTTCTAAAGCGTTTGCGACCGCGACGGATCTTTCGCGCTGCTGGGTCAGGGTGTAGGTCTGCGTGGCGCCAGGGCTGCCCACCGCCACATTGGTGCTGTTGCTGATGGTGATCATCGTTATGCCTTGAGGATCGGCGGGCGTGTTTCCACCCCGCACGGATCGCCCGGCGTCGGCGAGCGCCTCACCCCGCGGGGTGATCGACGGTCGAACGACGCCGTGACCGAAGGTGCCACCGCCGCTGAGGTACCCCTCGTCCTTGAGCCAGTCGGACGCGTCGGCTACTTCCGGTTCGGTTAACGGATCAGCCTGCCAGTCAACGGTTTTGGCGATGTCATCGGCGAGGAGGACAGGGTGCCGATTGCCGTCGACCATGGCTTTGAGGTACAGCCATTTCAATACGGCATCCCGGATGCTCCAGACGCGGTCTATTGCGTGTGCGGTCATCGTGCTGTCGCCTTTCTGTTGGTGGTTGAGGGCTCGGTACAGAGTTGATCGGCCGACGAGGAGCATGTCGGCGATGTCGGGAACGGACATCCCGGATTCAGCCAACCGACGTGCGTGATCGAGACGATGGCCGGTGAGCGCTTTCGGTCGGCCGCCGATCCGACCGCGTGATTTCGCCGCGGCCAGACCGGCCATGGTGCGCTCGTGGTTGGTGCCGCGCTCGAACTCGGCCAACGCGGCGAAGACGTGAAGGATCAGGCGCCCGGTCGCACTGGAGGTGTCGATCTGTTCCGCCAACGAGCGCAATCCGACGTTTTGGGCGGCCAGCTGCTCCACCAGATTCAGCAGATGCGGTAGCGATCGGCCGAGCCGGTCTAGCCGGGTCACCACTACGGTGTCCCCACTGCGCATGTCGGTGAGGAGTTCTTCGAGGGCCGGCCGATCCGCGCGAGCACCGGAGGCGGTGTCCGTCCAGACCCGCACGCAGCCGGCCCTCTGCAGAGCGTCCACCTGGCTGCGCGCCGTCTGATCGTTGGTCGAGACTCGGGCGTACCCGAGCATCCGGTTCATGCCCCGATCTCTACCACCAGCCACCGACAGTTTTGGTACACGTTTTCGAGATCCTGAACCCCCAGGTGGCGTACTTATAGGCGAAGTGTCCCGAAAACCTTCGTTATAGAGACGGTGGGACTGCGCGCTCCGATTTAGGATGCCGTGTCGATGTGAAGTGGCGGACTTTTAATCCGCAGGTCGAAAGTCGTCGTCTGACCAATTCTCAGCCATCGCGCCCCTGATCGATTTGCGACGTCGGGTGTCCATCAGCTGATCCCGCAGCGGTGTGGAGCGCTCGACCACGATGAGCACGCGCACCCGCCCGGTGTCCAGCTCGCTGGCGAAGGTACGGATTTTCCAGCCGAGTTCGCGCCCCACGCGCCGGCCGATGGAGCGCAGCTTGTCGACCCCACTGAGGTCGTCGTATTCAAAGATCTGCTCGAAGTGATCGGCCTCTCGCAGGGAGGCGGTGACCTGGTCGAACAGCAGGCGGTCTGGGCCCGTTAGCGGTGGCATGGTTCCCGGTCTCCGATCCGGCACACGGCGGCATGACATGAAGGCTCTGCACCTCATTGTGGGCACAAAAAAGCCTCGCTCGTCGAGCTGATGCTCGACCTGCGAGGCAAGAAAGGTCTTGCAGCGGAGGCGCTGCGTCAGATGACGCGTGCAGAGCTACACCATCACAGATCTTTCTGGACGTGCCATGGCTGGGTGTTTCAGCGTCGCGGACGGCGGTCGATGAGGGCCTTGATCAATGCCTCGAGGCGTTGGGCTGGCTCATCGCGACGCGCAAGGACGGCGATGTAGATCAGTGGCACGAAGAGTCCGATAAGGATCATCCAGGCGTGCGTGACTACGTCCATGTGTTGTTACCTCCTACGACGAAAGCCGCACTCCGTTGGGAAGTGCGGCTTTCTGGGGGCCACCGGTGGGTGGATATGAAAAAAGCCGGGTTGATCAACCCGGCTAATCGATGCTCTATAAAGAGCATCTTCCATTGCGGATGCATTGCACCGCAATGGAAGTCATGGAAGAACAGCAGCAGCGTGGTTGCCGCTGTTCCGTTTGACGCTAGGGCACTACCGCCCTGAAGAGACCGCGGTTCGCGCGCGGAGCGATGTTGTTTTGGGCGCACGAATAGCGCCCATTAAGTGTCTCATGGGACAGCGACCATCCGGTGTGTGACAGGCGCACACCGACCAGAATTTTGAAGGCGGCCGATCGCCCGAGGCTGCTTTGGCGCGCGACGACCACACCAGATGGCGGCAAGTTTACCGTCGTTGATGAGTGTCGGCTGCTGTCGACACGCTCGCACGGCCTTGTCCTCAACTCCTTTTCAGTCGAGGTCTTCGGCTTCACGGTCGGTGAGGTAATAGGTGAGTTGGTCGGTGAGCCACCAGGTGAGGTGGCTGGCGGTGCGGCTGGTGAGGGCTGCGACGACGGCGGTGTGGCGGTCATCGGTGTGCATGACCCAGCCGTATTCGGTGACCGGTGGCCGGTCGGCTTCTTGGTAGATGTAGTCGTCGAGCATGGTCATCAGTTCGGTGGCGGTGATGTCGGCGGCGTCGGTGAGGATGTCGGCGCGGTGGTCGGGGGTGTAGCGCGGCGGGAGGTCGGCGAGGTCGGTGTAGAGCTCGGCGATCATCGCGGTGAGGATGCTGTGGCCGTGGTGTGCCCAGTCGATGGCGATGCGTTCAGCGGTCGCGTCGATGCGGTCTGTGTTCAGCACGGCCGCCGCCGGATGGTTAGAGGCTGAGGTCATAGCCCTGGTCCCTTTCCTGGCTTCGGGTTTGACTGCGGTCGAGCCCAAGAGCGCGTTCGAGGGCTCGATCCTGTTGTCTGCGTTGCGATCTCCGATGAGTAGCCAGTCTGGTGGTGACGGCTCGCTGGTGGCCGGCGACCAGTGCGGCTACCCGCTCGGGCAGCTCGTGGGCCGGTGTCTGGGCGGCGGTGTGGTGGGCCGTTTGGGCGGGGGTGTCGTTGCCGATGATGTGGCGCAGTGTCCGGCCGGCGTGGGTGGGGGTGCCGCGGTGCGCGAGGTGAATCCCGTCGGACAGGTCGCGGTGTTGGTGATCGCCTTCCCCGACCGTGCGTTGGTAGAGGTAGGCGTGATTCGAGGCGCGGCCGCGGGTGAGGGCGACGTAGGCCAGGTTGCGGGTGGCGGTGTCGGCGAGCACGGCGTGGGTGGTTTCGGCGGTGACGCCTTGGGCGGTGTGCACGGTGACCGCGTGCCCGAGCTGCACATGCTCGCGTAGGTAGTCGTCGGCGAAGACTGCCAGTGCTTGGTCGCCGTGTCGGCGTGCGGCGATCCGTGGGCGGTCGGGGTTGGTGTCGACGGCGACGACGTGCCAGCGCTGCCCGTTGCGCACCGGGGCCTCAGCCTGGATCGGGGTGCGGGTTTCGTCGGCGGCGTTGACGGTGATGGTGGGGTCGTTGCTGCGGGTGACGATGACGTCGCCGGCGCCGATGTGGTGGTTGCGTGCCCCGGTCACCGTGGCCACCTCGAGGCCCTGGCGGGCGCGGTCGGCGGCAGTGTGGTCGTGGACTCGGCGGTTCAGCGCGTCGGTCATCTCGACGGTGTCGGCAAGCAGCAGGCTGTCTTTCCCCGCCGCGAGGTCAGCCTGGTGGGCGGCTAGGGCGTCCGCGGCCATGGTGACCTGATCCCCACACGCCAAGCGGTGGTGGTTGCGGTACCAGTCGATCGCTCGGCGCACCGGCGCGGGCCCACCATCCCGCAAAGCGAGTGAGGCCGCCCGTTCGCCCGCGTCGTGTTGGCGCCACACCTCGCTGAGGCGTTGGGTCCAGGGCAGCTCGTCACACAGTTGGGCGAACATCCCGCCGCGCGCTTTCACCGGCGCGAGTTGGTGGGCGTCGCCGACCATCACGGTTTTCGTTCCGGCCGCCGTCGTCGCGGACAGCAGTTGGTGCCACTGTCCGGTGCCGACCATGCCGGCTTCATCGACGATCACGACATCGAACGGGCCTAACGTCAGCTGGCCCTCAGCAATCCGTTTCAGCGCGGCGTGCATGGTGTAGCCCGCCGATGCGGCGCCCTCGGCAAGGGCGACGTCGACGGCTTTCCCGGTGGGGGCGATGACGATCATTTTCGCTTTGTGGCGTTTCTCGACGATGGTGCGCAACGCCCGCATCGAGGTGGTCTTACCCGCCCCCGCCGGCGCCGACAGCGGCACCACTAACTGCGGTGTGGACGCGATCGTGGTGACGACCTGGTGCTGTTGTTCTGAAAGCTTCAACGCCGCGGCGGTGTGCTCCGGGCGGACCCACGCCGAGGCCCGAATATTGGCGGTGTCGACCAGCTGGAACACCTGATATTCCTCGGCCAGGATTTGGTCGACAGTGAACCGTTCCGAGCCCTCGCGTTGATGCGCCAGCCGCGCCGCAGTCAACCGCATCCCGACGGTGTCTACGCACGCTTCGATGACCTGACGGGGCAGCGGCGCGGCCCCGTCTTCACCGTCCCCACTGTCGACAATTAGAGGTAATTGCGCGCCGATGATCTCGACCAGATCCGCGCGAGTGAGCGCGGCTTTGTCGGCGCGAGAGGCCATCGCCGCCACCGCGCGGCGATCGACCACGATTCCGCTGCGCGTGACGCGCGCCGCGGCCGTCTGTGCGGCGCGTTCACGGGCGGTACGCGCCTCGAGTTGGCCGTCGCGCTCGATCCGGAAACCCCGGCGCTCGGCGCGCCACTGCTCGCGCAGCTCCGCCCACGACAGCGACTCCGGTTTACGCGGTCGGGTGGCTTTCTGCGCGGCCGCCAACTGTGCCTGCGACAGACTCTTCACGCCCTCAACGACGGTCAGATTGGATGCCGCCCACTCCCGCAACGCGGTGCTGCGCGTCGACCAGGAGGTGATGGTTTTCGGGTCGATGCCGGCGATCTCGGCCATCCCGGTGCGGGCATCCACCCGCCCCCACTCCACTCCGATCAAGCGGTGCAGTTCGTGCCGCAGCGTGGCCTGATAAATGATCCCCGCCGCGCGCGCTTCGTGAAACAAACTGGTGCCGTCAATGGACACCAACCGGCCATCAGCGCGGGCCTGCCGATTGGGAACCAGCACGTGGGTGTGCAGGTGCGGATCGCCCGCCCGCGAGGTCTCGTGCTGATAGGCCGCGGCTACCAAACCCGGCAACTTCTGGAGGTCTTTTTCTCCCGTGACCGGGTTGTGTACCCGGGTGTAGCCAGCATGCGCGCTCAGGTACTCCAGGGCTTCTGCGATCGCGGTTTGGTGCGCCGCGTTGACCGCTTTGTCGGCAACATCGTTGCCGAAAACCCGCACCAACGACACCGACTTCGGGGCACAAAACGTCAGATCGAACCCGTGCACACCGCCCTTGCCGTGCGCCCGGCCGCACTCCCCGTTAGGGGCTACACCACTGTCCAGCCAGCGCGCCACTGCGTCGGGATCAGCATCCCCACCGGCACGCTCAGAAGCCCCCAACCCCACGGCTTCCGCGACCGTCTTTACGTCCCCCGCGCATGTCCAGACCGGGGTGCGGGTGTCGCGTTCGGCGTAGTACTCCGCCAATCCCCCGTTGGCTTTCTGCCGGTCCGCCACCGCATCACCGACCGCCCGCGCAGTGTCGTTGTAGTAGTTCACCGACCACAACAACAACTTCGCCACCGTCAACACCGCAACCCACCCCCTCCCAAGCCATCCCGCCCCGGATCACGAGGGGATAGACCCCGGACCGGAAGCGGGCGCGCCACCAGCATCGCACAAATTGTGCAAATGTGCCATGTTGTTACGTACCTGAATGAGGGCAGCAGGAACAGGGGGCGGAAGGAACACGTGGGACGAGGCGAGCGGGCGAAGAATGGAGGGACGAGAGCAGTGAAAGAGAAGCTGTAAGGGCGGAAAAGGTGAGTGATCAACGACGAAAGACGTGTTGGCTGGAAGAGGCTGAGGGGGCATCTCGCCCGCAAACGTCAGCGCGTCGTTTCGCAACCATTAGTCGGGTCGTCGACCCGAACGTTCAACGGTGCGCCTCTATCCCCCCGATCGCGTCGCCGTGC
Source organism: Mycolicibacterium pallens (assembly GCF_019456675.1). Lineage (NCBI taxonomy): Bacteria > Bacillati > Actinomycetota > Actinomycetes > Mycobacteriales > Mycobacteriaceae > Mycobacterium > Mycolicibacterium pallens. The sequence goes on along the minus strand of NZ_CP080335.1, from coordinate 5,049 downwards.
CGTGTCGGCACCGCGAGCGGACGTGACGTCGTGACGCGTGCGTCGGGCGTGCTGCTGGTGTGTTCCTCACGGGCGCGTTGGGCGCGCTCGGTGAGCACTCGGCGGATCTCTTCTCGAGCGGCGGTGATCCGGGCCCGCGCTGCATCGGTGAGCACCACTGGGCGCGGCGTCTGGTCGATGCTGGCGGCGGCGCAGCCGCCGGCCTTTTTCGGCACCGTCTCGGGGGGTGTCCAGGACAGCCGTCGCAACCGGCTGGCGAGGAACGCGCCGGGGTTGGCGATGTGGTCGGGCCAGGTCGTTCCTCGGGCGCGCATGTCGGCATTGAGGGCGTCGTTGACCGCACGCGCGGACCACACCGCGGGGTCGATCCCGGCGCCGGTGAGTGCATCGCAGATGGCACCGATGTGGTCGCGATCGAGACCGTGGGTGAGCGCGACCAGTCCAGCGGCCAGTTTCTGGGTGGCCAGCGGTCGCACGGTAGCGCGCCGCGGCCGTGCTTGTCGCGTCTTGTCGCAGCATCGGTTGGCGGGCGCGCTCGCGCGCCCGCTTGGTGAGTAACTCCCTACGGGAGAAGAACAACCAACACCGCCTGACGGCGGTAGGTGGAAATCATGCACTAGCGGTGGGGTCACTGGACGGGCTTCGCGACGCGGCACCAGGTGGTACACCGAGGGTCGGCGGCCGACGCTAGGGGTGGTTGTCGAACCGTGGCCCCGCTGCGCTTCCACGGCCCATCTGGAGGCCCTCAGGACGCGCCAGGCGGCGGTGACGGTGCGGACGTCGCAGCCCACCTTGTCGGCGATTGTCGCGCGGGTGACCGCGACGTGGCGGCCGGTGCCGTGATCGGCGTGCTCGGCCATCACCGCGGCGATCGACAACAGCGTGGCCGTGGTGATCGACACCCGCGCCTCGGCGCACAGCTGTCCGAACGCCGGGGAGTGCGCCCACCGCGACAGCCCGTCGAGCCAGCCGGCGCGACTGGTCCACATCGGCGCGGACGGTGCGCAGGAGCCGGCGCGCGTCACCCAGTCACGACGACGCTCATTGGCGATCGCACGAGCCACATGCGGGCTATGAGTGGCAGAAGCTACAGACGCTCCGAGCGGCGTCGGCCGCGCCCTGTTCGCCCAACGTGGGCGGGCACTCAAGAGGTCACGGTTTGCGCACCGATTGCGCGGCGAAGCTGGTGCAGCTTCAGGGCGTGCGCTACCGTGAGAACTGTCCACCAAGACAGATCCCTTCGGGGAATGGGTGCGGACCCGGAACCGAGTTCCAGCTCGGTTCAAAACCCCCGACAGGGCCTCGCTAACGCGGGGCCTTCGTCATGTCAGCGGGAGAATCCGCACACCAGCTATTCAGATGTCACATATGCCAAGACCTGACCAGCAAAATTGTGAGGTCTTGGCGGGTGATCACATCGCCAGCGGCAGAACCTCCTCGGCGTTGTCGCGCGTGCGGGCGTGCTCGGGCAGTCCGACGTGTACGGAGAGGATGTCGGCGATGTACGGCGGCACTTTGTAGCCCGGCGCTTGTGCTGTGAGGCGTTCGGAGACTTCGCGATGCGGGCGGACCATGATCCGTCCATAGACGTCGCCGCGAAGCGGCGGGAGTGTGCGCGGGACCGTAAGCGCTGATTGGTTGTTGAGTTCACGGACGTGCTGAGGCATCTCGGCGTACAGGGCGAGCACGTCCGCGACGTACTGAGTAACCGAGGATGAGCCGGCGGCGGCGGCTTTCTCGACGAGGCGTTGGGTGACGGCCGGATGGGTTTTGACCATGTGGGCTGCACGGTCACCTTTGCTTGGGCGAGCCATACTGCACACCTTTGCATCGAAACCGTTTTTGAAACGCGCGACACGCCAAGGCGCACACGGCTGTTTCTGGAACGGCGCGGCGGTAGCGCGCTGCCCTTGCGTAAGCGGCAGCAGAAGGTGCCGTTGAACGCCCATGTGCGGCCGGGCACGCAGCAGCACGTGAGGTGTTGAAGGACCGCGGGTACGCGGTCACCGACATCGTGGATGCGGCGCTCAACGAGTTCTTGGACCGTGCCGGGGTGCCCCCGTCCGAGTAGCTCGCCCCCCGGAGTCTGGCCAGCGTTTCCCACCCGGCTTCCTCGTACTGGCCCGTTTGCGCGGTGGGTGGTGGCTGTCCAGGCTCGACCGTAGGTCGACCGCGCAGCGGCGGTTACCGGCCTTGACGGCCACCACCCACTGTTTCGCCACAATCGAGGCCGAGGAAGTCCCCTCCCCCGCCATGAGGCGGGGATTCTCCCTGGCGGGCCGCGCGAACCGAGGGCGAGGAAGCGATCGGGCGTTTCAACTGTAAAGCGTTATAGCGCTATAACGCTTTTATGCGCGCTTTCGACCGGGGCCGTTGTGGGCTGCTGCGCTGCGTTGCAGTTCGGCGACTACTTCGGCTGCGGCGAGCTGCTCAGCGAGTCGGTTGAGCGCAAAGCGAACGACTGCGCTGCGGGTGGCGTCGACGCGCGGTTTGGTCGCGCGCGCTGCGGCGCGGACCGTCTCGAGGTAGGCGTCGGTGGTGTCGTCGAGGTAGATCGACACTTTCGTGAGGTCGGTGCCTGCGGTAGTCGGTGGGGCCGGGGCCGGCGGCGTTTGTGGCGGCGGTTGGGGTGCGACCGCTGGGGGTGATGCGCTGCCGGGGATGTCGACCGGGGTGCGCCGCGGTTGGTGCCGGGGCGGCGGCATGGTGCGGCGGGATGCGCTCGACTTCGCGCGCATGGCGGTTAGTGAGTCCAGGCCGTCAGCCATTGACGTACTCCTTCACGTAGGCACTGAGGTCGGTGAGCGCGGCCGCCACTTTCTGGAGAGATTTCGCAGGTGGCGTTTCGGCGGTGATGGCGATGCGCTTCTTTCGTGTTCCCACGTGCAGCGCGGTCGGTATCGGTGGGGCGACCTGGACGGGTGTCTCGGCGATGATGGTGCGCAGTCGCTGAATCTCGGCCGCCGGTGGTGTCGTCGGGACGAAGTTCGGCACGATGACCAGCGGGTAGTCGGCGGCCTCGTTGACCAGCTCGGCGGTGGCGTCGAGTTCAGCGGTACGCAGTGCAGTCGGGGCCAAGACGATGTTGGCCACGGCCAGCGCGCCGTGGGCGGCTGGGCTGGCGCCGGGATGGGTGTCGACGACGATCCACGGTTTGCCCCATTCGGACGCCCATTTCGTGAGGGCGTCTGCCATGGTATCGGCGTCGGGCTGGTGGTCGTAGAGGTCGGGATGGCCGGGGATGAGATCGGGCTTCTTGAAGCCGCGCAGCGGCCGGGGCGCGGCTGCCCCCGCTTCGAACGCGTCCAGGAGTCGTGATCGTGGGTGATCTTGAGGGCGGTACCCCCACTTGGCTGTCACGCCTCCCCCGTCGTGTTCGAGGTCGACGAGCACCGCGTCGAGCAGAAAAGCCAGTTCGTAGGCCAGGAAGGACTTGCCCACCCCGCCCTTGCGGGAATGGCACACGGCGATGTTGGTCGTCACGTCAGAATTATAGCGCTGTAACTCTGTAATGCTTTAACTTTACAACGTTATAACGGTAAAACGTTAGGTAGCTAGAGCGTTACGCAGTTAGAACGTTAAAGCGTTTGGACGGCGGCGCTTGGCACCCGCTCCGTCGTCCTCCCTTTCGCCTCCGCGCCCCCTTCGCTGGCGCATCGCGTGCACGCCTTCCCTGTAGACCTGCATGCACGAATCGAGAATTAGTGCCGAGTGCCGAGAACCCGCGCAGGAGAGGATCTGATCCGATGTACGCCGTAGTGGTCCCGTTCGGGACTCTGATGAGGGGTTTCGCATGCTGACCGCGTGGGCCGATGAGTCCGGGTCGCGTCCGGACTTCGACCCCGGCGCGTACCTGCTCACTGCGGCGTTGTGCGACGACGAGGATGTCGCCGAAATGCGCAAGACACTCGACGGCCTGCGGATCGGTGAGGCGAAGCTGCACTGGCACGGCAGCAGCGCCGAGCGCCGCGCCGAACTCGTCGAGACCGTGGCTAGCCTTCCGGTCATGGGGTTCGTCGTCGTTCACGTCGACAAAGACGCTGATGACCGCCGACATCGACGCAAGTGCATGGAGTTTCTTCTGCCGCACCTGGCCCTGATGCCGTGCTCGACGATCACCTTCGAATCTCGTGGCCAACTCGACGCCAGCGACCTGGACATGCTGCAGAAACTGCGCTCGCGCCGAGCTATCGAATCGACGGTACGGATCGAGCACTCCGTGGGCCGCAACGAACCGGCGCTGTGGGCAGCTGACATCGTGTGCGGGGCCGTGGTCCAAGCCAGGATCGGCAATCGGACCTATCTCGACATGCTCGGAAACGCCGTCGAGCTCCACACGATCTAAACGGGGGAGGGGGCCTTCACCCATCAGGTTCGTTGCAGAACACCGGGTCCTGGACGTAGACTTGTCGTCGTAGCCAGCCCATCGAGGTGGGTTTGGAAGTGAGCCACAGGATTACTCGCCGGACGACGAGGCCTGTGGCTCGCGTTTTTCTAGGGTGAGGCATTGGCCATCACGTCACCTGCTGCTCGTACCTGCGCGAAACACGATGCCCGCGCCTGGGACCGTCGGTCACGGGCGGGCAGCGCACCGGGTCGACATATCGACCGATTTCGGCATCCGGTGCTGGTTGGCTACTGCGCCTGCAGTCGCGCAGCGAGGTCGGCGACACGGGCCGCGATGTCGTCGCGTACCAGGCGCATCCGCTCGATGCCGTCGATTCCACGCTCGGACGGCTCATCGGTGTCCCAGTTAACGAAAAGGGTCCCCGGCACCGGATCGACGTGCGCCTCGCGGCCAAGAGTCACCACGATGTCGACGTCCTCGACGGTGTGCGGGTCGATGGGTTTGGGTGACTCGCCGGTGATGTCGACACCCACTTCGTGCAGGCTCTGCGCAGACAGTGCATTGATCGCGGTGCCCGGTTTGGTCCCGGCGGAGTACACGTCGACCGAGTCGCCGGCCGCTTGGCGCATAAGTCCGGCGGCCATCTGTGACTTTCCGCCGTTCTTCACGCACACGAACAGGACCGACGGCTTGTCGCTCAC
>NZ_CP080334.1:0-29753 GCF_019456675.1 Mycolicibacterium pallens | reverse complement strand
GGAACAGTCCTCCCGATGGTCCGTCAGCGCCGAGTGTGGCGGCCCACACGACACCGCGGGCGCTTTCGGATGCCGGGCGGTCGGTGTCGTCGCCGCGTTCAGGATGGGTCGCGGTCTCGCCGGGGTCGACGGCATTGACCAGGATCGCGGTGTCGGCGAACGCCCGGGCCAGACCCACGGTCAGTGCGTTGAGCATGTGCTTGGCCATCGAATACGCCGGAGCACGAAGGCTCGCCCCCAAATCCAGTCCGGTCGCAAGTTGAAGAGCGGACGTGCTGGACACGTTGACAATGCGGGCCGCAGGCGCAGCGCTCAACAACGGCAGCACCGCCTGAACCAGCGCCCACGGGCCCATCACGTCGACCTCTATCGCCGAACGCACCGCATCGAGGTCAGCGTCCAACGCAGACAAGGTGGTGAAGTCGGGCATCTCGCTAGCGTTGTTGATCAGTGCATCGAGCCGGCCGAAGGTGGCGCTGAGCTGATCGGTGGCTTCTCGGATGCTGTCCTGATCGGTCACGTCCAGGCGCAGTGCCGTGGCCGCGTACCCGTCTATGGCGCAACTGATGTGCCAAGGGTTCTGCGCGGGTGGCGTCGCGGGCGCTCAGGATCACGTGGTAGTCGAGTTCGGCGAGCTGACGCGCCACGGCGAAGCCGAGCCCCAGCGCACGACTCGTGCCGGTGATCAGCGCGACCTTTTGACCCATGGTGGCACCCCTTCGCAGCTGCGACGAACTTAGTTCGTTAGCTGTTTGCTGCCGTTTTTACCCGGCGAACTAAGTTCGTGTCAAGCTAGAGTGGTGTTCATGCCCTCTCGATCCGCGCGTGGGTGATGCGATGCGGCGCCGGCCGGCCACCACCGGCGTGACCGGATCCATCGGCCCGCGAAAGCCGCCGATCACCACCGAGCGAATCACTGCTGCCGCATTGCAGGTCGTCGCGTCACAGGGCTACGACGCGTTGACGATCCGCAGTGTGTCCAGTGCGCTCGACACCGGGCCCTCGTCGTTGTACGCCCACATCTCCACCAAGGCCGACCTCGATGACCTGCTAATCGGTGACCTGTGTTCCAGGCTGACCCTGCCCACACCGGATTCATCACGCTGGCGCGAGCAGATTCGGCACGTGTGTGTACAGCTGCGCGACCAGTACCTGGCCTACCCCGGCATCTCCCGTGCCGCACTGGCCATGGCCCCCGGCAACACCGACACCGCGAGGGTCAGCGAAGCGATGCTCAGCATCATGCTGGTCGGGGGGATCGAGCCTCAGACCGCGGCGTGGTCCATCGATGCGCTAGCGCTCTACATCGCTGGATACGCGCTGGAACGCTCCATGGTCGGACTGCGACAGAAAGACCCGGACGTCTCCTGGGTGCTGGACCAGACTGAGCTGCTTGGCCGTCTCCACGCACTACCCGAGACCGACTTCCCCAATACTCGCCGTTACGCAACCGAACTCACCTCAGGAACCGAACACGAACGCTTCGACTTCACTATCGGATTAATCATCGACAACCTCGACCTCCATGGCTCGCCGCCTCACGGTCCTAACTACTTCGTGGACAGGCGATGAGCCGAAACCCACACGTCAGCAACAGTCCCGGACGTTTCACGCGACCTCCGTTCCGGTGTGTCGACCGCCCTCTGAGGACGGCGTGGGTGGGGTGATGTCGGTGGGTCGTTCGAGCAGCTTGCCTTTTGTGGAAGACCGCACCGGCACGGACCAGGGCTACCAGGCGTGGGGCGTTGACGGCGCGCCAGCGGGCCTGGGCGGTCGTCGATCAGCTTGTAGGCCATCGCAATCCCGGCCGCCCGTGAGCCGGGCCCCTCGGGTGACCTTGTCCGCAAACGCACGGTGGCGAAAGTGCTTTCGATCGGATTCGTCGTGCGCAGGTGGATCCAGTGTTCGGCCGGTTACCTGTAGAACTCCAGCGGCACATCCAGGTCGTCGACGATCTTAGCGACCGCCTTGGGATATTTCGCGCCGAAGTCGACCTCGAACGCCGATGGATGCGCTGATTTCGGCAGTGCGGCAACAACATTGGCCTGCTTGTGAAACCAGCACCGCTGTTCCTTGGTTGTCGGAAAGACCTCGCGGAACCGCTTTCGAGAACCCGAGGGCCGCCGTCTCCGACCGCCAGTACCGGTGCGGTCATGCCGCGGTGGCGGCAATCGCGCGGCAGATCGGCCCACGACTCGGGTCGACTCCCGGTAGCCGTCGGTGAGGGCGACGAGCTCCTTGCGGCCGTCAGCGCGCACGCCGATCATCACCAGCAGGCCAACAACTTCTCCTGCTCCAGACGCAACCTTGAGGTGAATGCCGTCGACCCACAGATACACGTAGTCGCTGCCGGACAGATCCCGGCGCCCGAACGCGGCGGCCTCGTCTTGCCACTGGCTGGTCAGCCGGGTGGTCGTCGATGCCGACAACCCCGCCCCCGAGCCCAGGAACTGCTCCAGGGCCCGGCAGTATCGCCGAGGAAAACCGCTGCCGCACACCGGTATCGAGGTCGACACGGCGGTCGTTGCCTAAGCCCGTTTACGCCAGGATTTAGTCCAGCAGAGCGGTGATATGGCAGTGGACTCACTACCCACCGTCGCCGTAGCGGGCGCGGAGGGCGGTGTTGGTGTCTTCGAGGTCCAGGATGCGGCCGATCCCGGTGATGTTGATCCCGGCGCCGGCCAGGGCGGTGATGCGGGTGATGCGGGCCAGGTCGTTGGCGCTGTAGCGGCGGGTTCCCCCGGGGGTGCGGTGCGGGGTGAGTAAACCGTGTCGTTCCCATAAGCGGATGGATTGAATCGGTGCTCCGGTCAACTCGGCGGCCACGGAGATCGCATAGACCGCTTGGTCGGGGGCCGGCCCGGCGGTGTGGTGTGGTGTGGTCATGGATCGGGGGCTCCCGTTCGTCGACACAGGGTTGGGAAGAATTTTTTGGGTCTCATGTGTTGCTCGAACAGTCTATCTGGGTTATATAAAACGTATGTGATCTGGCATAGATCACCTTCGTCACAGCTCTGTCGACGATGGGAGGTGGCAAATCATGTTGGTACGTAGTGACCCGTTCCGGGAGTTAGACCGCTTTACCCAGCAGGTGTTGGGCACCGCGGCTCGTCCGGCAGTGATGCCCATGGATGCCTGGCGGGAGGGCGACGATTTGGTTGTCGAGTTCGATCTGCCCGGCATCGAGGAGCAGTCGTTGGACCTCGACGTCGAGCGCAATGTGGTGACCGTGCGCGCGCAGCGCCCCGAGGTCGATCCCAGCCGGGACATGCTGGCCACCGAACGGCCCCGGGGGGTGTTCAGCCGCCAGCTGGTACTCGGCGATAACCTCGACACCGAGCGGATCAAAGCCTCCTACCGCGGCGGTGTGCTGCGGTTGCAGATCCCGGTGGCCGAAAAGGCCAAACCCCGCAAGATCACCGTTAACCACGGGGATCGTCAGCAGGCCATCGACCCGGGCCAGGTCATCGACGCGGGATAGGACGGCCGGTGATGCTCACCGTAGATCGATTCGTGCCGTTAGCCGCCACGACGGCGCCAATGGACTGCGATCACCCCGCGGAAGATCTCGATCAGGTGTTGTCTGCGGCGGTGATCGTGCTGTTCGCGGAGGTCGACGCCATCCTATGCGCCGCGGCATCCCCGTTGATCCCGCGGTGTCCACCGCCGGCGCCCCCGGTGAGCGGGTGTGCCCATTTCAGGTTCGGGTGGCCGGTGTCCGCGGCGGCCCGGTCATCGGCACGGTTCCTGCGACGAGGGTCTCGCCCGCACCCCGCGGCGCGGGCAGTCTCACGCAGCCCTCCGCCAGCAGCCCGGATCCAGCGCAGAACACCAAGGAGGTGATGACATCACAGCATCCGCAGGCCAGCCCGCCACCAGGGACACATCGGCGTTTTACGGCCCACCCTGGCCCCCCTCGTCCAGAGTGGCCAGACGCCGCAGGCCCACCCCAGGCACATCCCGGTGGGTGGGCTGGCCCGCCTGCGGGTGGAGAAGGCACCAGGCGAGGGATCGCAGGTGACTACTACCTAACGATCACCCGCCGATCTCGCTTGCAGAGAAGAAAAGAACAGCCGAGAAGGACCGAAACGTGATGGCTATCTTTACCCCCGCCACCGATCATCGGCGCCGGAACACGCCGGGACAGCCGATGCCCCTCGATGTCGCCCCCTGGGACTGGGCACAACAGCAGGAGTCCGCATCGTTGCCCGATGACGCATATCCCCACATGATCGAACTGGAGCCGGTGCCGCTTTAATCAGGGCCAGCTATCGCCTGCGGGCGCAGCTCTGGCCGTAGCACAACCACCCGCCCTGGGCCGCGTCCTCCCGAACCCGGCCACACCCCTGGGCCGGGTAAGCGACCTCGTAGGCGACCTCGTTGGGAAGTGCCATGGCGTTACCTTAGTGCGCGGGAAAGGCCAGCCGAACTCGCGCCTGCATCGTTCTGGGCCGGGCCCCGGCAGCCCGTCATAAGGGTAGGTACCAGGCGTCGCCGTCACTACCAGGCGTTGGTTCACCCCCTACTCGCCCTCGTACACCAACATCGCCCGCACCCGGATGCAGGGGATGGATGTGGTTGCCGCCGTTGCGGTTTGCCGTATATGTACAGCGCGGAGTCGGCGGCGATTCCAGTACGGTCGGCATGCACCTTCTAGGTCCGGGCTAGGGCAGGGCGCTTGTGACTCTCCCGGCGGTGGCGCCGCCGCCGTTGCGTGACAGCGATCAGCTGTGAGGCCGCGAGCTGAACGCTCTCAACACAGGCGCCCACGCCACGGCGGCGGGACTGAGCATCCGAACCGACAGCCGGATCATGCCGGCATACGTCGAAATCGAACGTCGGCAGCGAGATCAGCCTGTCATCCCAGAAGTCACCCCAGTACGTGCGCAAATATTTGACCTTGTTTAAGTCGAAGATCCCAACGTCGGAATAACCATGTCGATCTGTGACGAAGGCGGTGTGGCCCTGTTCCAACAGGGTGATCATCTGCTCACGACTACAGCTGCCCGTAGCGCCATCGACTCGATACCGGACCGCAGTGATGTCCCGGTAATCCGTACTAGCGGTTGGCGACGAGCACCGGGAAATAATTTGATAGTGCACCGCAACTACCTCATTTTCGCAGGTCCTACACTGTGCAGATCGCTATCAGATATTAGCTGATAATGAGCATGGTTGCATGATGGGAAACATCGCACCCGTCGGGCAGTGCGTCTTCCGGCTCACATGTTCTGCGAGCAGTGAACGCGCCCGGCGGCACCAGGTGACTCCGCCGGTGAAACACACCATGGCGAAAAGTCACATTTCTAGTCGGGCGCCACCTGAATAAAATTGTTGCCGGATAAGACAGGAATTCGTCGCGTGGAACTGTTACTCGTCGTCGTCGGCGCCATCATCGTCGCCGCCCTCGCTGATCGACGGGGACTGCAGCCCGCGTTGATTATTGTGGTGACCGGCATCGCGGCGTCGTTTGTGCCGGGTTTCCGCACTCCGGAACTCGATTCGCACGTCCTGCTCGCCGTCATCCTGCCGCCCTTACTCTTTTCGGCTGCGGTGAACTTCTCCTTCCCCACCTTCATCCGCAATATCCGTCCGATTCTGGGCTTGGGTGTCGCGTTGGTGATGGTGACCGCCTTCGCCGTCGCTGCCGTCTCGGCGTGGCTTGTAGTGGTTCCGCTGACCTTTGGCGGCGCGCTGGTGTTGGGTGCGATTGTCGCGCCACCGGATGCGGTCACCGCCGTCGCCATCGGCCGACGACTCGGACTGCCAAAGAAGGTCATGGCTGTCCTGACCGGTGAGAGCCTGATCAACGATGCCGCGGCACTGGTGTTGTTCTCCGTCGCCGTCGCGCAGGTCACCGGCAGTCATACGTTCATCGCCAACCCGGCTCTGCTGTTCGGCTATGCCGCACTGCTCGGTTCGGCTGTGGGTGCGGTGCTGGGTTACGCCACGCTGTGGATCAGGAGAAGTCTCAACAACCCGGCACTAGAGACGGTCCAAGGCCTCGTGGCGCCGTTTGCGGCCTTCCTGCTCGCGGAGAACGTGCACGCGTCCGGCGTGCTGGCGGTGGTCGCCGCTGGATTCGTCGTCGGCTCGGGCACTCTCGCCGCCGGCTACCAGACGCGCCTGCAGGAACGCTATGTATGGAATTCACTCGATGTGCTGTTGGAGGCATTCGTATTCGCCTACATCGGACTGCATCTGCGTTTCGTTCTCGACGACCTGAACGAGGCGCACGAATCGTTGACCAGCGTAGGGCTGGCGTCGATGATTGTGCTCGCCGTCGTGGTGCTGATCCGACCGCTGTCGGTGTTCGTGATGTTCGGACCCTGGCTGTTGTTCCAGTACCGCGACCGCGTGGCGACGCCCCCGGCGCCGCCGCTTAGCGGCAGGAGCGCCTGCGCAACTCCGGACACTCGCTCACCTCGATCGGGCAAATGGTGGTCGGCAATCGACCGCCGCCCCTTGTCCTGGCAAGACAACGTTGTGGTGTCGTGGGCGGGAATGCGCGGTGTGGTGACGTTGGCCGCGGCGGCCGCGGTTCCGTTGACCACAGCCAGCGGCGAACCGTTTCCCCACCGAGCGACGATTCAGGCGATCGCCTTCGCGGTCACTGTCGGCACGGTGTTACTGCAGGGCGCGACGTTGCCGCTGCTGATCCGACGGTTGAAATTAGCCTTCAGCGAGGGCGATACGGGCGAAGACCGAGAGGAAACGCTCAAGACCGAACGCGTCGTTCACGAGGCTGCAGTCGAAGTCTTCGCCCACTTTCGCGCGCACCCACCAGACGGGCTTGACCCACAGGTGCTCGACGAGATTCGTCATTTGGTAGCGCGCCAGTCTCAGGACGCTGATGAGATGCCCAGCCCAGAAAATCACACCCTGCGCGCTGAAGTGTTCGCGTCGCTATACCGGGAGGTGCTACGAGCCCAACGGGCGGCGCTCATCGAACAGCGCGACCTCGGTGCACTCGAAGAGGAAGCGGTGCGGGCAATGCTTGACCGGCTGGACCTGCAGGAAGCGGCGGTTTCAGCGCGCTTGGAGCGCCGGATCTAATGCGTCGGCGCGCTCCCCGGGGCACCGGTAGAAGGACCATCGGATGATCCATGACGGCGGCTTATGCTCCGCTCTTCGTCCATCGGCGTGGCTCGGAGGAAGCGGTGTCTCGTATCTCGACGAGATTCGAAGTCGATCAGTTCCTGTCTCAGGTGCCCCGAAGGGAGCGCTGTTCGGTGTTCGGGTGGTGGTCGGGGTGATGGACCTGGTTGCCGCCGGCGCGTTTTGCTGAATACATCGCCGCATCGGCGGCCGCGACGAGTTTTTCGAGGAGTACGTCGTGACCGGCGGCTGCCGTGTTGCCGTCGAGGCGGGTACACACAGCTCCGATGCTGGCTGTGACTGCTGCTGGAGTGACAGCGATGGCTGTACAGAGTTGGGTGGCGAGTGATTCGGCGGTGCAGGCTGGGGCGGTGGTGGCGAGCAGGAATTCTTCGCCGCCGATTCGTGCGATCACCGCTTGTGGATCGGCGGTGGCTGACAGGGTGCGGGCGGCGTGTACTAGCGCTTGGTCGCCGGCTTTGTGGCCGTAGGTGTCGTTGAGTGCTTTGAAGTTGTCCAGGTCGATTAGCATCACCATGAGGTAGTTCGCGTTGCTGGGGCGCGTGTGGATCATCCCCAGGGCTTTGCGGTGGAAGGCGCGGCGGTTGAGTAGGCCGGTTAGGGGATCGGTATCGGCGCGTAGTAAATCCCCCGCCAGAGCGCGAACCAGGATTTGGCCACCAAGCGGTAGGGCGACGTTGACCTCGACGATCAGCCACCAGTCCACCCACGCCAGGGCGGGATGTCCTGTCATAGCCACCCGCACGGCTTGGACGGTGACCACGATAGTGGCCACCCCAAAGTTGTAGAGCATCCATCCGGTGCTGTGAAAAAAGGCGACATAGGCGCCGCTGGTAGCAAAAGCGATGCAGCCGATCAAGGCGGCTAGAGGATTGGGGTGGGCCAGACAGGCTAGCGCGATCGAGGTGTTGACGACTACGACGAAGGCCAGTGATTGGGCGCGGGTGGGCCACCGCCAGGCAAATAACGCCATCCCGGCCAGCCCGCCGATCACAGCGATCCAGGCCATTGCCACCGTGACGGGCTCGCGGGGGCCATCCTGGCTGGTCAATAACACGATCAGACCGGCGACAAATGACGAGCTCAGGAAGGCCATCACAGCGCGAGTGGGGCCACTCATTTTTCGGGCCGCCAGGTATCCCGACAGCCAGTCATAGTGGTCGCTTTGCCAGAACCGACGACTGATGACCGACATCCTCGTCGCCCCCAACGCTGCCGTAAATCCCCCCGCGTCTGCGCAGAGGCAATGGTGAACCATTCCCCGCACACTCTGCCACCCGCTGGGTACGCCCCTGGAAACGACATAGGTGACGGCCCGTATCAGCGATTGAACAGCTCACGTCCTGTCTTGCCACTCGTGCGATGGCCGAGGCACCGCGCCATGTCGCCGCGGTCTGCTTAATTGAGTGATGAGCCGTAGCTCCACGGCTTCCCGGCGGAGGCGTCGACTCTCCTGTCGAAGAGTTCGGCTATGTTCGCACAGCATCCTGCTGCGCGTGCTTGCCTCACATGCCAGCGCTACTAGCCCGGCGCTGGCCTGATGCGCGTTTTCCACCGCTGCGGACTGATGGGTATAGGCATTGGAATCCATGACCAGTCGCCTTACCCCGTCCGCGTGCGGTAAACCTCCCGCCTGCCCTGCAATTGTGGGGTTGCGACAAAACGGGCGCTCGTCTCGCATGTACAGATATGAGACGTCTCATATCTGTCTCATAGCGGGTAACGCGCCAGAACCACCAGGTGGAGTCGTCTCACCTATGGGCGGATCGCATTCTCGTGCGCGGGTTTTAGTCGGTGGTGGGTAGGTGCAGGTACATCGATTGGATGCCGACGCGTCCGGGTCCGGTGAATCGGTTGAACACCAGACTGGTCCCACCGAGCATCCCGGTCTTGAGGCCGTAGATCTTGACCTCCATCGCCACGGTGTCGTCGCGGTAGATCCAGCCGCCGGGCTCGACGTCGATCTGTTCACCCGGTGCTAGCACCTTCTCGAAGACGTTGCCGTAGCCGTGCAACCAGACCACGCCTTCACTGTCGGTCGCGGCGAATCGGTCGACGAAGATCCCGTTGCCTCCGACCAGCATGTTGGCGATTCCGCGTTGACGAGTGAAGCTGTAGTCCAGATTGCCGGTCGCGGCGAGGTATTGGTGCTCGCGCACCTGGATCGCCATGCCAGGGGTGAGGTGCAACGCGAACACGTGCCCTGCGCCGTCGCGGGAGAAGGCGATCTCGCCGGGGCTTTGGGTCTCGGTCAGCACGATCGGCATTCCCGCCACTACTCGCTTGAACCCGCCGCGCAACGGATGGATGCCGATCTGCAGGTCGGGGTTCTTCCACAGCACGACGTGATGCTCGAAGAAGATCGGCACACGCCCATCCAGACGTACGTGCAAGGTGGGCACCAACTCACCGGCGATGGCATATCCCACCCCCGGCGCTTGCCCGCTGGTCACGGTGGTGGGCATCAGCCGTGGCGGCGAAAAGGGTTGACCCATGCCGTAGTTGACCTCTCCGTACGTGCGCGTAGTGACCTCGAAGGCATCATTATCATGATCAACCTGCAGGTACAGAACCCTCGCTGAGCTGTGAACATCCCGCCGTGTATCTACCGGTCCGCTGTCAATGATGGCCCCGAGGTGCTTACGCCCAGGTATTCCAACCTCGTACCAGCTGGGCATCGGGTCACCGCGCCGGCATTCTGCACTTCAAGCTCTCGTCACCACGATCGCCATCCGTTCGCAACCTAGCCATGGCTCAGCTCCGCCACTAGTGTCCATGCTCGTGAAAGCTGCGATGGTGATAGCTGGGGCCGTGCTGATCGTTGGTGTCGCGCCGCAGGCCCACGCCGACGATGACGACACCGCCTACCTGTCGGCCCTTCACACAGTGGGAGTCCCCGCCAACAGTCCGATCACCGCACCCGCCTACGGTCGAGGATTGTGTGACCGCCTCTCCCAGATGGGTTTCGACCCGCTGGTGACGATGGTCCAGCACGACATGGCAACCGGGGCGACGAAACATCAATCAGCGATGGTCATTGCCGCGGGTATCACGAGCTACTGCCTTCCCGAAGTCGATCTACTGCCGAAAACCCTGACCTACTGAGGTCGCTAGCGAGCGGCGGGGCGGATGGCGCTCAGGCAACGCGGACTCCGACGTCGGAGGGCATCGCGGTGGGCTTTCAGTGCATCGTGCCTTTGCATCACTTCCGACAGGTCCGGTCGTTCTTGCCCCGTGACTCGACCGACATCCCTGAGGCTGATGTTCTGGACCAAGCGTTACCGGGTTGGCGTGAGCGGACGCGTGAGCTGGACGCGCGGGTGGACGCGAGTAGGTCTCGGATAGAGCAGGCGCGACAGGATTTAGAAGAGGCTTTCGAGGCGGTTCGGCCGAAATACTGCCCTAGTGGAGCGCTGGCAGCGTCTCGGCGGTCCGCTGCCTGTTCCGCTTTAAATGCAATAGCTTTCGCCAAGGTGCGGTGGAGGCATGCGCCAGCCCCGCCGCGATTGAGACTTAGAAGGTCTGTAGTGCTTGGCTAACCAAGTGCACTAGATCAGTCCCTGCGGCCTGCCCCAGGGCGACGCTGCCGGCGGCGACGGCTGACATGAGAAGTTGCTTCAGTCGTCCTGAGTCCGGTTTAGATTGCGCCGCTTCATCTTTGATCTCGGATGCGATGCGATGTGCTTCGGCCACCGACTCCGAAGGGCCATCTGCAGCCAGCTCCAGGACGTCAGCGACAGCAAGTGCTCGTTTCACCTGTTCTGTCACCGAGTACGTCTGGTGGGTTCCAGGGCTCCCGATGGCAACGTTGTTGCTATTGCTGATGTGAATTGTTGTCACGCCCTGAGGATCAGCAGGCTTGTTCCCACCCCGTACTGATATTCCATTGTCTGCCATAGCCTCACCTCGAGGGGTGATCGACGGGCGGACCACCCCATGGCCCCAGCTACCTGCTCCAGTGAGGTAGCCTTCCTCCTTCAGCCAGTCGGATGCCTCGGCAACTTCAGGTTCGGTGAGTGGATCACCCTGCCAATCAACGGTTTTAGCGATTTCCTCGAAATCCAGGACCGGATGTCTGTTGCCGTTAAACCATGGCCTTCAAATAGAGCCACTTCAGTACCGCATCCCGGATGCTCCACACCCGGTCGATCGAGCTAGCAGTCGTCATCTCGTTCTCACCTTTCTTTTCTTCGTGTAGTGCCCGATACAAGGTCGAGCGACCGACCAGCAGCATGTCGGCGATG
Source organism: Mycolicibacterium pallens (assembly GCF_019456675.1). Classification (NCBI taxonomy): domain Bacteria; kingdom Bacillati; phylum Actinomycetota; class Actinomycetes; order Mycobacteriales; family Mycobacteriaceae; genus Mycobacterium; species Mycolicibacterium pallens. The sequence continues at coordinate 18,390 of NZ_CP080334.1, read as the reverse complement.
TCGGGAACCGCCATCCCCGCTGCTGCTAGCTCTTGGGCGTGCTCCAAGCGTTGGTTGTTGAGCACTTTCGGGCGTCCACCGATCCGTCCTCGGGATCGCGCCGCAGCCAACCCGGCCAGGGTGCGCTCGTGGTTGATTCCGCGCTCAAATTCGGCCAGCGCCCCAAAGACATGAAGAACCAGGTGTCGGCTGCCAGGTGAATGGGACCACTTCAGAGCTGGTTTTGCCATGAGCATGGGACCACCTGTTTGCCATTGATGGGACCACCTGGCTGGCTGGTTTACCAGTTATGGGACCACCCCGGCGTGGCGTGGGTTCTTCCGGTTGTTGGGCCGCTGTATTGACCCAATGAGCTACCGGGAGGTATCGGTGATCGAGATCGTGGAAATGCTGCGGCTGTGGCTGCAGGGATTGGGGTTGCGGGAGGTGGCCCGGCTCTCGGGCATCGACCGCAAAACGGTGCGACGCTACGTCGACCGAGCCCGTGCCAGCGGGCTGGACCGTGACGGCGGGCCTGATCAGCTCACCGATGAGTTGATCGGCGCGGTAATTGCCGGGGTGCGTCCGCACCGGCCGGCCGGCAAGAGCCTGGCGTGGGAGACGATCGCTGCAGAGCATGAGCAGATCAAGGGCTGGCTCAAAGACGGATTGACGCTGACCAAGATCCACACGCTGCTGGGGCGCCGCGGTGTGGTGGTGTCGTATCGGACGCTGAATCGTTACGCCACAACGGAATTGGATTTCGGCCGGCGTCAAGCCACGGTGCCGGTGGCCGATTGCGAACCGGGTGCGGAGGTGCAGGTCGACTTCGGTCGCCTCGGGATGCTCACCGACGCCGCCGATGGCCGGCGCCGAGTCGTGCAGGGATTGATCTTCACCGCGGTGTATTCGCGGCACATGTTCGTCTGGCCCACCTACCGCCAGAGTTTGGCCGAGGTGATCGCCGGGTTCGAAGCGGCGTGGGTGTTCTTCGGCGGAGTGTTCGCGGTGGTGATCCCCGACAACATGAAAGCCATCGTCACCACCGCGCGCACGCGACCGAGCCCCGGCTCAACGACTCCTTCCGTGAGTACGCGCAGGCGCGGGGGTTCGCCGTCGACCCGGCGCGGGTCCGCAGCCCCAAAGACAAGCCGCGGGTGGAACGCATGGTGTCCTACGTGCGGTCGAATTTCTATGCCGGAGAAGCATTCCGGGATCTCGACGACTGCCGCAACCGCGCCGAGCTGTGGTGTTCAGACATCGCCGGGCTGCGCATCCACGGCACCACCCGCCTGCGCCCGGCAGAGGTGTTCGCCGCCGATGAGTTGCCCGCACTCAAGCCCGTGCCTGAGACGGTGTTCGACGTTCCAGTCTGGACGCACCCCAAGGTGGCACCCGACCGCCACGTGCAGGTGGCCAAGGCGCTCTACAGCGTGCCCGGAGAGCTGGTCGGCAAGCGCATCGAGGCCCGCGCTGATGCACACACGGTCAAGCTCTACTGGCGCGGTGAGCTGATCAAGGTGCACCCGGTCACGGCCCCGGGCCGCCGACACACCGATCCGGCTGACCTTCCCTCGGAGGTGTCGGTCTATGCCATGCGGGATCTGGATGCCCTGCAGCGCAAAGCTGCCGCCCAGGGCACCCATGTCGGCGTCTACGCCGCCGCCGTGCTCGAACACCCGTTGCCGTGGACCAAGATGCGTCAGGTCTACCGGCTGCTGGGGCTGGTGCGCCGCCACGGCCCCGACGCTGTTGACGACGCGTGCCGGCGCGCCCTGGACGCCGAGGTAATCGATGTCGGGCTGATCGAGCGGATCCTGACCCGCGGGGGCGGTGAACAACTACCCCTGATACCCACACCGCCCGGGGCGGCGTCGCGGTTCGTCCGCGACGGCTCGGATTTCGCGGTGCGCAGGCCCTCATGAGCACCCAACGTCCCGACACCAGCCCGGCGGTCAAACCGATCGAAGTCTCCGCTGAACTCAAAGCCCTGATGCGCCGCCTCAAGCTCGGCCAATTGCTCGACACGCTGCCCGAGCGGTTGGCGCTGGCCCGCACCAACCGGCTGCCCCATCACGACTTCCTGGAATTGTTGTTCGCCGATGAGGTCACCCGCCGTGACCGCGAATCCGCGGCCCGCCGCGCCAAGGCCGCCCACCTCGACCCGGCGATGCAGCTCCAAGCCTGGGACGACTCCGCCGCCGTGGCGTTCGATCAACAGTTGTGGGCCGAGCTGACCTCACTGCGATTCCTCGCCGATGCCTACAACGTGCTCGTCATGGGGCCGGTCGGAGTGGGAAAGACGTTCCTGGCCAACGCCTTAGGGCACATCGCCGTACGCAAACATCACAGCGTGCACACCGAACGGGCCGACAAACTGTTCAAACGCCTACGCGGGGCACGCCTGGACGGCAGCTACGAAGACGAAATGCGCAAACTGCACCGCGTCGATCTACTCATCATCGACGACCTCGCGCTGCACCGCCTGGAGGCCACCGAGACCACCGACTTCTACGAGATCATCGTCGAACGCCACCGCGCCGCATCGACGGTGATCACCAGCAACCGCGAACCACCCGAGATCCTGACCATGATGGCCGACCCGCTGCTGGCCCAATCGGCGATGGACCGACTGCAATCCGCGGCCTACGAACTCGTCGTCGAAGGCGAGTCCTACCGGCAACGCCAGAAACCAGGGACACCAAAGCCGGCCCCTCCGACTTCGTCGGATTGACCGGCAACCACCCCTTCGGCCACTATCAACGCACGGCCTGTAACCGGAACAACCCCGGTTGCGCTGGTGGTATCTATTTGTTCCGCCAGGGAGCGCAGTCCCACAGACCGGGGCGCTAGTTCCTCCACGAGGCCCAGCAGATGCGGGAGTGAACGGCCGAGGCGATCGAGCCTCGTCACGACAAGGGTGTCCCCGGGCTGCGCCTCGGCGAGAAGGTCATCGAGACCGGGTCGCCGCGCCCGGGCACCCGAGGCCACATCGGTCCAGACCTGTATGCAACCAGTCGCTTCGAGCGCGTCAACCTGGCTGCCTATGTTCTGGTCACTCGTGGAGACCCGGGCGTACCCGAGCAGTCGATCCATGCCCCGATGTCTATCACTGAGCACCGACAGTTTTGGTACACGTTTTCGAGATGGCAAACTGCCAGGTCGCACACCCGACGATCATGTGTCCCGAAAACCTTCGTTATCGGGACGCGGGCCGAACTAACCTTCTGATCTGTAGTTGTGCATCGAGCGCAACGAACCTACAGACGTTTAATGCCAAGGCGATGCCGGCCGGCGCGCTCCGGCCCCCACCACACCGGAGATCGATTGCTGACATCATTTCTGCTGCCACCCGGTTGAGGAGTCAGCGCTTGAGCACTCAAGACATGAAAAAACCCGCCCCCAGTAGGGGCGGGTGGTATGGCGCAATTATGCAACGCGGGTTGCGTCGACGCAATTCCCCTCCCCTGTCGGGTAGATCACCACGGCACTGGCTTGGAGACACCCCCGGCGGGGTCAGGGAGCTGGCAGGCCTGAAAGTCCGCCGCGGTGAGCTTGGTACCACCAGTGATTGCCCACGCCGTCAGCAGGTGAGCCTCGGAGCTTGCCCGCAGTGTGGCTGCGAGACGGGTTGACCGTCCCGACTGGGACGCGATCGCGTGCCGTCTGCACCGGGAATTGCACGTCACTATCGTTGCTGATCACCACGGCCGCATCGATGCGGTGTTCGAGGACGTCGAGTAGCAGGTGGGCGGCGACGTTCACGTCCGAGCCCTTCTCCTCGCGCCTGGCTATTGACGCCATGAACACTGCGCCGGGATCGTCCCGCCCCCAGGTATCTTTGACCATCACCGGTCCCCCCGGGTGTACCAGGACGGGCCGGCCGTTGCGGTCCGGCGTGGCTAGCGGTGCGCGTGCCACCCGGTGTACGTAATTGCCTAGTTCCACGTGGTCGGTCGTCTGAGACCGCCGCAACACCCGCAGGTATGCGTCCTGTTCCCGGTTTCCGACCGGATTGTCCGCACCGGAAATGACCGCCGTGCAGTAGACCACTCGCTCAATGGTGGTTCCTGCCCAGGTCGAGTGACTGGCCACCACCCGAGCGGCCAGGGCGCGCATGTCGAGCCACCGCCAGCCCGCCATGCCTTTCCCGCACAGCCCACGGCCCCCGTAGTAGAGATTGAAACCGTCCACGTACACGCCCACTGGCATGCAGAGGAGGCTAAATGAGGAGGCATGCAGACCGACGACACCCACGCGGCTCTGCGGTTATCGATTCGGAGAGCAAGTGCCCGGAGAAACCGAGCTGTGGACTCATAATCCGCGCGGGCCTTAAGGGGTTCGTCGCCCGCCGATCTTCGCTCGCCTGCGGGACTGGCAGCGCTGGGCTATCGCCCACATCTCAGAGACCGCCTCATATACGCGGGTACGGATTCCAGTGAATACTGATATCAGTATCTCCGTATTAACTGCGACTCGGTTATCGCCACGCCGCCGAGGCGAGGCGGTGTTGGAGCCGCGCGTTGACCCGCTCGTATGACATACTGAACTCAGTTCTTCCGTATATCAGTAATTCAGTGAATACGAGTCTTCGTTGCAGCCATCCACAGGAGCTGAACTGCTTATGCCTGCCCTGACCATCGTCGTCGCAAATCTCAAAGGTGGGTCGACCAAAACCACCACTGCCGCTTTCGTCCTTCATGCCCTCGCCGAGGCCGGCCTACCCGCCCTGGGCGTGGATGCCGACGGAGAAAACGAATCACTGCTGGCATGGTCAGAAGCAGGGGAGTGGTCCATACCGGTCATCGGCATGCCCGTGGCCGATCTCCACCGCAAGCTGCCGGGCGTTGTTGGCGACCGATACGACGGCGTCGTCATCGACACACCGCCGATGAAAGAACGCCGCGGTGTCGTAGCCTCCGCTATCCGCATAGCGACGCACGTCCTTGTCCCCATGGCGCCAACTGGCATGGAGTACGCACGTATCCCAGCGATCCGTGAACTCGTTGAAGAAGCCGGTGCGCTCGCCGTCACACCCCCTCAACTTGCCGTTGTGTTGACTCGCACTGTCTCTAATGCCGCCAGCACCGATGTCTATCGGCAAATGCTCAGTGACGACGGCGTCCGAGTCCTCCGGCCGACTGTCGGCCGACTGGAGCGATACGCCCAAGCGTTTGGCCTGCCCATCACCAACGCCGCCGGCACCGCCTATGGGGATGTCGCAGATGAGCTCACTAGCATCGGAATTACGTAAATACTGATCTACTGATCTACTGATAGCTTTTTGAACTGGGAGGATGTCTTATGGCCATCACGGCGGCGGATAGAATCAAAGCCAATGCTGAGCGGCTCCGCAAAGCGCCAATGCAGCAGACAGTTACGCCAGAGCGACCAGAGCAGGTGCCACAAGAGACACCACCACAGTCGACGCCGCGGTCGGCGCCCGCTCCAGTCGTGCGGCAAAAGACCGTCCGCCGCACCGTCGACCTGTCACCGACCGCCCATCGCGGCCTTGACAACTGGCAACGCGACACCGCTGACCGCCTAGGTCTCGCACGTGTCACCGGGCAGGAAGTCATCACAGCGCTCATCGACCGTTTGCTCGCTGACTCTGATTTGGCAGAACAGATCGTGCAAGTCATCGCAGCTCAACGACCCTAGCGGCCCGTAGGCCGACACGCCTGCCTCGCGCATAACGGAGGAACCGGTTTCTGCATACATCGCTATGCGCCTAGCGAATCGAGGGGTAATATCTGTGATGTCTTGGTGAAGAGCCAAGGAAGTGAAGCCGGGAGCCAGCACGTTTTGCATGGTCGCCCGGCTTTCGCGTATTTAGCGGTCAGTGTAGGTTGTGCACGGTGACCAGGGGACTGATGGCACTTCGCGCGGCACCGCCGGCACCGTAGGCCCACGCAACGAGATCAGCAGCCCAAAGCAGCTCATGCGAGGTCGGGCGGTCGATCATGACTCGGACGCGATCGGTCGCCGCTTTGGCGGCCAGGGCGCCCACTACCGCTGCGCGGTCCTGCTTGTCCTGTGAACAGGACTCGAGCAATATCCGGGTCACTCCGTTATCGGCAGCGTAGGTGCCCAGAGCTGTCAGGCATTGCGTCCGGACTTGACGTTGGGTGCGTCGGGTTCCTCGCAGGCTTCCCACGAAAATGTGAGCCTGCTCGATCGGCGGAGCTGACACAAACCGCGCGAGAATCTGGTCGCGGTGCCGGCTCTCGTCTTTCATGTGGAGCCGGTCACGGTTCTTTGGTTTGAGCTCGCGCATCATCCTGCGGGCGGACGCAATGTCTGCGACGGGGACAACCGCCGCACAGAGCAGGTAATCCGAGCGGCAGGACTCATCCACAAACAGCTCGACAGCAGGCATTCTGGCTCGTGAGCCTACGGACAGCCGGCCGCAGGAACTCCTCATGGCGCGAAACTAATAAACGCCCGTGCATACACGCACGGACGCCGAGTCCACGGCGCGCCGGTAACCCTCCCGCGCCGCACATTGTGGTGATCGGGGTAGTGCTGACGGTCAAGGCCAATGCCGCTCCGCGGTCGACCAAAGTCGAGCCTTGACAGGCAGCACCACCCCGCACAAACACGGCCACTACGCGGAAGGGGTAGCTGTCGGTAGTCCCGAGGCTAAACCGCGTGTCGGTACCAGGTACAAGCCGCTTTCCGCGCAAAGATCACCGCATGGCCCAACCGCATAAAGGTCCGCGCGAGCAGATCAAGGTTCGCGCTGACGCATCCGTTTACGCCCGGCTCCGTGAAATGGCCGCCGAACGCGGCACCAGCGTCAGCCAGCTCTCTGCAGACCTGCTCGCGATTGCGGTCGGTCGACCCGAGGCTGTCCGCGAACTCGACAAGGAGGTTCTGCCGCTGGCGATGTAGACACAGCCCGCCTATAAGCGCGGGCAGATGTGACATTTCCATAGCGGTGCAGACCCAGCGCGACATGACAAAGGCCCCGCCGTAGCGAGGCCCTGTCCGGGTTTGAACCGAGCGCCAACTCGGTTCTGGGTCCGCACCCGTTGCCCCGAAAGGGACGTGTCTTGCTGGACTCGTCTCACGGTAGCGCACGCCTGTCTGGCGTTCCAGAAATGGCGCGCAATCAGTGCGCAAATCGTGACTTCCTCCTCGCTCGATCGCATCGAGCCAGCAGTGCGTGGTCGGCGCCCCTGGGCGCCGCTATCGCACCCACAGCGCACGTCGTGCGTGCGCTCGCGAACGAACGCCGGCGTGGCTGGGTGGAGCGCGCCGGCGCGTGTGCGCCGCGGGCGCCGATGTGGACCAGCCGTGCCAGTTGGCTCGACGGGTTGCGTCGCTGGGCCCACTCACCGGCCCTGGGTCAGCTGTGTGCGGCCGAGCGGGTATCGATCACTTCGTCCACGTTGTTGTCGATCGCGGCGGTGATGGCCGAGCACGCCGATCACGCCACCGGCCGCCATGTGGCCGTCACCCGCGCCACGATCGCCTCCCGAGTGGGTTGTGATGTGCGCACCGTGACCGCCGCTTGGCGGGTCCTACGGGTGTCTCAATGGGCGGTGGAGGCCCAACGCGGCCACGGCTCACCCGGCACCCCCAGTGTTGGGCGTCGGCCCTCGGTGTACCACCTGGTGTCCCGTCGGATTCCGCCACCGGTGGCGGCGCAGCGCCATCCCCAGCGCACACCCTTGATTGGGGATGATTTCCACCTACCGCCGTTAGGCGGTGTTGGTTGTTTTTCTCCCGTAGGGAGGAACTCACCAAGCGGGTGCGCCAGCGCACCCGCCCAACCAGATCAACGACATAGATTCACAATCCGTGCAGCACGACCACCACGGCGTACCACACCCCGGCCCCTGGCCCTCCAGCGTCTGGCCGCAGCCTTGGTCGCAGCCACTCACGGGCTACACCACGCACACATCGGCGTCATCTGCGATGCCCTGACCGCTGCCGGCATCGACCCCACGGTGTGGACAGCACGCGCCATCACCGACGCCCTCAACACCGACATGCGCACCCACGGCGCGACCTGGCCCGACCACATCACCCACCCCGGAGCGTTCCTGTTCAGCCGCCTGCACCGACTTGACTGGTCACCCGTACAGCACCCGAGCAAGGCCGGCGGCTACGCCGCCGGCAGCCTCGACCAGGAGGCCCGACCGGCATCACCGACGGCCGCCCAGCGGGCCCGCATCGCCGCTGCCCAACAGGAGATCCGCCGAGTGCTTGCGCGACCGCCCGCACCGCCCGCGATCGAACGTCCCGAACGCACACCGCGTGCACTCGCTCGGGCCGCCCACCTACCACCAGTTAGCGCACCTAACAACGAACGGAGAGGCAGCCTCTTCGATGCACGACGAGAAGCGGCTCAGGGGGAGTGGTGAGGGTGCTTGTCCCGAATACTCGGGCAGGGTCAGAGCGGGCCGCTGACGGGGCGAAGTAACAGATGCGCGGCGTTACCGTCGCTCACACGGCATGAGGTGGCGTCTCGGATGCGATGGTGGCGATGTCCCACGGTCGCACCGGCTGCTGCACGGCGGTGCTGACGCCATCGACGAGGTAGCTCATCAGCGCGGCCAGGCCGGCGGTATCTCCCCGCATTTCCAGCACCCGCAGCATCTCCATTAACACCGCTGCTTCCACCGATATCCACCCCATCCCTGACACCCCATTCCAGGCCAGGCCATCCCCGCCGCGCAGCCACGTCGTATCACCGCACCTAATCAACCTACCTCGACAACACCCTCCAGGGCAATGGCACATTTGCACAAATTGTGCGAGGCTGGTTGTGGCGCGTCCGTCGGGCTCTCCTGCCCCGGCGGGTTCGGCGGGCGTGTCCCAATGATGGGTGGTTTCGCGTGTTGACGGTGGCGAAGTTGTCGCGGTGGTCGGTGGACTACTACAACAGCACTGCGCGGGCGGTGGGCGATGCGGTGAAAGACCGTCAGCGGGCTAATGGTGGGTTGGCGGAGTATTACGCCGAACGTGACACCCGTACCCCGGTGTGGACGTGCGCCGGGGATGCTCGGGTGGCTGCGGAGTTGGTTGGGTTGAGTGACAGCGAGCGCGGCGGTGGGGATGCTGATCCTGATGTGGTGGCGCGCTGGCTGGATGAGGGTGTGGCGCCGTCTGGGGAGTGCGGACGCGCGCACGGCAAGCACGGGGTGCACGGGTTTGATTTAACGTTTTGCGCCCCCAAATCGGTGTCGTTGGTGCGTGCGTTTGGCGATGATGTGATCGACAAAGCGGTGTCGGCGGCGCATCAGATGGCGATCGCTGAGGCGCTCGAATATTTGGCCGTCCATGCCGGCTACACCCGGGTGCACAACCCGGTGACGGGAGAAAAAGACCTTCAGAAACTGCCAGGTTTGGTGGCGGCGGCCTATCAGCATGAGACCTCGCGGGCGGGTGATCCGCACCTGCACACCCATGTGTTGGTGCCTAACCGGCAAGCCCGCGCTGATGGGCGGTTGGTGTCCATTGACGGCACGAGTTTGTTCCACGAAGCCCGGGCGGCGGGGATCATTTATCAGGCCACCCTGCGGTATGAATTGCACCGCCTGACCGGTATCGAGTGGGGGCCGGTCGACCCCTCCACCGGAATGGCGGAGATCGCCGGAATCGACCCGAAAAACATCGCCGTATGGTCGCAACGGTCGACCCAGTTGCGGCAGTGGGCGGCCTCAAATCTGACCCTCGTTGAGGGTGGTGCGGGGTTGTCGCAGGCGCAGTTGGCGGCCGCGCAGAAGGCCACCCGGCCGCGTAAACCCGAGTCGCTGTCGTGGGCTGAGTTGCGCACGCAGTGGCGCGCCGACGGCCGCGGTTTGGTGCTGTCGCGTGCGGCGCAGCGTGAGGCCCGCGCCGCGCGTGAACACACGGCGCGCACCGCCGCGGCGCGGGTCGCCCGCGCCGGGGTGGCGGTAGATCGGCGGGTGGTGGCGGCAATGGCGGCTCGGGGAGATAAGGCCGCGTTGACGCGGGCGGATCTGGTCGAAATCATCGGCGCCCAACTGCCGCTACTCGTCGACGACGCCGCCGGCCCCGTCAGCGGTGGCGGAGCTGGCGCGGGGATGCCGCGCCAGCTCATCGAAACGTGCGTCGACGCGGTGGGGATGCGGTTGACCGCGCCGCGCGCAGCGCATCAGCGTGAAGGCTCCGAGCGGTTCACCGTCGATGCGATCTTGGCCGAGGAACGCCGCGTGTTCGACCTCGTCGACGCCACCAATGTGCGGGCGATGGCCTGGGTGCGCCCCGAGCACACCGCCGCCGCCCTGTGGCTGTCTGAGCAGCAGCATCAGGTGGTGACGGCGATCGCCTCCACATCGCAGTTGGTGGTGCCGTTGAGCGCGCCGGCCGGCGCGGGGAAGACCACCTCCATGCGTGCGTTGCGCACCATCGTCGAGCGCCGACAGAAGGCGCGGGTGATCGTGATCGCTCCTACCGGCAAAGCCGTCGATGTCGCTGTCGCCGAAGGCGTGGCCAGCGAGGGATACACCATGCATAGTGCCCTGGGCCGCCTCGCCGACGGACGCCTCGAGTTGGGTCCCTTTGATGTGGTCGTGGTGGATGAAGCCGGCATGGTCGGCACCGACCACTGGCGCCAACTCTTGTCGGCCACCACCACCGCGGGAACCAAAACCGTGATGGTCGGCGACGCCCACCAGCTCGAGCCAGTCCAAGCCCGGGGTGGGATGTTCGCCCAACTCTGCGACGAGCTGCCCTGGGCACAACGCCTCTCCGAAGTGTGGCGCCAGCACGATCCGGCCGAACGCGCGGCTTCCCTGGCGTTGCGGGATGGCGGGCCGGCGCCGGTGCGCCGCGCCGTCGCTTGGTATCGCGACCACGATCGGCTGGCCTGTGGGGATCAGATCACCATGGCCGCCGATGCACTCACCGCCCACCACGCCGATCTCACCGCCGGAAAGGACGCGTTGCTGCTGGCCGACACCGTCGAAATGACCGACGCTCTCAATCGCCGTGTCCACGACCAGACCGTCACCGACCGCACCGCCGAAGGGCGCGACACCACGACGGTGACCGCAGGCCGCGGTCACCACATCACCACCGGGGATGTGGTGATCAGCCGACGCAACGACCCGACCATCACCGTCTACCAGGCCGACGACCGCACCCAGACCCTGACCGACGCGCCGGTGCGCAACGGGCAACGCTGGCGGGTGGTCAACGTCGACGACAACCGCGAGCACCCGCGCATCGCCGCCCGCCGCCTCAGCGACGGCGCCTGGGCTGTCTTCAGTGACGACTACCTCCATGACCATGTGCAGCTCGGACATGCCGTCACAGTGCACGCCGCCCAGGGCGCCACTGCCGACACCACCCACGCCGTGCTCGCCGACACCGCCAGCCGCAACCTGGCCTACGTCGCCCTTACCCGCGGCCGCGAATCCAACCACGCCTACCTCTACCAACGCGACTCCACCGACACCGACCACAGCCACGACCTGGCCGCCGGCGCCGAGGAAGTCGAGGGGATACACCTCGCCCGCCGTGGCACCCCCGCACAAGCCGCCCGGGCGCTGCGGCAGGTCATCGGCCGCGACGAACCAGCCCGCACCGCACACCAGATCGCCGCCGACACCCCCACCCACTTGCTTCCTGAGGTGGTCGCCTCACTCGTCGCCGAGCACCACCAGGCCGTCACCCAACGGCGCAGCACCTACCAGAAAAACCAACGCATACAACAAGATCGGGCACTAAGCCGACACCTCGGACTTGACCGCAGCCAGCACCGCGAACAAGAGAGCGGCTATGACCTCAGCCTCTAACCACCCCACCGTGACAGGATTGTTGACCGCATTGGCCAACCACTACCAGCCAGGCCTGTTTGAGCAATTCCGGAGTTCGCTGATTCTCACGCACAGAGATAGCGACAGACACGACGGCGCTAATGGTCATTGACGAGATCCACGAGCTCCTGAGCGAGTTTCTGGGCTTGCGCGGCAGGGGTATGGGGCAGGAGTACGGCGAATTCATCGCCCCCGATACGGGCGAAGACGTCCGATAGGCGTAGTCGGCGGTTGATGAGGTCGGCCAGCCGCCGTCTTTCGATCGGCACCACGGCGAGCACCAGCGCAAGTCCTGGTACATCAGACTGACGCGCCCGGGACCGCTGAGCTGTTCACCTGTCAGGTGAACAGGATTTGGGTGAAGGTTTTGGCCGGGTGACAGTGTTGGGCATTACAGTCGGGCGTGGCAGGGCTGGCTGCGCCTGTGCTGCTTGCTGGAGTGGCCTTCCACGGGGGTCAGGTGTTGAGAAGTGCAGCGCTGATCTAGCATCGCCGCGTCGATGTCGTTGTGACTTTTTCCCGTTTTTGACCGTGAGCGGGCTGGACCCGAACACTTTCCATCGCCACTGAGGTCACATCAGCCCGGGTGACTTCGGTGCGCAGTATCGCAGCGCTGCCGATGCATCACGACCGGTTCGTGCTGGGAGTACTGATTCTGGCTGCCGAACGACCTGACGCTTTCGATGCCACCGTCCTCGCGAATGCCGCAGATCTGGCGGCGCTGGCCGCTGGGGCCTGGAGTGCGGTGGTGCGCGAAGAGCAGCTACGCCGCGCCCTGAACTCCCGCGATGACATCGGTCAAGCCAAAGGCATCCTGATGGAACGCTTCAGCATCACCGCCGATGGCGCCTTCGCGCTGCTGCGTCAGCTTTCTCAAGAATCCAACACCCCCCTGCTCGACATTGCCCAACACCTCATCGTCACCGTCACTAACGGTGACGTGTCGACCTAAACAGACTGTGTCGCAACACGTCTCAAAGATTGCGGTCGGTGCGCCAGCCAAGCGTGCCGGCCCAGGAGAAACGTCCTTGATGGCACACGGGCTGAACCATCAAGGACTAAGAGGGAGTCTCCGTGTCGCGACCACCACTCCCCCTGTCTGGGGAACTACCCACAAACACCGCTAACCCACATCCACATCCGGGAAGATTGGCAACCGCGGCCCGTCGTGATGGCCGGGTGGCGGAGACGTCCAGCATCCGAGTCTGCTGGAAGTTGAGTCAGCACAGCCGCTGGGTGTCTCTTTTCTCAAAGGCCCCGCGGATGCGGCCTCCGCATCCAGCATGCGTTCCCTGCGCGAGGCGCTGACCGATGGTGAGTGCAGTGCTCAGTCGGTTCTGTTCGACTGCCGTCAATTCGTGGCACGCCGACGCGCAACGGGCGGCCCGGACATCGGGGTGGTAACGGTCGGATTGATGCTGGGCCTGCGGTGCTGATCACATTGTCTCGCTGAGATGCCAACCCGGTATTAAGGTGCCCTAATGATCCGGTGGACCAGCATCGACACGCATTGTTCGGGGTGTCTGCGTCCGGCACCTGTTGATGAGGCCGACCCCGAAAATGCCCAGTGGATGGTGAAATCGATCATCAAGGACAGGGATTTCCTGGATGGGCCGTATCTTGTGGTGTGCCCAGCCTGTCATCAGCAGGCGCTGCCCGATCTGCGACACATCGGATCGTGAGGTCGTGCCTGTCGCCGAGGGGTGCGGAAGGGGGCTGTTGTGTACACGGCATTGCTGATTACTCCAGCCGGGGACGTGCAGGAGATCTCGGTATTTGCCCAGAGCGCCATCAACGCGTTTCTGCGTGCCCCGTGTGTGGATTGTTTGACCAGCAGCGATGGGGTGATTGACTTCTGGTTCCGCTCGGCGGTGCCGGGCCGGTATCGGCCGAATCAGCAGGCCACCGGCCTTTTGCTGTCGGTCACCACGTTCTCGGTGCGCACGGTGCCGTTGTTGTACGGCAGTGTCATCGTGTCTTCTAAAAGCAGCGAGGGCCGACTCCTGGGGCTGACCACCCAGGACCGTCGGCGGCTTCGTGACCCGGGACGGCTTGGGCGGATGTGGTTGCACCGGCGGTTCCAGCACGCCCGCGACTGGACACCGCGCTCTCGCCATCAACACCACATCGAGCACTAAACGCTACGGCGAAATTCGCGCGCGTCCAACCCTTTTCGCGCCAAGGCCAGGCCGAGCGACATCAAGGCTCTAGCTCCTCTGTCAAGACGGTGTTTTAACGGTCTTTGACTGTTCGTGGGTTTGCCGGGCCCCGTAGTTTCATGGCGCGCCGGGAAGACGCAACACCAGCTGTGTTGCACCCAGAGTGTGCTGCTTATCGACGGTGGCGGAGGAGGAGGCCGTAGCCGTTGGCGTGGAGGCTGATCCGCAGGGCGGGGCTGGGGGGATGGTCGGCGAGCCAGATGCGCAGTGCGTCGATTTGGTGTTGGGCCGAGGCGTGGGTGAGGCCCAGCTGGCGGAGCAGGGCTACGACGGTGTGTGGGGTGTCGCGGTTTGGGTGGTCTGGTGGCGTCGGCTGAGGTCCGTGGCTGCTGGTGGGGGGTGGGTCAGGGGTGGTCATCGTCGTGGGGTGTTTGGTGGTTGCGGGGCTGGTCGAGTAGGGGGCCCCAGGTGTGACGGGCGATGGCTACGACGTCGGTGTCGAGGGCGTTGACGCCGTGGTTTTCGGCGAGGGCGACCAGTGCGTCGGCCAGGGTGAGGGGGTTGACGTTGTGGCGGCGCGCGGTGGTCATCAGGTCGCGGAAGGCGTCGTTGAGACGGTAGCGCCGCAGCGCGACGAGGACCCCTTCGGCGGTGTCGAGCATGCGGTCTGCGGATCGGCGCGGGTCGGGGTGGTCATACCCAGCGGTGCTCACGTGTGTCACCTCCTCGGGTGCTCGGCCCGGTGGCGGCGGGCCGGGAGTGTTCCATGACATGTCCTGTAGGTAATCGCTTACTGATGTTCCAGAAAACCTTCTCCATCAGGATTATATTTCCTGGTTCACCAACCTGCGGCGTAGCGGTGTCGTGATCGCCGGGCACTCGATTCGAGCAAGTGGGAAGCGGCCGGGCACGCAGCACATAGGACTTGGGGCCATGTTGCCTCTGTGCGGGGTGCTTAGAACCCCAGCCGCCACAGGGGTCGAGGCTCCGCTCCGATGAGGGAATATGTTTCATTATACATAGGTTTTATGGGTTGCAAAGGTTCAGTTCAGTCGAGGTAGGTCGGTGACCTACCGAACCGGGAATGGAGGTGACCCCGATGGTGATGATGTTTGATCCGTTCCGCGATCTGGGACGGTTCACCGAACAGGTGTTGGGCACTGCGGCGCGCCCGAGTGGTCTGCCGGTGGATGCCTGGCGAGACGGCGATGGTTTCGTGGTCGAGTTTGATGTGCCCGGCATCGCCCCCGATGCTCTGGATGTGCAGGTCGACCATGATGTGCTGACCGTCACTGCCGAGCGGCCCGAGGTCAGCGACCAGAACGGGCAGTGGGTAATTGCCGAGCGCCCGCACGGGGTGTTTCGCCGGCAGCTGTCGCTGGGTCAGCACCTGGATACCGAGCACATCGAGGCCGACTACCACAGTGGGGTGTTGCGGGTGCGGATCCCGGTGGCCGAAACCGCCAAACCGCGCAAGATCGCGATCGGTTCGCCGGCCCCCCAACACGCCCTTGACCAGGGGTGAGCGACCACATTACCGGTGATGGGGTGGGCGCTCACCGGGACGGTTGCCTGGGAGCGCCCACCGCTACCCCCACCCCGGTACTGGGTTGCCGCCGTTGAGCTCGCCGGGCCAGGACGTCACCGTGGGGTGGTTCCAGCTCGATGGAGCCACCGGGATCTGGCGGTGCACACCAGCCTCGGCGCACCCAGAGCGCGCCGAGGCTGCCCCGCCGCTGACGGGGACCACTGCCGCCCTGCGCGCCCTCCTTCATCCCGCTGACGCCGCGCTTCCACTGCTGTTTGTCGGGCGGATTCGCGCCACCAGCGAGCCGTTACGCACACGGTTTCGGCTCCTCGACGCCGACGGGGTGGTCCATCACATCACCGCCGCCGCCACTGTCCGACATGACCCCACCGGGCAGCTGATCGACGCCGTCGGGGTGTACCTCGATCGGATGAGCGCCGCGCACCCGACGCCCGCGCTAAGCGATGTGATCCGGGATCGGGCCACGATCGAGCAAGCCAAAGGCATGCTGATGCTGATCTATCGCCTCGATGCTGACCAGGCATTCGCCGTCCTGCGGGAACTTTCCCAACACGGCAACATCAAACTACGCATACTTGCCCGCCAGATCGTCACCGACTTTCGGGCACTGCCCCACCCCGACGCCGCGCTGGCTGACCCCCACGCCTACACCGAGCTCCTGCGCACCACCCACCTGCGGGCCGCGCCGCCCATCACCGACGAATCCTCCCGCCCACCTGGTTAACGCCCACCGCCACCGCCCCACGTGGCAGGCGGGAATTGGCCCTTGGCGGGTGAGCGCAGGTGGTATGGGTCACCTCGACGTCATGGAGGTCGCTGTCATTGAACGCCTGGACCGGGCGCACGAGGTACGTCGTCTTAGGGCCGGGCCAGCTCGGTGGGGAAGCAAGTTGGGATAGGAGTAGGAGGTATGTCTGGCGGGATGTATTCGGCGCTGTTGATATCTGCCTCGGGGGACATGCAGGAGCTCACCGTGTACTCCGTGGATGCCGTCGCGGCGGTCGTGGGTGATCGCTGGGTGGACTGTTTGACCAGCAGCGACGGGATGCTCGATTTTTGGTTCGGATCATCTGCTGCCTCACCCCAGGGCGCCCCGAATCGGCGAGCCACCGGCTTGCTGGTGACCACGACTGCTTTTAGCGCCCGCACGGCACCGTTGCTGTATGGCAGTGTCCTGGTGTGTTCCCGCAGTAGCGAGGGCCGGTTGTTGGGCTTGACCAGTGAGTATCGTGAGCAATTACATCCCCCGGGCTGGCTGAGCCGATGGTGGCTGCGACGACGGTTCGCCCACCCCATTGACCGCCGGGCCTGGGTCGGATTGGACCCCTCAGACAGGGACTCCTGGTTGGGGTGATCGGGGCGGCTATACCGGCAGGTACGGCAGTTGAACCTGCCTGACGTCGTCGAGGAATGGTCAAGACCTGTGGATCATCGTCGTTGGGATCTGCATGTGGGGTGGGCTGCCGCTTCGCATGACGAGGCCGCAGGCGATAGCGCCGGTGGCGAGGATGGTGCCGGAGCTCCAGAACGCGATGGTGTAGCTGTGGATGGCTGCCTCGGTATGGACCGCCGGACTAGTGCCGTCGTGTCCGGCCGCGTAGCGCGTCAGCGTGGCGGCGGCGATGGAGTTCAGGAATGCGAGTCCGATGGCTCCGCCGAGTTGTTGGGCGACGTTGACGGTGGCCGAGGCGATGCCCGCATCGCGGGGTTCGACACAGGTGGTCCCGGCGATCATGGCGGGGGCCATGATCGCGCCGATGCCCATCCCAAGCGCCATGAGCGGCCCGAGAATCCCTGCAGTGTAGGTACTTTGGGTGCCGATGCGGGTCAGCCAGAGCATGGCGGCGGCGGCGGAGAGCATGCCGATGACGATCGGGGGTCGGGCACCGA
The DNA here is from genome assembly GCF_019456675.1 of Mycolicibacterium pallens. Classification (NCBI taxonomy): domain Bacteria; kingdom Bacillati; phylum Actinomycetota; class Actinomycetes; order Mycobacteriales; family Mycobacteriaceae; genus Mycobacterium; species Mycolicibacterium pallens. Next base: position 1,018 of record NZ_CP080334.1, on the reverse strand, counting down.
AGCGGGGATAGAGCTGGGTGGTGCACACGCCTCCGGTGACGGCGACGGCGACAACCATCGGCAGAAACGCTAGGCCGGTGGCGATGGGCGAATAATGCAGTGTCTCCTGCAGGTAGTAGTTCAGGAACAGGAACGTGCCGAACAAGCCGATACTGCCGATGAAGATGGCCAGGTTCGCCCCGCCGCGGGTCCGGTCACGGATGACTTCCGGGGGTAGCAGTGGGTGCCGGGCGCGGGTCTGCCACCACATGAATATCGCGATCAGCAGGACACCACCGGCCAGAACGGCCCAGGTGTTCGGCGCGCTCCAGGGGTGGGATTCGGCGCCTGCGAAGCCGTAGACGATGACGCACAGGCCTGCTGAGGCGATCAGCGTGCCGGGCACGTCCAAGTTTGGCCGGTCGAGGACCTTGGGCGGGCGAGTGATCAGGGTGGCGGCCCCGAGGAGTGCCACAAGGCCGATAGCGACATTGACGAACAGTGTTGAGCGCCAACTGAGATAGTTGGTGAGCATCCCGCCGAGCAGCATGCCCAGGGCGGCCCCGGATCCCGAGATGCCGCCGAACACCGCGAAAGCGGTGGACCGTTCCTTGGGCTCGGTGAAAGTCGTCGACAGCAGTGCGAGCGCGGCTGGGGCGATCATCGCCGCGGCGACACCTTGGGCACCGCGGGCGGCGACGAGTACCGCGAAGCTGGGTGCAGAGCCCCCGAGTGCCGACGCGCCGGCGAAGATGATCAGGCCGGTCATGAGCATGCCCCGCCGTCCGATCAGGTCACTGAGCCGGCCAAAGGGCAGTAACAGGGCACCGAAGGCCAACGCATAGGCGGTGACGATCCACTGTCGGTCGCCCGCGGAGAAACCCAGATCGCTTTGCGCGTGAGGAAGTGCAATGTTGACGATCGTGAGGTCGATCACGTCCAGTAACTGCGCCACGCAGATCACGGCCAAGATCCACCACCTGCGAGCAGGCTGACGCCCCTCAGTCATGGCGCGCCCCGAGCAGTGGCAGTCGGTCAC
>NZ_CP080333.1:4800000-6035548 GCF_019456675.1 Mycolicibacterium pallens | reverse complement strand
CGACAGATCCCCCTGGTCGCAAAGTCGGGCATGAAACCAATAGGCGAGTCGACGAACGATCTGTCCACATAGTTATCCACAGGTGTGGACAGGACAGTCGGCTCGCCTGGCAGCATATCGGCGCGGGGTCGCGGGTCGGCAGGTAATCCCCGCATTGAGGTGTCGTGTGGACTATCGCCGACCAGTGCCCCCGCTTGGTGATTGCATGCCGCTTCGGTCTGAAACGGCTTTGGCAGAAGCTAACAGTTTTCGGGGCGAGTGCCAACCGTTCTGCAACATTGCGATCACGAAGGTATAACGGCGCGCGGAGTGTCGGTGACGGCTGTGACGCGAGTGCCCAGGTCGTCCGGAACCCGGTGGGACCGGGGCCGTGATCGACGGCACGACAAGGCGGTTTGACCAGGGGAAGTGAGGTCAGTACCCTCGAACAGTCGCCCATACGTCGGCGATACGGCTGCGACCGGAGTTTTCGGGACAGCGCCGGTTACGAGCGAGACCAGAGCTTACCAACGGCAGTCGCGTTCGTCCGGGTACACACCCAAGCGTGTACACCGGACAGCGACCGCCAAACGACGAGGAGATATAGCCGTGGCCAAGGGCAAGCGGACCTTCCAGCCGAACAACCGGCGCCGGGCGCGGGTTCATGGCTTCCGTCTGCGCATGCGTACGCGCGCCGGGCGCGCCATCGTGTCAGGCCGGCGCCGCAAGGGTCGTCGTTCACTGACTGCCTGATCCACGGGATCACGCGGCGTGCTCCCGGCTCAGTTCCGGATGACACGGTCTGCGGAGTTCGGCGCCACCATCAAGCACGGGGTGCGAGCGGCGCAGCCAGATCTCGTTGTGCACGCACGACGCACCGCCGATGGCGGCGACGGACCGCGGATCGGACTGGTCGTCGCCAAGTCGGTCGGCAATGCCGTTCAACGACACCAGGTTTCCCGCCGACTGCGCCATGTGGCGCGATCGGTTCTGGCTGACCTCACCGCCGATGAGCGCATCGTGATTCGGGCGCTGCCGAGCAGCCGTCACGCGATTTCCGCCCGCCTCGAACAGCAGCTCAAAACCGGCGTACGGCGGACCCACTCTCTGATGGAGAAGGCGCGGTGAGCCACCTTCCGGCTCGCGTGGTGATCTTCCTCGTCGAGTTGTATCGACACACCATCTCGCCGCTGCGACTGCCGACATGCCGGTTCACCCCGACGTGTAGCCAGTACGCCGTGGATGCACTGACCGAGTACGGATTGATCCGCGGTAGTTGGCTGACCGTGATCCGGCTGGGGAAGTGTGGTCCGTGGCATCGGGGAGGATGGGATCCAATACCCGAGCGGCGCCCGCAGGCGCCCGGGGCCGGTCTCGAAGAAGAGCGCAGGAGCACGCATGTTTAATTGGTTCAGCCTGGACGTCATCTATTACCCGGTGTCGGGCATCATGTGGCTCTGGTACAAGTTGTTCGCCGCGATCCTGGGCCCCACCAACTTCTTCGCGTGGGGACTGTCGGTCATGTTCCTGGTCTTCAGCCTGCGCGCGCTGCTCTACAAACCGTTCGTCCGCCAGATCCGCACCACCCGGCAGATGCAGGAGTTGCAGCCGCAGATCAAGGCGCTGCAAAAGAAGTACGGCAAGGACCGCCAGCGCATGGCGCTGGAGATGCAGAAGCTGCAGCGCGAACACGGCTTCAACCCGATCCTCGGATGCCTGCCGATGCTGGCGCAGATCCCGGTGTTCCTCGGGCTTTATCACGTGCTGCGGTCGTTCAACCGGACCACCGGCGGCTGGGGTCAGCCGCACCTGACGGTCGCCGAGAACCGGGCGACCGGCAACTACGTTTTCAGTCCCGACGACGTCGCTCACTTCTTGGACGCCAACCTGTTCGGTGCGCCCATCGGTGCGTTCATGACCCAGCACACCGGTTTGGACGCCTTCACCGAATTCAGCCGGGCGGCCGTGATCGGCGTGGGTATTCCGCTGATGCTGCTGGCCGGTATCGCGACCTACTTCAACAGCCGGGCATCGGTGGCGCGGCAGAGCCCGGAGGCGGCCGCCAACCCGCAGACCGCGATGATGAACAAGCTCGCGCTGTACGTCTTCCCGCTCGGTGTGGTGGTCGGCGGTCCGTTCCTGCCGATTGCGATCATCATCTACTGGGTGTCCAACAACATCTGGACCTTCGGTCAGCAGCACTATGTGTTCGGCAAGATCGAGAAGGAAGAAGAAGCCAAGAAGGAAGAGGCGCTGGCTCGCCGAGCCGCGAATGCTCCGGCGCCGGGCGTGAAGCCGACCAAGCCGAAGAAGAGCGCGGCCGCCGCGACCAATGGCGCCGCGGCGGAGATCACCGAATCGGCTGCCGTCGATGAGGGATCCGAAAGCGAGTCCGGATCGGCGAAGCCGTCCGAGGGCGGGACAACGGCCCGCACACCGCGTCCGGGGGCGCGGCCCAAGAAACGTAAGCGTTGACCGGAGATCGCTCCGGTGAGAAGAGGGAGAGACACATGGCGGATGCCGATACCACTGAAGTGACCGAGTCCGACGCCGCGATCGACAGCGACTTGGACCAGGACTCGGACAAGACCGAAGCCAAGGGCGAGGACCTCGAGGAGCGTCTGGTCGCCGAGGGTGAGATCGCCGGGGATTACTTGGAAGAGTTGCTCGACCTGTTGGACTTCGACGGCGATATCGATCTCGACGTCGAGGGCAACCGCGCGATCGTCAGCATCGACGGCGGCGACGACCTGTCGAAGCTCGTTGGCCGCAAGGGCGAGATCCTGGACGCGTTGCAGGAACTGACCCGGCTGGCCGTCCACCAGAAGACGGGGGAGCGCAGCCGGCTGATGCTCGACATCGCCAACTGGCGCCGCCGCCGCCGCGAAGAGCTCAGTGCGCTGGGTGACAAGGTGGCCCGCCGGGTGCTCGAGTCCGGCGACCGCGAGGAGCTGGCCCCGATGACGCCGTTCGAACGCAAGATCGTCCACGACGCCGTTGCCGCCGTGGGCGGTGTGCACAGCGAGAGCGAAGGCGTCGAGCCGTCGCGTCGCGTCGTCGTACTGAAGGGCTGAAGTTACACCGGTGTAGTTCGTGACCCGGACGTCACCATGACCGGAGGATGTTTCACGTGAAACATGGCACCGCGCCCACGCCTCCGACGGCTGCCTCGGTCGTCTTCGGCGACCGGGTGCAGCTGGCTCAGCGGTACGCAGATCTGCTCGCCGGTCCCGGTGTCGAGCGGGGACTGATCGGGCCGAGAGAAGTCGACCGACTATGGGAGCGGCACATCCTCAACAGTGCCGCGGTGGCCGAGTTGATCGAGCCCGAAGCCCGGGTCCTCGACATCGGTAGTGGCGGCGGATTGCCCGGCGTACCGATTGCAATTGCCCGGCCCGACGTCCGTGTGACGCTCATCGAGCCAATGCTGCGCCGCACCGAGTTCCTTGCGGAATCGGTCGCGGCACTCGGCCTGCCCATCGAGATCATCCGCGGCCGCGCGGAAGAGCCGGGCGTCCGGGATCGCGCCGGCGGCGCAGACGTCGTCGTCTCGAGGGCGGTGGCGTCGCTCGACAAACTCACCCGCTGGAGCCTCCCGTTGTTGCGGCCCGGCGGTCGCATGATCGCGATGAAGGGCGAGCGGGCCGAGGAAGAAGTCATCGAGGGGCGACGCGGGATGGCGTCGTTAGGCGCAACCGACGTGAGGGTGATGAGATGTGGCGAGAGCTATTCGGATCCTCCCGCGACCGTGGTGATCGCGGTGCGGGGGGAGCGGGTGCCCGGCGGGAAGAAGTCCACTCGAACCTCGGAGAGAAGGGGATCATGACCGTCCCACCCAACCCCGATCCCACGGGGGCAGCGACCGATGTTTCACGTGAAACATGGAGTCCGCCCGACGACTTCGAAACCCCGATCGGCGCCGCCGCGGAGCGCGCCATGCAGGTTCTCCACACCGTGGCCGGACAGCTCCCGCGTCCGGGTCGGCGTCGCATCTTCACCGTCGCCAACCAGAAGGGCGGCGTCGGGAAGACGACGACGGCGGTGAATCTGGCGGCGGCCCTCGCTGTCCAGGGATTGAAGACATTGGTGGTCGATCTCGATCCGCAGGGCAATGCCAGCACAGCGCTCGGCATCGCCGAGCGGCAGTCCGGCACTCCGTCGTCATATGAAGTCCTGCTGGGGGAGATCCCGCTGCAGGCCGCGATCCGGCAGAGCCCACACAGTCCCCGCCTGTTCTGTGTGCCGGCGACGATCGACCTCGCCGGCGCGGAGATCGAACTCGTCAGCATGGTTGCCCGCGAGAACCGACTGCGCAACGCGCTCGCCGCGCTCGACAATTCGGACTTCGATTACGTCTTCATCGACTGCCCGCCATCGCTCGGTCTGCTCACGATCAACGCGCTCGTGGCGGCGCCCGAAGTGTTGATTCCGATCCAGTGCGAGTACTACGCACTGGAAGGCGTCTCGCAGCTGATGAAGAACATCGAGATGGTGCGAGCCCACCTCAACCCACAGCTGACCGTGTCGACGGTTGTCCTCACGATGTACGACGGGCGCACCAAGCTGGCCGACCAGGTTGCGAGCGAGGTGCGCCGGTACTTCGGCGACAAGGTGCTCGGGACCGTGATTCCGCGCAGTGTGAAGGTCTCCGAGGCGCCGGGCTACAGCATGACGATCATCGATTACGATCCCGGTTCACGGGGTGCGATGAGCTATCTGGACGCCAGTAAAGAACTCGCGCAACGGTCGAACCCGGCATAAGTGGAGGCACACATGTCATCGAAGAGCAAGGGCGGCCTCGGTCGGGGCTTGGCATCGTTGATCCCCACCGGGCCGGCCGACGGCGGTCCGCGATTGGGTGCGGCTGCTGCCGACGTGGTGATCGGGGGAGCGCCGCTCAACATCGACAGCGTCGGAGCGGTGTATCGCGAGATTGACCCCTCCGCCATCGAGCCGAACCCGCGACAGCCCCGCCAGGTCTTCGACGAGGAGGCCCTCGCCGAGTTGGTGCACTCCATTCGCGAGTTCGGTCTGATGCAGCCGATCGTGGTGCGCGCCGTCCCGGACACCGCGCCGGGTGCGCCGGTCCGCTACCAACTGGTGATGGGGGAGCGGCGCTGGCGCGCGGCGCAAGAGGCCGGGCTGGCGACCATTCCGGCGATCGTTCGTGAAACCGCTGAAGACAATCTGCTTCGCGATGCCCTGCTGGAAAACATCCACCGGGTTCAGCTCAATCCGTTGGAAGAGGCGGCGGCCTACCAACAGCTGCTCGAGGAATTCGAAGTCACCCACGACGAACTCGCCGTCCGCATCGGACGGTCGCGGCCGGTGATCACCAACATGATCCGGCTGCTGCGACTGCCGATCGCCGTGCAGCGACGCGTCGCCGCCGGCGTGCTCTCGGCCGGGCACGCGCGCGCGCTCCTGGCTCTCGAGGCCGGGCCGGAAGCTCAAGAGGAGTTGGCCGCGCGGATCATCGCCGAGGGATTGTCGGTGCGGGCCACCGAGGAGGCGGTCACCCTCGCCAATCGGTCGGACACCAAGACCCCGCCGGCACCGCGACGCAAGCCGATTCAGATGCCTGGGCTCCAAGATGTGGCCGAGCGGCTGTCGAGCACGTTCGACACCCGGGTGACGGTGAGCCTCGGCAAGCGCAAGGGCAAGATCGTCGTGGAGTTCGGCTCGGTGGACGATTTGCAACGGATTGTGGACATGATGAACCGGTCAGCCGGCTGAAAATCCAGGTACCACGACATCAGCCAATTCCGTCACAGTGACGCCAGCCCTCGGCCACGTTCGCTGCCCAGTCGCTCGAATGAGGAATGACGCAGTGCGCCAACCTATTTCGGTCCGAACGAGCACCCAATTCGGTAGCTCCGCCACTACTGGCACGTTCCCGGTCGCCTCTCCTATCCTGAAGGGGCGCATTCGCACATTTGTGCCGCATGAAAGCCGGGGAGGGTAGTGTCCGTCCGCATCACGCCGCTTCGGCTCGAGGCGTTCGAGCAACTGCCCAAGCACGCGCGCCGATGTGTGTTCTGGGAAGTCGACCCCGCGACGCTACGCGGCGGTGACTACCTTCCCGACCCGGAGTTCGAAAAGGAAGCATGGCTGTCAATGGTCATGCTCGAGTGGGGATCCTGTGGCCAAGTCGCCACCACTGCGCCCGCCGAGGGATCGGAGCCCGACGACGAGCAGCCGTGCCTCGGCTATGTGCTGTACGCCCCGCCCCGCGCGGTGCCGCGGGCGCAACTCTTCCCGACCGGACCGGTCAGCGCCGACGCGGTTCTGCTCACATCGATGGCGATCGAACCGGGGCAGGCCGACAGCCTGCCGCATGCATTGATCAGCCAGGTGGTCAACGAGCTCGTTCGACGTGGTGTGCGCGCGCTCGAGGCATTCGGCCGCACCTCGGATGCCGCGGAACTCCTCGACCCGGCCGCCGTCGATCCGGAGTTGCGATCCGCCGTCGAGGTGCTGGGGGACTGCTCCTTCGACCAGTGCATGCTCGGCGCCGACTTCCTGCTCGACGCGGGCTTCACCGTTGTCGCCCCGCATCGGTATTTCCCGCGGCTGCGCCTGGAGCTCGACAAGGGGCTCGGCTGGAAAGCGGAAGTCGAGGCCGCATTGGAGCGACTGCTGCAGAGCGCACAGCTGGAGGTGCCGGTCGGTGCCGGCGCAGAGATTCGCGGCTAGTTAGTAGGCGGGCCGGGCCTGTTCAACCGACAGCTCGTGGGCGAGCAGCTCGGCGAACGTGAAAGTGCCTGTGGGACGGTCGTTCTTGCCCAACAGGTAGAGCCGCTTGACCGCGGCGAGAATGCCTTCGGCGATCGCATCGCGGGAATGGCTGGTAACCAGCATCGAGCGGTCCCGCGGGTTGGTGATGTAGCCGACGTCGACCTGAACGGTGGGCATCCGGGTCAGACGTAGCAGATCCCAGGTGCGGCCGTGGGTGCGGCAGTCGCGTAACCCGGTGCGCGCCACGACTTCTCGCTGGATGAAGTCGGCCAGGTTGCGGCCGATCGTCGACACCGAACCGTGCGAGCTGCCGAAGTAGAACGAGGCCACGCCGTTGGCCGACGGGCTGGGCTGGGTTTCACAGCGGAGGCTGATCATCAGATCGGCGCCGACGGTGTTGGCGGTGGCGGCCCGTTCGGCGTCGGTCGGACTGTGGTTCGCCGGCCGCGACAGGAAAGTCTCCATGCCGATCGCGGTCATCCGGCCTTCGAGCCGACTTGCCAAGTCCCACAGGATGTCTGCTTCGCTGATCGGGCCCTCGGGCCCCTGGGTGATCAGGCCGTGGTCGGAACCCCCGCGGCCCGGATCGATGATGATGCGCTTGCCGGAGAGCCGAGGTCCCGAACGCCGGACCTGTTCCTCCTCGCGGATGGCATGCAGCGAGCCACCGGTGACGCGTGAACCCAGAAAGTCCAAGGAGCGCAACGTTTCCGGGCCGCAGATGCCATCGGCGGACAGCCCGTACTCGCGCTGGTAGGACATCAGGCCGTTGTGGGTCTGCAGGCCGAAGTACCCGTCGACCAGCGCGGTGTAGAAACCGAGCTCCTGCAGTTTGGACTGCAGGGTCGCGACGTCGTCGCCGTACATCGGGGCGCCGAACTGGTGCATCAACGTGCGCGCCCCAAGCCGATACGAGGCTTCCTTCAGCGCGCGGTAGGTGGCCTCGCCGACGATCCCGTCGACCAGGAGTCCGCGGCGCTGCTGAAACGCCCGCACCGCGTGGTCGAGATCGTCGTCGAACACGTCGACCGCCACCCGCTTACCGGTGGTGAGATTCGCGTCGGGACTGTCGACCAGGCCCAGTGCCGACAGCGCCTCGCGGATCTCGACGACGGCGTTGCTGCGGTCACCGCGGCGCAACACATCATCCCGACCGCTCCGGTGCCAGGAGGCATCGCCCCCGGCACCGTGGCGAAGACTCGACATGCAGGGCCCTTCGGTCACTGTTGTCAGCGGACAATCTGCGCGCTGACGATTGCTCACAGGCTAGGGAGCATTGTCTCAGAAGCGCGCCGCATTCCGGAAAACGGCAGGCGACGCCGCTGGTAACGGAATCGTCTCGGCCTTGGGGGAGCTAGACGACGTCGGCGATCTCTCGCAGCAACGCCGCCTTACCCTTGGCGCCCACGATCCGCTTCACCGGCTGACCGTCCTTGAACAGGATCAGGGTCGGGATCGAGACCACCTGGAAGTCGCGCGCGGTCGCCGGGTTGGCGTCGACGTCGAGCTTGGCCACCGTCAGCGCGCCGGCCTTCTCGGTGGCGATCTCCTCGAGGACCGGGGCGACCATCCGGCACGGACCGCACCAGGTGGCCCAAAAGTCAACCAGCACAGGGGTATTGCTGGACAAGACATCCTGGGAGAAGGAGTCGTCGGAGACCGTAACGGTCGCGCCGCCTTCGCTCATTGGTGTGCTCCAATCATCTCGGTGGTTGCAGTGTCGTCGGCATCGGCCAGCCAGCGCTCGGCGTCGATCGCGGCCGAACAGCCCATCCCCGCAGCCGTGATGGCCTGCCGGTAGGTGTGGTCGACCAAATCGCCGGCGGCAAACACGCCGTCGATCGAGGTGGCGGTGGTGCGACCGCGCACCAGCACGTAGCCCTCGGGGTCGAGGTCGACGGCTCCCCGCACCAGCTCAGAGCGCGGATCGTGGCCGATCGCGACGAACACACCCGTCACCGGCAGGGTGGACTCCTCGCCGGTGATCACGTTGTGGACGCGCAAGCCGGTGACCGTGGTGTCACCTTCGACCGCGTCGACCGCGGTATTGGTCAAGAAGGTGATCTTCTCGTTCTCGCGAGCGCGCTCGAGCATGATCTTGGACGCCCGGAACTCGTCGCGCCGGTGCACCAGGGTGACGCTGCGCGCGAAGCGGGTCAGGAACGTCGCCTCCTCCATGGCGGAGTCGCCACCGCCGATGACGGCGATGTCCTGCTCCTTGAAGAAGAAGCCGTCACAGGTGGCGCAGGCGCTGACGCCGCGGCCGAGCAGCTCTTGTTCACCGGGGACGCCGAGGTAGCGGGCCGCCGCACCCATCGCCAGGATGACCGAACGCGCGAGGTGGGTCTCGCCGTCGCCGGTCACCACCTTCTTGACTGGGCCTTCCAGGTCGACGGACTCGACGTCTTCCATCCGCAGGTCGGCGCCGAAGCGCAGGGCCTGCTCACGCATCTCGTCCATCAATTCCGGACCGGTAATGCCCGCGCGGAAGCCGGGGAAGTTCTCCACCTCGGTGGTGGTCATCAAGGCGCCGCCGAAGGAGGTTCCTTCGAAGACCAGGGGCTGCAGCTGCGCGCGGGCGGTGTAGATGGCCGCGGTGTAGCCGGCAGGGCCTGATCCGATGACGATGACGTCATGTACTGGGTTGGCGCTCATACCAGCCTTTCTGCTCCGGACCCGGGCTGCAGGCGAAGGGCCTGCACGTCGGGTGCCTCTTGGGGCACCTGGTCAAACAACAGGGTAGGCCGCGCTGTTCCCTGCCGTGCACTATGGGCGGCGCACGGTCGTGTCGGCGATCAACCCGGTGTCCACCGAGCTGCAGGATGCGGCGACGGCGACACCCACGATCACGTCGGGCTGGTCGCCGGGCAGCACCAGAACGACGGCGGGCTTGCCGTCGACCTGCACCTGCTCCGCGCCCAGGACCTGCAGCGATCCGGGATACCCCAGGGCGCTGAGGCAGGCGGCCCGGCGCTTCGGGTCGGCCAGCGGGCCGAAGTCGGGACCGCGGGCGATCAATGAGTTCAGCTCACGGCTGCTGATCGGCATCTTCGGGGTGACGGTGATCATGCTGGCACTGGTCAGGGTGCTGGCGGCAGGGCCGCCGGATTTCAGTAGCGCCGCAATGCCCACGCCGGTCGCGGCAAGAGCGGCCAGCGCGCCGACGCCGGCGGCTATCAGCCGTCCGGTGCGTGCGGCGGGACGCCGGGCGTGCGCTGCGGGGCCGTCCGGCGCCGGGGTGACCGTGTGGGTGGGCTCCACCCGACCAGTGTGCAGCCTCAGCCGCTCAGTAGACCTGTGAGTCGGGCGCGTCCTCGCGCGCAGCGGCTCTTGACCGTTCCCTCGGCGATACCCAGCAGCGCGGCGGCGTCGGCCACCGAGTAGCCGTGCATGTCGACCGTCAGCACCGCCGCGCGCTGCTCGGTGGGCAGCCGCATCAGCGCGCGCCGCACCACCAGCGCGGTGTCCACCTCGGCGGTGCGGTCGCCGACGGCATGTTCGTCTTCCAAGGGCGCCGTGGGCAGCGCGCGGCGCAGCCGGTCCACGCAGGTGTTGAGCACGATGCGGTGCAGCCAGCTTCCGACGGCCGCATCGTGGCGAAATGACGGCGCGCCGCGGTGTGCGGCCAACATCGCATCCTGCATGACGTCGGCGGCGTCCTCGGCGCTGAGGGTTCGCCGACGGGCCAGCCGGTACAGCCGGCGGTGGTGGCGGTGGAACAGCTCTTCGAACGCGTAGCGATCGCCGGCGACGTGGGCCGCCAGCAGGTCGGCATCGCTGCGGACGAGGGCCGGTCCGGGGAAGCTGAGCATGGCCGGACAGTAGGTTTTCCACTGCGCGCGGGCACTTCACCCGAGCCCGAGGCTGTTAGGAAATCAGGACGCGGCCTTGACGGTCAGCCCGGAGATCTCGGTCTTGTTCTTGCCGTCGGTGGTGCCCATCGTGGTGATCCACACCAGCAGATAGGTCGTCGGCGACTTGGCGTTGACCTGAATTGTGTTGGCGCCCGGCTGTAATGCGGTCGGCTGGGTCAGCACGGTGGTGTCGTCGAGGCTGCCCGGATTGGCCGAGGACGCCGCGCGGATCTGCACCTGGGTACCGGTGCTGGGCACCGTCAGCGACACACTGCCGACGGTGGTCGGCTGCGGCAGTTGCAGCAGCAGGCCGACGCCGCTCTTGAAATTGGGGAACGGATTCGGGTCGGTGTAGGTGTCGGTGGTCCAGCCGGTGCCGGGGCCACCGGTCAGGGCCAGGTCGGCCTTGTCCGGGTTGTCGGCACCGCCACCGGGTGAAAAGACGGTCGCCTTAACGGGTTTGACGGTGCTGCCGCTGGCCGCATTGCTATCGGCGCTTTGCGAGGTCGACGGGTTCAGGCCGAGTTGGTCACCCTTGAGCCCGCCGCCGACGTCGCCGAAGATGCTGCTGAGTACCGAGGCCAGGATGATCAACGCGATCACCAGGATGCCTGCGCCCACGCCGACGCCGATCAGCAGATTGCGTCGGCGGCGGGATTGGGCTTCGGGATCCGTCGCCGTGGCAGGCGCAGGTACGGCCGGACCGCCGACCGGTTCGACCGGCTCGATCAGATCGGTGCGATCGGCCACCGCGGTGGCCTGCTGCAACAAATTCAAAAGCGTTGGCGCCGAACGAATTCCACCACCGGCCTGCACAGAGCGTGCTGCGGCGGCGGAAATCTGGAACGGGATGGCACCGTCGACCGCACGCGGTTCGAGCGGCTCACCGGCCGGATCAGTCTCGGCGGGTTGCAGCCCGCTGGGCACGCCCTTCTCGGGCAGCGGCCAGCGGTCGACCAGTAGGGCGTACAGCGCGGCACCGATACCGCGGATGTCGTCCTCGGGTGTGGCGCCGGGCATCGTCGCCGGAAACGCCAGCGCGACATCGCCTTCGATGCTGACCCGCACCCGGCTGGGGTGGTCGATGGACAGCGCGACCCCGCTGCCATGTGCGGCGTCTGCCGCCGCGGCCAGCGACTGGACGGCGCGCGCGCCGCCGATCGGGGAGGGGGAGGTGTCGGCCACTTCTTTCAGCGAGCCGCCGCGAATCCACTCCGACACCACCAGGCCGCCGGCGCCGGTGTTGGCGACGTCGAGAACCCGGGCGATACCGGGCCGCTCGATCTGGCTGAGTTTGAGTGTGCGGGAAAGGATTTCCTGCACCTGATCATCGGACATCGTCCGGTCGGGGTCGACGAAGGTGAGCGCGACCTGCCGGTCCAGGGCGGTGTCCAGGGCCTGCCAGAACTGCAACCCGGGCGGCCCGCCGTGCGAGACCAGCAGGCGATAACGGCCGCCGGCGATGCTGGCCCCCGGAATCAGGTGGGTGTCCTCGTCGGGGCTGGACTCCATCGCCGGTTCCCGCGGCGATTCGAAACCGAGCGGCTCGCGGGTGGGATCGCCGGCGAAGTCGGCGTTGGGCTGCTTGGGCGGGACGATGAACTCTCCCCGGGTCGCTTCGCTCCGGCCCTCCGAAGCCGCGACGGTGCCGACATGAACCTCAGGCGCCACGTCCGGCTGGAAGTCGTCGGCGGCCTGGCGCGGAATCTTCGTGGTGGCGTCGCCGGTGGGCTCGGCGGGAGGACTGCCCGAGGGTTGGTCGTTCACCTCCGGTCCTTTCCCCGTCGAGCCGGCGGCTCCATACGAATTGTTGTGCTCAGGGTACGGGAAGTGCCTCGGGACCTGCGGCCGGTCGAGCGCAGCAACTGCTGTGACGGTCTGCGGCGGGGTGCGGGTGATGCGGCGTTTGACCGCGCCCCAGGCGGCAACCGCGTCGGGGACCCGCGCGGCGAGCATCACCGCGGCCAGGATCGGCAGCATGATCACGGCGAGCACGAGCAGGCGCAACAGCGATCCGACTCCGCCGCCGTGCTCGGTGAGCACCTTGAGCCCGAGCAGCCGGTCGACGACGTAGGCGATCAGCCCGGCCGCCAGCGACCCGGCCGTGGTGACCAGGATCGTGCGGATGACGGCCAGGTCGAGCAGCGTGCCGCGCGGCGGCTTCAATGCGCGCTGCAACAGCAGGTATCCCAGCACGGCGCCGGCGAGGAAGCCGAGTCCGTTCGCCAGGCCCAAGTAGCCGGCGACGAGTTCCTTGTCGCTGGTCACGTGGGGAGCCACCAACGAGGCCGCGATCTTCACGACCGTGATCGCGATGATGATCAGGATCGGCGTCCACGGTTGTTCGCGGGCGTAGAACACCCGCAGCTGCAACAGCACCAGCGCGTACGGGATGAGGGTGAACGCCGAGAGGCTGATCGCGACGCCGAGGTAGTTCGCGTCGACCTCGCCGAACTTTCCGTAGGCGAACAGGGCGCTGCCCATCGCCGGGCCGCCGACGGTCATGAACGCCACGATCGGGATCAGCGTCACCATCGTCAGCCGGGTGGCCAGCGACAGGTCGGCCAGCACGGCGGGCGTGTTGTCGGCGGCGGCGTTGCGGCTCAGCCGTGGCATCACCACCGTCAGCACCGTCACGCCGATGATGCCGAACGGCAGCATCAGCACCAGCCAGGTGTAGTTGTAGATCGCCGGACCCGAGGCGGCCGCGGTACTGGCGATCTGGTTGACGACCACCAGACCGACCTGACTGATCAGGACGTAGAGCAGCATCGCACCGGCCATGGCGCCGAACCGCTTGAGTCGGTCGTCGATGCCCCACAGCGGCCGCAGGCTGATCCGCTCGGCGCGGATCGCGACCAGCAGCACCACGGTCTGGGCCACCACGCCCAGCGTCGTCCCGATGCCGAGCACCAGCAGCTTGGCGTTGCCCATCTGCACCGGATCGACCGAGAGCTGGCCCGGCACAATCAGATACAGCCCCAGCGTCGCGATCGCGACCACGTTGTTGACCACCGGTGCCCACGCCGGCGGCCCGAACACATTGCGGTTGTTCAGGATCGCCATGAACACCGAGGACAGCCCGTAGAAGATCACCTGCGGCAGAAGCAGGTACGCGAACGCGGTTGTCAGCGGCTGGTTGACCTGTGGGTCGTGGCCGAGCATGAGCCGCACCAGCAGTGGCGCCGCTGCGACCGACAGCAGGGTGGCGACCAGCAGCAGCGTGGTGGCCAGAGTGACCAGCCGGCGGACGAACCGCTCGCCGCCGTCGGGGTCATCGCGCTCGGCGCGGGCCAGCACCGGGACGAAGATCGCGGTGAACGTGGCCTCCAGCACCAACGCCGCGATCAGGTTCGGCAACTGGTTGGCGACGGTGAACGCGCTCGACAGCGCCGCACCGAGGATCGCGGCCAGCAGCACGATCCGGATGAACCCGGTGATGCGGCTGACGAGGGTGGCCAACGCCATGCCCCAGGACCGCGACACCACCGCGGCGTCGGAGAGTTCGGCGCGCACCGCGCGGGTGCGGGGGCCGGGCCGGACATAGGCGACCGGCCTGCGGGGCGGCGGCTTCATTCGCGGCCCTCGGCGGCGGCCCGGCGGGGGCGGTCCAGGTCGGCGGGATCGGGCTGGCCGCGGAAGCGGTGGTAGAGCCGGCGCCCGACGAGCGCGGCCAGCACCGTGCCGCCGATCAGCGTGATCGCGAACAGCACCTTGCCGTAGGCGTTGGAGTGAACGGACAGACGCACCGGTTCACCGAGCTGCAGTCCGTCCGGGGTGCGCACGGTGACGTCGACGGCGACCCGTTGGGTGAAGTGCACCTCGATCGGGATCCGCAGCGGCAGATAGCCCGGCGGGATCTCCTGCTCGCCGAGGTCGGTGACCGTCATGCCGGGCGGGGCGTCGACCTGAATGCGGACCCGGATCGGCACGGCCAGGTCGTTGCGGACCGCCAGCGGCAGCGGGCTGTGCTCGGTGGCCAACGTGTACGAGCCGCCGGGGTTGACGATTGTCACCGCCCCGAACAGGTCGTTGATGGTGGTGCCGACCGCGCCGAGCCGATGCCGGGCCAGGTTGTTGCGGTCCTCGGGCGGTTCGGTCTGGCTCAGCGCGCGCAGCATGTCCTCACGCAGCGGCGCGGTGTACTGCGCACCGGTGAGCCCGGTGCGCGGATCGGTGGTCAGCGCCCTGGTCAGTCCCCACAGCCGGCCGACCTGCCCGGTGATCTCGGAGATCACGTCGTCGTCGAAACCGCCGCGGGCATCCCGCGGGAGATCGGCGCCGGGGCTCGCGCTCGCGGCCGCCGTCGACGATTGGGTGATCACCGCGTCGAGCGGCCGGGCGACAGCCAGCCCGGAGTGGATCGTGGTGGCCAGCGCGGTCAGCATCGACTGCGCGTCGCTGGGCTGCGGGCTCCACTTGAGCGGGGGGAGAAGGATCTGGTCGCGCGGCTCGGCCCCCGGCTGCAAGGCCCGCCACAACATCGACGCGATGGCGTCCTGGCGCCGGGCGACCACAGAGTCGTGGTCGAGCGGAACGGTCAGCGACGAGTCCAGATAGGTGGGCAGGTCGGGGTCGGTCCCGACACCGGCCAGGGCGGCGCCGACGGCCGGATCGAACGGCGCCATCACCACCTGCGGTGACAACCGGCGCGGGGCCACGTCGGCGATCATCGGTTCACCGGTTGAGGAGTCCTGCGCCGAACAGTTCGCGGCCGCGATCGCGACGGTCGAGCCCTGGGTGCCCAGCAGGTCGACCGCGCCCGGTGTCAGCGGCCCGTCGCCCAGGATCGTCGCACCGCGCAGCGACGTAATGCCGAGGATCTGATCGATGATGTCGCCGGCGCTGACGGTCGCCGCGGAGTCGAGCCCGGCGTCACCGACCCGGTGCAGCGCGCCGAGGTCGGCCTGGGCGTACGGCGTCGGTGCGACGCACATCCGTTTGGCCAGGGCGCGCAGCTTGTCCAACCAGGCGACCGCGGCGGCCTGGCCCGTGCCGGGGTGGGATGCGGCACCGAGCCCGTCGGGGGAGTCGGAGACGACGTAGCCGGCGGTCATCGCGTTGACGGTGACCAACAGATCGGGGTCGATCGCCAGGCACAGCGCGCGGGCGGTGTCACCGACGGGATCCACCGGGGGGCTGGTGGCGAAGTCGACGGCCGACAGCAGTGTGTCGAGGCGGCCGCCCGGGGCCAGCGACACCGCGAGGTCGTCGTTCATCAGCCGCACAGGTGTGCTGCCGCCCGGCACACCCGGCGCCAGCCGGGGCTTGTCGGCCAGCGGCCAAAGCATGGTCACCGCAACGGGTTTGGTGGTGTCCGGTGGCACGACATCGGTGAGGGTGTCGGTCGAGGTGGTGGCCGGGTCGGCGGGCACACCGAGCACCGGCAGCAGGAAGCGGGCGTCGTCGAGCCGGGCGGCGTCGCCGTAATCGGGGGTGCCGTTGATGTTGACCAGCAGCGGGTACACGCCGGGCCGCTCGATGCCCAATGACGGCGCGGTGCGTGACCGCAGCGGATAACTGAAGGTGAAGCCGACCGCTTGGCCGCGCTGCATCTCGGGGGCGACGGTGGTGAACTCACCGACGGGCTGGAACTGGTCGTTGGCACCGTCGAGGTTGGTGCGCAGGCCTGCCGAGGACGTCACCGCGCCGGCATGTTCGAGGCGGGCGACGACATCGCGCACCGGACGGTCACCGACGTTGGTGACGGTGCCGGTGACGGTGACTGTCGGTTCGCTGGTGGTGGTGATCAGATCGGGTGTGACGCTGTCGATCCGCACTTGCAGGAACGGCGCCGACCCGGGTTCACCGGCGGCGGCCGGCGCGGTCGTTGGCATCGCGAGCACGGCAAGGAAACCGAGGACCAGCACGATCCGGGGCAGCTTGCCGACCCACCTCGGCGTGGTCACGTTCCCGGTCCGCAGCCGTTCGTCCGCGGACCGGATTGACGCGGCCCTGAGTCATCGGAGCGACGGTTGCGGGTGTGTGAGTGCGTTTGAGGCCGCCGGCGCGGGGTGGTGCGCGGCAACGGTGGCAGCGCGCCGACGCCGTCGGACTGCAGCAGCTGGATCAGTTCACCGGCGACTTCGGCCAGGCGGCGTTCGTCGGCGTAGGCCAGCCGTTTCGGGAGCTCACCGACCGGAACCCACGCCACCTCGGTGACTTCGACGTCTTCGTCGGAGAGTTCACCGCCGGAGAACTGCAGAAGGTAGTGGTGCACCGTCTTGTGGACGCGACGGCCTTCGGTGACGAACCAGTAGTCGATGCTGCCGAGTGCGGCGAGCACCTGCCCGCGGATACCGGTCTCCTCGGCGACCTCGCGGATCGCGGTCTCCTCGGCGGTCTCACCCTGCTCGATGTGCCCCTTGGGAAGTGACCACAGCATCCGCCCACGCCGGTCGACCCGCCCGATCAGGGCAGCCACCTGCTCTTCGGGTGGCCCGTCGATACCGTCGATCACCAGGCCGCCCGCCGACGTCTCGTGGACGGTGCGCAGCCGGGCCGGTGCCCGGCGGGCGGAACGGGGACGGGCGGGTTTACCCGGGCGGGGCTGGCCGTTGTTGCCGTTGACGGCGGGGGATCCGGCGGCCACGTCCGAGGATTCGGCGGCGGCGGTGTCGGTTGGAGCGGGATTTGCCGGACCGGCAGCGCGACGGCCGCGGCGACGCCCTCGGCGCCGTCGCGGTTTGGCCTGCTCGCCGTCCGACACCCAAGCGATAGTAGCTGGCACGGGATGGCGTCCCGACCGCACTCGCCGGTAGTTACCGGCTTGAGTCCGACTACGCTCCTACCACGTGTCCGAAGCCACCCACGACGTCGAGCTGCTCGCCCGGGCCCTCGTCGAGCTCAACCGGCACGGCCCGGTACTGCGGGAAATCGGTGGCCTGTTCGCTGCGGCCGGGCACGAGCTCTACCTGGTCGGCGGCAGCGTGCGCGACGCCGTCCTGGGCCGGCTGACCACCGACCTCGACTTCACCACCGACGCCCGGCCCGAGGCCGTCCAGAAGATCGTGCGCCCGTGGGCGGACGCCCTGTGGGATACCGGCATCGAGTTCGGCACGGTCGGGGTGGGCAAGGGCCTGGGTACGGACATGGACCGGCTGGAGATCACCACCTTCCGCGCCGACAGCTACGACCAGGTGTCGCGCAATCCGCAGGTCCGCTACGGCGACCGGCTCGAGGACGACCTGCTGCGTCGTGATTTCACAGTCAACGCGATGGCGGTGCGCATCACCGCGGACGGTCCCGGCGACTTCATCGACCCGCTCGGCGGTCTGACCGCCCTGCGGCAACGGATCCTCGACACCCCGACGGCGCCGGAGGTGTCGTTCGGTGACGATCCGCTGCGCATGCTGCGGGCGGCACGCTTCGTCTCCCAGCTGCGGTTCGACGTCTCCGACCGGGTGCGCACCGCGATCGTGGAGATGGCGCCGCAGCTCGGCCGCATCACGGTCGAGCGGGTGGCCGTCGAACTCGACAAGATGCTGCTCGGCGCCGACCCCGTCGCGGGTATCGAGCTGATGGTCCAGACCGGTATGGGCGACGTGGTGCTGCCCGAGATCGGCGGCATGCAGATGGCCATCGACGAGCACCATCAGCACAAGGACGTCTACCAGCATTCGTTGACGGTGCTGCGTCAGGCGATGGAGCTGGAAGACGAAGGCGACCGCGATCTGGTCTTGCGGTGGGCGGCGCTGCTGCACGACATCGGCAAGCCGGCCACCCGCCGCCACGAGTCCGACGGCGGGGTGAGCTTCCACCACCACGAGGTGGTCGGCGCCAAGATGGTCCGCAAGCGGATGCGGGCGCTGAAGTACTCCAAGCAGATGATCGACGACGTGTCGCAGCTGGTGTATCTGCATCTGCGGTTCCACGGCTACGGCGACGGTAAGTGGACGGATTCGGCGGTGCGCCGCTACGTCGCCGACGCCGGTCCGCTGCTGCCGAGGCTGCACAAGCTGGTTCGCGCCGACTGCACCACCCGCAATAAGCGGCGCGCCGCCCGGCTGCAGGCCAACTACGACGAGCTCGAGACCCGGATCGCCGAGCTCGCCGCCAAGGAAGACCTGCAGCGGGTGCGCCCCGATCTGGACGGCAACGAGATCATGCGGTTGCTCGACATCCCGCCCGGCCCGCAGGTGGGGCAGGCGTGGAACTTCCTCAAGGAGCTGCGCCTGGACCGCGGGCCGCTGGATCACGACGAGGCCGTCGCTGAATTGCTGGCCTGGTGGAATACGCGGAACGGGACAGACCAGCCCAGCGTCTGAGTAGGTATGGACTACTGCCTGGGACACGGGGACGGAACGGCCGCGATGCTCAGCGGCCACCCCGATGTGGACATCGACGGCGACGGTGAGCTCGACGGGGTGCGCCTCGACCTCGACGGCGACGGTGTCTTCGACGATGCGCTGGCCGACTTCGACGGTGACGGGGTGGCCGACCACGCCTCCTTCGACCTCGACGACGGCACCGCGATCTTCACCGACGACGGATCGGGAACGTGGGCAATGACACCGGCCGGCCCGGGCGCCCCGCTGCGCTGGTTCGGTCTCGACGGTGTCGAGCACACGGCAAGTGGCGCAATCGATTTCGACGCCGACGGCAAACCCGACCGGTTACTGGACGTCGACCGCGACGGGCTGGCCGACCGGGCGCTGAGAAGCGGGCCCGACGGCGGCGTCGACACCGGCTATGTCGACACCGACGGGGACGGCCGGTGGGATCTCAAGTTCGTCGACGCCGACGGTGACGGCGCGTCCGACGACGCCAGCCCGGTGTAGCCGCCGTCGGCGGGTACCGCGCACACCCCGCCGGATTCGAGCGTTGCTCGCGCGGCATCCCACAGCACCGGCTGGTGGTAGAGGAAGCCCTGTCCCTTGTCGGCCCCGAGGTCCAGCAGGGTGTCCCGTTCGGCAAGCGTTTCGATGCCCTCGACGACCAGGTCGAGCGACAGTGCGCTGGCCAAGGCCACCACCGACTGCACCACCGCACGCTGCTTGGCGTCCCCCTGGTCGAGCGCCGCGGCGAAGGAGCGGTCGAGCTTGATCTGGTCCACCGGCAGCGTGCGCAGCTGGGTCAGCGACGAATAGCCGGTCCCGAAGTCGTCGAGGGAGACGCTGACGCCGGCTTCACGCAGCCGGGCCAGCGTCGGGTGGGCGACCCGCAGGTCGACGAGCGCATGTTCGGTGAGTTCGATGATCAGCGCCTCGGGCGGCAGCCCGGCCGCGTCGAGCAGATCCAGCACCTCGTCGGCGAAGCCGGCTTCGCGCACCTGGCGCGGAGACACGTTGACCGACATGGTCAGGTCAAGGGCCAGGCCGTCGGCCCGCCACCGCGCCAGGGTCTGAACGGTCTCGTACAACACCCAGCGGCCGATCTCGACGATCAGGCCGTTGTCCTCGGCCAGCGGGATGAACGAGCCGGGATAGAGCACGGGTTGCCCGGGCCGGTGCCACTGCAGCAGCATCTCGAAGCCGGTGATCACTCCGGTGTTGAGCATGACGATCGGCTGCGCGGAGACCCGCAACTCGTCGCGTTCCACAGCGTGCCGCAGGGCGGCGTCGAGATCGAGGCGCTGCGCGACCTCGGCTTCGAGCAGCGAATCGAAGACGTTGATGTGGTCACCGTCGGTGAGCTTGGCCCGGTACATCGCCACGTCGGCTTCGCGCATCAGCTCGTGGCCGGAGACGGTGGATTCGTCGGCGAAGGTGATTCCGATGCAGGCGTCGACGAATGCTTCCTTGCCGTCGATTGTGTACGGGGCGCTCAACGCGGCACGGATCCGTTCGGCCAGTGCAATGGCATGAGACCGGTCCGGCAATTCCGGGCACAGCACCACGAATTCGTCACCGCCCAGGCGGGCCACCGTGTCGCTTTCCCGCACTGTGCCCGACAGCCGCCGCGCCGCCTCGATCAGCAGCTGGTCCCCGCCGGCGTGCCCGATCGAATCGTTGACCATCTTGAAGCGGTCGAGGTCGCAGAACAGCAGCGCCAGCGGCGTGCCGCGGCGACGGGACAGCACAAGGCTTTTCGACAACCGGGTGAGCAGCAGGCTGCGGTTGGCCAGACCGGTGAGCGCGTCGTGGCTCGCCTGGTAGGACAGCCGCCGCGCCGACGCGTCGCGTTCGAGCGACAGGGTCACCAGATCGCGGCATCGCACCAGCGCGGTGACGGCGAGCTCGTCGAGGGATTCGGCGTCACCGGACACCGCGAGTGTGCCTGCACCGTCGGCGTTGTCGGTGACGACGCCGGTCCAGGCGGGTGTGCCCGACACGTCGGCCCCGGGCGGGTAGATGACCGTTCGCCTGCCGATGGACATCCGCACGGCGGGTGCCCCGGACACCTCGGCGGCCAGCTGCACGATCTGGCGCAGGACCGATGACACCGGGCCGGCGGTGGCGATCCGCTCCAAAATCTGTGCCTGACCGCGTTCGAGCGCCGAGATCCGGTCGAGACGAGACTCGGTCTGCCGCAACGCCTGTCGCTCCTCGTCGAACGCCCTGCGGGCGGTGCGATATTGGCGCACCACATTGGCCGCGACCCACCACAGCAGAATCCCGGCGAGTATCAGCGCTGAGATCAGCATGGCGAGTTGAACCACTCTGCCGCGCAGCAGGTTTCGCTCGGCGAGGCGATTCAACCGATGCTGTTCGGCTTGGTTGTCGGCGGCCAGTTCGTGCGCTCGCTCGGAGAGTGCCTCGGATCGGGGCAGGATCGCGTCGGCCCATCGGGTGCGCTGATTAGCGGGCAGCAGACCGGGCGGCGCCTGGGCGATCACCGCGTCCAGCGCGGTCAGTGCGGTGCGATAGTCCGGCCCGGTGCTGTCGGCGGCGGTCACACCGTTGGCCGCGATCACGCGCAGGCGTTGAGCCAGCATGGCCCGGGCGAGCTGGACGTCGCGGCGGGGGACTGCGCCGAGCAGGTATTGCTGCGCCCGGTCGATATAGGTGAGCGAGTCGCGCACGGTGAAAAACGTGTTGGTGCTGGCGGCTTCGCTGCGCGCGCTGTGCTGGCTGTAGGCGTTCTGATCCGCCGAGGACTGGAAGCCGATCGCGACCAGCGAGATGAGCAGCAGCACAAGCACGGCCGCCACGATCTGCTGGCCGCGGTTGAGGGTGAGCCGCGGTCCGGGCGGGGTGAGCCACCGGTCGGTGATCACTGCCCGGAGCCGCCGGGGTTCTTCACCGTGATCGAGTTCAGGCTCCAGTTCCAGGCGTCGAGCACCGAGGACAGCGGGGTGCCGTCCGGGAAGACGATCCGGATGGGGCCGCCTTGGTCGTAGGGGATGGGTGCTCCGTCACGGCGGGTGGCGATCAGCGCCTGGGAGTCGACCATCGGTTTGACGACGCTGACGTAGTGGTAGTGGTCGATCGCGTCGGTGTCGATGGTTGCGGTGTCGGGGATTCCGGCCTTGCCGAGCACGGTCGCCAACGGCACACCGCTATAGGTCTCGCGCCTGTTGACGAACGGCTCGTCGATCGAAATGGTGGCGCTGCCCATGGAGTCGAGCTCGTCGAGAGTGAGCGAGAGCGGGGTCGTCCCGCCGACCACGGTGAGGACCGAGGAGCCCGGCGCGGGCGGGTCGACGGTCCCCTGCGTGTAGGGGTTGAGCGGTTGCCCGGACTTCGAGGCCGCGACGGCGGACGAGGGATGGTCGGCACCGGGGTCGACCGCGCACCCACCGGCCGCAAGGCCGACCGCCCCCGCCGCGACGACGGCCAGGAGGCGGTTGCGCATGAAGGGCGATGATACTGCCCAAAGCAACGATCAGCCGGGACGTTACCGCCCTTCGCCGGGCGGCCCGGCGAAGGCTTGCGCGATGCCGAGCCACGTTGCGGCATCGGCTCCTTCGGCGACGACATCCAGTTCCGAGCGTGGCCGGCGCTGGGTGACCAGGTAGCAGAAGTCGACGGCCGAACCGGTCACGCGCTGACCGGCGTCCTCGGGTCCCCACGTCCAGCGGCTGCCGTCGGGAGCGGCGAGTTCGACGCGAAACGGCTCCGCCGGCGGCGTCAGCCCGTGCACCGCGAACGCGAAGTCCCGAGTGCGGACGCCCAGGTGGGCGATCGACTTCAACCGTGCCGTCGGGGTGGCCTCGACACCGAGGGCGTCGGCCACGTCCAGGCCGTGCGCCCAGGTCTCCATCAGCCGCGCCGTGGCCATCGACGGTGCACTCATCGGCGGACCGAACCAGACGAGCTTGCGGCCCTCGGCCACCCCGCGCAGCGCGGCGTGCAGCCGGCTGCGGGTGTCACGCCACTGCGCCAGCAGCTGTTCGGGCGGGGTGAGCGCCAACTCCTCGGCCGCCTTGTCGACGAAGCCCAGCGGATCGTTCTGCGCGGCGGCGACCAGTTCACCGAACGCGGCTTCGTCGGTGATCGACATCAGCGACGCTCGGTCGGTCCACAGCAGGTGGGCGATCTGGTGGGCGATGGTCCAGCCGGGTGCGGGCGTCGGTTGCGCCCAGCCGGCCGGATCAAGGGGTGCGACAAGCGCGTCGAGCGCGTCGCTTTCGTCACGCAGGTCGTCGACGATGGTGTCCGCGGCTGCCATGAGTTGAACCTAGCGCTGCCGGCCCACCGCAGCGTGCGCCGCCAGGCCGAGCAGATAGATCGCCGACCCCGCCAAGGCCAGCGCGGTGGACCGACCGTCGGCCGGAATCACCGCCGCCGCCAGCATCGTGGCCGCGATGAACGACACCCAGAACAGCGAATCCTGTACGGCGAAAACGTGTCCGCGCAACGCGTCGTCGACGTCGATCTGCATCGCCGTGTCAGCGCACAGCTTGACGACCTGCCCGACCAGTCCGAGCAGGAACCCGCACACGATCATCACCACCAATTGCAGGGTGGCACCGGCCAACTGGATAACCGCGGCACACACCAGCGCCCCGTTCGCGGTCGTGTAACGCCCCCATCTCTTGATCGACATCGGGGTGAGCACGTTGGCCAAGAACGAGCCGCTGCCCGTGGCGGCGAGAAAGATGACGGCGGTACCCAGGCCCGCGACGGCTTGAGTGTCGCTGTGGCGCACGATGACCAGAATCAACAGCGTATTGATGCCGAACACCATGCGCTGACTGGCGAGTCCGGACAGCGTCGCCGCGACCGTGGGTGTCGTGAGTACGGTCCGGGCGCCATAGATCCAGCCGGTGGTGACGGCGTAGAACACCGAGCCGTGCACGGCGCGCGCGGTGTCGTCGGGTCCGAGCACGTGGTGCGGAAACCGCAGCGACAGCACGAATGCGACCGCGATCGGAACCGCGACCAGCAGCATGATCGTGGCAGCGCCGGTATCACCCGAGCCGAACAGCCACCGCGGCAGCAGCATGAAGTTCGCGCCCAGGAAGGTGGCGGTCGCTCCGGTGGCGGTGGCGACCGAATTCATCACCACAACCTTCTCGCGAGGCACGACGTGCGGCAGCGCCGCGGACAGGCCGGAGGTGACGAACCGGCTGAACCCGTTGACGATCAGCGCGCCGCAGAGCACGGTCAGGTCGCTGGCACCCACGGCCAGCAGCACTGCGACACCGACGACCAGAATCAGCCTGGCGAAGTTCGCGACGACCAGCACCGCCCGGCGATCCCACCGGTCCAGTAGCGCCCCGGCGAACGGGCCGACGATCGAATACGGCAGGAACAACACAGCGAACGCACCTGCGACCGCCCAGGGATCGGCGGCACGCTCCGGATTGAACAGCAGCCCGCCGGCGAGCCCGGCCTGAAACAGCCCGTCACCGAACTGGCTGGCGGTGCGGAGCTCCAGCAGCCGCCAGAACTCGGGCAGGCTGCGCACCGATCGCCAGAGCGAACCGGGTGCGCGCGCGTCGACCATCGGACCAACAGTACAAATATCCACACGCGCCCGTTACCACAGCAACACCTACCTGATGCCATGATGGTGGGGTGGCACAGTCTGAGGACCCCGAAGACTTCATCGCGCCCGCGGCCAACCGGGTGCGGCCGGGAACGCTGCTGCTGGCCAACACCGATCTCTTGGAGCCGACGTTTCGGCGCAGCGTGATCTACGTCGTCGAGCACAACGACGGCGGCACGTTGGGTGTGGTGCTCAACCGTCCGAGCGAGACGGCCGTCTACAACGTGTTGCCGCAGTGGGCGAAACTGACCGCCAAGCCCAAAACCATGTTCATCGGCGGCCCGGTCAAACGTGACGCCGCATTGTGCCTGGGCACCTTGCGGGTCGGCACCGATCCACAGGGCATGCCCGGGTTGCGTCATGTCGCCGGCCGGATGGTGATGGTCGACCTGGACGCCGACCCGGATCTGATCGCTCCCGCGGTCGAAGGGGTGCGGATCTTCGCCGGCTACTCCGGTTGGACCATCGGCCAGCTCGAGGGCGAGATCGAACGCGACGACTGGATTGTGTTGTCCGCGTTGCCGTCCGATGTGCTGGTCGAGCCGCGGGTGGATCTGTGGTCACGGGTGTTGCGCCGTCAGCCGCTGCCGCTGTCGCTGCTGGCGACCCATCCGATCGACGTCAGCCGGAACTGACCGGCTGCGCGCTTTGGCCCAGCCGGTTGGCGATCACGGCGCAGACGAACAGCTGGATCTGGTGAAACAGCATCAGCGGCAACATGATCAGGCCAACGCTCGCGGCCGGGAACAGCACCAGCGCCATCGGTAGCCCGGAGGCCAGGCTCTTCTTGGACCCGCAGAACAACAGCACGATCGCATCCCCGCGGTCCAGCCACGCCAGCCTGCCCGTGCACCACGTGACGGCCAGCACCACCGCCAGCAACAGGGTGCTGACCGCGGCGACGGCCACCACCCGCCACGGCTGCACGCTGCTCCAGATGTGTTCGGTCATCCCGACCGAGAACGCGGCGTACACGATCAGCAGGATCGAGCCGCGGTCGACGGCTTTGGTCAGGACCGCGTGCCGCGTCACCACGGGCGCCAGCCAGCGGCGCAGCAGCTGACCGACGGCGAACGGCGCCAGCAGTTGCAGCACGATGTCACCGACCGCCGACCCGTCCACCCGCGGCGCCCCGCCGAGCGGCATCAGCAGCAGCACGAGCAGTGGGGTCAACAGCACTCCGACAATGTTCGACAGGGATGCGCTGACGATCGCGGCCGACACGTGCCCGCGCGCGATCGAGGTGAACGCGATCGAGGACTGCACGGTCGAGGGCACCAGGCACAGGAACAGCAGACCGGTGTAGAGGTCATCGGTCAGCACCGAGGGAACCAGCACTCGCGCCGCGAGGCCGAGTAGCGGGAACACGACGAACGTGGTGGCCAGCACCAGCAGGTGCAGCTTCCATTGCCGAACCCCGTGCCAGGCCTGCTGCGGTGACAGCCGCGCACCGTAGAGCAGGAACAGCAGGGCAATGACGACCTTGGTGGCCCACGACAGGACGTCGGCGGAGGCCCCGTGCGCGGGCAGCAGCGTGGCCAGTACGACGACGGCGATCAGCAGCAGCAGGAAGGTGTCGACGGGGAGCCGCGACAGCGCCGCCCTCATCTCCCGGCCGCGGGGCTCACTTGCAGGACAGCGAGCAGCTCGCACAGCTGCCTGCGCAGCCACCGGCCTGGGCTTCCCGGCTGACGGCGTAGCGGGCGCCCTGCCATGAGCCGGCGGCGATGGTGCCGACGGCGCCGACGACGCAGACGATCAGCACCAGGAGTCCGGTGCGCGCCGGTGCGGCCAGGGCCGCTGCCCCGCCCGCGCCCAGCATCACGGCGGCAGCGAGCTGGGTCGGTGCGACCGCACGCATCACCTGCGCCGTGACGTCAGCACTGGGCGGCCGGGTCAACGTCCACGCGCCCGAGCCGCCGACCAGGACGGCCATGAACAGGCACACCACGCCGACGATCAACATGGGGCCACAATACGAGCCCGGCTTCAGCGCGGCAGCGCGGGCACCGCGGGAAGGACGGCCGGGGCCGGGACGGCGGCGGATGCCGACGCATCGGCCAGCGGTGCGGCAGCCGGCGCGGGTGCGGGGGCCGGCGCGGCCGTCGGCGACGAGACCCGGAAGCCGTTGACGATGGCGTCGGTCGCATCCGCGGTGGCGACCACCTGGTTGGCCGCCGTCGTCACGTACAGCGAGACCAGGTAGCGGTCCGGCCCGGACTGGGCGATGACGTGACGGCGCGAGGTGTTCAGCGTCATGTCGTTCTCGCGGTAGGTGCCCTCGATGAGCGACGACGGGAAGCCGCCGAAGTCAGCCAGCGAGGCGTCGGTGCCCTGCCAGTTGAACAGCTGCTGGCTGTCCACGTAGCCGTGGGTGATGGCTTCCTTGGGATCGAAGTCGCCGACCAACTTGAAGACCTTCAGCTGCGCGTTCGAGGTGTACAGCCCGTCACCGCCGAGGCGGTCGGCCAGCACGGTGAACGCGTCGGGGACGTTCGGATCCGGCACGACGGTCCAGCCGCGCGGCATCGGCAGCACCAGGTTCAGCGCGGTGAATCCGGTCGCCTTCTGCGGCTCCATCTTCACGCCCTTGTCCTTGAAGAAGTCGGCGAGCGTGCCGGACGTGGCCGGGACCAAGGTTTCCGGTGCGGCGACGGCCGGTGCGATCGCCGGGGTGGCGACCTGAGGGACGACGGCTTGCGGAACGGCAGCCACCTGCCCGGCCGCCGGTGCTGCGGCGGGCACGGCCGCCGGGACCGCGTTCGCGTTGGCGACCTCGGGGGCGACGGTGACGGTTTGAGTGACGGTCACCGGAGCGGGCTGAACGGGAGCGACCGGCTCGGCTGACGCGTTGGCGCCGGTGAACCCCAGGACGGCAGCCGTACCGGCGGCCATCCCACCTACTACCACCCGCCAGTTACGGGCATTCGTGATCATCGCAGCTGTCCTTCTCGGCACGGTCGGGCCAGGTAAGACCCCTTGTCAGGAGGCCGACTGTATCGGCCCGCCGAAGCCCTCGGATAGGGCTGGAACAGAGCTGGAATCAACCGTCGACCGCACTGCAATGCATCCGAGACCGGGCCGTTGCACGGGGTGCGACCGGGGTCACACCGCGCTATCGCGCCGGGGGCCGCGCGAGCGGCCCTTATACCCTGTTTGACGTGACCGATACCCCGACCGCATCGCACGGCAGCGCGGAGACCGACACTCCGCGGTACCGCTACACCGCCGAGCTGGCCGGGCAGATCGAGCGGACCTGGCAGGAGAACTGGCAGTCGTGGGGCACCTTCAACGTGCCGAACCCGGTCGGGTCGCTGGCACCCGCAGACGGTGCAGCCGTCCCCGACGACAAGATGTTCGTCCAGGACATGTTCCCCTATCCCTCCGGGGAGGGTCTGCACGTCGGGCACCCGCTTGGCTACATCGCCACCGATGTCTATGCACGCTATTTCCGGATGACCGGACGCAATGTGCTGCACGCGTTGGGCTTCGACGCCTTCGGCCTGCCCGCCGAGCAGTACGCGATCCAGACCGGTACCCACCCGCGGATCCGCACCGAGGCCAATATCGTCAACTTCCGCCGTCAGCTGGGTCGGCTGGGCCTCGGGCACGACCAGCGACGCAGCTTCTCGACCACCGACGTCGACTTCTACAAATGGACGCAGTGGATCTTCCTTCAGATCTACAACGCCTGGTTCGACACCGACCAGAACAAGGCCCGGCCGATCGCGGATCTGGTGGCCGAGTTCGATTCCGGTGCAAGGACTCTCGACGATGGCAGGCAGTGGTCCGCGTTGTCGTCGGCGGAGCGGGCCGACGTCATCGACGGCTACCGCCTGGTCTACCTTGCCGACTCGTTGGTGAACTGGTGCCCGGGCCTGGGTACCGTGCTGGCCAATGAGGAGGTCACGTCCGAGGGCCGCAGCGAGCGCGGCAACTTCCCGGTGTTCCGGAAGCGCTTGCGGCAGTGGATGATGCGGATCACCGCCTACTCCGACCGACTGCTCGACGATCTCGACGTGCTGGACTGGCCCGAGAAGGTCAAGACCATGCAGCGCAACTGGATCGGTCGCTCCACTGGCGCGTCGGTGTTGTTCGACGCCGACGGCTCCGATATCGAGGTCTTCACCACCCGGCCCGACACCCTGTTCGGCGCGACCTATCTGGTGCTCGCCCCCGAGCACGAGTTGGTCGATCGACTGGCCGCGGCGCAATGGCCCGCGGGTGTGGACCCACTGTGGACCTCCGGCGCGGCCACCCCGGCCGAGGCGATCGCCGCCTACCGGAAGTCGATCGCGGCGAAATCCGATCTGGAGCGCCAGGAGAACAAGACCAAGACCGGTGTCTTCCTCGGCACGTATGCGACCAATCCCGCTGATGGACAACAGGTCCCGATCTTCATCGCCGACTACGTGCTGGCCGGCTACGGCACTGGCGCGATCATGGCGGTCCCGGGGCACGACCAGCGGGACTGGGAGTTCGCCAGCGAGTTCGGCCTGCCGATCAAGGAAGTCATCTCGGGCGGAGACATCGCCGAGGCGGCGTATTCCGGCGACGGTGCACTGGTGAACTCGCGGTACCTGGACGGGCTGACCGTCGAAGACGCCAAAAAGGCGATCACCGAGCGTCTCGAGGCCGACGGCCGGGGTAGTGCCCGGGTCGAATACAAGCTGCGTGACTGGCTTTTCGCGCGCCAGCGGTACTGGGGCGAGCCGTTCCCGATCGTGTACGACGCCGACGGCCGGGCTCACCCCCTGCCCGAATCGGCGCTGCCGGTGGAGCTGCCTGACATCGCCGACTACTCGCCGGTGATGTTCGACCCGGAGGACGCCGACAGTGAGCCGTCCCCGCCGCTGAACAAGGCCACCGACTGGGTAACGGTGGAACTGGACCTCGGCGACGGCCCACAGACCTATACCCGCGACACCAACGTGATGCCGCAGTGGGCGGGCAGCTCCTGGTACGAGCTGCGTTACGCCGACCCGCACAATCCAAACGAGTTCTGCGCCAAGGAGAACGAGCAGTACTGGATGGGTCCGCGGCCGGCCGAGCACGGCCCGGACGACCCCGGGGGAGTGGACGTCTACGTCGGCGGCGTCGAGCACGCGGTGCTGCATCTGCTGTACTGCCGGTTCTGGCACAAGGTGTTGCACGACCTCGGGCACGTCTCGTCGCGCGAGCCGTACCGCCGCCTGGTGAACCAGGGCTACATCCAAGCCTTCGCCTACACCGATTCCCGTGGCGCCTATGTGCCCGCCGCGGATGTGGTCGAGCGCGACGGCAAGTTCTTCCTGCCGGGCGACGACGGTGAAATCGAGGTTTTCCAAGAGTTCGGCAAGATCGGTAAGAGCCTCAAGAACTCGATCTCTCCGGACGAAATTTGCGACGGCTACGGCGCGGACACCCTGCGCGTCTACGAGATGTCGATGGGTCCGCTGGAGGCGTCACGGCCGTGGGCGACCAAGGACGTCGTCGGCGCCTATCGGTTCCTGCAGCGGGTGTGGCGGCTCGTCGTCGACGAAACGACCGGCGAGACAAGGGCCTCCGAGCATGAAGCGCTCGACGAGGACACCCTGCGGCTGCTGCACCGCACGATCGCGAGCGTGGCCGACGATTACGCCGGCCTGCGAAACAACACCGCCGCGGCCAAGCTGATCGAGTACACCAACCACCTCACCAAGGAGGGCGTCACCGCTCGCGCGGCGCTCGAGCCGCTGGTGCTGATGGTCGCGCCGCTCTCGCCGCACCTGGCGGAGGAGCTGTGGCAGCGACTGGGCCACTCGAAGTCGTTGGCGCACGGGCCTTTCCCGGTGGCCGATCCGCAGTACCTGGTGGACGACACCGTCGAGTACCCGGTGCAGGTCAACGGCAAGGTCCGCGGGCGCATCACCGTCGCCGCGGACGCCGACAAAGCCAGCCTCGAGGCGGCCGCGCTTGCCGATGAGAAGGTCCAGGCCTTCCTCGCCGGAGCGACCCCGAAGAAGGTCATCGTGGTTCCCGGCCGCCTGGTCAACCTCGTCGTCTAGGGAGCCCGCCCCCCTTTCGCCCAAACCGACAAACCGCAGGGAAAGTGCGAGTGGAACGCCGCACAACGTCGATCTCGGCGCGAGGCTAACGCGGCCGGACGACCACCTGGTGGGTGTGGGCGTCGGGAGGGGTGGCGATCACGTCGGCGACGATCCGCGCGACAGTCTCGGGCTTGAGGAATTTCGCCGGGTCATACTCGCCGCCCTCGTAGGCGACGAGATCCTCCTGCATCTCGGTGGCGACCCGGCCGGGGTGAATGCTGGTGACGCGCAGCTCCGGTACGTCCGCGCGAAGCGAGTCGGCGAACGCGCGCTGAGCGAACTTGCTCGCTGAGTACGCGGCCAGCCCGGGCGACGCGTTCAGCCCCGCGCCGGAGTTGATGAACACCACGTGCCCGCGCGCCGCCCGCAGCGCCGGAAGCAGCGCCTGGGTGAGGGCGACCGCGCCAGTCACGTTGACCTCGAAACAGGCCCGCCACTGTTCGGGCGTCGAGTCGTCGAACCGCCCCGGATACGCGACGCCTGCGTTGTGGACCAGCACGTCGAGCTCGGCGAGCGGCTCGGCGGCGGCCTCGATTCCGTCGGGATCGGTGAGGTCCAGCGGCCAGGTCGTCGCACCGAGGCGGGTGGCGACGGCGTCGAGTCGGTCGGATGGCCGACCTGCCAGGAGCAGCGTGTGGGTGGGGGCCAGGGCGTCGGCGATCGCGGATCCGATCCCGCCGCCGGCACCGGTGATGAGGGCTGTCGGCACAATTCCAACCCTACCGACCTGCGTTTCGCAGTCCCGCGCCGCAGAATGAACGCGTGGCATACGACCCGAGCTTCGGCCCGACGCAGTTGGCGGCCCGCGCCGCCTACCTTCTGCGCGGTAACGACCTGGGCGTGATGACCTCCGCGGCGCCGCTGCTCTACCCGCACATGTGGAGTTGGGACGCCGCGTTCGTCGCCGTCGGACTGGCACCGCTGAGCGTCGAGCGCGCCGTCGTCGAACTCGACACGCTGCTGTCGGCGCAATGGACCAACGGGATGATCCCGCACATCGTGTTCGCCAACGGGGTCGACGGATACTTCCCTGGCCCGGCCCGCTGGGCCACCTCCGCGCTGGCCGCCAACGCCCCGCGCACCCGGCACACGTCGGGGATCACCCAGCCGCCGGTGCATGCCATTGCGGTGCAACGCATTTTGGACCGCGCCCGTACCAGGGGGCGCTCGACCCGGGCCGTCGCCGAAGCGTTCCTCGACCGGCGCTGGCCGGATCTAGTGCGCTGGCATCGTTGGCTGGCCGAGGCCCGCGATCAGAACGAGCGCGGCCGCGTCACCCTGTATCACGGCTGGGAGTCCGGTATGGACAACTCACCGCGCTGGGATTCCGCCTACGCCAACGTCATTCCGGGCAATCTTCCGGAGTACCAGCGCGAGGACAACCACATCGTCACCGACGCCAGCCAGCGGCCGTCCGACACCGAGTACGACCGCTATCTGTGGCTACTCGAGGAGATGAAATCGGTTCGCTACGACGACGATCTGTTGCCGAAGGTGATGAGCTTCGCCGTCGAGGACGTCTTCGTCTCGGCCATCTTCGCGGTGGCCTGCGATGTGCTGGCCAACATCGGCGAGGACTACAAGCGGCCCAACGCCGACGTCCGCGACCTGTACTCCTGGGCTGAGCGGTTCCGGACGGGTGTCGTCGAGACGACCGATGAAAGAACGGGCGCAGCAAAGGATTTCGATGTGCGGGCGGACAAGTGGATCGCCACCGAAACCGCTGCGCAGTTCGCGCCGTTACTCTGCGGCGGCCTGCCGCACGACCGCGAACGCGCGCTGCTGCGGATCCTGGAAGGCCCGCGGTTCTGCGGCCACCCGGACCTGAGGTACGCGGTGATCCCGTCGACGTCACCGGTTTCCAAGGATTTCCGGCCGCGCGAATATTGGCGCGGCCCGGTGTGGCCGGTGTTGACGTGGCTGTTCTCCTGGGCGTTCGCCCGCCGGGGTTGGTCGGAGCGCTCGCTGTTGCTGCGCCAGGAAGGCCTTCGGCAGGCCAGCGACGGCACGTTCGCCGAGTACTACGAACCGTTTACCGGCGAGCCGCTGGGCAGCATGCAACAGTCGTGGACCGCGGCCGCGGTCCTTGACTGGCTCGGTTGAGAAATAGCTAGTTCTCGGCCTGCTCGGCCAACCGCTCCAGCGGACGCAGCGCCGTCGCGAGCGTGTCCCGCTCTTCCTCGGTCAGCTTCGACAGCAGGGCGGCCAGGTTCGCCCGCCGGACGGCCAGCGCCTCGCGATGCTGTACCAGCCCCTGCGGGGTGACCTCGACCAGAACGGCTCGCAGATCCGACGGGTCACGCGACCTCTTCACCAGGCCGAGTTTCTCCAGTCGGCGGATCGCCACCGTGGTGGTCGGGGTGCGCACCCGTTCGCGCGCGGCCAGCTCGGTCATCCGGATCGGACCCTGATCCAGCAGGGTCAGCAGGATGGACAGCTGGGCGAGGGTGAGGTCGGCTCCGGCGTTATTGGACTTGGTGTCGGCGCGGCGCAAGACCGAAAAGAGCTTCGACAAGACCCGTTGCAGGTCTCCGGACAGGTCAGTGACCTGCGGCTCGGCCTCAATCATAGTTCGCTAGTCTAACCTGTCGGCGGTTGTCAACCGCATTAACCGCGGTTTTCGGCGCCCGAGTCAAAGAACTTGCGACAGGAAGCGCTGCAGGCGCTCGGTCTCGGCGGCGCTGAAGATCTGGTCCGGCGGCCCGCTCTCGATCACCTGGCCGTAATCCATGAACACCACCGAATCCGCGGTCGACTGGGCGAATCCCATCTCGTGGGTGACCACCACCATCGTCATCCCGTCCGAACCGAGCTCGGCGATCAGCGCCAGGATTCCCTTGACCAACTCCGGGTCGAGTGCGGAGGTGGCCTCGTCGAAGAACATCACCTGCGGGGCCATCGCCAGCGCCCGCGCGATCGCGACCCGCTGCTGCTGACCGCCGGACAGGGTGGCTGGTCGCACCTCGGCTTTGTGCTTGAGACCGACCCGGTCCAATTGGGCGAGCGCCAGTTCGCGCGATTCGTCGGCCGACAACCTCTTGAGCTTGCGCGGCGCCAGCGCGACATTGTCGACCACGCTGCGATGCGGGAACAGGTTGAACTGTTGGAACACCATGCCGATCCGTTGGCGCAGGGTGTCGGGATCGTCGCGGAGCACCGACTTGCCGTCGAGCAGAATGTCCCCGCGGTCGGGCTCGTACAGCCTGTTGAGGGTGCGCAGCAGCGTCGACTTACCCGATCCCGACGGCCCGATCACGGCCGTCGTGGTGCCGGCGGGCACGTCAAGGTCCACCCCGCGCAGCACTTTGTTGGTGCCGAAGGCCAGGTGAATGTCCTTGGAGCTCAACGAAACCGGTTCGGGAAGCGACGCCATCACACCATCTCCTGGGTCGTGGTGGGCGGCGCCAGCGGGTCGTCGTCGGCCTCGGTTCGGCCCCGGCGGAGCCGCGCGTCGATGTAGTTCACCAGGTGCGTCAGCGGGATCGTCAGCAACAGGTAGAACAGCCCCGCCGCCACCAACGGTGACAGGTTGCCGGTCTGGGCGTTGAGGTCGCGGCCCACCTGGAACAGCTCACGCTGGCTGGCCACGAGGCCGAGGAAGTACACCAGAGAAGAGGCTTTCAGCAGCGAGATGAACTGATTCACCAAGGCGGGCAACACCCGTCGTACACCTTGCGGAACAACGACCAGTCGCATCGAGGAGGTGTAACTGAACCCGAGTGCGCGGGAAGCTTCCAGCTGCCCGGCGTCCACACTCTGAATACCGGAGCGGAAAATCTCGCCGACATAGGCCGCGGCCATCAACCCGAGTGCCGCGATGCCGAGCGGGTAGGGGTTGTTTCCGGTCAGGCTGCCGACGACCGGCCCGATGCCCAGGCCGATCAGCAGGATGATCACGACCTCCGGCAACCCGCGGAAGATGTCGGTGTAGACCCGCGCCGGCCAGCGCAGCCAGCGTGAGCGGGAGATCCCGGCGACGGCCAGCACCATGCCGAGCAGCAGTCCGATCACGCTGGCGCAGATCGTCAGGATCAACGTGTTCGGAAGCCCGGTGGTCAGCAGGTCGGGGATGGCCTTCTTGTAGAGGTTCCAGTCCAGGAACGACTCCCGCAGCTGCGTCAGCACCGATTTCGGTGCCGCCCCGACGGCGGCGGGCTTCTCGTGGGCGGCGGCGATCGCGGCGAAGTCCGGGAGTTGCGGTACCGGTGCGGCTTTCGAACCGGGCTTCCACCCCGGCGGCAAGGCCCGCGGCACCCAGTCGGAGTACAACCGCGACCAGGTGCCGTCGGCTATGACGGCATCGAGCCCGGAGTTCAACGCGTCGATCAGCGGCTTGTTCTCGCCGGCGACCGCGTAGGCGACGAAATTGTCCAAGCTGAAGGTGTTTTCGACGATCTGCGCCGGGTCGCCCGGCTTGACGGTGCCGACCGCCTGCTGCGACGGCGCCACCCATGCGTCGATCTGCCGGGTCTTCAGGCTGGCGTACACGGTGTTGTAGTCCGGGAATTTCACCGGCTGCAGGTGCAGCGTGTCGATGAGGTAGGCCTCCTGCACGGTGCCCTGCACCACGCCGATGCGCTGACCGGGCGCGAGTTTGTCGAAGCTCGTGATCGGCGAGCCCGACGGCACCACCAAGGAGAAGTAACCGAAGTCGTAGCCGTTGGTGAAGCCGACGGTGCGGCGGCGGGCATCGGTGGTGGTGATCGATGACGACCCGACGTCGAAGCGGCGGGCGGCGACTTGGGCGAGCAAGCCGGAGAACTCGGTGCCGACGAACGAGATCTTCAGACCAAGCTTGTCTGCGATCGCGCGCAGGAGTTCGTTGTCGAAGCCGGTGAACTGGCCCTTGGAGTCGATGCAGATGCTCGGCGGCGCATCCGACAGGGTTCCCACGGTCAGCGTGCCCGGAGTGATCAGGCCGAGCGCGTCACGGTTCACCGACGTCAGCGGCTCCACCGTCGCGGTGGTGTACTTGTCGGCTTCGGGCCCTTTCGCGGCGGCGGCCAGGTTGGTGGGCAGCGCACTGGCCGACTCCTTGCCGGGCGGCGCGCACTGGTCCGCGCCCGCGGGCGCGGCAGCCACCAGACCGGCGACCATCAGCAGGGCCGACAGCATCGCCGCCAGACGTATGTGAAAAGCCATCACTAGCAAGGTACTGCCCAGGGCAATCCCGGCACGCCTTGCGCTCAGGCGGAGTCCAAATCGGTGAGCACTCCGGCTCGTTGAAGTTCCGCGATGAGTACGTCGGCCATCAGGTCGGTGCGGTCCAGGCAGGCTTGCCGCGCGGCCGACGGACTGCGGTGATGGATTGCGGTGTGTTCGGCTTCGGCGAGCGGCAGGAGCTGGTTCACCGTGTGTGGGTAGTTGGCCCAGAATTCCTGGCGCATGAACCCGCGCGAGGCCCGAATGCCGGCAGTCAGTCGTGGGCCCGCATATTCGCCGAGGACGATATCCCGGAAGAGGTTGGCCGCGTTGAGGAAGACGCGCGAGTCGGATGAGGCGCGCATGACGGCCATTGGCTCGGCGAGTCGGTCGAGGACCTCTGGGCGGGGATCGGCGGCAGCCCGCGCAGCGGCCGCACCAGTCAGCAGGCCGTGCACTTCGTAGTGCTCGCGCAGGACGTCGGCGTCGAAGCGATGGATGAACGCTCCACGGTGATAGCGCGATTCCACAATGCCGTCGTGTTCGAGTTGGTTGAGGGCTTCCTGGACCGGCACGCGGCTCAGTCCGAGGGCAGTGGTGAGCTCGTTGCGGTCCACACGATCTCCCGACCGCAGCTGCCCTGTGAGCAGCATGTCGAGGACGTGCGCAACGACAAGGTCCTTCTCTTTGACCCCATAGCGTTTGGGCATTTCCCTCTCCGCCGCATCCAGGAGGCGTGTTCTCGGCGCAATCATCCCGGTTACTTTCGGGTATCTCGCCGAATCCAGGGTAACGAGACTGTGAGTCTCGTTACGCTCCGACCATGACGACGATCGGTCTGCCGGACAGTTACTACGCCGAAACCCCGGTGCCGGCAGGGCGCGCCGCGGCGGTCGACCATTTGCTCAAGCCGGGCCCGGTGTACCAGGTCGGCTCAATGTGGCTGATCACCAGTTACGAGGGCGTCCGATTCGCCCAGAAGCACCCCGAGTTGTTCTCCTCGGCCAGGGCTTTCGATGGCGTCGCCAATGCCATCCAGATGATTCCGATCGCGATCGATCCACCCAAGCATGCGGACTACCGGCGGGTGCTCGACCCGATGTTCGGGCCCAAACGCATGGAAGCGATGGATGGCGAACTGCGCGCGCAGTTGCGCGGACACATCGACAAGTTCGCCCCGCTCGGCCGGTGCGACGTTGTCGCCGACCTGTCCTACAAGTTCCCCACGCAGGCGATCCTGACGTTGTTCGGCCTGCCACTGGAACACCTGCCCAAGTTCCTGGGCTGGGTGACCGGGATCATCAAGGGCGCCGACATCGCATCGCTCGGTAGCGAGCAGTCACAGTCGGTAATCGATTGCAGCATTGCGCTTTTCGGGTTCCTCGCCGAGCAGATCGAGGTCAAGCGCAGTCACCCCGGCGACGACATGCTGAGCAACATTCTGGCGCTTGACGGTGACGCGGCCTGGACCGACGCCGAGATTCTCGGCCTGTGCTTCCTGATCATCCTGGCCGGGTTGGACACCGTCACCGGCGCTATCGGGTTCGCGCTGCTCAACCTGGCCAATGACCCGGTGTTGCGACGCCGGTTGATCGACGACCCGTCGTTGATCCCGCCGTTCATCGAAGAAGTGCTGCGTCTCGACGGCCCGGTGCCCGGGGTTCCGCGAGTGACCACCGCGGACGTCGAGGTCGAAGGTGTGACGATCCCGGCGAATTCTCACGTGATGCTGATGCTGTTCACCGCGAATCGCGATGGTATGGGCGCGCACGACATGGATTTGACCGCGAAGCCGACACACCTGGCATTCGGCGGCGGCATCCACCGGTGCCTCGGTTCGCACCTGGCGCGCCGCGAATTGCGGCTCACCATCGAGGAATTCCACGCGCGCATCCCGGATTACCGGTTGGCCGGCGAGGCCACCACGCTGTGGCCCGCCGGCACTTTCGGCCTGGAGTCGCTGCCGCTGGAGTTCGAGCCCTGCTAACGGGCGTCGCGCCAGCGCACCAACGCCTCGGCCGGCCCCAGGTCGTAATCCGGCCCGTCGCAGCCGACGGTCAGCAGGCTCACGCCCAGCCCGGCCAGCGCCTCGGCGTTGGCGATGATGGTGTCGCGGTCGCGGCCCTCCACGCCCGAGGACCGTTCGATCGCACCTGGATCGCGGCCCACGTCTGAGCAGTGGCGGTCCAGGACGTCGGCCTTGCCGGGGTAGGTCTCGGCGTTGGTGAATCCGTGCCAGATGTCGCCGTGCTCGGCGACCAGGCGCAGCGTCTTCTTCTCGCCCTGGCCACCGATCAGGATCGGGATGTCCCGGGTCGGTGCCGGATTGAGCTTGGCCAGCCGCGACTTGATGCGCGGCAGCGCACCGGCGAGGTCGTCGAGGCGGCTGCCGACGGTGCCGAAGTCGTAGCCGTACTCGTCGTAGTCCTTCTGCTTCCAGCCCGAGCCGATGCCGAGGATCAGTCGGCCGCCTGAGATGTGATCGACGGTACGGGCCATGTCGGCCAGCAGCTCCGGGTTGCGGTAGGAGTTGCAGGAGACCAGGGCGCCGATCTCGACGCGGGAGGTCTGCTCGGCCCAGGCGCCCAGCATGGTCCAGCACTCGAAGTGCGCACCCTCGGGGTCGCCGTAGAGCGGGAAGAAGTGGTCCCAGTTGAAGACCACGTCGACGCCGATGTCTTCACAGCGGCGGACGGCATCGCGGATCTGGTCGTAATCGGTGGAATGCTGCGGCTGCAATTGCACGCCGATGCGAATGGGATAGGTCACACCCCAACCGTACGTTTCGTCAGACGCCGATATTCCCGCCCGTCTTCCAGACCGCCACGATCGACGGGCGGGCGGTGCCGTTGCCACCCTCCGGCCAGTGGGACAGTGGGTCGTCGATGCTGTTGTCGTCGTGCTCGCCCGGGTGTTGCACCGAAACGGTGACGAGGTCGTCGAGCACGACCGGCCCGCAGGTTTCCGCCCCGATCGGGACCGTCAGGAACTGGCGTGTGTCACCACGATTGGGCCCCTCGAGCGCGACCGCGAACAGACCGTCGTTTGAGGACAGGGCATTGCCGTCGGTGGCGATCCACAGGTTGCCGTGCTTGTCGAAGGCGAGGTTGTCGGGGCAGGAGATCGGGCTGACCTTCGACTTGTCGAAGCCGCCGAAGTAGGTGTTCGCGGCGGCGGGGTCGCCGCAGACCAGCAGTAGATCCCAGGTGAACGAGGTGCCGGCGTGGTCGTCGGTGATCTCGAGGATCTGACCGTTCTTGTTGTCGTTGCGCGGATTGGCTGCGTCGGCGGCCGGCTTGTTTTTGGCGCCGCGTTCGTTGTTGTTGGTCAGCGCGACGTAGAGTTTGCCGGTGCGGGGGTTGGCCTCGAAGTCTTCGGGCCGGTCCATCTTGGTGGCGCCTGCCTTGTCGGCGGCGAACCGGGTGAACACCGCGACCTCGTGCGCGGTCATGCCGGGGACCATCGATTCCCCGGCGCCGTCGGGCCCCGAGCGCAGCAACGGGATCCACGTTCCCGATCCACGGAACGCGCCGGAGGCCGGCAGCGTGCCCGAGCCGTCGATCTGGTCGGCCGGGATGTCGGTGGACAGCTTGGCGACGTACAACGTGCCCTCGTCGAGGATCGTCATGTTGCTGGCCATTGCGGCCGCGTCGCGGCCGGGCTGAATCTTCTTGGCGGAGACGAACTTGTACATGTAGTCGAAGCGTTCGTCGTCGCCGCTGTAGGCGACCACGGTGCCGTCCGGGGTGACGTAGATGTTGGCCGCCTCGTGCTTGAAGCGGCCCATCGCGGTGTGCTTGACCGGAGTCGAGCGCGGATCCCACGGGTTCACCTCGACGACGTAGCCGAAGCGGTTGACCTCGTTGGGCGCCTTGGTCGGGTCGAACCGCGGATCGAAGGTTTCCCAAAGCCGTTCGCTGGGTTTGGGTTTGATGCCGTAGCGCTTCCAGCGGTCCGCGTCGATCGGAGTCGGCGCTTGCGCGCCGTCGGCCGCGCCGAAATAGGCGTTGAAGTTCTCTTCACCGGACAGCACGGTGCCCCACGGCGTGATGCCGCCCGAGCAGTTGTTGATCGTGCCGCTGACGGTCCGCCCGGTCGGGTCGGCGGCCGTCTTGACGAACTCGCTCTCCGCCGCAGGCCCGGTGAGGGTGAACGGGGTGTCGGCGGTGATCCGGCGGTTGTAGGGACCCAGTACCGGCTTGAGCCCGGTCGGGGTGCGCTCGACTTCGACGACGGTCAGGCCGTGCGCGGCCAGTGCGGTCTCGAATTGTTCACGGGTCGGCCGCTTTTCGTCGTAGCCGGGGAACATGAACCGTTCGGTGGTGTACTCGTGGTTCACGACGAGTAGGTAGTGGTTCGGGGCGCCGTCGATCGGCAGGAGTCCGGCGAAGTCGTTGTTGAAACCGAACTGCTGGCGCTGCGCGGCGGCGGTCTGCTTGGTCACGTCGAAAGCGGGGGCGCCGGGCAGTACCGGGTCACCCCAGCTGATCACCACCGCCTGCTGGTAACCCGGGGGGATGACGACGGCGTCCTCGGTGTTGGGCGCCACCGCAGTGAAGTTCATGCCGGGATTCGGCGCCGACGGCGGCGGCGTGGGCTGTCCGGTCGGTTTGGCGTCCTGCGAGCAGGCCGCCAGTGCGGAGCCGGCGCCGACAGCGAGCACGGCGACGCCTGCGGCTTTCAGCGCCGAACGCCGCGAGACCGTTTCGCGCACAAGGTCACCAAAGTAGGGGTTGTCGCTGGTGTTGGGCGCCGGGTGCGCGCAGGCGTCGCCGCAGCGATAACGACAGGTGATCCGCTGGCGAGCCGAGCGTCCGTTGTGATCGATCAGCAGGTTCAGCGGGACCAGGGCCATGGGCCCGAAACTAGGACACGGCTGTGAATCAGCTGGGAATCAGGCGATGAACAACAGGCAAACTCAGCCGGCGAGCACGTCGCGCAGAATGTCCACCAGTGCGCGGGGTTGGTCGCCCTGGACTGAGTGACCGGAGTCGGGGACCTTGATGACCCGCTGGAAACCCGGTGCGGTGCGGGCGAATTCGTCGGCGTCATCGTCATTGACGAAGAACGAGTTGGCCCCGCGCACCAGTGTGGTGGGCATGGTGATCGACGGGACGTCATCCCAGAGGCCGGCGAACGACTCCGGTAATCCCTCACCGGAGTCCGCTCTC
Organism: Mycolicibacterium pallens; assembly: GCF_019456675.1. Taxonomy (NCBI): domain Bacteria; kingdom Bacillati; phylum Actinomycetota; class Actinomycetes; order Mycobacteriales; family Mycobacteriaceae; genus Mycobacterium; species Mycolicibacterium pallens. The sequence continues at coordinate 5,994,721 of NZ_CP080333.1, read as the reverse complement.
TTGCGGAACGAGTCGTAGCGCCACGTCCAGGTTCCGTCGTCGAGTTGTTTGGAGTTGTGAAAGACGCCGCGGCGCAGCGACTCTCGGCTCCGGGTCGGTGACGCCGCGACCGTGACGTCCAGCATGGCGGCGAAGCTTTCGAAGGTGCGCTCACCCTGTACCAGTGCGACCGCGCCCAGCTGAGCCTGGCTCATCTGCTCGTGACGTTCGGGCGCGGACGGGGTGACGTCGACGAGTACGAGTTCGGGAACCAGCGACGGCTCGACGGTCGCGATGCGCAGCGCGGTCAGCCCGCCCAGCGACATTCCGACCACCAGCCGCGGGGTGGGCGCCCATTCGCGTAACACGGGCAGCAGGGTTTCGGCATTGAGCCGCGGGCCGTAGTCACCGTCCTCCCGCCACGCGGAGCGGCCATGGCCGGGCAGGTCGATCGCGAGTGCGGGCACACCCAGCCCGAGGATGACGGTGTCCCAGGTGTGGGCGTTCTGCCCGCCGCCGTGCAGGAAGACGACCTGCGGCGGTTCGGCGCCCCACTTCAGCGCGCTGATCGGACCGGATTCGATCCTGGTGACCGGTGGCAGCGCAGTGCTCACCCCGGCCTGTTCGGCGTTCTCGGGCAGTAGCGCGAATTCGTCGTCGAGGCGGATCAGCTCGTCATCGGAGATCACACAGTCATCTAACGCGAAAGTGCGGCCAGATCGCGATGGGGCGTCCCATCCGGATCTGACCGCACTCTCGGTGCGAGTTACTCGCCTTCGATGAACTTCTCGAGTTCGGCGCGCGCGATGTCGTCGGCCAGCTGCTTCGGCGGGCTCTTCATCAGGTACGCCGATGCGGGGATGATCGGGCCGCCGATGCCGCGGTCCTTGGCGATCTTCGCGGCGCGCACGGCGTCGATGATGATGCCTGCCGAGTTCGGCGAGTCCCACACCTCGAGCTTGTACTCCAGGTTCAGCGGCACGTCACCGAAGGCGCGGCCCTCGAGGCGCACGTAGGCCCACTTGCGGTCGTCGAGCCACGCGACGTGGTCGGACGGGCCGATGTGCACGTTCTTGTCCTCGACCTTGCCGGCCAGCGAGCCGGTGAGGTTGGACGTCACGGCCTGGGTCTTGGACACCTTCTTGGACTCCAAGCGCTCGCGCTCGAGCATGTTCTTGAAGTCCATGTTGCCGCCGACGTTCAGCTGGTACGTGCGGTCCAGGGTGACGCCGCGGTCCTCGAACAACTTGGCCATCACGCGGTGGGTGATGGTCGCGCCGACCTGGCTCTTGATGTCGTCACCGACGATCGGCACACCGGCGTCTTCGAACTTCTTGGCCCACTCGGGATCCGAGGCGATGAACACCGGCAGTGCGTTGACGAACGCGACCTTGGCGTCGATGGCGCACTGGGCGTAGAACTTGTCGGCCTCGTCCGAGCCCACCGGCAGGTAGGACACCAGCACGTCGACCTTGTTGTCCTTGAGGATCTTGACGACGTCAACGGGCTGCTCGTCGGAGAGCTCGATGGTGTCGGCGTAGTACTTGCCGATGCCGTCCAGCGTCGGGCCGCGCTGCACGACGACGTCGGTCGGCGGCACGTCGGCGATCTTGATGGTGTTGTTCTCCGAGGCGAAGATGGCCTCGGACAGGTCGAAGCCGACCTTTTTGGCGTCCACATCGAACGCGGCGACGAACTTCACGTCGCGGACGTGGTACGGACCGAGCTTCACGTGCATCAGGCCGGGAACGCTGGCGTTGGCGTCGGCGTCCTTGTAGTACTGCACGCCCTGGACCAATGAGGACGCGCAGTTGCCGACGCCGACGATGGCGACGCGCACATCTGTCGACGCTCCGTTGTGCTCAGTCATGGGACGTTCTCCTAACTCGTACTTCTGCTGGCTGCTGTTCAGGTATTTCGGTGGCCGCGTCAGGCCTGGTCTGGGTGGCTTTGGGCCACCCGCTCAGCGGCGATCAGTTCGTTGAGCCACTTCACTTCCCGCTCGCTGGACTCCAGGCCCAGCTGATGCAGTTGTTTCGTGTAGCGGTCGAACGAGTTGCTCGCTCGCGCGATGGCCTCCCGCAGACCTTCGCGACGTTCTTCCACCTGGCGCCGGCGGCCTTCCAGGATTCGCATCCGCGCCTCGGCCGGTGTGCGGTTGAAGAACGCCAGGTGCACACCGAAGCCGTCGTCGGTGTAGTTCTGCGGACCGGTGTCGGCCACCAGTTCGGCGAACCGTTGACGACCGGCATCGGTCAGCGCATATACCCGCCGGGCGCGGCGCAACACCGTGGTTCCCGCAGGTGCGGTGTCCTCGGCGATCAGCCCGTCGGCCTGCATCCGGCGCAGAGCCGGATACAGCGAGCCATAAGAGAACGCCCGGAAGGCGCCCAACAAGCCCGTCAGTCTCTTGCGCAGTTCGTAGCCGTGCATGGGGGACTCCAGGAGAAGACCCAAGATGGCAAGCTCCAGCATCGGGTCACCTCCTTTGCTCGGCCGTTACGGCGCTTCGACACCTCCGGCGATAATATCGGAGCGATATATTTAACGCCACTTGAACGTCGCCGGACCAGACGGATGCCGTCGAGTGTCACGCCAGGGTCGCGCTCGGCGCCGAACGTGACATCCGAGTCACGCTCGCGCGGAGACCGGCCCCGATTACGGGTAGCTGATCCGCTTTTCCGAGCCGTCGGGATTCAGCACGATGTCGCCGCTGCCGAAATCACTGGAGACGTAGATCGAGATCGACAGCGTCCCCGGGACGGTCTGGTCGCGGCTCGGCTCGATGATCAGATAGGTGCTCTTGGCGTCGCCGGGCTTCATGTTCAATGTCTCCGGCGCGCCGCGCAGCACGCCGATGACGGCCTTGGTGTCGAACTTGCTCAGGTCCACGACCTGGGCATCGCTGCTGGCCGCCGAGGTGCTCGGATCGTCCCAGCCGCCGCGGTAGGTGTAGTTGAGCTCGCGGCGGTCGTCGTTGGGATCCGGCCGGGTCAGCGACGCGTAGTCGGGGTAGATCACCAGCCGGTTGCCGTTCGTGTCGCCGAACTTCTTCTTCATCTGCTCGAACAACCCGGTGAGCCCGCCGAGTGAGTGCAGCTGACGCGGCGGGGTCAGCACGACCGGAGCCACCCCGTCGGACTTGGCGCCCGGGTCTGAGGTGAAGTTCAGCGGCGAGGGGGTGTTGCCGTACAGGCCCCAGCCGATGCCGATGCCGAGCACCACCAGCACGCCCATGATCGCCAGGCGAATGCCCCAGCTGCCGCCGGCGCCGTCGGTCGACAGCCGCGGCTTCTTCAGAGCGGGCAGCTGCACCGGGGCGTTGGCGGTCTGCAGATCGGACACCAGCGCCCGCAAGTCGCCCAGCGTCGTCGCATTGGTCGCCGCCTTGACGCGCTGTTGGTGCTCGGTCATGGACAGCTGTCCCTCGGACAGCGCGGTGTCCAAAATCTGGCACGTGTCGTTGCGGTCGGTGTCCTTCGCGCGCGTGCTGGCAGTCTGCGATGTCGCCACGGCGATGATCGTAAGAGTTCGGCCACCAACAGTGCAGACCAGGCACATATTCTGCGGTGCCACGAGTCGGTTGCGTGTCGTTGCCCAGATCGCCGACGTACTCTGGTCATCGTGCGATTGCAGCGACAGGTGGTGGACTACGCCCTTCGGCGACGCTCCCTGCTGGCCGAGGTGTACTCCGGTCGAACCGGGGTCTCCGAGGTCTGTGACGCCAATCCCTATCTGTTGCGCGCCGCCAAGTTTCACGGCAAGCCCAGTTCGGTGATGTGTCCGATCTGTCGCAAAGAGCCGCTGACATTGGTGTCCTGGGTGTTCGGTGATCACCTGGGTGCGGTTTCGGGATCCGCGCGCACCGCCGAGGAGCTGGTGTTGCTGGCGACTCGATTCGACGAATTCTCGGTACACGTGGTGGAGGTATGCCGGACCTGCGAATGGAATCACTTGGTCAAGTCCTATGTGCTCGGAGCGCCGCGTCCCACCAACGGGACGCGCGGACGCCGGGGCACCCAGACGGCGCGCTCCGGCGCGCGTACGGCCAGTGAATAGCGAAGGGCGTCCCGACCGGTCTGCCGCTGACATCCGTAAGGGATCAGGGGTCGACGATGTGTCCGGTCGCCCGGAGCCGCCGACGACGAGGATCCCCGTGGCCGGCGACGGTTCCGGTCCGTCCCGCTCCGCTCCCCGCAGGCAGGTGCCGCCCGACGACCGGTTGACGTCGATCATCGAGCCGATCCGCGACGACACCGCGCCGCTGCTGCGCGACCCGGTCGACGTCGTCAAGGCCGCCTTGGACGGCACTCCGCCGCCGAAGCTGCCGCCGCCGCCACCCCGCACGGGTGGCCCGGGCGGACCCGGTGGCCGGCCGCCGTTCAAGCCGCCGACGTTCTCCCAGCAGATCAACTGGAAGTGGGTGCGCCGGTCGCTGTACCTGGCCGCCGTGGTGTTGATCGTGCTGCCGCTGATCACCTTCGGCATGGCCTACATGATCGTCAAGGTGCCCCAGCCGGGTGACCTGCGCACCAATCAGGTGTCGACGATCCTGGCCAGCGACGGCTCAGAGCTGGCGAAAATCGTTCCCCCGGAAGGCAATCGAGTCGACGTCAACATCGACCAGGTTCCGGTCCAGGTACGCAACGCGGTGATGGCCGCCGAGGACCGCGATTTCTACAGCAATCCGGGCTTCTCGTTCTCGGGCTTCGCACGCGCGCTCAAGAACAACCTCTTCGGCGGTGACCTGCAGGGCGGGTCGACGATCACCCAGCAATACGTCAAGAATGCGCTCGTCGGTGATGCTCGATCCGGTGTCGGCGGCGTCGTGCGTAAGGCCAAGGAGCTCGTGATCTCGACGAAGATGTCGAGCGAGTGGTCCAAAGACGAAGTGCTGCAGGCATACCTGAACATCATCTATTTCGGTCGCGGCGCCTACGGCATCTCGGCGGCCGCGAAGGCATACTTCGACAAGCCGGTCGAGCAGTTGACGGTCGCGGAGGGCGCCCTGCTGGCGGCGTTGATCCAGCGGCCGTCGACCCTGGACCCCGCGATCGATCCCGACGGTGCGGCCAAGCGCTGGAACTGGGTGCTCGACGGCATGGTGTCGATGGGCGCGCTGTCGAAAGACGAACGCTCCCAACAGCAGTTCCCGCAGACGGTGTCACCCGAGCAGGCCCGCTCCAACAACGTCACAACCGGGCCGAACGGGCTGATCGAACGCCAGGTCACCAAGGAATTGCTCGACCTGTTCAACATCGACGAGCAGACACTGAACACCCAAGGCCTGCAGATCACCACGACGATCGACCCGAAGGCGCAGAAGGCCGCCGAGGATGCGGTGGCGAAAAACCTCGAGGGTGAGATGCCGGACATGCGTTCGGCGGTGGTGTCCATCGACCCCAAAACCGGTGGGGTGAAAGCTTATTACGGCGGGTCGGATGCGCAGGGCTTCGACTTCGCGCAGGCGGGTCTACCGACGGGTTCGTCGTTCAAGGTGTTCGCGTTGGTGGCCGCCCTCGAGCAGGGCATGGGCCTGGGCTATCAGATCGACAGCTCGCCGGTGACCGTCAACGGCATCAAGATCACCAACGTTGAAGGCGAGGGCTGCGGCGTCTGCAACATCGCCGAGGCGCTGAAGCGGTCGCTGAACACCTCCTACTACCGCCTGATGCTCAAGCTGAAGAACGGGCCGAGTGACGTCGCCGACGCCGCGCACAAAGCCGGTATCGCGGAAAGCTTCCCGGGCGTGGAGCACACCCTGTCCGAGGACGGCAAGGGTGGGCCGCCGAACAACGGCGTCGTCCTGGGGCAGTACCAGTCCCGGGTGCTCGACATGGCGTCGGCGTATGCGACATTGGCCGACTCCGGGGTCTATCACAAGCCGCACTTCGTGGAGAAGGTCGTCAACTCGCGGGGCGAGGTGCTCTTCGACGCGAGCACCACCGACAACGCCGGAGAGCAGCGCATCCCGAAGGCAGTTGCTGACAACGTGACCGCGGCGATGCAACCGATCGCCGGATATTCCAGGGGACACAACCTGGCCGGCGGCCGGCCGTCGGCGGCCAAGACCGGAACCAACCAGCTCGGTGACACCGACGCCAACCGTGACGCGTGGATGGTCGGCTACACCCCGTCGTTGTCGACGGCGGTGTGGGTCGGTACCACCGACGGCACCCAGCCACTGGTCACGGCCTCGGGTGGGCAGGTGTACGGCTCGGGTATCCCGTCGGACATCTGGAAAGCGACGATGGATGGGGCGCTGAAGGGCACCGACAACGAGTCGTTCCCCAAGCCGACCGAGATCGGCGGTTTTGCCGGTGTGCCTGCACCGCCGCCTCCGCCGCCCGCGCCGCCGTCGGAGACGGTCATTCAGCCGAGTATCGAAGTGGCGCCGGGCATTACGATCCCGCTCGGACCCCCGACGACCATCACGGTTCCGCCGGGCGGCGGCCCGCCGCCGGTCCCGGGCGGCCCGCAACCGCCGCCGGGCGGCGGTGACCCGAACGCACCTTTGCCGCCTCCGCCGCCGTGATCGACGGCCGCGCCACCGTCTCACCCCAACCGCTGGCCGAGGATCGGCGCAGCGCGGATGACCGTGACATGCCAAGCCGCACAGACTCTTTGGGTGCGGCACTGTCGGAGGTGGTCGGCGGCCCGGTGGGTCGCCACGCACTGATCGGCCGGACGCGGATCTTCACCCCGTTGCGGGTCATGTTCTTGATGGCGCTGGTGGTCCTGGCGCTGGGCTGGTCGACGAAGGCGCCGTGCCTGCAGACCACCGGGACCGGCACCCCGGATCAGCGGGTGGCGAACTGGCAGAATCAGCGCGCCTACTTCGAGCTGTGCTACTCCGACACTGTCCCGCTGTACGGGGCGGAGTTGTTGAGCCAGGGCCGATTCCCGTACAAGTCGAGCTGGATCGAGACCGACTCGAGCGGGCGGCCGCAGATTCGGTATGACGGCAAGCCCGCGGTCCGCTACATGGAGTATCCGGTGCTGACCGGGGTGTACCAGTACGTGTCGATGGCATTGGCCAAGACCTACACGGCGGTGGCGAAGATGGTGTCGCTGCCGGTCGTCGCCGAAGTGGTGATGTTCTTCAACTTCGCGGCGATCGGGCTCGCGCTCGCCTGGCTGACGACGGTATGGGCGACATCGTGGTTGGCGGGCCGGCGCGTGTGGGACGCCGCGCTGGTGGCCGCATCGCCGGTGCTGATCTTCCAGATCTTCACCAATTTCGACGCGCTGGCAACGGCTTTGGCGGTGGGCGGCCTGTTGGCATGGGCGCGGAAGAAGCCGGTGCTGGCCGGCATCCTGATCGGGCTCGGCGTGGCTGCCAAGTTGTATCCGGCGCTGCTGCTGTTGCCGTTGGTCGTGCTGGCGATCCGCACCGACCGGATGCCGGAGGCCGCTAAGACTGTGGTGGCGGCGGTCGGTGCCTGGTTTGTGGTCAATCTTCCCGTGATGGCGCTGTTTCCGCGGGGCTGGTCGGAGTTCTTCCGGCTCAACTCCCGCCGCGGTGACGACATGGATTCGCTGTACAACGTGGTGAAGTCGTTCACCGGCTGGAACGGTTTCGACGCGAAGCTGGGGTTTTGGGAGCCGCCGGTAATTCTCAACACATTCGTCGCCGTGGTGTTCGTGTTGTGCTGTGCGGCAATCGCTTACATCGCGCTGACCGCGCCACAGCGGCCTCGGGTGGCACAGCTGGCGTTCCTGACGGTGGCGGCGTTCCTGTTGGTGAACAAGGTGTGGAGCCCGCAGTTCTCGCTGTGGTTGGTGCCGCTGGCGGTGCTCGCCCTGCCGCAGCGTCGAATTCTGTTGGCGTGGATGACCATCGACATGCTGGTCTGGGTACCGCGGATGTACTACCTGTACGGCGAGGCCAACAAGGGTCTGCCCGAGCAGTGGTTCACCGCCACGGTGCTGTTGCGGGATATCGCGGTCGCGGTCCTCATGGTGTTGGTGGTCCGCCAGATCTACCGGCCCGAACTGGACCTGGTGCGCTGGAATGGCCGCGTGGACGATCCGGCCGGGGGAGTGTTCGACGGCGCCGAAGACGCGCTGCCGAAGTGGTTTCCGCGGTGGCTGCGTCCGCGCGAAGCGGCTGCCGAGGCGCCGGAGGAACAAGAGGCACCGGATGCAAATCGCGATAGCACTGTTCCCGCGTAACACCGCACTGGATGCGATCGGGCCGTACGAGGTGCTGCAGCGGATCCCGTCGATCGACGTCGTCTTCGTCGGGCATCGGCGCGGTGAGGTTCGCAGCGACAACGGCATGCTGGGGCTGACCGTCGACGCCACCTTCGACGAAGTCACCGCACCGGATGTATTGGTATTTCCCGGCGGGATCGGCACCCGGACCCTCGTCAACGACACCGAGGTGCTCCACTGGGTGCGCGAGGTGCACAACCACACCACCTTCACCACGTCGGTGTGCACCGGCAGCCTGGTGTTGGCCGCGGCGGGACTGTTGACCGGGCTGACCGCAGGCACGCATTGGCGGGCCACCGAGTTGTTGGAGTCCTTCGGCGCGATCTACACCCCGCAGCGGGTCGTCGAGCATCTGCCCGAGCGCATCATCACCGCGGCCGGGGTGTCCAGCGGCATCGATATGGCGTTGCGGCTGGTCGAGCTGCTGATCGGGCGCCGGGCCGCGGAGGCCAGCCAGCTGATGATCGAGTACGACCCGCAGCCCCCGTTCCACGCCGGCGCGGTGGATCAGGTCTCGGATGCCACCTTGCAGCTGGCGGTGGAGTACTACGGTCGGCGGAACTGATTTCGCTGATCAGCCTGCTCTCCGGTAGCCTGTGCAGGTTGCCGACGCAGGCGACCCTTCTGCCACGGATACACCGTGGCCGCTACGACCATAGGAGGTGATGAGGTTCCCATGCGTCCATACGAAATCATGGTCATCCTTGACCCCACTCTCGACGAGCGCACCGTAGCCCCGTCGCTGGAGACGTTCCTGAACGTCATCCGGAGTGACGGCGGTTCGGTCGACAAGGTCGACATCTGGGGCCGGCGCCGTCTGGCCTACGAAATCGCCAAGCATGCCGAGGGCATCTACGCCGTCGTCGATGTGAAGGCCGAACCGGCCACCGTGTCCGAGCTCGATCGTCAGCTGAACCTGAATGAGTCCGTGCTGCGGACCAAGGTGATGCGGACCGACAAGCACTGAGTCCGCAGCGACTCAATCCGCTCCAGTGGATAACCTCGCCGCGCGTCGGAGCTCTTACGTAGGCTTCGCGGTGAATCCATCCGCCTATGCCAGGAGGACCTTGTGGCCGGTGACACGACCATCACCGTCGTCGGAAACCTGACCGCCGACCCCGAACTTCGGTTCACCCCGTCCGGTGCCGCCGTCGCCAACTTCACGGTGGCGTCGACCCCGCGCATGTTCGACCGTCAGACCAACGAGTGGAAAGACGGCGAGGCGCTGTTCCTGCGCTGCAACATCTGGCGTGAGGCGGCCGAGAACGTGGCCGAGAGCCTCACCCGCGGCTCGCGGGTGATCGTCCAGGGCCGGCTGAAGCAGCGGTCCTTCGAAACCCGCGAGGGTGAGAAGCGCACCGTCGTGGAGCTCGAGGTCGACGAGATCGGCCCGTCGCTGCGGTATGCCACCGCCAAGGTCAACAAGGCCTCGCGCAGTGGTGGTGGGGGCGGCGGCTTCGGCGGAGGCGGCGGTGGCGGAGGCTCCCGTCCGCAGGCGGCCAGTGAGCCCACCAACGACGATCCCTGGGGCAGCGCCCCGGCGTCGGGCTCGTTCGCCGGCGGCGACGACGAACCGCCCTTCTAATACCCAACGAAAACCTTTGTGCGCCAAGGGCGCGCCAGTGTGAAGAACGAGAGAGATTGACCCATGGCCAAGACCAACAAGCGGCGTCCCGCACCGGAAAAGCCGGTCAAGACCCGCAAGTGCGTGTTCTGCTCCAAGAAGGGGCAGGACATCGACTACAAGGACACGCAGCTGCTGCGCACCTACATCAGCGAGCGGGGCAAGATCCGCGCTCGCCGGGTGACCGGTAACTGCGTGCAGCACCAGCGCGACATCGCGATCGCCGTCAAGAACGCGCGCGAGGTTGCCTTGCTGCCGTTCACCTCGGCGGCACGGTAGAGAACGGACGTATCGACATGAAGCTCATCCTGACTGCCGAGGTCGACCACCTCGGCGTGGCCGGTGACACCGTCGAGGTGAAAGACGGCTACGGACGCAACTACTTGCTGCCGCGCGGCCTGGCCATCGTGGCCTCGCGCGGAGCCCAGAAGCAGGCCGACGAGATCCGTCGCGCCCGCGAGACCAAGACCGTGCGCGACCGTGAGCACGCCGACGAGATCAAGGCCGCCATCACCGCGCTGGGTTCGATCCAGCTGCCGGTGAAGTCCGCCGCGGACTCGGGCAAGCTGTTCGGTTCGGTGACCGCCAACGACATCGTCGGGGCGATCAAGAAGGCCGGCGGACCCAGCCTGGACAAGCGCACCGTGCAGCTGCCCAAGGCACACATCAAGGCGACTGGCGCCCACACCGTCGGTGTGCATTTGCACCCCGAGGTGAACGTCGACATCACCGTCGACGTCGTGCCCCAGAGTTAGCCGTCTGCGTCAATTCCCCGGGTGGTGGCCGTTCGCGGCCGCACCCGGGGAATTGCTGTATTTCTGGCGAACACATTCCGGCGGGGTCGCCACAGCTAATCTAACCGGCCGTTAACCTGGCGCATAACCTCCGGCAACACAACACGCCCGAGATCGCAACCGGACCCGACACGCCGGTGAACTTGCCATCCACAACGCACAACCGGCGCTACCCTGCGTTTAGCTGGGCAGATAACCCAAAAATGGCCGATGATCCACAGGTTCTCCCCAACGACTCAACACCCCTTTCCCCAGCTATCCACAAACCACTAACAGGTTGATGAACAGCCCCGGTTTCCGACGGCCCCAGCAACGTCTAGCGTGAGCCGTCGGCGGTGCCGATCATCATCGCGACGCCAAGTACTTGTCGGGGGCGTGGGGTACACCTCTGATAGTGCATCGAACATGAGTTCGACGGATAAAGAGGAGGTGGGGGCAGCCCAATGGCGGTCGTCGACGATCTCGGTCAGCCCGGGATGGATAGCCCTCCTCCCTCTGAGGACTTTGGCCGCCAGCCACCCCAGGACCTCGCCGCCGAACAATCGGTGTTGGGCGGCATGCTGCTGTCCAAGGACGCCATCGCCGACGTGTTGGAGCGGCTGCGCCCGGGTGACTTCTACCGCCCGGCCCACCAGAACGTCTACGACGCGATCCTCGACCTGTACGGGCGCGGTGAGCCGGCAGACGCCGTTACCGTCGCCGCGGAGCTGGACCGTCGCGGGCTGCTGCGCCGCATCGGCGGGGCGCCGTATCTGCACACCCTGATCTCGACCGTGCCGACCGCTGCCAACGCCGGGTACTACGCGGGCATCGTGGCGGAGAAGGCGTTGTTGCGCCGCCTCGTGGAGGCCGGCACGCGGGTGGTGCAGTACGGCTATGCCGGCGCCGAGGGCGCCGATGTCAACGAGATTGTGGACCGCGCGCAAGCCGAGATCTATGACGTGACGGAGCGCCGGACCACTGAGGACTTTCTTCCGCTGGAAGACCTTCTGCAGCCGACGATGGACGAGATCGATGCCATCGCCTCGCAGGGCGGTGTCTCGCGCGGTGTGCCGACGGGCTTCACCGAACTCGACGAGCTCACCAACGGATTGCATCCGGGTCAGATGATCGTGGTGGCGGCCAGGCCCGGTATGGGCAAGGCGTTGGGCCTCGATACGCCCCTGCCGACTCCGACGGGCTGGACCACGATGGGCGAGGTCAAGGTCGGGGACTACCTGATCGACGCAAACGGCCGCCCCACGCGCGTCGTCGCTGCAACTGACGTCATGGTGGGCCGGCCGTGCTATGAGGTCGAGTTCTCCGATGGCACAGTGCTTATCGCGGATGCTGAACATCAATGGCTGACGGAGACGCGGGCATCGATGCAAGTGTGTGCTGCGGTTCGGACGACGCGGGAGATCGCCGCGACTCTTCGTTGCCCGACCCAAGACCACCGGCTGAACCACTCGGTGACAAATGCCAAGCCATTGCAGGCTGCCGACTCCGACTTGCCGGTCCCGCCGTACACTTTGGGCGCATGGCTCGGTCGCGGGATCCTCGACGGTGATCCGGAAGTGGTCATGCGGGTCGAAGCCGAGGGTGCTGATGTCGATGCGCTTGACGCCAAGCACATCGCGGTCGAGTACTTGCGGGCCTCTGAGAGTCAGCGGCGTGCTCTCCTGGCCGGCTTGTTGGATGCTGCCGGAACCGTGAAGGCCGGTGGGGCCGTCCAACTAGGGTTCACCGACCGGCAACTGGCGGATGACGCGTTCGAGCTGATCGTCAGCCTTGGTTACCGCTGCCACCGCGCAGAAGGCCCGACTGGCTGCATTCTGAACTTTTCGACCGATGACTCTGTTTTTCAGATCCCTCGAAAAGCGCTGGCCCACAAGGAACAATGGGCCGGCCGTCCGGTACGGGTTTCGTCGCGATTCATCACAGATGTCCGGCCGATTGCGAGCGTTCCGGTGCGGTGCGTCGAGGTGGACAACGACGCGCACCTGTATTTGGCTGGGCGAGCGATGATCCCGACTCACAACTCGACGCTGGGCCTCGACTTCATGCGGTCATGCTCCATCAAGAACCGGCTGCCAAGCATCGTGTTCTCACTGGAAATGAGCAAGTCCGAGATCGTCATGCGCCTTCTCTCGGCCGAGGCCAAGATCAAGCTGGCCGACATGCGGTCCGGCCGGATGACCGACGACGACTGGACCCGCCTAGCCCGCCGCATGAGCGAAATCAGCGAAGCGCCTTTGTATATCGATGATTCGCCGAACCTGACGATGATGGAGATTCGCGCGAAAGCGCGCCGGCTGCACCAGAAGGCTGGACTGCGGCTGATCGTTCTCGACTACCTGCAGCTGATGACATCGGGCAAGAAGGTTGAGTCTCGGCAGCAGGAAGTCTCTGAATTCTCAAGGCAGATCAAGCTTTTGGCGAAGGAGCTGGAGGTCCCGGTAGTCGCGATGAGCCAGCTGAACCGCGGTCCCGAGCAGCGCACGGACAAGAAGCCAATGTTAGCTGATCTAAGGGAAAGCGGATCGATCGAGCAAGATGCGGACATGGTGATTTTGCTGCACCGCCCCGACGCGTTCGAGACTGACGACCCACGTGGCGGTGAAGCCGACCTGATCGTCGCCAAACACCGTGCAGGACCGACTCGTACAGTCACCGTCGCACATCAGCTACACTTGTCCCGCTTCACGAACATGGCGCGCTAGGCCCTGATGGCACTGGCGGCATCCGCGCGGATCCTCCGGGCCGACAACGGCTCTGAGATGACGATCGGTGAGCTAGCACTGAGTGGCGAGTGTCCGGTTGTTTGGTCGATGGGCCACCGCAAGCGAATGGTGGCGAGGGACGTCGCTGGCGTGGCTGCCAGCCGCCATGCCGAGGTATTCCGTCTACGATTGGCCTCTGGCCGTGAGGTAGACGCTACTGGCGATCAATTATTGATGACCCTCGATGGTCCAATCACGTTGATAGGCGCTTCGATTGGGGACCGTATCGCGGTGGCGCGCCGCGTTCCGGATCCGCTCCATCCACAACGGATGGTCGACGCTGAAGTTATCCTCTTGGCCCACATGATCGGAGATGGTTCATGCGTCAAGCGCCAGCCGATACGCTACGCGAGCATTGATGAGGAGAGTCTCGCGGCCGTCAGCATCGCCGCGCGGCACTTCGGCGTTACGGCGATTCGGGACGACTATCCCGCTGCTCGGGTGACTACGCTCCGCTTGCCAGCGCCCTATCACCTGACTCATGGCAAGCGCAATCCCATTGCGGCGTGGCTTGACGGGCTTGGCCTGTTCGGCTTACGAAGCTACGAAAAGTTCGTTCCCGCAGGAATCTTCGCGCTCTCTGAAGTCAAGGTCGGCTTGTTCTTGAGGCATCTCTGGGCGACGGACGGGCATGTGAGTTGGGATTCACGTGCTGGCGGCGGCAAATTGTATTACGCCTCGACCAGCCGACGGCTTATCGACGATGTCGCGCAACTGCTGCTGCGCTTCGAAGTCTTTTCGCGGATCAAACGGGTACGAAAGGCCGGATACCGGGACGGTTGGCACCTCTGTATCTATGGCGCCGAGAACCAATTGCGGTTCTTGCGGCACATCGGAGTTCATGGCGCGAAGGACGCCGCAGCCGAGGCGCTGATCACCAAACTAGAAGTCGTGCAACGTAACACGAACCTAGACACAATCCCCGCGGCCGTATGGACCAGCGTTCGCTCAGTGATGGCTGAGAACGCCATCACGCAGCGGCAATTCGCGGCTGCGATGAATTCCCGCTTCTGCGGATCCGCTATGTGGAAGCGCTCACCGAGCCGCGGCCGGCTACACAACGTCGCCATAGTCCTCGAAGATCGCCACCTTCACGACCTGGCCACCAGCGACGTGTTCTGGGACGAGATCGTGGAGATCACCAGCCTCGGTGAGCAAGACGTCTACGACATATCCGTCGATGGCGCGGACAACGTGATAGCTCAGGCAATCGTCGCGCACACGGGGTAGCCGCGAATCAGGCTCGCCCGCGCGCGATTTCGGCCGCACCATTGCCGGTGATCAGCCACAGCGTGGCGAGTTGTGCGATGAGCTCGTCCAGCGTGACGTCAATGGCGCCGTTCACCCAGGCCAGGATCGCATCGGCGGAGCCGCCCACGATGAACGCCGGCGCGACCTTCGCCAGCGGATCACGTTCCAGCGCAACGTCGTGCACTCTGCGCCCATGTTCGATCAACACTCCGGTGAGATCATGCATCACCGCAACGCGATGATCGAGAAACGCTGACGACGCGGCGACCCCGCCCAGCAACACCCGCGCTCGCCGCGGGTCTTCGACGAGAGTGCGGACCGCAGCACTGACCCCGACAAACGCTTGGTATTCCAGCGGTTGACCCTCGGTTCCCGCCACGGCGGCCAGCGTCGCCTCCCGCACGTCGTCGGCGATCGCATCGACGACCGCGGCGGCCAGCGCATCGAGATCGGTGAAGCTCTCGTAGAAGTACCGCTTGTTCAGGCCGGCGGCGGCGCACACCTTGTCGACGGTGGCCGTCCGCCACTCATTCGCCGCCATGATGTCGAGCGCTGTCTCACGCAAGCTCGCCTGACGAGCCGTTCGGCGCGCGTCGGCCGTCCGACCGCCATACGAGCGCTGCGCAGCGGGCATCGGTAGATCGTCGCACTCGACGGGCGGCGATCCATCCGGGGCCGTTGACATCACCCCCACATTCTGGCACGGTTTCGAACCAGATGATTTAGGCACGATTTCGTGCCAAAAGAGGAGATGCAATGACCGCCGCTGCCACCTACATCGAGGACACACCACCAGCGACGACCTCAGTGCTGAACGATCTGAGGCAACTGGCGCTGACGTCGCCCACCCTCGCGCGTCGACAGGGCTGGGACTACCTCCGCGAACTCGGAGACGCGGGCCGGCGCGACCAGCTGCAAGCCTTATTCGGCCGCGGCCGCTCCCCCGATGGACCCCAGGGCGCCCTCGAAGGGCTGATCGTCGGGAACCTCTTCGGAATCCCCGAAGCGCACCTGGCGAATCCGCTGATGAAGATCGATCCGATCTGGCGCGGCAAGACGTTCGACGCCACCACCGGATTCAACAGACTCTCCCCGCTGTCCCGACTCGCGATGCCGGTCATCGCGCCCCTCTACCGCGGACTGCGGCGTGCCGGAAACGAGATGATGGGCTTCCACTTCAACCACCGCATCGAGACTGCAGCCATCGCACCGTACGTCGAAGTCCGCGCACTCGACTACGGCCCAAGCGGCTACCGCAACCCCAGCGTCCGAACCTTCCCCATCAAGCGCACCCGCGACGAGATCGTGGAACTGCTGCCCGGCCTGTACCTGGGACGCGCACTCTTGACGATGCGCAGCGGTGAAATTCGCTTGATCGCCTACTTCGCGCTGCGCGACTTCGCCGACGAGGTCGAGCCGTCATGATCGATCTCGACGGTGCTGTCGTCTGTGTGATACCGGAGGAGCTCGGGGCATCGGGCGGGCGACGGCCGCTGCCCTCGCCGCCCGCGGAGCACACGTATGGATCGGAGACCTCGACCTTGAGGAGGCCGAACGGGCGGCGGCCGACATCGGCGCACGAGCCGCGCACCTTGACGTCACCGACGAGAAGAGCGTCGCCGGTTTCCATAGCGCTGCAAGCGAATCAGGCCCGATCGACATGCTGGTCAACAACGCGGGCATCCAGTACATGGGCCACTTCGTCGACCAGAAGCTCGCCGCCTATCACCGCGACGTCGCCGTCAACCTCATCGGCGTCATCAACGGACTGCACGTCTTCCTGCCCGGCATGGTGAACCGCGATCGGGGACACATCGTCAACGTCGCGTCCATGGCGGCCAAGGTGACGACGCCCGGAATCTCGGTGTATTGCGCCACCAAGTATGCGGTCGCGGCGTTATCCCGGTCGCTGCGTGCCGAACTCGCCGACACGGCGGTCACACTCACCACAGTGTTGCCGACCGCGGTACACACCGAGCTGACCGCAGGCGTCACGCTCGACCTGTTACCTACTCGCCAGCCCGAGCAGATCGCCGCGGTGATCGCAGACAGCGCGGTCAAACCACGCGACGAGATCACTGTCCCTCGCTGGCTGGCACCGATCGGCGCCATCGAAGAGATGACGCCGGAACCCTTGCTGCGCTGGCTCAAACAGGTCGCCACCCGATACGAGCCGCCCGGCCACTACGACGAGGAACGGCGCCGCGCTTATCTGGAGCGGATCGACCGATGACGACGTTGAACCGAGCGGAAGCGAAACACCTCCTTCAATCGGCGGCCGCGTCGCTGACGTCTCGGTTCCCGAGTCCTGCCCGCCCACTTGCGGATCCACCAGTTGGCTCAGGCCTCAAACCCGTGATGGGCAACTACGGAGCTCCGGTGTTGGGCCACGTCTTGAGCTCGATGACACAGCCGCTCGACTTCGCGCGAAGCCGATACGACAAGTACGGGCCCGTCTCGTGGGCGGGCGGGGTGGGATTCAAGGTCGTCACCTTGCTAGGTCCCGATGCGCTGGAACGCGTGTGGATCAACCGGGACAAAGCCTTCTCCAGCGAACGCGGGTGGGCTCCCGTCATCGGGCCGTTCTTCCACCGCGGGATCATGCTTCTCGACTTCGCCGAGCATCGGGACCACCGGCGCATCATGCAACAAGCCTTCACCCGCTCGGCTCTCGATGGATACCTCGAGCTGATGCGGCCGGGTATCGCGCGCGACGTGGACACATGGCCTGCCGCACAGAGCTTTCCGTGCTATCCCATGGTCAAGCGCCTCTTGCTCAGGCAAGCCGCCGAAGTGTTCGTGGGCACCTCACTCGGCGCGGAAACCGACCGCCTACTGAGCGACTTCCACGACACCGTGTGTGGCGGCCAAGCCGTCATCCGTGCGGACGTGCCCGGCGGCGCCTGGGCGCGCGGCATGCGCGCCCGCGAGCGCTTGCAGCGCTACTTCTACGAACAGCTTCCGGCACGCAAGCAGGGCGACGGCACGGACCTGTTCTCCATGCTGTGTCGCAGCGAATCCGACGACGGCGCTCGATTCAGCGACGCCGACATCGTCAACCACATGATCTTTCTCCTGATGGCGGCCCACGACACCACAGCGATCGCATTATCGATGCTGATCTTCGAATTGGGCCGAAACCGACTGTGGCAGGACCTATTACGTGACGAAGCGATCGCCAAGCCCAACCCAGCGCTCACGATCGCCGACTTGGACGGCTATCCGGCACTCGACGCCGCCTTCAACGAGGTCCTGCGCATGTACGCCCCCGCCGGGACGCTGTTTCGTCAGACGATGCGCGACACCGAGATCCTGGGCCATTTCGTTCCCCGCAAGACGCAGGTCGCCGTCAACGTGTACGCCTCGATGCGGCTGGCCGACTGGTTTCCCAATCCGGACACATTCGACCCCGGACGCTTCACCGCGGGCGCTGACCCGGGGCTTGTTCACCGCTACGCGTTCGCGCCGTTCGGGGGCGGAGCCCACAAGTGCATCGGCCAGCAGTTCGCGGACATGTCGGTGAAAGTGACCATGCATCATCTGCTCCGCAACTTCCGCTGGTCGGTGCCGCGCGGATACCAACCGACGATGACGTGGGGGACCGGGCCGACACCGGCCGACGGCCTCCCAATAGATCTCACCCATACTCTCGGCTCAGTGTCAAGGTGAAGTCGCCGCTGTTGCGGTGGTTGGATCCTGATCACCTGGTGTCTGGCTCGTAGTCTCGGTGCCGCCTTCGGGTTGGCGTGCATGCGTTTTGTCGGCATCAGGTGTGAAGGACCGGCCGGCGTGACTTGATAGGAGCGTGGCATCGCCCCCACTGAGATGTGTCCGCCGACCGGCCCAACCGTCACCTCACAGTGAATGGAGGCAACCACCATGGTTGTTGTTGGAGCCGATGTACACAAGCGCACGCACACCTTCGTCGCCGTCGACGAGGTGGGCCGCAAGCTCGGGGAGAAGGTGGTCAAGGCCACCACTGACGGGCACCGTCAGGCGGTGCAGTGGGTCCGATCCCAGTTCGGCGTCGAGGTGGTGTGGGCGATCGAAGATTGCCGGCACCTGTCAGCGCGGCTGGAGCGAGATCTGCTGACCGCTGATCAGAAGGTGGTCCGGGTACCGCCGAAGTTGATGGCCTATGCCAGAGCCTCGGCGCGCACCCGGGGTAAGTCTGACCCGATCGATGCGCTGGCCGTGGCGCGGGCCTACTTACGGGAGCCCGATCTGCCGATCGCCTCCCATGATGAGGTGTCGCGGGAGTTGAAGTTGTTAGTAGATCGACGCGAAGACCTTGTCGGGCAACGCACATCGACGATCAATCGATTGTTGTGGCGGGTTCATGAGTTGGATCCCAGTCGGACTCCCAAGCCGGGTTCGTTGGATCTCGCCAAGCATCGCACGCTGTTGGGCGACTGGCTGGCGACGGTGCCCGGTCTGGTCGCCGAGCTCGCCCGCGACGAGCTGGCCGACATCACCCGGCTGACCGAACAGATCGATGCGCTAGCCAAGCGGATCGGTGAACGCGTGCGGGTCATCGCCCCGGTGCTGCTGGCGATGCCGGGGTGCGGGGAACTGACCACGGGCAAGATCATCGGTGAAACCGCCGGGGTGACCCGCTTCAAAAGCGAGGCGGCTTTCGCCCGTCACAGCGGTGTGGCGCCGATTCCTGTGTGGTCGGGCAATACCGCCGGACGGGTCCGCATGACCCGCACGGGCAACCGCCAACTCAACGCCGCCCTGCACCGCATCGCCGTCACCCAGATCCGCCTTCCCGGCCTCGGACAGACCTACTACCGACACCGACTCGCACAAGGCGATTCCAGCACCGAGGCCCTGCGCTGCCTCAAACGCCGACTGGCCCGCGTCGTCTACAGCCATCTCCACACCGATCACAGAAATCGAACTCAGCCTTGCCAAACAGCAGCGGCTTGACATAGGAGAAACTCATGACCACCGCTGCCCTAGAACAGCCCATCGTCGTCGGTATCGACGGATCGGACGCCTCCCTCGGCGCTGCCCGCTGGGCCGCTCAGTTGGCCACCGCAGAGTCCCTGCCGCTGACGTTGCTGCACGCGGTCCCGCGACACGACTGGCATTTCACCGTTGCCGAAGCACCCACCTAACCCGATGACAACCGTGATGAGGTGCTCGCGAGGGCGGAAGCGGACGTTCGGGCGGCGCATCCCGATCTCACGGTCAGCACGTCGACGGTCAAGGCAGCAGTTGCGACTGCCCTGGCTGATCCTTCGCAAGAAGCGCGACTGCTCGTGGTGGGCACCGGTGCGGCGGACCATCGAGCGCTGGGCGGCCATGCCGTGCGAACCGTCCATCAGGCCCAGTGTCCGGTCGTCGTCTGGCGAGCCCCCGTCGCCAAGCGGACCGGCAAGCCGTTGCCGGTCGTGGTCGGAGTCGACGACTCCGAGGCGTCCGGCCGCGCGCTCGCGGAAGCGTTCGACATCGCCCGCGCGCTGCGTGCGCAGCTGACGGTCGCGCACATGTGGGAGATCGACGCCGCGGTCGGGATGGGCGATCTCGGTGGCGAAGGGAACATGGACTGGCAGCTGCTGGATGTTTTGGAGACCCGACAGCGCCGACGGATGGACGAGTTGGTGCAACCGCTGGCGCGGAAATATCCGAACGCCCACGTCGTCAAGGTCTTTCAGGACATCAGTCCCGCGAAAGGGCTCACCGATCTGTCGCGGGAGGCTCAACTGGTGGTCGTCGGCAGTCACGGCCGGGGGAGGCTGGCGGGGTCGGTCCTCGGCTCGGTCGCCCAGAACCTCATTCATCACGCCGAATGCTCGGTGCTCGTGGTCCGGTAGTTCGGCACGGTTGGACAACCTCCGCACCGTTTCGTAACCTTTCCGAGACCTTAGGCATACGGGTCGGCAGTCCGACGAAGATGACGTCGGCGGCAGTCAAAGGATGCGCAGTCGTGAAGTTCCACCGGCCTTTCGCGCCGAAATCGGGCCCGAGCAGGGCAGCGGGAGCGATCATGATCGTCACCGCCCTCGGCCTATCGTCGGTCGGCTCGGCGTTGGCCGAGCCGGAAGTGGACGACCTGGCCAAGCTCAACGAGTTGACCAAGCAGGCGCAGCAGCTCATCGAAACCGCCCAGTCCGTCCAGCTGGACCTCGAGAAGAAGGTGCAGCTGCAGGCCGACGCGGAGCGCAAGCACGCTGACGATGTGGCGGTGCTCGAATCCACCCAGGCGCAGCTGGCCGACTACCAGGGGACCGTCGACAAAGCCGCGGCGGCCTTCTACGCCGGCGGGCGCACCGATAGCGTGAGCGCATTCTTCACGGCCGCGTCGCCACAGCGCCTCATCGACGAGCTGGCCTTCCAGCGAGCAATTACCGACCAGATGTCAGGCCAGCTCAAGACCTTCCGCAACGCCAAGCAGCGGGCAGAGGTCGCCGCGGCGGCTTCTGCCGAATCGGCGGCCACGGCCAAAGAGGCCGCCGATGCTGCGGCGGCCGTGCGCGCTGATCTGGAGAAAAAGCAGTCGGAGGTCGAGGGCCAGGTCAGGCTGGTCCGGGCGACCTATTACGCGCTGCCGGCCGCCCAGCAGGCTCTCTTGGGCCCGGGCGGTGCGATCCCCACCGTCGGGATGAGCGGTCTGGTCCCCAACGCCCGCACCCTCGCCGCGTACATCATCGCGACCTTCCCCAGTGTGCAGTCCATCGGTGGCGTGCGCGCAGACGCCCTTCCCGATCACCCGAGCGGCCACGCCATCGACATCATGATCGGTTCCGATATGGCACTGGGCGATGCGATCAACGCCGACGTCCAAAGTCAGGCCGAACGCTTCGGGGTGTCGTACACGATGTGGCGGGTGGCCAACCACTTCAACCACGTCCACGTCACGGTTTCCTGAATCCTGCCGCGAACCCTCCCAACCTCACTATAGGGCCGGGAGGGGGCCTTGCGGCAAGACCCCTGACCTGCTGCACAATCGTCCGGCGGCGCATCGAATCGCTCACATCTTTCGGTGCGAAAGCCGTTCTTGCCGAGGGTAAATCGCGGATATCAGGGGGCGAACATGAGTGAAGTGCTTGACGAGGGCCCGTTCTTTCATGGCACGAAGGCGCAGCTGCAGCCGGGAGATCTCCTGCGGGCCGGGTTCAACTCGAACTACCGGCCGGAGGTCGTCATGAATCACATCTACTTCACCGCCCTGCGCGACGGGGCTGGACTGGCGGCAGAGCTGGCCACGCTGGACGGGTCGACGCCTCATGTCTACGAAGTCGAGCCCACCGGACCCTTCGAGAATGACCCCAACGTCACGGACAAGAAGTTTCCGGGTAACCCCACGCGGTCGTTCCGGAGCCGAGAACCGCTTCGGGTGGTGCGTGAAGTCGTCGACTGGACGCGGTTGACTCCGGAGGCGTTACAGACGTGGAAAGACCGGCTTGCCGAGCTCCGCGCCGATGAACGAGGCGAGATCATCAACTGACCGATCAGCTGGTGCGGACCAGGGCTGAACAACGACGGGTCTTGGGCGGGCGTGACAGGATGCTTCAGCGTGACACGCCCCAACTTTCTGGTCATCGTGGCCGACGACCTCGGGTTCTCTGACATCGGCTCCTTCGGCGGTGAAATCAACACACCCAATCTGGACCGACTGGCCCACGCGGGCATCAGGCTCACCGATTTCCATTCCGCTCCGGCCTGTTCGCCGACGAGGGCGATGCTGCTGACCGGAACCGATCACCACGTCGCCGGAATCGGCACCATGCTCGAGATGGCCGCCCCTGAGTTCCGCGGGGCCCCCGGCTACGAGGGATATCTGAACGACCGGGTCGTGGCGCTGCCCGAACTTCTGCGCGACGCCGGTTACCTGACGCTGATGTCGGGCAAGTGGCATCTGGGCGACACGATCGAGAGGTCGCCGTGGGCACGGGGATTCGACCGCTCCTTCGCCCTGCTGCCGGCCGGCGCCAGCCACTACGGCACCCGCGGGGGTGGCGGGCTCTCTCCGGTCCCGACGATGTTCACCGAAGACGATCAGTTCGTCACCGTAGGCGAGGACTTCTACTCGTCCGATGCGTACGCCGACACGCTGCTGCGGTACCTCCGCGAACGTCCTCAAGACGGTGAAGACCGGCCCTTCTTCGCCTACCTGCCCTTCCAGGCGCCGCACTGGCCGCTGCACGCACCACGGGAAACGGTCGCGGCGTATAACGGCCGCTACGACGCCGGACCGGACGCATTGCGCGAAGAGCGGCTGGCAGCGCTTGTCCGGTTGGGTCTGTGTCCATCCGACGTCGAGCCGCACCCGGTGGTCGCCGACGGCGCCCCCGAATGGGCGGACATGACCGATGAGGAGCGTGCCATTTCCGCCCGCAACATGGAGGTCTACGCCGCCATGGTGGACAGGATGGACTGGAACATCGGCCGGGTGATCGACTACCTCGAGGGCACCGACGAGCTCGACAACACGGTCATCATCTTTCTGTCGGACAACGGCGCGGAGGGAACGATCGTCGAGGCCATGCCGCTGCGCGGTCCCGAAATCGAAGCGTTCGTTGCCAAGCACTGTGACAACAGTTTGGACAACCTCGGCGCTCCCACCTCCTGGGCCTGGTACGGCCCGCGCTGGGCGCAGGCCGCCACCGCGCCGTCGCGGCTGCACAAGGCCTTCACCACCGAGGGCGGAATCCGAGTGGTCGGCTTTGTCACCTGGCCGGGCTTCGCCCGGCAGGGGGAGATCGGCACGGCGTTCACCACCGTCATGGACATCGCTCCGACCCTGCTCGAACTGGCCGGTGCCGCGCATCCCGGCACCGAGTACCAGGGCCGGGAGGTCGAGCCGATGCGCGGCCGATCGATGGTGCCCTACCTGTCCGGACAGGAGGACGCGGTGCATGACGCCGATACCGGCACCGGCTGGGAGTTGTTCGGCCGCCGCGCAATTCGCCAGGGCGATTGGAAGGCGCTTCATCTGCCCACGCCCTACGGTTCCGGCACCTGGCAGCTTTACGACCTCTCACGCGATCCCGGCGAAATCGACGACCTGGCCGCCGCCCGGCCCGACAAACTGGCCGAGTTGCTCGCGCTGTGGGACCGCTACGTCGAAGAGAACGGCGTGATCCTCGGGCCGGTGTCGCTCTTCGATATCGACCTTGAGGCGTACTGACCGAGCAGGCGCAAATCGGCATGGCCCCCAGGAGAGCGCGGCTCCGGCCGAGGGAACGTGATCTGGAAGCTGTTGAGAGCCAACGCTATTCGAGGTAGCCGGACCTCATCCGAGCATCGGCCGGTAATCAGCCGCTTCGGCCTCGGCGGCAAGCAATGCACCCAGCTCACCCTCCTGCTGGGCGACAAATACACCGATCACTTGCCGGCATACCTCCGGCACGCTCACCCCACGCACATCCGCAATACGTTTCAGTCCCATCAGCATTGACGTCGACACGTGAAACTGCACAGCGAACTGACCGCACGAACCATCCTCAGGCGGCAAACCCGGACCCACCACCACGGGTTCATCCGTCCCGTACTCGCCCACCTCGGCACCCCGAGCTCGCTCAACAGCGCCACCACCAGCGCCGCCATCCACGCCGTCGGCTGGGTCCCGGAACTCCTCGTGGCTGAACAAGCTCATTCTGCCCACGCTAGACCTCGACGATCGTGTACGGCCACGACCTCGAGTTCTGGGAAACCATCCCGAACGCGCCCGCGCGCGTGGGCATGGCGACCCACGCCTGGGTTATCGGTTCGAATTTCGTAATCCTGGTTGCGTTCTCCTACGCCGCTCACTTCCCTACTTTGGGGGGATGGGGTCTTACCAACGTCGTTGGCGGGCGCGGACAACTCTGGCGATCACCTGCTTGGCGGCACTGATCCTGTCGTACGGAAACGCCCGCGGGGTCGCTCGGGCAGACGACGCAGTCCTCGCCGACCTCAGCGATCCTGCCGCGGTAGCCGCCTGGACAACGGTCAACGATCCAGTCATGGGCGGCCGGTCCACCTCGTCGGTGACCTTCGGCAACGGGGGACTGGTCTTCTCGGGCAACATCTCGCTGGAGAACAACGGCGGATTCGCCTCGGCCCGCGCTCCGGTCGACTCCGCGATCGGTACCAGGGCCAGCGGTGCGACGTCACTGAGTGTGCGAGCACTGGGGGATGGCAAGACCTATGTCCTGAAAGTGGAGACAGGGCAGCCATGGTCCTACATCCAGCGCTTCACCACCGATGCCGGCGTCCGGCGGGCCTACGACCTGCCCGTCGGCAACTTCGAATCGGTGGGCATGTTCCTCAACCCCGTACCGGCACCGCCGCTGGACCCGTCGACGATCAACCGGGTTGGCATCTACATCCTCGACAAACAGGAAGGCCCATTCCGGCTCGTCGTTACTGCCATCGACAGTTCACGCTGAGAGGCCGAGGAGTGCTTAACTCTGCCCATGCCAAGAAAACTCAGTGCCGAAGAAGTCGCGGCGTATCTCGATAGCCGTCCGGGCTGGGCGGTACTGAGCACCATCGACTCGGATGGTTTTCCGCACTCCGTACCCCTTGGGTACTTCCGCCTCGACCGAGACGTCATCCTCGGTGTGCGAGATGGAACCCGCAAAGTGGCCAATATCGAAAGCAACCCGAACGTGAGCGTCATGGTCGAAGACGGCTCCACGATGGCCGATATCCGTGGGGTGATGATCCAAGGTCGCGCCCGCATCGTCCGCGAGTCTGGTGAAGCACTCGAGCTCGCCAGGGCAGGTGCTCGGGCGCGGGGCGTGCCAGAGTCCGAATGGCCCACCGCACCCAGACCGGGCGCCGCCTACATCCGCGTGACCCCGGTCCGAACGTTGTCGTGGGATTACGGCACCCCGACGTCAGACCGGGGTTAGCGGCCGTCCAGCGCAGCGGCACGTCCGTCCGGAACACACCGATCGTCGATCATTTCGGCGATGACGGCTGAGCTCCCGGCCAAAACTGACAACGGACGTTGCCAGAAAGTCGCGTCCGCGATAACGTCGCTTCATGACGGTGACTGGTGAGCGTCCCGACATCCTCCTCGAGGACGTCGACTTCAATCGGCGTGATCATCCCGACCGGCCGTTGCGGCCGATCCCGCCTGGTCGTGACCACTTCGCCGACCAGTGGCGCTACATGCGCGAGTTCATCTTCGGCGAGTGGATCGACATCGAGAAAGAGCTCGAACCCAGCGACCTCACCCGCCTGCGTGACGATTACTTCTGGCAGCGCGACGAACTCATGACCGGCGTGGTCGAGGCGTTCGAGCGGCTTGGCCACGAGCAGGGTCGGGCACTGTTCGAGCAGGCGTTGACCCAGGGCATCGACACACTCGACGATCCGCCGCAGGAGTTGGTCGACCTCTTCGAGCACCTCGATAACCTGCCCGCCCAGTTCGATCTGGAATCCGCCGAACGAGGCCGGATGCTGGCGATGTCGAGCACGTTCGCCGCCACCACGATCATCCGCGGGTGGGCGTTCTACGAGACCGCGATGACCGGTGACATCTCCGCCGCCACCGGCGCCACCGGCCGATTCGCCGACGACGGTCCACGCCGGTTCATCGAAACCGCCCGCGTATTCGCCGAATTCACATTGCCCGACATCTTCGACCGCAACTCGGACGCCTTCCAGGACGTGGTCCGGGTGAGGTTAATGCACGCACTGGCGAGTAAGGGGTTGCGCCGCAAGTGGGGCGACGATGTCTACCTCAAGTTCGGCGAACCCATCCCGGTGACGTCATTGCTCGGGTTCGGCAGCGGCATGCTGCTCGGACGTCTCGTGGACCACGCCTTCGGGCGCAAGCTGACCTCGCAACAGCTCGAGGATCTCGCCGAGTACTCGTCCTTCTCCGGCCGGCTGTGGGGAGCCCCCGAGGCACTCCACTCGCCCAACGGCCTGGAACTGATCAAATCACTGAATTATGTTCTGGCCCGGGGCGGTAACCCATCCCCGTGGCGCGCTCAACTCGTCGACGCCATCGCCGGGCCGGTCCACTTGACGACGCTGACCGAGGCACTCCCCGCCCCGATCAAGAAGATCGTCGCCCGGCACGTCAACACGATCACGGCCAGCGTCGCCCTGGCTCCCGCAGGAGTCGTGTTCGGATACAAGCAGATCGAGGCCATGGTGGCCGGCACGCTGTTCGAGCCCCTCGGCTACAACTTCGAACGCCGGGTGCAGATCTTCACCAACCTCACCAAGCTCAACGTCGCTATCGCGATCGTGACCGACAAACTGCCCTGGTCCAACCCGATACGCGAGCGCAGGAAGAAGAGCGGAGCCGCCGCACGCGAGCGCATCGCCATGCTCACCAAGATCGCCCGCGGTCGCGAGATTCCGCTGACCTTCACCCACCATGACCGCTCGACGGCGGGTGAGGGGTTCACCGGCTAGCCCGCCAGTCCCACAGGATCGGCCGGGGCGGGCCCGTACTACGATCGAAATTCATGACGGAAGGAGCGCCACAGCCGGCGTCGACACCGGGGGAGGGCATCGAGGTCCCCCCGCTGGACGTCGTG
Organism: Mycolicibacterium pallens; assembly: GCF_019456675.1. Taxonomy (NCBI): domain Bacteria; kingdom Bacillati; phylum Actinomycetota; class Actinomycetes; order Mycobacteriales; family Mycobacteriaceae; genus Mycobacterium; species Mycolicibacterium pallens. Next base: position 5,967,597 of record NZ_CP080333.1, on the reverse strand, counting down.
GGCTCCGGCATTCTTCCCCCGATCGAGGACTCGGTACGCCGACGGTTTTGGTGGCTCGAACGGTTGGCGCCCTGGGTCGGATCACGGTGGGCGGTCGAGTTATGGTGCACCCCACCGGTTCTCGAGTCGAGTCTGCGCTTGCCACCCGGTGTGTCTCCAGGCCGGCCGATCGAAGCGTTCTGGGATGGGCATCGGGTCGTCGGTGAGGAATGGGGCGAGGGACCGCCGGTATATCTGGTGCACGGTTGGGGCGGGCAGCGCCCGCATCTGGCCATGTTCGTCAAACCGCTGGTCGAGGCCGGGTATCGGGTGGTCGCGTTCGACCTGCCGAGCCACAACGAATCCGATCCGGGTGAGCTCGCTCCCGGACGCACCACAGCCACCGAGTGTGCCGATGCGATCGCGGCCGTAATCGAGACCCATGGGCCCGCTCACGCGGTGGTCGCTCACTCGCTGGGCGCGAACGCGACGGCATTGGCGGCGGCGCAGGGCGCGCCGGTAGGACGCCTGGTCTTCTTCGCGCCGATGGGCGATTTTCCGCTGTACCTCGACCTGTTCGCCGCACGCCATGGCTTCGGCCGCCGGATCCGCGCGGGCCTACACCGTCGTCTGGAAAAGCGAATCGCCATGCCGCTGCATGAGACCAACATGACCCGCCTCGCTCGACGGGCCGACTACCCTCCGTTGCTTCTCATCCACGACCCCGACGATCCGGACAGCCCGTATGCCGCCAGTCAGCGTCTGGCCGCGGCGTGGCGAGGCGCACGGCTCCTGACCACAAAAGGGCTCGGCCGACTGGCCCACTATCGGGTGTTGCGCCACCGCCCCGCGATCACCGCCGGGGTCGAGTTCATCGGCGAGCGGGCGGACGGTTAGCCCGCGGGTATCACCGCCACATTGGTGCTCGCCAGCCCCGATCCCGAGAATGGTCAGCTGTTCAGCGACCACACCGAGTAGTTCAGGACCGTCGCGAAGAGGCTCCACGCGAAGTATGGGATGAGCAGCGCGGCAGCCGTGCGGTTGGCCTTCCAGAACAGCGCAATGGTGGCGGCCAGGACTACGTCGAGCAGCAGGATGTCCGCGAGTGCTACACCACGCCAGCCGAGGCCGAAGAACAACGGTGACCAGACCAGGTTCAGGATCAGTTGTGCGGCGTACAGGATGATCGCCGGGTTGCCGAATCGGGAGTCCGCCCGCCACACGAGCCAGGCGGCGATCGCCATCAGCGCGTACAAGACGGTCCACACCGGTCCGAAAACGTTGGGCGGTGGTGCCCAATCGGGTTGTGTGAGCCGTCCGTACTCGCTCGCGGCACCAGCAGAGGCGAGCCCGCCCAGCGCGGCTACCACGGCGACAGCGATGAGCGATACGACAAGCGCGAGAATGTGCCGAGAGCGCGTCGTTGCCGGGATCTGCGAAGTCATCTGCCGCCCTTTCTGTCGGAACCGAGGCCGATCACACCGGTTGGTCCGCCGGAGTCACATCCGTCCCGGACCCCTTGATCGAGGCCTTCGCGCGATTCTCGGCGCGCACGGACCGCTTGCCGCGCACGTAACCGGTCGCGGATATCGACGCCGACAGCAGGGCATCCTCGCCCTTCACGAACGGATGGAATCCGACGCCTGCGCCGCCACGGCCTTTGACCGGAATGTCAGCGACTTCGGTTACCTTCCAACTCTTTTCGGCCACCGACAGGATCGCCTCGCCGTTGCCGCACGACACCGGCAGTGCGGCGATCACCTCGTCACCGTCACCGCCCAGCTTTATCCCGGCCACGCCGTTACCCGCAGCGCCCTGCGGGTTCACCGCAGCAGGGTCGATACGCAATATCTTGCCCCGCCGCGTCACCAGCGCCAGGTGGTAGCCGAGCGGGAGCACCCCCGAACTCAACAGCCCGGTGATGTCCGGCGCCACCGGAATGTCGCGAATCTTGTAGGGCAGACCGTTTCCGGTGGTGAACTTCACCCGCCCGTCGGTCCACACCGCCCATCCGAGTCCTGAGGTGAGCAGCTCGCCGTGACTGTCGGAGAACACCCCGCGATCGTCGAGGCGCCAGGCGGCGTTCACCTTTCGTTCGCGAGGGCCGTCCTCGTCGGCGTTCGACGTCACCGGAGTGGCCTCGGCATCCAGCACGGTCCGCCGGTCGAACTCCGGTCCCTTGAACAGTTTGGCGGTTTCGACGAGCTCCTCGTCGATCACCTTTCGGCGTGCGTCGGGGTTGGACACCAGCTCGGTCAGTTCGGCGAACTCGGCGTCAAGCTTCTCCGCTTCGGCCCGCAGTTCGATGACATCGAGCTTCGTGAGCCGTCGAAGTTGCAGTGCCAGAACATAATCGGCCTGCACAGCGTCGATCGCGAACCGCTCCTGCAATCCCTGGCGCGCCTCGTCAACGGTGTCCGAGCCGCGAATCACGGCAACGGCGGCGTCGATGTCGAGGTGGATCGTCATCAGACCGGCGACCAAATGCCGACGGGCGGTGACCTTCTCCAGCCGATACTCGCTACGGTGCAGCACCACCGAGTCCCGCAGATGCAGGAACGCGGAGATCAGTTCGCGCACCGACCACCAGCGCGGCACCCGATTCTCGTCGAGGGCGACCAGACTGGCGGCGAAGGTCGACTCCAGCGGGGTCAACGCCAGCAGTTGCTCACGGATGTCCTCGGCGCTGTGTCCGCGCTTGGCGGTGACCACGATCCGCAGCCCGTTGCGGCGATCGGTGAGGTCCGACATGTCGGCCACACCCGACATCTCGCCGGACTCGACCAACGCCCGAATCCGTTCCTGCACAGTGTTACTCGCGACACCTGGCGGCAGTTCGGTGATGATGCAGTTCTTGCCGTCGACACTCACCGTGCCGCGTACGGTGAACGCGCCCCGGCCGGTGGTGATGTACTCCCGCAGTCCGGCCGTGCCGACCACGGTCGCCCCACAGCCCCAGTCGGGGCCGGGAATGAGTTTCACCAGTCTGTCGTCGGTCATGTTCGGCGTTTTGAGCAGCGCACGGCAGGCGGCCATGACCTCGCGGGGGTTGTGCGCGGGGACCTTGGTGGCCCAGCCCTCGGCGATGCCGACGGCGCCGTTGCACAGCAGCACCGGCCACTGGGCCGGCAGCATCGTCGGTTCTGTCCACTCGCCGTCGAACGTCGCGACCATCGGGACCGCGTGGTCGTCGAGTTCAGCGGTCAGCGCCGCGCCGGGTGCGGACAACCGCATCTCGGTGTAGCGGTCGGCGGCGGGGATGTCGCCTTGGATGCGCGGGAAAGCGCCTTGGCCGTCAATGACTTTCACGCGCTGGAACTCGGCGGCCATCAACGCGGCCGCCCCGTACATCGATGCGCCGCCGTGGGGGTGCAGGTTGCCGGTGACCGCCGAACAGACCTTGGAGGACTTCTGCGGCTTGTTGCCTGGCAGCAGCCTCGAGTCGTGCATCTGATAGAGCAGACGCCGCTGGCCCGGCTTGAGGCCGTCGAATGCAGACGGGATGGCGCGGTCGCTGACGCTGTAGAGCGCGAACGTCAGTTGGTAGTGGTTCCAATAGTCGTCGGCACTCTGCTCGAGCACCAGGTCGGCATTCTGCTCGGGAATGTCCAGGGTCGCGGTCACGTGATACTCCTAGTCGAGGTCCAGCGCAGAGGTGTCGACACGGGAGGCCACATCAGCCATCCACGTGCGCCGGCCCTCGGGCGGTCCGCCGAACAACGTGTGGTGCAGGTTCTTTTCGCCGTCATCGGGATGCACCCGAATCACGGTGCGCCGCTGCGGATCCAGCACCGTGTTCCAGAAGTCGTCGGCGTCCATCTCACCGAGACCCTTGTTGCGCTGCACCTCCACCCGCTTCTTGGAGGTCGCCTTCAACTGGGCGACGGCGGCGTCTCGCTCGGACTCGTCCTGGCAGTAGATCCGTTCGTCGCCGTTCTTCACCACGAACAACGGCGGCAGGGTCACGTAGACCATCCCGGCCTCGACCAGCGGGCGGTAGAAGTCCAAGAACATCGAGATCAGGCTGGAGTTGATGTTGCCGCCGTCGGGGTCGGCGTCGGAGGCGAACAAAATCCGGTCGTAGCGGCACTGCTCGGGGTCGCAGTTGTCCCGAACCCCGCAGCCCAGGATGCGCTCGATCGAATCGAACTCGTCCTTGGCCCGCGCCTTGCTCAAAGCGAAGCCATAGACGTTGGGCGGCTTGCCTTTCAGCGGAAAAGCGGCCTGGAAGGTCGCGTCGCGCGCCGCCTTGATCGTGCCGAGTGCCGAATCACCCTCGCAGAGGAACAGTTCCGCTCCGGAGCCGCGTCCGGTTTCCCTGCTGGGCAACAGCTTCGGGGGTAGGGACAGATTCGTGCCGAGCCCTTTGGCTTTCGAGGCCGCCCGTGACCGCGCCTTGGCGCCTTCGGCGCTGCGCCGCGCCCGGGCGTACTCGAGCGCCAGCTTCGTCCACAGCGACACGGCGTCGCCGTTGGCGGGGTTGGCCGCCCAGATCGTGACGCTTCGCGCGACGTCCGGTGCCATCGCCACGTTCAGCGACCGTGACGACACCGCCGTCTTGGCCTGGGAGTCCCACGACACATCCGGGGCGCGGGTGTCGACCGCCAGCGCGGTGACCGCTGCGAAATCCTGTGGCTCCGGGCCTTCTTCGCCCTTCGCCAGGCCGAGGTCGCGGATGCGGGACGCCCGATCGGCCAACGCCTCGGACAATCCCTTCACCGCCGCGGTCAAATGAGATCCGCCGCCGGGGGTGCGCACGGTGTTGCAGAACGCCGCCACCGTCGCCGGCTCGGCCGGCCCGGCAGTCAGCGACCACCGGAACGGTGTCGGGCCCCGGCCGGTGGTGTATTCGCCGCGTCCCTCCACGACAGCCCGTACGACGGGTGCCGGGGTATCGGCCGCGGTGCACATCAAGTCCAGCAGTGTGTCGGTACCCCAGGGGCCGTCGAACGGAGCGAGCAGCGCGGGCGGAATCTCGTCGCCGGGCCAGCCTTCGTCGACGACCGCCAGGTGTACGCCGGGGGACATCCGTGCTGCTGCATGTGCGCGGAGCAGCACCTCACCGATGTCGATGCTGGAATCCGGGACGACGGCCGAGTCGAACAGAATGCGCACCTCGGTGCCCTGTGCGTTGGGCTTTCGGTTGTTGGTGCCGCGCAGTTTCTGGGTGTCGGAACGGGTGAACGGTGCGTTCGGGTCGAAGTCCTTGCCCTCGAAGACGCCGGGATAGCCACCGCCGAAGCTCTGCAGGTACGTCTTTCCGGCCCGGTGCACCGTGACGTCGGTACGTGCGGAGATGAAGACGGCCGCGGCGGCGCCGATTCCGTTCAGCCCGGCGCCGGTGCTGGACGCGTCGGTGTGCGCGGAGAACTTCCCGCCGGCGCGCGCCGTGCCCAGCGTCTTGACGATGCCGTTCTTCCCCGTCGCGGCGTCGGTGTCGACGGGCAATCCGCGCCCGTCGTCGGCCACGCTGACCGAACCGTCGGCGTGCAGCGTGATCGTGACTGAGGATCCGCCGTGGCTGGGATCGGCAACTTCTTCCACCGCATTGTCGATCAGCTCGCGCAATGCGGTGTTCAGGATGTCCAGACCAAGGTTGACCGCCGGCCGCAAGCGCGTGTGCTGCACATCGTCGAGCTCGGTGATGTCAGCGGCGGTGTAACTCACGTCTTCGTCTTTCCATCGGGGGTGGTTCGTCGATGGAATCGTAAGCGCCGGGTCCGACTTCTTCGTGTATCCGCAAGGGTGGCCGTGCTTACAGCAAGCGCGCCTACCCGAGCACCGCTGGCCGCACGAGAAGTAGCTACGACCGCGGCCAACCGCCGGATGAGCAGCTGCGCCTGATGTTTTCGGGTTTGCGGCCCGGCGTGCGACGACGCAGACGTCAGCAATCGGTAATCAGTCTCGACGTGCTCCCTACGGCGCCGCTGTGATTCGCTCGAATGAGCGCCGCGATGCGTACCCGACACATTCCCGGGTACCCATCGGCACGAATCGAGGGAGGTCACGGGGTGGACACGCGGGCGCAGGTGTCGCAGCTGAGTCGCGAGCGTCGAGAAGCCCTCGCCGAACGCATTCGGTCTCGCATGTCGCGCCCCGACGGGCCGCCTGCCGACCACGACGTCACCATCGTCGGCGGCGGGGCAGCGGCCCTGACGTTGGCGCTGGAGCTGCGCCGGGAGCGGCCCGCCACCCGGATACAGGTCATTGAGCCGAACGTCCATCCGGTGCCCGAGGTCACCCACACAGTCGGCGAGTCGACCGTCGAGGTGTCGGCCCACTACCTCCGTGACCGTCTGGGTTTGGGTGATCACCTGAGCACCGCGCAGATCCGCAAGATGGGCTTGCGGATGTTCTTCTCCGTCGGCAGCAACACCGACATCGCGCAGCGCATGGAGCTCGGCAGCTCATCATTCGTCCCCCAGGTGACGTATCAGATCGACCGCGGGAGGTTGGAGAACGAGCTCAGCCGCCGCTGCGTGGCCGAGGGCGTCGAGATCACCCGCGGCCGGGTGCGCTCGGTCCAGCTGAGCAACGGCAGCAGTCCGCACACGCTGTCAATTCAAGACGGCGAAGCGACCACCGAGACCACGGCACGGTGGGTGATCGACGCTTCGGGCCGAAACCGGTTGCTGCCCAGGCACTTAGGTATCCGACAGGCCAACGAACATCATTGCAATGCCGTCTGGTTCCGGGTCGCCGCGGAAATCGACGTCGGACGCTGGAGCGACGACCCGGACTGGCGGGGTCGGCTCGTCGAGGGTGATCGCGCGCTGTCCACCAATCACCTGATGGGCGAGGGCTACTGGGTCTGGCTGATTCGGCTGGCGTCCGGGGCGACCAGCGTCGGTATCGTCGCCGACCCGGCCTACCACTCGTTCGACACGTTCAACACGCTGGCCAAGGCCATGGCATGGATCCGGGATCACGAGCCGCAGTGCGCCGCGGTCCTGGCCGAACACGCCGAGGAGATCCAGGATTTCCGCGTCATGAAGAAGTACAGCCACGGCGCGGCGAAAGTCTATGACGGCAGCGCCCGCTGGGCTCTGACCGGTGACGCGGGAATCTTCCTCGATCCGCTGTACTCCTCGGGCCTGGATCTCGTCGCCATCGGCAACGGTCTGATCACCGACATGATCACCCGTGAACTCGACGGCGAGGACGTCGTCGCGCGAGCACAGATCAGCGACACGCTCTTTCGCTCACTTACCGAGATGTGGCTCGCGGTCTATCAGGACCAGTACTCGTTGATGGGCGTGCCGAACGTGATGTCGGCCAAGATCATCTGGGACGTCGCGTTCTATTGGGGCTTCATCGGCTTCCTGTACATGAATGGCCGGTTCGTGGGCCTGGCCGACGATCCCGGCTTCGTCCCGCATCTCGACGGTCTCATCGCGCTGAGTAACCGGGTCCAGAGGTTCTTCCGGGAGTGGGCTGCGACCGAAAGCAGCTCGCCCACAGTGCCGTTCGTCGATCTCTACGCCCCCCTGAACTTCATGGTGACCCTGCACACCGCGATGATGCATCCGAGCGACACCTTCACCGAGCAGTTCGACAGCAATGCCAACCTGTTGCGCCGATTGGCCGGTCAGCTGGTCGACACGGTGCTCGCCGAGAAATCAGTGACCTTCGGCGACGACGCCGTCATGCGGCAGGTGCAGGAATGGCAGCGCGATCCGCTGCTGCACGAGCTGCGATCGGCCTGCCGCCGCGAGCAGGGAAGTGACCCGATCAGCAGCGACTGGATCGTCACGGCATCACCGGCTCTGCAGTCGAGCTGACCGGTGAAGATGCATACCGACACCGGCGCCCGCCCGCCGCTGGCCATCGTCGGCATTGGCTGCCGGCTTCCCGGGGAGGCTGATTCGGCCGCCGGCCTGTGGGACCTGCTCTGCAGCGAGACCGACGCTACCCGCGTGGTTCCCGAATCACGATGGAACGCCGATCGGTATCACGATCCCAATCCCGCCAAGGTAGGCAAGATCGTCACCCGCCGCGGCGGATTCCTCAGCAGCATCGACCAATTCGACCCGCAGTTCTTCGGGATGTCACCGCGGGAGGCGCACTCGCTCGATCCGCAGCAGCGGCTCCTGCTCCACGTCGCATGGGAGGCGCTGGAGGACGGGGGGCTGCCCGCCGACCGCCTGGCGGGCGCCGACGTGGGCGTGTTCATCGGGGGTTTCACGCTCGACTATCAGCTGCTGCAGAACCAGGGCCGCACCAGTCGCTACCGGTTCAAGTCGCATTCGGCCACCGGCATGATGATGACGATGCTGGCCAACCGTATCTCACACGCTTTCGACTTCCGCGGGCCCAGCGTGACCGTCGACACCGCGTGCTCCGGATCGCTGGTCGCCGTACACCTTGCCGCGCAAAGCATTTGGAATGGTGAGTGCGATCTTGCGCTCGCCGGTGGCGTGAACATCATGATCGGTCCCAACACGGCCATCGCCGAGTCCAAGAGCGGTTTTCTCAGCCCCCAGGGCCGGTCCAAGGCGTTCAGCGACTCCGCGGACGGGTATGCCCGCGGCGAAGGCGGCGCCATCGTCATCATCAAACCCCTTCAGCAGGCACTCGACGACGGCGACGACATCTACGCCCAGATCCTCGGAACGGCGGTCTCACAGGACGGCCACACCGACGGCATCACGGTGCCGCGCCAGGAAGCCCAGGAAGCCGCCATCAGGACCGCGCTACAGCGAGCGGGCTTGCAGGCAGGCGACATTGGCTATGTCGAAGCGCACGGCACCGGTACCCCCGTCGGTGACCCCATCGAGATGCGCGCCCTGGCCGGCGCCCTGACCGCCGACCGGCCGGCCACCGAGCCACTCGTCATCGGGTCGATCAAGACCAACATCGGCCACCTCGAAGCCGGCGCCGGAGTGGCTGGTCTGATCAAGGCGGCGTTGGTGGCCAAGCATGGCTACATTCCGGCCAATCTGCATCTGGGAGAGCCGACCCGGCACGTCTCCCTGGAGGAGCTCAAGCTTGACGTCCCCGCCACCGGGCGGCCATTTCCCGCCGCCGAGCGACGTGTGGTCGGCGTGAACTCGTTCGGCTTCGGTGGCACCAACGCGCATGCGGTGCTTGCCGAACCGCCCGTCACGGCCGGCGCCGAGGTCGAGGTGCCGAAGTTACCTGCTGTACTGCCGATCTCGGCACGCAGTGAAGAGGCTTTGGTCGCGACGGCCGGCCGGATCGCCGAGCATCTCGACGCTCATCCGAACCTGACGTTGGTGAATCTGCAGTACACGCTGGCCCGGCGCCGATCGCATCTCAATCACCGCAGCATCGTCATCGCCGAGAGCATCGACGATGCGCGACAGCAACTACGAGCCCTAGCCGACGGCGGCCCGCTGGCGGGCGGACGTATTGCCGGGTCGGCACCCCAGACCGCGTTCGTCTGCACCGGGATGGGCCCTCAGTGGTGGAAGATGTGCCGAGGACTTCTCGACGTCCTTCCCTCGTTCACGGACAGCATCCTGCGCACCGACCGCGAACTGTCCCAGTACACGGGGTGGTCCCTCGTCGACGAGCTACGGCGGGACGAAACCAGCACACGCATGGGGGAGACCGAGGTCGCGCAGCCGGCGAACTTCGCCGTCCAGATCGCGCTGGCCGAACAACTGGCCGCGTACGGGGTCCATCCGGACGCGGTAATCGGCCACAGCGCAGGCGAAATCGCGGCCCATCACATCGCCGGCCTGCTCACCTTCGAGCAGGCGGTGGAGGTCGTCTACCACCGAAGCCGACTGCAGCAGCGCACCACCGGGCAGGGGCGGATGCTCGCCGTGGGCGTGGACGCCGATTCGCTGATGCAAGCCCTCGACCCCGAGGTACGGACAGAATTCGGCACGCGGCTCTCCATCGCCGCCATCAACAGCCCGTCAGCGGTCACCGTCGCCGGCGATGCCGAAGTCCTCGCCGACGTGGCCCGGCAGTTGGACGAGCGCAGCATCTTCAATCGGTACCTCAACGGAAAGGTGCCGTACCACACGCATTTCATGGATGCGATCAAGGCCGACCTGCTCGGATCGCTCGACGGACTGTCGTCCAAAGACGCCACGATCCCGCTGTACTCGACGGTCACCGGTGAGCGGCTCGACGGGTACCAGGCCGGGGCCGCCTACTGGTGGCAGAACACCCGTGCCACCGTGCTGTTCGAACCGGCGATCCGACGGATGCTGGAGGACGGCTACACGCACTTCGTCGAACTCGGCCCGCACCCGGCGCTGGCGTCCTCGATCCTCGAAACGGCGGCCCAGCAGAAGATATCGGTGTCGGCCGTCCAACGACGCGACTCCGACGACGTCCGAACCCTGCTCAATTGTGTTGGGACGCTGCACTGCAACGGCCATGATGTCGCGTGGGACGCACTCGGATGCGCGGACGGGGGCCGAGTCGTAAAGCTGCCGTCGTATCCGTGGCAGACGAAGCGATTCTGGAATGAGACGCGCGAGGCCACCGAGGCCCTGTTCTACCACCCGGTGCATCCCCTGCTCGGTCAACCCGTCAGCGGACTTCATCCCACCTGGGAGGCCGAACTGAGCACCGTCTTCAACCCGTTCCTCGCCGACCACCGCGTGCAGGGAAGTGTGGTGCTGCCCGGGGCGGTGTACCTGGAGATGGGCATGGCAGCCGCCAACGCCGTCTACGGAGCGGATTTCAGCGTGGACGATGTGGTGCTGCACCGCGCCGTCATCCTCGACCAAACCTGCGACCCCATACTGCGAACCACCCTGAACGAAGCGGACGGCACACTGGAATTCTCCGCGTTCACGGCGACGGCCGACGGAGAATCCAAGTGGGCCATCACCGCGACGGCGGAACTCAACGTCTTGCCACCCGCGCCCCAGCCGCAGGCCGCCGCGGACAGTTCCGAGCCGGTCGTGTCGATCAGCGGCGAGGAGTTCTACCTCCGTACCGAGTCCATCGGGTTCGACTATGGCGACGCGTTCCGAACCGTACGTGGCGTGACGGCTGGCGAGGACTGGGCCACCGCCGATATCACGGTTCCCAACTCCATCGCCGATGAGCTTTCGCGGTTCCGGTTCCATCCCGCCCTCATCGACGGCGCATTCCAGGCGCTGTTCGGCGCGCCGTTCCTCGGCCAGGAGGAAAACGAGGACCCGTTCCTGCCCACCCGGATTCGGCGCTGCGCGGTCCACGGTGCACCCGAGCCGGCCATGACCGTCCACGTGCACGTCGTGTCGGTGACCAGGGAGCAGGTCGACTGCAACCTCACGATCACCGGGTCGGCCGGCAAACCGCTCGCCGTCATCGAGGGCTTCGCGGTCCAATCGCTGAGCGCGTCGGCGCGAATGTCGCCCGATCGAATCGACAAGGGGCTCAGCCACATTGAATGGCGTCCCATCGGCGACGATGTGCGTAGTGGGGACACCGCAGCGGGTGAACCCCAGTCGTGGCTGATCCTCATCGACGACACCGGTGTCGGCGCATCGCTCGCCGACGGGTTGCGCAGCCGCGGCCACCGGGTAGTCACGGTCCGCCACGACGCCAACGACACCGACTTCACCACGCTGCTCGCCCATGACGACGGCGTCGACGGGATCGTGGACTGCTGGCCGTTGGACATCACCGAGACAATGGCCGTCCACGACCAGCATCGGCTCGGCGTCCTCGCCACGCTACGACTGGTCAAAGCCGTTGCCGCGCAGGACACCACCAGGAAGCCGCGGTTCTATCTGGTCACCGGAAATGCGCAACCCGCACCAGGAACCGAGCTGCGCGGGGTCGAGCAGGCGGCGCTGTGGGGTCTCGGTCGCGTGCTCGGTCACCAAGAGATGCCCGAGCACTGGGGCGGACTGATCGACATCGACACCGCTGACGATCACGCCCACACCGCCGCGCGCATCTGTGAACACCTCCTCGACGGAGCGACCGAAGACCAGATCGCCATCCGCGGCCGGGCGACGTTCGTCCCTCGTCTGCGACCGTGCGACCAGTTGACGCGGCCGTTCCCCACCAAGCTCACCCGGGATGCCACGTACGTGGTCACCGGTGGGTCCGGAGCCCTCGGGCGTGTGGTCGCCACCTACCTCGCTGAGCGCGGAGCCCGGCACATCACCTTGTTGAGCCGCGGGGCCGTCCCCTCGGAGACGATCGACGAGATCGAACGGCTGGGCGTCCAGATCACCACTGCCAGTGTCGATGTCGCCGACCGAGACCAGGTGGCCGCATGGTTGCGGGACCACACCCGCAGTGGCGGCAGGCCCGTGCGAGGAATCGTGCACGCCGCCGGATCGGTCAATGACCAACTGCTGGTCAACACCAGCGAAGCCGACTTCGCAGCGGTGATGGCGCCCAAGGTCACCGGGACCCGCGTGCTGCACGACGCGTTCAAAGACCACGACCTGGAATTCTTCGTGATGTTCGGCTCCGCCGGATCGACGATCGCCTCACCAGGACAGGGCAACTACGCGGCGGCCAACGCCTTTCTCGACGCGTTCGCCCACTATCGTCGGGCGCAGGGCCTGCCCGCACTCACCATCGGCTGGGGTCCCTGGTCGGTCGGCATGGTGGAAGAGCTCAACCTCGAAAAGCTCTATGCCAAGCGCGGAATCGAGCTGATTACGCCCGCGGTGGGTGCACTGATCCTCGACCGGCTCATCAACCAACAGCTGCCGAATATCGTCGCCATCAGCGCCGACTGGAGCCGGGCGCGTCAGGCCGGTCTGGGTGGCCGCCTGCCGATGATGTTCGCCGAACTCGGCACGTCCGAGACGGCTACTGCAGACGGTGACGCCGACGGCTCGGTACTGATGTTGCTCGCGGCAACCCCCGAGGCCGACCGGCGCGCCGTGATCGCGGATCATCTGCGTCAGATCGTTGCAGCGGTGTTCGACTGCGCTATCGATGATTTCGAGCCGGACGACCAACTCGACGACATCGGCCTGGACTCCATGATGGCGATGGAATTCCGGGTGCGGATCAACATGACCTTCTCGATCGACCTGCCCGTCCTCGAGATACTCCGCGGCGTCAGCGTGAACTCGCTGGCCGATCGGGTGCTCACCGAGCTGCACTTCATTCACGGTGAGGCGGCCCCGGCGCCGCCGGAAGGAGCACCGGTCGCCGAACCCGCAGACGCCGACGACGAGCTGGACCGACTTATGGCCGAACTTTCGGATGCCGAATTGCAGGAACTGCTGGCGCAATTGGAAGAACAGACGCAACCGGATGCGGGCGAGGCTCTACCGTGACCGCATCACCCTCCGCAACCGCGCCCGCCGTCCACGTACGCGGCTTGTCGAAGACCTACGGACGGGTGCAGGCCGTCCGCGACCTCGATCTCGACGTCGCGCGCGGTGAGATCTTCGCAATACTCGGGCCCAACGGAGCAGGCAAGTCGACCACCATTGAAATCCTCGAAGGCCATCGGAAACGCGACTCCGGACGGGTCAGCGTTCTGGGTGAAGATCCCGCGGATGCCGGCCGCAGCTGGCGCGCCAGGATCGGGATCGTGCTGCAGGAGACCAGCGACTTCGGCGTCCTCACAGTGTCGGAGACCGTGGGCATGTTCGCGAAGTGCTACGGCGAGCAGCGGTCTCGGGTACCCGATGAGCTCCTCGAGCTCGTCGGGCTGGCGTCGAGTTCGGGGACGCGGGTCAGGAACCTGTCCGGCGGGCAACGACGCAGGCTCGACGTTGCGCTGGGCATCATCGCCCAGCCGGAACTTCTCTTCCTCGACGAACCGACCACAGGATTCGACCCCGAAGCTCGGCGCCAGTTCTGGGATCTCATCAGGCTCCTGGCCAGTGACGGCACCACCATCCTGCTGACGACCCACTACCTGGAGGAGGCCGCAGCGCTGGCGGACCGGGTCGCGGTCGTGGCCGCCGGCCGCGTCGCGGCGGTGGATTCACCGGCACAGCTGACCGCACACGTCAACACAGCAGCGACCGTGCGGTGGCTGGAGGATGGCCGGTGGCGAGTGGAGCACACCGACCACCCCACCGAGTTCATCCGGCAGCGTTCCGCTGACGGCACCGAATTGGCGCAGCTGACCGTCACCAGACCGACGCTCGAGGACGCGTACCTGCAATTGATCGGCGTGGCCTGATGGCGATCGAGTCGACCGCCCACAACACTGCCCGGCCGGCACGCCGCGCCGGACGCAGACAGGACGAACTTCCGTCCGCCGTGCGCATCGGTCTGTCGCGAGTCGTTCCCGAACTGAAGATGTTCTACCGGCGGCCCGAGCAGGTCGTGCTCACCTTCTCGATGCCGGCGATCATCTGTCTGCTGCTGGGGTCGATCTTCTCCGCGAAACTGCCTGGCACGCAGACCAGTACGGGCGCGGTGATCGCGGCCAGCATGCTGGCCTACGGCATCCTGTCCACGTCCTTCATCAACCTCGGTATCGGTATCGCAGCCGACCGGGAAACCGGTGCCCTGCGGCGACTGCGCGGTACCCCGGCAACCGCATCGTCGTACTTCATCGGCAAGATCATGTTGGTCGCCATCGCCAGCGTCGCCGAGGCGGTCGTGCTCTTGGTGTTGGGGGTGTTGGCCTTTCAGCTTCAGCTGCCAACTGATGCGTACGCCTGGTTCACCCTGGGTTGGGTGTTTATCCTGGGCATCGTCAGCTGTTCGCTGCTGGGTATCTTCGTGAGCAACTTCGCCAGCAATGCCGTCTCCGCCGCGGTCATGACCAATGGCCCGGCCGTCGGACTGCAGTTCGTGTCGGGCACGTACGTGCCGCTCATGGCGCTTCCGACGTGGATGTTGATCGTCGGGTCGATCTTCCCGGTCAAGTGGATGGCGCAGGGGTTTCGCTCGGTGCTGTTGCCCGCGCAGATGGTGGTCTTCGAACCGGCAGGCAGCTGGGAGCACGGGCGCATCTTCCTGGTGCTGGCCGCCTGGAGCATCGGCGGTCTGATGGCTTGCCTGTACGTGTTCCGCTGGTCGGACAGGGGCTGACGCCGTGCCGTCGCTGTTGTCGATCGCGTATCACTTCTTCCTGCAGATCGCGGTCATCCTGTTGACGTATCGCCTGCTGTGGCCGTTATTCCGCAGGCTCGCCCAGGTACAGGTTGTCGCAATCATGGTGGCTGGGTTTCTGCTCGGCCCTTCGGTTTTGGGCTGGATCTGGCCGGCCGCGCAGCAATGGCTCTTCCCCGCCAAGCTGGCCATCGGTACGACGACGATCGTGCACCCCAACCTCACGGTCATCTATGTCGTCGGCCAACTCGGTCTAGTGCTCTACATGTTCTTGGTGGGGTCGTCCTTCCAAGTGAACATCTTGGGCGCCCACCTCCGGCAAGCTGGCGCGACCGCGGCTACCGGCATCGGTGTACCGCTGGCCCTCGGCGGTGTTCTCGGCTGGTCGATGGTGAGCCTCGGTGGCTACTTCACCGACAAGGTTGTGCATTGGCAGGGCGGCCTCTTCGTGGCGGCCGCGGTGGCGATCACCGCCTTTCCGATGCTGGCGTGGATTGTGTACGACTCGGGACTGCTCGAAACCCGCCTGGGCACAATGGCTCTATCCTGCGCCGCCATTGACGACGCGTGCTCGTGGATACTTCTGGCGACGGTGGTGGCGACGGCCAAAGGGCAGGTGTCCGGGGCGGTTCTGGCTATCGGCGGAGGCGTGGCCTACCTGGTGTTCATGATCTATGTCGGCCGGCCACTGCTGCGCCGCTTGGAGACGTGGACCCCAGCGCGCGCAGACACCGAGCGGACCGGCGGCCTACCCATTGCCCACACGAGCATCGTCCTGCTCGTCATCCTCACGGCGAGCTGGTTCACCGATCTGGTCGGAATCTATTCCGTCTTTGGCGCATTCGTCGCCGGTGCGGTCATGCCCCGCGGTGCATTACTCGACGCGATTCGCGAGCGGTTCGAACCGCTGGTGGCCTACCTGCTGCTACCGGCGTTCTTCATCTACTCCGGCCTCAACACCCAGCTGACGTTGATCTTCGATCGGTCGACTCTGCTCATGGCCGGAATCGTTCTCGTCGTCTCGTTCGCCGCGAAGTTCACTGCGGTCGGATTGGCCGCGCGGTGGCAGGGCATGAGCTGGTACGAGGCAGGCTCGATGGGGGCACTCGCCAATGCCCGCGGCCTGATGGAACTCATCCTGCTGAACATCGGCTTGGAAGCGGGGCTCATCTCCGGCGAGCTCTACACCATTCTGGCGGTGATGACGATCATCACCACGTTCGTCGCCACACCGATGCAGCGAGCGTTCGAACGCCGATTGGCAAGGACGGGATCGAAATTCGGGCCAACGGGGGAGGAACCCTACGGCGAGGCGCCCGCGGCCGCCTGAGGTTGACCGTCGGAAGCGAGCAGATCCGCCAGCTTGTCGTTGGCCGCTCGCAGTTGACCGGCGATCGCATCGAAGACACGCTGCCGAACGCGCGGGCGTTCCATCACCGGCGCCATCATGGCGCGGATAGCGTTGAGCCGGGAGGTGTGCAGCCACTCCATGAGGTCCGGGTCGGCGAACCAGGTGATCTGGTTGCGGTACTCGATCACGCTCATGGTCAGCCAATCGATCGGCGTGCCGGGCAGGTGGATCGGTTCACACAGTGCGTTCTTCGTGGCGTCATCGTCGTAGCTGAGCTCCACATGCGCGATGAAGGCGGCGCTGAAGACCTGCTGGCAGGCCCGCACGCACTGCGGAGTCAAGGTCGATCCGGAGAAGATCGTGCGAGTCGGTCCAAGCCCCAAACCTTCGGCGGCGCAGTCGATCCAGAGCGTGGACGGCTCAGCGGTGAGCTCACCATGAGTCAGGGATGCACCCGAGGCGCTGATCTCGCGCACGTGGCCCATCCGCACGACATCGGTGATGCGGCGAAGCGCGGCGGCCTCCGCCTGCGTGACGGTCGCACACCGGTACATCGTCGGCTCGACATCGGGATGCAGCCGCAACAGCGACCCGGCATCTTCGAGGCGTGCGAACAAATCACCGATCGAATCGGCCGCGGCGATGGCATCCAGGCGGGCACCGAAGGCCACCTTGACCCGGTCGGCGAATTCCGGCCCCGGCTGGACATCCGCGCGATCGAGCAACCAGGATTCGCGGGGAACGATCCAGGAGATCCGCTCGGGACCAATCCCGTTGCGCAGCAGCCACAGACAGCTGTCCATCCCGGTCTTGCCGCCGCCGATCACCACGAAACGGTCATGGCCGGGAGCGCTCTGCGGCAGCGCATTCGGCGGTACGCAGTCCACTCCCGGCTCGATGACGAAGTTCGGAGGCCGCATGGATGGCACGATGACGTTGGAATGGGTGGTGTCCACGACACGACGGCCGACGTCGACGGTGATGCATTCGCCGGCCGCGGTGGTGAATGTTCGGTCACCGTGGTACTCGCTCGACGGGAAGTGCCGAACTCGCTGGCTGGCCGTCAGGTCCAGCATCACAGTGTTGTAGTACGAACGGATTTCGTCGAGGCTCGCGAGCTCGTACAGCCCGGCGTTGTCGCCACTGTCCTCGATGACGCCCTTGCCGAGACCGCGCGAATTCACCCCGTAGTAGGCGGCCGGTTGATGCAACCGCACGAAGGGGTAGGCCGTTGTCCAGTGCCCGCCAGGGGCTTCGGCGCGGTCGACGATGACGACGGTGGCGTCGCTCTCGGTGGCGATCGTGTCGGCGAAGGCCAGCCCGACTGCGCCGGCACCCACGACGAGGTAGTCCGCGTGCACTGTCCGCTCAGCGCTCAAGTCGGGTCACCAATCCCGCCGCATGTACCTCGTCACCCACACAGAACCAACACCGGACGAGGTCGCCGTCGGCCCGGTGACGGATCGTGACCTCGTCGCGCAGTGCAATAGGACGCCGATACTCCACCACCGCCCGGTACGGTGCGGAGGCGACGTGTGGGTGGCGCGCGGTGACCTCGTGGATGCCGTGCCAATACGCCGTGTTGGTCACATGGTCGAAGATGTCAATATCGGTGTCGCGCAAGGCGAAAGGCAGCGCCTCGGCATCCGGCGGAACCGGGCCGGGTAACCAGGCGCGCCACTTGAGGCGATGCTCGTCGGTGGTGGTGGCGAGCTTGTTGAAGAATCCCTCCTCCATCAACGACGGGGTCAGAGTTTCCTTGTTCATGTTGATCCAGAAGCCCTCCGTCTCGATGCGGCCACCGTCCGGGCTGTCCAAGCGGACGCGCATCGTGCACCAGCGCAGTGAGATCGCCGAACACCATCGTCGAAAGGTGATCGCAGAAGGCCATGTCATCGGCGTCAGGACGTCGATGACGGTGCGCTGCACAATCCAGTGCGGATGCACGTGTTCGAATCCGGCATCGATCAACTGCTCGGCGCCGACCTCCTGGATGTAGCGCGCGACCGCGTCCAGCCGCAACTGTTGCTGACGGTCGATGTCGCTCGTCAGCATCTTCCACGCCGTGGAGTAGACGTACCCGTCCTCGGGGAGTTCGCGAAGTGGTGCCGTCACGTCCACGGAAGCGGTGGACTTCATACGTGTCTCCGTCCTAACCTCCCCAACACACTGAGAAACGTACGCCGCTCGTCGGCACTGAGTTCACCCAGCCAGCGCTCCTCGCCGCGCTGGATCTCCGCTTGGACGGCGTTCTTCAGCGCCCGGCCGGCGTCGGTGATCGCAAGCAGTCGCACCCGGCGGTCGTCGGGATCCGGGGTGCGCTCGATCAGCCCCCGTTGCTGCAGTTGGTCGAGATCGCGGATGATGCGCGTCTTGTCGGCGCCGATCGCCGCGGCCAGCGCCGCCTGGGTGCGGACCGAGGAACCGTCGAGTGCGACGAGCACCGCATATCCCCACATGGACAGGTTGTGCGCGGCGAGAACAGGCTCCTCGGCCGCGATCAACTCGCGAAGCAACGGAGCCAGCATCGCCGCGAGGTCGGGGCGCCGAGGTCTGTCCGCCACCGCGCCATCATAGGCATTGCATTATCGTATGCGGACACATATCGTAGGCGGATGCTTACTAATGAACATCGCGTCGCTGTACTCCAGTCGATCGACGTTGTGACCACCGTCCGACCCACCGACCTCCGTCGTCCCACCCCCTGCGCCGGATGGGACCTCGCCGATCTGCTGGCGCATATGACCGTCCAGCACCGCGGGTTCGCCGCGGCCGCGCGCGGCCACGGTGCCGACCGGGACACCTGGCGGGCCGAATCGGTCATCGACGACGTCCGGCGGGACCCCGGGCGCACGTATGCCGACGCCGCCCACGACGTCCTCGACGCGTTCTCGGCGGAGGGGATCGACGATGCTCCGTTCACCCTGCCCGAATTCGGCGAGAACGCGGTGTTTCCGGGCGCCATCGCCATGGGCTTTCACTTCGTGGACTACGTCGTCCACGGCTGGGACGTCGCTGCATCACTTGACGCCGACTACGAGTTGTCCACCGACGTCCTCAGTGCGGCAATGCCATTGGTGCTGGCGATCCCCGACGGCGACGTTCGTCTGCTTGACTCCGTGCCGTTCGCTTCTGCGATCGAGCCAGTCGACGGCGCAGGTGAGCTGGATCGGATCCTCCGACACCTGGGCCGCAGCCCGGACTTCACATCCCGCGAAGCTTCTTCAGCCACGTACCGAGGACCGAGTGCCGCAGCGGCCAGGTGACCACCGACTCGAGGAGCTGGAGTGTGCTCTCCGGGATCGATTGCGGCACATGGTCAGGATCCATGAGGTCGTTCTCCGCAAGGGGGCTCGCATCCGCGGCCACCATCGTGTCGGTCAGCGCACGCAGCGACCGCCCGGTGCTGCGCAGCACTTCGACTGTGGCCAAGAATGATCCGGTGCGGCGCATCTCGTCGCGGAACATACTCACGGTGACGCCGAGGTGTTCAGCCACGAGAGTGTCTCGCAGACACAGGATTTGATCCCGCACCACAGAGCAGTCCGGCCGGGTAGACAGGGCTTCGATCGCAATATCGCATTCGCTGTCGAAGCCCAGGGACCTGTTGTTGAAGTTCGACGAGCCGATCCGAAGCAGCCGGCCGTCGATCGCCAGGATCTTCGAGTGCACGTAGACCGACACTCCGCGACCCGCCACCGGCCAGTAGACGCCCAGCCGGCCATGGGTGTCCGCCTCTTTCAGCATTCGGACCAACAGTTCGCGGGCGCTGTCCATCGATTGCTGTTCCAACCGGCTTTCGGAACTCCGCGGAAGAATCATCACGACCTCGGGGCCGTCCGGCTCGCTCAGCCGCGCGGCGATCGCTTCGGCAATGCCGCGCGCTGCGAAGTACTGATTCTCGAGATAGATGACATCGTGCGCGGCGGCAATCGCGGCAAGGTCAAGCGCCTCCACTTCACGGACTTCGCTGCGGTCCAACAGAGTGGGAAGGGTGCGCGCGACCGCGACGTCGACGTTGCGCAGACCGGGGGTGAGGCCGTCGGGCCACGCCGGTGGCGACGGACGCAGCGGTGGCAACGCCTGCCCGGTCGCCGCCTCCCATCGGTCGCGCGCTTGCTCGCCGAGCACCGCCGCTGCGGCACCGTCCACCGCGGCGACAACCTCGTGGCGGGGCCCATAAGCGCCGCCCAGTCCGGTCCGGCGGCGGTCGGCGGGAAGATGCTCGGAGGTATCCCACCGTCCGAGTGTCAGATCCATACCCCCGCAGAAAGCCACGACGTCATCGATGACCACAATTTTCTGGTGGTGCACCGCACCGGTGGGATGTGCACCGTCGACAGCGAAATGCAAACGTGCCGAGGTGAATTGGTTGAGCACGCTCACCGGCGTAACGCCAAACCAGAATCCGTCGAATGCCGGCAGTAGGCGAAGATTGGACTTCAACAGATACACCCGCAGCGTGCGCTGCCGGTGCAGCAGCCAGTGCAGGAACGGGCCAAGGTGGTTGGGGCCCTCCAGTGTCTTCTCGCCGCGCTCGAAGGCCGTTCGGTAATCCAAGTCCCATCCGATGATGACGATTCGATGACGTGCGCTCAACAGGGCAGCTTTGAGGTGCCGAAGGTAGTCGGCGCCATCGATGATCGCGGCGAAGCGATCGGCCTGAGCCGATCGCCAGCACGTGTCTCCCGGCACCAGCAGCGAGCGCTCACCTGCTGATTCGGTGCTCACGGCCGTTCTCCTGTCCTGGGATGCGCCAGACGGGCTCAGGCGCTGTCGCCTGCGCATATTCAATCCTGCCCCACCAGAGCCAGGGCGCCCACTTGTCGGTCATACAGAATGGAGAAGGTGGACGGCAGTAGGGAAACAGCGACACCGCAATCTGACCCCTACATCCGCGTCTATGCCTCCCGGGTCCACAACCTGAAGACTGTGGACGTCGCAATGCCGCGCGATCAGTTTGTGGTGTTTACCGGCGTCTCCGGATCCGGAAAGTCGTCGCTGGCGTTCGGCACCATCTATGCCGAGGCCCAGCGACGGTACTTCGAGTCGGTGGCGCCCTATGCTCGGCGGTTGCTGCTGCCGCAGGATGCGCCAAAGGTCGATGACATCACGGGGCTGCCTCCGGCGGTGGCGCTGCAGCAGCGCCGCGGCACCGCCACTTCTCGGTCGACGGTCGGGACCGTCACCACGTTGTCAAATCTGCTGCGCATGTTGCTTTCCCGCGCGGGAACCTACCCGCCCGGCGCTACGGAGCGTCTCGACTCGGATGCGTTCTCGCCGAACACCACGATCGGTGCCTGCCCGCAGTGTCATGGTCTCGGCCGCATCCACGAGGTCACCGAGCAGACGCTGGTGCCCGACCCGTCGCTGAGCATCCGTGAGGGTGCGGTTGCGGCGTGGCCGGGCGCCTGGCAGGGACAGAATTTGCGTGACATCCTCATCACGCTGGGCTATGACATTGATAAGCCTTGGCGCAAATTATCCAAGCGGCAACGCGATTGGATCCTATTCACTGACGATCAACCCACCGTGGAGATTGACCCGAGCCAACACCCGGTGACCGCCGACTACTACTACAACGGGACGTTCTCCAGCGCCGAGCGTCACGTTCGCCATACGCTGGCCAACTCGCAGAGCCCGTCGATGCGACGCCGGGTGTTGCAGTACGTGCGCAGTGTCGACTGCCCCGTCTGCGGTGGTTCGGGGCTGCGGCCGGAAGCACTCGGGGTGACGTTCGCGGGCCGCAACATTGCCGAATTGGCGTCGCTGCCGTTGACTGCACTTGCTGACGTCCTCTCGCCGGCGGCAGTCAGGACGGAGTTCGCAGCGGCCTACGAATCCACTGAATCGGGTGAATTCACCGAGGTGGCAACCATGATCGCTAGCGATCTGGTGGCACGCATCGCCGTGCTGGTCGGTCTGGGTCTGGGGTATCTGAGCCTGAACCGCCGCACGCCAACGGTGTCGCCCGGGGAACTGCAGCGTCTGCGGTTGGCGACCCAGCTGCGGGCCGGCCTGTTCGGTGTTCTCTATGTGCTGGACGAGCCGTCGGCCGGTCTGCATCCGGCCGACGCCAAACCGCTGCTCGAAGTCCTGGATCGACTTCGGCGTGAGGGGAATTCATTGTTCGTCGTCGAGCACGACATGGACGTGGTGCGCCGCGCAGACTGGATCGTCGACGTCGGGCCCGGCGCCGGCGAACTGGGCGGAGATGTGCTTTACAGCGGACCGGTGGCTGGCCTCGCCGACGTCGAGCCGTCGATCACCCGGCGATATCTCTTTGACGACGGACCGCGTGCTCAGCGCGACTTGCGCGCACCTGTGAGCGTTATGCATCTGCGCAACATCACTTTTCACAACTTGCACCACGTCGACGTCGACATCCCGCTGGGCACGTTCGTGGCTGTCACCGGGGTGTCAGGCTCGGGCAAATCGACGCTGGTCTGCAAGGTGCTCGGTGATGTGATGGCCAGGCAGCTGGGAACACTGGTCGAACCTGCCGACGACGAAACCGACGATGATGTTGCACTTCTGGACATCGAGCGCGATTCGAGTGTGGGCGTGATGGTGGATGGCGCCGAAGCGATCGATCGCCTCGTCGCCGTGGACCAGCGACCGATCGGACGTACGCCCCGGTCGAACCTAGCCACTTATACCGGGCTGTTCGATGCCGTTCGCAAGGCGTTCGCCGACACAGCAGAAGCACGCCGGCGTGGCTGGGGCGCCGGCCGCTTCTCGTTCAACGTCGCCGAGGGCCGTTGTGCCACCTGCCAGGGTGAGGGCTTTGTTGCAGTCGAGTTGCTTTTCCTGCCCGGCACTTATGCGACCTGTCCGGCATGCGGTGGGTCCCGCTACTCCGAGGAGACACTCGAAATCACCTACCGGGGCCGCACCATCGCCGACGTACTGGCCCAGACCGTCGACGAGGCGGCCGAATTCCTGAGCGACCTACGCAGTGCAGCAAGAAGTTTGGCGACTCTGCGTGATGTCGGGCTGGGGTATCTGCGGTTGGGTCAACCGGCAACCGAACTCTCCGGCGGCGAGGCCCAACGCATCAAGCTGGCCTCGGAGCTGCAGCGCGTCAAGCGCGGGCACACTCTCTACGTGCTGGATGAGCCCACCACTGGGCTTCACCCCGCCGACGTCGAGCTGCTCGAGCGACAGCTGCATCGCCTCGTTGACGCCGGCAACACGGTAGTGGTGGCCGAACACGATATGTCGGTCGTTGCGGGTGCGGACTACGTCATCGACCTCGGACCGGGCGGAGGTGCCGACGGCGGTGCGGTAGTGGTGGCCGGGTCGCCCGCTGTCGTTGCCACCGAAACGGTAAGCCGGACGGCCCCGTACCTGGCCGCTCAACTCGCTCCTTCATCACCGACGGCCGCTCCACGCACCTGACCCTGCGCAGGTAGTCGGCTAAACTGGCTGCTGCGACCCCGATTTCGGGTGTTGGCGGACGAGGGAGCAGTACCCGCCAGGACAAGACTGACTCGTAGAGGAGTCGGGTCATGGCGTGGGTTCTTCTGGTGCTCTCCGGAATTCTCGAAGCTGTGTGGGCGGTGGCCCTGGGGGAGTCGTGCGGTCTGCGTCGCCGGCGACCGACCGCTGTCTTCGTCATTGCGCTCATTGCGAGTCTGGTGGGTTTGGCACTGGCCATGGGCGACTTGCCGACCGGCACGGCGTATGCGGTGTGGGTCGGCATCGGTGCTTCGCTCACCGTGCTGTGGGCGATCATCCGCCGCAGGGAGACCGCGACCGCCGGGCGTCTGCTGGTGTTGGCCCTGCTCGTCGGCTCGGTGATCGGACTCAAGGTGGTGAGCTAGCCATGCCCTGGGTCGTCCTGATGATCAGTGCCGTGCTCGAAGCGGTATGGGCCTCCGCACTCGGCAAGACGGAGCAGTTCACCAACCTCCCGGCCACCGCGCTGTTCGTGGGCGCGCTGGTCCTCAGCATGCTCGGGCTGTCACGAGCGGCGAAGTCGATTGCGATCGGTACGGCGTACGCCGTCTGGACCGGCGCGGGAGCGGCGCTGACGGTCGGCTACGCGATCGTCACCGGCGAAGAGTCGGTGTCGGTAGCCAAGGTGGTGTGCCTGGCGGGGATCATCGTCGCGGTGATCGGACTCAAGCTCCTGCCAGCCATGGCCTCCAGCGATCGCACAGTTCCGATCGCGTGTGACGGCCCCCACAGTCGGGGTACCCGGCCGACATGACCAACGCCGATCCACGCCCCGCCGCAGTTCGTCAGCAAGCACAGCGACACGCTGACCAAGCCCGCCGCAAGATGGCGCAGCGGCGGGCCGACAGCTCCGATGACGGTGTCAGCGGTTGGCTCAACCAGCGCGCCGGGCAATGGGACCTCGGCGGGCAAGACGAAGCGACGATGCAACGCCAAAAGTACCTGTGGAACTTCCTGGTCGATCACTGGTTCCGCATGGAGTTCGACGGTTGGGAGAACCTGCCTGATCCACCGGTACTGCTCGTCGGAATTCATTCGGGCGCGCCGTTCGTGTGGGATGCGTGGACGGTCGGCGTGCAGTGGTGGCGCCGGTTCGGTCAGGAGCGCACACTGCACGGCACCGCCCACGATGCGCTGATGGCGATGCCGGTGATCGGCCGGTACTTCCGGGCGATGGGGGTACTGCCTGCCGCGCCCGACTCGATGGCCACCGCGCTGGCAGAAGGCCACGATGTCGCGGTCTGGCCCGGCGGCGAGGTGGACTCGCTGCGGCCCTGGAGTGAGCGCGATGTCGCCAACCTGGCGGGCCGCACCGGATTCGTGCGGATGGCGATCAAGGCCGGAGTGCCGATCGTCCCGATCGCGACGGTCGGCGGAGCAGATGCCATGCCGGTGCTCATCCGAGGTGATCAGTTGTCCCGCACGCTGCGGCTGGATAAGTTGTTGCGGCTCAAGGTTTTCCCACTCGCGGTCTCCTTGCCGTGGGGTATCGCGCCGGCGGCGCTGCCCCAGCTGCCGCTGCCTGCGAAGATCCGGACCCGGTTGATGCCTGCCGTGGAGCTCGACCACGACCCGTCCCGCGCCGAGGACGACGACTACGTCGAGCAGAAGTACCGTGAGGTTCAGGACAGCATCCAGGCCGGCATGGACGCACTGGCCCGCAAACGGGCGCTGCCGCTGTTCGGCTGATACCTAGTGGAGGGTGATGGCGGCGATGCGTTCGGCGATCACGCCGACAACCGCCTGGGTCGCCGGGTCGTCGGCAGCGTCGTAGCGATCGAGATCGGGGTCGTAGCGTGCGCCGGCTATCGAGCCGTGATCGGCGTCGAGTTCGACAACCTCCACCGGCCAGTCGATCCCGCGTAGTGATGCCGCGAACCCGGTGGACACCGAGGTCGGGACAACATCGTCAGCGTTGCCGGAGAACAGCGTGAACGGCGCCCGCGCCGCGTCGTCGGTGACGCATTCCAGGACGGGACCGCCGGAGATCGGGTCGTCCACCATGAATGCGCCGCCGAGACAGATAGCTTGTGCGACTGGCACATTGAACTCGTTCGCGCGAAAAGTCAGACCCGCTGCGGCTACTCCACCCAACGACCATCCGATCACGACGAGGCCGCCTCCACCGCCATGGGAGTACGCAAACTCCGCGGACCTCAGCAGGTCCGCGCGCCCACGATCGGCGGCGTGTGAATCCCAGTCCGGCGCGACCACGCAGATTCCGTGGCCGGCGATCGTTTCGGCCAAACCCCGCACCGCCGTGCGGGAATCGGTCTGCGTGCCATGCCAGAGCAGGGCGGTCGAAGCCGGCGCTTCACCGAACACATCGGCCCGACGCCCGGGCGCGTACTCGACCGTGTTCACCGCGGCGGCGAATGCGGAGTCGGACTCTGCGACGACTCCCACTTCGATTCCAGCGACCGCTTGACCGCTGTGCCGGCGGCTAACTCCAGATCGAATGTCTCGCCGTCGTCGGCCTCGACGGTGATCAGGAAGCCCGACTCGGTGGCGTCGGTGTGGACCACTTTGTACGCCTGTTCACCCGAGCCGCGGTCGAGGGCGATGACGTCGCCAGATGCGACCTCGTCGATGCGTGCGGTGGTATCGGTCATGAGTGCTTCTCGATGTATTCGTCGGCGTCCTTGTCCCGCGCGTCGACGCCCTCGATCGACTCCCGCTCGGCGTAGAACTGCAACCACTTCATGCCCAGCTCATGGCGCAGCTCCAAGGTCGCGCTCTTGATGAAGTCCGGCATCGCCTCGCGCTCCTCCTCGTCGAGGTGCTCACCGTTTTCCTGACGCGCCTTGAACACCGCGTCGAACCACACCTTGGTGCCCGGCCGGTGCTTGCGGGACTCGCGCACCGCGTCGCGGATCGCGTTGTGGTCGGTGATGGCGTCCTCGGTCTCGTCCTGCGGGTCGCCCTCGGGATTGCCCGGATCGTCGTCGCCGCCGTGCTTCAGCAGCGCGGGGTAGAAGACGCTCTCCTCGGCGTCGGCATGCGCGTCCAGCCGGTCACTGAGCGACTTCCAGATCGCCGCCAGCTCGTCGTCGGATTTGGCGTCGTCGAGGCGGAAGAACTGCCGCCTGAGCCAGTCGTGATCGGCATAGACGAGATCGATGATGTCGGCCATGGGGCATAAATTGCCCCGCCAGTCAGTGATCGAAACGTCCGCGAACGGGAACGCTGCCCCGATGGCCGCGCACTTACCGGGAGTCCTCCAGTCGCTAGCTCCGATCCTCGACCACTACGGCTACATCGCTGTGCTCGGTCTGGTGGGGGTCGAGGGATTCGGTATCCCCGCCCCGGGCCAGACGATCCTGATCGTCGCCGGTGTGTACGCGGCGTCGGGACAGTTGAGCCTCGCCGCGGTCATCGCGTGCGGCATCCTGGCTGCCGTCGTCGGTGACAACATCGGCTACGCGATCGGACACTTCGGCGGCAGGCCGCTGGTGCTGCGGTACGGGCGCTATGTGTTCCTCACCGAGCCGAGGCTGCAGCACGTGGAATCCTTCTTCGGCAGACGCGGCAGTATCGTCGTTCCGATCGCCCGGTTCATCGACGGACTGCGTCAGTTCAACGGTGTCGTGGCCGCCCTTGCGCAGATGCGGTGGTGGCGGTTCTGCGGTTACAACGTCATCGGGGCCGTGCTGTGGGTAACGCTGTGGGTGCTCCTCGGGGACTTCGCAGGTAACCGAATCTCAGCTGTGTACCAGGTCGTCGACCGCTACCAGAAGTACCTACTGATCGGCCTGGCGGTCGCCCTCGCGGTATGGCTGGGCTGGTGGCTGGCGCGCAGACGTCAGCAACCGGAACCCGAAACGGCCACCGTACGGGTCAAGGAATCGATCTGAATGTGGATGGCGTACAGCACCATTGCGGGCATCACGATGAAGGGGATGTTCTCGCCGATGAACTTGAACCACAGACCGAACGCGCCCTGCCCGATATCGTTGAACCCCGCTCCCACCTCCGAGATGAAGTAGACGGCGGTGCTGCTCATCAATATCGCGATACAGGCGAAGGCCACCCACAGCGACCGGATCCGCTTCTCGATCGGAAGTGATTGCCGGACAAGGCGAGTCCACATGATGATCACGACGATACCGGTGCTCACCCCCACCACCTCGAGCGCGAAGGTCCACGGGTTGCCGCTGGCGTAGCGGGTGTCGGCGAGCCCGTACTGCCACCACAGCCACTTCACGCCCGGGTCGGTGGTGGGGGTCCACCACCCCAGCGGATGGCCGATGAGAAAGACCAGTTCGTAGCAGATCTGGCTGAATGCGGTGTACGGCAAGTAGAACAGCGTGAGTTCGGCCGCCTTCTCCTCCCGCATCCGGTGCTCGCCGGGCGCATCCCACAGCAGCACCAGCGGGATCAGGATCGCCGGAATGCCGAACAGCAGGTTGGCGATGACATCCGAGGTGAATGTCGGCTCGATCAGACCGACGCCGACCCCGACGGTCATCCCGACGAACACCAGCCCGGTGAACAGCGCCGCGCCCAGGTACATCCGCACCCGGTGCGGTGCCCACGGGTTCACGAGGTTCGGTTCGCGGGCAACAACATTGGTCATGTCGACACCTTCCTTAAGGGTGCAGCTCAGCGCGCAGGTAATTCCAATACCCGTTGCGCGATGATGTTGCGCTGAATCTCCGACGTTCCACCGGCAATCGTGCCCGCGTAGGTGGTGATGTAGCGGGCGAACCAGCTCGCGCCGAAAAGCTCTGGGGCGTAGGCGTTGTAGGGCGCCGTCATCGCCGGATCGACCAGCCCGGCCGCACCCGCCGCCTCCAACGCGTATCGGGCCGCGTTCTGTTCAGCCTCCGACCCCAACACCTTGAGCACCGACACGGCAGGAACATCGCGCTCGCCCCGGGCGGCCTGGCTGACCGCCACCGAGCCGAGCAGTCGCAGCGCGTGGTAGTCCATCACGATCCCTGCATACCGATCGCGATTCAGCTCCCCGACCGGTTCGAAATCCTCGAGGACCTGCTCCAACCGATTGGCGAACGCCATCCACATCATCGTGCGCTCGTGACCCAGCGAGCCGTTCGCGACCTTCCAGCCGCGATGCAGCGGCCCGAGCAGATTCTCCGCGGGCACCTTCACATCGGTGAAGAACACCTCGTTGAAATCCAGCACCGTGCGGTCGTGCACCGACGGGAACGGCCGACATACGACGCCCGGAGTGTCGGTGGGGATCACCAGCGCACTGATTCCCTTGTGCCGCGGTGCATCCGCGTCTGTGCGCACGAACGTCAGGATCACGTCGGCGTCGTGGGCGCCAGAGGTCCACACCTTCTGGCCGTTGACCGTGAAGTGGTCACCGTCCAACACCGCGCGGGTTTTCAGCCCCGCCAGATCCGACCCGGCGCCGGGCTCACTCATCCCCAGCGAGGCCGTCATCTCCGCCCGCAGGATCGGCACCGCCCAGCGCTGCTTCTGCTCATCGGTGCCGAACGACAGCAGCGACGCGGCGATGATGCCGACGCCCTGCGGGTTGAACACGTGATAGATCCGCCGTCGCGCCAACTCCTCGCGGTGCACGAACTGCTGCAGCACGGTGGCATTGCGCCCGCCGAATTCTGGGGGATTGCCGGGCAGCAGCCAGCCGTGGTCGAACTGCAGTTGCTGCCAGCGCCGCGCCCATTTCGGCACGTGTGATGTCGAGCGGGATCGCTCGGCGGCCTCGACTTCCGACGGCAGATGCCGGTCGAGGAACGCGATGAATTCCGCGCGGAACGCCTCGACATCGGCGTCGAAGGTCAGCTGCACCGACCCAACATATCAAGTACTTAACATTCTCGGCGCGGTGCGCTAAGACTAAGGGGATGCTCGACGCGGAGAAAGTCCTCATCACCGGCGCCACCGGCAAGATCGCGTTCCCGATCGCCCGTGCGCTGGCCCAGCGCAACGAGGTGTGGGGTGCAGCCCGCCTGCGCAACGCGGAGGACCGGGAGCGGCTGGCCGGCGCCGGCATCAGGCCGGTCGCACTGGATATCAGCAGCGGCGACTTCTCCTCCCTGCCCGACGATTTCACCTACGTCTTCCACGCGGCCGTCGACCCCGGCGCCGACGACTGGATCCGGCGCGTCGACACCAACGCCCAGAAATCGGGCGACCTGCTCTACCACAGTCGCGCCGCGAAAGGGTTCGTGTTCTGCTCGACCGGCTCCATCTACGCCTACCAAGGCCGACGTCCACTGCGTGAAGATGACCCGCCCGGCGTACCGCTACGGGCGAACTACAGCTTCTCGAAGATCGCCGCCGAGCAGACGTGCACCTGGATCGCCAATCAATTCGGTATCCCGCTGACGATCATCCGGATCTGCTCCACCTATGGCCCGGAAGGCGGGGCGCCCGCCGACCGGCTGCAGATGATGCTGGCGAACAAGCCAATTCGGCTGCACCCCGACGCACCCAACAACTACAACCCCATCTACGAGGACGACTATGTCGACCTCGGGATTCGTGCGATGGAAGTCGCCGACACCCCGCCGGTCGTCGTCAACTGGGCCGGCAGCGAGACCGTCAGCGTCGAGGACTACTGCGCCTACATGGGTGAGCTGGTCGGCGTCGACCCCGTCTTCGACTACAGCACCGACGCGCACACCCCGCTATGGCCGGACGTCACCTATATGCACGAAGTCCTCGGTAGGACGAAAGTGCCGTGGCGCGAAGGGTTCCGGCGCATGATCGAAGCCCGAAATCCCGACCTGCTGACCGCAGCGAAGTCGTGAGGACGCGAATGTCATTGCCCGGTACCCCGTCCGACCGCGTGGACGGAATCCTCGCCAACGGCGACGGAGACATCACCACACTGTTCGTGTCGATGGCTCGTCGCCACCCCGACGGCACCGACGCCGAGTACCTGCGTTGGCACACCCTCGACCACCGTCCTGAGCAGCATCGGCTGGCGGCGGTGCGCGCCTCGCTGCGGTTGGTGTCCACCCCGGCCTGCCGCGCGGCCCGCGCCGCGAGCGTGGAACCTTACGACGAGATCGACCATGTGATGACGTACTTCTTCAGCGCGCCAAGCGGAATGGAGGGATTCCTGGGCCTCTCGCGTGCACTGGGCGACGCAGGCCGCAAGCTGCCCCTGCTGCCGCCGGTCGAGCGCGGTGTCTATGGCGTCCAAAGCCGAAGGGCCGCAGACCGAGTCAAGGTCGGGGCCCACGTCCTGCCGTGGTGGCCGGCCACCGGCGTGTACGTCTTACTCGAGCGCGGTGCCGAGCCCACCGACCACCTTCTCGGCGTCGACGGTGTCGCCGGTGCCTGGACCGCGCAGACGCTCGACGTCGACGCCCGGCTGGCCAACGCGCCGACCGGTCAGTCCCTGACCTACTTCTTCCTCGACGACGACCCCGTCGCCGTGGCGGACCGACTGCAACCGATGCTCACCCAACGCACCACCGAAATCCGGCTGGCCGCACCGTTTCACACGATCGTTCCGCACGAGTGGGACCGCTATGTGCCGTGAGCGGAGCGCGTGATGCGCATCGGGTTGATGGTGGGCTCCGACAAAGAACGCCCCCGCAGCGACCGGCTCACCGGTCTTCTCGACGACGGGAGAGCCGCCGAGGCACAGGGATTCGCGTCATTCTGGATTCCGCAGGTGCCCGGATACCTCGACGCGCTGACCGCGGCGGCGCTACTGGGACAGGTGACGGAGCGGATCGAGATCGGCACCGCTGTGGTGCCGATCCAGACCCGGCATCCGCTGATCATGGCGCAGCAGGCGCTCACGACCCAGGTCGCCTGCGGCGGTCGATTGGCGCTCGGTCTAGGCCCGTCCCATCACTGGATCATCACCGACCAACTCGGGCTGGAGTACGAGCGCCCCGCAAACCTGGTGCGCGACTACCTCGACGTCCTGCGCGCGGCATTCCAGGGTCCGGGCACCGTCGACGTCGACAACGGCACCTTCACCGTGCACAGCCCCATCGACGTCGCCGATGAACAGGTGCCGGTCCTGCTCGCCGCGCTGGGCCCGGCGATGCTCAAGATCGCCGGTGAGCGTGCCGGCGGCACGATCCTGTGGATGGCCGACGAACGCGCGATCGGTGACTACGTGGTGCCCACTCTCACCGAGGCTGCCGGGAACTCCGCGAGCCGCGTCGTCGCCGGTGTTCCGGTCGCGCTCTGCACAGACATCGAAATCGACAACGCGCGGGCGTATGCCAGCGACGTGCTCGGGCACGCCGACTTCTCGCCCAATTACGTACGGCTGCTCGAACACGGTGATGCCGAGGACGTCGGCGACACGATGGCGGCCGGCGACGAGGCGACAGTGGTGTCCCGGCTGCGGCGCTACCGCGACGCCGGGGTCACCGACCTCGCCGCGCGCGTCGTGCCGCTGGGCCGCGACGCCGATGAACGCCGAGCCTCGCGAGAACGCACACAGGCATTCGTCGCCTCCCTGGTCGACGAGTTCGCCTAGGCAGTCCCCGCCGACTGTGTGGGTCATGCATGCCAGAACGCGACTTCGCGTGCATGAGGCCCACACTCGAGCGCTGGGCGTCCGGTCTGACGTTTGGCCGCCCTGACCGTGGCAATGTGAGCGCTATGGAATTCGGCATCTCGACCTTCGTCAATAACGACACCATCGACACGATCTCCCTCGCCCGCGCGATCGAGGAGCGGGGCTTCCACGCGCTGGCCGTCGCCGAGCACACCCACATCCCGGCCAGCCGGGAATCCCCGTACCCGCAGGGCGGCGACCTGCCGTCGGTCTACTACCGGACCCTCGACCCGTTCGTCACGCTCGCTGCGGCCGCGGCGGTCACCTCCAGCATCGAGCTGATCACCGGGATCGCCCTGCTCATCCAGCGCGACCCGATCACCACCGCCAAGGAGGCGGCCAGCATCGACCTGATCTCCGGCGGCCGGTTCGTGTTCGGAGTCGGCGCGGGCTGGAACCTCGAGGAGATGCGGGATCACGGCACCGACCCGAAGACTCGCGGCACCCTGTTGGACGAACGCATCGAAGCGATCAAGGCGCTGTGGACCGATGAGCCCGCGGAGTATCACGGGAAGTTCGTCGACTTCGAGCCCTCGTACGCGCGCCCCAAGCCGGTGCAGAAACCGCACCCGCCGATCGTGATCGGCGGCGACTCGGATGCGACCGTCAAGCGGATCATCCGCCACCGGGCCGGCTGGATCTCCAACCCGCTGCCGGTCGAGAGGCTCGGCAAGCGAATCGAACAGATTCGCTCGGGTGCCGACCACGACGTACTGCTGACGACGTTCGGGACGCCGATCAACCTCGACTACTGGCAGGCGCTCGACGGGCTCGGATACCGCCAGGTGAATCTGCTGCTGCCGACGAAATCCCGAGACGACTCGCTTCGGTTGCTTGACGACTTCGCACAGAAAGTTGCCCAGTACCGCGGCTAGCCCACACGGGATCCGCGGTTGTGGAGTCCGGTCCGGTACCGTACGGTCAATCTAGTTGATAAGCAGTCCCTCGGGAACGTCGTACCGTCCGCGCCTGTCGCCGCTCACGAAAGGGTCACGGATGCAGCGGGTTTCGATCGGCCGGCGGCTCAGCCAACGCTGGATGCTGCTGGTGGCGGTTGTGGTTGTCGTCGTGGCCGGGTTTGCTGTGTATCGGCTGCACGGCATCTTCGCGTCCCATGACGTCACCTCCACACCCAGCGGAGCGGGCAACGACATCGTCCCGTTCAACCCCAAGCACGTCGTCCTGGAGGTCTTCGGGCCGCCGGGCACCGTCGCGACCATCACCTACCTGGACGTGAACGCGCAGCCGCAGCGCGCCGACGCCGTCACGCTGCCGTGGGCCTACGACACGACCACCACTCAGCCGGCGGTCTTCGTCAACGTCTCCGCCCAGGCCGACAGTGACTCGATCGGCTGTCGCATCAAGATCGACGACGTCGTCAAAGACGAGCGAACTGTGAACACCCTGAACGCCTTCACCTACTGCCTGGACAAGTCGGGATGACCCACCGGATTCCCGATTTCATCCGGCGGTACTCGGTTCTCATTGCAGTCTTCTGGCTCGGCCTCGCGGTGGTCACCAACGTCTTCGTCCCGCAGCTGGAGACCGTCGCCGAATCGCACAACGTCTCGCTGAGCCCGCAGGATTCGCCGTCGCTGCTGGCCGCCAAACGCATCGGCAAGGTGTTCGGCGAATTCGACTCCGACAGTTCGGCGATGATCGTCCTGGAAGGTGACCAGCCCCTCGGCGCCGAGGCGCACCACTACTACGACGGCTTGATCAAAAAGCTCCAGTCTGACACCAAGCACGTCCAGCACATCCAGGACTTCTGGGGTGATCCGCTGACGGCGGCCGGCTCGCAGAGCTCCGACGGCAAGGCTGCTCTGGTCCAGCTCTACTTGGCCGGCAACCAGGGTGAGTCGCTGGCCAACGAATCAGTCGACTCGGTGCGCAACATCGTCAACAACACCCCGCCGCCACCGGGCCTGAAGGTCTACGTGACCGGCGCGGCGCCACTGGTCACCGATCAGTTCGAAGTGGGCCGCCACGGCACGCTCAAGACCACCCTGATCACCATCGGCGTGATCGCCGTGATGCTGTTCTTCCTCTACCGCCGGCTCACCACCGTGTTCTTCGTGATCTTCACCGTGATGATCGAGCTGACCGCGTCCCGTGGCTCGGTGGCCGTGCTCGCCAACGCCGGCATCATCGAACTCTCGACGTACTCGACAAACCTGTTGACACTGTTGGTGATTGCCGCCGGCACGGACTATGCGATCTTCCTCCTCGGCCGCTTCCACGAAGCGCGTTACGCCGGCGAGGACCGGGTCTCGGCGTACAACTCGATGTACCACGGGACCGCGCACATCATCCTGGGATCGGGTCTGACCATCGCGGGCGCGGTGCTGTGCCTGACGTTCACCCGACTGCCGTACTTCAACAGCTTGGGGGTGCCCGCCGGCATCGGCGTGCTCGTCGCTGTGGTCGCGGCGCTCACGCTGGCGCCGGCCCTGTTGATCATCGGCCGCCACTTCGGTCTGTTCGAGCCCGCTCGCCCGATGCGCACCCAGGGGTGGCGCCGCATCGGCACCGCGATCGTGCGCTGGCCCGGTCCGGTCCTGGTGGTGACGGTCGCGATCGCGCTGATCGGTCTGATCGCGTTGCCCGCGTACAAGACCAGCTACGACGCCCGCGGCTACATGCCGGCCAGCGCGCCGGCCAACGTTGGATACACCGCGGCCGAACGGCACTTCACCCAGGCCCGGCTCAATCCCGAGCTGCTGATGATCGAAACCGACCACGATCTGCGCAACTCCACCGACATGATTTTGTTGGAACGGGTCGCCAAGGCGGTGTTCCACAGCGACGGCATCGCCCAGGTGCAGTCGATCACCCGACCGCTGGGAACGCCCCTGGCCCACACGTCGATCCCGTTCCAGATCAGCGCCGGAAGTGCCTCGCAGATCAACAATCTGCCGTTCCAGCAGGCTCGCGGTGAAGATCTGCTCAAGCAGGTCGACGTGATCAACAACTCGATCGACATCCTGCGCCAGCAGTATGCGCTGCAGCAGCAGTCGAGCGCGGTCACCGATGAGCAGACCAAGGCCTTCGCCGACACCGTCGCCACCGCGCAGGACCTGCGCAACAAGATCGCCAACTTCGACGACTTCTTCCGGCCGCTGCGCAACTACTTCTATTGGGAGCCGCACTGTTACGACATTCCGGTCTGTGCCGCGCTGCGATCGCTGTTCGACGCGCTCGACGGCATCGACGCGCTGACCGACCAGCTGGGTAATGTCGCCGGCAGTATCGCCAAACTCGATGCGCTGCAACCGAAGCTGCTCGCGCTGATCCCCCCGCAGATCGAGAGTCAACAGACCAACCGCGATCTGACGCTGACCAATTACGCCACCACGTCGGGAATCAACGACCAAGCTCAAGCGGCGCTGCAGAATTCGACCGCGCTGGGGCAGGCCTACGACGCCTCCAAGACCGACGACTCGTTCTATCTGCCGCCGGAGGCGTTCACGAACCCCGAATTCGAGCGCGGGATGAAGCTGTTCCTGTCGCCCGACGGCAAGGCCGCCCGGATGATCATCACCCATGACGGGGATCCCGCCACGCCAGAGGGTATTTCGCACATCGACTCGATCCGGCACGCCGCGCAGGAAGCCGTCAAAGGGACGCCGCTGGCGGGTTCGAAAATCTACCTCGCCGGTACTGCGGCCACCTACAAGGACATTCAGGACGGGGCCACCTACGACCTCATGATCGCCGGGATCGCTGCGCTCAGCCTCATCCTGCTCGTGATGATGTTCATCACCCGCAGCATCGTCGCCGCGTTCGTGATCGTGGGCACCGTGGCGTTGTCGTTGGGCGCCTCCTTCGGGCTGTCAGTGTTGATCTGGCAGGACATCTTCGGGATCCATCTGTTCTGGATCGTGCTGGCGCTGGCCATCATTCTTCTTCTGGCGGTGGGATCTGACTACAACCTGCTGTTGATATCCCGGTTCAAGGAGGAGATCCACGCCGGCCTCAACACGGGCATCATCCGGGCGATGGCCGGGTCCGGTGCGGTGGTGACGGCAGCCGGTCTGGTGTTCGCCGCCACGATGGCGTCGTTCATCTTCGCCGACTTGCGGATCCTCGGACAGATCGGCACGACGATCGCCCTCGGCCTGCTGTTCGACACGCTGATCGTCCGGTCGTTCATGACGCCGGCAGTCGCGGCACTACTCGGCCGATGGTTCTGGTGGCCACTGAAGGTGCGTCCCCGCCCAGCCAGCCGGATGTTGCAGCCGTACGGAACTCGGCAGTCGGTGCGTCAGCTGCTGCTGTGGGAGGACGGCGACGGGATAGCCAAAGCGCCGAGGTGACGAAAGTCAGGCGCTACCAACGGAAGTGAGCTGATCGGTGTCCTCGTTGTCGACCAACGGGATGTCGCGCAGCTTGCTCTTCATGCCCGCGACCCTGCGCAACTGAGCAGCCATGTTCATCGACGTCAGCATCGGGATGCCGCCGATGAACGTCCGGAACGAGGGGTTACCGCCGTCGAGGTGCAGCATGAACAGGCAGCCGACGACGTAGAAGAAGCCCATCGTGAACAGCGCCGCGGGAATCGCGTACGCCAGCGGCGAGCGAGCGTCGGCAACCAGTTCGGACGCGTAGTCGAATTCGTCCCGCGTCAACGGCTCACGCTTGCGAACCTTGGCCAGCACCGCCTTGTGGGCGCCCACCTGCTCGCCCATCGGATGCGACACTCGTCGCTCCAGGCGGCCGATGTAGACGAATACGCAAGTGGCGAAGACGATCTCGAGCACGGCAGCAAGTATGGTGAGATCACCCCAGGGGCCGAGATTCATGTCATCGCTCCTGTTCTGCGTGCGCGGATACCACAGAAACGTTACCGGAACTAACTAAGGCTGTCGCGGGTGGTCAGACCGTCCACCCGGTGCGTTGCGGCCATCTCTCGACATCGCCGCCACCGCACCGCAGTGTGACGTACGCATGGCCGCGTTCGGCCGCCTCGGCGACGCTGTCGGCGTACACCCGCCGTGCCTCTTCTTCGGATCCGCGCAGGATGAGTTGCTCCTCCGCACCATTGCCAGGATCGCCGGGGTCATACGAATCCCCGGCGACGACCTCCCAGATCTTGTCCACCAGAACCTCCTTGCCGTGCAAGGTGTACCCAGCTGAGCGCGTCTAACTACCCGCAGCCCGTCGGCTTCGTCGGCGTCGCTTGTTGTACATAGCCTGGTCGGCGTGCTCGAGGACGGCGTCGATCGACCGTCCGTCACCGGTGCGGTGCGCCGCGAATCCGATGGTCATCCTGGCCGCGACCTGCTTGCCTTCCCCGAGCGCGACCGGTGCCCGGTCCAGTTCGTCAGTGATCCGGTCGGCCAGGCGGGCGAGTTCCCAGTCGTTGACCGAATCGGTGATCACCAGAAACTCATCACCGCCCCATCGCGCGACGACGTCGTCCTCTCCGACCGCCGCCTGCAGGCGCTCGGCCACGTCGACCAACAGCTGGTCACCGGCCCGATGACCGTGCTGGTCATTGACGGCTTTGAAGCGTTCGATATCGCAGAACAAGATTCCGTAGCCCCGTCCGCTGACGTCGAGCTGTTCGAGGCGGCTCCAGCCGGCGGACCGGTTCGCCACCCCGGTCAGCGGGTCGGTGGCCGCCTGCCGCGCCAGATCGGCCTCGCGGATCCGGTCGGCGGTCACATCCACGATCTGCGAGACGAAGTAGCGCGGCTGATCCCGCGGGGCGTGGACGACGACGACGGTCAGTGCGCCCCACACGATCCGTCCGTCGGCGGCGATGTAGCGCTTGTCGATGCGGTAGGAACGCCGCCGCCCTTCCAGGCATTCGGTGAGCAGCGCGATGTCGGCGTCGAGATCGTCGGGATGGGTGATCTCTTGAAACGTGAGCTCGGCCAGCTCCCGCTTGGTGTAGCCGAGCATGCTGCGCAGGGCGCGGTTGGTGCGCAGGAACGTCCCGTCCAAGCCCACCACGGCCATGCCGATGGGCGAATGGGCAAGGGCCAGTTCGAACCGGCGCTCTCCCAACAGATCCACCGCGGTGGGAAGTAGATCGGTCGACGCTGCCGCGGCGGCATCGGGGAACCCGTGCACCAGAGGACGTGGACGGCTGAGGTAGTACCCCTGCGCCGCGCTGATGCCCACCGCGTTGATGGCATCCAGCTCGCCTTGTGTTTCAACACCTTCGGCGATCACCGTCGCGCCCATCTGTCCGGCGAGTTCGGCAATGGCATGCGCAAGACGCCGGCGAGCGTCGTCGACATCGATGTGGCGGGTGATCGACTGGTCGATCTTGACGAATTCCGGGCTCAGCTCGAGCACATGGGAGAAGGACGAGAAGCCGGCGCCGACGTCGTCGACCGCCACCCGGACACCTCGTGTGCGGCAGGGCTCCAACGCATCGTCGAGCGCACCGTAGTCCAGGACAGCGTCATGTTCGGTAAGCTCCAACACAATTCGCGAGGGATCGACGTCCGCCAGCATCTGCTCCCACGGAGCGACCAGCGCGGCGGTCGGGGAGATGTTCACCGCGACGAAAATGTCCTCGGGCAGCTGGGGCACCATCGAGATGACGCGAGCCACGATCGCTGTCTCCAACTCGATCCCCAAGCCCAGCAGTGCCGCCTGCGCAAGGAATCCGTCCGGGCGGAACGGTTCACGGGGAAACCGAGCCAGCGCCTCGACACCCACCACCTTGCCGGTCGGCACGTCGTGCACCGACTGGAACACCACTTCGAAATCGCGCTGATACACCACCCGGCGGATGGCGGCGCGCTGCGCGGCGGTGGTGTCCCGGCCGTTCTCGGGAGAATCGATCAGCGTGCCGATGAGTTCGGCGACCTGTTTGACGATGCGCATATCGAAATCGGCGAGGTAGGGCTTGGCCTCGCGGCTGACCGCGCACACCATGCCGACGGTTCCGCCGTTGCGGTTCAGCACCGGCACACCGACGTAGGCGCCCAGCCCGAATTCGCGGGTCACGGGCAGCGCGTCGGTGGTCTGGTTGGCGCTGGTGTCGGGGACGATCCCGGGCAGTCGGCCGTCGATGACTCGCACACAATACGAATCGAACAGTGAGGCGCGGTCGCCCGACGACAGCCCTATCGCGTCGGTGTCACCGTCGAGGACCTCGAAGGTTTGCATGCCGTCCCGAAAGGATGACAGCCACGCGGTTTCCAGCCCGAGTCGGCTACGCAACAGGCTCAGCAGGCTGCGGACGAGTTCAACGGGAATCTCCACCCCGTCGTCACCGATTGGCTCGTCGACCCCCATGGCGACAAGTAGACCGCACGACCAGCGAATATGCACTGGAATGCGACGGCCGGTAAGACTGTTTGCCGAACAGTCATATCCGCGGACGCGGAGGCAGCGTCGATGGAGCTGTCTAGACTTTCCGACACTCGCAGCGACCATGTCACGGTTGAACCACAAAATTTGCTGAATTTCGCGATTGGCGTGTTGTTGCAAGCGGCGCAGCGGCACAATTGTGGAACGAATTATTGTTCACGAAAAGAGTCGGGGGAGTGAAAGTTCGTGTGCTTGTGCCATACCTCGCGCGGGAGGGAACATTAAGCCTGTGCTGATGGATGGCGTGGTCGGGGAGCCCACGACAACCGAGAGCAAACAGACGGTCTTGGTTGTCGACGATGACGCTCGGCTGCGGGACCTGCTGTGCACCGTGCTGACACCCCTGGACTGCGAACTTGTCCAGGCGGGATCGGGAGAAGAGGCGCTCACCGCCCTCTTGCAGCGCAAGGTGGCGGTGATTGTGCTCGACATCAACATGCCGGGCATGGGCGGATTCGAGACGGCGCAACTCATCCGGGAAGCCGACGAGTTGGCCTCGACACCGATCATCTTCCTCACCGGCCAGGCCGACGATGGCGATCTGGATCGCGGATACGACCTCGGAGCGGTCGACTTTCTCCTCAAGCCGGTTTCCGCGGCGGTGCTCTTTGCCAAGGTGAAAGCTTTGCTGGAGCTGGATCGATCGTTTGCCAAACTCCGCATGGAGGCCGCTCGCCTGCATGAACAGCAATTGCAAATCGCGCGTGCGGCCGAGAGTCGACAGCGCGAAGAGTTGGCGTTCACCCGGCGACGGGCTCGGTTGGCCAACATCTTCGCCGCCGACAGCATCGACCTGCCCACGTTGGAGAAGACCATCGTCGCCGAGATGAGCCAGTTGTTCGACGCGGCATGTCTGCTTCGGCTACCGGCGCCGGGCAGTGAATGGCACGACTCGTTCTCCCACACCGAGGGCGGTCGACGTTCGGAGTTGCTGCAGCAGTGGCTCGTTGAGCAGGCATCCGGCGGGGTGCGCGCACCGATGCCCGGCGGGGCCGTCATGATCCAGGAGCTGTCGGCCCGAGGGCAGCCGGTCGGCATTCTCTGTGTGGGCCGAACCGATGGTCCACCCTTCTCCGAGGTCGAGACCGCGCTGTTCCGCGGCACCTCGGTGGCCGCCGCGCTCGCGATATCCAACGCCACGCTCTACCGGGTCCAGACCGAGTACGCCGCCGTCATGCAGGCCACCGCTGACGCGATTCTCGCGGTGGATGCCTCCGGGGTGATCCGCAGCTGCAACAAGGCTGCCACCGCCTTGTTCAGTGGGCATGACGACAGCCTGATCGGCCGGTCCATCGTGGACCTTGCCGTCGACGCCCACCGAGACCGGTTGCGTGAGCAGTTGGACAGCACCCTGGCGACGCACCAGGAAGTGTCGATGGAGATGACGTTCGCTTCCGGGCTGCGTCGTCCGGTCGACGTGCTGATCACCCTGTCGCCGATCGGTGACTCGATCGATCTGCACGTCGCGGTCGTGGTGCATGACCTGACCGAGATCAAACAAGCCCAAATGGTGATCAGCCACCTCGCGAGCCACGACCCGCTCACCGATCTGGCCAATCGACGAGAACTCAATGAGCGGCTCGCGGAGCTGTCCCGCCGGCAGAGCGACGGAAAACTGGCTGCGCTGTTGTACATGGATGTCAACAGGTTCAAGTCGGTGAACGACACCTACGGACATGACACCGGCGACGAGTTGCTCGTCGAAGTGGCGGCACGCCTTCGGTCGGCCGCCGGTGACGACGCTCTGGTCTGTCGCATCGGTGGGGACGAGTTCATCGTCGTCTTCGAAGATGTGCCGTCGATCGAGGATGCTGTCGCAGCAGGCAACCGAATCCTGCAGCAGGTCCAGGGCGAGCCGATTCGCTGTAAGAACGTCACGCTGTATCCGTCCTTGAGCATGGGCATCTCATGTCTCGGCGCAAGCGCGCGCTCGCCGGAGGACCTTCTGAACCAGGCCGACATCGCCATGTTCGAGTCGAAAAAGAACCGGCTCGACGAATGTGTCCTCTACACCGAAGGCATCGGCTCGCGGCACAAGGGCAAGGTGGATCTGCGGTCGGAAGTGGCGGATGCCATTGCCCGCTCGGAGTTCAGGCTGGCCTACCAGCCGATCGTGAACTCGGCCACCGGTGTGCTGTTCGGTCTCGAAGCACTGGTTCGTTGGCGGGTCGGCGACGAAGAGATCCCCGCAACCGACATCATCGCCCTGGCCGAAAGTGCCGGGCAGATCGGTCAGTTGAGCCGGTGGATTCTGGCGCGCAGTTTCGAGGACTTCGCAGCGCTGGGCCGAGATGACTTGAAGCTGCACGTGAACCTATCGCCGGACCACGTGCTGGAATGCAGCTTCCTCGACGACCTGATCGGTGCGCAGCGCGACAGTGGGGTCGCCCCGGAGAACATCTGCCTGGAGCTCAGCGAACGCACATTCTACGGAGATCCGGCCACGGCGCGTGTGGCGTTGCGCCACGCTCGAAGCATCGGATTCAACTTGGCCATCGATGATTTCGGTGTCGACCATGCCAGCATGACGAATCTGCTGCACATCCCCGTCGACTGGCTGAAGATCGACCGCACGTTCGTCGCCGAAGTTCACGACGATCAGCGCGTGCAGAATCTGGTGCGCAGCCACATCGCGCTGGCGTCCTGTATGCAGGTCGATCTGATCGCCGAGGGTGTCGAGAACCAGAAAC
This sequence comes from Mycolicibacterium pallens, assembly GCF_019456675.1. Classification (NCBI taxonomy): domain Bacteria; kingdom Bacillati; phylum Actinomycetota; class Actinomycetes; order Mycobacteriales; family Mycobacteriaceae; genus Mycobacterium; species Mycolicibacterium pallens. The sequence continues at coordinate 5,925,296 of NZ_CP080333.1, read as the reverse complement.
AGGCAGACTGGCTCCGAGACGCGGGATGTGTACTGCAGCAGGGATTTTTGTATGCCCATCCGATCGAAGCAACGGATCTGGCTGCTGAGGTCAAGAAGTGGCCCACTGCGCGGAGAGCTAGGAATACCGGTGAGAGCTAGGGTGATATGAAGCTTGCGACCCGATTGGCGATTGTCTGCGGTTGCGCGCTTCTCGCAGTGATTTTGGCGAATACGCTTTACACCGTTCAACTCAGGCAGATCACCGACCTGTTCGAGCAGCGTTCCCAGGCCCGCAACGACCAGGTTGCCGCACTCGACACCCAGCGGGATCTGAAGGCCCTGCTCGTCGCGCACGACAGGCTGCTGTTTTCCAACGATCCCGCCCGTCGTGCGGAACTCACGGCTGAGATCGACCAACTGGACAAGACGGTCGACACCGAGCTTCGTGCAGGCGCAGAAACCGACGACAACGACGCCATCCGCTCGCTCTATCAACAGGCGTTGGCAACCTGGGTCACCTTCCGGTCGAACTATCGCTCCGATCTGCAGAAGGCCCAAAATGCCGAGCAGGCAGCCGCTTCGGGGAGAGAACACGCCGATCAGGTCGCGCTGCTGGAGACTCAGCTGGGCCAGATCGAGCAGGACGCGGTCAAGGCCGTCGAGAGTGCCAACACGAGGGCGGGACAAGCGGTCAGTTTCGCCCGGTCTCTGCTGTGGATACTCGCCAGCGCAATCGTTCTGGTGCTGGGCATTCTGCTGTATTTCACCAGCCGCAATATCCACCGCACGGTGACATCGGCGGCCGAACAGAACGAAAAGGCACGACGCTCCAAGGAAATTCAGGCGAACCTGATGACCGAGGTGCAGGCGGCGCCCGATCTGGCGTCCGCTGGCTCCATCATCGTGTCGCGCACCGCGCAGGCACTCGACGCCAAGCACGGGGCCCTCTACCTGCGGCAGACACAGGAGACGGACCAATTCGCGCTGGTTGCGTCCTACGCCTTCCACCGCCGAAAGGACCTGCCGACTTCTTTCGGGATAGGCGATGGTCTGGTCGGCCAGTGCGCGCTGGAGGGAAACCGGATCGAGGTGACCGGCGCGCCCGGGGACTATGTCGAAATCGTCTCGGGCCTGGGCAAGACCGAGCCCGTGTCCCTGATCCTGATCCCCATCAAATTCGAGTCCGAGGTACATGGGGTTCTCGAGCTTGCCGGCCTGCAGTTGTTCTCCGAGGAGGACGTCGAACTCTTGGAGAGCATTGCGCTGGGAGCAGGAGTGGCTCTGAGCGCCATCGAGTCGGCGCAGAAGACCAGTGAGTTGCTGCGGCTATCCCAGGCACAGACCGAAGAACTGCAGGCCCAGGAAGAAGAACTGCGCACCGCGAACGAACAGCTGACGCAGCGCGAGGACCAGTTGTCGGCACAGAACGCGGAACTGGAGGAGACGACCGAGGAGTTGCGCTCGCAACAGGAAGAGCTCAGAGCGAGTTCGGAACGGCTCGAGTCGCAGGCGCAGTCGTTGGAGCAGAAGAACGACGAGCTGCATCGGCTCAGCCAAACCCTCGAAGCGAAGGCCGAGGAACTGGCCGTGTCGTCGCGGTACAAGTCGGAATTCCTGGCGAATATGTCGCACGAACTGCGCACACCGCTGAACAGCATCCTGATCCTGGCCGGCTTGTTGGCCGATTCGGATGACCCGCTCACCGACAAACAGCAGGAGTTCGCGGAGACGATCCAGCAGTCCGGCAAGGACCTGTTGAACCTCATCGACGAGGTCCTCGACCTGGCCAAGGTCGAATCCGGATCGTTGCGTCTGGAGCGGGAGCTGATCCAGGTGAACGATCTGGTCGCCTTCCTCGAGCGCACCTTCCGCCCGATCGCGGACAACAAAGGCGTCGGCTTCCACGTCGTGGTGGGTGACTCCACACCCGTGCAGCTCACGAGTGACTACACCCGCGTGAAGCAGATAGCGAAGAACCTGGTGGCCAACGCGATCAAGTTCACCGACGAAGGTTCGGTGACCGTGGAACTGTCCGCGGCAGGCGATATCGACGGCAATCCGGGCACGGGTTATCTGTCCCTGGCCGTCGTCGATACCGGAATCGGCATCGACGAAAAGGACCACCACCTGATCTTCGAGTCCTTCCAGCAGGCGGCCAGGGGAACCACCCGGCAGTACGGTGGCACCGGGTTGGGGCTGGCGATCAGCCGCGAACTGGCCCGCAACCTGGGTGGCGAGATCACGCTGCGCAGCGCGCTGGGCGAGGGATCCACCTTTACCTGCTATCTGCCCGTCGCGGCCCCGCAGGCAGGCGAATCCACGCAGCCCGAAACCCCGCGGGCCGCAACGGTATCGAGCAGCGTGGTTGCCCCGCCGGTATCACAGCAGGTGGCCGGGAACGGATCGGGGACTGCCCCGCAGCCGTCGTCCGGCCAGATGTCGCCCGAGGTGGACGGCGCCCTGGCACGCATTGGCGCGGTGGACATTTCGTCCGTCGACTGGCCGCAGGGGCCCAAACCGGTCCTGCTCGTGGTCGAGGACGACCCGACCTTCGCGGGGCTCCTGGTCGAGTTGGCCACCGAGGCCGGCTTCGACGCGGTCGTCACCGCGAGCGGGCGCATGGCGTTGGCGCTGGCGAAGGAATGCCAGCCCGCCGCGATCACCTTGGATATCGGTCTGCCGGATATGGCCGGCTGGGTCGTCCTCGACGTCCTCAAGCATGATCTCGCCACCCGGCACATACCGGTCAACGTCATCTCGGGTTCCAACGACGACGGCCGTGGGCGGCGGATGGGTGCCATCCACACGTTGAACAAGCCCGCCGAAGTCGACGATCTCCGTTCGATGTTCAGCGCGGTGGCCGACTTCCTGAAGCCGGGACCGCGGCACGTGCTGGTCGCCGAAGACGATGCCAGCCAACGCCAGGTCGTCAAGCACATGATCGAAAGCGACGATATCGCGATCACGTGCGTCGGCACCGGCCAACAGGTGCTCGCCGAGTTGGCCGGCCCGACGTCCTACGACTGCCTGGTTCTCGATCTCGGCTTGCCCGATATGGACGGCATCGACCTCATCGAGCGCGTCAAGGATCAACTCAAGCAGAAGCACTTGCCGGTAATCGTGCATACCGGAAGGGAATTGACCACAGCCGAGACGCAGCGCCTCGAAGTGCTGGCCTCTGCGATCGTGCTGAAGAACGCCAAATCACCCGAGCGGCTGCTGGACGAAACAGCGCTGTTCCTCCATCGCGTGGCCAACGACATGCCCGACTCGGCCCGGGAAATTCTCTCGAACCCCAAGCGGGTCGACGAAAGCCTCGCGGGCAACACCGTCCTGCTGGTCGACGACGACGTGCGCAACGTCTTCTCACTCGGCAGCGCGCTGAAGCGGTATGGGATCACGGTGATACCGGCCCGCAACGGTCAAGAAGGGCTCGACAGCCTCGCCGCCCATCCGGAGGTGGGACTGGTGCTGATGGACATCATGATGCCGGTCATGGATGGTTACGAGGCGATGCGCCGGATCCGGGCTGAATCCCGTTGGCGCAGCTTGCCTATCGTGGCGCTGACCGCCAAGGCGATGAAGGGCGACCGCCAGAAGTGCTTGGACGCAGGCGCATCGGACTATGTCACCAAACCGGTCGACATGGACCAATTGACGTCGGTGCTCAGGGTCTGGCTGGGCAGTCGGTTACGCGGCCAGCAGGGGGCGGCAACCACCAATGAGTGATCCCGCAGAGAATGACGCGGCCCGGTCCAAGGAACTGACGGCGATCGAGGCAGAGGCGTTCTTCTATGCGGTGTTCGAGTTCCTCGGCTACGACTTCCGTCACTACACGGACGCCTCGCGCAACCGGCGGCTGATGGCGTTCGTCGAACGGCATTCGTTGGGCACCATCTCCAGAGCCCAGGACCGGGTGCTTCGTGATCCGAGTCTGCTGGCCTCGCTGCTATCGACGATGACGGTCAACGTGACCGAGATGTTCCGGGACCCGTTGGTGTTCAAGAAGATTCGCACGGAGCTGTTGCCGCGGCTGGCCACCTATCCGCGCATCCGCATCTGGGTCGCGGGGTGTGCGACGGGCGAGGAAGCGTATTCGATGGCGATCATGCTGGATGAGGCCGGTTTGTTGGATCGGTCCACGATCTACGCAACCGATATCGACAGCGATTCCCTCAAAGTCGCTGCCGCGGCGATCTATCCCGCGGATGCGATGGTCGGAGCGACCCGCAATTATCAAGCCAGCGGCGGAGAAAGGCCGTTCTCGGACTGGTACATCGCCAAATATGATCGGTGCATTCTCAGCCCGGCACTGCGGTCGCGGCTGGAATTCTTCTCGCACAATTTGGCGACCGACAGCACATTCGGCGAATTCCATCTGATCATGTGCCGCAACGTCTTCATCTATTTCGAGGACACGCTGCAGCGCCGGGCTGAACGGATGTTCTGGGATAGCTTGGCTCCGTTCGGCAGTCTGGTCATCGGTCCGAGGGAAGGCCTCACCGTCGACGGCATGCGGTTGTTCAAGCCGCAGGACCGCCGCCTGGGCATCTACGCCAAGAGCCAGAACCAGCGTGTCCGGCCCTGACGTCGTTGTGATCGGAGGCAGCGCCGGGGGTATCAAGGCGCTGCGGGGGATCTTCGAGACCCTCGTCGACATCGGCAACACGGTGGTGTTCGTGGTGTTGCACCGCGCACCGCAGTACGCGGGACTCGACCAAGTTCTCCAGGGCTACACCGCAATTCCGATCCGTGAACCGACCAGCAGCCCCTACGCCTGCACGCCGGGCGAGGTCATTCTCGCCCCCGCGGGGTACCACCTGCTGGCGGGCAACGACCGGAGGCGGTCCACGGAGCCGCAGACGCCGATCGAGCAGTACGAGACGGGCCCCGGCGTGCGAGCCCATCTGACGTTGGATCCGCCGATCCTATGCTCGCGCCCGTCACTGGACGCGGCGTTTTCCAGCGCGGCCCAGCTCGTCAATTCGGTGACGGCCGTTCTGCTTTCCTGCGCGAGTGAGGACGGGGCGCGCGGCTGCGAGGACGTGAAAGGCGCCGGGGGGCGGGTCGTGCTGCAGGACCCGGACAGTTGCGAGGCGGCGATGGCGGTCAACGCCGCGCTGCGCGTTGTCGATCCGGATCACATCGCAGATCCGCGCGGGATCGGCCAGTGGCTATCCGAGGCGTGCGGGTAGACCGACCTCAGGCGAACCGCACGTTCATCGTCGCCAGGCCAAAGATCTTCTTGCCCGCGGATTTCGCGCCGATGAGAACAACGCCCGACCGGGTTTCCGGGTCCAGCGACTTGACCTTGCCGCTGAACTCGATGTCGGCGCCCTCTTTGGCCGAGACGACAGCGGGTTGCGACAGCCGCACCGCGAAGCGGGTCACCGCGCCCGGGTCGCCGGACCAGCTCGAGTGAAATCCGGCGCCGAGGCCCATGGTGAGCATGCCGTGGGCGATCACGTCGGGCAGCCCGGCCAACTTGGCGATGTCCTCATCCCAGTGGATGGGGTTGGCGTCGCCGGCCACACCGGCGTAGTTCACCAGATCGCCGCGCGACACCCGGGTGTGGTGGGGCGGCAACTCCTCACCGACCGAGACATCGTCGAACGACCGCGACCCCGGTGTACGGGTCAGACCTCCGTCGGCGATCCGGATCTCGCCCTCGGGCCGCAACTCCTTGGTGTACTCGGCGTCGTTTCCGCCGATGTCGAGGATGTTCATGTCGTGCATCATCGCGTTCTGAACGGCGACCTTCACGCCCGCGTCGATGTCCTCCGCGGTCACGCCGACGACCGTGGTGTGCAGGGTGTGCACCCGCTCCCCGTCGGCGTCGGTGAAGGTGTTGGTGACGGTGATGAAGTCCCGGCCCGCGGTGCGGCGTACCGAGGTCAGCTCGACGTCGATCACCAGCTCGTCACCGGCGACGATCGGTCGGTGCTGCTCGAAGACCTCCTCGGTCTGCAGATAGGTGTCGTAACCGACGACGATCGATTCGAACATCCGGCGATTGCACTGCATGCCCGGCGCCGACGTGAACGTCAACGGCGCGATGACGTCTGAGTAGCCCAGCTCGGCGGCCGCGGCGACGTCCCAGTGAGCAGGGTGGTAGTCCTGCACGGCACGGGCGTACTCGCGAAGCTTTTCGCGGCCGACGAGGTATGTGCCGTCCATCCGGTAGTAGTGGCCGACCCGCGCTTCGAGTGGTGACGTCTCTGTTGGTGCAGTCATGAATTGCTCAACTTTTCTATCGGCTTGTTCACTGAAGCCGACCACAGCACCCTAACCCGCACGCCGGGACGCACCGTCGACACGCCGCGCTGCCCAGTGCGCACGGCTGCGGAAAGAACGCGTTGCCGCAGCGAGGCGGCGGTATCGGTGATATTCAAGAGCGATGAAGCGAGCGCCCGCGGCCTGCCCCTATTGCGGGGCTGACCTGGACGCACACGGGACTTGCGCACGCTGCGGCGGGGTGCTGACGCCCACCCCGCCGACCGGCTGGCGGCCCGATCCCGCGGCCCGCTTCGAGGGTCGCTACTACAGCGCCGGGCACCCCACCAACCGGGTTCGCAACGGCAGGTCCGAGTCGAACGACCCCGTCGGCGGCCAGCTGCTGCCCGGCTATGTCGAAGTGCCGGTCGCCAGGTCGAGCATCCGGTTGACGTGGCTGGCCACCGGAGTGACGACGGCGGTGATCGTCATGGTCGCGGGCGTGGTCGGCGGCCTTCTCTGGGCACGGCACAAACCGACGCCGCCGCCCGAAGTCGACTACGTGCAGGCATTGCAGACGGCGGGGCTGTTCGATCAGTTCAATTCCGAGGCCAATGCGGTGGCCCACGGACACGAGGTGTGCAATCAGCTCGAGCACGGCGGGCAGCAGCAGGGTCTGCTCGCCGACAAGATCGCCGTCGACGTGTTCTGCCCGAAGTTCAACAAGGGCTTTCGCGTCCTCGAATCCGCCAAAATCTCAGGGGTATTCGTGCTGACCGACACCCTCGGCACCGGCGCGATCGTCACTGACGGCGGGTCGTGCCACGGCACGGACGGCTATGCCGACGTCGGTCGCACCACACCGGTCACCGTCAAGAACGACAAGGGCGAAATCCTCACCACCACGTCACTGGGTGCCGGAACCGGTGACACCGCCAACTGCACGTTCTCCTTCACGTTCCCGATCACCGAAGGCCAGGACCGCTATCTCGTATCCATCGGCCGCCGAGGCGAATTCAGCTACAGCTTCGAGCAGCTGCGCAGCCACGGACTGCAGATTCACCTCGGTCACTAGCCAGGCGCCGGGCCCGCCTGGTAGTACGCGATCCGCCAATCCCCGCCGGCGCGGACAATGACCAAGCCCAACCGAAGATCCTTCACCTCGCCGGTGGGAAGCACGAACGTCGCGGCGATGTAGCCGAGCACGGCGTCATCGCCGAGGCGCCGCGACTCGAGAACGGAGAAGTCCACCGTCATACCGGTCGGCTGGGAGTCGTAGTAGTCGAAGACTCCCTGAGGGCCCACGCTGTACGGGCGCAACCCCTGAAAGATCGCGTCGCCGGTGAACAGTTCGGCGACTGCCTGGGGGTTGTGTTCGTCGATGCCGGCCCTCCACTGATCCAGCACCGAACGCAGAAGACGCTCAATGTCCGGCACTTTGGCCCCCGTCCACGTGGAGGATCTCACCGGTGACCAAGCCGGCCTGCTCCAAGTACAGCACCGCCTCGACCGCCTCATCGATCTCGCCGAGCCGACCCAGGGGATGCAGTCCCGCCAGCGCGGCGTGGTCGGACGGATCGTGCATCGGGGTGCTGATGACTCCGAGAGCGACGGCGTTGACCCGGATCCCGCGCCCGGCGTACTCGATCGCCAGCGCCTTGGTCGCTGCGTTCAGGCCGCCTTTGGTCAGAGACGCCAGAGCGGACGGCACCTGTGAATTCGTCTGATCCACCAAACTGGTCGAGATGTTCACGACGTGGCCACCGGCTTTCAGGACCCGCATCGCCGCTCGGGTGAGCTCGAAGAAGCCGCGCATGTTCACCCCGGTGATGGCATCGTAGTCAGTGTCGGTGTAGTCGGTGAACGGCTTGGCGATGAAGATCCCGGCGTTGTTCACCACGGTGTCGACACAGCCGAAGCGCTGCAACGCCGCATCGATAATACGTTGTCCCACACCGGGTTCGGAGATATCGCCGGCGACAGTGAGTACCAGCGGATCGTCGGTGTCACCGATGCTTCGGGAGTTGGCGACGACCGCGTAGCCCAGCCTGCGGTAGCCCCGTACCAAGCCGGCGCCGATGCCCTGGGAGGCGCCGGTGATGACGGCGACCCGTGTCGGAGTGCTCATGTCGATGGTCCTTTCCTTCGCTGTGTGACTGGCTCAACGCCTCGGGCGGGCCGCCGATGCCACGCCTGCGCGATCGGTCCCCTCCCTGCTGGGAGGCTGCGCCTACTAGGCTGCAGCGATGGAGTTGCGGCAACTGCGCTACTTCGTCGCCGTGGCCGAGGAGCTGAACTTCGGTCGCGCGGCTGCGCGTCTGCGCATCGCCGGACCGTCACTGTCCCAGCAGATCAAGGTTCTCGAGCGTGAGCTCAAGGTCACCCTGTTCGACCGCGACCGCCGCTCAGTGACCCTGACACCGGCAGGTGCCGCACTACTGCCCGACGCCAGGGCCCTCATCGCCCAGGCAGACGAATTGCGCAGGCGTGCTTCAAGTCTGGGGAGCTCACAGCCGGTGCGCGTGGGCTACGTCAACTGGTGTCCCACCGATTGGTCCGAGCGCGCGGCGGGGATCGCGCAGCTGCGGGTGGACACGTGGGTAATGCCGTCGCACACGCAGGCCGCGCGGGTCGCCGACGGCAGCCTCGATCTCGCGATCTGCTGGGTCCAGAACACCGACCTGCAAGCGCTCGCGCTCGAGGCGCGACTGTTGGGCGTGGACCGGCTCTACGCGCTTGCGACCGGCCCAGACGATTCGCCCGTCGAGGCCCCCGACACGGTCGTGCTGATCGACGCGGACGCCGGCAGTTGGTCGTCGTGGAATCGCTATGCCGAGCAGTTCGCGGCCGCCACCGGTGCCCGCGTCATGCGTACCGACGACGGCGGCGTCACCGGGGCGACGTTCCTGGAGCATGTACGAGGACTTGGCCGTCCAGTGATCAACAATCCGAAGGGCCAGGACGCGTCGCTGCCCAAGGACCTGGTCCGGCGTGCGGTGATCAACCCGGCCCCGCTATGGACGTGGTCACTGGTGTGGCGGCGCGACGAAGACAACCCGGTGGTTGCCACCCTGGTCGACGAATTCACCCGGGACATCGGTGATTTCGGGCTCTCTGATCATTCTGTCTGGCTGCCCGCCGATGATCCGCATCAGCCCAGCGACCGCGGCGGCGGCTGACACGACCAACGCACCGACCACCAGGGCGGGCCGGAATCCGTTGTGCAGCAGTGGGCTGACCGCGAGCGGGCCGAGTATCTGGCCGACCGAGTAGCCGGCAGTCAGCAGCGCCACGGCGCGCGGATAGCGCAGCGCACGCGCTGCCGCAAGCGACAACGTGCTGACCCCGATGAACGTGCCGCCGAAGAGCACCGCCCCGATCAGTGCGGCCGCGACGCCGCCGAAGACCCCGGCGGCGGCAATTCCCGCGGCCTGCGCGCAGAGCGCCGCCACCAGCAGTCCGGGATGCGACCATCGTGAACTTAACGCCGACCACAATGCCGCGGAGGGGACGGTCGCCAAGCCCACGACGAGCCAGGTCGCACCGCCGAGCCAGTGCGGCGCATTCTGCGTGACCGCGGCAACCAGGAACGTGCCGGCGATGATGTATCCGACGCCTTCGAGGGTGTAGCTCACAGCGAGCAGCCCAAAATGTCTGTGCGGCAATTTGATTCGCGTTGCGGACGCCGACGCAGTGGCCACAGGCGCGGCAGGCATCGTCCAGGCGGCGGCGGTCAAGACCGCGGCAGCTGCAGCCGAGGTCCACCAGGCCAGCCGCCACTGCTCACTGGCCAGCACCAGCACTGCCGATAGCGCAATGCCTGCGCCGATCCCGCCGAATCCCCACCCGGCCAGATGGGCAGGTCGCCCGTGCGGGTGCTCCAGCAAGGTGTTGACGGCGATCACGAACACCAGGGCACTGGTCACGCCGGCCACCGTCCGCAGCAGAACCCATTCCACCGTGGTGTCGGACAGGGGCATACCGGCCAGGCTCACGACCAGTGCCACCAGCGATACCCGGCAGAGGACCATCGAGCGGGCGACGCGCGGCCACACGGAACCGACCAGTGCGCCCGCGAGGTAGCCGACGTAATTGGCCGTCGCCAGGGTGGCCGCAGTGTGAGGCGTCAGGGTCGTTTGTGCGGTCATCAACGGCAGGATCGGGGTGTAGACGAATCGACCGATTCCCATGGCGGCGGCAAGCGCTGCGGCGCCGCGCGCGACGTGCATGTGATGCTGCATCAGACCATCGTGGGTTTCGCCCAGAGCCGTCGGCCACGACCGGGGTCCTCGTAGCTGGTAGGTCATTCCTCCCAACCGTTGGCTAGGTCTAGCGGAATGAACCTAGCCTGTTCTAGTGTTGCGCCAGGCAAGCACCGTGGAAAGGGACACCGATGACCGAGCAGATCACCGCACTGGTAACAGGCGCCAACCGGGGATTGGGACGACAGTTCGCTACCGAACTGGTCGCACGGGGAGCGAAGGTCTATGCGGGCGCGCGCCGACCGGAGACCGTCGACCTGCCGGGTGCTATTCCGGTTCAACTGGACATCACCGACCCGGAGTCGGTGCGGCGGGCCGCGTCGATCGCCAACGACGTGAAGGTGCTGGTGAACAATGCGGGCGTCTACACCGGCGCCGATCTGCTGACCGGGTCGATCGAGGACATTCGGCTCGAGATGGAGACGCACTACTTCGGGACGCTGAACACCACCCGCGAGTTCGTGCCAATCATCGAGAAGAACGGCGGCGGCTCGATCCTCAATGTGCTGTCCGTATTGTCGTGGTACCACGCACCCGCAGTCGGTGCCTACGCGGCAGCCAAGGCTGCCGGCTGGGCGATGACCGATGCGCTACGAACAGAACTCGCCCCCAAGGGGATTCACGTGGCCTCCCTGCATGTCGGCTATATGGACACCGACATGGCCAGCTTCGTCCCCGCCGACCAGAAGACCGATCCAGCGGTGGTGGCGAAAATGGCCCTTGACGGACTGCTCGCCGGCCAATCCGAAATCCTGGCCGACGATCTGACCCGGCAGGTCAAGGCGGGTCTGTCCACCGCCAACAGCTAAGCACCGGGGACCGCGCCTATGTTCCGCCTGATCGTGGGTATACCGGGCGTGAGATGGATCGTCGAATGCTGGTCGCGACAGCGGCCGTGGGGTGTGCGGTGGTCAGCGCCGGGTGTGGCGGCACCACCGGAGGCACTGCTGTGAAAGCGACCGCCCCCAAGTTGATCGCGCGCCCTCTCGTCGAACGAGAGATATCGGGTCTGTTGCTCAGCCCTGACCAGGTGAACGCCGCGGTGGGTGTCAACAACATGGCGGTCACCAACACCGCGACCTCGATGGCCGACAACGCCCCTATCATGACACCGCCGGAGTGCCTCGCCATCGACGGCGCCGCGGAGACTCGCGTGTACGCCGGCAGTGGCTTTGTGGCGGAGCGCGACCAAAGCCTCAGCGACGGTGACAAATTGGAGCATTACGTCAAACAGGCCGTGGTGCTGTTTCCCACCGCCGACCAAGCCCGAGCGTTCTTCACCGCCTCGGCGCACCAGTGGCCCGCCTGCCACGACTTCACCCACACGCAGAGCCAGACGCACTGGACTGTGGGCCCGATCGCCACCACCGAGGACACGATGAGCACCACCGCGACTGAGGAAGAGGCCAGTGCCCCGGGCCGGGCCTGCGGCCGGGCGTTGGAGCACCGCAACAACATCATCATCGACGTCAACACCTGCGCCGCCGACCCCGGTGACTCGGCGTCGAAGATTGCCGACCAGATCGCGGCCAACGTCGCCGCGAAGTGGTGATCAGTCGTCGCCGGCCGCGACCAGCGGGCGCAGCGTCACCTTCGGGTTGTCCTCACAGAAGCCCTGCAGTCGCCACTTCGTGGTGAACAGCGCGAGCATGACGCCGTCGGTGCGAGTGAGGACTTCCGTCGACACCTGCTTGTCCACGAACGGCGCGTCCTCGGGATCGACGGCGCGCGCCACGGTGTAGGGCAGTGACTCGAGCGAGATCGGCGCGTTGAACTCGGTGGCCATCCGGTGACTGGTCACCTCGAACTGCAGCGGGCCGACGGCGGCGAGGACCGGCGCCTGCTCACCGCGACGGTCGGACCGCAGAACCTGCACCACGCCTTCCTGCTCGAGTTGTTCGATGCCCTTGCGGAATTGCTTGTGCTTGCTCGGGTCGGTGCCCCGCGCGACCGAGAAATACGCCGGCGAGAAGCTCGGTATCGGTGGGAACTGCACGGGCACGTCACGGAACAGGGTGTCGCCCGGCCGTAGCGCCGCCGCGTTGGCAAGCCCGATGACATCTCCGGGCCACGCGTTGTCGAGCGTTGAGCGCTGTTGGCCGAACACCGACTGCGCGTACTTGGTGACGAACGGCTTGCCGGTCGCGGCGTGGGTGAGGACGTCGCCTCGCTCGAAAGTCCCCGAACACACTCGGGCGTACGCGATCCGGTCGCGGTGAGCGGAGTCCATGCCGGCCTGCACCTTGAAGACGAACGCGCTGAACGGTGCGTCGACCGGTCGGATGTTGCCGTCGACGTCGGCCTGGCCGCTCGGCGGCGGCGCGAGCCGGGTCAGGTTGTCCAGCAGCTGGTTCACACCGAAGTTCAGCGCCGCAGAGGTGAACAGGACGGGCGTCGTCACACCCTGCAGGAACGCCTCCTGGTCGTGGTCGGCGTCATCGGCGGAAAGCAGTTCGCATTCTTCGACCGCGTTGTCCCAGTCGACGCCGGCCGCGTCGTGCGCGTGCTCGGGTGCGATGTGTTCCTCGGGGGCAGCGGTGGCGCCGCCTGCGGTTCTGGTGAACCGGATGAAGTTGCCGGTGCGGCGGTCCAGCACACCTTTGAAGTCGCCGGCGATGCCGACCGGCCAGGTCAACGGGGTGGGCTTGAGCCCGATGCGTTCCTGGATCTCGTCGAGGAGTTCCAGTGCGTGGCGGCCGGGACGGTCCCACTTGTTGATGACCGTGAGGATCGGCAGGCCGCGGTGCTTGCACACCTGAAACAGCTTGAGCGTCTGCGGTTCCAGGCCCTTGGCCGCGTCGATCAGCATGACGGCGCAGTCGACGGCACTGAGCACCCGGTAGGTGTCCTCGGAGAAGTCGGCGTGCCCGGGGGTGTCGAGCAGGTTGATTACGCAGTCCTGGCCCTCGGGCGAGTGGTACGGGAACTGCAGCGCCGTCGAGGTGATGGAGATACCCCTGGCCTGTTCCATCTCCATCCAGTCCGACACCGTGGACCGGCGCCCGGCTTTGCCGTGGATGGCGCCGGCCTGGGTGATGATCCTGGCGTGCAGCACCAACGCCTCGGTGAGCGTGGACTTACCAGCGTCCGGGTGGCTGATGACGGCGAAGGTTCGCCGGCGGCCCGCTTCGGTCGCGAGCCGGTTTGCGGCAGCCGTGGACGGTGCGCGGGTTTCGAGGTCTTGATCGCTCATTGCGTGGTCGATGGTATTTGCCGACGACGCAAAACCTCTAATCGTGTGGCAAGCCGAAACTTGTCGGAGCCCGCGCGCATTGTGGTCGCAACCACTACAGAAAGGCGTGCCATGTGCTGGCGATGCGACCACCCCGACGCCACTACAGAGGATTATCTGGAGGAATTGCAGGCGACGATCCGTGACCACGGTTGGGCCGTGCAATTCGTCGAGAGCGAAAATCGGCCCTTCGCGTACACGATCGGTTTGCATGACCACGACTTGCCGGAATTGCTGATCACCGGGTTGAGACCCGAAGTTTCCGCCAGCGTGCTCAACTCCATCGCACACATGATTGTCGACGACGGCACGACCTTGGAGCCGGCGATGCACATCGACTTCGAAGACCGCTTCCTCATCGAGGTGGTTGAGGTCGAACACCCTGACGTGCACTTGAAATTCGGGGTGCGGTTATTTGGCCCGCGGATCCGCGCGTTCCAACTTGTGTGGGCCGACAATCACGGCCGGTTCCCCTGGGAGCCAGGGTGGGGACACGGCCGACGTCGTCAGCCAGTACTCGGGGTACGAACTGAGCTCAGTTCCCCGTAGCTGGTTGTGCGCGCATTGTCAGACCATGCCTTCAGAGCAGATGCAGCTCGACCTCAATGGCTTTCCCATCGCGACAATGCGTCGTCCGATCGGCCCGGCAGCCACTACGCTGACCAGCATGAACGGGCAGACCGGCATCGAGATCCAGGTGGGGTTGACGCCGGGTCAGAAGGTCATCGGCAAGCTGCTGCATGCCGCCCATCTCGACGTCATCGGCAGAGCGGTCGCCCAAGGCAGCACCGCTGTCATCGAGGTCGACGGCCGGCGCACCGAGGAGCCGTTCTACGAAGCGCACTTCATCGCGTGTGAACCCGGTGAGCACACCGTCGAGATGTTCATGCAGGGCAAAGGCCCCGGGTCAGATGCCATCGCGAACAAGATCTACGGTGCGAACCTGTCGACGACCGTGGAGGACGGGCAGGTGTCTGTTTTGCTGTACACGCCGAAGGACGGCGTGGGTGCCACGCTGACCTTCGTGGAGACTCGACCGGCCTGAGAGGGGAGCGTGGCGGCATGCTGCGAGGCAAAGCCGTTGCTGGCCAGTACATCAGCACAAGTGCGTAGAACGCGAGGATCTCAAGGCGGAACTACGACCCGCCCGCATCGAATTTCACGTTTTGCGACGCCGCACTCGAACTTCCGCTGCGAAAAGTGAATTTCGATGCGGAAGGGGCCAACCGCGGTCTCACGACCTAGGAGGCTGCCTTCACGGTCCGCTTCACCGTCGCGCGCGGCTTCGCGGCCGGCATCGGGGTGACGGCGGCGGGGCGGACGGGCCGGGCCGGGCGCCGGTTGTGACGCTGAATTCGCTTGTCCAACAACCGCAGTTCCCGGGTGGTCAGGGAGCGGCTCTTGTGGACCAGGAGGTCGAGCTGTTGCCAGCTGAGGCCGTCAAGGTCACCGTCTGCATCATGGGTGGCGACGACAACGCAGCCGGGCAGAAGCGGCACCGACTTGGCGGTGAAGTTGGTTGTCGCCAGAAGAATTTCAGTTGCTTGCTGGTTGATCCGGCTCTGGCATCCCGGGGGCGACGGGCTGAACCAGAAATCGAATTGCCGGTCGGGACTGGTCAGGCAGTGGAGCTGACGGCCCTTGAAGAGGCGGTCGATGTCGGCCTTGGTGTAGGCGCGGGTCTCATATACGGGGCCGTTGGAGCTGAAGTAAAGGATTGTGTTCATAACGGAGATCCATTCGACTCTTTCTTAGCTGGTCAGGGCGGCGCCGGTATGCCAGCGCTGTTACCAAAGTTACCCCTGTTGCATTTGGGACAAACCTAGATCTCAATGTGGAAACAATGTGTTCTTGCTGACAGTGCCGTCAGTCGTCCCACAACAGCAGCTGCCGAACTGCAGGCCGGGATCCGTAGGGCCGCAACATCGCGCTGGCCGGCCGCGGCCGTACGCGCAGCGGCCACCAGAACCACCGGCCTAGAAGCGCGGCGATCGACGGCGTCATGAACGACCGGACGATCAACGTGTCGAACAACAAGCCGAGCCCAATGGTGGTGCCGATCTGGCCCAGAACCAGAAGATCACTGAAGGCAAGTGAGGCCATCGTGAAGGCGAATACCAGGCCGGCGGCGGTGACGACACCGCCGGTGCTGGCCATGGCCCGGATGATGCCGGTGTTGAGTCCGGCGCCGATCTCTTCCTTGAACCGCGATATCAACAGCAGGTTGTAGTCCGAACCCACTGCCAGCAGCAGGATCACGGCCAGTGCGAGCACAACCCAGTACAACGGCTTGCCCAACAGGTCCTGCCACACCAGAACCGACAATCCGAACGAGGCGCCGAGTGAGAGCGCCACGGTGCCGACGATCACCAACGCGGCCACGATGCTTCTGGTGATGAACATCATGATGAGCAGGATCAGGCTGAGCGCGGCGATTCCGGCGATCATCAAGTCGTACTTGGCCATATCGGAGATGTCTTTGTAGGTCGCGGCGGTACCGCCGATGTAGATGCTCGAGCCGGCCAGCGGGGTTCCCTTCACCGCCTCCTGCACCGCATGCCGAATCTTCTCGATGTGGGAAAGACCCTCGGGCGTAGCGGGATCCACGTCGTGGGTGATGATCATCCGGGCGGCCTTGCCGTCGGGGGAGAGGAACAGCTTCAGTCCGCGCTGGAACTCGCTGTTACTGAACGCCTCCGGTGGGAGGTAGAACGAGTCGTCGGTCTTCGAGGCGTCGAACGCCGCGCCGAGGGCGGTCGCGTTCTGCAGCGCCGCCGCCGTTTGGTCGTAGATACCGGACTGGGTGGCGTAGTTCGTCATGGACAGCTCGCGGTTGGCCTGCTGGCTGTCGATCTGTTGCGGAATCAAGGCGAGCAACTTCGGCTGCAGCGCATCCAGCTTGTCCAAACTGGCTGTGACATTGGCCAGTTGGTCGGTCAGGGCATCGATTCCGTCGAGTGCGTCGAAGACCGAACGCAACGCCGCGCAGGCCGGGATGTCGAAGCAGTGCGGCTCCCAGTAGAAGTAGTTGCGCAGCGGCCGGAAGAAATCATCGAAGTTCGCGATCTTGTTGCGCAGATCCTGTGCCACAGCGACGGTCTGGTGGAATGCCTCGACCTGCTCATGAGTGGCTGCGGAACTCTGCTGTTGCAAGGCGTACTGCTCCCGCAGGATGTTGATCGTCTTGTCGATCTCGCCTACCTGCTTGAGCAGGTCTGCGGCGCGCGCCTGCTGATAGGGCAGGTTGTTGATCTGCGCGCTGCTTTGAGCGCTGATCTGGAAGGGCACCGAGCTGTGGTCGAGCGGGGTTCCCAATGGGCGCGTGATGGATTGGACCATCGCGATGCCGGGCGTATGGAAGACGGCCTTGGCGACCCGCTCCAACAGAATCATGTCGGTCGGGTTCCGCAGATCGTGGTTGGACTCGATCATCAGCAGTTCGGGATTGAGTCGGGCCTTAGAGAAGTGCCGCTCAGCGGCGGTGTAGCCGACGTTGGACGGAACATCGGCGGGCATATAGGCACCGACGTCGTAACTGGTCTTGTAGCCGGGCAGCGCCAACAGACCGATCAGCGCGATCCCCAGGGAGACAACAAGGATGGGGCCGGGCCACCGCACGATAGCGGTTCCGATACGCCGCCAACCCCGAGTTCGGGTCCGGCGCTTGGGGTCGAGCAGACCGAAGTGACTGGCGATCGTCAGAACGGCGGGGGCCAGGGTCAGTGCGGCGATCAGCGCGATGAAAACACCGATCGCGGCGGGAATGCCGAGACTCTGGAAATAGGGATTGCGGGTGAACGTCAGGCAGTAGACCGCGCCGATGATCGTCAGCCCGGACCCCAAAATGACGTGGGAGGTCCCGCGGTAGGTGTCATAGAACGCGGTCTGCCGGTCCACACCCGCCGACCGCTCTTCGTGATAGCGGCCGACGAGGAAGATCGCATAGTCGGTGCCGGCGGCGATGACCAGCAGCGTGAGGATGTTGGTGGAATAGGTGGAAAGTCCGATGAACCCGGAGTTGGCCAAGAACGACACGATGCCGCGGGCCGCGGACATTTCGATGAGCACCGTGATGAGCATCAACAGCATGGTGACCACAGACCGGTACACCAGCAGCAGCATGATCGCGATCACCCCGATGGTGAGCAGGGTGACCTTCGTCGTGCCCTTGTCACCGCTTTCGAACTGGTCGGCGACCTGCGGGGCCGCGCCGGTGACATAAGCCTTGATCCCGGGCGGTGCCGGTGTGTGTTCGACGATGTCGCGGACCGCGTCGACCGATGCCAGCGACAGCGCCTCGCCCTGGTTGCCGGACAGGAACACCTGGACGTAGGCGGCCTTGCCGTCGGGGCTCTGCGCGCCTGCAGCGGTCAGGGGATCGCCCCAGAAATCTTGGATGTGTTGGACGTGTTTGCGATCGGCGGAGACTCGCCGGATCAGTTCGTCGTAGTACCGGTGCGCTTCGGCGCCGAGCGGTTGGTCGCCTTCGAGGACGATCATCGCCGCGCTGTCGGAGTCGAACTCGCCGAAGACGTTCCCGATCCGTTTGAACGCCTGCAGCGAGGGCGAGTCGGGGGAGCTCAGCGCGACGTTGTGCTCCTTGCCGACGACTTCCAGCTGCGGCACCAGCGCGTTGCTGAGAACGGTGATCGCCAGCCAGAACAGCAGGATCGGGATGCAGAGCGTCCGGGTGGCCCGGGCGACCCGGTGGGTCAGAGTCCGGTCAGTCACTTGCTGATCCTGAGCTTCGTTCGAAACCCTCTGCACCCGTTGGCCTTTCGATAACCGGCGAACACGATTACTTGGCGGGGAGAGATCGTTTCCCGGTCAGCAGGGGCTGATCGCTCTAGACGGTACGGTACGGTACGGTACTGGATCGCCGCAGGCAACACTTCGTTCTAGCTGATAGGACGGGTGAGGCTGGGGATGATGACGTTGTCCACGAGCGCCCGCACGGTCTGCCGGTTGGGCGGCCGGTTGGGGACGATCGACCGGAAGATCAGGTAGCCGGGCAGCAGATCCCAGAGTTCCTCGGTGATCGCCTCCGCTTTGATCTCACCGCGGTCGACGGCGTGCTGCAGGACCGACTCGATCAAGGCCTTGCGCTGGTCGAGGAACTGATGCTGCATGGCCTCGCGGAGTGCGGGGTCGCGGGAGACCTCCACCATCACCGCCCGGATGGTGGCGGAGTGTTCGTCCGCGTGTTCGGTAATGGCATCGCCGAGGCTCAGCAAGTCCTCCCGCAGGCTTCCGGTGTCGGGCCGCACCGCCTTGCAGCGAACGCCTTCGATGAAGGCCGCCAAGACCAGCTCACCCTTCGACGGCCAGCGCCGATACACCGTGGCCTTGCTCGCTTTCGCGGTCGCCGCGACAGCGTCGACAGTCAGCCGCTCGTATCCATGCAGCTGCAGCAGCTGCAGCGTGGCAGCCAGCAGCTCCGCTTCGCGCGGCGACCACGGCGACGATTCCGCCTCGTAGTCGGCAATCTTGGTCACGCGCTCACCATAGAGCGCGTACGGCAGTACGGTCCAGTACTGCTGAACCCGGGTGTAAGGCCATTTCGCTGCACCGAATCGCCCCCATGCTGCAGTTACGATGAACGCCGTGGCGAGCCTCGTGGTGCGAATCGGCCTAGCCCTGCTTCTGAGTGTGCTCCTGGCCCCACCGGCGAGCGCCGCACCGGAGACCTCGCAATGGATCGTCGTCGGCGTGCCCGCCGCCAACTCCACCACCGGCACGCTGACCGCCTTCCAGCGGGTCGGGCAGGACTGGAAGGTTGTGCTGGGTCCCACGCCGGCCAAGGTCGGCGAATTGGGCGTCGGCGCCCCGGCCGACGGCGTCTACCGCACCCCGGAGGGCACCTTCGGATTCGACCAGGCCTTCGGCCGTGAGCCCAACCCGGGCACGAAGATGCCTTATTTCCAGGCCACCAACCAGGACTGGTGGGACGAGGACGGCAAGTCCCCGACGTACAACACCCACGTGCGGGCCGCGGCCCAGCCGTCGGGCATCGCGGAGAACCTCTACGACTCGGGACCGGTCTACGACTACGCGGTGAACATCACGTCCAACCCCCAACGCATTCCGGGCAAGGTGGCCGGGATTTTCCTGCACGTGACCGACGGCAATCCCACGTGGGGCTGCATTGCCATCGGCCGCGACGAAATGAAGTCGATACTGAATTGGCTTGACCCCGCGGCCAACCCGCAGATCACCATCGGGGTCGGTGAACCCTCGCTCATCACGGCGCGGTCGTGATGGAGCCGACCCGGCGCGACGTCTTCCGGTATGCGCTCACGGCGCTGGCCGGTGCCGCTGCCCTCGGTGCGCCGAAGGCATCCGCCGAGGGGCTGCGGCTGATCGATTTCGCGGTGCAGCTGGTTTCGCCCGAGCAGATCAAGGCCGCCGGCTACGACGGGGCTCTGGTCTACGTGTCCGAGCTGCGGCCGGGCGCCACCTTCGATTTCAAGCCGGTCACCCGCGACTACACCGACGGACTCATTGCGGCCGGGCTGCATGTCGTCAGCTGCTACCAGTTCGGTAAGCCCGGCTGGCCCACACCCTCGGATTTCACCCGCGCCTTCGACGGCGGCGTGGCCGACGCCCAGACCGCGCTGCGGATTCACGGCGCGGCGGGTGGACCGAATTCGGCGCCGATCTTCTTCAGCGTCGACGAGGACATCAACGCCGACACGTGGAAAAGCACAGCGGTCCAATGGTTCCGGGGTATCAACTCGGTGCTCGGTGTCGAGCGCACCGGGATGTACGGCGGCGCCCGTCAACTCGGATGGGCGATCGGCGACGGCGTGGTCGGTCATTCCACGAGTCCCGGCCATCGCTGGGCCTGGCAGACCAAAGCATGGTCGGGGGGTGCCCGCGAACCCGCCGCGGTGTTGTTCCAACGTGAGGTCGTCACCGCGTCCGACCCAGGCGCGATCATCGACGGAGTCAGCGTCGACGTCGACGACGTGTTGGCGCCGGACTTCGGCCAGTGGGATCTCGCCCGCTGATCAGCTGTCGATGAACACGACGTTGTTCTCGAGCGGATTGCGCGGCACGATCAGCTGATTGCACGCGAACTCCGGATCGGGATAGCCGATCGAGACACCGCACAGAATGCGCATCTCCTCGCCGATCCCCAGCTGTTCGCGCAGCACATCGGGATAGCCGGCGACCGAGACCTGCACGCAACTGCCCAAGCCGCGTGCGGTGAGCGCGAGCAGGAAGGTCTGCAGGAACATGCCGACACCGACGGCGTCGACATAACCCAGGTCGCGGTGCATGCAGACGATGCCGGCCACGGGTGCGCGGAAGACTCCCAATTACGCAGGATGGCAAGGCGTCTGGCTTCGGCATCGTCGCGCGCGACACCCATCGTCCCGTACACCAGTGCGCCCAGCTCACGGCGCAGGTGCGCAAACGACTCCGGCAGTTCGGGCACGTTCGGAGCCTCGATGTCAGCCTGCTCGAGCAGCGCCTCGGCCAGGCGATCCCGCACCGGGCCGGACGCGAAGATCACATGCCACGGCTGCACATTGGAGTTCGACGGAGCGCGGATCGCCAGCTCCAGTGATTCGGTGACGAGTTCCCGAGGCACCGGCTTGTCGCGGAGGAACAAGCGGATGGACCGGCGGTCACGGATCGCGTTCTCGAGGTCGTACATCGCGTCCCTCCGTCGTCAACCCGTTCTGCATCGGAGAACGCCGGTGACCGCGGAATGCATCCCGGCGCTGTCAGACCGCAGCGTCAGAAGCCCTTCCTCGCCAGCCATTCCAGGGCCACGTCGGCCACGTCACGCCATCCGGCGTCGATGGTCAACGAGTGACCACGACCGTCGAACTCGCGGAATTCGGTGTCGGATCCACCCTTCTCGTAGAGGCCGTACACCTCCTTGGTGACCTTCAGCGGCACCGTGTGGTCTTCGGTTCCCGACGTCAGCAGTAGTGGACCGCGATCGATGAGGTGAGTGTCGACCTTGGCCGGCGAGTCCCGGTGGAAATTGGCGGTGGCATCCTCGAACAGCGGGCGACCAGGGCCGGGAATCGTCCACTTGTCGTGCAGCTCATCGCTTTCCTGCTCGGTCAGGGTGTTGCCGAACGCGTAGCGGAACTGCTTGGCGTTCAGTGCCACGGTCCGGTGCCGGTTGGCCGGATTGCCGAGTACGGGGAACGCCGACCGCAATTGCGCCAGCGGCAGCGCCTTGACGCCCTTGATGGGGGCCGGGTCGATCGCGACGGCCGCGGCGACGTGGCCCGCGGCGAGCAGCTCCTGAGCGATGAGGCCGCCGAAGGAATGTCCGATCACGACGGGCTTGGCTTGGTGCTTACCGCCGGCGTCGATGATCTCCACATAGTGGTTGACGATGTCCTCGATTCCGATGTCGTTGAGGGCGTCGGCGTTGTCACGCGTCTCGGTGACGGTGTCGCCATCACCGGGCCAGCCCGGGGCCGATACCGCATACCCGCGTTCGGTGAACAGGTCCAGCCACGGCTGCCAGGCGGTGGCGTGGATCCACAGACCGTGGATGAAGATGACGGAATTGAGTTTGGTGCTCATAAGTCCCTTCGCGGATTACAGGGTGGTGACATAGCCACCGTCGATGCGGAAGTCGGAACCGGTGATGTTGGCCGAGCGGTCACCGGCGAGGAAGAGCGCGAGGTCGGCGACTTCCTGCGCGGTGGTGAAGCGTCCGGTGGCCGAACCGGCGACCACGGAGTCGACGACCTGGTCGGGGGTGGCCCCGCTGGCCGCCGCGAACTGCGCGGCGATCCCCTGATCAGCCAGCCACAACGGGGTGGCGACCGGCCCGGGACTGATGGTGTTGACGCGAATACCGTTGCGGCCGAACTCCTTCGAGACCGCCTTGGCGAAGTTGGCCAGGGCCGCCTTGGCGGCGCCGTAGTCGACGATGTTCCATTCCGGCAGCGTCGCGTTGACCGAACCGATCATCACGATCGATCCGCCGCCGCGGCGCAGCATGTGCGGGATGGCCTCCCGGGTGGTCCGCACGGCGGACAGGAAGTTCACCGACAAGCCCGCCAGCCAGTCGTCGTCGGTCACCGACAGCAGACCGTCGAAGCGCGGCGTGACCGCCCCGGCGTTGTTCACCAGGATGTCGATGCCACCGTGCTGCGCGGCGGCTTCGATCACCGCGCGGGGCCCCTCGGGGGTGGCCAGGTCGGCGGCGACGAACGTGGCCAGACCGGCCGCTTCGAGCGCCTCGAGCTCGGCGGTGTTGTGCCGCGCCCCGGCAATCACGTGCGCGCCCGCGGCGGTCAGGGTCTCGGTGATGGCCAGACCGATTCCCTTGCTCGCACCCGTCACAACGGCGACTCTGTCGGTGAGGTTGGTATCCACAAGGGATACCTTGCCGCACCTGCGCCGGTTCAGCGCTCCAAAGTGAAGACCACGTCATACAGCCCGGGATGTGCCTGGCCGTACTCGGCATTGCGATCCAGGAATCCCGCCGCCCGCAACCGCTCGATCACCTGCAGCGCCGCATCGAGGCTGTCGCTTTGGGCGTAGTTCACCACCCGGGTACCGTCCAGGCTGCGATGTAGGCTGGCCGAACGCCAGCCGGGTATGGTGCTCGCGAATTCTGCTGCCTCTCGGAGCAATTCGATCAGGGGCTGCTGACCGCCTTCGGGCACCGTGGACGTGTTGATCTGGGTGACGATCCCGGCGTCGGTGCGAATGAACGGCATGACTACCTCCTATGTGGAGGCGCTGTGAAACCGGAGGCTGGACCACGGCCCTGTCGGTGCCCGCGCCAAGCCACCGGCGCAGCAGCGCCAGTTGCTTGCCGAGGGTCCGCGGGGCGGTACGGAGCTTCCTTGCGGAAGGGAGCGGGCTTACCGGTTGCCGCTCCAGGTCCTTTTCGACTGTTGTGACATTACCGCGACTTCAGGTGAATTGCTGTCCGCCGTCGATGTCGTAGGTGGCGCCGGTCAGCGCTCCGTTCACCATGAGGTGGACCGCGAGCGCGGCGACATCGTCGGGACCGACGACCCGTCCGATCGGCAGTGTGGTGCGCAGCTCGTCTCGGCGGTGTTCGAGTTGGTCGCCGAGCAGAGTGGCCGACAACGGGGTGTCGACGAAGCCGGCCGCAATGAGATTGACGCGAATCGGCGCGATTTCAAGCGCGAGCGCCGCGGTGAACGCGGGCAGCGCGGCGGTCGCGGCCGGGACGATGCCCAGCCGGTGATCGATGCGCCGCCCACCGGTGCCGCCCATGAAAGTGAGTGAGCCGCCAGGTCGCATCTTCGCCCGCGCATTACGTGCGACCTCCAGACCGAGGACGACATGTCCGCTGAGCGCCTCGCGGACGTCGTCGGCGTCCATCTTGAGCAATGGCCGATAGCTGGGGCCGCCTGCGGTGATCAAAACGTGGTCGACGGTGCCGGGCAGCCGGTCGAAAAACCTGCGCAACTCATCGGAGTCGGTGGCGTCGAAGGCTGCGATGTCTCTGGCGCCCACCTCGTCGGCGGCAGCCTGGAGGTGCTCCGCATTGCGTCCGGTCAGGATCACCTCGGCGCCTTCGGCGCGAGCGCGGCGGGCAGTCGCCAGTCCGATACCGGCGCTTCCACCGATCAGAACCACGGTCTGCCCGGCCAATTCTCCGGTCATCGCTTCAGCGTCCGCCGACTGTGGGTGCTATGCAGAGATTTTGGCAAGATTTCGTGCAGGACCCCCACACTCGACACCCCTACGTTAGCCAACGGTCGACGAGGTCGGCCCACCGTCGCGAAATCGTCTTGTCCATCAGGTCGCGCCGGCGGCGGGTGTTCACGTCGTCCGGCTCGATCCCGCCGATCGCCATGCGAGCCATCTCATCGACCTGCTCGCTTTCGAGCCCGAACGTGAGCAGGACGTCGAGATCGGTGGCGGTGTCGAGCTCATCAGGCAGCGTCGAGCGCGCGAGCAGAACGGCGGCGTTCTCCTCGCCGGCCTCCAGCAGCATCGCGACCAGGCTGGCCTTGGCGACCTTCACGAAGCGTGACTACACCGGCCGGCGGACCGATAGCTCGATCCCGTTGTCCCGCATGACCTTACGGCACTGCTCGGGCGTGTAGTCGAAGTTCTCCAGGTCCTTGATGTAGGAGGCCGGCTCGGCCAGACCTTCGACGTGCGGGTAGTCCGAGCCCATCAGGATGTGGTCGTCACCCATCAGCTTCAGCAGGCTGGCCAGTTCGTCCTCGTAGAACGGTGACACCCAGACGTGGCGCCGGAACGTCTCCCGCGGATCCTCCCGATAGATGAACGGGATCTGGCCCCACGACTTGGTCAGCTTCTCGAACAGATGGAACACCCACGTTGAGCCGCTCTCGATGCACGCCATCCGCAGATTCGGGAACCGCAGGAACAACCCGTTGTGCAGATGGTTGGCGAACGTGTCCTGGATCGCGTCCCCACTGAACAGACTGCGGAAGCCCAGCAGCGCGTTGAACGACATCATGTAGTCCGACTCACCCCACGCCGGCATGAACTTCGAGTAGTAGGTCTCACCGGAGTGGTAGCACACCGTAATACCGGAATCATTGGCCAGCTGCCAAAACTCGTCGAACATTGGATCACCGGGTGGCCGCATCCCGACCTCGGTGGTGATCGGTCCCGGGATCATCACGATGAAGCGCGCATCGCGTTCGAGCGCCCACTCCAGTTCACGCACCGCGTCGGCCGGTCGGCACATCGTGATGTAGGGAGCGGTGAAAATCCGCTCCTGATAGGCGAATCCCCAGTCTTCGTCGAGCCAGCGGTTGAATGCCTTGAACGTCGCGACCGTCGCATCAAAGTCGGGGAGCAACGCCTGCTCCATCCCGACGCCGAGGGTCGGCAGCATGATGCAGCCCTGCATGCCCTGGGCGTCCATCGCCTCCAGCCGCGCATCGCGGTTACGGTATTCGGGCCGGATCGGCTCCAGTTCGCCGAACAACGCGTTCAGATCTGCACCCCGGGGATTGCGGCCGCGGAAGTACTCGTCGAGCGCACCGGGTTTACCCACCGGGTCGAACGTCGGGTTCGGGATGAACCGGTTGACCCTGCCGCCGACCAACAGTCGTTGCCGCCCGTCAAGCTGCGCCCACTGGATCGCACGCTTCTTCAGTTTCGGGTCGATGTAGCGCGTGAATGCGTCCTCGGCCTCGTAATAGTGGTTGTCACAGTCGAAGAACTTGAACGGAAGCGCAGTGGTCATGGGGCTGTGTCCTTTCCGGCTATTTCCGTGGCAGGCCGAGGATCATCGAGGCGATGATCGTGAGCTGAATCTCTGCCGTGCCGCCGCCGATGAGCTCTGACGGCATGTCGAAGTAGGGCTTGATCACTGCAGGATCTGAATCCTCCAGCATCGCAAGGCGTCCGGTGAGCCCCAGGTTTGCAGTAGAGGCACGGCGCAGCAGCAGCACCATCGCGTACTTGGCGATGCTGGAGGTCGGGCCGGGGCCCTGCCCTTGCACCAGACGCAAGGTCTCACGCAGAACCATCGCCTTGATGGCAGTCGTGTGGGCTTCGATCCCACCGAGCGCCTGCAGGATCGTGTCGTGATCGGGGCCGTCGGTGTCGGCCATCCGCCGAAGCGCTTGTGAGCGATCGATGGTGACGTAGTTGCTGATTGCCGTGCGCTCGACAGCCATGGTCGCCACCGCGAGATCCCAGCCGTGGCCGGGCTCACCGACCAGCATGTCGTCGGGAATGAAGACGTCGGTGAGAAACACTTCGTTGAAATGGGACTCACCGCTGGCCTGCTTGATCGGGCTGATCTCGATCCCGGGCGATGACATATCGACCAAGAAGTAACTGATGCCACGGTGTTTCGGCGCATCGGGGTCCGTGCGGGCCAGCATCGCGCCGAACTGTGCGACATGTGCCGACGAGGTCCAGATCTTGTGTCCGTTCACCAGCCAGCCGCCTTCGACCTTCTGGGCCCGGGTGACCAGCGAGGCGAGGTCCGAGCCGGCACCCGGCTCGCTGAACAACTGGCACCACCGCTTGGTGCCGCGCAGCATGTCCCACGCGAATCGTTCACGCTGCGAATCGGTTCCGCTGTTGAGAATCGACGGCAGAATCCATTCCGCGATACTGAGCGACGGCCGCACCATCCCGCGCTTGTCGAACTCCTCGGTGATGATCACCTGTTGCACGGGAGATGCGTCGATGCCCCACGGGGCGGGCAGGTGCGGAGCGACCAGACCAGCCTTGGCCAGTAGGTCGCGCTGCGAACCGTAGGCGAGCCCCGGTGCCCGAGCATCATCGGTCGGCGTTTCGTTCTCCAGCTCCGACGCCTGATCGAGTGTCGCGGCGATCGTGGCCCGGAACTCCGACTCGACGTCACCGAGATTGATTGCCGTCGAACGCTTTAGCGTGCGGGCCAGTTCGCCCGCCTCACGGGCCCAGCGTGGAGTCGACCCCACCGATGCGGCCAAACTGGTGGCCCGCCGCCAGTACAGGTGGGTGTCGTGTTCCCAGGTGTAGCCGATGGCGCCGAACATCAGCAGCGCGTCGAGCATCAGGTCGGGGCCCGCGCAGACCGCCATCAGCGCTGCCGACGCGGCGGCCAGCCGGTGCTGGTCGATGCTCTCGTCGATCGCTCGGACCGCATCCCATGCCGACGCCGACGCCAGCTCCGCGTTCACCAGCAGCACGGCGGCCTTGTGCTGCAGAGCCTGGAACGAGCCGACTGGCTTACCGAACTGCTCGCGGGTGCGGATGTAGTTCACGGCGGTTTCGACGCCCTTGCGCACGGTGCCGGCCGATGCGCACGCCGTGAGTGCGGCGACGACACAACGTGCTCGTTCGGTGTCGATCCCGGTGATCGGGGCCTGTGCCGGGTAATCCTGGAGGGTGAGGGTGCCGACGTCGGTGCTCAGATCGGTGCCGCGCTGCTGTTCAAGCGTAAGACCGGAGCTGGCGTCGAGCACGAACCACAATTCGGTGCCGTCCTCACCGTGGGCGGCCAGCAGAACCCGTTGTGCAGCAAGCAGTCCCAGGGTGCTACCGATGGAACCGGTCAGCCGCCACCCTTCGCCGTCCGGCACGGCGCGGACGCTGGAATCCTCCGGCAGCACCACCACGGCCGTCGCACCACCGGCAAGGTCGGCCACCAAGGTCGCCGCGGAATCGTCGGCCAGGCTCGCCACGGCGCTGGCGGACACCGTACTCAACAGCGGGCCGGGCAGGAGCGCCGCCGCGGCCGCCTCGATGACGCAGGCCGTGTCCGCGAGCGTGCCGCCCTGGCCACCGGCATCTTCGGGAAGGTGCACCGCGTGGAAGCCGTTGGCGGTGAATTCCTCCCACCACGTTGGCAATTCACCTGCGGCGATCGAGTCGAGCGCGGCCCGGGTCTTGTCGATCGGGGCGTGCCGGGCCGCGAACTGAGTCACGGCCTCGGCCAGCTGCTCCTGCTCGATCGTGATCGCCAACACTGCGTTAGTTCTCCAGTCCTAGAATCCGAGCGGCATTGCCGTACAGGAACTTCGGCCATACTTCGTCTTTGAACGGCACCTTGGGCAGATCACTGAAGATGCGCTCCAGCGACAGGCCCATCGGGAAATAGCCGGCGTAGATGATCTTGTCGGCACCGCGGGTGTTCGCGTAGTCGATGATTTCCTTGGGGTAGTACTTCGGTGCGAACGCCGAGGTCGAGTAGTACAGGTTGGGCCACTTGAGCATGAGCTTGACCGCGAGGTCCTGCCAGGGCTCGCACCCGTGGCGGGTGACGAAGACCAGGTCGGGAAAGTCGAACATCACGATGTCGATCCGTGAAACCTCTTGCGGCGCCATCGGAATGCGCGGCCCGGGGACACCGGCGCAACAAAAGATCGGCAGCCCCAGTTCGACGCACGTCGCGTAGACCGGGTACATCTTCGGATCGTCGATCGGCACCTGGGGGAAGGTGCCCGACGGGAAACATGACACGGCACGGATGCCGTACGTCTCGTATTCCCGGCGGATGTTGTTGACGGTGCCCATGACGTCGTTCGGGTCGTTGACGTTGCCCGAGGCGATGAAGCGGTCGGGGAACATCTTGAGCGCCAGCTCTGCCGCGGAGCCCTCGCTCACGCCGATCATCGACTTCTCGATACCGAACCGGTCCATCTGCTGAAGCAGCAGTGACACGGGGTCGTCGGTGGGCAGGCCCTTGGGCACGTCCTTGAACATGTACTCGACCGGGAAGTCGAAGTCCTCTTTGGACTCGCGATCCTTGGTCTGCTTGCGGATGAAGTCGTACTGAGCGGTGCCCTCGTGCGGGAAACCGATCATCGTGTCGATCACCGGCAGACCGACCGGTCCGGCCATGGTGTCCTCCCATCACAAGAGACCCGGCGGAATGCCGGCGCGCACACCATAGTGAAACACGGTTCTACTTGGTGTCAAGCGATCTAGCTGCTACTACCGGTCCGTTTGGGGTTAGCATGTCGTAGCATCGCAGAAGACTGTTCTAGCTTTGATCGGAGGTGACATCGTCAATACGCCAGTTCCCGACCTGGTGCCGCCTGCCGGACGTGTCATCCCGCTGTCGGATATGACGAGTGGTCAGCTTGCGCGCCGGGCGAAGATCATCGAAGAGGTGATCGACCTCATCGGTGCGGTCGGCGCGGACGCGGTTCAGATGCGTGATGTGGCCCAGCGGTCGGGCGTCGCGCTGGCCACGCTCTACCGCTACTTCTCGTCGAAAGAGAATCTGTTGGCCGCCGCATTGGCGGACTGGCAGAAGCGGTTGACCCGGCGCGTCCTGTCCGGCGGTGAGCCGTCGGACAGCGATCCACTGCCCGCAGTCTTGGACTACTTGCGCCGGGCGCAGCGTGCGTTCAACCGCAACCCGGCGATGACCGCGCTGATGCTGCAGATGATGACATCGACCGATCCCGAAGTGCGCTCG
Organism: Mycolicibacterium pallens; assembly: GCF_019456675.1. Classification (NCBI taxonomy): domain Bacteria; kingdom Bacillati; phylum Actinomycetota; class Actinomycetes; order Mycobacteriales; family Mycobacteriaceae; genus Mycobacterium; species Mycolicibacterium pallens. Next base: position 5,895,734 of record NZ_CP080333.1, on the reverse strand, counting down.
TCGATCGATCAGATGGAGCGCACCAACGTCGAGCTGTTCAACCGCCTGCTTGCCGGCGTGGAACCCGAAGCCATTCCGCAGGTGACGTTCGGGCTCAACGCCGCGCTGAGTGCTGCGCTCGCCGGGCTGCGTGCCGGACGGCTGACGCTGGATGAGTCGCTGAATCACGTGGAATGGGTGGCGCGGGTGTTGCTGGCCGAGGCGCAACGCTAGACGCGTTGGCAGCCGTGATCACCACGTGGTTCGCGTCACCTGAGCCACGCAGCGGTAACGCCGGACGTGGTCGCGCGCGATCTACAGGCGGACAACCGTGGAGGGACTTCATCGTGATTAGGCGCCTTGGATCGGCCGTGCTGGCCGCCGGTATCGCATTGGCCGGGCTGACGGCGGGAACCGCGTCGGCAGCCCCGGGGTGCGCTGATTACCACTGGATCGGCGCGGCCGGATCCGGACAGCGTGACGCGGCTGGGTTGACCGCCAACGGCGGTATGGGATCGGTGGTCTACCAGTCCTACCAGCAGCTCAAAGCGCAGCTCGCCGCCGACGGCCGCACCATCGACGCCGAAGCTGTCCAATACCCGGCGGCCGCGGTGCCACTCGAGGGCGGGATCAGCGGTTGGCTGGGCTTCCTCGGCAGCGTCGGTGACGGCACCGACGCGACAGCGACGCAGTACAAGGCCTTCGTCGAGCGCTGCCCCGACAGCAAGGTGGTCCTGGCCGGATACTCGCAGGGCGCGATGGTCGTCCACCGCAACCTGTACAAACTGGCCGACGATCCGCACCTGGCGGCGGCGTTGCTGATCGCCGACGGGGACCGGCTGCCCGTCGACACGACGATCAAACTGGGGTCGACCGCCGTCGCGCTGGGCCACGGCGAAGGCGTCGCGCAGGATCACTCGTTCCTGGCGTCGACCAACACTTCGCAGCTGCCGCCGGCGATCGGCACCCGCACCATCAGCGTCTGCGACGTCGGTGATCCGGTCTGCGACTACAACCCCGACACCGGGAAGGTCACCGACTCGGCGATCGCAATCCACACCTCGTACGCGCCGGCCCTCAGCGGCCCGCATGCCTGGGGCACGCCGCTGTACACGCTTGTGACGGCGACCGAGACGGCCTCGCCCGTGGAGCTGACCGCGCACACCGCCTGATATCCCCGCGCCGCCGGGATGAGTTTTCGTTCCACCATCCGTTCTGGCCGTCAGGGAGCTGTTCAGCTTCCGCACGCCAGAAGGGATCATCATGAAAATCGTCGTAATCGGTGGCACCGGCCTGGTGGGGTCGAAAGTGGTGCAGGCCTTGTCTGAACGTGGTCACGAGGCCGTCGCCGCGGCACCCTCGACCGGTGTGGACACCATCACCGGTGCGGGCCTGGCCGAGGTGATGTCGGGTGCCGCCGTCGTCGTCGACGTCTCCAACTCCCCGGTGCTGGACGACTCGGCGATCGAGTTCTTCCGCACGGCGACCACCAACCTGCTGACCGCCGAACAGCACGCCGGTGTGCGGCACCATGTCGCGCTGTCCGTGGTGGGCACTGCTGAGTTGGCTCCGCACAGCGGCTACTTCGAAGGCAAGCTCCTGCAGGAGAAGCTGATCAGTGAAGGTCCGATTCCGTTTTCGATTGTCCACGCGACCCAGTTCTTCGAGTTCGTCAATACGCTCGCCGACTCTGCCACCGAGCGCGACACGGTGGTGCTGCCGCCGAAGTACTTCCAGCCGATGGCCGCCGCCGACGTCGCCGAAGGCGTTGCAATCGCCGCGCTGAACGACCCCGTCAACGGGATCACCGAAATCGGCGGCCCCGACATGGTTTTGCTTCCCGATCTGATCCGCACCGCGCTGATCGCCCACGGCGATACCCGCACCGTCATCGCCGATCCGAGCGCGCTCTACTGGGGCGTCGACATCGGCGAGCGCACCCTGGTGCCGGGGTCGGGCGCGACGCTCTTCGACACCCGGTTCGAGGACTGGCTTCTGCAGGCGGCCGCCAAGTCCTAGGCGATGGCCACCCTCGACGAGACCGTCGTGCCCCTGTCGGGATAGGTCCCACCACGGCAGTGCGCGCCGGCCCTGGCTACGATCGAAGCCGACTAATTCGGTGACGTCCGCTAGGGGCAGACGGTGGTGCCTATCGCGAGTGACGGACGGCCCGCGCAACTGCGCGGACGTGCTGCCGAGAGCCGGGTGCTGCAGTCGCTGATCTCGGCCGTCACCGCCGGTGATTCGCAGGTATTGGTGCTGCGCGGTGAGGCCGGCGTCGGCAAAACGGCATTGCTCGGGTATCTCGTAGAGCAGGCGTCGGCACTGCACGTCCTTCAGATCGCCGGCGTCCAGTCCGACATGGAGCTCGCCTACGCCGGGCTGCAGCAACTCTGCGCGCCGCTGATGGAGCACCTCGGTGAGTTGCCCGATCCGCAACGGCTGGCGCTGGAGGTCGCCTTCGGCCGCGGCGTGGGCGAGGCACCCGACCGCTTTCTTGTCGGCCTGGCGGTTCTGAGCCTGATAGCCGCAGCCGCGCAACAGAAGCCGCTGTTGTGCGTGATCGACGACGCGCAATGGCTCGATCAGGTGACGGTGCAGACCCTCGGTTTCGTGGCCCGCCGCCTGCTGGCCGAGCCAATTGCATTGGTGTTCGCCGCACGCGATGACGGCGCCGAGCCGCTGGCGGGACTGCCGGAGCTCACCGTACGCGGCTTGTCCGACAGCGATGCCCGTGAGCTACTCGATTCGGTGTTACTCGGCGGGATCGATCCCCCCGTGCGCGACCGCATCATCGCCGAAACTCGTGGCAATCCGCTTGCACTACTTGAGGTTCCGCGCAATACATCGGCCACCGAGCTCGCCGGCGGATTCTGGATTTCCGGCTCGGCCTCGTCACCGAGCGCGATCGAGACCGGTTATGTACGGCGTATCCAGGCGCTGCCCGCTCCGACCCGCCGACTGCTGCTCGTGGCCGCGGCCGAACCGGTGGGCGATTCCGCGCTGTTCCTGCGCGCCGCCGCCGCACTCGGTATCCCGGTCGACGCGCTGGCGCCGGCCGAAGCCGCCGGCGTCATCGAGTTCGGCCCGCGGATGCGCTTCCGGCACCCGCTGTTGCGGTCGGCCGCCTACCGCGCCGCCGACCTGACCGACCGCAGAGCCATCCACCGCGCCTTGGCCGACGCCACCGATCCCGACGTCGACCCCGACCGGCGGGCCTGGCATTCCGCCAACGCGGTGGCCGGACCCGACGACGCGGTGGCAGCAGAGCTGGAGAGCTCGGCGACGCGAGCCCAGGGCCGGGGCGGGATCGCCGCGGCGGCCGCGTTTCTCGAGCGCGCCGCAATCCTGACCGCGGACGCGGACCTGCGCGGTGCACGGGCGTTGGCCGCCGCTCAAGCCAAGCGAGATGCCGCGGCGTCGGCGGCCGCGCGTGACCTGCTCGACCTGGCGGAGCGTGGGCCCCTGTCGGAGCTGCAGCGGGCCCAGGTCGCGCGATTGCGAGCCCAGATGGACTTCGTCCGCAGCCGAGCCGGCGAGGCCGGAGCACCGGCCGTGCGTGACACCGCGCGGGCACTGCTCGATGCGGCCCGACAGCTGGAATTCCTGGACGACTACGCATCTCGCGAGAGTTACCTCGAAGCGATTGCGGCATTGATGTACGCCGGGCGACTCGGCGACCCCGGGGCGCTGACCCATGCAGCGGAGGCCGCGCTGGCCGCGCTCGCCCGGGAGCCCGAATTGTCGCGCGCGGTGGACTATCTCCTCAAGGGCATCGCTGAACGCATCACTCGGGGGGTCAGTGCGGGCTCCGAGCCGCTGCGCACCGGGCTGGATCACATGTGTGTGCTGGCTGCGGCGGACGATCGGCACGTCTTGCGCTGGATGGTTCCGGCGTTCCCGATCCTGCAGGAGTCGGCGGCACACGAATTGTGGGATCCGATGATCGTGGAGCAGCTCGCCACCGCGGCGGTCCGAGCCGCACGCAATGCGGGGGCACTGGCCACTTTGCCGCGAGCGCTGGTCTATCAAGCCGGGGTCCACCTCGTGGCCGGCGACTTTCGAACGGCGGCAACACTTGTCGCAGAGGCAAACACGATCACCGCGGCGACCGATCACTCGACGGCGGTCAAGTACCACGCGTTGATGCTGACGGCGTGGCAGGGCGACGCGACCGAAGCCGAGCGGCTGATCGAGGCGGCCGCGGCGGACGGAACGAGCCGAGGCGAAGGCCGGGTGCTCGGACTGACCGGATACGCGGCGGCCGTGCTCTACAACGGGCTGGGCCGCTACGAAGAGGCACTGGCCGCCGCCCGCACAGTATGTGAATACGAAGATGTCGGCTTCTACAGCTGGTGTCTGTACGAACTCGTGGAGGCGGCGACGCGCTGCGGCGATCGCGACGCGGCCGCCAGTGCGCTACCGCGACTCGCGGAGCGAGCGGGGGCGAGCGGAACCGACTGGGGGTTGGGGGCACTGGCCAGCGCCCAGGCGATGCTGGCCGACGACGAGACCGCCGAGGCCCTCTTCACCGAAGCCCTCGAACGGTTGGGCCGCACGACGATCACCGTCCATCAGGCCCGCACACATCTGGTGTACGGCGAGTGGCTGCGACGGGTATTGCGCCGCAGTGACGCCCGGCATCACCTGACCCAGGCCTATGACGCGTTCGTCCGGATGGGTGCCGAGGCGTATGCCGAGCGGGCGAGGCGGGAATTGGCCGCCACGGGCGAGAAGGTGCGAAAACAGCAGCCGAGCACGGGCGGCGAGCTGACCGCACAGGAGGCCCAGATCGCGCGGCTGGCTGGTGAGGGGCTGACGAACCAGGAGATCGGTGCGCAGCTATTCATCAGTACGCACACCGTCGAATGGCATCTGCGGAAGGTGTTCGCCAAGCTCGGCATCTCGTCGCGCAGGCAGCTGCGCGCGATGTCCTGGGCGAGCTAGGCCCGGGCCCACGGACTCCGGGCCACCGGACTACGGATTTTCAAGGGTTCGCTCAGACGGGCAGGCCGCGAGGCTGGTCGCATGACCGCCGAACGATTCGCCCAGGATGCGCAACCACTGTTCGATGCCCTCTTGCGCCGGGCCAGGGGACTGACCAAGACGAACGCCGATGCCGAGGACCTGGTACAGGACACCTTGCTGCACGCCTACATGGGGTATCACACCTTCCGCGAGGGAACCGACTTCAAGGCGTGGCTGTTCCGGATTCTCTACAACCGCTGGGTGAGCACCTTCCGGGCCAAGCAGCGGCGACCGGCTGAGGTGCCGGTCGACGATGTCACCGAGGGTGAGCTGGCCGGCAGTGCGGCTCGCCTGTCCACGGCGGCCCGCTCGGCCGAGGCCGAGGCCCTCACGCGGCTGCCCGACGGCGAGCTCCGCTCCGCGATGGCCGCCCTGCCGGAGGACTTCCGCACGGCGTTGTTCTACGCCGAGGTGCAGGGCCACACCTATGCCGAAACAGCCACGATCCTGAACATCCCGCGCGGCACCGTGATGTCGCGGGTGTCCCGCGGCCGGCAGCGACTGCGAATCGCCCTCGCCGACACCGCGTTTGCGCCGACTGCCCAGATCGCATGACCGCCGCGATCGAACTGAGCGGGCAGACGGCTCTGGTCACCGGGGGCACCGCAGGGATCGGATTGGCCTGCGCCCGACTGTTGGCCGGCGCGGGTGCCACGGTGATCGTCACCGGCAGAGACCAGCACCGCGGTGAGGTCGCGGTCGGCCAGATACCGGGCAGCGCCCGCTTCCTGCCCGCGGATCTCTCCGATGCCGCATCGGTGCAGGCGCTGGTGGACCAGGCAGGCGATGTCGACATCCTGATCAACAACGCGGCGAGCTTTCCCGGTGCACTGACCGTCGACCAGACCGTCGCGAGCTTCGAGACGACCTTCGACACCAATGTGCGCGGGACGTACTTCCTGACCGCGGGATTGGTTCCGGGGATGTTGGGGCGACGCCGCGGCAGCATCGTCAACGTCACCTCGATGGTCGCATCGAAAGGCGTTGGCGGAGCGTCCACCTACGGCGCGTCCAAGGCCGCGGTCGAGTCGCTGACCCGATCGTGGGCGGCGGAGTTCGGTCCCTACGGTGTGCGCGTCAACAGCGTCGCACCCGGGCCTACCAAGACCGAAGGGGTCGAAGCGCAATGGGGTGACACCAACGAAGAACTCGGCCGCGCGTTGCCGCTCGGCCGCACCGCCGCCCCCGACGAGATCGCGCACGCCGTGCTCTTTCTCGCCTCGCCTCGCGCAAGCTTCATCACCGGCACCACCCTGCACGCCGACGGCGGCGGAACCGCCGTCTGACACCAAGGAGATCGGACATGTCGAAAAGCCATGACCCGCAATGGGAGAACGCCTTAACCGTGGTGCAGGACGTGCACCCGCCTTTCATTCCCGAGGGTGCCGACGTGATGACCGTCGTCATCGAGTATCCGCCCGGCAGCGCCGGAGCCCCGCCGCACCGCCATCCGAGCGGCCCGGCGTTCGGTTACATGCTGGAAGGCGAGATGCTCTTTGAACTCGAGGGGCAGCCACCACGTGTCATCCGCGCGGGCGAAGCGTTCTGGGAACCCGGCGGCGACGTCATCCACTACTCGGATGCCAACAACCGCGACGACGTGAAGAGCCGTTTCGTCGTCACGATGGTGTGCGTCCCGGGTCGCCCGATGCTCGAACTCGTCGACGACGACGAGCTGGCCGCCCGCAGCCATCTGCGGGTACCGGCCGTACCGGCTACCGGAAAGGACTGAACGCCAACGATGTCTCGCATCCTGCTCCAGACCACGATCACCGCACAGCCCGACGACTGGAACATCGGGCGCTTCTCGCTGCTGGCCGCCGAACTGCGTGCGGCCGGACACGACGTGGTCGCCCGCGACCGCGCACACCACGGTGACGATCCGATCCTCAGCGTTCTCGACGACCTCGCGTTCGACCAGCTGTGGCTGATGGCAGTCGACACCGGTGACGGCCTGACCGACACCGAAGCCGACGCCATCATGAAGTTTCGCCGCGGTGGTGGTGGCGTGCTCACCGCCCGCGACCATCAGGATCTGGGTTGCTGCCTGACCCGCCTGGGCTCGTTGGGCCACGTCAACGAATTCCAGGACAAAACCGTCGACCAGAGCCACCTCTGCGACGACCGGGACACCCCGACGATCTCCTGGCCCAACTACCACTCCGGTGCCAACGGCGACTACCAACCGGTACTCGCCACCGACCCGGTGCATCCGCTGCTGCGCACCTCGCAGTCCGCCAGCGGGCGCATAGAGTGGTTTCCCGCCCATCCGCACGAGGGAGCGGTCTCGGCGAGCGTGCCCTGCGCCACCGTCGTGGCGCAGGGCCGCAGCAGCGCCAGTGGCCGTCGTTTCAACCTCGCCGTCGCGATCGACGGTGAGACCTCCGACGGCTTACCGATGGGTCGTGCACTGGCCGAATCGACCTTCCACCACTTCGCCGACTACAACTGGGATTTGGGTTGCGGGGCACCGTCATTCGTCAGTGAGACACCCGGCACGCAAATCCTCGCCGATCCGGCCCGGCTGGTCGTCTTCAAGGACTATGTCCGCAACGTCGCGGAGTGGCTGCACCCGGGAATCCGTGCCTATCCCGCCGCGCCACCCATGACGCACGTGTCGCTGTCGTAATCTTGAGGGCGCTTCAGACACAGGAGGCGTAATGAGCGACCACGAAGTCAAGATGATCATCCTGTCGACCGACAATCTGGATGAGTCGATCAAGTTCTACAGTGACACCCTGGGCATGGGCGTGAAATTCAGCGACGGCACGCATTTCGCCGCGCTCGATGGCGGTCCGATCACCTTGGCGCTGGCAACCGAGATCGACCATCCGATCCCCGGACAGGTCGTCGTCGGCATCAAGACCGCCGACGTCGACGCGGCAGCCAAGGCTGTCGAGGCCGCCGGCGGCGGGATCGTGAAGGGCCCGTACGACGATGCGCACGAGCGCCGCGCCGTGGTCTACGACCCCAAGGGCAACGGGCTGGTCTTCTACAGCCCGCTCCCGCGCAAGTAAGTCGCCGCCTCGACAAGCCGTGTCCCCAGTGCGGTGACGCGGCGCATCGGCAGCGGCACGAACGGGTGCACCGCCAGGATCATGGCCACCCGGCCCGTGTCGTCGAACACCGGTGCGCAGATCGACGCAATCGGTTGCGGCCTTGGCGCCGAGTCGTTTTCGGGCAATAGGCCGATGGTCGCACACTCGACCAGCAGCTGATCCAGCATCGCCCCGACATGCGCGGGCACATCGTCACGCAGTGCGCCCACCAGTTTGGTCATCTGCCCGAGGGCCTGCGTGGTCCAGTCGACGTCGAAGCCACGCTCGCGGGTGCGGACCAACACCCGTTCCAACCGTTCGGCCAGTTCAGGATTCGTCGAGCCGGAGCGGGCGATCCAGGCCTGTTGTTCTTCAGGGGTGTCCCACGCCGCGAAGGCAACCCCGAACGGTGGGGCGTAGGCGATCCGCTCCCCGGGCGGGGTCTGCGCGCCTGCATCGCCGCCTTCGAAGGCGGTGATCACCAGGGAGTCGCCGACGCGTTCGACAACCGAAACCGCATAACCCAATTCAGCGGACAGCTGTGTGACGGTCGTATGCGCCGCATGTGCCAGGGGCCGCACCGCACCGGTGCGTGCAGCCACGACGGCAAGCGCCGGCCCCAGGCGGAACGCCTTGCCCGCGGGGTCCCGGGTCACCCATCCGCGGTCGCTGAGTGTTTTGAGGATCGAGTGCGCGGTGGCCTGGGTCAGGTCGAGTTCGCGCACGATGTCAGAGAACCGCAGTTGCTCGTTTCCGGGCTTGGCAAGCAATTCGACGATGTCGAGAACGCGCGCGGTCGGCGCCGATGTGGACCCCTTCATCCTTGACTCCAGCCGCCGGTCTTCCTACTGTCATTTTGAATGGTCGAGATGCTATCTCGAATAATAGAGAAAGCCAACCGGAGGTGCGGGGCGTGCGGGCAGCGGTATTGCGACACGGCACGGTCGAGGTGCGGGAGACACCGGATCCGGTCCCCGGCCAGGGGGAATTGCTTCTGCGCACGCTGAGCACCGCGATCTGCGCGTCTGACGTGCATTTCATGGACCATCCGCAGCTGAGCCTCGACGATCCGACGGGTCGCTCGCTGTACGACGCGGACCGCGACATCGTCCTCGGGCACGAGTTCGTCGGGGAGGTCATCGCGCGTGGGCCGGGGTGCAGCGAGCAGATCCCGATCGGCGCCCGGGTGACGTCCATTCCGATCCGTCTGGTCAACGGCGGAGCCGACGGTGCGCGCATCATCGGCCAGCACCCGGAGGCGCAGGGCAGCTTCGCCGAGCTACTGGTGGTCGCCGAGTCGATCGCCCGGGTGGTCGACGGCGACGTCTCCAGCGACGCGGCGGCTCTGGTCGACGCGTTCGCGGTGGGCGAGTTCTACGTGCGATCGGCTGATGTACAACCCGGTGAGATCCCGATCGTCATCGGTGCAGGCGCCATCGGGTTGTCGGCGGTGGCGGCACTGGCCGAGCGTGGGATCGAACCGATCGTTGTCTCCGACTATCAGCAGGACCGCCGCGATCTGGCACGCGACGCCTTCGGTGCCCACGTCGTCGTCGACCCGGCGGAGCGCTCCCCGTTCGATGTGTGGCGCGAACTGCGCAGCGAGCGCAATCTGTGGGGGCCGGCCGTCGTGTTCGAATGCGTCGGCGCGAGCGGACTGATCCAGAAGCTCGTCGAATCCGCCGACATGGCCACTCGAATCTATTGTGCCGGTGGCTGGTACACCGGTGACACTCTCGACATCACCACCGCGACGCGGCAGGGGGTGACCATCCAATTCGGTGGCGGTCCCATGCCGCAGGACTGGTACGGCACGCTGGATGCGATCGCCGCCAAGCGCCTCGACCCCCTGCCGAGCGTGGGTAGGATCGTGACCCTCGACGAGGTACCCGAAGCCATCGACCTGGCCCGGCGTTCCGCTGGGCCGCCGCGAACCATCGTGCACCCGAACGGAGACCCCGCATGAGTGAACTTCAAGACCGGCAGGACGTTTCGGACCTTCTCATCCGCTACGCCACCGGTATCGACCGGCGCGACTGGGACCTCTTCCGGATGGTGTTCACTCCCGATTGCCAGCTCGACTACGGCGAGATCGGGGTGTGGGACGGAGTCGAGGCGGTCACCGAGTTCATGGACGTCGCGCATCGCGAAGCCGGCTACCTCATGCATCGCATCAGCAATATCGTGATCGACCTGCAGGGCGACCGTGCTGTCACCCGCTGTTACGTCGACGCGTGGATCATGGCTGCCGACAACAACTCCGGGGTGAACGCCAAGGGCTTCTACGACGACGAGATCGTCCGCACCGAGGCCGGCTGGCGGATCGCACGGCGTGTGTTCACGAGCGTGCAGGTCAAGTTCTCATGAGCGACGAGTTCGCCACGCGGTATGGACCCTGGGCTGTGATCGCGGGTGCCTCCGACGGGGTGGGTGCGGCCTTCGCCGACGCGCTGGCCGAGCGTGGACTCAACGTGGTGTTGCTCGCACGCAGGCAAGCGGTGCTCGACGATGTCGCCGCGAGCATCCGCCAGCGGTACGGCGTCGAAACTCGCACACTGGCAATCGATCTCGCCGTATCCGGTGCGGCCGCCTCGGTGATCGACGCGACCGCCGACCTCGAGGTCGGCTTCCTGGTGTACTGCGCGGGCGCCGACCCCGACTTCACACCGTTTCTGTCCAATTCGATCGCAGCCGCCGAGACGATGGTGCAGCGCAACTGCGTGGTGCCGATGCAGCTCAGCCATCACTACGCCGCCCCCATGGTCCAGCGGGGCCGAGGCGGGATCGTGGTGTTCGGGTCCGGGGCCGGTTTCGTCGGTGGCCCCAACATGGTGGCGTACGGCGCATCCAAGGCCTTCGACATGGTGTTCGCCGAGGCCCTATGGAGCGAACTGCACGACAAGGGCGTCGACGTCATCGGGCTCATCCTCGGCAAGACCGACACACCTGCGTTGCGCAAGCTCGAATACCAACGCGGCACACTCGCGTCCGAGGACCAGATGCCGACCGACGCGGTACCCGTCGGGGACGTCGTGTCCGAGGCGTTCGCCAACCTGACCAACGGTCCGACGGTGCTCGTGGGTGAGCAGATGCGCGGCGTCGGGCAATTGCTGGCATCGATGGATCGCAACGACGCGGCGCGGTTGATGGCGCAGTCGATTGCGGCGGCGATGGGATCGGACTGAGTGGTCCGGTATTTGCCCTGCCCAGTGCTTCGGATGTTTATCGATCGCAGATCTGGATAGCTATAGCCATACCAGGCAGATCGTTAACCAAGCACGATTGACGCAGGATTGGAGCACGAAGCCATGAAGTTGATCGACATTGTTGCCGGTGCCGCAGTTGCCGGTGGAGTAGCGGCGAGCGCCTTGGGATTGAGTGCCGCAACCGCCAGCGCCAGCCCGCCGCCCCCGCCGCCCGCTCCCGGGCAGCCGATGCTGCCGCCGGCCGGTCCCGATGCCGGCACTCCGCCGGCCTGGGCGCCGCCGAAGCCGGTCGACCCGTCGTGGGCCAACGGCAACAAGCAGGTCTGGGACGAGGGCTGGAATCACTGGGGCGTTTGGATCAACGGAGTTTTTGTCCCGACGTACTGATTTCCGCGTGACGCCGCGGGGTGCCATCTGATCGCCTGGATGTCGGCGCCTCGCGGCGTCCTCGTGTCTCAGGGGCAAGTACGCCGCTCTATGGTGCAACGGTGACGATCACTTACAACGAGGCGCTGCGGGACCAGATCCGCGACCATCTGGCCGGACATGACCGTCGTGCGGTGAGCGATCCGAGCAAGCGGCACGCCGCCGTCGCGGTGGTGCTGGTCGACTCCGAGACCGGTGAGGATCGGGTCGATCCAGCGCCCGTCGACGACTGGATCGCCGGCCGTCCGATGGAGCCCGGCCTCGACGGCCGGATGGTCGGCGTCTCCGGGGGCGCTGCATTCTTCCTGTGTCGCAGGGCATCCCGACTGAGTTCGCATTCCGCGCAATGGGCGCTGCCCGGTGGCCGGCTGGACCCGGGGGAGACCGCCGTCGACGCGGCCCTGCGGGAACTCGACGAGGAGGTCGGCGTGAACCTGCCCGACTCATCGGTGCTGGGACTGCTCGACGACTATCCGACACGCTCCGGCTACATCATCACCCCGGTGGTGATCTGGGGAGGTGGCCGGCTCGATCCCCGGCCCTCACCCGACGAGGTCGTCGCCGTCTACCGGGTGGGGTTGCATCAGCTGCAGCGACCGGACTCGCCGCGCTTCATCACCATCCCCGAAAGCCCTCGCCCGGTCGTCCAGATGCCGCTGGGCAACGACCTCATTCACGCGCCGACCGGTGCTGTGCTGCTTCAGCTTCGGTGGCTGTGCCTCGAAGGCCGCCACGATCCGGTCGACGATCTCGAGCAGCCGCTGTTCGCCTGGAAGTAACCCCAAAACACAAGTGCCGCGCGGTCATTGCGACCGCGCGGCACTGGGACGTCAGTTGTCAGGCAGGCGGGTACACGCCCATCTGCTTGCCCTTGTCGGTCTGCCAGAAGATGTCGGAGATCTCGTCGATGGTCTTGAGCAGCTTCTCGGCGACGGCGGCGTCGAGCGACTTCTTGACGTCGCCGGCACCGTGCACGCCGTCCCAGAACAGCTGGTGCAGGTTGGGGAACTGCTCGAAGTGGTCCTTGGTGAAGAAGTCGGCCCACAGCACCATCAGGTGATGCTTGACCTCCTCGGCCTGCCGCTCCTTGATGATGATCGCGCGGGCCTTGAAATGGTCGTCATCGGAGTCGTGGTACTTCTGGATCGTCTTGAGGCACGACAGGGCCTCGATCTTGGCCTGGGCGGGGTCGTAGACGCCGCAGTACAGGTCGCAGTGAGCATGGGCAGGGGTGGCGTTGGCGAAAAGTCTATGCAGCATGTGCCCTAACTTACCCTTTCAACATGCGCGAGAACCATGGGCTCGGGTACTGGCCACTGCGCCGGTTTCTGGTGGTCGAGGACTCGATGCTGCCGACGCTTCGGCCCGGTGACGGTCTCCTGGCGGTTCGCGGCGGCAGGATGCGTACAGGCCAGCTACGGGTGTTCCCCGATCCCACGTCGCCGTCGCGGTGGTTGATCAAACGCGTGGGGGAGGTGCGCGGGCGCGGCCGTGGCGCGACTTTTGAAGCGTGCTCGGACAATCCCCGCGCGCCGGGCGCCGTCGACTCGCGGCGCTTTGGCTGGGTTCCGGTCGCCGGTTCGTACCTCGTGGTGTGGACGGTCCGCGGCCCCGAGAAGTAACGGCGAGTTTCGTAATCGGGCTACCGAGGTACACGCGACCTATGGGTATCTCAGACAAGATCAGCAACAAGGTCGACGACGTCGCGGGCAAGGCCAAAGAGGGAGTGGGCCGCGCTTCCGGTGACAAGAGCACCGAAAACGAAGGCAAGCTCGATCAGGCCAAGTCCAGCCTCAAGGACGCCGGCGAGAAGGTCAAAGACGCCTTCAAGAACTGATGGAACTGCGCAACGAGCCGCCGGCAACGCCGGTCGATGCCAGGAAAGCCAGCGAAGAGCAGCGTGTCCTGCAAGACCAGCTGGATCACCAGAACGACGATCCAGCTGGGCCTGGCAAGGTCGACACCGACCAGATCGCCGACGAGTCCACTCGCTGACGCGTCGCAGCCAATCGACCGGCTGACGGGAGAACATTGCGTGCCGGCGGTACTTGCCGCCACACTGCACCGTGCCTCTTGGACTGATCTGTGCGATTCCGGAAGAACTCGGTCATCTGGTCACGCTGCTGCCCGACGCTACGGGGGTCCGCGTCGGGCACACCGAGTTCATCGCCGGGACGCTGGACGGCTGCGATGTCGTACTGGCCGGTGCCGGGATGGGCAAGGTGAACAGCGCCCTCGTCACCACCGTGCTGGCCGACCGGTTCGGTTGTAGCGCAATCGTTTTCTCGGGTGTAGCCGGTGGGCTCGACCCGGAATTGGCGGTAGGCGACGTGGTGATCGCCGATCGTGTCATCCAGCACGATGCGGGGCTGATCGACGACGACGGCCTTTTGACCTACCAGGCCGGACACGTTCCCTTCATCAACCCCACTGACCGGCTCGGGTTTGCGGTGGACGCCGAGCTGTTGGCTCGCGTCACGAGCCGGCTCGACGGGTTCGCGTTGCCCGCTCTGTCGGGGTCCGCGGGTGGCGGCGATCGGCCTGCGGCAATCCGATTCGGGACGGTGCTGTCCGGCGATCAGTACGTGCACAGCGAGTTCACCAGGCAGCGCCTGCACGGGGAGTTCGGTGGCCTGGCGGTCGAGATGGAGGGCGGGGCGGTCGCTCAGGTGGCGGACGCTTTCGGGATCCCGTGGCTCGTCATCCGGGCACTGTCGGATTTGGCCGGCCGGGACTCCCGATTCGATTTCCTCGCGTTCGTCGACGAAGTGGCCGCGTCGTCGGTCGCGATCCTGCGGCGGCTGCTGCCGGTGCTGTGATCGGGCCGGTCTACTGCGGGTGCGTGGCCAGGTAATCGCCCACGGGCATCGGCGCGTCGGCGGCGTAGCCGATCGGCAGGACGACATCGCCCTCGGTCGTCACGTAGTAGACGTCCCAGCGGTAGAAGCCGGCGAACGTGGCGGGGTCGGCCAGTACCGCGGCGTAATCCTTGACGGCGGCCACGTACTGGTCGGCGTGGTTGTAGCGGAAAATTGCGTGATCGGGGTCTGTGGCGAAGCCGTTGGCGGCCAGGTAACGCCCGGCGGCGAGGATGCTGTCGTGCGGTGAGCGGATGTCGCCGCCCTCGCCGTAGGCGGCGAAGGTCGACGGCAGGAACTGCATCGGCCCGTCTGCGCCGGCGGTGCTCAACCCGGCGATGCTGCCGAAGCGGGTTTCGATCAAGTTGATCGCCGCCAGGTAATTCCAGCCGACACCGGTCGCGGCCTCGGCCGCGTGGTAGTGGCTGAGCAGTTCGTCGGCCGGTGCCGGCGGTTGAATCTGCCAGGCGGGCAGCTTGTCTCGCGGATGCGCCATCGCGGCGAGCTGGCGCCGGGCGTCGACGTTACGGTCGTAGGCGTCGAGCAGCGACGCCGGGATTCGTGGGCGAATCGTGGCGTCCCATTCGGGGTGACGCCCGATGCTGCGGTATGCGACCTGCTGACGGCGTGCGGCCGCGACGAGAGCGGCCTCCGGGGTCGACGGGTCGCGGATGGCCAGTTCGTCGGCGACGAGGTCGTCGGCGAGTTGCGCGGGATCCGACGCCAGCCGGGGTTGAGCACCCGCCGGCGCCGCGTCGGGTGCGGCCGGGGAGTCCAGCGCGGCGGCGGGCACCGAGGTGGCAGCCGGGCCGGTCACCGGCGTGCTGACCGGGCGAGCGGTCTCCGATGCGCAGGCGGCGACGGTCAGCAGGACCGTGGCGGCCATGAGCGAGAGTCCGGTGCGCACCGGTGAAGTCTGTCCTACTGCGGCGGTGAGCACCAGGTTCGGTCTGGGATGATGAGGAGATCATGCGGATAGATGTCACGGTCGTGGCGGCCGGACTACTGGGCGCGGCCACAACAGCGGTGGTGCTGGTGGGCGCCGCCGGCTCGGTGACCCAGACGCCTCGAATAGCTTTGGCGGACAACAGCGTCAGCGTCGATCCACCCCCGGGTGACGGGTCACTGGCCGACGGTCAGATCCTGACGCCGTTCGACGTGCAGAACCCCGCCGTCGGCCGCTTGGACCCGCGACTTCTGGACGCGATCCAGCAGGCCGCCACCGCGGCGTCGGCCAACGGCATCACGATGACCGTCACATCCGGATGGCGCTCGCCGGAGTTCCAGCAGCGCTTACTCGACAACGCGGTGGCCCAATACGGCAGCCTGGCGGCCGCCCGCCAGTACGTGCAAACGCCCGAGGCGTCCAAGCACGTCATCGGTGAGGCGGTCGACATTGGCGGTGTCGGCGCTGACCAGTGGTTGATGGACAACGGCGCCCGGTACGGGTTGTGCCGCATCTACGCCAATGAGGTGTGGCATTTCGAGCTGGCCACCGACGCCGCAGGGAACTGCCCACCACTGCTGCCCAACGCTGCTGGTTGAGCGTAATTTGATCCAGATGAGGAGTCTGGACGAGATCCGCGCCGCGCTTGAGGCGTGTTACTCGGCGATCGAAGGCTTGTGCGCCGACCTGAGCGAGGCCGAGTGGAAGACCCAGTCGCTGTGCCCCGACTGGGTCGTCCGCGACGTCATTCAGCACGTCGTCAGTATCGAAGCCGTCATGGCCGGTTGGCTGCCGCAGGACGATGCCACGCCGCCGCCGTTCGAGCGGGCGGCCGAGTTCCTGGCCGGGACCGACGACCCCGCGATCCTGGCCGAGAAGGTCAGCGCCGTATTCGCCGAGCGGCGGGGTGACCTCGGCGCGCTGACGGCCGCCGACCTCGACCGGCCGTCGTGGATGCCCACCGGCCGCGGCACCTACGGCCGCTTCCTGGAGATCCGCGTGTTCGATTTCTGGGTCCATGTCCGCGACATCACGATTCCGCTCGGCAGGCCGACCGACGACGCGGGCTTGGCCGCGGAACTGGCGCTGGCGCAGGTGGAGAGCTCGATCGGCTACATCGCCGGGAAGAAGGTCGGTGTGCCCGAGGGCAGCAGCATCGCCTTCCGGCTGACCGGACCACTGGTTCGCGAGATCGATGTAGCCGTCGACGGTCGCGCGAAACAGGTTGACCACCTTGACAATCCGACTGCGACGCTGACCACCGATTCGACCACGTTCATCATGCTTGCCTGCGGACGCATCGACCCACAGGCTCAGATCGACTCGGGCGCGGTCAGCTGGACCGGCGATGCCGAGCTCGGGGAACGCGCCGCCCGCAACCTGAGGTTCACGATGTGAGCGCCCGGCCCGAGTCCGTCGACTTCCACTTCGACGTCATGTGCCCCTACGCCTACCAGACGTCGCGCTGGATCCGTGAGGTGCGCGACCGCACCGGACTGGTGGTGAATTGGCGCTTCTTCAGCCTCGAGGAGATCAACCGCCAAGAGGGCAAGAAGCATCCGTGGGAACGGGATTGGTCCTACGGCTGGTCGATGATGCGGATCGGTGCGCTGCTACGCCGCCAGTCGATGGCCGCTGTGGAGGCCTGGTATCAACGTGCCGGGCGGGCACTGCATGTCGACGGTCACAAACCGCACGACCCGGCGGTGGCCCGGCACTTGCTGACCGAACTCGGTTTTGATCCCGCACTCGTCGACCAAGCCATCGCCGACCCCACCACCGGCGACGAAGTGTTGGCCGACCACAACCGCGTCGTGGCGGCCGACGGATACGGCGTGCCGACATTGTTCTTCCCCGACGGCCAGTGCCTGTTCGGTCCGGTGCTCATCGACCCACCGACCGGGGACGCGGCGGTGCGGCTGTGGGATGCAGTCGTCGCATGGACCGAATTCCCGCATCTCTACGAGCTTCAGCGGCCCAAGACGCCAGCCGACGAGCAAGTGATCGCCGAGACATTCCGCCCGTATCTGGAGGCCCGCGACTGGGTCTCGATCAACCGGGGTGAGGTCATCAGCTTCGGGGATTAGGTCTTTATCCCCAGACTCGGATTCATCCACAGATTCGTCTTTTCCGGGCCGGTCCCTGTTGCCTCATGTCAAGATGCGCGCGTAGTGCTGTTGGTTGCCTCACGCGAGAGTGCGCGCTTGGGAAGTTGCGCTTTGGCTGCTGGTCCAGCTTTGCTGGTGGCAATGGTGAACCGCCCCGGCATGTCCGGAGACTCCATTTGTTGGGAAGGATGGGGTCATGTCAGGTGGTTCGTCGAGGCGGTATCCGCCGGAGCTTCGTGAGCGGGCGGTGCGCATGGTCGCTGAGATCAGCGATCAGCACGAGTCGGAGTGGGCGGCGATGGGCGAAGTCGCCCGGCTACTAGGGATCGGTACGGCTGAGACGGTGCGCAAGTGGGTGCGCCAGGCCCAGGTCGATGCCGGCGCCCGGGCGGGAACTACGACCGAGGAGTCCGCCGAGCTTAAGAAGCTGCGCCGGGAGAACGCCGAGCTCAAGCGGGCCAACGCGATCTTGAAGACGGCGTCGGCTTTCTTCGCGGCCGAGCTGGACCGGCCACACCACTAGTCTGTCGATTCATCGCTGAGCATCAGGGCCGCCGGGAGGGCCCTGATGGTCTGCGGTGGGGTGTCCAGTCGATCTGTGATGAGCTCGTCCGGCTCGGTGTGCAGATCGCCCCGTCGACGTACTACGAGCATCTCGAGCGTGAGCCCAGTCGTCGCGAGATTCGCGACGAGGAGCTCAAAGCCCACGTCAATCGTGTTCACGCCGCGAACTATCGCGTGTACGGGGCGCGCAAGGTGTGGCTAGCACTGAATCGCGAGGGCATCGGGGTTGCCCGCTGCACGGTGGAGCGGCTGATGGCTGAACTCGGCCTGTCCGGTGCGGTACGTGGTAAGGCCAAACCGACCACGATCGCTGATCCGGCCGCAGTGCGTCCGGCCGATCTGGTCGGTCGGCGCTTCGGTCCGGTCGCACCGAATCGGCTCTGGGTGGCCGATCTGACCTATGTGTCGACCTGGTCGGGGTTCGCCTACGTCGCGTTTGTCACCGATGCCTACGCTCGGCGGATCCTGGGCTGGCGGGTGGCGTCGACGATGGCGACCACGATGGTGCTCGACTCGATCGAGCAGGCCATCTGGACGCGTCAGCAAGACGGTGTCCTCGATTTGAAAGATGTTGTCCACCATACGGATAGAGGCTCGCAGTATACGTCGATCCGATTCACGGAACGTCTCGCCGAAGCCGGTATCCAACCGTCGGTCGGTGCGGTCGGCAGCTCGTATGACAACGCGCTCGCCGAGACCATCAATGGGCTGTACAAGACCGAGGTGATCAAACTGGGCAAGCCCTGGCGCACCGTCGAGGACGTCGAGTTGGCGACCGCGCGCTGGGTCGACTGGTTCAACCACCGCCGGCTCTACGAGTACTGCGGCGACGTCCCGCCAGCCGAGATTGAGGCTGCCTACTACGCTCAACAAGCGAGGCCAGCCGCCGGCTGAGTCCTCAAATCAGAAAATCTCCGGACTCCCCGGGGCGGTTCATGGTGAGTAGTTGGCCGGCCAAGGCTTGTATTCGGCGGCGGGTGGCGGCGGGGTTGATCTGTGCGTGGGTTCGGGCTAGGGCTGCGATCTGGTCTTCGTTGATCGTCGGGTGATCGATCGCACGGTGGAAAGGGGTGGCTGCTGTGTCGTATTTCTTCGTGACTTTAGCGCCGTGGCGGACCTTGGATATCAGTTTCTGCTGGGGATAGAAGTAGTTGGTCAGTTTGGACTGGAGTTTCCAGATCTCGTTGAGTAGCAGCAGTTCTGCAGCGGTGTC
This sequence comes from Mycolicibacterium pallens, assembly GCF_019456675.1. Lineage (NCBI taxonomy): Bacteria > Bacillati > Actinomycetota > Actinomycetes > Mycobacteriales > Mycobacteriaceae > Mycobacterium > Mycolicibacterium pallens. The sequence goes on along the minus strand of NZ_CP080333.1, from coordinate 5,876,368 downwards.
ATAGCGGTGGTAGCCGACCACGGTACGCACCACCGCCCAGTTCTTCTGCTCCGCATGACAGCCATCGTTTTTGTTGCCCGGCCGCGCTCGAGTGAAGGTGAGGTGGTGGCGTTCGCACCACTGCAGCACGGTGAGATTGATGAATTCCGATCCGTTGTCGGAGTCGACCCCTAAGACCGGAAAGGGCATCCGATAGGCAATGTCATTGAGTGCGGCCAACACGCAGTTGGCGGTCTTTTTGGGCACGGAGCGGTTCTCCGTCCAGCCGGTCGCTATATCGGTGACGGTCAGGGTGAAGGCGTGCGCCCCGGTGAGATTGCCGCCGTCATGGGAAACCAAATCGATCTCGACAAAGCCAGGCCGAGCGTCGTTCCAGTCAGCCCAGGTCCGCACCGGAATCTGGCTCTTCAGCAGCGAGCCGGGTTTGGTGGTGCAGCGACCCTTGAGCTGATATTTCGCCCGCGCGGCGCCCAAGCGCCGATCGATGGTGGCCGCCGAGATCGACACCAACAGCGACGCGGTCTCATCATCGATAACCAGTTCTGCGAAATGTCGTAAGACCGGCACCAGTTCACCCAACATCGGCGCCAGGCGCTTACCGGCCGGCATGCCCAACACTGTCCAACAGACCGTCAGTGCCGCAATAACATCCGGACCATACTTCACTGGTCGCGGCTTGCGTGGCGGAGCCACTTTAGGCCTCAGCGCCCCCGCCAACGCCTTACGGGCATGACTTCGGTGCCAGCCAGTGTTGGCACACAACTCATCGAGAATCCGACCCTTAGCGCTCTTACTCGCCCGCTGATAGCGGGCCGCAGTCGTCTCAATGATTGCTCTGCGTTCGGCCAACGTCAACCCCATCCACTGGGCCTACGCGCGCATTTTCAATGAGGCAACGAATCCCCATTTCGCGCGCATTTACGACGAGTCAACGCGCGGTCTCTGTCGGTGGCGCGGCGTAGTGTTTCGAACATGAGTTCGATCTGTGCGGTGTTGGAGGCGCTCGATGATGTCGTCGAGTCCCTGGCCGCGGTCGATCTCGATGTCTTGGCTCCGCCGGAGCGGTTCGTGGTGTTGGAGCGGTTGGAGACGGTGCGTCGGCGCCAGGTGGCGGTGTCGCATGCGCTGACCGCACGGTTGGAGCAGTTCGAGGGGTGCCCGCCGGTGCCGATCACGGTGGCGGATGTGTTGCGGGTGAGTCCGCGGGAGGCCAAGCGGCGGATCCGGGATGCCGAGCAGCTCGCGCCGCGGCGGGCGTTGTCCGGGGAGCCGCTGCCGCCGCTGCTGCCGGAGACCGCGAAGGCCTGGCAGGCCGGACTGTTGGATGGCGAGCATCTACGGGTGATCCAGAAGTTCTTCCGCGACCTGCCCGAGCACGTCGCGCCGGTGGATATTGAGAACGCGGAACGCATGCTGGCGCAGAAGGCGGCGGTGCTGCGCCCGGACCAGTTGGAGAAAGTCGCGCTGCGGTTGGCGTTGCATCTGAACCCCGACGGCAAGTTTTCCGATGAGGATCGGGCCCGCAAGCGCGGCTTCGTCTGGTGCGGGGGCCAACGGGTCGACGGCATGAGTGTGGGCCGGTTGGTCGCCGACCCGCAGTTGCGCTCGATGCTGGATGCGTGGTTCACCAAGTTCGCCGCACCCGGGGTGTGCAATCCGGCCGACCAAAGTCCCACCCTCGCTCCGTCTGAGGAGGTGGCCGAGCGTGACCGGCGCAGCCATGGGCAGCGTCAGCATGATGCGTTGACGGCGTTGGTGCGCGGCCAGCTCGGTGATCCGAAGTTGGGGCAGCACAACGGCTTACCTGTCACGGTGATCGCCTCGGCGACGCTGCAGGATCTGCAGGCCAAGACGAGCCTGTCAAGTTATCTGTGTAAGTCGCCTATCCGATTCGTCCTGAATGTGTGTTGCTGTGTTTAGAGATAGCGTTCGATGCGGTCTGGGTAGACCAGGCTGAGTTGTTCGAGTGCTTTCTTCCAGTTGGTGACTACCTGTCCTTCCACGAGGCGCCCAGGGGCTGTTCGGCAGAGCTTCTTGCCGCGTTCTTTGGCCCGCTCGGCGGCGCGTTTGTCCTCGATGTTGCAGATCGCCAGCCACAGCAGTTTCACGACCGAGGCGTCGTTGGGGAACTGGCCGCGGTTCTTGATGACCTTGCGCATCTGGTAGTTCAGCGATTCGATCGAGTTCGTCGTGTAGATCACCCGACGCAACTCCGGCGGAAACGCCAGGAACGGGATGAACTGCTCCCAGGCCCGTTCGAAAGCCTTTGTCACCGTGGGGTTCTTCTTGCCCAACTCCGAGGTCGTGAACGCCTGCAATTCGGCGTGGGCGGCATCAGCACTGGGCGCGGTGTAGATCGGCTTCAGTGCTGCGGCTACGGCCTTGCGGTCACCGTAGGACACAAACCGCAAGGCGTTGCGGATCAGGTGCACCACGCACGTCTGAACGGCCGCTTGTGACCAGGTCGCCGCGATCGCCTCCGGGAACCCGGTCAGTCCGTCGCAGCACACGATGAGCACGTCCTTGATGCCGCGATTGGCCAGATCCGAGCACACCGACGCCCAGAACGACGCTCCCTCGGTGGGCTGAACCCAGATGCCCAGGACATGCTTGACGCCGTCCATATCCACGCCCACGGCGATGTGGGCGGCCTTGTTGCGGGTGTGGCCGCCGTCTTTGACCTTCACGATCATCGCGTCGAGGTAGATCACCGGGTACAGCGGTTCCAGCGGCCGGCGCTGCCAGCTGAGTACCTCATCGGAGATCTCGTCGACGATCTTAGAGATCGTCTCATGCGACACCTCGGTGCCAATCGTAGAAGCCAGGTGAAATTGGATGTCGCGCAATGTCATTCCACCGGCGTACAGGGAGATGATCATGTCATCGAGCCCACCGATCCGGCGGGCGCCCTTAGGGACCAGCGTCGGGGTGAACGAGCCGTCGCGGTCTCGTGGAACCTCCAGGGCCACCGGCCCGGCCTCAGACTGCACCGTTTTGGGTGAGTGGCCGTTACGGGCGTTGGGCATCGCCCGCCCGATGGGATCGCCCTTCTCATAGCCCAGATGCTCGGTGAGCTCAGCGGCCAACCCGCGCTCCAGAGCCAGCTTGATCAACCCAGGTAGCAGCCCGCCCTCACCGGTCAGGGCAACCTCGCCGGAGTCGACCTGAGCCAGCAGCTCATCGACGGCACCCGAGGCCCGAAGCGCCTCGGCCATCTCCACTGTGGACCCCGCCTCGACCAGCGATGAATTCACGTCCTTGCCTGTCGTCACGTCCTGCGATCCTTCCGTTAACAGGACTTACACAGACCATTTGACACGCCCGCCAAGACCGGGCACGCCGTCACGGCGACCGGCACCCTGCTGCCCATCCCCGACGTCATCCGGATGGCCAGCCACGCCTACCATTATCTTGCCCTGTTCGATGGCGTGAACGGTCAGGCGTTGTGGCTGGGCCGCACCAAACGCATCGCCACCGCCGATCAGCGAATCATGCTGCACAACAGGGAACGCGGCTGCACCCGGCCCGGCTGTGACGCACCCGGATATCTCACCGAGGTCCACCACGTCGACGAATGGGCCGAGGGTGGCCTGACCAACATCGACAAACTCACCCTGGCCTGCCGAGCCGACCACCGACTCCTCGACCAGGGCTGGAAAACCCGCAAACTCGCCAACGGCGACACCGAATGGATACCACCACCGCAACTCCCACTGGCCGCGGGCACCAACACCTATCACCACCCGGAACGACTACTGGGCAGCTAAGCCGGGAAGTTCACTCGTCGCTGTCGCCACTCGACGGGTCGGACAGCGACAGGCGGAAGATCAGCGACATTCAGCCACAGGATGATCACCGCGGAGATGATGTCGAACCATTGGAACGGGTAGAACGCGCCGTCGATCGAGAGCACGAGGATCACCTCGATCAACCCGAACACCGCCAAGAATGCCCCGATGCGCCATCGCCGCATGCTTCGATGCCGTTGAGTGCGGCGTAGTTCCACCGCGAGCGTGAGAAGTAGCAGCGGCATTACCTGAGCCAGGGTGGCTGCGGTTTTGCTGTCCACCAGCACAATCGATACGGGGTGCGCCATGCGGCCGACCTCCTGTCGATGAGAGTGTGCCACCGCGAGGCCGTGAGGGGTTAGATCGACCTATGCGTGTCAACCGGATCATCGCCGACCTGCAGGTCACCGACATCGAGTCGGCCAAGGATTTCTACACCGACTATCTCGGCCTGACCACCGAGGAGTTCAACCTCGGCTGGGTGGCCAGATACACCAGCCCAGAGACCGGTGCGAACCTGCAACTGGTCACCCAGGATGCGACCGCGCCGGTGGCGCCCGTCATCTCGGTCGCGACCGACGACGTCGACGCCGCCTACGATCAGGCCCGCGCCCGCGGGTACGAGATCGTGCACCCGCTCACGACAGAATCATGGGGAGTGCGGCGGTTCTTCGTCCGCGATCCGGACGGCAACGTGATCAACGTTGTGGCGCACCGGGACTAGTGCCCGGCAAGCATCACGATCAACTCGGCCTGTAGCTCGCCGAACAGGAAGCCCAGCGCGGCACCCAGTACCACGATGATCCACTCGTCGTCCTTGAACGCCGGCCGCAGCAGGTTCTCGTAGGCTTGGGCGTCGAGGTCGCGCATCTTCTCGACCATCATGTCTTCGAGTTGCAGCCGCTCCTGGAAGTAGCCTTCGATATAGCTGGACGTCTCAGGCAGTTTCGCGATGATGGAGGCGGCGATCTGCTGCTTCATCTGTTGATACTGCCGACTGCCGACAGCGTTGATCACCCGGACAGCCTTGCCGAGCTGAGCGTCGATGGTGTTGCTGATCTCGGTTTGGATGAGATCGAAGAACTTATCCGACATCGGGCCGGTCAGCACGCTCTCCATGATGGCCTTGGGGGTGAAGATCTCTCGTGCCATCAACGCCGCGTAGCCCTTGATCACGTCATCGCGTTCGGCCTGGAAGACGCCCTGCCACTTGATGCCGGGAAACACCGTGCGTCGCTGCAGCGGACGGAAAATCATCTGCAGTGCAACGAAATCGGTGAGACCACCGGTCAAGAGCCCGAAGGCCGGCAGCGTCCACACCCATCCCGTGAAGCCGAAAACCAGAACCTGGACCAGGCCGATGACGAACCCGAACCACAGACCGGCGAGGACCAAGAACTTGAACGCGGATTGGCCGATGTCCTGAAAGACGCGGTTCAGCTTCGCCTTATCGCGGACCAGGTTGGTGACGACCATGTGTTTGATGTCGAAGATCTGGTCGACTTGACCACGCAGCTCGGCGAACATCGCCCGCGACGCGGCCGGAATACGGTTGTTGACATTGGCCACGATCAGGTCTTTGACCTGGTCTGGCGTGGCCCGCCACAGCTGGGGCTGCAGCGCCATCATCATCGTGTCGACGAGTTCGGTTGCGGCGGCGTTGAGTGGCTCCCCGAGTTCCTTCACCAGCTCGTCGGGATCGATCTTGTCGAACATCTCCTCCGGTTTGAGGATCCCGGACGTGAGTGAATCCACCGCCACTGCAGCCATTTTCGGTGCCCGCTTGGGGATCTGGCCCTGCCATCCCAGATACGGTTTGATGCCCTTGAACTCGACGGGGTAGAACATCATCTTCAGCGCGAGGATCTTCGTCGCCCAACCGACCAGCGCTGCACCGAGGGGAATGGACACATACACCCACCACGGGTAGGTGAAGATGTCTGCCGCCTCGATGCTCACTTCGCGGCCTCCCACAGCTCCTGGCCGAGCTCGGAGATCCGCACCGTTCGCCGGATCACGCGCGCCGAGCGGATACCGCGCCGCGCCTTGGCAATTGCCGTATTCACCGCGGCGTCGGTGAGCAACATCTCGTAGTCGTCGTACATGGCGCTGCCGCCCTCGGGACCGATGACGGCAAGTCCGGCGAGAACGAGCCGACTGACGTATAGCGGCGTGTGATGAGGAAGCGAGACACCGGCCGCGCGGCCCACCGTGGAGGCATTCGTCAGCACCAGCACGGTGCTGGTGCCCAGCAGCGGTTCGGCGATATCGATGACGGGATAGGTGGAGCCGTCGGAGAGCGCCGCGAGGATGCGTGCCTCGTCGGGCAGCAGGTCGCTCAGCAGCGACAGGTACAGGGCGTTGCGACTGTCGTCGGGACGGCTGTACATCGACCGGTCGAGTAGTTCACGAAGAACATCGGTCGGAGTGGCAGGGGATTCATCGGTGGCCACGTCCGGCGGCTCGTCGTCGGGCGGGTCGATCTCGGCGAGATGTGCTTTTATCGCACGGATTACGATCCGTTCGGCGTCGGCGAGCCGGGCCAGGATCTGACCGATCAACGGTGTCTGGGCGACGGAGCGCTCGACGGATTGCAACGAGATCCCACCCATTCGTGGATGGTATGCGACCCGGCGCGCCCGCATGGCACTTCGCAATTAAGCGGTCGGGGTGGCTCCCAGTACCCGCTGCAGATCACCCTTCATCGCTTGCAGCTGCGCGCCCCAGTACCCCCAGCTGTGTGTGCCGCTGGGCGGAAAGTTGAAGACCGCGTTGCGACCGCCGGCGGCCTGATACTTGCGCTGGAACTCCTTGTTGGTGTTCAGGGTGATGTTCTCGAGGTACCCCGCCGTGAACAGTCCGCCGAATGTCGGGTCGTCGGTGTTGTCGAGGTCCGACGGTGCGCCCGTACCGCAATAGATCCACACCGCAGTGCCGTTGGCGACCAGCCGTGCCACGTTGACCATCGGGTCGTTGCGCTGCCACGCCGGATCGTTGGTGGGTCCCCACATGTCGGTGGAGCGATACCCGCCACCGTCCTTCATGGCCAGCCCGATCAGTGTGGGCCACAATCCGAGTGAGGGGTTGAGAAATCCCGACAGCGAGCCCGCGAAGATGAACTGCTGCGGATGCCAGATCGCCAGGGTGAGGGCGGCGCTGCCCGACATCGAAAGACCCACGACCGCATTGTTGATCGGCGTGACGCCCTTGTTGAGCGCCAGCCAGGCGGGCAATTCTTGGGTGAGGAACGTCTCCCACTTGTAGGTCAGTGTCCCGTTGGACCCGGCCGCCGGCTGATACCAGTCACTGTAGAAGCTGGACTGACCACCGACGGGCATCACCAATGACAGCCCGGATTGGTAGTACCACTCGAAGGCGGCGGTGTTGATGTCCCAACCGTTCTCGTCGTCGCGGGCGCGCAAGCCGTCCAGGAGGTAGACCGCATGGGCGCCGCCGCCTTGGAATTGGATCCGGATGGTGCGGCCCATCGCCGGTGACGGTACGTCGAGTGCCTCGACCGGCAGACCGGATCGCGAGTACCCGGCGGCGGGTGCGGTCTGACCGGTGAGGCCGACCAGGCCGGGAGTCAGCAGCACGGCCGTGGCGAGGCCCCCGAGCCGCTGCACCCAGCGGATCGCGCGGTGCACGGAGGTCCTCACAGCAAGCAACGTAACAACGCCGGCAGCGTCGGCCCGTCCTGGCACGCCTGCCGTGATTGCTTTGTGACCACCGCCGTTACGCGGCCCGGGTGCGCATTCCCAGCACCGGTTGCCGGCTCTCGCGATCGCAGAAGTCCTCGGCCCACGGCCACCGCCCGCGACCGTCCGACCACACCAGCTGTAGCGCGCGAATATCCTTGCCGTACAGGGCAATCGCGCACCCCATGTGCGCGTCGGGATGTTCCACCTCGACGACCTCCAGCATCGGACCGCCGCACAGTGTGAACTGCTGGCCGGCCGTGAGCTCGGCGCCGCGCAGCACGAGCTCGGCCGACTTGCTCAGCAGGCGCGCGGCGCGTTGCGGTGACACGTTCGTCATCAGCAGCTCGGGGACGTCGTAATCACTCAAGCCGACCGTGTAGGCAAACGGCGTCCGGGTCGACTCGACGTATTGCACCGCCCAGCCCCGCCGCAGGATCTTGGCGCGGACTTCGTCGAGATAGTCGGCGACGGAGTTGTCCGGGTGATCGCACAACCAGCACATTGCGGGGCCCCTTTCGTCAGTTCGACGGTGTACGGAACACATGCACCCGGGGTCCGACAGAAAATCGAACTGACGTTCGCCGCGCTCAGCGGGCGACCCACGCACCGCCGTGCAGCACGTCGGTGACGGTGAGGTCGTCGTCGAGCGCGACCAGGTCGGCGCGCGCGCCGGGGACCAACTCCGGGCACGGAAGCCCCAGTGCACGAGCAGGATTGATCGAGGACTGGCACACCGCGAGCAGCAGCGCCTCGTCGCGGGGAAGCGCGCTGTGGGCGACGGCGAAGCCGAATACCCGGTCCATCGTCGCGGTGCTGCCCGCGATCGTCGACGTGCCGGCCAACCGGGCCACGCCACCGGCGACCTCGACGTCCATCCGCCCGATCTGGTAGCGACCGTCGCTGACCCCGGCGGCAGCCATGGCGTCGGTGATCAGCGACATCCGATCCGGGCCGGTCGTGTGGGCCACCTGCCGGTACAGGGCGGGGTGGACGTGCACCCCGTCGGCGATCAACTCCACCGTCACCCGCGGGTCTTCCAGCAGCGCGATCACCGGGCCCGGCTCGCGGTGGTGGATGGGGCGCATGGCATTGAACAGATGTGTGCCCACCGTCGCGCCCGCGCTGATGGCCGCGCGCGTCTGCTCGTACGTCGCGTCGGTGTGGCCGACCGCGGCCACCGCTCCGGCACTGACGATCCGCTCGATCGCCGCCAATGCGCCCGGTCGCTCCGGTGCCAGGGTGACCATCCGGATGGTTCCACCACCGGCCTGCAACAGCCGGTCGACCTCGTCGGGGTCCGGATCGCGCAGCAGTACGGGATCGTGGGCACCACAGCGCTGCACCGCCAGCCACGGGCCCTCCAGGTGAATGCCGGCGACCAGCCCGTCGCGCGCGTGCCCGGCCAGCACCTCGACCTGCTGCAGCAGGTCGGCCGGTCCGGTCGAGACCAGCGAGGCCACCAGCGTGGTGGTGCCGTGCCTGCGGTGAAGGTCCACCGCGGCCGCCGTGTCGGACGCGCTCGCCGCCGAGAAGTCGACGCCGCCACCGCCGTGCACGTGGGTGTCGACGAAACCGGGGACGACCGTCGCCAATTCCCGATCGGCGGGCAGGGGCGGTGCACCCGCACCGAGGGCCCGCACCGTTGTGCCCGAAACCTCAATCCAGCCGGGGCGCAACAACTCTCGGCCGGTCAGCACGGTCTGGGCGGTGAGCAGCACTCAGATGCCCTGCCAGTGCGGCTTGGATAGGTAGGTCTCGCGGTAGTAGTCGGCCAGCTGCAGCCGCCGGGCCGCACCGCCATCGAGGAGCACCGTGACATGGGGGTGGTGCTGCAGGATGGTGGCCGGCCACATCGCGCTCACCGGGCCCTCCACCAGCTGATGCACGGCCTCGGCCTTGGTCCGGCCGATGGCCACCAAGACCACGTGCCGGGCCGCCATGATCGTGCCCAGCCCCTGGGTCAGGCAGTGCGTCGGGACGCGGTCGACGTCGTCGTCGAAGAAGCGGGCATTGTCGATGCGGGTTTGGCGGGTGAGGGTTTTGATGCGGGTGCGCGACGACAGCGACGAGCCGGGTTCGTTGAAGCCGATGTGGCCGTCGGTGCCGATTCCCAGGATCTGCAGGTCGATGCCGCCGGCCGCGTCGATCGCCGCCTCGTAGGCTGCGCATGCCGCCGGAATGTCCTCGGCCAGCCCATCCGGACCGGCCACCGCCCCCGGTGCGAAATCGACCCGCGAGACGAACACCGTGTCGATGACCGTGCGGTAGCGCTCGGGATGATCGGCGGGCAAGCCGACGTACTCGTCGAGGGTGAAGCCGCGCGCGTGCCGGAACGAAATCCGACCCGCGTCACATCGGGCCGCGAGCTCGTCGTAGATCGCCAGTGGTGAGGAGCCGGTGGCCAGCCCCAGTACCGCGGTCGGCTTACGGGCGAGCAGTACCTCGACGGCGTCCGCCGCGACGGTGCCGATCTGCGCGGCGTCCTCGAGGATGACGACTTCCATCAGACCCTACTTGGTGGCCGTGAAAAGCAGTGAGCCTGAGGTTATTTCGGTGCCGTTCGCGACTGCGTCGCCCACCGTGACATTGCCTGGCTCGCGTTCGTCCATCACCACCACGGGAACGATGGGATTCAACCCCGCCGAAACCACTGACGGGACGTCGTAGGTGATCACCGGCTGGCCTGCGGTCACGGTATCGCCCTCGGCGGCCAGCGCAGTGAATCCGACGCCGCCCAGCCCGACGGTATCGAGCCCGAGATGGACCAGCACGCCGACATTCTCGCTCGTCATGATGATGTAGGCGTGTGGCATCAGCTTGAGGATGCGGCCGCTGACCGGTGCCACCGCGTCGACGACCTCGCGCGGCGGGTCGACCGCGGCACCGTATCCGACCATGCCTTGCGAGAACACGGGATCGGGCACGTCGCCGAGCGCGACGGCACATCCGGACACCGGGGCGTGGACGGGTGTGGTGCTCATCGTCTTCGAGAATAGAGAGTCCGTCCCTGCCGGGGTGGCGGAAACAACGTCTCAGCTGCCGCCGGTTGTCTAGGCTTCGCCTGTGCGGCGACAAAGGGAGGCCCGTCGGTCATGAGCGACACCACCAAACAGGCAGGGGCACAGCAAAAGTCGGGACTGCGCATACCGGGCTTCGCCCAGTTGCAGCGTCTCGGCAAGAGCCTGATGCTGCCGATCGCGGTGCTCCCGGCGGCCGGTATTTTGCTGCGGCTCGGTCAGGACGACCTGCTGGGCCGGATCAAGGCGCCGGTGATCGGCCCGTTCTTCCAGGCGATGAGCGCCGCCGGTGGTGCGCTGTTCAACAACCTCGCGTTGTTGTTCGCCGTCGGTGTGGCGATCGGCTTCGCCCGCAAGGCCGATGGCTCGACCGCGCTTTCGGCCGTCGTCGGGTACCTGGTGATGCAGGCGGTGTTCAAGACGATGTCGCCGTTCGTGCTCGCCGGCCAGCTCGACAAAGCCGGCGAGCAGGCACAGATCAACTACAGCGTGTTCGGCGGGATCGTGGTCGGCTTGCTCACCGCGTGGCTGTTCGACCGGTACCACACCATCCAATTGCCGTCGTATCTCGGCTTCTTCGGCGGCCGGCGGTTCGTGCCGATCGTGGTGTCGCTGGCGAGTCTCGTGCTGGCCTTCGCGATGAGCTACTTCTATCCGATCTTCGACGCGGGCCTCACCGGATTGGGCCACTTCATCGGCGGCGCCGGCGCGCTGGGGGCGTTCGTCTACGGCTTCGCCAACCGCATGCTGATTCCACTGGGCCTGCACCACATCTTGAACTCCTACGTGTGGTTCATCTACGGCAGCTACCCGAGCGGCGACGGCCATGTCGTCACCGGCGAGCTCAGCCGGTTCGCCGCCGGCGACCCCAGCGCCGGGCTGCTCACGTCGGGCTTCTATCCGATCCTGATGTTCGGTCTGCCCGGGGCGGCACTGGCCATGATCCACGTCGCGAACAAGAAGCAACGCAGGGTCGCCTTCGGCATCCTGTCCGCCGCCGCGCTGACCGCGTTCCTCACCGGCGTCACCGAACCACTGGAGTTCGCGTTTATGTTCGTGGCGTTCCCGCTCTACATCGTGCATGCGGTGCTGACGGGCCTGTCGCTGGCGATCGCCTACCTGCTCGACATCCACCTGGGCTTCTCGTTCTCGGCCGGGCTGATCGATCTGCTGCTCTACGGCACCGCGCCGGCCGCCAAGAACATCCCGCTGCTGATCGTGATGGGCCTGGTCTTCTTCGCGGTGTACTACCTGTTGTTCCGGTTCGCCATCACCCGATGGAATATGCGCACGCCCGGCCGCGAACCTGAAGCGGAGTTCGACGCCGAAGAGCGGGCCAACGTGGGCGAAGGTGTCGAGTCGGCGACCTCGGTCGGAGCCGGGGGAGCGGTGAAAACCGCGCCGACCGTCACCGACAGCAAGGGCGAACAACTCATCGCCGCCTTCGGCGGACGGGAGAACCTGCGCAGCGTCGACGCCTGCATCACCCGGCTGCGCATGGAAGTGGCGGATCCGGGCAAAGTCGACCACGATCGGCTGAAGGCGATGGGTGCCGCAGGCGTGATCGAGGTCGGCAACAGCGTGCAGGCGGTCTTCGGAACCCAGGCCGAGACGCTCAAGAACGAGATCAACGATGCTCTGTGACGGCTAACGCGAGATGCCGGGACGCCGATATGGTGGTTGAGTTGGGGCCTTACGGCGGAATCGAGTGACTGTGAAACGACTTCTCATCGGCGGGTGCGCTCTCGTGCTCACCTCAGGATCGCTGGCGCTCGCCGCGCCCGCGTCCGCCGACTGCCCGTACGGCACCGTCCCGAGCCGCTTCCCCGGGGTGTGCACCTCGGGCCAGTCCGGCGGCCAGGTCCCGCAGGCGGTCGGTCCCTCGGACGTCACCACCAATATCCAGCCGAACCAGATCCCCACGATGAACGGCATCCCCTGCAACCTGTGGCACTCGGTCACCTGCTGGGCGATGGCGCAGAACGGCGGCTAGGACTACAGGCCTTCAGGCCGCCCGCAGCGCGTCGATGCCCTCGTCGAGAGCTGCTTCCAGATAGCTCAGATCGCCGGTGGCGAGCATGATGCCGACGCCGCCCTGAATCCCGGCCAACAACGCTGCCGCGGCACGCTCGGCGTTCACCGAATCGGCCACCTTTCCCTGGTCCTGCATCGACCGGATGCCGGTGGCGATCGCGCCGCGCCACTGCACGATCAACTCGGCCGTTACAGCTTCGGCGCCCTGGGTCGTGCGCCCGATCTCCGACATCAGCACCGCGATCGGGCAGTTCTGGCCCTGACGGCGGTAGCGGTCGACCACGGAATCGCGCCATCGCTGCCAGGCGGCCCAGGACGTCAGCGCGCTCAGGTGTGGCTGCTGGTCGTCGAGCACCCTCTGCGACTCCAGCGCCGCGACCGCCAGCAGCAACTGCTCCTTCCCGCCGGGAAAGTAGTGGAAGAGTTGGCTTTTCGACGTCCGGGTGTGCGCCATGACATCGTCGAGCGTGGTCAGCGCGACGCCGCGGGCGCGGATCTCGGCGGCGGCCCCCTCGATGATCCGCTGCCGGGTGGCCCGACCTTTGGCGGTCAGGTTTTGGACTTGCAGGTCCATTTTGAGAGGCGAACCATATGGACTCATGAGTCCAAAAGATACCCGGTTGGCCGGGCGCAGAGCACTTGTCACCGGCTCCACAGGCGGCCTCGGTGTCGCCATCGCCAAGGCCCTGGCGGCCGAGGGTGCCGTCGTCGTGGTCAGTGGCCGAGACAAAACCCGCGGTGATGCCGTCGTCGCCGATATCCGATCGGCCGGTGGTGACGCCGCCTTCGTCGCCGCCGACCTGGGGGCCGGCGGCGATGCGGCCCGCCGACTGGCCGACGGCGCCGTCGAGGCGGCGGGCGGCATCGACATCCTGGTGAACAACGCGGCCACCCTGCTGATGCCCACGCCGACCGCCGACGTCAGCGAGCAGGAGCTGCGAGATGTGTTCGGCGTCAACGTATTCGCGCCGTTCCTGCTGACCGGTGCGCTGGCCCCGCGGATGGTCGACCACGGCGGCGGCGCCGTCGTCAACATCGGGTCGATCACCGGTCTGCGCGGATCCAGCGGATCGGCGGTGTACAGCGCCAACAAAGCCGCGATCCATTCGTTCACGCAGTCCTGGGCCGACGAGTACGGCCCGCACGGCGTGCGAGTCAACGCCGTGGCCCCAGGACCGATCGGCACCGAGCGGCAGGCCGAATTCGCCGATCACATCGCACCGACGTTGAGCCGACTGCCGTCGCGGCGGGTGAGCACTCCCGAGGAGGTCGCGGCTGCGGTGGTGTTTTTGGTCAGCGACGACGCCGCCAACATCCACGGAACCGTTCTGAGCGTCGACGGGGGCTGGGCTGCGACGTGATCGGGGCAGGTCCGGGGCGCAAATTTGCCTCCTCGTCAACAGCCTGGCTGCCCGCTCGATGTTGTCAGGATCACACCCCGGCAAACGGCTGGCGGGGCGTCTGCCCAGCAATCCCACAGCATTGCGAACCCGGAGCGGCAGCTACCGCGCTGATACGCTGCCATGGTCGCCGGGGCCATGATCCCGGTGCGGCGGGGTCCGACCCGTGTGACGAAATGACGTCGAAACGTAAAGCAAGAGTCGGAAATGGGTGTTGTGCGAACCGGAGAGATCAAGGCGCTGACCGGTCTTCGCATCGTCGCCGCCATGTGGGTTGTGCTGTTCCACTTCCGCCCGCTGATCTGGGAAGCCTCCCCACGCCTCAAGGATGATCTGGCGCCGCTGCTCAACGCCGGCGCGCAGGGTGTCGACCTGTTCTTCATCCTCAGCGGATTCGTGCTCACCTGGAACTATCTCGACCGGATGGGGTCGCATTTTTCGCCCCGGGCCACTGTGCATTTCTTGTGGCTGCGGCTGTCCCGGGTGTGGCCGGTGTACCTGGTGACCATGCACATCGCGGCCGCGTGGATCATCTTCACGTTGCACTTCGGCGCCACACCCTCGCCGGCCGTCGAGAAGCTCACCGCGATCAGCTACGTGCGCCAGCTGTTCATGGTGCAACTGTGGTTCGAACCGTTCTTCGACGGCACCAGCTGGGACGGCCCGGCCTGGTCCATCAGCGCGGAATGGTTGGCGTACCTGCTGTTCGGCGGAATCATCCTGGTGATCTTCCGGATGGCGCGGGTCACCCGGGCGCGCACGCTGCTGCTGCTGGCGTTCATCGCCGCGCTGCCGCCGACACTGCTGCTGCTGGCCAGCGGCCACTTCTACACCCCGTGGAGCTGGCTGCCGCGCATCGTCGCCCAGTTCCTGGCCGGCGCGCTGGCCTGTGCCGCGGTGCGGCGCCTTCAGATCGGCCGGCGCGGCCAGCACATCTCGGGCATCGCCGCGGTGCTGCTGACCGCTGCGATGGTCGGCATCCTCTACTACTACGACGCGAATCCCGTCGCCGGGATGATCGACCCCGGCGGCCTGGTGGACGTGCTGTTCATGCCCCTGGTCGTCACGCTCGCGATCGGCGTCGGCACGCTGCCGGCCCTGCTGTCCACCCGGCTGCTGGTGTACGGCGGCCAGATCTCCTTCAGCCTCTACATGGTTCACGAGATCGTGCACACCTCATGGAACTGGGCGGTTCAGGAGTATCAGATCGACCTGCCGAAGTCGGTGCAGAAGATGGTCGTCGTCGGGTTGATCGTCGCCGCGGTGCTCGGCGCGATGGCGCTCTATCACTGGGTCGAGGAACCGGCCCGGCGCTGGATGCGCCGGATGGTCGATTTCCGGGACGTCAAGCACGACAAGCACACCGGCCCACCGGGGGCCGAAGGTGGCCGGCTCACCTCGATCGAACAGGCGCGAGATTCCCGGCCGCCGCAGTCGTCGGCCCGGGCCGGGTAGTAACGAACCCAGCATCGATGGGCGACAACACCTTCGGAGGCAGTAGGCTGCCTGCGTCGGGCGAAACTCAGTGGGGTGTCAGTGATCCGCAGGGAAGGACTTGTGCGCGTCGTCACGACGGGCCTGTCGGCAGTCGCGGTGCTCGCCGCTGTCGTCGGTTACTCGCATCCGGCCGTCGGTTACCAATTGGCAAATCGCGGTTCGGGTTTCAGCCGCATCGCGGTGATCGGTGATTCGTACACGACGGGCACTGACGAGGGTGGCGAGGGTCCGCAGTCGTGGACGTCGCGCGCCTGGCTGATGCTCGCCAGTCAGGGTGCCCGGGTCGACGCCGACGTGGCCGCCGAGGGCGGTGCCGGTTACGGGATCCGCGGCAACCAGGGCAGCCTGTTCGAGGACCTCACCGTGCGAGCCGTCGACCGCGACGACGCCCTCGTGGTGTTTTTCGGCTCGCGCAACGACCAGCCTGTCGACATGCAGAAGTACCCGGTCCTGGTCGGGGAGACCTTCCAGATCGTCCGCCGAGTAGCGCCCAAGGCCAAGGTGCTGGTGATCGGGCCGCCGTGGCCGACCGCCGACCCACCGGCCGAGGTGCTGGCCCTGCGTGACAACCTGCGCACCCAGGCCAGGACCGTCGGTGCCGTCTTCATCGACCCGCTGGCCGAAGGCTGGTTCGTCGGACACCCCGAACTCATCGGTCCGGACGGTGTCCACCCCACCGATGCGGGCCACGCCTACATGGCCGAGAAGATCGCCCCGCTCATTCGGAGCCAACTGGCCATCCCGCTGTGAGGATCAGGGGCCGATCCACGGTTGGTTGTTGCCCAGATTGTTCGCATCGACCTGATAGCACTGCGGGGGTGTGCTGAAACCGAACGCGCCGCCGGTGTCGCAGCGCTGGAAGAAGCCATTGGCATCGATCGGGTCGTCACAACGCTGACCGCCGCCCCACGGCGTCCAGAGGCCCTGGCATCCCGCCTGTGCCGCGGGCGCACTGATGACGCCGATACCCATAGCGGTGATCGCGCAGACCACCAGTGAACCGAGTTTCTTCACCGTCCACCTCCTCGACGACAAACCTCAAGTGAAGTTCGGATACCCAGTTCATCGCGGCGGCCAACGAGAGCGTTATCCCGCTCGACGCTGACCCGCCGACAGGTCGTCGATGTCGATTGCCACCGCGTCCTGCCCTGTGACCCCGCATCGGTGTGGGATCGTTTGCGTGATGCTCAGACGCTTGTGGCAACGGCGTCGCCGGGGGCGACCGCTGGCACCGTTTCTGGTGAAGGTGGCCGTGGTCATGGTGGTGTTCACCGCGGACCGCCCGACACCGTCGCTGCCCTACAACCTGATCGCCGGGCCGTTCGCCCGGTTACTGGCCCAGGCCGTCGACCTCGGGCCCGCGCGCACCGAGCGCGTGCAACTGACCGCTGAACTGCGGGACGCCGCCCACCCGGCGGCGCTGACTGAGTGGGCCGGCTCGCACGGGTTGTCGGTGCAGTGGCGTGAGGGCGACGCCTGGGCGGTCGTGGAGGGTGCGCCCCGCGCGATGGCCCGCGCGCTCGACGTTGTGGTGCACGACTACCGCCGCACGAACGGGGTGGTGTTCTACGCCTCGCCGCAGCAGCCCGTTGTCCCGCACCAGCTGAGCGGCGAAGTCAGCGAGCTGGGGCGGATTCTGGGTTACACGCCGTCTCATGAAGGCCTCCCGCCGACCCCGCCACTGGACGTGCCCAACGCGGGGCTCGCGCCCACCGAGTTACTCACCGCCTACAACCTCACCTCGCTGACGTCGGCCGGCTACACCGGAAAAAGACAGACCGTCGTGGTCTTCACCTTCGACGGCGTCGATCAGCGCGACCTGGACAAGTTCTCCGAGTGGTTCTCGCTGCCGCCGTTCAGCCTGGAGGTGATGGGCGGTATGCCGCCCGACCGGCGAGGCGAGGCGACCATGGACGTCCAGTTCGTCCACGCGATCGCGCCCTCGGCGAAGATCGTTCTGGTCAACGCCCGCCCCACAGCCGAAGGCGACGCGACGTACGTGAAGCTCGGCAAGCTGATGGAGGACGTCGACCGCCGGTATCCCGGTGCGGTGTGGAGCTTTTCGATCGGTTGGGGCTGCGATCGCCTGCTTTCTCGCGCGGACCTGGCGCCCGTCCGTTCGGCGCTGGCCCGCGCACAACGCAACGGGACGACGACCTTCGTCGCCAGTGGGGATCTGGCCGGCCTGGAATGCAAGGGCGGCAAAACCTGGTCGGATCCGCCGAGTCCGGACGACTACGGCGTCGACGTGATGGCCTCACTGCCGGAGGTGACCGGCGTCGGCGGCACGACGTTGTCGACCGACTCTCAGGGCCGGTGGTTGGCCGAACAAGGTTGGTACGACGTTCCGTTGACGCAGGGCAGCGGCGGCGGTGCGTCAGTATTGTTCGCCCGTCCGTCGTGGCAGGACACCGGAACGCGGGCCGGACCGCACGACAAGCGACTGGTGCCCGACATCGCCGCGGTGGCCGATCCCTTCACCGGCGTGAAGTTCGTGTTCAACGGACAGGTACTCGTCGGCGGCGGCACCTCGCAGGCCGCGCCGATCTGGGCCGGGATGGCCGCGGTGATGAACCAATTCCTGACCGCGCGCGGACTGGGTCAGCTCGGCGATTTCAACCCGCTGCTCTACGAGATCGCTGGCGGCGCCGAGGTACCCGCCTTCCGGGACATCTTCCTCGGTGCCAACGCGGTGACGCCCGTCATGGTCGGCTACGACATGATCACCGGGCTGGGGACGCCCAACGTCGACAACCTGATCAAGGCCCTCCTCGTCCTGAAGTCGCTGCGCCGATGAGCGATATGACGACAACATCGGACGGCGCCGACTCGTTCTCCGGCTACGCGGTGCCTGCGGGCGACTACCGCGCCCGGCGAGAGCGCGGTCCGGCCTACTTCGTCACCATCGGCCTCTGGGTAATCCTGTTGGTGGCGGCGATGATGGGGCTGAGCGTCCTCGCCACCCGCATCACGCCGACCTCGACCACGTACCACTGCCCACCCGACTGCGGCCGTCCGCCGACGGGGCTGCCGGTGGCGATCAATCCCCGCTTCTTCGCTCAGGACGGGTCGTTCTCCGTGTCGTATCCCGCGTCCGGAACCGCCTATGACGTCACCACCGAACCCAACGGTGTTCGCGCCGAATTGAACATCGGCGACGGGGGGACGCTGCGGTTGTTCAGCGAGCCGGCCAGGGGGCGCGACGCGCGCCGGGTGGCCGCCGACCTGAAGGGTCAGATGTTTCCGGACGCGGTGACGTCCTATGAGCTGCCCAACGCGATCCTGGGTTACGAGCCGGGCTACGGCGAGGTCGCCGACGACTGGCCGAAGGGCACCACGACCGACGCCCAGCATCTGCGCATCATCCTCATCGTCGCGGTGAAGAACGACCTCGCCCTGGTGGCCGGTGCGGTGGGGCCGTTCCACCAGTTCGGGCCCGACGACGGGCCGGGGCCGCCGTCACCGGCGAACCTCGACATCGCCAAGGACATGGGCAAGTACGTCAACAGCTTCATGTGGCGCGGCGACCCGCCTCGATAGTCGTTGTGGCCCTTGGCTTTCAGTCCTGCACGGCCTTGGCGACGGCGATGCAGGTGGTCAGCCAGTCCGGCTCGGGCAGGCCGTCGTGCACCGCCCACATCGCATTGAGCACCATCCGCACGATCACCCAAGCTCGCGCGCGGTCCTCGTCGAACCCGGCGGCGTCGACCAGGGTGTAGAACCGCCGGCGCACACCGTCCCGGACGTCACCGGCGAGTTCGTCGAAGCGGTTCCACAGCATCGGGGCGATCTCGTAGGCCGGGTCGCCGTTGACCGGCTTGGGGTCGATGACCAGCCAGGGCCGGCGGTCACCGGCGAGCACGTTGGCGTAGTGCAGATCGCCATGGATGACCCGTGCAGTGGTCGCCGGGTCGGTGGTCAGGTCGGCGCACAGGCTCAGCGCCTGTTCGACCAGCCGGTGCGGGATCGGCGCGCGGCGCGGCAGATCGGCGAGTTCGGCGGCCCACCGGTCGAGATACAGCGTCAGCGTTCGCAGCTGCGGCATGGCCGGGACGTGGATGTGCCGGTACAGGCCCGCGACGATCTGACAGGCCTCGACATCGGTGACAGAGGTCAGGTCTTCGCCGTGCAGCCGCTCGAGGAGAAGGGCGTGACGGTGCGGGTCGGCGCTGAGCAGCTTGACCGCGCCGTCGCCGCCCCAGCGCCGCAACGCCAGGTGTTCGTGTTCGGATTCGTCGTCGGGGAAGCTGATCTTGAGCATGGCGCTCGTACCGTCGGGCGCGCGGAC
This sequence comes from Mycolicibacterium pallens, assembly GCF_019456675.1. Lineage (NCBI taxonomy): Bacteria > Bacillati > Actinomycetota > Actinomycetes > Mycobacteriales > Mycobacteriaceae > Mycobacterium > Mycolicibacterium pallens. The sequence goes on along the minus strand of NZ_CP080333.1, from coordinate 5,856,643 downwards.
CGGCAGCACCAGCGAGCAGTAACCGTGGGTGGCCGGACCTTCGGGCCGAAGTTGCCACTGCGCGACGACCTCACGGGTGAGCCGGGGCAGCGTGTCGATCCACGCCGCCCACTGCGGTCCACGCTCGGCCATCGCCCGCACCGCGGCGGGCAGGTCGCTCACGTCTGGGGTTCGTCGGGATGCTCGCTGGGTGACTCGCTGGGTGGGGCGGGCTTATTCAGCCAGTCCTTGAGCCGAAACAGCTGACTGGCCACGATTCCGAGGCCTACCAGCAGCACACCCACGACGATCCAAATGGTCATTGCCATCGAGCCTACGCACTCCGTCACGCTCTCAGCGGCGCTCGGCGCTATTGTGGCGCCAGTGTCCGAGGTCTCCGTCGAGCAGGTGCGCCAGCTGCGCAACCGCCTCGACGGGCTGACCTTCCGCGACGCGGCCCGGCTGGGCCGGCGGTTGAAATCCCTGCGCGGCGAGGTGTCGGCGGCGACCGTGCAGAAGATCGCCGACCAGGTTGCGGCGGCCGAGGCCGTGATCGCCACCCGGGAAGCCGCGGTGCCGGTCATCACCTACCCCGATCTGCCGGTCAGTGACCGCCGTGACGAGATCGCCAAAGCCATCACCGACAACCAGGTCGTGGTGGTCGCCGGCGAGACCGGCTCGGGCAAGACCACCCAGCTGCCCAAGATCTGCCTCGAGCTGGGCCGCGGGATCCGCGGAACCATCGGCCACACCCAACCGCGCCGGCTGGCGGCGCGAACGGTGGCCCAGCGCATCGCCGACGAGGTGGGCACCCCGCTGGGCGAAACAATCGGCTACACCGTCCGCTTCACCGACCAGGCCAGCGACCGCACCCTGGTGAAGCTGATGACCGACGGCATCCTGCTCGCTGAGATCCAGCGCGACCGGCGCCTGCTGCGCTACGACACCCTGATCCTCGACGAGGCGCACGAACGCAGCCTCAATATCGACTTCCTCCTGGGCTATCTGCGTGAACTGCTGCCCCGGCGGCCGGATCTCAAGGTGATCGTCACCTCGGCCACCATCGAACCGCAACGGTTCGCCGCGCACTTCAATGACGCTCCGATCGTCGAGGTGTCCGGACGCACCTACCCGGTGGAGATCCGCTATCGACCCCTGGAAGTACCTGTGGTGGACGATGATTCGGAAGCCGGAGGTCGCCGCCGGGGCGGCTCCGAAGACCCGGACGATCCCGACCACGAGATCGTCCGCACCGAGGTCCGCGACCAGACCGAAGCCATCGTTGACGCCGTCCGCGAGTTGGAGGCCGAGCCGCCCGGCGATGTATTGGTGTTCCTTTCCGGTGAACGAGAAATCCGGGACACGGCTGAGGCCCTGCGGGACCTGAAGAACACCGAGGTGCTTCCGCTGTATGCGCGGCTGCCGACCGCCGAGCAGCAGCGGGTGTTCCAGCCGTCGCGGACCGGTCGACGAATCGTGTTGGCCACCAACGTTGCCGAGACGTCACTCACCGTGCCGGGCATCCGCTACGTCGTTGATCCGGGGACCGCGCGGATATCCCGCTACAGCAGGCGCACCAAGGTGCAGCGGCTGCCGATCGAGCCGATCTCGCAGGCCTCGGCCGCGCAGCGGGCCGGCCGCTCCGGGCGTACCGCACCCGGGGTGTGCATCCGGTTGTACTCCGAGGAGGACTTCGCGGGTCGTCCCCGCTACACCGATCCGGAGATCCTGCGCACCAACCTGGCCGCGGTGATCCTCCAAATGGCGGCGCTGCAACTCGGCGACATCGAGAGCTTTCCGTTTCTCGACCCGCCCGAGCAGCGCAGCATCCGCGACGGTGTTCAGCTGCTGCAGGAACTCGGCGCCTTTGACGCGAGCGGGGCGATCACCGAAATCGGCCGCCGGCTCGCGCAGTTGCCGGTGGATCCGCGGCTGGCGCGCATGATCGTGCAGGCCGACACCGAAGGCTGCGTGCGCGAGGTGCTGGTGCTCGCCGCCGCGCTGTCGATACCCGACCCTCGTGAGCGACCGTCCGACCGTGAGGAAGCGGCGCGGCAGAAGCATGCGCGGTTCGCCGACGAGCATTCGGACTTCGTATCGTTCCTGAACCTGTGGCGGTACCTCCGGGAAGAGCGAAAAGCGCGATCCGGCAACGCGTTCCGGCGCATGTGCCGCGAGGAGTTTCTGCACTACCTACGCATCCGGGAGTGGCAGGACCTGACCGGACAGCTGCGCAGCATCGCCCGCGATATCGGTATCCGGGAATCCGACGACCCAGAGCCGGCCGATCCGGCACGTGTGCACGCGGCCCTGGTTGCCGGCCTGCTCTCGCATATCGGTCTGCGGGAGGGGGATTCGCGCGAGTACACCGGTGCGCGCAACTCCCGATTCGTGTTGGCTCCCGGGTCGGTGCTGACCAAACGGCCGCCACGCTGGCTGGTGGTCGCCGACCTCGTGGAGACCAGCCGCCTCTACGGCCGCATCGCCGCCCGCGTCGAACCCGAGATGGTCGAGCGGGTGGCCGGACATTTGGTGCAGCGCAGCTACAGCGAGCCGCACTGGGACGCCAAGCGCGGTGCCGTGATGGCCTTCGAACGGGTGACGCTCTACGGACTTCCGCTCGTTCCGCGCCGACGGGTGGGCTATGCCAACGTCGACCCGACCGCGTCCCGCGAGCTGTTCATCAGGCATGCGCTGGTTCAGGGGGAGTGGCAGACCCGCCACCACTTCTTCGCCGACAACGCGCGGCTGCGGGCGGAACTGGCCGAGCTGGAGGAGCGCGCCCGCCGGCGCGACCTGCTGGTCGACGACGACGAGATCTACGCCTGGTACAACAGCAGGATTCCGCCTCAGGTGGTGTCCGCCCGTCATTTCGACGGCTGGTGGAAGAAGCAGCGGCACAGAACCCCCGACCTGCTGACCTTCACGCGCGACGACCTGCTCCGCGTCGATGACGCCGCCGAACGGCCGGACAACTGGCAGGCCGGCGACCTGTCGCTACCGCTGACCTACCGGTTCGAGCCCGGCGCCGCCGACGACGGGGTGACGGTACACATTCCGGTCGAAGTGCTGGCCCGGCTCGGCGGCGACGAATTCGGCTGGCAGGTACCGGCATTGCGCGAGGAACTGTTGACCGCGCTGATCAAGTCCTTGCCCAAAGACCTGCGGCGCAATTTCGTTCCTGCTCCTGACACCGCACGGGCGGTACTCGCCGACATCCAGGTTGGCCGCGAACCGCTACTGGAAGCGCTGCAGCGTGAATTACACCGCCGCAGTGGGATTCTGGTGCCAATCACCGCCTTCGATCTGGACAAACTGCCCGCGCACCTGCGGGTGACCTTCGCCGTCGAGGGACCGGACGGAGCCGAGGTGGCCCGTGGGAAGGACCTCGATGTGCTGCAGCGTCAGCTCGCGGGGTCCGCCCGCAAGGCGGTGGCCGACGCGGTGGCCAGCGATCTGGAACGAAAAGGGCTGCGCGCCTGGCCCGACGACCTCGACCGGTTACCGGCCAGCGTCGAGCGAACCGTGGGCGGTCACCTCGTGCGTGGCTACCCGGCATTGGTCGATGCCGGCACTGGCGTGGATGTACGGGTCTTCGCCACCGAGGCCGAACGGGACGCCGCGATGCGAGCGGGCACAAGGCGGCTGCTGCGTCTGGCGGTGCCGTCGCCGGTGAAATCGGTGGAGAAGAGCCTGGATCCGCGAACCCGACTGGTATTGGGAGCCAACCCCGACGGCTCGTTGGCCGCGCTTCTGGACGATTGCGCCGATGCGGCCGTCGATGTGCTGGCCGCGCAACCGGTCTGGACCAAGGCCGATTTCGCTGCGCTGCGAGACCGGGTGGCCTCGGCGCTGCCGTCGACGACCCGCGAAATCGTGAGCCGGGTACAGAAGGTTCTCGCCGCCGTGCACGAGGTGCAGCTCGCCCTGCCCGACAAGCCGCCTGCGGCGCAGGCCGATGCGGTCGCCGACATTCGCGCGCAGCTGGCGGGACTGGTCGCGACACCGTTCGTCACCTCCACCGGGGCCGGGCGGCTGGCCGACCTGACCCGCTACCTGACGGCGATCAGCCGACGCCTGGACCGGCTGTCCCAGGCCCCGCAGGCCGACCGCGAGCGCATGCAACGGGTGCACGCCGTCGAGGACGCCTACTCCGAACTGCTGCACGCACTTTCGCCCACCCGCGCGGCGGCCTCCGATGTGCGCGACATCGGGTGGCAGATCGAAGAGTTTCGAGTCAGCCTGTGGGCTCAGCAGCTGGGCACCCCACGCCCGGTCAGCGAGCAACGCATCTACCGCGCGATCGACGCGGTCCTGGCCTGACAACGAAAGAGGGGCACCCGAATCGGGTGCCCCTCTGGAGTTCGTTGACGATCAACGGCTTCCGTGGACCGTTGTGTCTACGTGCGGCGCGGTCGCCGTCGGGCCCATGTTGTTGACCCAGTCGTTGTGACCGAGGTCGGCCTGCGCGGGTCCGGCAAGGCCGAGGACGGCGGCGGTCATCGCGCCTGCGATCGCTGTGGTGATTGCGTACTTCTTCATGTCATTCCCTCTTCTTCATCTGCGTCCGGTGTGGGGTTTCCGGGCCGCTGACTGTCTCAACACCGGGTAGGGGCGCGGTAATTCCACTGGCAGCACATGATCGGCGGTTGGCAGGAATTGAGCGGTGTCCACCGATCGGGGGACGCTCGCCTCCGCCCCGTGATCCACCGGCTGCCCGACAGACACCGCCCCTCGGATGCGAGACCGTTGATGCACTGGCGAAACGCAAGGGCCACGACATAGTCAACGACGACCCAGAGGAACCCCATGACCACCATGACCTGGATGAAGCGATTCGCCGCCGGTAGCGCCCTGGCCGCGGGCTCGGCACTGTTCGCCTTCGGTGCGGCTACCGACGCCGTCGCCGACAGCGGCTCGTTCAACGGCGGGCCCAACATGAGCCAGCCCGGCCGCCACCAAACCTTCCCCGGCCAACACCCCGCGGCACCCGGCTCGCCCCAACACCATCACCACCAGTGGCACCACGCCGGGTGACCGGCGGCTCCTAGCATGGGGCGATGGCCACAACCACGAAGCCCGTCGACCTGGTTCTGGCCGGCGGTGGCGTGAAGGGCATCGGCCTGGCCGGTGCCGTCGTCAAGCTCATGGAGGCCGGCTATCGGGCATACCGCGTCGCCGGCTCCTCGGCGGGGTCGATCGTCGGCTCGATATTGGCCGCCGCCGCCAAGAACGACCAGCTGACCCCGAACGACGTCCGGGAGCTCACGCTGAGCATCGACTACCGCAAGTTCCTGGATCCCGGACCCGTGGAACGCGTGCCCCTGCTCGGTGCCGGCTGGGCGATCCTGCAGGGCACCGGCATCTACCGGGGTGACTACGCGCACGATTTCATCGCCGACCAGCTGCGCGCACTCGGCGTCACCACGTTCGGCGATTTGCGACTCGACGACGACGAACTGCCCCCTGAACAGCGCTACCGGCTGGTGGTGACCGCGTCCGACGTGACGGCCGGCCAGTTGGTCCGCCTGCCGTGGGACTACCGCAGGGTTTACGGCCTGGACCCGGACGAGCAACCGGTCGCCGATGCGGTGCGAGCCTCGATGTCGATCCCGTTCTTCTTCCGCCCCGTGACACTAACCAGCTCGACGGGCCGCGAGTCGACGCTCGTCGACGGCGGCCTGTTGTCGAACTACCCGATCGACTCGCTGGACCGCTGCGACGGCAAGAAACCCCGGTGGCCGACGCTCGGGGTGACGCTGCTGCCCGACCTACCCGAACACAACGACAAGGTGATTCCCGCGCTGGCGCCGCTGCGGCTGTTCGGCGGCCCGAGTCTGCTCGAGGACGTCATCACCACGATCCTTGTCGGCCGCGACCAGGCGTACCTCAACCTGCCGTGGGTGAGTGCCAGGACCATCCGGGTCGATTCGAGGAAGGTCGGCGTGCTGGATTTCGACATCAAGCAGCCACAGATCGATGCCCTGTATGCCGAAGGGTATGACGCCGCCACGACGTTCCTGTCGACCTGGGACGAGCGGGCCTACGTCGAACGATTCCGGACCTAGGTCGGGATCTGACGGCAGGCTGCCAGCAGAGCGGCGAAGCGGTCGTCGTCGGCCTCGTCGGGCGGCACCGGCAGGTTGATCCCGCTGCACAGCCCGGAATACCACTCGCGCAGCACATCGGGGATCTCGTCGTAGGTGCCCTGGGGAACCAGGCGGTCCATCACCTCGTCGGTGAGAATGCTTGGCAAATCATCCCATTCGGAGCGCTGCGCCATCTCCGACAGCGCGGCACCGACTGTGGCCAGGCCGAAGTCCTCCAACTGCCTGCGGTAGGCGGGAGTGCTGTAGAGGAAGGCGAGCTCCGAGCGCCGTTGGTCCCGGATCGCGTCCACGGCGTCGCGGGTGGCGGCGGTCATGACGTGCGGATTGGCGACGACCGCCAGGTCTGACACGGAGCGGCCCGCACGGGACGCACCCTCGGCCAGGGCGGGCAGGGTGCGTGACCGCAGCACGACAGGGTGTGAGTTCGTCGGATGGCAGACGAAGCCGTCTGCCAATTCCCCTGCCATCGCACACATTCGGGCGTTCACCGCACCGGTCCAGATCTGCGGAGCGGGATGCTCGAGCGGGCCGGGGTTGAAATACGGCTGCAAACGCTCGAATCGGTAATGCGGCCCAACATAATTCAGCGGGGCACCGGTCTGGAAGGAGGCGAAGATCGCCCGAAGCGCCCGGATGTAGTCAGCCAGGCGGGCGACCGGCTCGGACCACTGGGCCGAGAACCGGCCGACGATATTGCCGCGCACCTGTGAGGCGATGCCGAGGTGGAACCGGCCGCCGGAGAACTTCGCCAAATCCCATGCCGCGTAGGCGGTGATCATCGGGCTGCGCGGAAAGGCGAGTGCCATGCTGGTCCGCACCGTCACCCGCTCGGTGTGCTGCAAAGCCAACGCGGCAACGGTGAAGGGATCGTGGATCGTCTCGGAAATGTGGATGACGTCGAACCCGAGCCGCTCCGCGCGGACCGCCCATGAACCGATCTCCCCGGGACCCATCGCCGCGGGGGCAGAGGTGACCACCTGCATCGTCATCGCGCCAGTCCCGTCACGATCAGCGAGGTCGCCTGATCCACCCAGTTCGAATCGAGCGTGCGCTCGTTGGCCAGTGCCATCATCACGGTGCCACCGATCGTGTCGAGAAGGAGGCGGGCATCGACACCGGGAGCAGTACGCCCCGCGGCAGCGGCCTCGTCGAGGAACCGCTGCAACTGAACGTAGGTACTGCCCTGTAGTCGACCGAGCAGACGTGCGGACAGGCCCGGCTCGGCGGGGAGCTCGGCCATCAGTCCCGACATCGCGGTGTGCACGGCCGGGCTGGCGAACAGTTCGATGCTGGCCACGAGCAGACCGCGAATCGCGGTGTCCACATCACCGGTCAACGGCAGATCGGCCTCGGGTGGCGTGGGAAACACCGCCTCGTAGACCAGTTCCACCTTGGTCGGAAAACGCCGGTACACCGCAGGCGGAGTGGCGCCGGCGCGCGCGGCGACCAGGGGAATGGTCAAACGCGCATAGCCGATCTCGTCCAGGAGTTCGACCGTCGCGCGAAGCACGGCGTCATCGATCCGACTGTCGCGCGGCCGCCCTTGGCGAGGCCGAGTGGAACGCTGCTTCTTCGTTGACTCCATTTCGTTAAGATCGTAATGTAACTCGACGTTCGGGGCTACCGGCCCCGCTGCGCCGGGAGGTGATCGACATCGCCATCGAGACACCGCCCAGGCCGATGCCGATCCGGGCGATGAATCTGGCCTATCGCACTGCGCGGCGCGTTCGAACGCGGCCACTGACGTTGCGCGCGGACGCGTTGATGAACCGCGCGAGTCGCGCTGCGGGTGGACTGACCGATTTCGGTGACCCGCGCTTCGAAGCCGGCCTCGAGCACCTGATCGACTCACTGGAAGACGAGGACCGGCTCAACGGCTTCGGCCGGATCCTGGCCCGTACCCACCTGACGAACCTGCTGCGCCAGCGGTTGTTGCTCACCGAGCACCTCCGCCGGCACCCCGAGATCCGCGACGAGCCAATCGAACGGCCGATCTTCATCGTCGGTGCGCCCCGCACCGGTACCACCGTCACCCATCATCTTCTCAGCCAGGACAGCGGCTTTCGTTATCCGCTGACCTGGGAATGCGACGAATTACACCCGCCTCTCGACCCAGCGACGATGGACCGCGACCCACGAATTGCCCGCAGCGAGAAACAGATTCGACAGATCATGACCCTGGCGCCGAACCTCGATGCCGCCCACCCGGTCGGAGCATGGGAAGCGCAGGAGTGTGCGCTGTTGCACGCCTACGCGTTTCACAGCGACACCTTCCATGTCATGTTCAACTGCCAGGGTTATGCGCGCTGGCTGACCGAGCAGGACCTTCGGTGGGTGTACGAAGAAGAGAAACTGCTGCTGCAGTACATGCAGAGCGGCGGACTGCGACCGACGACAGGCTGGTTGCTCAAGACGCCGCCGCACATGGAGAACATCCACAACATCCTCGCGGTCTTCCCGGATGCCCGTTTCATCACCACCTATCGCGAGCCCACCGAGATCGTCGCGTCGGGATGCAGTCTGGCGGGCACCGTATTCCACATGGCCGAAGACTCTCCCGACTGGCACGACCACGGCCGGTTCATGCGATGGCGCACCACCAAAATGCTGAAGCGCAATGTCGAATTACGTGAGCAGTTCCGCCATCTCGCGGACCGGTTTATCGACTTCTCGATGCAGCGGATGGTCGCCGATCCGCTGCAGTGCGTGACCGAGATCTACGACCACTTCGGGATCGAGCTCACCGAGTCCAACCGGGCGAAGATGAGCCGCTTCGTCGACGAACGCGGAATCGCCACGCGCAAACCACATATCTACCGTGCCGAAGACTACGGACTCGACATCGACGAACTGTGGCCGCAATTGCAGTTCTACCGCGACTTCTACGGAATCGAGGACACCCGATCGTGACCACCGACGACAACGACCGGATACGGGCCGCCTGGCGGAGCTTCACCGACCTCAACGAGGAACTCCTCGAACTCGCGCTCGCCGACGGCGAACTCGACGACGGATCGGCAGCCACACTGCTGGCGCGATTGGTGGGCCACATCCAGTACAGCGGATTGCTGCTGAACAGCGACCCCGCGCGGCCGACGCTGATCAATACCCAGTATTCGCCGTGGAATTGGGGCCACTCGAATCCGGACACGCTGTACCTGTCAGCGCGCATCGACGACGCCCACGACTATCGGGTGTCGGGAACGCTGGGATCGGTGGCCCAGACTACGTTCGGTGTCTACACCGGCAAGGACGATCAGGGCACCTCAGTCAAGGTCCTCGCCGAGGATCTTGCCATCGCCGAGGACGGCTCGTTCGAAATCATTTTTGGCCGAGAACCGCGGGGCACCAACTGGTTCGAGCTACCGCCCGGGGCCGACTCGTTCTGTGCCTACCAGACCTACGGCGATTGGGACCGTCAGCGCAAGGGCACCATTCGCATCGAATGCCTAGGGGACGTGCCGGCCGCCGCGCCGCAATCGGTGAGCGCCGCGATCGACGCGTTCACCACGCACCTGACGGACTCACGAGACCTGTTCACCATTTGGGTCAACGACATTCCAGCGCGGGTGTTCGGCGCGTTGCCCAAGAATTTCGCCATACCGCCGATGCAGCCACCCTCCGCGATGGCCGGCGCCTGGTTCGTCCCGATCGCGTGGGAGCTCGCCGAGGGACAGGCCATGGTCATCGAGTACGAGATCCCTGACGGCAGTCCGTATGTCGGTATCTGCCTGACCGATCGGTGGAGCGCGATGATCGACATCGAGACCCGCCAGACCAGCCTCAACCTCGGCCAATCCGACGTGGTCGGCGGGCGCGTCCGAATCCTGTTGTCCACCGAGGACTTCGGTGTACCCAACTGGCTGGACGCCCGCGGTTACCGCGGCGGCGTGGTGACCTGGCGTGCCAGCACCCCGAATCAGCCTGCCGCCCCGACCGTCACCGTCATCGGCACCGACGAGATCGACCGCTACTTCGACCCGTCGCAGCGCCTCACCGCGGCGGAGCGAGCCGCCGCCATGGTCAAACGGCACGCGCACTTCGCAGAGCGCAATACGCCTTGACGTTGCGGTGTCCACCGATCGGTGGACACCGCTTTCACCCCTGCTTTGGCCTGGTCACCCGACAGACGTCGGCGCCGATTCGCGGGATCGTTGGATCACCGCCGGCAAACCGGTGAAAGACTAAGCAAGGACATTGCACAGCCATGACGATCACGATGAACACCACCAACTCGACGAGCCTCTGGTTCAAGCGCATCGCCGCGGGCGCAGTTCTGGCCACCGGGTCCGCGATGGTGGCACTCGGCGCAGCCGGTGCCGGCCACGCCGACACGACCGGACCCAACATGAGCTCTCCGACGCCGCACACCACGTTCCCCCACCAGCACAACCAGCCGGTCCCGGGTTCCTCGATCCATCATCACCACCAGTGGAATCGCCATCGCGGCTGACGAGCCGGGCGCACCACTTCAAACAGTTCGGGTGCGAGAAGTCCTCAGCACTTCTCGCACCCGAACTTTTCGTATCGTGAGGTTTAGACCGGCAGACCGTCCGCCACTCGGGTGGCATCCTCGGCGCTCGCCTCGTCCAACACGATCTCGGCGACCCGGGCCCGGTGCTGCTCGGCACTACCCAGCAGCGCGGCATCGGTTGTGGCGCGCTTGAAATACAGGTGCGCCTGGTGTTCCCAGGTGAAGCCGATCCCACCGTGCACCTGAATGGTGTCGGCGGCGACGCGGCTCAATGCTGCCGACGCGGTGGCCTGCGCGATACTGACCGCCAGAGCCGGATCATCGGAGCCGTCCGTCAGCGCCCACACCGCGTGATAGGCCGCCGAGCGGGCGTGCTCGACGTCGACCAGCATGTCGGCCAGCTTGTGCTTGATCGCCTGGAACGAACCGATCTGACGGCCGAACTGCAACCGGGACTTCGCATACTCGACCGACAGATCCAGTAGATGCTGTGCGGCACCGACCTGCTCGACGGCCAACAGCGCCGAACCCACCTGAAGTGCATGGGTGATCACCCGCTCGGCTTCCTCGGGGCCGGCCAGCAGCCGGGCGGGGGAGTCGGTGAAGGTGATGTTGGCTTGTGGACGGGTCAGGTCCAGGGTCGACAGCGGGGTGCGCGCAGCGTCCTTGGCGTCCACCGCGTACAGCCCGAGACCGTCGGAACCGGTTGCCGCGACCAGGATTACGTCGGCCGCGGCACCGTCGATCACGCGAGCGACCGTGCCGGACACCGTGTCACCGGCGGCGGTGACCGTGACCGCGGCCGGGTCGAACACGCCGGTCTTGTCGGCCACCGCGAAGGCAGCAGTGGTCGTCCCCTCCACCAGCGCAGCCAGCAGCTCGTCACGCGCCGGACCGGCCGGGCTGGCCACCAGCGCGGGAACGGCGAGATAGACGGTGCCGAACAGCGGCCCGCACGCGAGGGTGGCGCCGAATTCCTCGACCGCGACGGCCTGATCGACCAGCGACCCGCCGACACCGCCGTCGTCCTCGGGCACCGAGAGTCCGAGCACGCCGAGCTCGGCGCCGAGGCGGTTCCACACCTTGGCGTCGAAGCGCACCTCGGACTCCATCAACCGGCGCACGGTCGACTCGTCGAAGTTGTCGGCGCAGAACTTGCGCACCGCGGCGCGCAGCTGCTGCTGCTCCTCGCTGAACTGGAACTCAGCCACGGGGGATCTCCTTCCACGGCATGCCGGCGTCGGCACGCAGATCACCGGGCAGGCCCAACACCCGCTCGCCGAGAATGTTCTTCATCACCTCGGTGGTGCCGCCCTCGATCGTGTTGGCGCGGCTGCGCAGGAAGCGCTGCTGGATCGGCCCGCGCCAGTCACCCGCGTCGCCGGCGCCATCGGCCAATGCGTAGCTGTCGTACAGGATCCCTTCGGGCCCAAGCAGATCCATGCACCATTCATAGATGTGCTGATTGAGCAGTGCGCCGACCAGCTTGCCGACCGAAGCCTCCGGGCCCGGGCCGCCGGCGGTGGCGGAGGCGCGGGAGCGCTCCGAGGTCAGCCGCTGGGCTTCAGACCGTAACCACAATTGCGCCAACCGGTCTCGCAACACCGGGGTGTGCAGGTCGGGGCGTGAGGCCCACAGCGTGGTGGCCTCCTTGATGGTGCCGCTGCCGCGGCGGCTGCCGCTGGCGCCCAGGGCGCTGCGCTCGTTCATCAGGGTGGTCATGGCGACGTTCCAGCCGTTGCCGACCGCGCCGAGGCGGTGACTGTCCGGGATGCGGGCGTCGGTCATGTAGACCTCGTTGAACTCCGCCTGCCCGGTCATCTGGCGCAGCGGCCGGGTCTCCACGCCGGGGGCGTGCATGTCGAGCACGAAGTAGGTCAAGCCCTTGTGCTTGGCGATGTCGGGATTGGTGCGCGCCAGCAGCAGACCCCACCGGGCGCGGTGCGCCAGGCTGGTCCAGACCTTCTGGCCGTTGATCACCCACTCGTCGCCATCAGGTACCGCCGTGGTGGCCAGCCCGGCCAGGTCGGAGCCGGCGCCGGGCTCGGAGAACAGCTGGCACCAGATGTCCTCGGTGGTGGCCAGCGGTCGCAGCAGCGACTTCTTGAGGTCGTCGGACTGGGCGTGTTCGCGCACGGTCGGTGCGGCCATGCCGTAGCCCATGGGGTTGAGGCCCAGCGGCACGGGGCCGCCTGCGCCCTGCAGGATCCGGTCGGCGACGGCCTGCAGGCCTCGCGACAGGCCGAGCCCGCCGAGACCTTCGGGGAAGTGCACCCAGGACAGGCCGGCGTCGTAACAGGCGCCGAGGAATTCCGGAATCGGGACTTTCTTTGGGTCGTGGTCGGCCACGACCCGCCGGGCCAGGTCTTCGACCCGCTCGGCATCAGCGACGGTGCTCATTCCGACACGATAAGCAGCCCCTCGCGGCCGGTTGTTGGCAGGTGTCAAGTTTTGGCTCGGGCGTCGGATCGAGTCTGCGGTGAGAGCGCCAAGCGGGCCGACGGACGCACTCTGGACGCAGAGTTGATGCAGAGACTGCAGAGCCGGAGTCGAGACCGCCGAACGGCAACTAGAACGTGTTACAGTTCGGCCGCGGTAGGAGGCTGGAAATGGTGAACCGGAGCAAAGCCCAGTCGCTGTGGTTGGTCACTGCGGCCTACGTCGTCGCGGTCGGGGCCGGCGCGGCCTGGCTGCTGTACGGTCCGTCGGCGACCGGCCGACTGTGGCTAGATGCGTTCACCGCCGACGTCATCGCCACCCTGGTGGTATTCGTCTTCAGTCGGGCGTACCGCAACTCCAGCTTCTACGACGCGTTCTGGAGCGTCATCCCGCCGCTACTGCTCATCTACTGGTGGGCCGCCGGGCCGCTCGGGCTGGACTCGGTGCGGTGCTGGCTCGTCGCGATCGTCGTCATGTACTGGGCGATCCGCTTGACCGGCAACTGGGCGTACAGCTTTCCCGGCCTGCACCACGAGGACTGGCGCTACCCGCAACTACGCGACAGCGCGGGCCGGCTCGAATTCTTCGCCGACCTCTTCGGCATCCACCTGATCCCGACTGTGCAGGTGTTCCTCGGCATGCTGCCGGTCTACGTCGCGGTCACCCGACCGGGCGATGGCCTGATGTGGCTCAGCTGGATCGCATTCGCCGTCGGCATCGCGGCGGTGACGCTCGAATTGGTCGCCGACACCCAGATGCACCGCTTCGTCCGTGACAAAAAGCCCGGCGCGGTGATGGACCGTGGACTGTGGGCATGGTCGCGGCACCCGAACTACTTCGGCGAGATCAGCTTCTGGTTCGCCCTGGCCCTGTTCGGAGTCGCCGCCGCACCCGCCGATGCCTGGTGGCTGTTCGTCGGGGTGGTGGCCATGGTCGCGATGTTCCTCGGCGCCAGCATTCCGATGATGGAGAAGCGCAGCCTGGCCCGGCGCCCGCAGTATCAGGACGTGATCGATCGAGTGCCGATGCTCATTCCCCGCCCGCCCCGAAAGGCCGTCGTATGACTCGTAAGCCGCGCGTGGTGATCGCCGGCCTCGGCGACAGCGGGCTGCTCACCGCAATCAAGCTGGCCCGGCACGCCGACGTGGTCGGCATTTCGGCCAAGCCGGCATTGGTCAGCGGCCAAGAGCTCGGATTGCGGCTGGCCCGGCCGAAGGACTGGGCTCGCGACAACTGGATCTCCTTCGACAAGTACCGGGGTCTGGACCGGGTGCGCACCGTGCAGGCCACGCTGACCGGTCTGGATCTGGAGAACCGCACGGTGTCGGGCACCGCGCCGGACGGCTCGCCGATCACCGAACCCTATGACGTACTGGTGATTTCGACGGGGGTGCGCAACGGCTTCTGGCGCCAGCCCACGCTGCAGACACCCGAGGAGATCGCCGCCGACCTCACCGCGACGCACCAGCGACTGGCCGCGGCCGACTCGGTGATCATCATCGGCGGTGGCGCCGCAGCAGTCAGTGCGGCCGCCAATATCGCCACCGCATGGCCGGGCAAGAAGGTGGACCTGTACTTCCCGGGCGAGCGAGCGTTGACCGAGCATCATGAGAAGGCTTGGAAAATCCTGCACGACAAGCTGATTCGCTTGGGCGTCGGAGTCCATCCCGGTCACCGCGCGGTGCTGCCCGACGGGTTCGACGGCGACGAGATCACCGACGACGCTGTGCAGTGGAGCACTGGACAACCCGACTCGAAGGCCGACGCGGTGCTGTGGGCGATCGGACGGGTCAAGCCCAACACCGAGTGGTTGCCGCCCGAGCTGCTCGACGAGCAGGGCTTCGTCAAGGTCACCCCCGAGCTGCAGCTGTGCGGGCATCACCACATGTTCGCGATCGGCGACGTGGCAGCCACCGACCCGCTGCGGGCCTCGGCGCGGGCGCGGGCCGACTCGCTGCTGGCCCACAACATCCGCGCGACGCTGGCCGACCGTCCGCTGAAGAAGTACCGCGCGCCCCGGCGCCGGTGGGGCTCGATCGTCGGAATCCAGGCCGACGGATTGGAAGTGTTCGCTCCCAACGGCACCGCCTACCGATTCCCCGCCTGGTCGATCGATCGGATCCTGATGCCGTGGATCGTGCGACGCGGTATCTACAAAGGCGTCCGAAAGAATCAGCCGCTGGCCTGAACGCCGCTGGTGCGGGCGGTTACGGCCGAACTGACAGCGCAGGGATCGACGGTAGGCTCCTCAACGTGGCGATCTTCGGTCGGAACTCGGCGCGTCAGCGCCTGAAGAGGGCGACTCGGCAAGCCCTCTCCGTGCCGACCCATCCCACGCCGCCGGACGCCACACCCTGGGTGATCGGGGGCCTGTGGCCCGCGGAGCTGGAGACGGTCACACCGGCGACCGAGGTCGTCGCCCAACACCTGAAGCACGACCTGCAGCGCATCGCGGACTCGGCCAACGAGCGGCTGCACGCGCTGCGGAATGCCGATGTGCCCGACTTCGCCCGCCGCGCCGAGGAAGTCCGCATCATCGAGACGGCCAGGTCCTATGCGGTCCAGCGCGTCGAGTCCACGATTCGCCAATTGCGCGCTGCCGCAGATGAGTTCGATACCGATCCGTCGATGCCCGTCGTGGTTCCTGTTGTCGAGCCGACGGTCACCGAGCCGGAGCCCGAGCCCGAACCGGTCGTGCTTCAACCTGAACCCGAGCCCGAGCCCGGGCCTGAACCCGAGCCGGACGACCGGAGTCTGGAGCGCGTGCTGGAGTTCGTCGCCCGCCAGGAGCCGGGCCTGCGCTGGGCGGTCGGGGAGCGCGCCGACGGGACGACCCTGCTGGTGACCGACCTCGCGCACGGGTGGATCCCGCCCGGCGTCGCGATCCCCACCGGCGTCGGCCTACTCGCGCCGGGCAGACGTGGGGGACGGATCGGCGATCTGCTCGGCGAGGTCGTCCGATCCGTGGTCTATCACCCGGGTGACCCGTTCCCCGCCGGGCGAACCGGCCCGCTGGCGACCTCGACCAGCGCTCGCGAGCTTCCCCGCGTCGACGACCTGGGCTGGAAATTGGTCGAGGCCACGCACTGGCGCGACGGCCTGCCCCGGATGGTGCACACGCTGGCGAAGGCGGGCGCGGGCCGCACCGGCGTCCTCGATGCCGAAGTCGACGTCCTTCGCGTGCATTCCGACACCGCCCGCTATCAACTGATGGCCCAGTATCCCGACGTCGATGCCGCCCTGCTGAGCAACTGCCTGCTGCTGGCCGCGACCGAGGCGATCGCCGTGAGCGACGAATTGTCCGCCAACTATCACTTCGCCTGGTTCGAGGCGCTCAATGCTCCGCCCGCAAGCCATTGGGGCGCCGCGACGTGACACGTGAGAAATTCGGAGGTTGCTGGGGCGATTTTCGCCGATCCTGACAGCGGATGCTGCAAAGGTGAATTGACGCAGGTAGCGACGGTCGACATACTTGTCACGTGGCGGGATCCAGCAGCGATCGCGAGCTTAGCGACAGGGATCTCGTCGACGCGGTCTTGAAGGAACTGAGCGAGGCTGCGGAGCGTTGGGAGGCGCTCGTCGCACAGGCCGAGACCATCACGTACAGCGTCGATCTGGGGGACATACACGCGGTGGCGAACTCCGACGGCAAACTCATCGAGCTCACCTTGCACCCGGCGGTCGTCACCGATTACAGCCACGGTGAACTCAGCGACCGGCTGAATCTGGCGTTCGCCGCCCTGCGCGAGGAAGCCCAAACGGACAACCAGGCACGGTACGGAGGTGGATTGCGGTGACCCCTGCAGACCTGGCGGAGGGACATCACCCGTGCCGCTGAACCTGTCCAACCGGGACCAGAACTCCGGCCACCTGTTCTACAACCGCCGGCTGAGGGCGGCGATCACCCGCTTCTCCGTGCGGATGAAGCACGACGACCGCAAGCAGCAGGCGGCCGTGGCGCTGTCGATCGTCTTCGTGCTGATCGGCTGCGGGTGGATGGCGCTGCTGCACTTCATGAAGCCGGCCGGCCTGGTGGGCCAGTCGAACATCATCGGCAACCGCGACACCGGTGCGCTCTACGCGAAGATCGACAATCGGTTGTATCCGGCGCTGAACCTGACCTCGGCTCGACTGGCGACCGGTAGCTCGTCGACGCCGACGTGGGTGAACGCCAAGGAGATCGCCAAGTATCCGACCGGACCGATGATCGGGATCCCGGGCATACCAGACGATTTGACCGTATCGGCGAATCCGGTCTCCGCGTGGTCATTGTGTGACACCGCGGCGGCACGCGGCAGCGGCCAGCCGCCGATGGTGACCGCCATCGCCGGTGAGATCTACGGTGGCGGACGGGCTCAGCCCATTCGCCCGACGCAGGCCGTCCTGGTCACCCATGGCACCAGTACGTATCTGGTGTGGAACGGCCAGCGCACCCAGATCGACCCGGCCGACCGTTCGGTCACCTTCAACCTCGGGCTCGACCCGGGCGTGACGCGTCCAATCCAGATCTCCAACGCTCTGTTCGACGCGATGCCGGCGACGGAACCCCTTGTGGTGCCGGTCATTCCGGAGGCCGGCAGCCCGTCGCGGCTGTTGGCCGGTTCGGTGGTGGGCAGTGTCCTGGAGACCAAGGACTCAGGCGGAAACGTCAGCGGTTTCTATGCGCTGCTTCCCGACGGTGTGCAGAAGATCACCGGCTTCGTCGCCGACCTGTTGCGCACCGCCAACAGTCAGGGTTCGACGACGCCCCAGTTGATCTCACCCGACAAGCTCGTCGACATCCCCCAGGTGTCGGTGCTCAACGTCGATTTCTATCCCACCGGCAAGCTGGATTTCATCGACACCGACGCCAACCCCGTGACGTGCGTGGGCTGGCAGAAGCAGACCACCGACCGGCAGGCCACGGTGACGTTCTTCAGCGGACGCGGCCTGCCGAGCCCGGAAGGTATGGACTCGCACATCGTGCGGCTGGTCCGTGACAGCCGCGATCCCGATTCCGTCGAGGCCAACCAGACGCTGATCCTGCCGGGATCCGCGAACTTCGTCGCGTCCACCAGTGCCGCGGCCGCATCGGACACCCGCGAAAGCCTGTATTGGGTGTCCCCGCAAGGGGTTCGGTACGGCGTCGAGTGGGATCAGAGCACGCTGCAAGCGCTCGGACTGGACCCGCGCCAGGCGGTCCAGGCACCGTGGCCGATCTTGCGTACGTTCGCTGCCGGCCCAGCCATCAACCGTGCGACCGCATTGCTGGCGCGCGACACCATCGACCCCAGCGGTGCGGTGGCCCCGGTGGCCGCACCCGGCCAACAGAACGCGGGAGGATAGCGGTGTCGAAAAGGGGATTCGTTCGCGGCGCACGTAAGTCGACACCCCCCGTGCCGCCGGTGCGGGTGGCCGTCGCGCCGCCGCTGGCACTGCCCGAGCGGGAACCGCGCAACATCCTGCTGATGATCGCGCTGCCCGCGCTGCTGGTCGGCATCATCGGCACGCTCGTCGTGATGTACACCTCCGGTGTCCGGTCGCTGCAGTCCGGTTTCTTCCCGATGGTCGGTCTGGTCGGCTTCGGCGCGCTGATGTTCAGCGGCCGGCTCGGCCGCGGTCGACGAATCAGCTGGGGCGAGCAGGAAAAGCAGCGGCGGATGTACCTGCGCCAACTCGACGATGACCGTGACGAGGTGCAGCGCGCCGCCCAGGATCAGCGCCGCAGCCAGTTGTTCGTGCACGGCGACCCGCAGGAGCTCGACACCGTCATCGGCGGACCCCGCATGTGGGAGCGCCGGCCTTCCGACGCCGATTTCCTCGACGTGCGACTCGGCATCGGGGTTCAGTCGGCCGCCGATTCCGCGGTCTCCCTGCAGTGGCCCGAGGTCCCGGTCGGCGAGGAGCTCGAACCGGTGACCGGTCGGGCGCTGCGCGACTTCATCCTGGAGCAGAGCAAGATCCGCGGCATCGGCAAGGTGCTGAGCCTGCGCTCGCGTCCGGGATTCAGCTTCGTCGGCGACGATTCCGAGGAGCTGCATTCCTTCATGCGGGCGGTGCTGTGCGAGCTGGCGGTCTATCACAGCCCCAACGACATCAAGCTGATGGTCGTCACCCGCCACCCGGAACTGTGGTCGTGGCTGGTGTGGTTGCCGCACAATCAGCACGACGAGATGTTCGACGCGTGCGGCCTCCGGCGGCTGGTCTTCACCTCGCCCACCGAACTCGAGGACGCGCTCGATTCCGAGTTGCACCGCAAGGGTCGCGGGCCGTGGGCGCCGCCCAGCGGTTCCAGCCCGACGACCATGCTCTCGCCGATGGAGGCCGCCTCCGGCAACGCCCTCGGCCCGCACTGGGTGATCGTCGACGACAACGTCGGCACCCCCGAGCAGTGGGAGGGCATCACCGGCCAGAAGGGAATGGCTGGAATCACGGTGCTGCGCCTGGCTTCCCGGCCCGGCATCGGAGTTGGCTTCTCCGACGAGGAGGAACGTTTCACGCTGCGCGAAGGCCGGTTGCGGCATCGCAATGCGTTCTACGCCGTCGCCGACATGCTCGCCGAGAGCACTGCGGACCGCTACGCCCGCGCGCTGGCCCGCTGGTCGCCGATGACCGCGGGCGAGCTCTCGGAGACCGACAGTCAGGGCGGAGAGTTATTGCGGGCGTTGGGTATCACCGATCCGCGCCGGCTCGACGTGGATCGGCTCTGGGCGGAAAGCCGCGGCCGTGGCGACCCCAAGTGGGCGGTGGTTCCGGTCGGCGTCAAGCCCGGTGGGGAACTCCAGTACATCGTGTTGCGGGCCAAGGACTTCGGCGGCTTCGGTTTCCACTCCGTGGTGATCGGTACGTCGGGTTCGGGCAAGTCCGAGTACTTCCTGTCGCTGTGCAACGGGATCGCGCTGACGCACTCGCCGGAGACGTTCATCGTGATCTTCGTCGACATGAAGTTCGAGTCGGCTGCCCAGGACCTCGCGGGCTTGCCGCACGTCGCGGGCTCACTGTCGAACCTGGGCAAGGACGACCGCCACCTCGCCGAGCGGATGCGCAAGGCCATCGACGGTGAAATCGCCCGCCGCTACCGGCTTTTCAAAGACGCCGGGGCCCGTGACGCCAACGAATACGAAGAGATGCGCCTGGCTGGACGTGACCTCGAGCCGGTCCCGATCCTGCTCGTCATCATCGACGAGTACCTCGAGCTGTTCCACCACCACCCCGAGTGGATCGATCTGGTCATCCACATCGGGCAGGAAGGCCGCGGCTGTAACGTCTTCTTCACCCTCGGCGGCCAACGGCTGGATCTGTCGTCACTGAGTAAAGCCAAAAGCAACATCGCCTTTCGGGTCGCGCTGCGTGCGGAGACCGCGGAGGACTCCCGCGATGTGATCGGCAGCGACGCCGCCCTGCATCTGCCCTCCAAAGAAGCCGGTTACGGCCTGCTCAAGGTCGGGCCGCGCGAACTCGAACAGTTCCGCTGCTTCTATGTCTCGGCACCGTTCGTCGTGCCGAAGAAGGTGGTCGCCACCGACACCACGGTGGACGTCAGCTTCACCCAGCCGCGTCCGCTGACGTGGGAGTACCAGCCGTTGTCCGCCGAGGACAACGCAGCGCTCGCCCAGGCTGATGCGCCCGAGGAGCCCGACGAATTCCTCTACCACGCAGACGGTTTCAAGAAAAAGAAGCTGCTCGACGTCATCCGGGAGTCGCTGATATCGCACCCGGCCCGTGCGCCGCACCAGATCTGGCTTCCGCCGTTGGAAGTCAGCGAGCCCGCGGATGCCCTGGTGGAGCGCTGGCGGGGCAAGCCGTGGTGGGTGGACTACGGGCAGAACCCCGGCCTGGTCATTCCGGTCGGTATCGAGGACTTCCCGGAGGACCACGCCCAGCGGGTGCACATCATCGACGCCGAGATGGACAACATCATGGTGGTCGCGACCGCCCAGCGCGGAAAGTCCACGACGCTGATGACACTGATCACCTCGGCGGCACTGATGTACCGGCCCGAGCGAGTGACGTTCTTCTGTCTGGGCGCCTCGCTGTACCCGGTCGAAGACCTGCCCCATGTGGCGGGCGTCGTCAGCCTCACCGACACCGAGGGTGTGTCGCGCACGCTGGCCACGATCGAAGGTCTGATTCGGGCGCGTGAAGCGTCGTTCAAGCGCTATCAGATGGACATCGGCGAGTTTCGCGAACGCCGGTTCGGGGCGGCCGGCGGCGGAGGTACCGACCCCGACGACAAGTTCGGCGACATCTTCCTGGTCATCGACAACTTCGGCGACCTGTACGACAAGGACAACGGCATGGGGGACCGGGCGATCTCGATCGCGCGCCAGGGCCTGTCCTACGGCATCCACGTCGTCACCAGTGCCAGCGGCTGGCTGGTCGGCCAGAAGCAGGCGCTGCTGAATGTGTCCAACGCGCGAATTCAGTTGCGGCTGAGCAACCCTGACGAGACGCAGATGGGCACCGGCATGGAACACCGCCGGGCGGCCCGAAACACGTTGGACCGTCCCGGTTTCGGTGTGACACGACTGGGTCAGGAACTGTTGATCGGGCTGCCCGAGATCGTCGGACCCAACGGGGAGCGGATCCCCACTCGACAGGTCGGTCAGGTGATCGCGGCCCAGACCGGTGCGGCCAAGGTCGAGACACTCGCCCGGCTGCCCGAACGCATCGGGCTGCGCGAGATCATCGCGGCATATCCGGATACCGCCGACAGCCTGGACATCCCGTTCGCGATGGGCGAGAGCGCCCTGCAGGCGGTGGCCCTGCCGAGCCGGCAGACACCGAACCTGTTGGTGGTCGGCCGACAGGGCTGCGGCAAGACCAGCAGCCTGGCAGCCTTTGGGCAGGCGATCGCCGCGCGGTTGTCGCCGGAGCAGGCGCAGATCACCATCGTCGACCCAAAGACCAGCCTCATCGGCAAGATCCAAGGGCCGCACGTGCGGGCCTATGCCTACACCCC
Source organism: Mycolicibacterium pallens (assembly GCF_019456675.1). Classification (NCBI taxonomy): domain Bacteria; kingdom Bacillati; phylum Actinomycetota; class Actinomycetes; order Mycobacteriales; family Mycobacteriaceae; genus Mycobacterium; species Mycolicibacterium pallens. The sequence goes on along the minus strand of NZ_CP080333.1, from coordinate 5,834,700 downwards.
GGACGACATTGACCAGGTGCTGGCCGAGCTGGCCGAGATCATGCGAGACCGGCTGCCACCGTCCGGGCTGAGTCAGGAAGAGCTGCTCACCCGCTCCACCTGGACGGGGCCGCATCACTTCGTGCTGATCGACGACGAACAAGAGCTGCGGCCCAGCGGGGCCATCGGCAAGGCCGCGGCGACGGCGCCGCTGTGGCCGCTGATCGAACGCAGCCGCGAGATCGGCTTACACGTGATCGCCACTCGGCTGCCGGGCAACTGGGCCGGGGTCTCGGCGATGAGTCCGTTCCTGCAGAAGCTGACCGGTTCACGGGCTCCCACGCTGTTCATGGACAACGATCCGCAGACCGTGAAGGTGTTCGGACGTACCAGTGCTCAGCAACTGCCACCGGGTCGCGGATTGATGGTGACTACCGATGGCGCGATGGAAGGAGTATTGGTTGGAACACCGGAGTGAGCGACCGCTAGCGAATTAGCTGCTTCCGCAAAGACATAAGTAGCCTTAGGTCGCCAGCACACTCTAGTATGAGGCAAGATCGCAGGTACGCCTGTGATTACCGGGAGGAGAGCAACATGGTTTTGAATGTAAATGCGGCGACAGTCTCGACATCTGCAACAACCGAGACGAGCCTCAGCGCAGAAATGGGCGCCGCCACCTCGGCTGCCGCCGAGGCGCTGATGGGTGTCCTGCCGATGGGCGCGGACCTGGACTCTGCCCAGTTCGCTGCGGCCCTGAATGCCGCAGGCGCCTCATACGTCACTACCGCAACGGAGCACCTGGCGAATCGCGGCATGTTCGCGGGTGCCCAGGAGCTTGCGGCGGCGACCTACACGGCCACCGACATCCTCAACAACACGGCGCTGGCCCTCTAGATCGATGCCGGATCCGTCATGGCCGACGTTCACGCCTGAGATGAACTACCTCCGGCTCGTCGGGCCGGGGGCGGGCGGCACGGCGACGACGATGGCCAGCGGCGCGGCTTGGCAGGCGCTGATGGGCAGCAACGAGCTGGCCTTCTCGATGTCCCAGCTGAACACCGCGGTCACCGCGCTGAACTTCGAGGGCGTTGGCGGCCTCAGTTCGATGACCGCCGTAACGGGACTGAACACCGCGCTGCAGCTCCTGGCCGGCTGGGTGCAGGAGAAGCCGCCGATTGCCGCCAGCGCGGTATCGGCGTACGAGACCGCGGTGTCGACGATGATTCCGGCGGAAGTCTCGATCGCCAATCGCACCGAGCAGGCCGCTGACGTGGGAATCAACCCCGCCGTCTTCTTTACGCTCACGCCGGCGATCGTTGCGCTGGACACCGAGTACTACGGCGAGCACTGGCCGCACAATGCGGGTGCGGGGGCTGCGTACGGGGCCGCACTGGCCGCCCTGGTCGCCGCGCTGGCCATTCCGCCCCCGCTCGCACCGCTGGGCGCCTCGCCTGCGGCCCCGGCAGCTGCTGCGGCGGCGGTCGCCCAGGCCGCCGGAACCAGCAGCATGCAGGCAGCGACGCAGGGCACCGGCCAGGTAACCCAGATGGCCGGCCAGACCGCTGCGGCTCCGGCCGCCGCCGGCAGCGAGATGAGTTCGATGATGCAGCCGATGCAGGCGGCGATGGGCGCGATGCAGCCGCTGATGGGCATGTTCCAGGCTCCGATGCAGGCCTTCCAGGGTCTGTCGAGCCTGCCGCAGTCGATGATGGGCCAGCTCAGCGGCTTGATGAGCGGGATGAAGGGCGCCGACGCGGCAATGCCGGCGGCGGACTTGGTCAAGGCCGGCGCACCTGTGGGCGGAGCCGGTGGCATCGGCGGCGGAGGGGCCGGCGGCGGTATGGGTGGCGGAGCCGGCGGCGGGGTGCCCGGTGCGGGCCTCACCAGCTATACCCGGCCCACGAGCAGCTTTGCTCCGGAGAGCTCGGGCCGGCCGACGTCGCTGAAGACCGGCCTGCTCAGCGCCGCCGAAGTCAAGGGGCCGACCACGTCGCCGATGGGTGGCGGCGCTATGCCGATGTCGCCAGCGCATGCCGGCATGCTCGGCCAGGGCAAGGGAGAGAACAGCAAAGACGATGTCGCTCGTGCACAGGTCGTCGTCGGCCATGATCCGCAGCGAAATTAGCGGATCAGCTAATAACCGGGTTTTAGGGGGTGCGTCCGTCAACGTTTGCCAGAGGGTGAAGTGACAGCTGGTCCACCCCGACCGATACTCGACAACACATCCAACTACCTCCATCACAATCAGCAAAAGGGAGAAGTACATGACACTCGTCGTCACACCGGAGGTGCTGCGTAGCACCCAACAGGCCATCGAGTCCGCGCTCGAGCACGCCACGGCCATCGCCAACGGCTACCTCAGCAGCCACGAAGGGCTGGGTTCCGCGGTCTGGGGCGGCCAGGCGCAGCTGGCGTCGGTGAACACCGCGGCACAGATCAACCACGACCTGCAGCAGGTGATCACCGGTGGCACGCGGCTGGCGCACGGCCTGAGCCAGGCGGCTTCGATGATGGAGCAGCACGAGGCCGACGCCGCTCACAGCCTCACCAGCTTCGCCGCCAACTCCTGATCCCCAGACCACCTACCAAAGGACTTCACCATGGACAACATCACGTACAACCACGGCGGCGTCGCTGATTTCGCGTCCGATGTCGGCCAGCGCTCAGCTCAGCTCATGGAGATCCACGATGATATCCTGCAGCGCACCAACGCAATCGCCGACTTCTTCCAGGGCGCTGCGGCCGGCTCGTTCCACGAGGCCCAGATGCAAATGCTGCAGGGTCTGCAGGGTCTCATCGAGACGATGAACCAGCACGGCACCACGATCAGCAGCGTGAACGACAGCGCCCACGCGACCGACCTCCAGATGGGCAACCTCTTCTAACCGATCGATCTCAGTCGGTGGGGGCGCACGGTCGGTGCGCCCCTGCTGTCTGTCTTGGGGGAACCATGTTGACGACGACAGTGGACGGCCTGTGGGTCCTACAGGTGCTGTCCGGTATCGAAGTGGTGGCACCAGAACTCGGCCTTCGACCGCATCTACCCAGCGTCGAGACCGCGGATATGGCGCTGGCTCATCCCATCGCCGACGAGCTGCGCGCGGCGGGTGTCATCACCGACGCCGGCGGCGTCGACGAGGCGGTGCTGGAGTGGCTGACCGTGCTGTCCCGCCGGGATGTCGCCCTCCTGATTTATGCGCAAACCCCCACCCAGGACACCGCGCCGGAACGAATCCTGCTGGCGCGCTTCGCCCAGTGGTGGGTTGCCCTGGAACGCAACGGGATCATGGTCCGGCTCTCCGGTGTCGGCACCGCGAGTTCGGAAGAGTCCGCCGGCATGCTGATCAGTTCGCAGATCGAGCGGCTTTGCGGGTCGATGAAGGCCGCGTCATTGCGGCCGGTCACCCTCGACGTCGCCGAACTGCTTGCCTCTGTTCGTGATCGAGCGAGTTTGCGGGCATTCTTGTTGAACCAGAGAATCGATGGCGACCAAATCGGCGTGCTGACCATGGCTGCCGACACCGACCAGTCGGCAGCGGCCTCGGTGGTGGCCCTTCAGTCCGGTGTTTCCGGTGGACCCGCACGCACACATATCGACCAGGGGGCGGTGACCATCATGGACACCCCGCAGGGCAGGCTGGTGTCCGAACAGGTCACGCGCGGTGGAAAATCGTGGATGATCATTTCGCCTGGGTCAGCCGCCAACATCGCATCCGCGGTGTTGAAGATGGTTCGCCGACTGCCCGCCGAAGACGAGTGGTACTCGCACAGAAAGGTTGTCTAGGTGACCAATCCCTGGAACGAACCACCGCGCTCCGCCGACCCTCGTGACGCCGGCGGCCGTGAAAGCTTCGGTGCACACCACCGCGGACACGCCGACTCCGTGTCGGGCACCCTGCGTATCTCAGACATGGTCGCGCCACGCAAGATCCCGCCTGGTTCGGGATGGCGCAAGTTCATCTACACCATCTCGGGTAAGACCATCAACCTCGGTGAGTCACCGGGTGAGCGGCACTATCGCGAACTGCGCGAACGGATCCGCAGGCACATCCGCAAGCAGTACGTCATCGGCTTCGTCTCCGGTAAGGGCGGTGTCGGCAAGACGACGATGACCGCCAGTGTCGGCGCGGTCTTCCGGGAATGCCGTCCGGAGAACGTCGTCGCCATCGACGCCGCACCCGGGTTTGGGACGCTGGCGGGCCGTATCGATGAGGCGCCGCCGGGGGATTACTCCGCCGTCCTCAACGACACCGACGTCCAGGGCTACGCCGACATCCGAGAGCACTTGGGGCAGAACCAAATCGGACTCGACGTGCTGGCGGGCAACCGCGCCTCCGACCAGCCCCGCCCGCTGGTGCCTGCGATGTTCAGTGGTGTGCTGTCGCGGCTGCGTCGCACCCACAACGTGATCCTGGTGGACACCGCCGACGATCTCGAGCACCCCGTGATGAAAGCGGTCTTCGATGCGTGCGACACCCTGGTGTTCGTGTCGGGCCTGACCGCCGACACCTCGCTGCCGGTGACCCGGTCCATCGATCTGCTGCGCTCGCTCGGCTACCACGAGCTGGTGTCGCGCAGCATGGTGATCCTCAACGACAGCCGCAACAACTACGACTCCGATGCGCGCAAGTATCTGACGGAGCGGTTCAGCCAGTCGGGCGCGACCGTCGAATTCATGCCCTACGACCCGCATCTGGCCAAGGGCGGCATCATCGACGCCCAGCACGAGCTGCAGAAGAAGACGCGGCTGCGACTGTTCGAGATCACTGCAGCACTGGCCGACAAGTACATCCCGGACGCCGATAGGCCGCGTTGATGGCGAAGGTCTCGTTTCCGGCTCGCTGCGCCGTCGCGGTGATCTGCGGCGAACACCTTGTCTCCCAGGTCTATCCGGCGTCGGTGCCGGTCGAAGTCTTCATCGACAATGTCGTCGAGCTGCTCAACGAAGAGCTCAAGCGCCGCGGTGTCCCCGGCCTCGACCCGGGTATCGGCTATGAACTGAACCGCGCCAACGGCACTCGGCTGGACGTCACCAAGACGCTCGACGAACTCGGCGTCGAGGACGGGTCCACCCTGGTTCTGGTACCGGCGCAGGAGGGTGAATCCTTCGAGCCGCAATACGAATCGTTGTCCACCGGACTGGCCCGGGTCGGCAAGAGACTGTTCGCTCCGGTGACCGCGGAGACGGCCGCGCACACCGCGATGGCGGTGCTGGCGATGGTGGTGCTGTCCGTGTTGGGGCTGGGAGTGCACACCCGATTGCACACCGATTCGGTGATCCCGGCCATCGTGACCGGCGCGACCGGTCTGCTTCTCGCGGTCGGCGCCGGCTCAGTGTGGCGGTGGTGGCCGCAGCGCGCAGATCTGCTCAGCGGCTTCGCCTGGCTGGCTGTTCCGTTGCTGGCGTTCGGCTTTGCCGCCGCGGCGCCGGGCGGTGTCGGGGCCGCGCACGTGTTCATCGCCGCCCTGGCCGCTGCGGTGCTCACCGTCGGCGTGGTCACGATGACCGGGCGTCACCTCACGGTCGCGGCGACGGTGGTGACCCTGTGCGGGATCGGCGCACTGGTGGGCGTCGCCCGCATGTGGAACCCGATCCCGGCTCAGTGGCTGGGCATGTGCGCGCTGATCGGCCTGCTGCTCCTTCTGACGCTGGCGCCGACGTTCGCGCTGTGGACGGCGCGAATTCGTCCGCCGCACTTCGGTTCCATCACCGGGCGCGACCTGTTCCGCCGAAGCGACGGACTGCCGGTCGACACCGTCTCGCCGGTCGACGACGAGGCCGAGGACGAGCCCAACCCGGACACCACGCCGACGGGCGCGATCATCACGGAGGCCGCGAGGCGAGCCAACAGGGTGCTCACCGGCATCTGTGTGGCCGCCGCGATCACCCTGCCCGCGGCGGTGTGGGCGACCCTGATGCCGGGCCAGGGCAAGAGCATCGCCGCGGCCGTGCTGGCCGGACTATTCGTGCTGATCTTCATCAGCCGCGGCCGGGCGTTCGCCGACAAGCGACAGGCCGTCGCACTGGTGTTGGGCGCCGCCGCCGCGCTGTGCGTCGGGGTCATCCGCTACGTCCTGCACGAGCCGGCCGACTCCGGAGCGGCACTGCTGTGGGGTGCCCTGGCGGTGGCGATCTTTGCCGGCGCCGGTTTGGCTGCGGCACTGCTGGTTCCGGTCACCCGGTTCACTCCGTTGGTGCGCATGGTGGCCGAATGGCTGGAGCTGGCCGCGATCGTGGCCGCGTTCCCATTGGCCGCGTGGATCGGCGGCCTGTTCACCTGGGTCAGAATGCGATGATCGGACAGCGGTTTGCCGCGACGGCGATGGTCATCCTGCTGACCGGACTCATCGCCAACATCCCTGCAGCGCAGGCAATCCCGCCGCCCAGCGTGGACCCGTCGATGGTTCCGCCGGACGGGCCGCCGCACCCGGACCAGCCGATGCGGCAGAGCAACATCTGTGCCCGCACCATCACGGTGGCCGAGCCGAATGTCGCGCTCCCGGCGCCGAACCTGGCGATGCTCAACGTCGTCAAGGCGTGGCAGTACTCGACGGGCAACGGCGTACCGGTGGCGGTGATCGACACCGGGGTCAACCCCAGCCCGCGGCTTCCGGTGGTGCCCGGCGGCGACTACATCATGGGCGGCGACGGCCTGATGGACTGCGATGCGCACGGCACCATCGTCGCCTCGTTGATCGGCGCCACCCTGCAGGGCGGCCCGCCGCCGGCCCCGATGCCGCCGGCTCCGGCCTTTCCGCCGCCCGCCGGTCCGCCTCCGGTAGTGGCCGCACCGCCCCCACCGGGGGCGCCGCCCGCACCACCGGCGCCGCCGCCCCCACCCGTCCCGGTGACGGTGACCGAGACCAAACCCGCGCCACCCCCGCCGCCGCCACCGCCCCCGCCGCCGGACCAGCCGTCGGCCGGGCCCGGCGACCCGGACCCCAACGGTCCGGAAGATCCCGAGGTCCCGCCGCCCCCACCGGGAGCGCCGGACGGGGTTGCCGGGGTGGCTCCGCACGCGGTGGTGATCTCGATCCGCCAGTCGTCGCGGGCCTACGAGCCGGAGAACCCGGGCCCGGGTGACAACGAGGCCCGCAAGAAGGCGGGCACCGTCGCCACGCTCGCCAGCGCGATCGTGCACGCCGCGAACATGGGCGCCAAGGTGATCAACATCAGCGTGACGGCATGCGTCTCGGCCGCCGACCCGCTGGATCAGCGCGCACTGGGTGCCGCGGTCTGGTACGCCGCGACGATCAAGGACGCGGTGATCGTCGCGGCTGCCGGCAACGAGGGTGAGGACGGCTGCGCGCAGAACCCGTCGTTCGACCCGCTGGACACGTCAGACCCTCGCGACTGGCATCAGGTGAAGACGGTGTCATCGCCGTCCTGGTTCTCCGATTACGTGCTGTCGGTTGGTGCGGTCGACAACACCGGCGCACCGATCACCAAGAGCCTGGCCGGCCCGTGGGTCGCCGCCGCGGCGCCCGGCGTCGGCGTCATGGGTCTCTCGCCGCAGACCGGTGGACCGGTCAACGCCTACCCGCCGGTGCGGCCCGGGGAGCGGAACATGCCGTTCTGGGGGACCAGTTTCTCGGCAGCGTACGTCTCCGGTGTCGCGGCGCTGGTGCGGGCCAAGTACCCGAACCTGACCGCGAACCAGATCATCCACCGCATCCTGCAGACAGCGCACAATCCACCCCGCGGGGTGGACAACCAGGTCGGTTACGGTGTCGTCGATCCTGTTGCGGCACTGACGTTCAACGTGCCGCCCGGTGACCGCCTGGCCCCCGGCTCGATGACCCGGGTGATGGCGCCGCCGCCACCGCCGGTCCCGCCCGATCATCGGGCGCGCAACGTGGCGCTGATCTTCGCCGGAGCGGTCGTCGGCGCGGTGTTGTTGGCGAGCATCATCGCTCGGGCCAGGCGGGCGCGATGAAACGTCACACCATCCAGCTCGCGGTGATACTGGCCGTGTTGGCGCTGGGCCTGATCGGGTGGATCGTATATGGCCTGATCGGTGCGGGTGTGGGCCTCGTCCTGGGGCTGATCTTGTTCGCAATTCCATGGCGGCGCCAGCCGCTGTGGTCGTGGGCCGGACTCTATCTGCGTCGCAACCGCCCGATACCGCTGAGCGAGCCGGTGACGGTGGCCAACGACCGCTCCGGTGGTGGTGTGCGTTACCAGGACGGTGTGGCGATCGTCGCCGTCCAGTTGATCGGAAAGGCGCACACTCCAACAATTTTCACCGGCTCCGCTGCGGCCGAGACACGCAATACGCTCGACGTGAGTGAGCTGTTGCCTGCGATGCACCAGAGTCTGGGCCTGACCATCGAGTCGCTGTCGGTGGTGACCGCGGGCTCGCGGCGCCGCAGCACCGGCGACTATCCGCGGGTCTACGACACCCTGATCGGCACACCGCCCTACGCCGGCGCACGCGAGACGTGGCTGGTGATCCGGCTACGGGCACTGGAGAACGCCGACGCTCTGCGGCGCCGCGCGACCGTCGGAACCGCGGCCTTGGCTGCCGCCCAGCGGATTGCGGCAAGCCTGCGCTGCACCGGAATTCGCGCCAAGGTCGCCACCGCGACCGACATGGTGGAGTTGGAACGCCGCCTGGGCCGCACCGCGCTCGAGTCGCACAACCAGCGGTGGAAGACCGCGCGAAGCGACGCCGGCTGGCTGACCACCTACGCCTATCAGCCGCGTGACATCAATGCCGAAACGCTGTCGCAGGCTTGGGCGTTGCGCGCGGACGGGATCATCCAGAACGTCACGCTGTTCCCGGACGGGACGGCGACCGCGACCATCACGGTCCGCAGTGCGCAGCCGCCGACGGCCCCGCCGAGCGTCATGCTCAAGACCCTGCCCGGTGAGCAGGCCAGCGCGGTCGCCGCGAATCTCTGCGGACCGCGACCTGAGCTACACGGCCTTTCCCGCGGCCGGGCCCCCGCCTCGCTTGTCGTGCCGATCGGGCCGTCCGGGGTGCTGTTGGGCAAGGTGAACGCCGGTGACCGGCTGTTGCTGCCGCTGGGCGATCCCGGTGAGTTCAGCCGCATCCATATCGCGGCCGAGGACCCCATCGCCAAACGCATCATCATCCGCACGGCAGGTGCGGGTGATCGGATCACCGTGCACACCCGCGACCTGCAGCGCTGGGAGAGCGTGCGGATGCCGCACATCGCCGTGTCGGATCAGCCGCGGCCTGCCTCGGGAACCACGGTCAGCGTGGTGGACGGCACCGTCTCGCCGGCGCCGCGGCCCAATACGGTGATCTCGGTGGGTCGCCCGGGCCAGGCGCAGCGCGGAACGGCCGACGTGGTGATCACGCAGATCGGTCCTGCTACCGTCGAAGTGAACGCCGCCGGAGCTGTGTACATGGTGGAGGTAGAACTGTTCCGTGCCGAGAACCGTTACGTGTCAACCGAACCGACCAGCCTGCGCTCGGAAGAGCTGGAACTGGCGGAGTAGTCATGACCAGTAGTACCGACACCGCAGCGGCCCGGCGCCAGTTCGACCAGGCGATGGCCGCGCTGGAGTCCGACCCCGCCACCGCGCTGCGGCATTTCCGGGATGCCACCGGGATCGACCCGTCGATGGCCGACGCCTGGTTGGGTCGCATCTCGGCGGGTGACGACGCCCTGGACACCCTGCAGCAGCTGTACGCCTACGGCTCGCGGCTGCACCGCGAGTCCAACCGACTCGGTGTCCGGTTGGCCGCGCCGATCAAGGCTGGTCCGTACCTGTCGATCACCGTCACCGAGTCGTCGCACGCCGGCCTGGCGCTGGCGAGCGCGCTGGTCGATGACAAGCAGTTCGAGAAAGCCGAAGCGGTACTGGATGATTCGGCGCTGCTGGACACGTGGGAGAACCACCAGTGGCAGCAGTACGTGCGGGCGTATCTCATGTTCGCCACCCAGCGCTGGCCGGACGTGATCGCCGAGGCGGCGCGGGTGCTGCCACCGCAGGCGATCATCATGTCGGCGGTGACGGCCGCCACGAACGCGCTGGCCGCGCATGCCGCCGCCCATCTGGGTCAGGGCCGGGTGGCGCTGGACTGGGCCGACCGGGTAGATCTGCGCTCCGAGCGCGGCACCGAGGCACGCAGGCACAGCCTGCTCGACACCGCCGTCACCGCCATCGACCCGCTTGAATTCCCGTTGATCGCAGCTGATCTGGCGTACGTGCGGGGGATGGCGCACCGCCAGCTCGGCGAAGAGGACAAGGCACAGATCTGGCTGTCGAAGGCCACGATCAACGGCGTGCTGATCGAACCGGCCAAACAGGCGCTGGCCGACCAGCGGCTGCAACTGGTCGTCACCGACGAGGACACGATCAACAGCCGCACCAACAAGTGGGACGTCAGCACCGAGCAGTCCGAGAACGAGCGGGCCGAGGAGGAGAACGCCGAACGGCGCGCCGAGCTGTTGGCCGAAGGCCGTGCGCTGCTGAACAATCAGGTCGGCCTCGCCGACGTCAAACGAGCTGTCGCCGAACTCGAAGACCAGATCGAGGTGCGCGAGCTCCGCCTGGCCCACGGCCTGCCGGTGACGAACCAGACCAATCACATGCTCCTGGTGGGCCCGCCCGGTACCGGTAAGACGACGACCGCGGAGGCGCTGGGCAAGATCTACGCCGGATTGGGGATCGTCCGGCATCCGGAGATCATCGAGGTCAAACGTGCCGACTTCTGCGGTGAGCACATCGGGTCGTCAGGGCCGAAAACCAATGAGCTGATTAGTCGTTCGCTCGGTCGGATCCTCTTTATGGACGAGTTTTATTCCCTGGTGGAGCGCCATCACGACGGCCGGCCGGACATGATCGGCATGGAGGCGGTGAACCAGCTGCTCGTTGCGCTGGAGGTGCACCGGTTCGACTTCTGCTTCATCGGCGCGGGTTATGAGAAGGAAGTCGACGAATTCCTCACGGTGAACCCGGGTTTGGCGGGACGGTTCAACCGCAAGCTGAGGTTCGAGTCCTACAGTCCCGACGAGTTGGTGGAGATCGCCGTGCGTTACGGCGGGCCGCGCGCCACGGTGATCGAACCCGCCGCGCAGGATGCGCTGAACGCGGCGTGCCGCAAGCTGCGTGCCTACCTCGCGCCGGACGGCACCCACGGTATCGACGTAATGCAGAACGGCCGGTTCGCCCGCAACGTCGTCGAACGCGCCGAGCGACTGCGTGACTCGCGGGTCGCCGCGCAGAACCGCACCAGCCGCGGCTCGGTGACGGTCGAGGACCTCGAGACGCTACGGACGCAGGACCTCATTGCCGCGGTGGCGGATGCGTGCGCGGAAAAGCATGTGCCGGTTGAACTTTGACGTGTAGCGCGGCCGTGGCGGCACGCGCCAGCTCGCCCGCGCTCGGGTAGCGCCCGCCGGGGTCCTTGCGCAGGGCCGTGGCTACGACGTCGTCCATCGCCGAAGGCAACCACGGCGCGAACTGGGTGGGCCGCGGAGGTTCGTGATGCAGGTGAGCCTGCACCACCTCGTCCTTGGAGCCGGCGTCGAAGAACGGTGGCTTGCCGGTCAGCAGCCGAAACAGCGAGCAGCCCAATGAATACACGTCGGCCCGTGCGTCAACCGGCCCGCCGCGCAACATCTCCGGCGACGCGAAGGCGGCCGACGTCAGCACCATGCCATCGCCCTGGAACGGACTCGTGCAGAAGTCGGTCAGCACTGCACGGCCGTCCTCGGCCAGCAGAAAGTTCGACGGCTTGACGTCACCGTGGACGATATCTCGGTCGTGCGCGAAGTCGAGTGCTGCGGCAACATCGGCGATGATCTGCACCGCCCGTTCCGGTGACATCCGGCCGGCCCGCAGCTCGCTGTCGGCATCCCCACCGGGGAGGTATTGCATTGCCAGCCAGTGCTTTCCGTCCGACAGCTGCCCGGTCTCGTAAACCTGCGCAATATGCGGGTGGCGCATCGGGGCGGGGCATTCGGCAGTGAGTACCTTGAGCGCGACCGGCACTCCTTCGTGGCGGGCCAGGTACACCGTGCCTGTGCTGCCGGTGCCGAGCACCGACTCGATGACGTATCCGTCGATGCTAACGGGGTCCACGGGCCGGGACGGTCGCCAAGAACTGCGAAATGACCGCTGCCACTTCGACGAATGCGCGGCGGGTCGGCAGCGACATCTCGCCCGTGTTGTTGATGACACCGCCCGGCCGCAGACCCGGATCGAACGGTACCTCCACCACCGCCTGCCGGCGGGAGCGGAACTGGTCGGCCAGCACGCCTCGGGTCTTCTTGTCGGAATGGCCGTCGGAGTCGTTGAGCACGATCACCGAGCGCTGCATCAATCCGGTCTTGCCATGGGCCGCAAGCCATTCCATCGTCTGCGCGGCCGCCGACGCCCCATCGGGCCACGGCGAGGACACCACGATCAACGCGTCCATGTCCCGCATGGCCTCCTGGGTGACCGGGGCGTCCATCGTCGAACCGCAGTCGACGATCGAGATCGTGAAGTGCCGGTCCAAGCGCATGGTGGCTTCGCGGTAGATCGCCGGATCAAGAATCCCGCGCCGGCTGCCGTTCTCGCCGGCCAGCACGAACAATCCTGAGGAGTTGCTGCCCATTCTGGTGAGGACCTCGGCGAAGGACTGGAGGTTCTTGTTCTTGGCCAGCTCCCAGTAGGAGCCGTCGGCGCGCGGATCGATCCGGCTGCCCAACCGGCCGAACGCGGTATCGGCGTCCACCGCCACGACGCGGTCTCCGCGGCGCAACTCGGCCAGCACGCACCCGACGCTGGCCGACACCGTCGTCTTGCCGACACCGCCCTTGCCCAGCACACCGATCTTGTAGTGCCCGCGCAGCGGGGCGGCCACCATGGCCTCCATCGCCGCCTGCCGCTTGTCTTCCCGCGACGGGCCGGGGTTCACCAGCCCGAACGTCGCGGCGTGCACGCCGCGACGCCACCCCCGCGTCGGCTTGGGTTTCGGGGCACGCGCAGGAGCGGGAGCCGGCAGCGGGGGATACGGCGTCTGCGGCATCGGCGGCGTCGGGACCTCGATGCGGGGCAGCCGCTCGGTGGGCGGGCCGCCGTACCCCGCCGGGGGCGGGCCCTGCCGGTATCGGTAGTCGTCGCGGTCGGTCATCGTGTTCAGTATCGCTGGTCGTCCCGAGATCGACGTTTTGCCGGTCCTCACCCGGGCTTTTCCTGCGATTTGGCGGTTTGGGCGAGGGAAAGCTAAGAATCCGACCAGAGTTTGCGCAAAGTCTCGGCTCGGGCTGCGCAGCGCCTCCCGGTGGCAATGACGAGTACCGATGTGAGCTGTGCCCCATCCCATGGGCCGGCAACCTACGCCCTCAGCAAACAACTGCCGAGGCGGTTAACGGAGCAGCCCGCCCGTGCCCCGGTGTCCAAACCGGGGATCAGCTCCCCAAAGCGTCCCTCGGACAACGGATTCCGCAGGCTGAGGCACCCATAGACGGCGGCTTCAGCAGAGGGAGGAGAGCAACCGAGTTAGCCTATACTAAGTTGGCATGTCAGGCGGGGTTTGGCATATCGTTTTACGACTTGTTGACACCACAGTGGAGCCCCGTTCAGTGACGCACGGAGGAATCCCTGGCGGGGCGCGGTGACGTCGACGAACCACCGCGCACAAAAGCTTGTGAAGGGTCAGGTGCGAATGCCCAGGAGTGTCGGGCTGTACAACCCCGCATTTGAGCATGACTCATGTGGTGTCGCCATGGTGGTGGACATGCACGGCCGCCGGAGCCGCGACATCGTGGACAAGGCGATCACCGCGCTGCTGAACCTCGAGCACCGCGGCGCCGCCGGCGCCGAGCCGCACAGCGGTGACGGCGCGGGCATCCTGCTGCAGGTTCCCGATACCTTCCTGCGCGCCGTAGTTGACTTCGAGCTGCCGGCCGAGGGCTCGTATGCCACCGGCATCGCCTTCCTGCCGCAGTCCTCCCGCGACGCGTTGACCGCCTGCGAGGGCGTCGAGAAGATCGTCGAGGCCGAGGGCCTCGAGGTCATCGGCTGGCGCGACGTCCCCACCGACGACTCGTCGCTGGGTGCGCTGTCCCGCGACGCCATGCCGACCTTCCGCCAGGTGTTCATCGGCGGCGCCTCCGGTATCGAGCTGGAGCGCAAGGCCTACGTGATCCGCAAGCGCGCCGAGCACGAGCTGGGCAACAAAGGCCCCGGCCAGGACGGTCCGGGTCGCGAAACCGTCTACTTCCCAAGCCTTTCCGGGCAGACGTTCGTCTACAAGGGCATGCTGACCACCCCGCAGCTCAAGGCGTTCTACCTGGATCTGCAGGACGACCGCCTAGAAAGCGCGCTGGGCATCGTGCACTCGCGGTTCTCCACCAACACGTTCCCGTCGTGGCCGCTGGCCCACCCGTTCCGCCGGGTCGCCCACAACGGCGAGATCAACACCGTCACCGGTAACGAGAACTGGATGCGCGCTCGTGAGGCGCTCATCAAGACCGACATCTTCGGCACCGACGTCGAGAAGATCTTCCCGGTCTGCACCCCCGGCGCTTCGGACACCGCCCGCTTCGACGAGGTGCTCGAGCTGCTGCACCTCGGTGGGCGCAGCCTCGCGCACGCGGTGCTGATGATGATCCCCGAGGCCTGGGAGCGCAACGAATCGATGGACCCCGCCCGGCGGGCGTTCTACCAGTACCACGGCTCGCTCATGGAGCCGTGGGACGGACCGGCCTCGGTGTGCTTCTCCGACGGCACCGTCGTCGGCGCCGTGCTCGACCGCAACGGCCTGCGTCCGTCGCGCATCTGGGTCACCGAGGACGGCCTCGTGGTGATGGCCTCGGAAGCCGGCGTGCTGGATCTCGACCCGTCCACGGTCGTCAAGCGCATGCGCTTGCAGCCCGGCCGCATGTTCCTCGTCGACACCGCCCAGGGCCGCATCGTCTCCGACGAGGAGATCAAGGCCGAGCTGGCCTCGGCCGAGCCGTACCAGGAGTGGCTGGACGACCAGCAGTTCCACCTCGACGATCTGCCGCAGGGCCCGTACGTGCGGATGCCGCACCACCGCGTCGTGCTGCGCCAGCAGGCGTTCGGCTACACCTACGAGGAGCTCAACCTGCTGGTCGCGCCGATGGCGCGCACCGGCGCGGAGCCGCTCGGCTCGATGGGCACCGACACCCCGATCGCGGTGCTCTCGTCGCGGCCGCGGATGCTGTTCGACTACTTCCAGCAGCTGTTCGCCCAGGTGACCAACCCGCCGCTGGACGCCATCCGCGAAGAGGTGGTGACCAGCCTGCAGGGAACCGTCGGGCCGGAGGGCGACCTGCTCAACCCGACCCCGGAGTCGTGCCATCAGATCGGGCTGAGCCAGCCGATCCTGCGCAACCACGAGCTGGCCAAGCTGATCAACCTCAACCCGGACGACACCGTCCGTGGCCGCAAGCACGGCATGCGTTCGGCGGTCATCCGATGTCTGTATCCCGTCGCCAAGGGCGGCGAGGGCCTGCGCCGTGCGCTCGACGACATCCGCGACGCGGCGTCGAAGGCGATCGCCGACGGTGCCCGGATCCTGATCATCTCCGACCGCGAGTCCAACGAGAACCTGGCGCCGATCCCGTCGCTGCTGTCGGTGGCGGCCATTCATCACCACCTCGTCCGCACCCGGGCCCGCACCCAGGTAGGCCTGGTCGTCGAGGCCGGTGACGCCCGCGAGGTGCATCACATGGCGGCGCTGGTCAGCTTCGGCGCCGCAGCCATCAACCCCTACATGGCGTTCGAGTCGATCAGCGACATGATCGACCGCGGTGTGATCGAGGGCATCAACCGCGAGAAGGCTCTGCAGAACTACATCAAGGCCGCAGGCAAGGGCGTGCTGAAGGTGATGTCGAAGATGGGCATCTCCACGCTGGCCTCCTACACCGGCTCGCAGCTGTACCAGGCGATCGGCATCTCCCAGCAGGTGCTCGACGAGTACTTCACCGGGCTGAGCTGCCCGGTCGGCGGAATCGATCTCGACGACATCGCCTCCGACGTGGCCACCCGCCACCAGCTGGCCTACCTGGATCGTCCCGACGAGCGCGCGCACCGCGAGCTCGAGGTCGGCGGCGAATACCAGTGGCGCCGGGAGGGCGAGTACCACCTGTTCAACCCGGACACGGTGTTCAAGCTGCAGCACTCCACCCGCACCGGGCAGTACAAGGTGTTCAAGGAGTACACCCAGCTGGTCGACGACCAGAGCGAGCGGATGGCGTCGCTGCGCGGTCTGCTGAAGTTCAAAGACGGTGTGCGGCCCTCGATCCCGATCGAAGAAGTCGAGCCGGCCAGCGAGATCGTCAAGCGGTTCTCCACCGGTGCGATGAGCTACGGCTCGATCTCGGCCGAGGCGCACGAGACGTTGGCGATCGCGATGAACCGCCTTGGTGGACGGTCAAACTCGGGTGAGGGTGGCGAGGCCGTCAGCCGCTTCGAGCGCGAGCCCAACGGTGACTGGCGCCGCAGTGCCATCAAGCAGGTGGCCTCCGGTCGCTTCGGTGTGACCTCGCACTACCTGACCAACTGCACCGACATCCAGATCAAGATGGCCCAGGGCGCCAAACCCGGTGAGGGCGGCCAACTTCCGGGCCACAAGGTGTACCCGTGGGTGGCCGAGGTTCGGCACTCCACGCCCGGCGTCGGGCTGATCTCGCCGCCGCCGCACCACGACATCTACTCGATCGAGGATCTGGCGCAGCTGATCCACGACCTGAAGAACGCCAACCCGCAGGCCCGCGTGCACGTGAAGCTGGTGAGCGAGAACGGCGTTGGCACAGTCGCGGCGGGCGTCTCCAAGGCACACGCCGACGTGGTGCTGATCTCCGGCCATGACGGGGGCACCGGCGCGACGCCGCTGACCTCTCAGAAGCACGCGGGCGCGCCGTGGGAGCTCGGCCTGGCCGAGACCCAGCAGACCTTGTTGCTCAACGGATTGCGCGACCGGATCGTGGTGCAGGTCGACGGCCAGCTCAAGACCGGCCGCGACGTGGTCATCGCCGCGCTGCTGGGCGCCGAGGAGTACGGCTTCGCCACCGCACCGCTGGTGGTCTCGGGCTGCATCATGATGCGGGTCTGCCACCTCGATACCTGCCCGGTGGGTGTGGCCACCCAGAACCCGGTGCTGCGTCAGCGTTTCGAAGGCAAGCCCGAATTCGTGGAGAACTTCTTCCTGTTCATCGCCGAAGAGGTCCGCGAGCTGATGGCGCAGCTGGGCTTCCGCACCGTCAACGAGATGGTCGGCCAGGTCAACGCGCTCGACACCGCGCAGGCGGCCGAGCACTGGAAGGCCCACAAGCTGGACCTGACTCCGGTGCTGCACGAGCCGGATTCGGCGTTCATGAACCAGGATCTGTACTGCAGCTCGCGCCAGGACCACGGTCTGGACAAGGCTTTGGATCAGCAGCTGATCGTGATGAGCCGGGAGGCGCTGGATTCGGGCACCCCGGTTCGGTTCTCGACGACGATCGCCAACACCAACCGCACCGTCGGCACGATGCTCGGCCACGAGTTGACGAAAGCCTATGGCGCCAACGGTCTTCCGGACGGCACCATCGACATCACGTTCGACGGCTCGGCGGGCAACAGCTTTGGCGCGTTCGTGCCCAAGGGTGTCACGCTGCGGGTCTACGGCGACGCCAACGACTACGTCGGCAAGGGACTATCCGGCGGGCGGCTCGTGCTGCGACCGTCGGACAAGGCACCGGAAGACTATGTGGCCGAAGCCAACATCATCGGCGGCAACGTGATCCTGTTCGGTGCCACCAGTGGTACCGCGTTCATCCGCGGCACCGTGGGCGAGCGGTTCGCGGTGCGCAACTCCGGTGCGCACGCCGTCGTCGAGGGCGTCGGTGACCACGGCTGCGAGTACATGACCGGCGGACGAGTGGTGATTCTCGGCGAGACCGGCCGCAACTTCGCGGCGGGTATGTCCGGTGGTATCGCCTACGTCTACGACCCCGACGGCAAGCTGCCGGCCAATCTCAACACCGAGATGGTCGACATCGACGAGTTCGACGACGCCGACGTCGAGTGGCTGCGCGACATCATCGTCGCGCACGTGGACGCCACCGATTCGGTTGTGGGCCAGCGCATCTTGGCTGACTGGTCCGGACAGGTAGGTAATTTCGTGAAAGTGATGCCGCGCGACTACAAGGCCGTGCTGCAGGCGATCGCCGAGGCCGAGGCCGCCGGCGAGGACGTCGACAAGGCGATCATGGCGGCCGCTCATGGCTGATCCGAGTGGCTTCCTGAAGATCACCCACCGTGAGACGCCGGCCCGCCGTCCGGTGGATCTGCGCCTCAAGGACTGGAAAGAGGTCTACGAAGACTTCTCCCAGGACACCCTGGAGCAGCAGGCATCGCGTTGCATGGACTGCGGAATCCCGTTCTGCCACAACGGTTGCCCGCTGGGCAACCTGATCCCTGAGTGGAATGACCTTGTGTACCGGGACCGGTGGCGCGACGCGATCGAGCGGCTGCACGCCACCAATAACTTCCCGGAATTCACCGGTCGGCTGTGCCCGGCGCCGTGTGAAGCGTCCTGCGTGCTCGGCATCAATCAGGATCCGGTGACGATCAAGCAGGTCGAGGTCGAGATCATCGACAACGCCTTCGACGAGGGCTGGGTCGTCCCGATGCCCCCGCATGTCATCACCGGCAAGAAGGTCGCCGTCGTCGGCTCCGGTCCCGCTGGGCTGGCTGCCGCACAGCAGCTGACCCGCGCCGGCCACGACGTCACCGTCTTCGAGCGCGCCGACCGCATCGGCGGGCTGCTTCGCTATGGCATCCCCGAGTTCAAGATGGAGAAGCGCCACATCGATCGGCGCCTGGCCCAGATGGAGGCCGAGGGCACCAAGTTCCGCGCCGGCGTCAACGTCGGGGTCGACATCACGGCCGATCAACTGCGCGCCGACTTCGATGCCGTCGTGCTCGCGGGCGGCGCCACCGACTGGCGTGATCTGCCGATCCCGGGCCGCCAGTTCGAGGGCGTGTACCAGGCGATGGAATACCTGCCGTGGGCCAACAAGGTTCAGCAGGGCGATCCGGTGCTCGACGAGGACGGTCAGCCGCCGATCACCGCCAAGGGCAAGAAGGTCGTCATCATCGGCGGTGGCGACACCGGCGCCGACTGCCTGGGCACCGCCCACCGGCAGGGCGCGGTCAGCATCCATCAGTTCGAGATCATGCCGCGGCCGCCGGAGACGCGGGCCGACTCGACCCCGTGGCCGACCTACCCGCTGATGTTCCGGGTGTCCTCGGCTCACGAGGAGGGCGGCGAGCGGGTGTTCTCGGTCAACACCGAGAAGTTCCTCGGCCACGAGGGCAAGGTCACCGGGCTGCGCGCCCACGAAGTGGTGATGAAGGACGGCAAGTTCGAGAAGGTCGAGGATTCCGACTTCGAGCTTGAGGCCGACCTCGTGCTGCTGGCGATGGGCTTCGTCGGGCCGGAGAAGCCGGGTCTGCTCACCGACTTGGGCGTGGATCTCACCGACCGCGGCAACGTCGCCCGTGACAACGAGTTCGCCACCTCGGTGCCGGGTGTCTTCGTCGCAGGCGACATGGGTCGTGGGCAGTCGCTGATCGTCTGGGCGATCGCCGAGGGCCGCGCCGCCGCCAAGGGCGTGGATCGCTACCTGATGGGGCATTCCGCGTTGCCGGCGCCGATCAAGCCGACGGCCGCCCCGCAACGCTGATCACCCGTACGGAACACTGGTCACTTCAGTAACAGCAGAATCATCGGATTAATCGACGGCGCGCCTATTGACGTTTGCGGTTGACGTTGGCTCTAATTGCTGGAGCGGGCGTTGCGGTAACGTGGGGCTCCGGTTGAACCGATATCCGACCACAGGAGTGATCCTTGTGTACCTCAACCCGATATCTCGATCGCGGGTCGGGCGTATAGCCTGGTCCTTCTTCCGGCACCCGGTGAAGAGCCGCGAGTGGCCGGCCAAGCACGAGCGCCTGGTAACAGCCGACGAACTCGTTCGCTTCGGTTTCTAGCAACTGAATCCGACGTCGGCGGGGCTTTGCCCGTCGTTATCAAGCTGTTATCTAGAGCGCAGAATCCCGGATGGCTTCGGCAAGCGGTTCCAGCACGGCCGGAGTGTGTGGCGGCGGTAGATAGAAGATCGCCAGATCGAGTCCCTCGGCTGCCAATGCGGCTGCTTCGTCGATCGCCTTCGCGTAGTCGTGGTCCTCACTGAGCCGGACATGTGCGGAGTGCATGATCTCGGCCGGGTCGCGGCCTATGTCGGCGCAGTGCGACGCGAGCACACTCCGCTTGTGGGCGAACTCTTCCGGTGTACCGCCGGCGAAGTTCCAGTGCTGGGCGTACTTGGCGACGATGCGCAGAGTGCGCTTCTCACCGCTGCCGCCGATGCAGATCGGCGGGTGTGGTCGCTGCGGACCCTTCGGCTCGTTGCGGGCATCCTTGAGCTGGTAGTACGTCCCGTCGAAGGTCGTAGTCTCCTGGCTGAGCAGACCGATGAGCACCTGGCAGGCCTCTTCGAAGCGGTCGAGCCGCTCCTTCACGCTGCCGAGCTCGATGCCGTAGGCGCCCGACTCTTCCTCGTTCCAGCCCGCGCCGATGCCCAACTCGAGGCGGCCGTCGGAAATGATGTCGACCGCTGCCGCCATGTTGGCCAGCACGGCGGGGTGCCGGTAGTGGATGCCGGTGACCAAGTTGCCCAGCCGAAGACGTTTGGTCGCCTGGGCCAGTGCGGTCAGCGTGGCCCAGCCTTCGAGGCAGGGGCCGGTCGAGTCCGAGAAGATCGGAAAGAAGTGATCGAAGGTCCAACCGGAGTGGTAGACGTCGATGTCATCGGCGGCCTGCCAAACCGCGAGCATGTCGGCCCACGTGGTGTTCTGCGGTGAGGTTTTGAAGGCGAATTGCACTAGGTCGAGCCTAGTCCGGTTCCCTGACCGGCACCTGTCAGGCGGCGGCTTTCAGCGGGACCAGCTCGTGAGTGCGGACGGATTCGCGGCGCAACGCCTTGGCGAGCGCATGCACGAGCAGCCATTGGGCGAGCCCGACCACGAGCAGCGGCCACAGCACGCCGGCCAGCAGCGCCGGCACGGCGGTGACACTCGGATTGGTGGGCTCGCTCTTGCGTGACCAGGCCGCGAACGCCATGGCGCCACCCGCGACGAGCGCGGCGACGCACAGGTAGGTGATCACCCACTGCAGGGACGGCATGCGGGTCTATACCCGCGCGCGGTCAGGGATAAACCATTCTGGCAACGTGTGAGCGTGCATGGGCGACTGCCTCGTCGAGCGAGTCGATCAGGTGATTCTCGTGGCGAAGGGCGTCGACGATGCCGATGTTGGCAAGCAAAGCCATGTGCTCGGGTCGCACCCCCTTGATGATCACGGTGACCCCGCGCGCCTCGAGGTCTCCGGCAATCTCGGCGAGGGTGTGGGCCCCCGTGGCGTCCAACATGCCCAGCTGTGACATGCGGATGATGACGACCGAGACGTCGGGATAGTTGGTGATCGCGGTGGAGAGGCGCTCGGCCGCGCCGAAGAACATCGCGCCGTCGAGGCGCAGCAGCGCGATGTGCTCGTCACCGACCTGAGGCGGCCCGGTTAGATCTTCGCGGACCACGCTGCTGCGCCGCGCGACCGTCCGCAGCGCGAAGAACGCCGCGATCAGGATCCCGATCTCGACCGCCTCGATCAGATCGAAGCAGACGGTGACGATGGCGGTCAGCGCGAAGGCCAGCGCGTCCGAGCGGGTGGATCCGACGATCTTGGTGATCGTGGTCAGCGAGATCATCCGGAACGACGTCACCATGAGCACACCGGCCAAGGCGGACAACGGGATTGCCGCCACCGGCCCGGTGGCCAGATAGACGACCCCGAGCAACAGCAGCGAGTGCACGATGGCCGACACCCGGGTGCGGGCACCGGAGCGGACGTTCACCGCGGTGCGGGCGATCGCGCCGGTCGCGGGCATCCCGCCGAAGAGCCCGGACGCCATCGAGGCCAAACCCTGCCCGACGAGTTCGCGGTCCGGATCGTAGGGACCGGTGGGTGACATGGTTGCCGCCACGCGTGCGGACAGCAGCGATTCGATGGCGGCCAGCGCGGCGATGGCCACCGCGGCGCCGAGCAGGGTACGTAGCGCGCCGGGATCGGCCTGCGGCATCACCGGTGCCGGCAGATGCGAGGGCAGGTTTCCGATGGTGCCCACCGGAAGGTGGAACCCCACCACGATCAGGGTTGCGGCGACGACCGCGGTGAGCGATTCGGGGATCCCGCGGTGCAGCCGCGGTAGACCGACCATCAGTGCGGCAACGAAACCCACCACCGCCACGGTGCGCCACGCCGACGACCAGTCCGCCTCGGAGATGACGGTCCAGGCGGCGGGCAGCGTGCGTTGTCCGCTCGGAGCGGTGACGCCGAATGCGGCCGGTACCTGCTGCAGGAAGATGATCGCCGCGATGCCGAGCGTGAAACCCTCGATCACCGGCCACGGGATGAACGTCACGGCCCGGCCCAGGCCGGTGATGCCGGCGGCCAGCACGATCAGACCCGCCAGCACCGTCACCAACGCAACGCTGCCCACACCGTGCTGCGCCACGATCGGCGCGAGCACCACTGCCATCGCTCCTGTCGGCCCCGAGACCTGAACGTGCGATCCGCCGAATATCGCGGCCACCACGCCGGCAATGACGGCCGTGATCAAGCCGGCGGCCGCCCCGACTCCGGAGCTGATGCCGAAAGCCAGCGCCAGCGGCAGGGCCACCACACCCACCGTGATTCCGGCGAGGATGTCACGACGCCAGGACCGGGGCAGGTCGGCGTAGTCACCGAGGTGGGGAAGCAGCCGCGAGATTTGGTCGGCCGCCTTCGCGATCACGGCGCGTCCCCGACCGGCGGCAGGGCGTCGAACGCCTCGAGTTGCTGGTGACGGGCCTTGAGGGTGTCCGCCAGAAAGCTGCGCGCGGTGACGAGCAGGACGCGGATCGAGGGATGTGCGAGCCGGTAGTAGACGGCGTTGCCGACGCGTTCGGACGACACGACGTCGTGGCGTTTCAGCACGGCCAGGTGCTGGGAGAGCAGCGTCGGCTCGATGTCGGTGGCGGCCAGGATCTCACTGACCGGGGTGGGTTCGTCGCCGGCGGACAGGATCTCGAGGATGCGGATACGGGCGGGGTGAGCGAGCGCCTTGAACAGGTTCGCTTTGATTTCGTACAGCGGCCGCTCAGTGCCGCCGGGGGAGCTGGTGGGCACCACGGGCCTCGGATTGATCACTTGATGGATTGAAGGATTGCTAAATCAGCCTAGCTCGATGCGCTGTGCGGCGGCAAATCGTGGGCGCAGCGTGCGAGGCACACTGGAGTCATGGACCCGGTGACCGCGCTACGCGAGATCGCGTACTACAAGGACCGTGCGCGGGAAGACTCCCGGCGGGTGATGGCCTACCGCAAGGCCGCCGATATCGTCGAGGCGCTGGACGAGGAAACCCGCGACAGGCACGGCCGCGCCAACAGCTGGCAGAGCCTGCCCGGGATCGGACCCAAGACGGCCAAGGTGATCGCACAGGCGTGGGCCGGCCAGGAGCCCGACGTGTTGGTCGAGTTGCGTTCCAGCGCTGAGGATCTCGGCGGTGGCGACATTCGCGCAGCGCTGCGGGGCGATCTTCATCTGCATTCGAACTGGTCGGACGGATCGGCGCCCATTCCGGAGATGATGGCCGCCGCCGCGGCGCTGGGCCACGAGTACTGCGTGCTCACCGATCACTCGCCCCGGCTGACCATCGCCAACGGGCTCTCGCCCGACCGGCTGCGCCATCAGCTCGATGTGATCGACGAACTGCGCGAGAAGATGGCACCCTTCCGGATTCTCACCGGTATCGAGGTCGACATTCTCGACGACGGGACCCTGGATCAGGAGCCCGAGTTACTGGACCGGCTCGACGTCGTCGTCGCCAGCGTGCACTCGAAACTTGCCATGGACGAACCGTCGATGACCCGCCGGATGGTCCGCGCGGTGAGCAACTCTCGGGTCAACGTGCTCGGCCACTGCACGGGACGGCTGGTAACCGGCAACCGCGGGCTGCGGCCCGAGTCCAAGTTCGACGCCGAGAAGGTCTTCACCGCGTGCCGGGACAACAACACCGCGGTGGAGATCAACTCGCGCCCCGAGCGTCGTGACCCGCCGACCCGACTGCTCAAGCTGGCGCTCGACATCGGCTGCGACTTCTCGATCGACACCGACGCCCACGCGCCGGGACAGCTAGACTTCCTCGGCTACGGCGCGCAGCGTGCGCTCGACAGCGATGTCCCCGTCGAACGGATCGTCAACACGTGGCCGGTCGAGAAGCTGTTGCGTTGGGCCGCAAGCTAGTTGCCGACCGGCACCAACTCGCGCTCCCGGCTCGGCCACGGTTGCGGCACCGGGCGCGGACGCACCCGCTGGGGCCACCAGAACCAGCGACCGAGCAGCGCCGCCAGCGACGGTGTCATCAATGATCGCACCACCAGGGTGTCGAACAGCAGGCCCAGACCGATCGTCGTGCCCACCTGACCGATCACGATCATGTCGCTGACCGCCATCGAGATCATCGTGAAGGCGAACACCAAGCCGGCCGATGTCACCACCGATCCGGTTCCGGCCATCGAGCGGATGATGCCGGTCTTGAGCCCGGCGTGGAACTCCTCCTTCATCCGGGACACCAGCAGCAGGTTGTAATCCGCGCCGACTGCGAGCAGCACGATCACCGACATCGGCAGCACCATCCAGTGCAGCGGGATGCCGATCAGGTGCTGCCACAGCAGCACTGAAAGGCCGAAAGAGGCACCAAGACTGAGCACGACGGTGCCGACGATCACCGCCGCGGCGGCGATCGCACGGGTCAGCACCACCATGATCAGGAAGATCAGGATCAACGAGGCGACCGCGGCGATGAGCAGGTCATAGTCGGCACCGAGCTGCATGTCCTTGTTCATCGATGCGCTGCCGCCGACGTATACCGTCGAACCCTCCAACGGCGTGCCCTTGATGGCGTCGACAGCGGCGGTGCGCAGCGGCTCGATGTGCGACGTACCCTGCTCGCTGAGCGGGTCGCCCTGGTGATTGACCGTGAACCGCACCGCGTGACCGTCGGGCGAGATGAACAGCTTCATACCGCGCTGAAAGTCGGCTGTTCCGAACGCCTCTGGCGGAAGGTAGAACGTGTCGTCGTTGCGGGCGGCGTCGAAGGCCTGACCCATCGCCGTCGCGTTCTCCTGCTGGGCGATGTTCTGATCCTGCTGAGCCTTCTGCGCTTGATACTGGTTGAGCATCATTTGCTTCTGGTTCTTCATCGTCTGGATCTGCGCCGGGAGCACCGCGGCCATCTGGGGCGTCAGGTCGGCCATACGCTCGATGTCGGGCACCAGGTCCTGGAAGTCGTCCGACATCTTGCCGATTCCGTCGAGGCTGTCGAAGACCGACCGCAGCGCCCAGCACATCGGGATGTCGAAGCAGTGCGGCTCCCAGTAGAAGTAGTTGCGCAGCGGGCGGAACTGATCGTCGAAGTCGGCAAGGTGATCCCGAACGTCGGCGATATCGGCAGACGTGCCCTTCATCTTGTCCGCCATCCGCCGCGTGACTGCGGCCAACTCCAGTGTGATGCTGTACATCTGGCTCATCGAGTCGATGGAGACCTGCATGTCGTTGGCTTGTTTGAGCGTGTTCTCCAGGACCGTCTGCTGGTAGTCGTTGTTCATGAGTTGCCCTGTGCCGCTTTGACTCATCGTGTACGCGAGCGAGGCGTGTTCGATCGGCTTGCCGTCAGGGCGGGTGATGGTGGTGACCTGCGCGATGCCGTTCACCCGGGCCATGGCTTTGGCGATCTTGTCGATAACCAGGAAGTCCGCGGGATTTCGCAGATCGTGGTCGGCCTCCACCATGACGAGCTCCGGATTCATCTTGGCTTCGGAGAAGTGCCGATCCGCGGCCGCCTGCCCGACGTTGGCCGGGATGTCGGCAGGCAGGTAGATGCGGTCGTTGTAAGTGGTGTGATACCCGGGAAGCGCGAGCAGGCCGATGAGGCACAGCACGATGGCGAAGACCAGCACGGCCCCCGGCCAGCGCACGGTTGCCGCGCCGACCCGGCGCCAGCCACGAGCTCTTCTGTTGCCCTTGGGTTCCAGCACGCGGCCGAATCGGGTGACGATCGAGATGACGGCGGGCCCCAGGGTCAGACCCGCGGCGACCACGACGGTCATGCCGACCGCCAGCGGGATGCCCATGGTCTGGAAGTACGGCAGCCTGGTGAAGTGCAGGCACAGGGTTGCACCGGCGATCGTCATACCCGAGGCCAGCACCACGTGCGCGGTGCCGTGGTACATGTCGTAGTACGCCGACTCGCGGTCTTTGCCTTTTCGTCGCGCTTCTTGATACCGCCCGATCAGGAAGATCGCATAGTCGGTGGCCGCGGCAATCGCAAGTGTGACAACCATATTCGTTGCGAACGTGGTCAGCCCGAACACATTGTGGTAGCCGAGGAAGGCGACAGCACCCGTTGACGCCGACAGGCCGACAACGACCATGCCCAGCGTGATCACCGTCGTGATGATCGACCGGTAGATGAGCAGCAGCATGATCGCGATGACACCGAACGTCAGCGCCTCGATGGTCTCCATGCTGGCGTCACCGACGGCGTTCTGGTCCGTCGTCGTCGCCGACGGTCCTGCGACGTACGCCTTGACGCCCGGCGGCGCCGGCACGCTGCTGACGATCGTGCGGACGGCCTCCACCGATTCATTGGCGAGCGCCTCACCCTGATCACCACTGATGTACACCTGAACGTAAGAGGCTTTACCGTCGATACTTTGGGCGCCGGCAGCGGTCAGCGTGTCGCCCCAGAAGTCTTGGACGTGCTGCACATGTGCGGTGTCGGCGCGCAACTGGCGCACCATCTCGTCGTAGAACGCGTGGGCATCAGGGCCCAGGGGCTTCTCGCCCTCCAGCACGATCATCACCGAGCTGCTGGTGTTGTATTCCTTGAACACCTCGCCGACCCGTTTGGTGGCGATGAGTGACGGTGCGTCGTTGGGGCTCATCGACACCGCGCGCATCTTGCCCACCTCGGCGAGCTGCGGCACGGTGGTGGTCAGGAACGCGATCAGGGCGATCCAGGCCAGCACGATCGGGATCGCGAACATGCGGATAAACCGCGGCAGTGCAGGACGTTTCGCGTGCCGGGGTGTCGGGATGGTGTCGGTCTTGGCGTCATCGAGGGTGGCGCTCATGCGGCCTTCACCAAGCAGTACGTCGCGGCGTTCACGCCTTGGGCCGTCCTTTCGTCCTTGACCTCGTCGTCGACGAGTACGCGACAGCCGATCGACTGACCGTCACCTTGTGCCAGCAGGTTCGGCATGACCGAGGGGACCGTCGTCTCGAGCCGCAATGACCACGGCAGGCTGACTTCGCCTGTGCGCTGGGGCAATCCGTTGAGATCGGTGTAGTTGACGACGGCGGTGCTGCCCGTCCCGAACACCTCGTAGACGACGACTTTGGGGTTGAATTTGGCCGCGGTGTCCGAACCCACCGGCGTGACGACGGCCCCGTCGGAACCGAACACCGACCGCAGCTGGCTCACGGTCGCGACGCCGATCACGACGGCTACCACCATGAGGGTGGGCAACCAGACCCGTTTGAGTATCGCCATCACGGCCCAGGCCTTCCTGTGACAGCCGCAGGTCATCCGACGGCCAGCGATCTAGGTAGGCAATCTAAGCGGATAAGTGGATAGAGTCAATCCGGTTATTGGCTTACGTTAGGCACATCACTAAACTCGAGCAGATGATTGACAAACCGTGCCGAGGGCTGCGCAAAGATGCGGAGCGCAATCGGCAGCGGATCATCGAGGCCGCACGCGAACTGTTCGCCGTGCGCGGTCTCGAGGCGACGCTCAACGACGTGGCGCATCACGCAGGCGTCGGCGTCGGCACGGTGTATCGGCGGTTTGCGACCAAAGAGGAACTGCTCGATGCGATCTTCGTAGACGGCATCGACCAGGTGGTCTGCCTCGCGGAATCAGCTGCGCAGCAGAATAATTCGTGGGACGGCTTCGTCTGGTTCGTCGAGCAGCTCTGCGAGTTGACAGCCACCGACCGCGGGTTGCGACAGATGGTCTACAGCTCCGCGTACGGCGGTTACGGGGTCGAGTGCGCGCGGCTGCGTCTCACGCCGCCCATCTCCAAACTCGTCGAGCGGGCTCGCGATGACGGCCATCTTCGCCGCGACGCCGAGCCCACGGACATGCCAATCCTCGGGATGCTCGCCGGCACGGTCAGTGAGTGGGCCGGCCACGTCGAGCCCGAACTGTGGCGGCGGTATGTGGCACTGCTGCTCGAGGGCATGCGCAACCGGGATGGCCAGCAGCCGTTGCCGGTCGGCGCACTCGAGGACGATCAAATGGATGCAGCGATGCGGGGCTGGCACCCTGCCGGTTAGTCCGGCAGATGGGGCATTTCCAGGCCGGTGTCCCGGCCTACCAGCACGCCGCGGGTGAGTACCGCATTGCCGTAGCGCCGCCGGACCCGGTCGACCGCGGTGTCGAGGTCGAGTGTCTCGGGGCGTGCGCCGTCGAGTGGTAACTCCAATTGCTGTGCCCCGCCGGGGTCGATGTTGGACACCGCGAATCCGATCAGCGTGATCCCGCGTTCGGCGATCAGCGGTTCGGCCGCGGCGACCAGGCCACGTGCGGCGGCCAGTATCGGCTCGGTGGATCCGGTGGCCCTGGGCATCGTGTGTGAGCGGGTGACGCGCGTGAAGTCGTCGAAACGCAAGCGCAGCACAACTGTTCGCCCGGTGCGTTGCGCCGAGCGCATCCGCCGGGTGATTCGGTCGACAAGGCCGATCACCACGGCGTCCAGCTCCGCGGGTGTGATCCCCCGACGACCGAGTGCTCGCTGGGCGCCGACCGAGCGGCGGCGACGGCCGGTGTCGACGCGCCGCCGATCGATGTTGCGCGACAACGAATACAGCTGCCGGCCCATCGCCGGGCCGACCATCGACGCCAACATCGACTCTCCGAGCTCAGCGACCTGCGCGACGGTCTCGATGCCGTGCGCGTGCAACTTGTCGGCGGTCTTCGGGCCCACACCCCACAGCCGGCGCACCGGCAGCGGATGCAGGAATGCCAACTCGCCCTCGGGCGGCACCAGCAGTAGGCCGTCGGGCTTGGCCTCCTGGCTGGCGACCTTCGCCAAGAACTTCGTGCGGGCGATCCCCACGGTGATGGGCAGCCCGACCCGGTCGCGAACCTCCTCACGCAAACGCGCCCCGATCTGGACCGGGTCGCCGGCCAGTCGCTGCAACCCGGATACGTCGAGGAATGCCTCGTCGACCGAGAGCGGCTCGACCAGCGGCGTGGTGTCGCGGAAGACGGCGAAGACGTCGTCGCTGGCCTGGCTGTAGGCCGACATCCGCGGAGGGACGACGATCGCCGCGGGGCACAGCCTGCGGGCCTGGTGGCCGCCCATCGCCGTGCGCACTCCGTAGGCCTTGGCCTCATAGCTGGCGGCCAGCACGACGCCGCCGCCCACGATCACGGGGCGGCCACGCAGCGTCGGGTCATCGCGCTGCTCGACCGAAGCGTAGAACGAGTCGAGATCAGCGTGCAGGATGGTCGCCCCGCCGCCGGACACGAACATACGTTCGCATGGCAGTCCGACAACTGCCTACGGCGGCGGAGGAGCGTCGGCCGGCGGCGGGGGCGGTGGCGGCTCGGGTGCCGGCGGCGGGGGTGGCGGCGGCGCGGGCGGAGGGAACATCGGCAGCGTGATCGGCGGCAGCCCGGGGATGTTGATGACGTTGACGTCGGGCGGCGGAGCATCCGGCGGCGGGGGCGGTGGTTCCGGCGCGAGATCAGGCGGGGGAGCCGGTGGGATTCCATTGCTGGTGTTGATCGTGATGATCGAGCCCGGAATGGTCTTGCCCGACGGCGTGGTGCCGACGACTGATCCTCTCGATGAGAAGCTGTTGATCGGGGTGGGCAGGTCGGCGACCTGGAATCCGGCTTCGCGCAAGCGTTTTCGTGCGGCGTCGAAGCTCAGGCCGGTCACGCTGGGCACGGTGCTGCCGGAGCCGCCGTCGACATAACGCTTGTCGGTGGGCGGCAAGGCAATGGGGCCAAAGTCCGTCGCGACCGGTTTCATCGCCAGGAACCATGTCCGGGCCGGCTCGTTGCCGCCGTACAGGTTGCCGTATCCGCATTTGCGCAATGGAAATGAGCACAGGCCGCCGGGGTTGGTGGAGTCGTCGAAGATGTAGTTGGCCGCGGCGTACTGGTTGGTGAAGCCCAAAAAGCCTGAGGAGCGGTGCGATTCGGTGGTACCGGTCTTGCCCGACATCGGTAGGGTCCAGCCGACCGAGCCGGCCGAACCGGCCGCCGTGCCGCCGGTGGAGTCCTTGGACAACGCGTTGGCCAGAGTATTGGCCAGCCCCTCGGGTACCACCTGCTCGCAGGCCTGGGTTTCGACGGCGACCTCACGGCCGTTCCGGTCGAAGATCTTGTCCACCGGGCTCGGCGGGCACCACATGCCACCCGATGCCAAAGTGGCTGCCACGTTGGACAATTCGAGCGCATTCAGCTCGAACGGTCCCAGAGTGAACGAACCGAGGTTCTGGCGCTTGACGAAGTCGGCCAGGCTTTCGTTGCTGTTGGGCTGGTAGGCGCGCGCGGTGCCAGGCTCGGCGTAGGAGCGCAGTCCCAGCCGGACGGCCATGTCCACTGCACGGGTGACACCGATCTGCTGGATCAGTTTGGCGAACGCGGTGTTGGGTGATTGCGCCAGCGCGTCCGTCACGCTCATCGGGCTACGGTAGTTTCCGGCGTTCTTCACACACCAGGTCTCCTTCGGGCAACCCGGTGTGCTGCTGCTACCCAAACCCTTGCCCTGAAACGAGCCAGGCACATCGAGCTGAGCGTTGATGCCCATCCCCATCTCGAGGGCGGCGGCGGTGGTGAAGATTTTGAAGATCGAGCCGGCGCCGTCACCGGCCAGTGAGAACGGCTGCGGCTGAACAGTCTGGCCGGCGTCGAGCTGCAGGCCGTACCCGCGGTTGTCGCCCATGGCGAGCAGTTTGTGGCTGGTCTTGCCGGGCTGGATGACACTCATCACGCTGGCCACGCCGTCGAGCTTCGGGCTGGCGACGGTGTCGATCGCCTTCTTCACGCTGTTCTGCACGTTCGGGTCCAGGGTCGTGCGGATCAGATAGCCGTTGCGTGCGACGTCGTCTTTGGACAGCCCCGCGCGGGCCAGATACTGCAGCACGTAGTCGCAGAAGAAGCCGCGGTCCCCGGCGGCGATGCAGCCCTGCGGCAGCGAGTTCGGCTGCGGCAGGATGCCCAGCGGCTGCTGGCGGGCGGCGCGCAGTTCGTCGGACCGGTCCGGCAGGTTCTCGATCATGGTGTCGAGGACGACGTTGCGACGCGCGAGCGCGGCCTCGGGGTTGGTGTACGGGTTCAGCGCGCTCGTCGACTGCACGATCCCGGCCAGCAGCGCGGCCTGCTGCCAGTTCAGGTCGGTCGAGTTGATGCCGAAGTATGTCTTCGCCGCGTCCTGCACCCCGTAGGCGCCGTTGCCGAAGTACACCAGGTTCAGATACCGGGTCAGGATCTCCGGTTTGGAGATCGCCTTGTCCAGCGCCAGGGCCATTCGGATCTCGCGCAGTTTGCGCGCCGGCGTCGTCTCGACGGCCGCCCGCCGTTCGGCGTCGGTCTGGGCGTTGACCAACAGGTTGTAGTTCTTGACGTACTGCTGCTCGATCGTCGAGCCGCCCCGGGTGTCGAGGTCGCCTCTGAGATAACCGATCAGGCCGGTCAGGGTGCCCTGTACGTCGACACCGTTGTGGTCGGCGAAGCGCTTGTCCTCGATCGAGACGATCGCCAGCTTCATCGTGTCGGCGATCCGGTCGCTGGGCACCGGCCAGCGGCGCTGCGCATAGATCCAGGCGATCGGGTTACCGGCGGTGTCCACCATCGTGGTGACGGTGGGCACCTCGCCCGTCATCAGGTCGGCGGAATCCTGCGCCGCCACGTCGGAGGCGTGGTTGACGACGATGCCCACCCCGCCGGCGAGCGGAAATAGCATGGCCGCCACCAGGACACCGGCCAGCAGGCAGTACAACGCAAGCTTGCCAACGGTGGCACCCCTCCGTGGGTGTGGCTCGGACACCCCGCAAGACTAGGGCCAGCCGCGCGGGCGGCGAATTCAATATGCCAAGCCGGAATCAAACCGACGCCGCGGCCGCGCCGTAAATGCTGGTGATCCAGATGTGGGCCAGCGCCTCGAGCGCGGCTTGCTCCGGCAGTGTGGGCTTCTGGGTGAGCTGGGCAGCGAACAGAACCCGCTCATTCATCAGGTTCAGTGCAGTTGCCAGATCGTGTGCCGGGATGGTGTCAGGGGCGGCACCGCGCTCCCGTTCCCGCAGGATCAACCCGGCCGTGTAGTCGACCCAACTCGACATGTACGCCGTCCACATCTGTCGCAATTCGGCATTGGTCGCCATGGCGCCCAGACCGGCGAGCAGTACCGTCCGGTGCGGCCGCAGTGCGTCGAAAAAGGCATAGATGCCGGCATGCCAGGCCGTCTGCGGGTCCTCGGGCACTTCGACGCTCTGCAGCTGTCCAGCGCCGGAGGCGGTGATGGCGCGGTCAAACAGGCGCACAAGCACCGCGTCTTTGGAGGCGAAGTAGAAGTAGAACGTCGGGCGTGACAGGCCGGCGCCCTTGGCGAGGTCGTCCACCGAGATGTCGGCGAACGGCCGCTCGGCGAGCATGTCCTCCAGCGTGCCTAGGATCGCCGCTTCACGATCGTCGCCGGACGGGCGGGTGGCGCGGCGCCCACGAACGCGGGCCGGACTGACAGCTGACACGGCCATTACTTTACAGCGCGTTGGATTATTCAACACTGTGTTGACCTATTCAACACAGTGTTGATAGCGTCGCCGCCATGACAGAACACGTCGATGTAGTGATCGTGGGAGCCGGCATCTCCGGCATCAGCGCCGCCTGGCACCTGCAGGACCGCTGCCCGTCGAAGAGCTTCCTGATGCTGGAGCGCCGCGAGAATCTCGGCGGCACCTGGGACCTGTTCAAGTACCCCGGTATCCGCTCGGACTCCGACATGTTCACTCTGGGGTTCCGGTTCAAGCCGTGGACGTCGGAGAAGGCGATCGCCGACGGGCCCTCGATCATGGCGTACCTCAAAGACACGGTGCGCGAGTACGGCATCGACAAGCACATCCGTTACGGCCACCGGGTGGTCCGCGCCGAGTGGTCGACCGTCGACAACCGGTGGACCGTCCGCGTCGAAGCCAACGGTGAGCAGAAGGACATCACCTGTTCATTCCTGTTCGCCTGCAGCGGTTACTACAACTACGACGAGGGCTACTCGCCGGATTTCCCCGGCGCCGACGACTTCACCGGCACAATCGTGCACCCGCAACACTGGCCGGAGGATCTGGACTACACCGGCAAGCGCGTCGTGGTCATCGGCAGCGGCGCGACGGCCGTGACTCTCATTCCCGCCCTGGCCAATTCGGGTGTTGGGCACGTCACGATGCTGCAGCGCTCACCGACCTACATCGGCTCGCTGCCCGACGTCGATCCGTTCGCGGTGCGGATGAACAAGCTCCTTCCCGCCAAACCGGCCTACGTGGCCAACCGGTGGAAGAGCATCATCTTCCAGTCCGCGCAGTACCGGCTGGCTCGGCGATTCCCCAACTTCATGCGAAAGCAGCTGATGACGATGGCGCAGCGCCGGCTGCCCGAGGGCTACGACGTCAACAAGCACTTCGGGCCGAGCTATCGGGTGTGGGACGAGCGACTGTGCCTGGCGCCCAACGGTGATCTGTTCCGCACGATTCGCAAGGGTCAGGCCGAGGTGGTCACCGACACCATCGAGCGCTTTACCGCGACGGGCATCAAACTCACCTCGGGCCGGGAGTTGGACGCCGACATCATCGTCACCGCAACGGGTTTGAACCTGCAACTGTTCGGTGGCGCAGAGATCGTCAAAGACGGTGAGCCGCTGGACCTGAACACCACGATGGCCTACAAGGGCATGATGCTCTCCGGTGTGCCGAACGTGGCGTTCACCATCGGCTACACCAACGCGTCGTGGACGTTGAAGGCCGACCTGGTGTCCGAATTCGTCTGCCGCGTCCTCAACTACATGGATGCCCGGGGCTACGACCGGGTCGCCCCCGGCCAGCCGTCGGCCGATATCGAGGAGCGCCCGCTGATGGACTTCACGCCCGGCTACGTGCTGCGGGCGCTGGACCGGCTGCCCAAAGCAGGCTCGCGGGCGCCGTGGCGGCTCAAGCAGAATTACCTGCTGGACCTACGGCTGATCCGGCACGGCAAGGTTGACGACGAAGCGCTGAGGTTCACGAAAAACCGTGTCACAGTGGGTGTTTAGTCCGCTGCGGTGACGACGATTCCGTCGTCGTCACTGTAGGCGATGTCGCCGGGCACGAAGGTGACGCCGCCGAAGCTGACCGGAACATCACGCTCGCCGTCGCCGGTCTTGGTGCTCTTGCGCGGATTGGTGCCCAGCGCCTTGATGCCAATCTCAAGGGTGCGCAGCGTCGATGCGTCGCGCACCGCGCCGTGCACGATGAGCCCCGCCCAGCCATTGGAGCGCCCCAGCTCGGCGATCACATCTCCGACCAGGGCGGTGTGCACCGAGGCGTCGCCATCGATCACCAAGACCCGACCGTCGCCGGGTTCGGAGAGCACCGACTTCAGCAGCGCGTTGTCTTCAAAACACCGCACGGTGCTGATCGGTCCGGCGAACTCGGTGCGGGCGCCGAACTGGCGGAACTGCACATCGCAACTGCGGACGTCGGCGCCGATGTCGTCGACCAGGTCGGCGGTGGGGCGGAACGTGACGGCCATGCTCACTCGGCGTTCCTGGCGCGCCACCGGCGCACCAGCAGAGCGATCAGCACGGTCGCGGCGAAGGCGATCGCGAACGGCAACGGGGAACGCGAGGGCTGCGGAGCCGGCACGATCGCCGGGGTGGAGACCGGATCGGCGGCCTGCTCGACCGAGGCCTTGGCGCTGGCCGCGGCCGCGCGGGCACCCTCGGCCACTGGCGGAGAGCCGTTGCCTGCGGCCAGTGTGGCGGGAGCGGCGGGCGGCGCCGGCGGGACCTTCTTGGCGGGCGCCTTCTTGGCCGGGGCCTTCTTCGCGGCCTCGCCGGCCTTCGCGGGGGCCTTCTTGGCGGGAGTCTTCTTTACAGCCTTTTTGGCCGGCGCCTTTTTGGCCGGCTGCTTCTTGGCAACGGCCTTCTCCGGAGGCGGCGGCCCCGGCGGCGTGGCATCGCGACCCTCGTCGGGCCGGTCCTGCTCATCTGCCATCAGCTGCGCTCCTTTGCAATCTCTCGTCGCCGGCAGTCGCACCCATCATGCCAGGGTCACGAACGGCGACGTCGCGACCAGAGGAGCCCGATGGCGATCACCGCTGCGGCGCCGACGATGAACGGCCACACCGGCAGCGCCCGCTCGGCGGCCGGGGCCGACGCCGAGGCCGACGGACCGGGTGTGCCGCTGCCCGCGGCGGTCATGGTGAACGCCCACGATCCGGACACGACGTGGCCGTCGGTCGATGTCACCCGGTAATTCACGGTGTACGACCCGGCCGGGCCGAGCGGACGCATGCCGACACTGACCACCGCGCCCTGGACCTGCGGTGCCCCGTCCGACCACAGATTTCCGTCGGGACCCACCACGGTCATCGCGGCGAAATCGGTCTGCAACTGCTCGTTGAATGTGGCGCTGACCCGCGACGGTGCAGTGCTCAGGGTCGCGTCGGGCGATGGGTCGGCGGCCACCCGCACCGCATGCGCCCAGGCCACAGCCGTCCCGCCCAGTGCCATCGCGCACATCAACAGCACCGTGGTCAGCAGCCGCCGCAGCGTGGTCATGTCCGCCGGCGGGCCAGCGCAACGCCGACGCCGATCGCGGCCACCAGGAGCGCACTGCCGGCCAGGGCTCGGGCGGTGTTGTCGGAGCCGCCGTTCGCGGGGGGCTGCGCGTCGGCCGTCGGCGCGGCGCTGACCGAGGGCGCCGCGGTTGCCGGCGGAGTCGCGTGGTGTTCTTCCGGCTCGTGCGGTCCGGCCGTCAGCGGCAACACCGGGGCCGGGTACTCGGGTTCGCCGCCGCCGGGCAGCGGCGGCTGGTCCCAGTTCACTTTCGTGCCGTCGGCGTAGGTCTGCGTCACCGGAAACGACACCGAATCGGCGTCGGGCAATTTGATCGACAGGGGGAACAACTCGAACTGGGTGGCGCCGATGCCGGCGTTGGGCATCGCGGTGAAGGTGACGGACCGATACGCACCGCTCGCCGGATCGCGGTCGAGGGCGGCGGTCCACCCGGCCATCACATCGGTGCTCGCGGACGCGACGTTGGGCAGCGTGATCGTGACTTTGGTTGTCGGAACGCCTTTTTCGCTCTCATTGGGCACCTGGAACGTGACCAGTGCATAGTCGCCGCGTACGGCGTGATCGGCGTTGACGTGGACGTGCGCGCCGGCCGTGGCCGCGACCGTCCAGGATCCCAGGGTGAGCAGCGCCGCCAGGCTCAGCGCACGAGCCGGTACGTGATGGCCGGGCATCACAGCACGCCGAGGCGCGCCATCAGATCGGCGTCGATTCCGTCGAGCTGCTCGGCGATCGCGGCGTGCGCGTCGCGGCGGCGTTGCCCCGGCATGTTCTCCGCGGCGGGGATGGCCGCCGACAGGGCGTTCAGTCGTTCGGTGATCGCGGCGACGAACTGCTTGGTCTCGGCATCCTTGGGTTTCTTCTCGGCCACCAGCCGCAGTGAGTTCTCCGCGCCGGCGATCCGCGCGGACAGCTGGCCGCCCTGACCGGAGAACTGCCCGAGCTGGCTCAGCGGCACGCCGAGACGGTCGGCACGCCGTTCGTCGATGATGCCGCGTGCTGCGATCGCGGCGCGGTACGCCACCGGGACCACAACCGGGGCCAGCAGCCGGGAGACGGTCAGGGCCCGCCGCACCCGGGTGGGTGACAGGAGTTTGCCCTCTCGGACCGCCTTCAGTTGCGCCTCGGCAACCTTGACCGCGGCCCGGTCGGACTCGCGGGCGGCCTTCAGCTGCGCCTTGAGCACCTTGTTCTCCGAGCGCTCGGCGGCCTTGATGCGCTTGACCTCGTTGCGGGCCGACAGCTTGGCCTCGAGCTTGGCGCGCGCCTTGATCGCCCGAGCCTCCGCGCGACGCGTCGCACGGCTTTTGCGCTTGGTGAACAGGCCCATACCTGATGCCTCCCGAGTAGGTCGTCGGCGATCGGCGAGACACGCTCGCGACCGGGTCAGCTAACCCTATCGCCCGGCTCAACGGGGCCTATCACGACCTGCGGATATGCCACAATGATCCCGAACCGTCCGATGCGGCACCGACCTGCGCCGCTAACTCGAGGAACGTCGTGAACCGCTCGCCGATGAGTGCCGCAGCGATTAGCTGGGTGATCGCGTGTGGTTTGCTCTGCGGCGGCGCGACCATGCTCGTGGCCGCGCCGGCCGATGCCAGTCCCGGCACGATTGGTAACCGCGACGGCGGGCAGGAGGCGCACGGCGACCCGGGCAGCAACGACTCGCCGAATGACAAGCGGGAAGGCAGACGACGCCACAACGGCCCGCACAAGCCCCGCACCGAGGACACCTCCCCGGGCACGACCCGGCCGGATAGCGGTGTGGCGAGCGGCCCGCGCCGGTCGGCCGACTCGGCTGACGAAATGCCCTCCGGCGCTTGGCATCCCAGTTATCCCGACTGGCCGGATCCGGGCGGGGAGGATCCGGCGTGGCCGTGTCTGCCGTTACCGCACTTCCCGCCGATCGTGCTGCCGCCGCTACCGCCACTGCCACCGTTGCATTGGCCGCGGGCCGCGATCGGTGATGGTGTCGGCGTGCCCGCGCCGCCACAGACCGCGCGGATCGCCCCTCCACCGGAGGTGGCCGGTGGCGGAGGCGGCAGTGGCGGACTCATCGACGCTGCGCCGCGGACGGTTCCGCCGCCCGGTGAGCCGGGTGAGCCGGGTGAGCCACCGGTGGTCGGTGCGTCGACCGGCGCGGTCGGTCCCACCGGCATCGTGGCGCCGCCGATCACGATGCCGCCCCTGATCGGGCTGCCACCGGTCGAGGCGCCGATGCGCCCGCTCGGTCCGGGTGCCGAGCCGGGGCCGCGAAACGGACCCGGCCGGGAATCGTCACCGACGCGCGAACGTCCGCCGGCGACGTCCGCCGGAGCCGGTACAGAAGTGCCGCCGTCGTCTAGGGTGGGCTATCCGAAATACCTCCAAGATGCCAAGATCGGCGAGGTCGCGGCGGTGGCCCTACCTGGTTTTGCCGGCCTCCTCGCCCTGACCGGTCTCGGAGGATTTCTCGGGTACCGCCAAGCGAAGGCCGGCCACCTCGTGCGCGCCGCCGGGACGACGCGGTTCATGCAGTAGCGCAGTTCGCATCGCCACCGGCCGTCGGGGAAGGGGACAAGATGTCGGCCAGCCGTCGGGTCACGACTGCGGTCAACGACGTGCTCGACCTTGCGCCCCGTCACGGAGAGATCTCCCTGACCCGGCTGGTGGCCGCCGTCAGCGCGGACCGGGACCGCCCGATCGAGGTCACGATGGCCGACCTGCCCGCCGGCGTGTGCGGCCAGTGGCGCCAATACGAAGACCACGACGTCTTTCTCATCCAGAACGGCCTGCCGACCTGGGACCGCACGCTGGCCCACGAGCTCGGCCATCTGGTGCTCGGTCATTACGGCATTCCGGTCGCCGAGGCTGCGCGTGACGTCGCCGAGCTGGCGAGCGACGACCTGATCGGCTACATGCTCAATCAGCGCACCGGATGTATGGGTCCCGGGGGAGAGGACATCGAGCAGGAGGCCGAGGACTTCGCCGCACTGCTGCTGTACCGGCTCGGCCGCTCGCCGTCGGATCGGTCGTCGATCGTGCAAGTCCGCCTCGGAGAGGCGTTTGGTTGATCGTCTGGGTGATCGCCGGTCTGCTGGGAATGGCCACCGGGCTGCGCATCGGGTGGGCGTTGGTCAACAAGCAGTCGGTGGTCAGCTCGGCGATGATCCTCGCCCTGGGCAGCCTGGCCGCGGTCGCCGCGCTGAACTGGCCGCCGCTGACCCTGTTGATCGACAGCGCGCTGCACTGGTCGAACATCTCGATCGGGCTGAGCCAGGTGGCTCTGATCGGCTGCGCGGCAGGCAGCTGCGTGATGATCACCAGCGTCGCGTCGACCCGCAGTCCCGCCGCCATCCGCCGGATCGCCGCGGCCCAGTACACCGTTGCCGCGGTGATCGGAGTCGGCAGCCTGGTCTTGTTCTTCCTGTCCGGTCAGCAGCCGGAGATGTCGCCCGAGGAGTATCTGCGCCGCAACCTCGGCTCGACCAACACGTCGCTGCCGTGGTTGCTGCCGCTGCTCTACGTGATGCTGGCCTTCACATTGGTGCTGTGGGCGGGCATGCGCCATTCCAACCGGACCCGCCGTGGGCGCGCGCTGTTCGTGTTCACCCTCGGCGTCGCACTGTTGGTCGCCGCCACGGCCTTCTTCCTGATCCGCGCCGTGGGCACCTCGCATCTGGTGGGGGTGGGTACAGCGGCGACGCTGCTGGGCGCGGCGATGGCGATCGTCGCGGCGGGATCGCTGCTGCCCGCGATCGAGGACTGGTTCGGCGGGCGACGCGAACTGCGTCTCATCGACCCGCTGCTGACCGAACTCGAGCGGCGTCAGCCGGAAGTCGGGATCGGCGAACGGCCTCGCGGCCCGTTGGTTTTCCGGGTCGCCGAGCGGTTGTCCCTGATCTCTGACGCGTTGTACATGGAGGCCACGATGGCCGAGCATCTACGCGCCGGCGGGGCCGACGGCACCGCGGTGGACGTGCTGCCCGACCTTCAGCGCACTGGCGTCAGCCCCGACGCCCAGGCGATGGCGATCGCGAAGTGGATCCACGCCGGGAGGCGCACCCCGCGCGTGGCGCAGCCGGCCGGTCAGGGGCAGTTCCCCGGCATGAGCTGGCTCGGGCAGCCCGAAAGCTATTCGGACCGGGAATGGATCCTCGAAATCGCACGGCAGTACCGCGCGTTGGATCAGCGCAAGCCATCCGTTGCGCTGTGAAACAAATCTAACGTTGCCGAAAGGCCTGCGCCGGAGCCGGCGGGCTAATCGTCGAGGTGTTCCCGACGACGCAGCTCGTCGACCTTGGTGACGATGTCCTGCTGGGCTTCCGGCGAAAGCCCCACGGTGCGCGCGGCAATGCGGCGCACACCCTCGTCGCGCATGTTGGCGAGCCAGGTGAGTTCCTTGTCGAGCTTCTCGTAGTACTCGTCGTCGGTGAAGTAGGCCGGCTTGATCCGGAAGAAGTTGGCAAGCGCCGTCATGGTGGTGGCTGACGGGTTCGTCCGGTTGCCTGAACGCAGCTGAGACAGATACGGAGCCGACATGGTGATGCCCTCAGACTTCAACGCGGCGATCACTTCCGCGGAGGTATGAGGACCCCGGCCTGGCGGATACACCGTGTCGAACAGGCGATTCAGTCGCGCCGAGAACGTCGTGCTCATCTTCTTGACCTCCACATGCGGAAGAGCGGTCGTTTGCGTTGGCTTATTTGCTGATCATCGTAGCGACACATCCCCCGACAACCAAGTGCAAACTACTAGATAATTGATGCACGCGTGGTTTTTCGCGGAATTGGCAAACAATGGTGCGGATGATTCCCGAGGTGGGGACCCGCCCGGAGCATGCGCTGAGGCAAAGAAACACATGGTCGGACCCATCTTGGCACAGAGCGTGATCGATAATCGCTCGGTCAAGAACCTGGGATTACCCTGAGCAACCGAGCCTGTGGCGGCGGCTTGCCAAAATCTACTTTGCTGTAAGTGCGGTTATGTCGGCTCGCCGGGCGGTTGCGGCGTCGATCCGGGGCCGCGTTCGGCGCCGACCACCGATGACGCCGCCGTGGGGGAGCCGTCGGGCGCAGGTGTGGCCGCCGGTGTCGGACGCAGGACCGCCGGTCGCAGGCGGGGCGGCAGCGCCCGCAGGAGTGCTGCAATCAGCGCGACGACTGCGAGCGAGACTGCGCCGATGACGACGGCCGACGCGGCGGGGAAGGCACCTTCGATGAGCATCGACACACCGAACACCAGGAACAGTGCGGCGGCAGCCACCTGGATGAACCGCTCCGGAAGGTGCTTGCCTGCCAGTGCGCCCACCGCGATCGCCAGCGCGTCGGCGGCCACCATGCCGATGGTGGATCCGATCCAGACCCCGACCCAGTCATTGTCGGCAGCCAGCGTGATCGTCGCGAGCATCGTCTTGTCACCGAGCTCAGCCAGGAGGAACGCCGAGGTCACGGCGAAGAACGCCGGTGCCGTGTTGCGCTGCGCCTTGCTGGCCTCGTCATCGGACAGGGAGTCGCCGCGCAGCGTCCACAGGCCGAACAAGACGAAGGCGACGCCGGCCAGGATGCCCAGCAGGTGTGTCGGCAGCGCCGCGCCGAGGTAGTGGCCGACGGCGACCGAGATGAGGTGTACCGCCGTTGTTGCGAAGGTGATGCCGCTCAGCACGACCCACCAGCGGTGGCGCAGTGCGAACGTCATCGCCATCAGCTGTGACTTGTCGCCCAGCTCGGCGACGAAGATGACGGCGAAACTCAGGATCAGCGCGGCGAGCACCCGAAACTCCTCGATCGGGTGGCTGTCGTCAGGGGCGGTACAGATGCCTCCGGCCGACAACCACTAACGGTCTAACGGCCGAAGGTCTCGCCCACCGGAATCACGCCGGCCGGACAACCGGGCCCCGCAACGTGCACCAGGCCAGTATGTCGATTGTCCGATTGGGGGCTACTCCCCTTCGCTGGCGCCTACTCTACGTGCACCTTCGCGACGCCCGCAACTCGTGATCAGCGAAAGTCGAACCGCAGCAATAACTTTGGGACACCATTGCCGAAAGTTCGGGCACCCTCACAATC
This sequence comes from Mycolicibacterium pallens, assembly GCF_019456675.1. NCBI lineage: Bacteria > Bacillati > Actinomycetota > Actinomycetes > Mycobacteriales > Mycobacteriaceae > Mycobacterium > Mycolicibacterium pallens. The sequence continues at coordinate 5,792,751 of NZ_CP080333.1, read as the reverse complement.
GCTAGGCGGCCAGCAGCATCGCCAGGATCGCGGTGTCGGGATGGCTGATCGGGTCGACGCCGACCCGGCTGACCATGCCCGTGATCGTGCCATCCGATTCCGCCTCGACCCACGCGGCGCGGTGCTCCAGTCCCAGATGCGGAATGCCCGGCAGCAGAACGCAACCCGAGGCGGCGCCGGAGCATTCCGGCAGTGACGGGGTGGTTTCCGACGGTGGGTGCAGCATCAGAAGTGCCGGCGGCTGCCGGTCGGCGAAATGCCCCGGCGGCACGGCTGATTCACCGACCACGGTGCCCTCGGCGAGGACGAGGCCGACCGTCCCCGGCTGCGGCTTGTCAGGCAGTTCTTCCCGAACACCGAAAATGGTTGTGGTGGAGAGCAATCCGGGCAGCGATGCGACGCGCACCGCGACCATCAGAAGCTGGGCCCACTCTTTTGTCGAGTTAGGCCAGCGGCCGGAGACCACGAAGCCCTTGAGGGCACCACGAGAATGAAAGGGAGCGATCTCGACCGAACGCCCGGAACCAGTTTCCATCTCGCCTCCACGACACTCGGTATGCCCGTGCGACTCGACAGTGGGTCGGTTCGATTCAGGATGCGGCACCCCATAGGTGGCACGCAAGAGGACACGAGTGCTAACGCGAGGGAAATCGGAGGGGTCGAGCGAACTACCGACGAACTCAGAACAGAACGATCAGCGCGAGGATGCCCAGCAGGACCAGGGCGATGACACCGGCCCTCAAGGCGGCCAGCATGTACGACCGGTTACACGTCGCAGATGTGGCATACCAATGCGACGGCTGCGACGCGGATCGCGCCCGGAATGACTAAGATGCCATCACACCGTCCTGACCAGCATGTTCAACTACCGCCCCCAGTGAAAATCGTCACAGGCCAACTGTGAGCGCGATCATAACCCCTTGGATAGCGCGAGGAAAATCGGCCCACCGCCTCGACCAGCCCGCAAAAAAACTTGTGTTTGGTGTTTCGCGTTCCGGGGTATTGAAGATCACAGTCGGCTCGGGGGTGTCGGCGTGTCGCTCGGCGCGTCGCCCGGGTCTTTCGGACGGTTAGCAATGCAACGGATTTCGCTCGCCGGCCATCAACTTGTTGATCAGCCCGCTCTGCGGCCGCGCGGTTATCCACAGATACGGCCCGTCTCCATGGCGAGATGGTGCGCTCAATGGCCATCCACCGGCGCAGACCCCTGTGGATAAACCTGTGGAAACTGTGGATAGCCGAGTCATTGCTGCATGTCCCGGATCGTCGAAGATGCACTGCGTGCCACAATCCGCGCCGGGTGGAGCAGTCGCGCATCGCGCCGAGCGGCGCGCGCGCTCGCTAGGCTGGTCCGCGTGATTCAGGTGTGCTCCCAATGTGGGACGCGGTGGAACGTGCGCGACCGCCAGCGCGCCTGGTGCCCCCGTTGCAACGGCGCCCTGATGGCACCCACCGGTCCGCCGGACCCGCGCTGGAGTCCCGGCGCCACCACGCATCCACCCACGCGTCCCGCTGCCCAGCAGGGCGCCGCGCCTCGACTGCCGTCCGGATTCCGCTGGATCGCCGTCCGGCCCGGGCCGCCCCCACCGCCGCGCCGCAAGCGTCGTCACCTGGGACCGACACCCCGCTATGCCTACATTCCGCGCTGGGGGCTTGGTGACAACCTCCCGCCCGCCCCGCCGGAAACCGAGGCAGCGGCCAAAGCAGGCCCGGCGCTCGTCACGGTCCGGGCCGCGCTGGTGTCGGCGATCGCCATCTTCGGGATCGCCGCGGCGATCCACATCGTTCGCTACGTGTTGCTGTTGATCAATCGGACGACACTGCTGCCGCCGCTGGTGGCCGGCGCGGCGCTCTGGCTCGGCGTGTTGGCCAGTTTGGCCGCCATCGTGTCGGTGATCCTGACTGCCGCCGTCGTCACCTGGTGGTTGATCACGCGCCGAGCGGCAGTCTTCGCACACCTCGGGCAGGACGACCCACGGCCGGCCTGGGCGCTCTGGGCCGGCTGCCTGGTACCGGTCGTCAACCTGGTGTGGGCCCCGGTGTACGTCGTCGAACTCGCCCATGCCGAGCAGTCGCAAGCCCGCCTGCGCGGACCGATCACCGCCTGGTGGATCGCCTGGGTCCTGTCGACCGCGGTCTCGATCTTCGCGATAGCCACCAGCTTCACCACCAAACCGCAGGGCATCGCCGACAACACCGTGACCGTGATCATCGCCTACCTGTTGGGCGCGGCGGTGCTCGTGCTGTTGTGGCAGGTCTTCACCGCGTTCGTTCGCAAGCCGGTGGAGCGCCCGCTGCACCGGTGGGTGATGGTCGGACAGGACGAGCCGAAGCCGGATCACCCGGAGCCCGCCGAATCCGAAACGCCGCCAGCGGTTGAGCCGGACCAACGGGAACCGGCAGCATAGGCGTATGCACTCGGCCGGCGAACCGCACGGCGGGCACCCCTTCGTGGTCGCCCACCGCGGTGCGTCGGCCGACCGCCCCGAGCACACCCTGGCCGCCTATGACCTCGCGCTGCGCGAAGGTGCAGACGGAGTCGAGTGCGATGTCCGCCTGACCCGCGACGGCCACCTCGTCTGCGTGCACGACCGCCGGGTCGACCGCACATCGACCGGCACCGGTCTGGTCAGCGAGATGACGCTGGCTGAACTCGAAAGGCTGGATTGGGGGGCGTGGCACAGCAGCGCAGGCGCCGAGAACCCGGCCGAGGGCACCGGCGTGCTCACCCTCGACGACCTGGTCCGCCTGGTTCTGGACTGGAACCGGCCGGTGAAGATGTTCATCGAGACCAAGCATCCGGTCCGCTACGGGGGCCTCGTGGAAAGCAAGGTGCTGGCCCTGCTGCACCGGTACGGCATCGCCGCGCCGGCGTCGGCTGATCTGTCCCGCGCGGTCGTGATGTCGTTCTCGGCCGCGGCGGTCTGGCGGATCCGGCGTGCCGCGCCGCTGCTGCCGACCGTCCTGCTCGGCGAGACATCGCGCTACCTCGGTGGCAGCGCCGCCACGACCGTCGGGGCCACGGCCGTCGGCCCGTCGATCACCACCCTGCGCGAACATCCCGAACTCGTCGACCGGGCCGCCGCGCAGGGCCGCGCCATGTACTGCTGGACCGTCGACCACTACGAGGACGTCGGATACTGCCGCGATCTCGGGGTCGGCTGGATCGCCACCAACCATCCGAAACGGACCAAGGCCTGGCTGGAGAACCCTCTGGCGGTCCCGGGCGACTGAGGCGCGCTAAGGCTGCGCGTCGATCACCGACTTCGGGATCGCGGAGTCGGTGCGCAGAGCCTGGAACAGTTGGTCGGCGGCCTCGGAATCCCACACCACCACCGAGCCCGAGTCGCTGCCGGTGAACTCACCGATCGGCACCGTGATCGCGGTGGTCGATCCGTGCAGTGCCCATCCCAGCTGCGCCAGGTCCCAGACATGGTCACCGCTGTCGACGGTCAGAGAGCCGACGGCGGCGTGGGGCACCGAGTACCAGCGCCACGGATTGACCCACACCAGGGGACTGCTGGCCCTGTGCATCACCGCGGCCATGAACTCGCGCTGATGGACCATGCGGTCCAGGTCGGCGCGCGGCGTGGCGCGGCTGCGCACATAGCCCAGTGCGGTGCGCCCGTCGAGGGTCTGGCAGCCCGCGGGAATGTTGATCCCGGCCAGCGGGTCGTCGATGGCGTCGGCCGGGCACACGTCGACCCCGCCGAGCGCGTCGACCACCACCGCGAAGCCGTCGAAACCCACTTCGGCGTAGTGGTCGAGGTGCAGACCCGTCGCCTCCTCGACGGTCTGGGCCAGCAGTGGCGCGCCGCCCTCCGCGAAGGCGGCGTTGATCTTGTCCTTACCGTGGCCGGGGATGTTCACATAGGAGTCGCGCGGCAGCGAGACCATCGTGGTCGGACCGCCGGAACCCAAGCCGGGGATGTGGACCACCAGGATCGTGTCGGTGCGGCCGTTGCCGAGGTCGCCGCCGGTCGTCAGCTCGGCCTGTTGCTCGGGGGTCAGTCCGGCCCTGCTGTCGGAGCCGACCAGCAGCCAGGTGGTGCCTGCACTCGCGGCCGGACGGCCGGAGTAGTCGAACACCGCAACCCGGTGCAGCGAGGTGTCGATCCAGACGGCGCCGCCGACCAACCCGCCGACCACCAGCAGGACGAGGATGACCAGGGTGGCGAAAATCCTTCGCCCCCAACGCTTTTTACGCTTCGGTGGGACCGTCGCGGACGGCGGCGGGGCCGGCCGCCGTGGCGGCGGTGGCGGCGGAGCCTGGCGCTGAGGTGGCGGAGGCGGTGGCGTCGGTGGAGCCTGGCGCTGAGGTGGCTGCCGAGGTGGCGCCTGCCTCGGCGGCGATGGTGGTGGGGGTGGCGGCGGCCGGTAACCGGGCTCGCGGCGGATCACCTGCGACGGCTCACGCCGAGGCGGCGGCGCGGAACGCGGTATCCGCTCGGTCGGCGGATCCGGCGCGGGTCGCCGCTGCCAGTCGTCGCTCACCAGGTCAATTTACGTGCCAGGCTCACTTGAGCCAGCCAAGATGACCGGCGAGTGCGACGTAACCCACGAATGCCACGGTGTCGATGACGCCGTGTGCGATCACCAGCGGCCACAACCGCCCAGTGCGGCACCAGGCGTACCCGAACACCAGCCCCATCGCGAGGTTGCCCAGCCCCGCTCCGAAGCCCTGATAGAGGTGGTACAGCCCGCGCAGCGCGCTGGACGCCAGGATCGCCCGGTTCTGGCTCAGCCCCAATTGCTTCAACCGGGTGATCAGATAGCCCACGACCACGACCTCCTCGGCGAAGCCGTTGGCGAACGCGGAGAAGATCAGCACCGGGATGCGCCACCAACTGTCGTGCAGTGCCGTGGGTTCGACTTGGGCGTTCATCCCCAGCCAGCGGGCTGCCAGGTATAGCAGCAGGCCCGGGATCCCGATCAGTGCCGCCAGTCCCAGGCCGCCGAGTACGTCGGCGCGCCACCGCATCCGGCCGAGCCCGAGCCGCGTCGGGCTGGTTCCACTGCGCCACAACAGATACAGGCCGAGGGCACCCCAGGCCACCAGCTGCGCCACCGAGGCCAGATTCAGGCCGAGGTTGATGAGGTCATAGCGAGATAGGTTGGGATTCAACCGAACTCGACGCCCGGCCAATCCGGACAGCACGCCGTCGATGAGTTGCAGGACCGCGGTGACGGCACTGACGCCGAAGGTGACCGCGAGCATGACACCGATTTCGATGCGCAGTCCCCGCCGATCGGTGGCGAGGAAATCGTCGCGGGACGCGGTCACCCCGACACGGTAACGGCCCTACATGCGCCGTGCGCGCAGCCCGTTGACGAAGGGACAGCCCATCAGCACCCGGATCGCACGGCCCAGCGCGGGGACGTCGTGAACCGGAGCGCCGAACGGCAGCCGCACGTCGTGATCGCCGTCGGTGCTCTCCACCCGCAACCGCACTCCGTAGCGGTCCAGGCCCAGCGGGCGCACGCGGCCCCGTCGCAACGGAGCGGGCAGCTTGCCGGCCAACCGTGCGAGGACCTCGGGATGATCGTTGTCCAGGTGACGCAGCCAGGCCGACTCGAACTCGCAGAACGGGTCCGGCTGGGCGGTCAGCAGTTCATGCACTCCGACGGTCTCGGCGCCTGCGGCGTCGGCCACGACGACGGACTCGACCTCGAGCAGGAACAGCTCTTGCCCCGACCCTATGTCCAGCAGGGCCGGGTTCGGATGGTCGGTCGCGATCATGTCGGCCATCGTCCGCACCGCGTGGTCGGGCACGCACTGGACCCGGCCGCGGATCCAGACCAGCGACCGCACGGGTTCCCGCAGGGGCAGTGGGGCGTAGTCGGTGAGCTCGAGGACCCCGGCGATGCCGTCGGTGCCGGCTGCCCGGGCCCGCACGGCCAGCGCTGATTCGCTGGCCAGGCTGACGGCGAAGGATCCGCCGGGCAACAGGTGGTGCAGCGGAGTGGTGACCGGGGCGACGTCGTCGGCGACCAGCATCGCGCCGGCCGCCCGCGCACAGGCACTGCGGACGCGTTCGGCGGTGGTCGGCGTTTCGAGCGTCGTGGGTGTCATCGCGCACCTTCCGGGTTAGTGAGGTAAGCCTAAGTTAACTAGGCGTGGAAGGTCGCGCAAGGCTTTCCGGTGGCGGTGACCCGATAGGGTTGAACCGTGGCCCGCATCGCCTACCTCGGTCCCGAGGGCACGTTCACCGAAGCGGCACTGCTCAAGATGTGCGCTGCCGGTGTGATTCCGGGTGACGGCGGCATCCATCCCGAGCCGACGGACAGCACTCCGGCGGCCCTGGCCGCCGTCCGGGACGGCACGGCCGACTTCGCGTGCGTTCCGATCGAAAACTCCATCGAGGGAAGCGTTCTACCCACCCTCGACAGCCTGGCCAGCGGCGACCCCCTGCAGATCTACGCCGAGCTGACCCTCGACGTCGCGTTCAGCATCGTCGTGCGCGACGGCACCAACGGCGAAGCGGTACGCACGGTCGCGGCGTTTCCGATCGCCGCGGCGCAGGTGCGCCGATGGCTGGCCGAGCACCTGCCCGACGCGGGACTGGTGCCGGCCAACTCGAATGCCGCTGCCGCTCAGGAGGTGGCCGCCGGACGCGCCGATGCCGGCGTCAGCACGGCCCTGGCCGCCCAGCGGTACGGACTGGCGACCCTAGCCGACGGGGTGGTCGACGAGGCCAACGCCCGGACACGGTTCGTCCTCGTCGGCAAGCCCGGCCCACCGCCGGCGCGCACCGGGGCCGACCGCACCTCGGTGGTGCTGCGGCTGGACAACACTCCCGGCGCGCTGGTGTCGGCGATGACCGAGTTCAGCATTCGTGACATCGACCTGACCCGCATCGAATCCCGGCCCACCCGAATCGAATTGGGCACGTACGTGTTCTTCCTGGATTGCGTCGGCCACATCGACGACTCCGCGGTTGCCGAGGCTCTCAAGGCCTTGCACCGCCGCTGCACCGACGTGCGGTACCTGGGTTCGTGGCCGACCGAATCCGCGACCGGTGCGACACCGCCGCAGCCCGATGAAGCCGACCACTGGCTGATGCGACTCAAAGGCGACCCGGCATGAGCGGACGGCTGATTCTGCTGCGCCACGGGCAGTCGCACGGCAACGTCGAGCGCCGCCTCGACACCCGTCCGCCCGGCGCGGACCTGACCGATCTCGGCCGCGAACAGGCGCGCGGTTTCGCGCTGTCCCGCACCCGCCGGCCCGGGCTCCTGGTGCACTCGATCGCCCGGCGCGCCGCCCAGACCGCCGAAGAGATCGGCGCCCAATTGCGGCTGCCCGCGGAGGAATTCGAGGGCATCCACGAGGTGCAGGCCGGCGAATTGGAAAACCGCAACGACGACGACGCGATCGCCGAGTTCAACGCGATCTACCAGCGCTGGCACCAGGGCGAGTTGAAGCTGCCCATGCCCGGTGGGGAGAGCGCCGACGACGTGCTGGAGCGCTACCTGCCGACGATCACCGATCTACGGCTGCGCTACCTGGACAATCACGCGTGGACCGACGACATCGTCGTGGTCAGTCACGGCGCCGCGATCCGGTTGATCGCGGCCACCCTCGCCGGCGTGGAAAGCAGTTTCGTGCTCGACCATCATCTGGCCAACACCGAGTCGGTGATTTTGGCACCGATCACTGACGGCCGGTGGAGTTGCGTGCAGTGGGGATCGCTCAGCCCACCGTTCTATCCCGAACCCGACGCCCACCCGGTCGAGGACGCGCTGGAATCCGTCGACCCGATGGGGTGAGAAGACCTCACACAGCCAACGAGTGAGTCGTTTGCTGAGAGCAGGCACATCCGACGGCTTCGCAATCGATCACCAACGTGTGAAGTACCAGCTCGGGACCTTCGCAGTCCGGCTCCGTGCACTCGCCGCGATGCAGCGCGTGGAGGATCAGGGTACCGTGGCAATGTGCCAGGCCAGCGGTGCATTCTCGGCAGCTCGGTTCCATGGTTCGTTCATAGCACTACGGCCCGACGGAGTGCCGTTGCCACGCTGGCGCCAGCAAGCTCATTTTCGCCCGTCGCGAAATTAGCTATGCAATAGCTGGTGTGGTGAGATATCTTGAGTGTCCTCGGCCCTTCGGGGGTGGGCTGGTTAACTGCCGGGCCAGCCAGCAATTCAGGAATCAACCCCGGCATACGAAGTAAGGACTGATCATGATGTCAGGTCGTTTGACTCGGCAGATTGCGCTTTTTGCTGGCGGCCTCGCGATTGTCGGTATGGGCACGCTGACCGCCTGCGGTAAGTCGAAGGAAAAGGCACCGGAGAGCACCACGCCGACCACGACGACGAGCGCTCCCGCTCCGTCGCCGACTGAGAAGGCCGTGTCGCCCGGTGGCCCCAACTCCTTCACGCCGACGGTCAAGGCTCCGCCGGCTCCGACCGCGCTGCCCGGCAACGTCATCACCGGCGGCAACTAAGCCGCTCGGTCAGCATCCGTCCACAGCCCGCCACCGACAGTGATCGGGGTTCAACGCCTCCGCGTGCTGTCCGCGGTCGGGCTGTCGGCGATGCTGACCGCCGCTGTACTATTGGTCGCTGATCTGCACCGTTCGCCGGCACCCGCCGCCGACGGTGCGATCAGCGGCCCGTATGCGTCTCTACTGGCGAGCTCCGTCGACCTCGGTCCGGCACGCACCGATCACGTTCAGCTGACTGCTGCGCTGCGTGACGATTCGCGTCCGGACCTTCTGATGGGATGGGCTGTCCAACAAGGTCTTTCCGTGCGATGGCGTCCGGGCGACAGCTGGGCGATCCTGGAAGGTGCGCCCAGCGCGGTGTCCGGCGCCTTCGATGTGGATGTTCACGACTACCGCGGTAAGCGCGGCCAGGTGTTCTACGCCTCGCCCCAACAGCCGTCGGTCCCGCAGTCGCTCAACGTCGAGGTGGCCGGCCTCGGCCGCATCCTCGGCTACACCCCGCACCGCGAATCCAAGACCTGGATGCTGCCGCTGGAGGTGCCCGATCAAGGGCTGAGCCCCAGCGCGCTCCTGCGCACCTACAACGCAATGCCGTTGCACGACAAGGGTTATAAGGGCAAGGGCACGACGGTCGTCGTCTTCGCGTTCGACGGATTCGATCAGGCCGACCTCGACACCTTCGCCACGAGCTTCACCCTGCCGAAATTCACGCCCGACGTCGTCGGCGGCATGCCACCCGCGCGCCGCGGCGAGGCGACCATGGACCTCGAGGCCATTCACGCGATCGCCCCCGACGCCAAGAAGGTCCTCGTCAACGCGCGGTCCACGGTCGAGGGCGACGGCTCGTACGAGAAGATCGCCAAGCTGATGGAGGACACCGAACGCACGTATCCGGGTGCGGTGTGGAGCTTTTCGATCGGCTGGGGATGCGACAAACTCATCACCGCCGCCGACCTGGTGCCGGTGCGGGCGGCGCTGTCGGCCGCGCACCGCTCGGGGACGACGGCGTACGACGCGAGCGGCGACCTGGCCGGGCTCGACTGCAAGGGCGGCGACGAATGGTCGGCTCCACCCAGCGACAACGACGTCGGGCTGGACGCGGTGGCCTCGATGCCGGAGATGACGGACGTCGGCGGCACGACGGTGTCCACCGACGACAAGGGCGACTGGCTGGCCGAGCAGTCCTGGTTCGATCCGCCGCTGTCGCAGGGCACCGGCGGGGGTGTGTCAGCCCTCTTCGAGCGCCCCGACTGGCAGCAGCACCTCACCGCCCCCAAGGGTGACGGCAAGCGGTTGACCCCGGATATCGCGGCGGTCGCCGACCCGTTCACCGGTGTGCAGATCGTGTTCAACCAGCAGGTCATCGTCGGGGGCGGCACCTCGCTGGCCGCACCCATCTGGGCCGGACTGACCGCGTTGATGAACCAGTACGTGGTCGACAAGGGCGGCTCGCTGATCGGCAACATCAACCCGGTGCTGTACACCATCGCCCAGGGCACGCCGTTGCCCGCGTTTCGCGATGTCGTCCTCGGCGGTAACGCCGTGGCCAACGCCGCACCCGGGTACGACCTGGTGACGGGGCTGGGTACTCCGAATGTGGAGAACCTCGCGCAGAATATTCTCGTGACCCAGAAGGTGGCCGGATGAGCTCGCCGGAAAACGGGACCGATGAAGTCCCGACGATGGAGTGCTCGGTCTGCCAAATCGACGTCCCGGCCGGAGCGTTCTGCGGCTACTGCGGTGCACACGCCACCGACGAACACCGGCGGGGACCCAACTGGCTGGCGCGGCTGCGCGGCGACACATTCGGCGCCTCGCCCGGCGAAAGCGTGTTGCTACCGGCGGTCGCCAGCTCGCTGTTCCCGCATCTGCCGCAGCGTTCGCGCACCCCGTTCCGGATAGGGCTGGCGCTCATCCTTCTCGGCCTCGTCGTCTTCGCCCTCGTGAAGATGCCTGCCGCGCTGATCACCGTTGCGGCCCTGGGCCTGCCGCTGCTGTTCGTGCTGTATCTCGCCGAATCGGCGGTCTATCGCGACATGTCCCCGTGGTCTTTGGTGTTGGCCGGCACGCTGGGCGCGGCCCTGGGTGTGGGTTGGACGTTGTTGACCGGCCAGATGGTCGCCCGCGCCTACGGCGTCCCGATGGCCGCGGGTATGGCGATTCATCACCTCCTGCGTGAAGGCATCATCATTCCGGCCGGCGGCATGGTGCTCATGCTGGTGCCCATCGTCCTCGTGCGCCTGTTGCGGCCCAACTCGCGAGAGTCGTTGGACGGCTTCGTCGTTGGTGCGCTGACGGCGCTGACGTTCGCCGCCGGTGCCACGTTGACCCGGCTGGCGCCGCAGTTCGCCACCGGACTCTTGGCGCGCAGCCGACCCATCAAGGGCCTGATCGTCGAGGCGCTGCTGTGCGGGGTGACGATTCCACTCACCGCCGCGGCGGCCGGCGGCATGATCGGTATCGCCCTGTGGTTCAAGGGCCAAGACACCAACCCCCACGAGCGTCCGCGCCGGATCCGCACCATGCTGTTTGTGCTGGCGGTCGTGGTGGTGCTCATCCACACCGGGGTCGCGGTCACCGACATCATGGGGATGCCGCAACTTCGGATGCTCACGGTCCATCTCGTCATGACCGCGGTGGTGCTGGTGCTGTTGCGAATCGGGTTGCAACTGGCGCTGCTTCACGAGGCGCACGATCCGGTCGAGCAACACGAGCCGATACTGTGCATCCACTGCCAGCATGTGGTGCCCGACATGGCGTTCTGTCCGGCCTGCGGTGTGGCGACCAGGGCGTCGTCGCGAGCGTCACGACATGAGCGGCGTGAGGTGCGCCCGGTGCGGCAGGTCGCCACGGAGGGGTCGTGACCACACCCTCGGCTGCTTCCGACGCGGAGCAGTTCGTCGGCTACGCACTGCCGGCGGGCATGTATGTCGCCCCGGAAGTGCGGCGTCCGCGGCTGCGCCGCACGATCGGGTTGTGGATGGCCGGCATCGTCGCCGTCGCCCTGATTCTGGTCGGGGTGTCGTTGACGGTCACCAAGAAGGTCCCGCGTTACATGTGCCCCCCGGAATGCGGCGCGCCGCCGATGGGCACACCGGTGACGGGCCTGCCCCGCTTCACCGCGGCCGACGGCTCGTTCTCGGTGTCGTATCCGACCGCCGGCTCGGCCTACGAGGTCTCCACCCAGGGCAACGGGGTGACCGCGAAGTTCACCGGCGGCGATACCGGTGTGCTGCAACTGTTTTCCGAGCCGGCCAGAGGCCGCGACCCGCAGACCATCGCCCGCGACCTGCTGAAGCAGAAGTTCCCCGACGCCAAGATCGCCTACGAGATTCCCAATGCGATGGTCGGCTACCAGCCCGGGTACGGCGAGGTTGCCGACACCTGGCCGCAGGGCACGTCGAACAGCTACATCCGTCTTCGCACCGTGCTGTTGGTGGCGGTCAAGAACGATCTGGCGTTGGTCGCCGGCGCGGTCGGCCCATACCACGCCTTCGGTCCGGATTTCGGTCCAGGACTGCCGTCGGGCGCCAACCTGCAGATCGCCCAGGACATGGGCAAGTACGTCAACAGCTTCACCTGGCAGGGTGACCCGCCGCGCTGACGTCGTTCAGCCCCAACCCAATTCGTGCAGTCGATCGTCGTCGATGCCGAAATGATGTGCGATCTCGTGGATTACGGTGATCGCGACCTCCTCGACCACCTCGGTTTCGGTGTCGCACATGTCGAGCAGCGGCTCTCGATAGATCGTGACGGTATCGGGCAGTGATCCGGCATAGCTCGAATCACGCTCGGTGAGCGCGACTCCCTCGTAGAGACCCAGCAGATCCGGATCCTCCGGGTGATGATCCTCGACCATGATCACGACGTTGTCGATCGCTTTGGCCAGCCCGGGCGGAATGAGATCCAGTGCGTCGCCGACCAATTCCTCGAACCGCGCCGGGTCCATCCGGACGGGCACTAGGCGGGCGGCGGAACGGGTGCGTCGGCCGGCCCGGGCGGCGGGCCCGCGGGCGGCGGAGAGTCCATGGGCGGCGCATCGGATGCCGGCGGCGGGCCGGCGGGCACCGGCTGCCCGTTGACGACGTTGCCGTCGGCCGGCGGCACCGCGGCGGCCGTGGTGGGTGCCGCGGTCGACGTCGGCGCCTGCGTCTGCTGCGTCTGCTGCTGCGGCAGGTGCTGAGTCTGGGTCGAATCGGTGGACTGGCTCGACCCACTGCCGCTGCTGCTGTCGGTCGACGGCGAGTATTGCGTCGTCGGCATCGATGGCAGCAGCGGGATCGAGGGCAGGCTCAACCTCTCCTGGGGGATGTCAGGCGGCGGGACCGGGGGCATGCCGTTGATCAGCAGCGCACCCTTGGCCGGGTTGATCAGCGTCGCCCAGCCGCCGTTGCCGAGGGTGGCGCCGATGCTGCAGGCCACCTGGTGGCTGCCTGCGGTCCAGCTGGGCAGCGAGATCGTGCTGTAGATGAGAGTCAGCGTCGTCGACCGGAGTTGCAGCGGCGTCAGGTAGGCGTCGGTCATCCGGGTGCAGGCGTCCTTGATGAAAGCGTCCTGATCGGCATCCGAGGGCAACCCGGCGGAGAACTTCTCCTCCAGGTTCACCGCACCGGTGACCTCCATGGCGTGCGGGGCGCCGCAGTCGACCGGGATGTCGGTCGGCTGGTTGGTCGGCGGATCGATGCCGAGGCAGGTGCCGGCCGGCCAGACCTTGGACTGGTCGATCTCGGCCACCCGGCCCTTGAAGGCCGTCTGCTGGTTGTCGGTGCCTGGCAGTTGCAGGCCGCACAGCATGCGCCGCTCGCCGTCCTGCTTCCACGCCTTGTCACCGGACCACAGCATGCTGATCGAGAACTTGCTGTTCGGGTCGTACTTGGCGCCGAGGTACCGCTCGACGGCCGGCTGGCACTGCTCCAGGCTGATCTGCTGGATGCGCGCGGCGCTCGGCGGGGCGGCGTTGGGGCCGTATTCGGTTCCCGGATAGGTGCGCATGTCGACGGATTCAGCGACCTCGAACTTGTGGTCACCCTTGCAGTCCACGATGGTGGCCGCGTCGGGGCTCTTGTCCGGCCAGTTCAGGCAGCTACCCGATTTGGCGTTGGCGAACGCCGCCGTTCCCTTTGCTCCCGACAGCGGATCGGAGCCGGCGTACCCCGCGAGCCGATTGTTGTAGCCGATCGGCAGGGCGGTGACGACACCGGCGATCAACAGGCCGCCGAGCGCGGTCAGCAACAGGGCCCGCCGGGTCGACGTGGCCTGGAAAGTGCCTAGGAACGTCCGCCTCGGTGCGCCCGATTGGGGCAGCTCAGGCGTGACGTCCTCGTGCTCGGATAACTGCAGCATCGCCTCTATTGTGGCAGCCGCGCCGAGGCGTGTGACAAGTGATGCAGTTGTAATGTTATGGGGTTGTGCTGTGCCGTCGGCCGGAGGGGCCGACGCGGTGGCTGGGGCCAGTGGCTAGGGTTGCGGGCGTGATCGACCTGAAACTGCTGCGCGACGACCCCGATGCGGTGCGGCGGTCCCAGCTCAGCCGTGGTGAGGACCCGGGCCTCGTCGACGCCCTTCTGGACGCCGACAGCGCACGCCGGGCGGCCATCTCGAAGGCCGATTCACTGCGGGCCGAGCAGAAGGCCGCCAGTAAGAAGGTCGGTTCGGCGTCCCCCGACGAGCGGCCCGCGCTGCTCGAACACGCCAAAGAGCTTGCTGCGCAGGTCAAATCGGCCGAGGCCGAGCAGGCCCAGGCCGAAGCGGCGTTCACCAGCGCGCACATGGCCATTCAGAACGTCATCATCCCCGGTGTTCCCTCCGGCGGCGAGGACGATTTCGTCGTGCTCGACGTGGTGGGCCAGCCGCGGGAGATCGAGAACCCGAAGGATCACCTCGAACTCGGCGAGTCGCTCGGCCTGATCGACATGGAGCGCGGCGCCAAGGTGTCCGGCTCGCGGTTCTACTTCCTGACCGGCCGCGGTGCCCTCCTGCAACTCGGTCTGCTGCAACTGGCGGTTCGGGTGGCGACCGACAACGGTTTCACGCTGATGATCCCGCCGGTCCTGGTGCGCCCCGAGGTGATGGCCGGCACCGGATTCCTCGGTGCCCATGCTGACGAGATCTATCACCTGGAGGACGACGACCTCTATCTGGTCGGTACCTCCGAGGTGCCCCTGGCCGGCTATCACTCCGACGAGATCCTCGACCTCTCGAGCGGCCCGCTGCGCTACGCCGGGTGGTCGTCCTGCTTCCGGCGCGAGGCCGGCAGTTACGGCAAGGACACCCGGGGCATCATCCGCGTGCACCAGTTCGACAAGGTGGAGGGCTTCGTCTACTGCCGTCCCGAGGACGCCGAGGCCGAACATCAGCGGCTGCTCGGCTGGCAGCGGCAGATGCTCGAGCTCATCGACGTGCCGTACCGGGTGATCGATGTGGCCGCCGGTGACCTCGGCTCGTCCGCGGCGCGCAAGTTCGATTGTGAGGCATGGGTTCCCACCCAGCAGGCCTACCGCGAGCTGACCTCGACGTCGAATTGCACGACGTTCCAGGCCCGCCGGCTGGCCACCCGCTATCGCGACGAGAACGGCAAGCCGCAGATCGCGGCGACGCTCAACGGGACGCTTGCTACGACGCGGTGGCTGGTCGCGATCCTGGAAAACCATCAGCAGCCTGACGGCAGTGTGCGTATTCCCGCCGCCCTGGTGCCTTATGTGGGGACGGAGGTCCTGCAACCGTGATCGAACTCGACCTCGATGAAGTCAAAAGCTGGTTCGGCTTCGGTGTGGCCGGAAACTTCGCCGGCCACCTCGAACAGGCCGGTGAGGCAGTTGATTTCGTCAACGTCGCCAGCGAGGGTGTCGCACCCAAGGGGATCTTTCCGTGGTATGCGCCCGGACACGACAGCTTCCTGGGGGAGTTCCCACTGTCCCACGACGCGCTGATGGTGCCGGAGACGACGGAGGCCGACGGGCCGCTGAATCTGCAGATCGAGCCCGAGGTCGGGTTGGCCTGCGACGTCGTCTGGGAGGGCGACACCGTGGTCACGTTGCGGCCGTTTGCGCTTGGCGCGTTCAACGACTGCTCGATCCGTCGCCCCAACGCAGCCAAGATCAGTCACAAGAAGAACTGGGGGCCCTCCTCGAAAGGCGTTGCGCACCAGTTCTTCGACATCAGCGACCTCACCCCGGACGGCCCGACAGCAACCCTGCGACTGCTGTGCCATCTGCGCACCGCCGACGGTAAGCACCACGAGTACGGGGTGGACAGTCCGCTGCTGGGCTACTCGTACTACGGCGAGGTGCTGCTGGACTGGATCGTCGAACGGCTGGCCAACCAAAAGGGTTCTCCCGACACGCCTTTGGAGGATGTCGGCGCACTGATGGTGGCGTCGGGACGCCCGGAGCGAGTGCTCATCGGCATCGGCGCGACGCGTTACACCAAGCTGGGGGAGTCGACCTACCTGCAGCCGGGTGACGAGGCCATCGTGCGGGTCTACGACACCGAGAGCGATGCCGCATCCGAACTGCGCCAGCTGGTCTGGCAGCCTTAAATTCTGCGCCCAAACCGACATTTGGCCGCGAAAGTGCGAGTAGATCGCAGCATTTCGTCGATCTCGGCGTGGGATCTTGAGCGGACTCAGCGCGCAATGCGGGTAGGGCGGGGATTGACCAGTCGTCCGCGGGAAACCACCGATCCGTGTTGTTTGAGGCGTTGAGTGCGGATGTTCACCTCGTAGCCGAGGACCTCCTCTATCTTGCCGAGTTGCTCACTGAGATAACGGTATAGATCGCCGGCGTCTCGGCAGATGGCGATCGCCACCACGTTCCTTGACCCACTCGTAGCGCCGGCGAAGGCGATCTGGTCGTGCGCTGCGATGCCTTCGCCTACCCGGTGTACGTCCTTGGGTGCGACTGTCAGCCACAGCATCGCGCTGAGGTGGTGGCCGAGTCGCTCGGGTAGCACATCGACGTCGTAGTACAACGCGCCGCAGGCTTCCAACGCCGCGAGCCGCCGGCCCACTCGTGCCACCGACCAGCCCGAGAGGGCTGCGAGTTTCGACTGTGGCGTGCGCCCGTCTTCGGCCAGCGCCTCCAAGACGGGCGCGTCCTCTGGGCTGACCTTGCACGGTCGGTCCCATGATTCCGGGACTGCCCGTTCGGCCACGATCTCTTCAGCCTGCTGGGCGTTGAGTGCATGCCCGTAGCCCGTCCACGGCGCTCGGGCGGGGTCGCCGAACGTGTGCAGCAGCAGGTCGATGGTGATATCGGTGACCGACGTCGTTCGTGGCAGCAGCTGCAGAAGATCCTCGCGACCTTCGATCAGCGGGGCGCGGATGACGCAGACCAGATCAGTCCATCCCGCCAACACGTTGGCGTGGGACACATCCGGTCTGCGGATTAGTGCGTCGGCGATCTTCGGTATGTGCTCGGGGGCGGCGCGCATTCGGCACAACCAGCTCGCTTCACCGTCCACCCAGCGGTTCTGTATCCCGACAACACGCACCACCCCGTCTCGGCGCAAGCGATGGTAGCGCCGGGCGACGGTCGCCTCGGTGGACTCGACGACGGCGGCGATCCGGCGAAACGACACCCGAGGCGCCAACTGAAGGGCATGCAGAATCTGTGCATCCAGATCGTCGATCACAGCGAATACTATGCGCCTGAGCCGCCTTAGCTGACGACTTCTTATCAATTCGGCCTGAGCAATCATCATTTCGATGGCATCGCTGTCAGCCTGGAACGCGTCGAACTGACGGGCGCCCTCGCGACGCGCCGCCCAGGACGGCCAGTACGACGACATGTTCGCAGCAGTAACCGTTGAGGAGACTTCACCATGGACATCGGTATCGGACTGCCCAGCCACATCGCGCACGTGCGGGGGACGCTGACCGCCCAGTGGGCGCATCACGCCGAACGGCGCGGCTTCGCTGAACTCGCGGTGATCGACCGACTGGTCTATGAAAGCCTCGACTCCCTCGTTGCGTTATCGGTGGCCGCGGGCGCCACCACCACCATCGGCTTGATGACGAATGTGCTGCTGGCTCCGCTGTATCCGGCGGTGCTGCTGGCCAAGCAGGCCACCACACTCGCCGCGGCATCTGGCGGCCGACTCACGCTGGGCCTGGGTGTCGGAAGCCGACCCGACGACTACACCGCCGTCGCGGTGGACTATCGGCGCCGCGGCCGCATCCTCGACCAGACCGTGTCCGTGCTACGCGATACGTGCGATGGCCAGGTTGTCGGCGGCGACAAGGCGATCTGTGCTGCCCCAGTGAGGATTCCGCTGCTTTTTGGTGGACGGGCCGACGTGACGTTCCACCGCGCCGCGACGATCGGCGATGGCTGGACGGCAGGCGCAGTCCGCCAGTACGCCGAACAATCTATGAGCGCCGACCGAGTGCGCGCGGCGTGGGCAGAGGCGAATCGCGCGGGGCGCCCCCGGCTCCAGGCCAGCGTCAACTTCACATTCGGCGACGCCCAAACTGTCGCCGCCGGTCGCGCCCACCTGCAGAGCTACTACGGATTCAAACCCGATTACGCCGCCATCAATGTCGCCGACATGGTCACCTCGCCCGACGAGGCAGCGGCGACCGTACGCGCCTATGAGGACCTGGGCTTCGACGGTCTCGTGTTCTACCCATGCGTCGCTGACATCGACCAAGTCGACCGCCTAGCCGACGCGGTCCTGTGACGACTGCTGACTAGTCGACCTTGAGTAGCTCGTCCAACACCTTCATGAACTCCCGCGGCTTGACCGGGGTAAACGCCGGGCTGGGATTTGTGCCTGGCACGTCGAGCGTGACCAGGGTCGACTTGATCGGACGGTAGATGTCCAGTGGCAGCCAGCGCCGCAGATCCGAACTTCCCCACAGTCGGAACCGTTGCATCCACATACCCAGCGGCTCCGCCTTGTATCCCCGGATAGACTGCAGCGGAATGACTTTGGAGGTTCCCGACGGAAAGTGATAGCGCCGCAAGGTCAACGCGTAACGGTCCAGTTGCACCAGGCCGTCGTCGTAGTGCTGCTGCGGCGGGGCGCTCATTGTTTCGAACACCGCAACTCGTGGCCCTTGGTGGTCAGGCATCGTCCGTTCTCCAGATTCCATTGCCAGCCGTGCAGATTGCACGTCAAGGTCGAGCCTTCCACCACACCGAATTTCGACAGGTCGGCCTTCAGGTGGGGACAGCGGCGCTGAATCGTGTAGCCACCCAACTCCACGTCGCTGGTGTCGTCGTGTGTCTCGGCGAACCAGCCGTCCGCGTAGGCGATCCGCTCGTCGGTGAGGCACTTGAAGAAGGTGTACAGGTACTCGTTGTAGCCACCGACCCGCCACGCCCGGAACCGGGTGGACAGGAAGATCGTGTTGACCCAGTCCGGCTCGTTGTCCCGCAACACCGTCCGGACCAACTCCGGAGCGATCTCGAATCCGTACCGGAACTTCTCGTCAGCAATCGGCTCGCGCACAGCACGTTTCGGGAAATCCAGCACGACCGTCTCTGGCCCGACGCGCAGCTCCACCGCATAGCCGATGCCATCACAGATCTGATCGCTCTGCAGCATGATCGGCTCGAACTTCGCGCGCAGCGGTTCCAGCAGCGACTCACCTGTCGCCGGCGCCCACCGTGCCTTCTCGGCGGCGAGCACCGGTGCCATCCGTTCGGCGTACTCGGCGATGTAGTCGGCCTTGCCGGTGGTGAAGATCGCCTCGACCTCAGCTGTCGGAACCGGATGGGTAAGCGAATTCAGTTGCTTCCCAGTGAAATCGGCGACCGAACCGGGGATCATCAGCAGGCCGCCGTCGTTGCCGTTCTGACGCATCTGGTCGAGGAACACCATCTGGTCGGGGAAGATGTTGGCTGGGTCACCGTGGTCGTCGTTGAGGTAACGCAGGTCGGGATCCAGGAAGCACGGCGGCCCGGCCGACGGGATCACCCACGTCGCATCGACATCGGCGATGAACTGCCGACAGCGGTCCATTCCACGCTGACGTTTCTGGGTGCCGAAGGACTGCTTGGCGCGCTCGGGCATGTCGTAGACCATCGGGTACCAGATCGCGCCCGAGTACTGCAGCATGTGCACGTCGATGTGGCCGAACGCATCGGCCAGCACGTCCACCGCCAGCGGCCGCGAGTCGTTCATGTTGAACACCGTGGTGGTGCCGTCGGAGACGATCAGCCCGGAGTCGCCGATCGGCCCGTCGGCCGGGGCGCGCAGCGACACGATCATCACGTCGAGCTCGCCCTTGGGCCCGCTGATGCGGTGCTTGACGGAGTCGGTGGTCTCGTAGAAGCGGTGGAAGCCGAGCGCCTCGAGTTCGCGCTTGAGGTCGGGCACCGGGAAGTCCGGCAGCAGGACCATCGCGTCCTTGTTGACGTACTCGGTGAGCAGCTGGGGGTCGAAGTGGTCCTTGTGCAGGTGCGAGACGTAGAGATAGTCGCAGTCACCCAGGGCGGCCCAGTCCAGGCCGCTGTTGTCGGGGAAGACGAACCACGAGCCGAAGTAGGCAGGGTTCAGCCAGGGGTCGCACAGGATGCTTCCCGCCTGGGTGTCGATCCGAAAACCGGCGTGGCCGATGCTTGTGACCTGCACAAATCCCCTTTTCCGTGGTAGCTGCACCCTCCACGAGCTTAGCTGCCGGCGGTTCGCGAGATAGGCTGACCGCTGTGGAACCGGTATACGGCACAGTCATTCAGCTCGCCCGCCTGACGTGGCGTGCGCAGGGCTTGAAGTTCACCGTCACCGGCGTCGAGAACCTGCCCACGACCGGCGGGGCGGTCGTGGCGATCAACCACACCAGCTACTTCGACTTCACCTTTGCCGGGCTGCCCGCCTATCTGCAGGGCCGCGGCCGCAAGGTCCGTTTCATGGCCAAACAAGAGGTCTTCGACTCTCACGTCACCGGCCCGATCATGCGCAGCCTGCGTCACATTCCGGTGGACCGGGCCAGCGGCGCCGCCTCGTTCGACGCGGCGTGCCTGGCGCTGAAGGCCGGCGAGCTGGTCGGTGTGTACCCCGAGGCGACGATCAGCCGCAGCTTCGAGCTCAAGGAGTTCAAGTCGGGTGCGGCGCGCATGGCCATCGCCGCCGACGTGCCGATCATCCCGCACATCGTGTGGGGCGCTCAGCGCATCTGGACCAAGGGGCACCCACGCAAGATGTGGCGTCCCAAGGTGCCGATCGCGATCGCGGTCGGCGAGCCCATCGAGCCGACGCTGCCTGCCAACGAGTTGACCGCGTTGCTGCACTCGCGCATGCAGCATCTGCTCGAACAGGTGCAGGACGCCTACGGCCCTCACCCGGCCGGAGAATTCTGGGTTCCCCGCCGACTCGGCGGGAGTGCCCCGACGCTGGCCGAGGCATCCGCGATGGACGCCGCCGAGGCCGCCGAGAAAGCCGCGAGGCGGGCCGAGCGCCCAGACCCGCCAGGGTCGCCGGGGTAGCCCGTATGGAACCCGTTTTCCGCACCCTGGAGATCGTCGCCTCGATCGTGGTCCGGGCGGCGGGGACCAAGATCACGTTCGAAGGTCTCGACAACATCCCTGCCGACGGCGGTGCCGTGGTCGCGATCAACCACACCAGCTACGTCGACTTCCTCCCCGCCGCGTTGGGCACCCGCCGCCGCAGGCGCCGCATCCGGTTCATGATCAAGGCCGAGATGCAGAACGTGCGGGTGGTCAACTTCCTGATCAGACACACGGGCACCATCCCGGTGAACCGGCAGGCCGGCGCGAACGCCTACGCCGAAGCGGTGCGTCAGCTCAAGGCCGGTGAGCTGGTTGGTGTCTATCCCGAGGCCACGATCAGCCGGGCCTTCGTTCTGAAGGACTTCAAGAGCGGCGCGGCACGCATGGCGCTGGAGGCTCAGGTTCCGATCGTGCCCTGCATCGTCTGGGGTGCCCATCGGGTGTGGACCAAGGACCACCCGAAACAGTTGCGCCGCAACAAGATCCCGTTCGCCGTGCGCTACGGTCGGCCACTGCCGCCGGCGGGGACGGCCGTCGAGCTGGAAGACCGGCTCAGGACCCAGATGAGCACGATCCTGCGGGAGGTGCAGACGGCGTATCCGCATCCGCCGGGCGAGCACTGGGTGCCCGCGGAGCTCGGCGGTGCCGCCCCGACCCTGGAGCAGGCCAAGAAGCTCGACGAGGCCGAGTTGGCCGAACGTGCCCGTCGCGCAACGGAACACCGTTGATGTTGCCCCTGATGATCGCCACCGATGTGGATGGCACCCTTCTCGACGAGGACGAGCACGTCACACCGCGCACCCGCAGCGCGGTGCAGGCCGCAGTGGCCTCCGGCGTTCAGTTCGTGCTGGCGACGGGCCGCCCGCCGCGATGGATTACGCCGGTCGTCGATGAACTGGGGTTCGCGCCGATGGCGGTGTGTGCCAACGGAGCCGTGATCTACGACCCCGAACAGGACCGCATCATCTCCGCGCGCACGTTGAGCGTTGACGTCCTCACCGAACTCGCCGATATCGCCACCCGGGTGATCCCGGGTGCCGGCCTGGCCGTCGAGCGGGTGGGTCGCAGCGCGCACGACTCGGCGACACCACAGTTCGTCAGCTCACCGGGTTACGAGCACGCCTGGCTCAACCCGGACAACACCGAGGTCGCGATCGAGGACCTGCTCAGCGCGCCCGCAGTGAAGCTGCTGATCCGCAAGGCCGGTGCCCGCAGTTCGCAGATGGCCGCCGAACTCGCCAAACATCTTGGCTCACAGGGAGATATCACCTACTCCACCAACAACGGCCTGATCGAGATCAACCCGACCGGGACCAGCAAGGCGACGGGCGTCGAACACCTCGCCCGGCCGCTGGGGATCGCCGCCGAGGACGTCATCGCGTTCGGCGACATGCCCAACGACGTGCCGATGCTGCGCTGGGCCGGCCTGGGTGTCGCGATGGGCAACGCTCACCCGGAGGCGGTCGCTGCTGCCAATGAGGTGACCGGGCCGAACTCCGACGACGGCTTGGCCCGGGTGCTCGAACGCTGGTGGCTCTAGTCAGGTCACCGGATTGGTGATGCGGCTGAACCGCTCCAGCTGCACCGGCGGCCCGTCGGCAGGAGGCGGTGGCATCACCAGGGTCAGCCCGTCGACCACCCGCAGGACGTTGTGGGTCTGCCGGTCGAAGTTGAGGGTGCCGTGCTGGAAGTTCTGCACGATCCACTCGGGTTCCTGGATCTCGCCGCTGGTCGGCAGGCCCAGCGCGCCGCGCTCATAACCCAGCGATGCCCAGGCTTCGTAGATCGCACCGGTGAGCGGCTGCGCGTCGGTGGTCGGCGACCAGTAGATGGCGCCGTGCTCGAACGTCACGTACCGCGCATTGCCGTCGGCGGCCGCCTCCGGCGTGATCGGCATGCCGAGCGGACTGTCCTTGCCGCCCATGGCTTCCCACTTGGTCAGGATCGCGCCGCCGCGCAGCGAGTCCATCAGGTCCGGTGGCCGGTTGAATCGCGATGCGATGTCCCGGATCTGGTTCAGCGCCGCATAACCGGCGTTGCCCGGGCATGCGGTGTTGCCGACGTCGCGGTGGGCGAAGATCGTCGGCAGCGTGGGCGTCGCCCCGGCGGGGAAGAAGGTGTAGTCGCCGCCGGCCGACCGCAGCATCACGGTGCCCGTTGGGTTGACGTGGTCCAAGCCCAGCCGCCAGCCGAGCAGCCTGCCGACGGTGCGGACCAGGATGTCGGTGGGTGGCACGTCCTCGAAGTCACCGATCATGGACACGCCCCACACGTCCGTGTTGAAACCGCCTGTGTGCGAGCCCAATACGTCCTTGGTGATGCCGCCGGCGCGGCCCTCGAAGACCTGGCCGTACTTGTCCACCAGTGCGTTGTAGGCGATGTCGCACCAGCCCAGAGTGCGGGTGTGATAGGCGTAGATCGAGCGCACGATCTCCGCCGAGTCCTCGGGCGCGTAGTCGTTGCTGCCCGCGGTGTGGTGGACCACTGCGGCTCGAATCCCGTTGCCATACGCGGTGTTACCGCAACGGATGTGCTCATCGGCACCCCACTGGGCGCGGCTGATGATGTTAGGTGGCTGACCCGGTCCCAGCGCTGCCGTCGGCGGCTGCCACTGTGAATCGACCGGCGCCTTGGGCGGGGTGATCAACACCGCCGAAATGTTCTGCGCGAAGGTGTGTTCGGCGGTCGCGGGCACATAGCCGAGTTCCTTGCCGGCATCCAGGCCGGTCTCGGGTGGGGCGGTGGTGACCGGGGCGTTGGGCGGCCGGGTCACCGCGATCTGTACCGACGTGGTGGTGCCGACGAACACCGGGTCGGTGCCGCGCGGACCGCCGTGCTGGCTGTCGTCGGCGTTGGACTCCAGGGTGTCGGCGTCGTACCACGGGCCCCACGAGCCGTCCGGTCGCTTCGCGCGCACCCGTGCCGAGGTCCCGGTGAGGTCAGTACCTGTCAGCGCGACCAAGGAGAACGGCGTCGGCTGGCTGATCTCGCGGACCGTCACCCCGCCGCCGACTCCGGTGAGCGGTTGCTGGGCGAGAACGGTGTCAGCGGCCTTCGGCCCGTCCGGACGCTCGGACCCCGGCACGCCGGTGATCGCCCACGGCAGGATGACGACGGTCGTCGCGATCGCGGTGAACACAAGCGTCGGCGCAGGTCGGCGGGACAGCACAAGGCGATGTTACGTATGTGCCCTCTGATACCAGTGTTTCGACACGGACCAGTGTGAAGAAAGTGATACTGGAAGCCTGCAACGGCACCGCAGGGGCCTCTCCGGGTTCACTGACCTAGCGGCCTGACCCACCCTGCGGTGCCGTTCCGACGCAGGCTTCCTATTAACCGGCCGGAGCTGGGGCTGCCGCCGGCGCGGCGGCAGCGGCGGCCGATGCACCCTGCATGGCCTGGGTGATCGACGGCATGACGACTCCCTTGAGCAGGTCGATCGCCTGGCCGACGCCGAGCTGGTTGGCGGCGCTGCTCAGATCGCTGATGATCCCGCCGGACTGTGCGGGCGCTGCGCTGGGCATCGCCAGCGAGGGATCACCGAGGATCGGATAGGTGCCGTTGACCGGGCCCAGCGGAGCGCTGATCGGCTGCTCGTTGGGCAGGCCGAGGCCGGTCGCGGACGGGCTGGTCAAGCCGGGCGTCGCCAGCGACGGCGTGCCTGCGCCGAGCTGAGGGGTCGTGAGCGCCGGGTTGGTCAGCCCGGGATCGGTCAGCGACGCCGACGCCGAGGGCACGGTGGCCCCGGGCGTGGTCAGGCTCGGCGTGGTCAAGCCGGGCGTGGTCAGACTCGGCGTGGTGAGACCCGGCGTGCTGACGCTCGGTGTGGTCAGACCGGGAGTGGTCAGACCCGGCGTGGTGAGCCCCGGTGTGGTCAGGCTCGGCGTCGTCAGTCCGGGCGTGGTCAGGCTCGGAGTGGTGAGACCGGGCGTGGTGAGGCTGGGCGTGGTCAACCCCGGTGCGGTCAGGCTCGGGGTGGTGAGGCCGGGCGTGCCCAGACTCGGGGTGGTGAGCGTCGGTCCCGCCTGCGCCGGCTGGGCGCCGGCCGGGCTCAAGCCCGTCGGCAGCGGGGGCAGGTTGATCCCGAACTGCGACAGACCCTGCTGCAGCGCAGACATCAACTCGTTGGGCAGATCGGTCACCACCGCGGCGCGGACGAACTCGCGCTGCTCGGGGGCCTTCTGCGGGGTAGCGGTCAGTTCGACCACACCAATAGCGGCAATAGGACTTGCGACGGCCAATGCGGCGACTGCGCTCATGGCTGTCGAGAGCTTGCGTCGACGGCTGTTAGGCACGGAAGTCTCCTCAATATCTAGACAACGTTCGTGTCTGAATTACTTCGTGAGCCCCGAAAGCGGCCGTGCGCCGCGATTGAAGCCAACGTGATCGATGTTAAGGGTGTGACTGCTGTGTCTAGAGTGACGATGCGGAATCGTGAGCCAATTGCGACCTTGAATCGTTAGGAGCGCACGTGAATTCCTGTCGGCGCCCGGGCTTGCGATGCGGGTCACACCGCCAGGGTCCGATAACCTAGGCGCCGATGAGCTCTTCTAATTCCGGGATCGTCTCAGGCCCCTTCGACCTCTTCGTCGTCGGTTCCGGCTTCTTCGGCCTGACCGTCGCCGAGCGGGTGGCCAGCCAGCTCGGCAAGCGGGTGCTGGTCGTCGAACGCCGGTCGCACATCGGTGGCAATGCCTACTCCGAGCCCGAGCCGCAGACCGGCATCGAGATCCACAAGTACGGCGCGCACCTGTTCCACACCTCCAACAAGCGGGTGTGGGATTACGTCCGGCAGTTCACCGACTTCACCGGATACCAGCACCGGGTGTTCGCGATGCACGCCGGGCAGGCCTACCAGTTCCCGATGGGGCTGGGTTTGGTGGCGCAGTTCTTCGGCAAGTACTTCACCCCCGACGAGGCCCGCCAGCTGATTCAGGAGCAGGCCGCCGAGTTCAAGACCGAGGAGGCTGCCAACCTCGAGGAGAAGGCCATCTCACTGATCGGCCGCCCGCTCTACGAAGCGTTCGTCAAGGGCTACACCGCCAAGCAGTGGCAGACCGACCCCGTCGAACTACCGGCAGCCGTCATCAGCCGCCTGCCGGTGCGCTACACCTTCGACAACCGCTACTTCAACGACACCTACGAGGGCCTGCCCGTCGACGGCTATACGAAGTGGCTGGAGAACATGGCCGCCGACGACCGGATCGAGGTCCGGCTCGACACCGATTGGTTCGAGGTTCGCGACGAACTTCGGGCCGCCAGCCCCGACGCCCCCGTGGTGTACACCGGGCCGCTGGACCGCTACTTCGACTACGCCGACGGCCGGCTGGGCTGGCGCACGCTGGACTTCGAGCTGGAAGTGCTCCCGACGGGCGACTTCCAGGGCACCCCGGTGATGAACTACAACGACCTCGACGTGCCCTACACCCGCATCCACGAGTTCCGGCACTTCCACCCCGAGCGCGACTACCCGACCGACAAGACGGTCATCATGCGCGAGTACTCCCGGTTCGCCGCCGACGAGGACGAGCCGTACTACCCGATCAACACCGACGCCGACCGCGCACTGCTCGCCTCCTACCGGGAACGAGCCCGGCAGGAGACGTCCGCGGAGAAGGTGCTCTTCGGTGGCAGGCTGGGCACGTACCAATACCTCGACATGCACATGGCGATCGCCAGCGCGCTGAACATGTACGACAACATCCTGGCGCCACACCTGCGCGACGGGACTCCGCTGACCGAAAGCAGCACAGAATGAGCGAGATTCCGTCCGGCCCGATCGAGGCCGGCGAAACCAAGGCCGTCAGCCTCCTGTCCCGGGTGATACTCCCGCGCCCCGGCGAACCGCTCGACGTCCGCAAGCTGTATATCGAAGAGTCCGATACCAACGCACGCCGGGCGCACGCGCCCACCCGGACCACGCTGGAGATCGGCGCGGAATCCGAGGTCTCGTTCGCGACCTACTTCAACGCGTTCCCGGCCAGCTATTGGCGCCGCTGGTCGACGCTCGAGTCGGTGGTGCTGCGCGTGGAGATCACCGGCTCGGCCCGCGTCGACGTCTACCGCTCCAAGGCCACCGGAGCCCGAATCACCGTGGGCGGCACCGAGATCAGCAGCCCCGATGCGACGACGCCGACCGCCGCGGAGTTCGAGATCGGCTTGGACCCGTTCGAAGACGGTGGGTGGATCTGGTTCGACATCACCACCGACAGCAAGACGACCGTGCACAGCGCAGGCTGGTACGCCTCGATGCCCGCGCCGGGCCGGGCCAGCGTTGCCGTCGGTATCCCGACGTTCAACCGGCCCGCGGACTGCGTCAACGCGCTTGCGGCGCTGACCTCGGATCCGTTGGTGGACAACGTGATCACCGCGGTCATCGTCACCGACCAGGGCACCTCGAAGGCCAAGGACCATCCAGGTTTCGCGGCGGCCGCCGAACGGCTCGGCGACCGGTTGTCCATCCACAACCAGCCGAACCTCGGCGGCTCAGGCGGCTACAGCCGGGTGATGTACGAGGCGCTGAAGAACACCGACTGCGAACAGATCCTGTTCATGGACGACGACATCCGCATCGAGCCCGATTCGGTGCTGCGGGCGTTGGCGCTCAACCGGTTTGCCAAGTCGCCGACCCTGGTCGGCGGTCAGATGCTGAACCTGCAGGAGCCGTCGCACCTGCACGTGATGGGCGAGATGGTCGACTCGCAGAACTTCATGTGGACCAACGCGGTCAATACCGAATACGACCACAACTTCGCCAAGTACCCGCTCAACGACGAAGAGGAATACCGCAGCAAGCTGCTGCACCGCCGCATCGACGTCGACTACAACGGCTGGTGGATGTGCATGATCCCGCGGCAGGTGGCCGAGGAGCTCGGCCAGCCACTGCCGCTGTTCATCAAGTGGGACGACGCCGACTACGGCCTGCGCGCTGGGGAACACGGCTACCCCACCGTCACGCTGCCCGGCGCGGCGATCTGGCACATGGCGTGGAGCGACAAGGACGACGCCATCGACTGGCAGGCCTACTTCCACCTGCGCAACCGGTTGGTGGTGGCCGCCCTGCACTGGGATGGCAACGTTCGCGGCCTGATCGCCAGCCATATGAAGGCGACACTCAAACACCTTCTGTGCCTTGAGTATTCGACGGTCGCGATTCAGAACAGGGCGATGGACGACTTCCTCGCCGGCCCGGAGCACATCTTCTCGATCCTCGAGGTCGCGCTGCCCGAAGTGCGCCAGCTGCGCTCGCAGTACCCCGACGCCGTGGTGCTGCCCAGCGCCACCGCGCTGCCGACTCCGTCGGACAAGCGGTGGCGCAAGAAGGTGAGCATCCCGACGAATCCGCTGTCGATCTCGGTGCGGCTCGCCCGCGGGGTGGCCCACCAGCTCAAGCCGCACGACCCCGTGCACCACGAGCGTCCGCAGATCAACGTCGCGACTCAGGACGCCCGGTGGTTCTCGCTGTCGCGGGTCGACGGGGTCACCGTGACCACCGCCGACGGCCGCGGCGTGGTCTACCGCCAGCGCGACCGCGCGAAAATGTTTGCGCTGCTTCGTGCTTCGACCCGTCGCCAGCTGCGACTGGCCCGCAAGTTCAACCGCATGCGCAAGGTGTACCGAGACGCTCTGCCGGTCCTGTCCAGCAAGGAGAAGTGGGAAACGGTGCTGCTCGAGAACTCCTCCACCCATGCCTGACCTCGAACCCGTCGCGCCGCCGGCCAGCGGCGAGGTCGCTGCTCTGGTCGCTGTGCAGTCCACGATCGGTACGCCACAGGTCATCGAGGTGGCCCGGGCGATGTCGCATTTCGGCGAGCACGCCCAGGGCTGGGTCGCAGTGTCCGCACTCGGCGCGCTGGCGATGCCGAAGCGGCGCCGCGAGTGGGTTCTGGTCGGCGTCGGTGCCGTTGCCGCGCATGCCGCCGCGATCGCGATCAAGCTGGTCGTGCGTCGCGCCCGGCCCAATCACCCGGCGGTGGCGGTCAACGTCGGCACGCCCAGCGCGCTGAGCTTCCCGTCGGCGCACGCCACGTCCAGCACGGCCGCGGCTATGCTGCTGAGCCGGGCCACCCGCTCGCGACTGCCATTGGTGGTCGTGCCCGCGATGGCCCTGTCGCGGCTGGTGCTCGGCGTGCACTACCCGACTGACGTCCTCGCCGGGGCGGCCGTCGGCGCCGTTGTCGCGAAGACGGCCGGTTGTTTCGCCTCGTCGCAGGAGGAGAAGCGGAGATGAACGCCCATGAGTGAGGACGCGGTTACCGGCAAACCGCCGAGCAACCTGTTCACCGGGATCATCAAGGCCATCCGTCCGCGCCAGTGGGTCAAGAACCTGCTCGTGCTGCTCGCCCCGATCGCGGCGCTCGGCGGCAACATCCACTACGACTACGACCAGGTCGCGATCAAGATCGTGATCGCCTTCGCCTCCTTCTCGCTGGCGGCCTCGTGCATCTACCTGGTGAACGACTCGCGTGACGTCGAGGCCGACCGTCAGCATCCGACTAAGCGGTTCCGCCCGATCGCGGCGGGCGTCGTCCCGCAATGGCTGGCCTACACACTGGCCGTCGTGCTGGGCGTCGGTGCGCTCGCGCTCTCCCTGCTGGCCTCGGTGAATCTGCTGATCGTGATCGCGGTCTACATCGCCATGCAGCTCGCCTACTGCTTCGGGCTCAAACATCAAGCGGTGCTGGACATTTGCATCGTGTCATCGGCGTACCTGATTCGGGCCATCGCCGGTGGTGCGGCAGCGGGCATCCCGCTGTCGCAGTGGTTCCTGCTGGTGATGACATTCGGCTCGCTGTTCATGGTGGCCGGAAAACGTTATGCCGAACTGCAACTCGCCGAACGTACCGGTGCCAAGATCCGCAAGTCTCTGGAGAGCTATACCGCCTCCTACCTCCGGTTCGTCTGGACGGTGGCGGCCACCGCGATGGTGGTCTGCTACAGCCTGTGGGCCTTTGAGCGGGACGGGGCGAACGCGTCGTGGTACGCGGTCACGATCATTCCCATCACCATCGCGATCCTGCGCTACGCCGTCGACGTCGACGGTGGACTGGCCGGTGAACCCGAGGACATCGCGCTGAAGGATCGGGTGCTGCAGCTGCTGTTGCTGGCGTGGATCGGGACCATCGGTGCAGCGATCGCCTTCAGTTGAGCTGACTTCCGAACCGGTGTCGGCGCGGGTCCCGCGTCGTTCGCCTGCGCGCATCAGCCTGTGGGTGAGTGTCGTTGTGGTCGCGGCACTGTGGACGTGGGGAGCGTGGCAGCGCCGCTGGATCGCCGACGACGGCTTGATCGTGCTGCGCACCGTGCGCAACCTGCTGGCCGGCAACGGGCCGGTGTTCAATGCCGGCGAGCGGGTGGAATCCAACACCTCCACGCTGTGGACCTACCTGAACTATGTCGGTGCGCTGATCGCCGGTCCGGTGCAGCTGGAGTACGTGGCGCTTGCCCTCGCGCTGAGTTTGTCGGTGGCCGGTGTGGTGCTCATAATGCTCGGCACCGCACGGCTATTCGCGCCCGGCCTGCCGGGTGGCCGGGCGCTGCTGCTGCCCGCAGGCGCGCTGGTGTACATCGCGATCCCGCCCGCGCGCGACTTCGCCACCTCGGGTCTGGAGAACGGCCTGGTGCTGGCCTGGATCGGGCTGCTGTGGTGGATGATGGTCGCCTGGTCGCAGCAGCCGCGGCTGCAGCGCGGCGGACCGATCTTCACCGCCACACTGGCCTTTGTCGCAGGCCTGAGCGTGCTGGTCCGGCCCGAGCTCGCCCTGATCGGCGGACTGGCGCTGGTGATGATGCTGATTGCCGCCCGGGACTGGATCACCCGGTTGCTCATTCTCGTCGCCGGCGGGTTGTTCCCGGTGGGCTATCAGATCTTCCGAATGGGTTACTACGGGCTGCTTTTCCCGCAGACCGCGCTGGCCAAGGATGCCTCGGGAGACAAATGGGGCCAGGGTCTGATCTATCTGGCCAACTTCAACCGGCCCTACGCGCTGTGGCTGGCGGCCCTGCTGGTGATCGCGCTGGGTGCGGTGGTGGTGGCTGCCCGCCGGGCCACGGTGGCCGCCCCGCCGGATGTTCGCGGTACCTCCGGCCGGCTGGCTCGCCGAATCCAAACCCCCACTGCCGTCGTGATTTTCATGCTTGTCAGCGGTCTGCTGCAGGCGGTGTACTGGATCCGGCAGGGCGGCGACTTCATGCACGGCCGGGTGTTGCTGACGCCGGTGTTCTGCCTGCTGACTCCGGTCGCGGTGATTCCCGTCGTGCTGCCCGACACCGTCACGTTCACCCGGGACCGCGCCACGATGCTGGCCGGCGCGACGGTGGCCCTGTGGCTTGGCCTGGTCGGCTGGTGGCTATGGGCTGCGAATTCGCCGGGTATGGGTGCCGACGCAACCCGGGTCACTTATTCGGGCATCGTCGATGAGCGGCGGTTCTATTCGCAGGCCACCGGTCATGCACATCCGCTGACCGCGGCCGACTACCTGGACTATCCGCGGATGCGCGCGGTGCTCACCGCGATCAACAACACCCCCGACGGTGCGCTGTTGCTGCCGTCCGGGAATTACGACCAATGGGATGTGGTGCCCGCCTATCCGCCGCCGCCTCCGCCGCCCGGTGTCTCGATGGACAGCTGGCGTCGTCAAATAGCCCCGCACACAGTCTTTTTCACGAACCTGGGCATGCTCGGGATGAACGTCGGGCTCAACGTCAGGGTGATCGACCAGATCGGTCTGGCGAACCCGATCGCCGCTCACACCGCGCGGCTCGAAGACGGCCGCATCGGGCACGACAAGAACCTGTTCCCGGACTGGGCCGTTGCCGAGGGGCCCTGGCTCAAGGAGCATCCGTACGTTCCGCCGTATCTCGATGAGGGCTGGATCGCCGAGGCCGGGGTGGCGCTTGGTTGCCCGGAGACCGACGCGATGCTGAACTCCATTCGCGGCCCGCTCGGGATTCGCCGCTTCGTGTCAAATGTGTTGCACGCACTCGATTTCACGCGCTACCGCATCGATCGCGTACCGCAGTACGAACTGCAGCGTTGCAACCTCCCCGAGCCGCCGCTGAAGGGAACGCCCTACACCGGCTTGCCGGCCACCGGCCCGTAACACCACCTTCACTGACTGTCCCGTCAGTTTCGGTGACCCACGCGCCCGCATCTGTGGCCAAAGTGGGCCAAGTGCAAGATGTTACGTGCGACACACTGCGCGGCACCCCGGACGTCCAGCGGGTTTTCCGAATCCCCGGCCGAGCCGGTAGCTTTGTTTGCCAGCCGGGTTCTAGCCGGTAACGCTGCGGTCAGTTTGCGGCGATACACAGGTCAAGTGTGAGAGCGCTTGGCAAGACCAATGTCAGTGTCGACAGCGGTTCTGCCGTGCCGTGAACGAATGAGTTGAGCAACCGATGGTTCGTGCCGTGAGAGCCTCCCTCACCGCCGTCCTGCTGATGACCGCACTGGCGACGGTCCTCGGTGTGGTTCCGCACGCCAAAGCGTTCTCGCGAGAAGGCCTTCCGGTGGAGTACCTCGATGTGTACTCGCCGTCGATGGGCCGCAACATCCGCGTCGAGTTCCAAGGTGCAGCACCGGGCGCGAAAGCCGTGTACCTGCTCGACGGTCTGCGCGCCCAGGACGACTACAGCGGCTGGGACATCAACACCCCGGCGTTCGAGTGGTTCTACAACTCGGGTGTCTCGGTGGTGATGCCCGTCGGTGGGCAGTCCAGCTTCTACAGCGACTGGTATTCGCCGTCGAGCTTCAACAAGCAGGCCTACACCTACAAGTGGGAGACGTTCCTCACCAGCGAGCTGCCGCAGTGGTTGGCCGCCAACAAGCAGGTGTCGTCGACCGGCAACGCCGTCGTCGGGCTGTCGATGTCGGGCGGTGCCGCGCTGATTCTGTCGGCTTACCATCCGCAGCAGTTCGTCTACGCGGCATCGCTGTCGGGCTTCCTGAATCCCTCCGCACTGCTGATGCAGCAAGCCATTCGGGTGGCCATGCTCGACGCCGGAAGCTACAACGTCGACAACATGTGGGGACCGCCGTGGGATCCGGCGTGGAAGCGCAACGACCCCGTCGTCCAGGCCGCCACGATCGCGCACAACGGCACCCGGCTGTGGATCTACTGCGCGCCTGGTGGGCAGACCGATCTCGACGTCGGCGCGGACCCGGGCGCGGCATTGAGCGCCACCAGCCTGGAGTCGATGGCGATCAAGAGCAACAAGGACTTCCAAGCGGCCTACACCGCGGCCGGCGGCAGTAACGCGACGTTCGAATTCCCGGCATCGGGCAACCATTCGTGGCCCTACTGGGGAGCCCAACTCGCGGCACTGAAACCCGACCTCATCGCCACGATCAACCGGTGAGAGGGCGGTCACGACAACATCGCTGAAGAGGAACGATCACGACACATGTGGTTGACTACCAGGGCACGGCTGCGTGGATCGCATGCGGTGCGGCCCCCGAAAAAGGATGGAAATACATGAAGTTCGTTGAGAAGTTGCGCGGCGTTTGGCTGCGCCGGCTGACGGTCGCCGCGGCGGCTGCTGCCGTGCTGCCCGGCCTGATCGGCGTCGTCGGCGGCTCTGCAACGGCGGGAGCTTTCTCCAAGCCCGGCCTCCCGGTCGAGTACCTCCAGGTGCCGTCCGCAGGCATGGGACGCGATATCAAGATTCAGTTCCAGAGCGGTGGACCGAACTCGCCCGCCGTCTACCTGCTCGACGGTCTGCGCGCGCAGGACGACTTCAACGGCTGGGACATCAACACCCCGGCGTTCGAGTGGTACTACCAGTCGGGCCTGTCGGTGGTCATGCCCGTCGGCGGCCAGTCCAGCTTCTACTCCGACTGGTACAAGCCGGCGTGTGGCAAGGCCGGTTGCCAGACCTACAAGTGGGAGACCTTCCTGACTCAGGAACTGCCCGCTTACCTGGCCACCCAGAAGCAGGTCAAGCCGACCGGTAGTGCCGCCGTCGGTCTCTCGATGGCCGGTTCGGCCGCGCTGACCCTGGCGATCTATCACCCCGAGCAGTTCCCCTACGCGGGCGCGCTCTCGGGCTTCCTGAACCTGTCCGAGGGTTGGTGGCCGATGCTGGTGAACCTCTCGATGGGTGACGCCGGTGGCTTCAAGGCCAACGACATGTGGGGCCCGACCGAGGACCCGAACAGCGCCTGGAAGCGCAACGATCCGATGGTGAACATCCAGAAGCTGATCGACAACAACACCCGCATCTGGATCTACTGCGGTGACGGCAAGCCGTCCGATCTGGACGCCGGTACCAGCAGCGGCAACCTGTTCAACGCGAAGTTCCTGGAGAGCTTCACGCTGCGGACGAACAAGACGTTCCGTGACACCTACCTGGCCAACGGTGGCACCAACGGGGTGTTCAACTTCCCCGCCAACGGCACCCACCAGTGGAACTACTGGGGTCAGCAGCTGCAGCAGATGAAGCCCGACATCCAGCGCGTGCTCGGCGCCACGCCGACCGCCTGATCGTCCGGAGTCGACAACGACCAACGGCGGCGACCTCAGGGTCGTCGCCGTTGGCGTATCCGGAACCAACCGACTAAGCAGTGTGATTCACTCATGTGCGGTGGGGCGGGGCTGTTATGTGACGAGTCGACATTGAGGTGACCATGAAGAGTCTGTCGGGCCTATTCCGGGGTGTGTGCGCCGCTGTTCTGGCGCTCGGCCTCATGAGTGCTACCGCACCGAGCGGCCATGCGGCCGACGTTGAGTATTTGATGGTGCCGTCGCCGGCCATGGGTCGCGACATTCCGGTGGCATTCATGGGCGGCGGCCCGCACGCCGTCGTTCTGCTGGATGCGTTCAACGCCGGCGAGACCGTCAGCAACTGGGTCACCGCGGGCAACGCGATGAACACGCTGGCCGGTAAGGGCATCTCGGTGGTGGCGCCCGCCAGCGGTGCGTTCACCCTATATACGAACTGGGAGGCCGACGGCACCCGGCAGTGGGAGACGTTCCTGTCCGACGAGCTGCCCAGCTGGCTGGCGGCCAACAAGGGCCTGGCGCCCGGCGGGCATGCGATTGTCGGCGCCGCGCAGGGCGGCACCGGCGCGCTGATGGAGGCGACCTTTCACCCCGACCGCTACCGCTACGCCGGCTCGATGTCGGGCTTCCTGACTCCGTCGAACACGTTCATGAACGGCGCGATCACGGCCGGCATGAACGAATTCGGCGGCGTGAACACCCAAGCCATGTGGGGTGCCGCACAGCTTGGTCGGTGGAAGTGGCATGACCCCGAGGTGCACGTACAGCTCGTGGTCGACAACAACACCCGGCTCTGGGTCTTCAGCCCCCAGACGGTGACCTGCACCGACGTGCCCGCCATGATCGGCTACTGCGACCAGGCCCAGGGCAGCAACCGCACCTACTACGCGCACTACCGCGCCGTGGGCGGCCGCAACGGCCACTTCGACTTCCCGGCCGGTGGCAACCACGACTGGGGCACCTGGTCGGCGCAGCTCGCGGCGATGTCGGGAGACGTTGCGGCAGCGATCAAATAGCGCTTACTGACGCCCAGAGAAATTTGAACTGTTAACTTTCCGCAATCTTGCGGTGCTCTGGGCGACACTGCGCCAGCCGGTACCGTGGAGACGTGCAGCGCTCGGACCATCTGTTGAGCGGCGGGGGCGTGAACGGCAACGCTGCCGCCGCCGCCCGGCATGCACTGCTGATGACCGGACTGCTCGGCTCGGCGGCCGTGCTCTTGGTGGCCTGCAGTTCCGGCGAGGACCTGGTGACCACCGCCGTGCCGCCAACCGCCCAGACCCTGGGCGTCCACGGTCACGGTGTTCCGCTACCGGCGGACGCCGACCTGCAGTCCGCCAAGTTCAACGTCACACCGGCGCAGCGGGGGTTCCTCGACGCGCTCACCGCCGCCGGTGTACATCCATCGAGCGAACTGGAAGCACTGAGCATCGGTTCCCACGTCTGCCAGGCCCACGCGGCCGGTCAGAGCGACCAGGCGGTCTGGGACTACATTGCTCCGATGGTGCGCAGTGACGTCGTCGACGCGGGATCGACGCCGCACACTGCCCCCGATCCGCAGGTGACTGAGGCCACGGCCGACTACATCCGGATCGCCACCCAGCGGCTCTGCTAACAGGAAGACCCTTCTCTCTCAATGGCTCGAAAATCCCGAACCACCGCCCAGCGCAAACGTCACCGCATTCTCGCCTTGATCGCTGCCGGCGCCATGGCCGTCGCGGTGGCGCTGGTTGTCGCGATCATCGTGATCGTCGTGCGCCGGCCCGAAGCGCCCCCGACCGCAGTACCGCCGACCGCGCTCCCGCCGACCAGTTCGCCGGGCCAGCACAAGCCGCGGCCGGAATTCCAGGACGCCAGCTGCCCTGACGTTCAGATGATTGCGATCCCAGGCACGTGGGAGTCGTCGCCGACCGACGATCCGTTCAACCCCACCCAGTTCCCGCTGTCGCTGATCGGCAATGTGACGCGTCCGCTGGTCGGTCAGTTCGGCGGCGATCGGTTGCAGGTGTACACCGTTCCCTACACCGCGCAGTTCCACAATCCGCTGTCGCAGGACAACCAGATGTCCTACAACGACAGTCGCGCCGAGGGCACGCGCAACGCGGTCAAGGCCATGACCGACATGAACAACCGTTGCCCGCTGACCAGTTACGTCATCGCCGGCTTCTCGCAGGGCGCGGTGATCGGCGGTGACATCGCCAGCGATATCGGCAACGGGCGCGGACCGGTCGACGAGGACCTGGTGCTGGGTGTGACGTTGATCGCCGACGGCCGCCGCCAGACTGCTGTCGGTCAGGACATCGGGCCCAACCCGCCGGGGCAGGGTGCCGAGATCACGTTGCACGAGGTTCCCGTGCTGTCCGCGATGGGCCTGACCATGACGGGGGAGCGCCCCGGTGGCTTCGGTGCGCTGAACAACCGCACCAACGAGATTTGTGCCGCCGGTGATTTGATCTGCGCTGCACCCTCCGAAGCGTTCAACATCACCAATCTGCCGAGCACGCTCGACGTGCTGGCCGGCGGCGCCGGGCAGCCGGTGCACGCGTTGTACAACACGCCGCAGTTCTGGAACCTCGACGGTCAAACCTCGACGCAGTGGACACTGAATTGGGCGCGCGATCTGATCGAGAACGCGCCACATCCGAAACACGGGTGACGTGGGAGCTTCGTCGGCTGACGGATTTGGCCGCCGCCGCGACTACGCCTAACATTAAGAAGAAAATAAGACTGCACGCGTGAGCGGCCCACAGGGCCATCGAGGTCCCGGATGGACCTGGGATGGATCTGTACGATCTGTGAGGTTTGGGGGTCCGAGACGCAGGGCGACCGGTGGCGCGATGTCACGCGCGGCCGCGGCGGGGGCCGACACAGATGTGTTCTGACAGGAGATTGGTATGCCGTTCCACAACCCGTTCATCAAGAACGGCCTGATCACCTTCCCCGAGGGCGCCAGTGTGGTCAAGCACGTGGAGCGCTGGGCCAAGGTTCGCGGCGACAAGACCGCCTACCGCTTCCTTGATTTCTCCGTCGAACGTGACGGTGTTGTTCGCGAACTGACCTGGGCCGACTTCGGCGCTCGGAACCGCGCCGTCGCCGCCCGGCTTCAGCAGGTGACCCAGCCCGGTGACCGCGTCGCCATCCTGTGCCCGCAGAACCTCGACTACCTCGTCGCGTTCTTCGGCACCATGTACTCCGGCCGCATCGCGGTACCGCTGTTCGACCCGGCCGAGCCCGGCCACGTCGGCCGCTTGCACGCCGTGCTCGACGACTGCGGTGCGTCGGCGATCCTCACCACCACCGACTCCGCCGAGGGTGTGCGCAAGTTCTTCCGCAGCCGACCGGCCAAGGAGCGCCCCCGCGTAATCGCCGTCGACGCGGTCCCCAACGAGGTCGGCGCCACCTGGGAGCCGTTCGACGCCGTCGACGAACACACCATCGCCTATCTGCAGTACACCTCCGGTTCCACCCGGATCCCCAGCGGCGTGCAGATCACCCACCTGAACATGGCCACAAATGTGGTGCAGGTGATCGAGGCCCTCGAGGGCGAGGAGGGCGACCGCGGTGTTTCGTGGCTGCCGTTCTTCCACGACATGGGTCTGGTGACCGCGCTCCTGCCGGCGATGATCGGCCACTACTTCACGTTCATGACGCCCGCGGCCTTCGTCCGCCGTCCCGGACGCTGGATCCGCGAGCTCGCCTACCGCGAAGGTGACACCGGCGGCGCCATCTCGGTGGCCCCGAACTTCGCGTTCGACCACGCCGCCGCGCGCGGTGTGCCCAAGGATGACGAAGAGCCGCTGGACCTGTCCCACGTGAAGGCCATCCTCAACGGCAGCGAGCCGATCTCGGCTGCCACCGTGCAGCGCTTCAACGACGCGTTCCGGCCCTTCGGCTTCCAGCCCAGGGCCATCAAGCCCTCCTACGGCCTGGCCGAGGCGACCCTGTTCGTGTCCACCACACCGTCGGCCGAGGAGCCCAAGATCCTCTCGGTCGACCGTGACGAACTCAACGCGGGCCGCTTCATCGTCGTGCCCGATGATTCGCCGAAGGCTGTCGCTCAGGCCTCGGCAGGCAAGGTCGGCGTCGCCGAGTGGGCGGTGATC
Organism: Mycolicibacterium pallens; assembly: GCF_019456675.1. Lineage (NCBI taxonomy): Bacteria > Bacillati > Actinomycetota > Actinomycetes > Mycobacteriales > Mycobacteriaceae > Mycobacterium > Mycolicibacterium pallens. Next base: position 5,754,250 of record NZ_CP080333.1, on the reverse strand, counting down.
GTCGACAACGAGACCGCTACCGAGCTGCCCGATGGCCAGATCGGCGAGATCTGGATCAGCGGCCAGAACATGGGCACCGGCTACTGGAACAAGCCGGAGGAGACGGTCGCGACCTTCCAGAACATCCTCAAGTCGCGGACCAGCCCGTCGCATGCGGAAGGCGCCACCGATGACGCCACCTGGGTGCGCACCGGCGACCTCGGCGCGTTCTACGACGGCGACCTCTACATCACCGGCCGCGTCAAGGATCTGGTGATCATCGACGGCCGCAACCATTACCCGCAGGATTTGGAGTACTCCGCGCAGGAGGCCACCAAGGCCGTGCGGACCGGATTCGTCGCCGCCTTCTCGGTGCCGGCGAACCAGCTGCCCGACGAGGTGTTCGACAACGCCCACGCCGGGCTCAAGCGTGACGCCAGCGACAGCTCCGAGCAGCTGGTGATCGTCGCAGAACGCGCGCCCGGTTCGCACAAGATGGAGTTGGGGCCGATCTCCGACGACATCCGCGCGGCGATCGCCGTGCGCCACGGCGTCACGGTCCGCGACGTGCTGCTGACTCCCGCCGGTGCGATCCCGCGTACCTCCAGCGGCAAGATCGGCCGGCGCGCCTGCCGCTCGGCCTACCTCGACGGCACCCTGCGCAGCGGGAAGGTGGCCAATGCCTTCCCCGACGACGAGGAATGACGACCCTAGGAAGTACTCAGAGGCCTCATGTCTGAATCAGAAACGCCTGAAACGCCCGATAGTCCCGACGAGATCACCCTGGCTCCCGAGAAGGAGTTGACTCCCGCGCGCACCGACATGACCGTGCCGGAAATGCGGGAGTGGCTGCGCAACTGGGTGGCCAACGCCACCGGGCAGGCTCCCGACGCGGTCGACGAGTCCACCCCGATGGTGGAGCTGGGTCTGTCGTCGCGCGACGCGGTCGCCATGGCCAGCGATATCGAGGACCTCACCGGTGTCACGCTGACCGCGACGGTCGCCTTCCGCCACCCGACCATCGAGTCGCTGGCCACCGTGATCATCGAGGGCGAGCCGGAGATCGAGTTCGACGACGACGGCGAGGACTGGTCACGCGCCGCGGATGTCGAGGACATCGCGATCATCGGTGTGGCCACCCGGTTCCCCGGCGATATGAACACTCCCGGTGAGATGTGGCAGGCACTGCTCGAGGGCCGCGACGCGATCACCGACCTGCCTGAAGGTCGCTGGTCGGAGTTCCTCGCCGAGCCGCGCATCGCCGAGCGGGTCGCCAAGGCCGCCACCCGCGGTGGCTATCTCTCTGACATCAAGGGTTTCGACGCCGAGTTCTTCGCACTGTCGAAGATGGAAGCCGACAACATCGATCCGCAGCAGCGGATGGCGCTCGAACTCACCTGGGAAGCATTGGAGAACGCCCGCATTCCGGCGTCGAGCCTGCGCGGTACCAACGTCGGTGTGTACATCGGCGCGTCGAACAATGACTACCAGTTCCTGGCGGTGGCCGATCCGACGACCGCGCACCCGTACGCCATCACCGGCACCACGAGCTCGATCATCGCCAACCGCGTCTCGTACTTCTACGACTTCCGTGGTCCCTCAATGGCTTTGGACACCGCATGTTCCAGCTCGCTGGTCGCCGCCCACCAGGGTGTGCAGGCGCTGCGGTCGGGCGAGGCCGACGTTGCCGTGATCGGTGGCGTCAACGCGATGATCACCCCGTTGGTGACGATCGGCTTCGACGAAGTCGGTGGGGTGCTCGCACCCGACGGCCGGATCAAGTCGTTCTCCTCTGATGCCAATGGCTATTCGCGCTCCGAGGGCGGCGGCATGCTGGTGCTCAAGCGGCTGAGCGATGCGCGGCGCGACGGTGACGACATCCTCGCGGTCATCGCCGGCAGCGCGATCAACCATGACGGCCGCTCCAACGGCATGCTCGCTCCCAACCCCGACGCGCAGGCCGACGTGCTGCGCAAGGCGTACAAGGACGCCGGGATCAATCCGCGCAGCGTCGATTACATCGAGGCGCACGGCACCGGCACCATCCTCGGCGATCCGATGGAAGCCGACGCGCTGGGCCGCGTCGTCGGCCGGGGCCGGTCGGCGGATCAGCCCGCGCTGCTGGGTGCGGTGAAGTCCAACCTCGGTCACCTGGAGTCGGCGGCCGGTGCGGCCAGCCTGGCCAAGGTGGCATTGTCGTTGAGCCACAACAAGGTTCCGCCGTCGATCAACTACGCCGGACCCAACCCTTACATCGATTTCGACGCAGTCCGGCTGCGGGTCGTCGACAAGGTCACCGACTGGCCGCGTTACAGCGGTCACGCCATCGCCGGTGTGTCCGGGTTCGGCTTCGGTGGCGCCAACGCCCACCTGGTGCTGCGCGAGGTGCTGCCGACGGATTTGGCCCCGCCGCAGGCGGAGTCCGCGCCGACCGAGGAGAAGGCGGCGTCGGACGCCAATGCCGTCTACGTCGGCGGGGTCCGGATGGACGAGTACGGCGAATTCGTCGACGAGGACGAGGTGGCCGAGGAGTACGCGTCGGCCGTCGCGTATGACGACGAGCCGGAGCTGCCCGGTCTGACCGACGAGGCGCTGGAGCTGATCGAAGCCGCCCGTGCCGAGTGGGAAGCCTCGGAGAAGGCTGCTCCCGTTGTGCCGCTGGCTGTTTCGGGATTCCTGACCTCGCGCAAGCGTGCGACCGCGGCCGAGCTGGCGGACTGGATCGACAGCCCGGCAGGCCGGGCGGCGTCGCTGGAGGCGATCGGGCGCTCGCTGTCGCGGCGCAATCACGGCCGCTCGCGCGCTGTGGTGATGGCGCACGACCACGACGAGGCGGTCAAGGGCCTGCGGGCGATCGCCGACGGCAAGCAGAGCCCGCTGGTGTACAGCGCCGACGGGCCGGTGACCAACGGGCCGGTGTGGGTGCTCGCCGGATTCGGCGCCCAGCACCGCAAAATGGGCAAGAGCCTGTACATCCGCGAGCCGGTGTTCGCCGAGTGGATCAACAAGGTGGACGCGCTCATTCAGGACGAGCGCGGCTATTCGGTCGTCGAGCTGATCCTCGACGATGCGATCGACTACACCAACGAAACGTGCGAATACCCCATCGAAGTGGTCCAGACGGTGATCTTCGCCATCCAGATCGCGCTCGGTGAATTCCTCAAGCACCACGGCGCCCATCCAGGTGCGGTGGTAGGCCAGTCGCTCGGTGAGGCGGCCGCTGCGTACTTCTCCGGTGGCCTGTCGCTGGCCGACGCCACCCGCACCATCTGCTCGCGCGCACACCTCATGGGTGAGGGCGAGGCAATGCTGTTCGGCGAGTACATCCGGCTGATGGCACTGGTTGAGTACTCGGCCGACGAGATCAAGACCGTCTTTTCCGACTACCCGGGCCTGGAGGTGTGCGTCTACGCCGCCCCCACCCAGACCGTCATCGGCGGTCCGCCGGAGCAGATCGACGCGATCATCGCCCGCGCCGAATCCGAAGGCAAGTTCGCGCGCAAGCTACAGACCAAGGGCGCCAGCCACACTCAGCAGATGGACCCGCTGCTGGGTGAGTTGTCGGCGGAGATCCAGGGCATCGAGCCGCATCCGCTGCACACCGGCTACTTCTCCACCGTGCACGAGGGCAGCTACATCCGCCCGGGTGGCGAGCCGATCCACGATGTGGAGTACTGGAAGAAGGGCCTGCGGCACAGCGTCTACTTCACCCACGGCATCCGCAATGCCGTCGACAACGGGCACACCACCTTCCTCGAGCTGGCGCCGAATCCGGTGGCGCTCATGCAGGTTGGGCTGACCACCGCGGCTGCCGGGTTGCACGACGGGCAGCTGATCGCCACCCTTGCCCGCAAGCAGGACGAGGTCGAGTCGATGGTTGCCGCGATGGCGCAGCTTTACGTCTACGGCCACGATCTGGATTTCCGGACTCTCTTCGAGGCCGGCGAGTACGCCGAGATTCCGCCGACCCGGTTCAAGCGCAAGCCGCACTGGCTGGACGCCCAGTTCACCGGCGACAGCTCGGTGATGATGCCGGGCAACCATGTGGCCACCCCTGACGGCCGCCATGTGTGGGAGTACTCGCCGAAGGGGCAGGCCGACCTGGCCGCTCTGGTGAAATCTGCTGCGGCACAGGTACTTCCGGATGCCAAGCTCACCGCGTCCGAACAGCGCGCAGTGCCGGGCGACGGTGCCCGGCTGGTCACCACCCTGACCCGCCATCCCGGTGGTGCCTCGGTGCAGGTGCACGCCCGGATCGACGAGTCCTTCACGCTGGTCTACGACGCCGTCGTCACCCGCGGCGGCGCGGTCTCGGCATTGCCGTCCGCGGTCGCCACCGGTGTCGCGGTCACCACCCCGGCCGCGGAAGCCCCCGCCGACGAGCCGGACGATGACGCCGAAATCCTGCAGGACAACCTGACTGCGGGCGCCGGCCTGGCCGCCGGTTTCGCCAAATGGTCGCCGGATTCCGGTGAGACGGTGCATGACCGGCTCGCCGCGATCGTCGGCGGCGCCATGGGGTACGAGCCCGAGGACCTGCCGTGGGAGGTCCCGCTGATCGAGCTCGGCTTGGATTCCCTGATGGCGGTGCGGATCAAGAACCGCGTCGAGTACGACTTCGACCTGCCGCCGATCCAGCTGACCGCGGTGCGCGACGCCAACCTCTATGCCGTCGAGAAGCTGATCGAATACGCGATCGAGCACCGCGACGAGGTCGAAGATCTCGCCGAAGCGCAGAAGGGCAAGACGGCCGAGGAGATCGCCGCCGAGCAGGCCGAATTGATGGGCGGCGCCAGCACGGTCGCCGAACTCGAGGCCAAGCTCGCCGAGGCGGGTCACCCGATCGCGACCGAGGCCGAGGCCGAGCCGAAGCCGGAGCCGAATATGCCTCCGCCGCCGACTGATCCGGCCGGGCCGGGTAAGTCGACCGCTGCCGCAGCGGCGGCCAAGGTGCTGACTCAGGAGGCCGTCACCGAGGCGCTCGGTGCCGACGTCCCACCCCGTGACGCCGCAGAACGCGTGACGTTCGCGACGTGGGCGATTGTCACCGGCAAGTCGCCCGGTGGCATCTTCAACGAGCTGCCCGCCATCAGCGACGAGATCGCGACCAAGCTGTCCGAGCGGCTCACCGAGCGTGCCGAAGGCCCGATCAGCGTCGATGAGGTGAAGTCCGCCAAGACAATCGAGGCGCTGTCCACCATCGTCCGAGCCCAGCTCGAGGAAGGTGTGGTCGACGGGTTCGTCCGCACCCTGCGCGCGCCCGTGGAGGGGACCAAGCACACTCCGGTGTTCGTCTTCCACCCGGCAGGCGGGTCGACGGTGGTCTACGAGCCGCTGATGAAGCGGCTGCCGCCGCAGACCCCGATCTACGGTCTGGAGCGGGTCGAGGGCTCCATCGAGGAGCGCGCGGCCGAGTACGTGCCGAAGCTGATGGAGATCGGCGGCAAGGGGCCCTACATCCTCACCGGCTGGTCGCTGGGCGGGGCGTTGGCCTACGCCTGCGCGGTCGGGCTCAAGCGCAACGGTTGTGACGTCCGGTTCGTCGGCCTGATCGATACCGTCCGCGCCGGTGAAGAGGTGCCGCAGACCAAGGAGGAGATCCGCGCCCGCTGGGACCGCTACAAGGTCTTCGCCGAGCGGACCTTCAACGTCGAGATCCCCGAGATCCCTTACGAGCAGCTCGAACAACTCGACGACGAAGGTCAGGTCCGGTTCGTCCTCGACGCCGTCAAGGAAAGCGGGGTCGACATCCCGGGCGGCATCATCGAGCACCAGCGGACGTCGTATCTGGACAACCGCGCCCTGGACACCGCGAATATCGAGCCTTACGACGGGCACGTCGCGCTGTACATGGCCGATCGCTATCACGACGATGCGATCATGTTCGAACCGCGCTACGCCGTCCGTCAGCCTGACGGTGGCTGGGGCGAATTCGTCGCAGATCTGGAAATCGTGCCCATCGGGGGCGAGCACATCCAGGCGATCGATGAGCCGTACATTGCGAAGGTCGGGGCCCACATGAGCGAAGCGATCAACCGTATCGACGCCGAGGAGAACGAGGCCAAGTGACTGCTGAGAGCGCTCCCGCCCACCACCCGGTGACCACCGCCGAAAAGCTCGCCGAACTCCGCGAAAAGCTGGAGCTTGCCAAGGAACCGGGCGGTGAGGCGGTCGCGGCGAAGCGCGACAAACGCGGAATCCCCAGTCCTCGCGCGCGGATTCAGGCGTTGCTGGACCCGGGCAGCTTCTTGGAGATCGGCGCCCTGGCCCGCACACCGGGTGATCCCAATGCGTTGTACGGCGACGGTGTGGTCACCGGGCACGGCACCATCAACGGCCGTCCCGTCGGTGTGTTCAGCCACGACTACACCGTGTTCGGCGGTTCGGTCGGAGAGATGTTCGGCCGCAAGGTCTCTCGCTTGATGGAGTGGGTGGCGATGGTCGGCTGCCCGATCATCGGCATCAACGACTCCGGTGGCGCCCGCATCCAGGACCTCGCGACCTCGCTGGCGTGGTACGCCGAGCTTGGCCGCCGCCACGAGCTGCTGTCCGGTCTGGTGCCGCAGATCTCGATCATCCTGGGCAAGTGCGCCGGTGGCGCCGTCTACTCGCCGATCCAGACCGACCTCATCGTGGCCGTGCGCGACCAGGGGTACATGTTCGTCACGGGGCCCGACGTCATCAAGGACGTCACCGGTGAGGACGTCACGCTCGACGAGCTCGGCGGTGCGGACGCCCAGGCGAAGTACGGCAACATCCACCAGGTCGTCGATTCGGAGAAGGAGGCCTTCTCCTACGTTCGTGATTATCTGGACTTCTTGCCCTCCAATACCTTTGACGACGCTCCCGTCATCAACCCGGGTCTGGAGCCGGAGATCACCCCGCACGACCTGGAACTCGACAGCCTGGTTCCGGATGCCGACAACACCGCCTACGACATGCACGAGATCCTGTTGCGGATCTTCGACGACGGCGATTTCCTCGAGGTTGCCTCGCAGGCCGGCCAGGCCATTATCACCGGCTTCGCCCGGGTCGACGGTCGCCCGGTCGGGGTGATCGCCAACCAGCCGATGCACATGTCGGGCGCGATCGACAACGAGGCCTCGGACAAGGCCGCTCGGTTCGTGCGGTTCTGTGACTCCTTCAACACCCCGTTGGTGTTCGTCGTGGACACGCCGGGCTTCTTGCCCGGCGTCGAGCAGGAGAAGAACGGCATCATCAAGCGCGGTGGCCGCTTCCTCTACTCCGTCGTCGAGGCCGACGTGCCGAAGGTGACGATCACCATTCGCAAGTCCTACGGCGGCGCCTACGCGGTGATGGGGTCCAAGCAGCTGACCGCAGACTTCAACTTCCTGTGGCCGACCGCCCGGATCGCGGTCATCGGAGCCGAGGGCGCGGCACAGCTGATCGTCAAGCGGTTCCCCGACCCCAAGGCGCCCGAGGTCCAGGAGATCAGGCGTCAGTTCATCGAGGGCTACAACCGCGATATGGCCACGCCCTATGTGGCGGCCGAGCGCGGTTACGTCGACGCGGTGATCGAGCCGCACAAGACCCGACTGCAGCTGCGCGGTGCGATGCGAATCCTGCAGGACAAGCAGATTCTGCGGGTGCAGCGCAAGCATGGGCTGATCCCGATCTAGACCGCAGGCGGTTATCCCCAGGAGTTACTCACACCTGTGTAATTCGCGTCCGCGGCGCGGCCCGGATGTCAAAGTTGACGAAACTCCGGTGGCCGAGCGCTCGGCGGATTTACCGTGGGTCGGTGACCCCCATCGAGCTGGCCGGCATCGGCCAAGACGGCCGCCACCTCTACACCTGCCCGCTGTGTGAGGCCATGTGCGGCTTGGAGATTCAGGTCTCCGACGGCCGCGTCGAGAGCATCCGCGGTAACCAGGACGACGTCTGGAGCCGAGGGCACCTGTGCCCGAAGGGCGCGTCGCTGGGCGCCATTCACGAAGACCCCGACCGGATCCGCACGCCGATGATCAAGGTCGACGGGCAGTGGCAGGAGGTCAGCTGGGACGCCGCGTTCCGGCGTTGCACCGAACTGCTGGCTCCGGTGATCGCCCAGCACGGCATCGGCGCCGTCACCTGCTACACCGGCAACCCGCTGGCGCACTCCTTCTCCCTCGGCCGCTATACCGGTGTGCTGCTGGGCATGTCCGGCATCCCGGTCAGTTACTCGCCCGGGACCATCGACCAGTGGCCCAAGAATCTGTCGTCGCATCTGATGTACGGAAACTGGTGGGGTTTCCCGGTACCGGACATCGAACGCACCGATCTGCTGGTGGTGATGGGCGCGAACCCGGCGGCGTCGCAGGGGTCGCTGCTGGCCGCGCCCGACGTGATGGGCATCCTCGCCGACATCGACACCGTCATCGTGATCGACCCGGTGCGTACCGCGACCGCGGCGAAGGCCGACGAATGGCTGCCGATCACCCCGGGCACCGATGCCGCGCTGCTGCTCGCCATTGTCCACACGTTGTTCGACGAGAACCTCGTCAACCTGGGTGGCCTCGCCGACCACATCGACGGTGTCGAAACCCTGCGCGCGGCCGCGGTGGACTGGACTCCGGAGCGGGTCGCCCCGGTGACGGGCATCGACGCGGAGCGCATCAAACAACTCGCCCGGCAGTTGGCCGGCACGCAGCGAGCGGTGGTATATGGCCGAATCGGGTTGTGCAATCAGGAGTTCGGCAGCCTGGCCAGCTGGTTGGTCGACGTGGTCAACATCCTCACCGGCCACTTCGACACCCCAGGCGGTGCGATGTTCCCCCGTCCGGCGGTGTGGACCGTGACCGCCCAACCGCAACCCGGCCTGGAGGGTGGGCTGCCGGAGTTCGGTCGCTGGCAGACCCGGGTGCGCGGCGCCAAAGAGGTGCTCGGCCAGGTGCCGGTGTCCTGCCTCGCCGAGGAGATCGAAACCCCGGGCGACGGTCAGATCCGGGCACTGATCACGGTGGCGGGCAACCCGGTGCTGTCCACTCCGCAGGGCGACCGACTCGATGAGCTGCTGCCGGGGTTGGACGCGATGATCTCGGTTGACTTGTGGCTCAACGAAACCACCCGGCATGCCGACGTCATCCTGCCCGGCCTCTCACCATTGGAGCAGCCGCATCATGACGATCTGATCCTGGCGTTCGCGATCAACAGCATCGCCAACTACTCGGCGCCGGTGTTCGCACCCGACGATCCCGACCGGCCCGAGGAGTGGGAGATCCTGGTCCGGCTCACCGGTCTGTGCGCGGGCGTGCCGGCCGAGGACGTCGACGTCGCCGCGATCGACGACGGCTTCTTCGACTACCTGTGTTTCACCCAGGGGCTCGACGGTGCGGAGGTGCGCAGCCACTACACGCACGGCGGACCGGAACGCATCCTGGATCTGACCTTGCGTACCGGGCCGTTCGGGGACCGCTACGGCGAGAACCCCGATGGGCTGAGTCTGGCGAAACTCAAGGAGCAGCCCAACGGGATCAACTTCGGGCCGATGGTCTCGCAGGTGCCCGAGGTCCTCAACACACCAGATAAGAAGATCCGGCTCGCCCCGCAGTATCTCCTCGACGACATCCCGCGCCTGGCCCGTCGTCTGGAGCGCGAACCCGACGAGCTGGTGCTGGTGAGCCGGCGCCATCTGCGGTCGAACAACTCATGGCTGCACAATGTTTCAGCGCTGATGAAGGGCCGCGACCGGTGCACGCTGCTCATGCATCCCGAGGACGCCGCCAGCCGCGGTGTGTCGGGGGGCGACCACGTGACGGTGGCGTCGTCGGCCGGGCGGATCGAGGTACCGGTGGAGCTGACCGATGCGATCAAACCGGGTGTGGTGTCGATGCCGCACGGCTGGGGGCACGGCAAGCCGGGCACCCGGATGGCGGTGGCCAACGGCTCACCGGGCGTCAACACCAACATCCTGTCGCCGCCGACGTTCCTGGACGAACCGTCGGGCAACGGTGCGCTGAACGGGATCCCCGTGACCGTGGCCCCCGCGGGGCTAAACTCCGGCGAATGAGCGAAATCGACATCGAAGCGATCCGGACTGCGGGAGCAGCCATAGGCGAGGCCATCAGCGTGTTCATGCTCAACCCGGACACCTTCGAGAAGAGCCTGGCCGCGGGTTATCCCGATCCGTTCGCCGCGTATTTCGCCGGCCGCGGCGGAGTGCTCGGTGATGCCACCGGCACCACCGTCACCGCAGTGTTCGCCGTCTTCGAACCGAACCTCGCGCGGTCGTGTTGGGAGAACGGCGTCGGCGTGCATCCCGCGTCGGAGAGCTGTCGGCTGTATTGGGACCAGATCGCGGGCTTCGGGCGGACGTACCTGACCGGTGCCGAGGGGCTGGACCGTCTCGCCGAGCTCGGCGAGAAGGTCATCGCGGCCGCGCCCGAACCGGGCCTGCCGCTGTATGCCGGCTGGCGGGCCATGCCGCTGGCCGAGGACGCCCCGGCCCGGGCGCTGCAGGTGATGATGGTGCTGCGTGAACTGCGGGCCGCCGTCCACTTCAACGCCCTCACCATCTCGGGTCTGAGCCCCGTCGAAGCGCACATCCTCAACCACGGGACGGATTACGCCGCGTTCAGGGGGTGGCAGCCGCCGTTCGACGACGCAGCAGGCAAGGAACACGTCTACAACGAGGTCGAAGACCTCACCGACCGGCGGATGGCGCAGATCTACCAGTCCGCGCTGACCGCCGACGAGGCCGACGAACTGGCCCGCCTCAGCGTCGCGGCCCTGGCGGCGTTGAAGGCCAACGCGCCCGCGCCGATCGGCGCCTGACCGCCACCTGTTTGCTGCTTTGGTTCGATACTCGGCCCGGTCACACCTTAAGATGCCCCAATGCCGTTAGCTGACGGCCAGGTCGTCGGGGACTACACCATCCTGCGGACACTGGGGGCCGGAGGTATGGGCGAGGTGTACCTCGTCCAGCACCCCAGGCTGCCCCGGCAGGACGCGCTCAAGGTGCTCGGTTCGGCGGTCAGCTCCGACGACGAGTACCGCAAGCGGTTCAACCTCGAGGCCGACATGGTGGCCACGCTGTCGAACCCGCACATCGTGACGATCTACGACCGCGGCGAGTTCGACGACAAGCTGTGGATCGCGATGGAATTCATCGACGGCACCGATGCGTCTCGTCTGCTCGCTGAGCGCTATCCCTACGGAATGCCACCCGATGAGGTCGTCCGGATCATCACCGGCGTCGCCGAGGCGCTGGACTATGCGCACAGCCGCGGCCTGCTGCACCGTGACGTCAAACCCGCCAACATCCTGCTGGGTGTGCCAGGCTCCGGCGACGAGCGAGTCATGCTCGCAGACTTCGGAATTGCGCGCTGGATGGGCCAGTCGAGCGACCTGACCGGAACGAACATGACCGTCGGGACCGTCGCCTACGCGGCGCCCGAACAGCTCAAGGGCGAACAGATCGACGGCCATGCTGACCAGTACGCGCTGGCCGCGACCGCCTACCACCTGCTGACCGGCACACCGCCGTTCCAGCACACCAACCCCGCGATCGTGATCAGTCAGCACCTGAGCTCCGAACCGCCGCCCATCGGGGTCAAGAGACCCGAATTGGCATGTCTGAGTCCGGTTTTCGCCAAAGCGCTGGCCAAGGACGCCAGCAAGCGCTACACCCGCTGCATCGACTTCGCGCGGGCGTTGCGGCAGGGAATCGGCACCGCGGAAGAGCAGACCGGCGCGACCGACGTGACGAGCGCCGCGCTGGCGTCCGCTGCGGCCGCGAAAGCAGGTGCGGGTCGGCACGCCAAGCCGGAGTCGGGTTCGTCGTCGCGCCGACGGCTGCTGATCCCGGCGATCCTCGGCGCGGTAGTCATCATTGCCGGTGCGACGGCGGGTCTTTCGTTGTTGGGCCACCGGAACATGGCCACCGCGCAGTCGGCGCGCACGACCTCCCCGCCGCCCGCCGTGTCGAGCCGGATGGACTTGCCGGTCGTGGTGATCGGCGCGAACTGTGCCGTGCTGGGCGCGGCCGCGGTCAGCGAGAAGGGCGCGCCGGCCTATTGTGCGCACGCAACTCCCGGTGCGGGTGCGATCGTGTGGTCGTTGCAGCCGGAGAAGCTGGTGACCGGCGGGTCGGGCTAGCAACCCTTCCCGCCGGCGCCACTGTGCTGGGGTTTACAGCGGGATCCACTGCCCCAGGAACCAGAAGCCCCAGCCCACTCCATTGCCTGCCGGCATTGGCTGAACCCACTGGCCGTTCCAGTTGAACGGTTGGTGATCCTGGCGGCCCTGGTTGATGTCGCGGTGCTGCCAGTCGGCCGGCCCGTCGTTGCGGTTGTTGTCCGGTCCGTTGTTCCAGTTGTTGTCGTGCCCGTTGTTGGGACCCTGGCAGTTCTGCGGACCCGGTCCACCGCATTGACCGGGATCGGCACTGGCCGTTCCGATGCCGAGCCCGAACAGTCCGGCCGCGCCGATGCCGACCGCCGCGGTCGAGGCGTACACCAATCGTTTGAGGTTCATCGTCATCTCCGTTTCGTTGCTCGGGTTGCTCTTGCGATGACGACGTTATGGAACTCGGATTTGTGCGAGCTGTGACGACAGTGGGTGTGGCCTTGGTGAGCAATAACGTATCGAAAACGGTTCGATATCAGGCACTTTGCTCGACATCCAGGGCTTCGCGAGGGTATTGACAGCGGACTGTACGGACCGCAAGTGTTGTCGCGCATAGCTTTTCCGCACGCCAATGGTTAGACATGTCACCTGTGAACACACGTAAGCGTTCGGTGTGCCTGTTGGCGTCGGTCTCCGCGGTGGTGGTCCTGGGTGCGGTGGCATGCGGATCCAAAGGCGCGACGGGTCCCACGACCGTCACTGTCACATCGACACCGACAACGACGACGACGCCAGCCGCCGCCGCGACGCACCACCAGTACAACTCCGGTTCGGGCGGCGGAGCGCAGCCGCCGCAGACGGTCGTCGAGACTCAGGATCCGCAGACCGTCGTCCAGACTCAGGACCCGCAGACCGTCACCAATACCGAAACGGCCACGCAGACTGAGACATCCGTGGCGACCTCGATCCAGACGTCGACACAGACGGTGACGGTGGCACCGACCCGTCAGTTCGGCCCCAACGGCTTCGGTAATCGCAACGGCGGCTAGGTGCGTTCCCTCGGCAGGGTCGTACCGCGGAAGAAGGCCGGGGCCTTGACGTTCCACAGGATCATCAGCACCACACCGAAAGCCAAACTCAGCACGCCGACGACGAATGCGGTGCCGACGCCGAGAAGGGATCCGCCCGAACCAGTGCTCGGATCCGCCATCAGATACGCCTCGACGATGCCCACCGGAATGAGGATCAGCGCGCCGATGCCAGGCAGGATCACCTGTCCCATCGCGGTGCGCCACGACCGAAAAGCGGTGCGCCAGAAGTACACCACCGAGGAGATCGCCACGACCGAGTAGTACGTCATGATGGCGATTCCCACGCTGTAGACCGAATCGGATACGACGCTGTCGCTGATCAGGTCCAGCACGCAATAGATCACCAGACTGGTCAGGCCGATCACCCAGGTCGCGAACTTGGGTGTCGAACTCACCTCACTCACCGAGGCGAACCGGTCCGGCAACGCTTTGTAGGTCGCCATCGACAACAGCCCACGCGCCGTCGGCATGACGGTGGACATTGTCGCCGAGAACGCGGACACCCCGACCACCAGCGCCGCCAACATCGCACCGCGTTCCCCGATCGACTGGGTGGCCAGCGTGGTGAACACGTTGTCGACGTTGCCTTCGTGCGTCAGGCTCGTCTCGCTGTTCGGATCGATACCTGCGAACGCGAGCGCAGCCACGCTGAAGATCACGTAGGTGGCGACCGTGATCAGGATCGCGGTGACGCCACTGCGGCCCGCGTCCGCCGATGTCCCGGAGGTTTCCTCGGACATGGCCAGTGAGGCGTCGAAGCCCCAGAAGATGAAGATGGCCACCAGAAACCCACCGAACAGGCTGCTGAAGTCGTGAATTGCGAACGGGTTAAACCACTCCCACGAGAACGATGCGGCATCGGGGCTCTGGTGGCCACGCACGACGGCGACCCCCATAACCACTGCGAACAGGATCAGCCCGCCGTATTGGACGATCGTCAGGATCAGCGTGGTGCGCGAGGATTCCTCCGCGCCGCGGGCCACCAACCACGTGGTGAGCAGGATGAAGATAGTGGCCACGATGAGGTCGAACCACACCGGAGACTCGTCCATGCCGAGCACCACAGCCACCGCATTGGTCAGGATTCCGGCGGCGCCGACGCCGGCCAGGATCGACGACAGCACGAGTGCGAAGCCGCCCATCCAGCCGACGTGCGGTGCGATGGCCTTGGATCCCCAGGTGAACACGGTGCCGGCATCCGGGGCGGCATCGGTGAGGTGCTTGTACGCCAAGGCCACGAAGTACATCGGGATCACCGCGAGGATGAAGACGATCGGCAGCTGGTAGCCCGCCTCCTCCGCGCCGTGTCCGAGCGCGCCCGTCAGCGAATATGCCGGGGCGGTGGCCGCCAGTCCGATGGCCACCGCTCCGACGAGCGAGACCGACCCCTTCTTCAGGCCCTTGGAGCGCAGGCCGTGCATCAACGGGTCGACGGTTGCTGCGTCTTGCTCCATGTGCGGATTCTGTCACCGCAACCGTCAATTGGCCGCGCTACGGCAAAACCGAAGTCAGTGCCGTGCGGTTCGATTCGACACGGCAGCATGTCCGCGACCGGTGCCGGCTCGTGGCTTGCTGGAACCCTGTTGCGGCGCTGAAGTTTTTGCCGATACCGCGGCCTTGACAGTCTGCCGGTCGGATCGTGTGCCGGACTTGCTCGACCGCTGCGGCGTGGTGATCTTTGCGCTGACTGTCGAAACGCTCGACGCCGGGGGCGCCGGCGGTCGCAGACGCGACACCCAGCCCGCGACGGCCGAGGCGGCAACGAAAGCAACACCGAGAGCGGCACCGACCGGGGCACCCACGACTACTGCGCCGACAGCGGCGATGGCCGAGACGAGTGGTGCGAGCTTCGGATCCGCGCCCGGGATTCGATAGAGCACGCCGGCGGCCATTTGCCCGATGACGATGAATCCGCCGAAGATCCCGAGCACGGCGCCCCCGACAAACGGTGCCAGCACGGTCTGAACTACTCCGCCGAGATTGATTTGGTTGGCCGACGCCGCCGCGACGGTACGCGGGGTCGGCGTCAGAGCCTGGGGCAGTGCAGCCAGCGCGACGACCTGGGTGGTGATCCGCGGGCCTGCGACCTCTGTCATCGGCCGGGGCGGCGCAACGGTGGTGGCCAGCACGACGGTGCTCGCTGCGATCGCCGCCACCGTGGCGACCACAGGTCGACTCTTCAGGATGTGGTCCATAAATTAACGCTGATGCCACTGAACCGGCGTGGTGTCAGTACTGGACTACTGCACTTACAGCGTGATGCGACTAGGGCTTGATCCTGATCCGACCCGGCTTCCACAGGCCGCTGCGGGTGGCCGTGCCCAGGTCGATCTGGGCGGGCTCGGCCGGCACGATCGTCTCGAACTGACGCAGCGAGCCCCAGTCACGACCCCAGTCGTGCGACAGATAGGTCGACATGACGTGGGCGCGCAGTAGGAGGTCGGTGATGCCCAGCAGGCCGCCGTTTCGGCCGTCCTCCCAGGTGTCGGTGTCCTGCTTCTTGGCGGTGTAGTCCGGGGTGATCCGGAACTTCGGCACCTCGGTGACCCCGTTGGCGTGCAGCATCGGCTGCTGGCACGGGAACGCGAGGCCGACGGCCCAGTCCATCAACACCGGTTGCGTGGAGCCGACGAACTCCTGCACCGACCGCAGTTCGGGCACCCGCGGCGGAGTGACCGCCAGCCAGTCGCCCTGGGACAACGAGCGGTCCTGCGCCACGATCCGCACGGCGGTGGCATCGCCGGGGATCTGCGAGCGGGCGAAGCGCAGGTTGCGCCACGACGGGGCGGGGCCCAGATCGTAGGGGCTGACCCGCCCGGCCGGTACCGGCGCGCCGTCGGGCCCGGGCTTGCCGTATTCGAGTTCCACGGTCTGGCCGTCGGTGAAGCCGTTGAGCACACTGATGCCGGCGATGGTGCCTGCGGCGGTGACGACCACCAGCGGGTGACCGTCGTCGTTGGGTGGCAACTGATACCACGCCGAGTTCAGGGTGGCGTCCTGTTGCGGTCCGACGAAGTAGCTGCCGGCCATCGGGACCCGCGCCGGGTCGAGGCCGTACGGCAGCGGCACGGTCGAGCCGTTGATGCCCGGCTTGTCCAGCTTGGTCGGCTGATCCCAGTCGTAGTCTGTGCCCGGTTGCGGGTTCGTCATCCGAATCGCTTCGGCGACAATGTGTTCCGGCACGCCGCTGGGAGTGAAGCCAACCGGGTTGGTGCCGCCGAGTGGCCCGAGCGGACCGTAGTCACCGGGCAGCGGGGTGAGGAATCCGGCATTGGCGTCCGGCTCCACCAGAACGTCGTCGGCCAGCCCGCAGCCGCCGGAGAACGACCGCAGGTTGGTCCAGGCGTTGGAGTAGGTCGGGTACTGGCGCACCACACCGGCGGCCATCGAGGCGATGAACACCAGCACCATGAAGCCGGCGGCCACCGGAATCGGTGCGGTGGTCACCGCTCGCGCGATGCGGCCTTCGCCGTGGTCGCGGGTGTTGAAGTGCAGCCAGATCGTGTAGAGCGCCGAGATGGCGAACAACGCGAAAAAGATTGTGCTAATCGTGATCCCGCCGATTTTCGGCATCGCGTTGTTGAACGGCGCACCGTAGCTCGACACATACCACCAGCCGTTGGTGGTGGCGAAGCAGAGCGCGAGCAGGAAGAACACGGCGGTGACGACGGTCATCCGGTTGCGAGACCAGCGCAGCGCCGCCGGTGAGGCCAGCACGGTGGCCAGCGCCGCCATGGCCGCACCCACCGCGGCGAACAAGCCGAAGTGGTGCACCCACTTGGTGGGGGTGAACATGAGGAAGAACATCGTCGCGAAGATGACGCCCATCAGCCGCCACACCGGTCCGCGGGCCACCCCGGGAACGCGCTTGCGGCGCAACATGATGAACATCGACACGAACAGCGACAGCGCCGTCATCAGGAAGCCGAACCGCCGCGACAGCGAGCCGTCCACGGTCGGCAGGATCAGGTAGTAGTAGCGCAGGTTCTCGGTGTACCAGGCCTGGCTCGGCCCGATGTCGGTGCGAATCCTGGTCGCCTCCAACACCGTTGCCAATGTCTGGTCGGCGAAGACCACCGTCAGGATGATGGTGCCCGCGGCGAGCAGTGGCAGCACCAGCGGCCAGGTGCCGACGATTGCGCGGCGGCGCACCAGGATGCGCAGGATCGGACGGCCACCGGCGATCAGGGCGGCCACCGCGATCAGGCCGGTGGGCTGGATACCGAGGGTGAACGCGGCGCTGACGATGGCCAGTGCGGCCGGGGTCAGCCGCCCGGAGATGACCGCACGTTCGATGAGCACGTAGGTGATCAGCGCGCCGGTGGCGATCTGGCCTTCGGGACGCAGGCCGTTGTTGAACGGCATCCAGGCCGCCATCAACACCAGCCCCGCGGCCCACAGGGCGGGCCTGCTCGCGATCACCGCGGGGCCGAGTCGGGGGAGCACCTCGCGGGACAGCAACAGCCAGCAGACCAGCGCACAGATCAAGTCCGGCAACCGCATCCAGATGCTGGCGTCGCTGACGTGGGTCATCAGCGCCAGCACGTTGTAGAACCAGCCGAACGGGTCTTCGGGGCTGCCGAACCAGCGGAAGTAGTTCGACATGTAGCCGGCGTGATCGGCCACGCGGGCCATCTGCAGGATGTAGCCGTCGTCGGAGGAGTTGGCGCCGATCACATGCCAGATCAGGAAGCCGGCCACCACGGTCACGTCGACCGCGGTGAAGGTGCGCCAGCGCTGCGGAATCCACTTGTGCATATGGCGCCCGTCGAGGCGGTCCAGCCGCCACAGGGCCAGCAGCGCGATCACGGTGGCGGCCATCGCCAGCAGCATCGCGGCCAGTTTGAGAACCGTTGGGGTGGTGGAGAACCGGGTGTCGATCGTCGCCGACACACTCAACCCCGGCGGTGCCGGCCCGACCAGGTCGGTGAAGACCCCGACGATGGCGGGTCGCAGGTTGGGGTCGGCGAATCCGCTGCGCAGGTCTTTGCCGGTGGTCGGATCGTTCAGCCCGACGAAGGTGGCGAATGTGCCGTCGGTGGTGGAGGTGATCTCGATGCGCTGGCATTCCGCGGATGTCGCCCTGGCGCGCGGCACGCTGGCGACCACCACGTTGCGGTCGGTAATGTCGACACGCTGGGCGTTGACATTGACGAACAGCGAATTGAGCGCTGCCTCTTTGCCTTTCTGCGGGGCCAGCCCCAGCACCAGTCCGCCTGCCGGCGGCATGGACCGGATCACGTCACACGGCACGGTCGCCGTCAGCGACACCGGCGCCTGGGAGATCAGCGGTGCGGTGACGTTGTTCAGCTGGCCGGCCTGCGGCCAGTTCAGTGTTGCGGTGGTCTGCTCCACCGGCAGCAGCGGTGTCAGCACCGAGAGCACGAAGCCGACCAGTCCGGCGATCGTGGCTACCCAACGGGTGATCCGCACGTCGCCGGCGGCGTCGCGCGCGTTGGCGGCGAGGGTCTGTGTCATGGCAGTGCCCTGATCGGTCCGCTACGGCTCCACCCGAATACGGTCTTGCTGCCCTGGTCGATGACGGCGTTGGGCGCCTGCGACGACGGCACCAGCCGGATGTAGCGCTCGATGGCACCCCAGTCGCGATACCAGTCGTCGCGCAGATACGTCGGGACAGTCGCGGTGGTCAGCAGCCCCTGGATGAACAGGAACGGGCCACCGGCGCGGGCGGATTGCCACATATTGCTCGACACCACCACCTGCTTGAGGTTGGGCAGGATTCGGTACTCCGGCACTTCGGCGACACCCAGATGTTCGGAGAACGGGCGCTGGCATGGGAAATTCGCGGCGGTGGCGATGTCCATCATGACCGGCGTCTGCGAGCCCAGGAACTGCTGGGCCGTCTGCAGCACCGGCACCCGCGGCGGGGTGAAACCGAACCACTGGTCGGTGCTCAGGTTCGGATCGTCGGCGACGATCCGCGCGACGTTGGCCTCCGGCGGTGCCCACGACAGTGGGAAACGCAGGTTGCGCCAAGCCTTTTGGGCGATCACGTCGATGGGCTGCACCGAGTTCAGCGCCTGGAAGCTGCCGTCCTGGCGTTGAACGCCCCACTGCAACTTGAGTGACTGCCCGTAGTTGAACTGGCCTTCTTCGTCGTAGAACCAGATGGCACCCGCCGCCGCGACGGTGACGAGCGGACGGTCCGGGGTGCGCGGGGGCAGCTGGTACCACGCCGAAGTCGCTTTGGCGGCAACGGTGTTCTCGTTGTAGCTGCCCATCACCGGAGTGGTCTTGGGGTCCAGCCCGAAGGGAAGGAACACGCGCGAGCCGTTGACCCCGACCGGTCCGTACCCGCCGCCGGTGCCTGCCGCGAAGGCGATACCGGCGTTGGGCTTGTTGGGCGAACCGTCGGAGTTGACGGTGCCGGGGTTGGCCACGAACGGCTCGGCGGGCTCGAGGGTGTCGCTGATGCCGTTGGGGGTGAAGCCGACCGGGTTGTCGCCGCCAAGGGGGCCGTACTGACCCCACTTCTGGCCCGGAACCGGTTGCAGCATCCCGGCATTGGGGTCCGCCTCGACCAGAACGTCATCGGCCATCGCGCAGCTGGTGTCGGACAGGCCCGACTTCAACGCCGACAGGTTGGCCGCCGCGGTGGTGTAGGCGGGATAACGCTGCGCGAAGGCCTTGGTCATCGAACCGATTTCGAGCAGCACCATGATGATCGCCACCACCAGCAGCGGGGTGGACGCCAACGCGCGGTTACGGCCGGTGTTCTTGACCTCCGTGTGCCCGGCGTAGTCCATCCGGAAGTGCAGCCAGCCGGCGAGCAGGCCGGAGAGGATCGCCAGCCCGAGGAACATCGTCGTGACGGGCTGGTGGGCGATCACCGGCTGGCGGTCGAACCACGGCACCCCGTAGCTGCCGACGTAGAACCAGCCGTTGGTGCCCGAGGTCGCCCACGCCAGTACGAACAGCAGGGCGGTGACGTAAAGGGCGAGGTTGCGTCGGTTGTGCAGGCCGACCCGCGCGAACGCGAACGCGGTGACCGCGCCGAGCGCCCCCGCCAGTCCGGCGAACGCACCGAACTGCACAGCCCACTTGGTCGGGGTGAACGTCAGCAGCAGCAGGCCGATCGCGGTGCTGCCGAGCAGCCGCCAGACCGGACCGTTGGCGACCCCGGGGACGTGCCCGCGGCGCAGCAGGACCGCCAGCATGCCGAACAGGCACAGCATCATCACCAGTACGGCGAAGCGGCGGGTCAGCGAGCTTTCGACGTTGTCCTCGACGGTCAGGAAGTAGTAGCGCAGGAAATCCTGGTACCAGGCGATCGTCGGCCCGACGACGTACTTTATGCGAGCGGATTCGGCGACGGCGGCCAGCGTCTGATCGCGGAAGACGACGACGAAGATGACCGACGCCGACGCGGCCAGCGCCGCCAGCGGTGCCAGCAGACCGTCGGTGCCGCGGCGGGCCTTGATCACCCGCGCGACCGCGCGCGAGCCGACCAGCAGCGGCGCGACCGCGATCAAGCCCTGCGGAGCGAGCGTCACGCTGAACACCGCGACGATGACCGCGAAGGCCGCTGGAACGAGGCGCCGGGTGGCGATGGCGTTCTCCACCAGAATCCAGGCGGCCAGCGCGCCGAACGCGATCAGCGGTTCGGGTCGCAGCCCGTTGTTGAACGGCAGCCACGCGGCCAGGAACACCGCGCCGGCGGTCCACACCGTGACCCGGTTGAGCGACAGCCGGCGTCCCAGCCGGGGCAGGACGCAGCGGCTCAGGATGAGCCAGGTGCCGATGCCGGCGATCGTCGCGGGTAGCCGCATCCACACGCCGGCGGTGCTGATTGCGGCGAGGTGGGCGAGCACCGACTGGTACCAGTCGAAGGGCGCCTCGGTGGCGCCGAAGAAACGGAAGTAGTTGGCGGTGTAGCCGGCCGCGCCGGACACCCGCGCGATCGTGAGGTTGTAGCCGTCGTCGGAGGAGATGGCGCCGACGACATGCCACAGCAGCAGGCCGCCGATGACACCGATATCGGCCAGCCAGGTGGCGAATCCGACGCGGAGGAACCGCCGCCAGGCTCCCGGGACGCGACGTCCAGAACGTCTGTCCAGTACCGCCAGCGCGATCACGGACGCCACCACGCAGACGATGCCGAGCACCATCACCGCGATCTTCAGCGTGCCGGGGCCGGTGATGAACCGGGTGTCGATGTCGATGCGCGCACTCAAGCCGGGCTGCGACGCGACCTTGAGGTCGGTGAAGATGCCGTCGACTGCCGGCTTCTTCTCCGGGGCCAGCGTGCCGGTGGCGCCCGGGATGCCGACGAAGTCGGCGCCGACCCCGCCGGGTCCGGCCCAGATGCGCAGATCGCTACAGCCGCCCGCCGCGATCGCCGGGCGGGGCGCCACGGCGGCGACGGTGTCACGGAACGCGACGACGACGGTGGCGGCATTGGCCCGGACGAACAGCCCGTTGCGGCTGGCGTCGATACCCGCGGGCGGGATCGTCGAGAAGACCAGTCCGCCCTCGGCCGGCAACGTCGCGATGACCTGGCAGGGGATCGACACCTCGAGCGACTGCGGCGCACCGGAGACCAGCGGTGCAGTGATGTCGCTGACCATGCCGTCCGGGCCGGGGGCCTGCGGCCACTGGATCGTGGCGGTGGTCTGGGTGACCGGCAGCAACGGCACGACACCGCACAGCAGCACACCCAGGATGCCGGCTACGACGGCGACGAGCCGGGCGATCCGGGTGGAGTCGGCTCTGTCGCTTGGCACGAGGGTCGATGGTAGGCGACGAAGTTATGCCGCTTGGGAAGGCCTGCGGGCGCTTCGGCGAATCGAGAGGCGAATGTTAGGTAGGTCGCAGCGGAGCCGGGCTCCACAGTCCGCTTCGGGTGGCGGTGCCGAGATCGAGACGGGCGGGCTGCGCGTCGGGATAGAAGGGGTTGAGCCGCTGCAGCGCACCCCAGTCGCGGAACCAGTCGTTACGCAGGTAGCTCGGTACGGTGACCGCGCGGTAGAGCAGCTCACTGATGCCGAGCGGTCCGCCGCCGATGTTGTCCATCACCGGGGAGTTGGCTTCCGCGCCGAACCGGTCCGGCAGGATCCGCCACTTCGGCGGTTCGATGACGCCGTATTGGTGCGCAAACGGTCGCTGGCACGGGAAGGCAAGTCCGACAAGCCAATCCAGCAGCACCGGATCTTTCGATCCGACCACGTCCTGCAGGGTGCGTAGCTTCGGGATGCGCGGCGGGGTCAGCGCGATCCAGTGCTGGGGCGACAGGTCGTCGTCGGTGGCGACGAGGCGGATGTGGGTGGCTTCACGCGGGATCGCGGCCAGTGGCGCGCGCAGGTTGCGCCACGCGGGTGCGGCGCCGACGTCGCCGAACAGCACCGTGCCGCCCGATTTGCCCTCGGCGGCCTGCTGGTCGGTCGCCCATTGGACCTGGACCTCGTCCTGGTCGAAGCGGCCGGCGGCCGCGACGACGAGCAAGGGGGAGGCGGCCCAGTCGGCGGGCAACTGGTACCACGCCGAACGCAGCACCGCGGGTTGCTGCACGCCGGGTCGCCAGCTGCCCATCACCGGGGTGCGGGTCGGGTCGAGACCGTAGGGCAACCGGGCACGGGACCCGTTGACGCCGGCGCCCAGGGTGGTGCCGCCCTCGGTCCCGGCTTCGCTGCTGGTGACCAGACCGTCGCTGTCGACGAAGCTGCCGCCGCCGGGTGGCTCCATCACCGGGTCGGCGGAGACGTCGGCGGGAATCCCGTTGGGGGTGAAGCCCTCGGCCGTCGTCGCGGCCAACGCGTCGCCCACCGACACGCCGACGATCGGGGTCAGTGTCCCCGCGTTCGGGTCCTCCTCGACCAGGACGTCGTCGGCCAGGCCGCACGTCTTACCGGTCACCGCTTGAAGATTCGAGCGTCCGACCGACCACGCCGGCCATTGTTCGGTCATGCCCAGCGTCAGCGACAGCACCTCGAAGACGACCAGCAACCAGGCCATCGTGGCCAGCGGCGAGCCCACGAAATGCGACCACCACCGGCTACGCCCGGAGTCACCGTTGTCGCGGCCGGAGAAGTGGAACCACGCGGCCAGCAGCAGGGCCAGGATGGTCAGACCGAGCAGCATCGTGGTGAAGCCGAAGTGCCATTCCGGGAACTGGTTCGACCACGGCACACCGAAGTTGGAGACGTACCACCAGCCGTTGACGCTGGCGAACGACAGCGCGGTGACGAACAGCACGACGGCGGCGAAGATCGCGCGGTTTCGCCGGGAACGCAGCACGTGGGCGGTGACCGCGACGGCGGCCAGCGCACCGAGCGAACCGGCAAGCCCGGCGAACACCCCGAAGTGGTGCGTCCACTTCGTCGGCGTGAACATCATCGCCAGGAACGAGATGATCGTGATCCCGATGATGCGACGGCTGGGGCCGGCCGCGGTTCCGGGGATGTGCCCGCGACGCAGGATCATCGCCACCGACACCGCCAGCGCGACCAGCAGAGCCAGCACCGCGAAGCGTCGCGAGACCGAGCCGTCGGGGCTGGCCATGAACAGCCGCTCGTAGCGGATGTGTTCGTCGAACCAGCTCAGGCTGGGGCCGACGGCGGACTTGAGCATGTTGGCGTCGAGTTCGCCGACCAGGGTCTGGTCGCGGAAGATCAGGATGATCGTCACCGTCGCCGCGGCGAGTATCGGGGCGAGCAGGGGCAGCAGGCCGAACTGCCGGGACCGCCGGTGCAGGATCGTGCGCAGGGGGCCGATCGCCACCAGCAGCGCGCCGATCGACGCGATACCGGTCGGGCCGGAGAACAGCGTCAGCGCGCCGATGATGCAGGCGAACGCCACCGGCAGCAGCCGGCTGGTGGCCACCCCGCGCTCGACCGAGCACCACGTCAGCAGGATGCCCAGTGCGATGATCGGCTCCGGGCGCAGACCGTTGTTCAGCGGCAGCCAGAACGCCAGGAACATGCCTGCCGCGGTCCACACGGCAGCCCGGCTGGTCTTGACCGCATGGCCGAGTCGCGGGATCACTTCGCGGCTGATCAGCCACCAGCACACCAGGGCCATGCCCAGGGTCGGCAGCCGCATCCAGTCGCTCGATGTCGAGACGTGCGCCCAGAGCGCAAGCAGGTCGTAATACCAACCGAACGGCGACTCCGGGGTGCCGAACCAGCGGTAGTAGTTGGCCATGTAGCCGGCGTGCTCGGAGACCCGGGCCATGGTCAGGATGTAGCCGTCGTCGGAGGTGTTGGCGCCGACGAAGTGCCACCACACCAGGACGGCGAGCACCAGCCCGTCCAGCGGGCTGACCGACCACCAGCGGGCAGGCAGGAAGCGTCGCTGCCGCACGCCGTCGGCCCGATCCATGCCGTGCAGCGCGATCAGAGCCACGAGCGTCAGCACGACGCCGAGCACCATCGCCGCCATCTTCAGCACGGTCGGTGCGCTGCTGTAGCGGGTGTCGATCGTGGCCCGCAGACTCAGTCCGTCGGGTGCAGGTCCGGACAGGTCGGTGAAGACGCCGACGATCTGGGGCCGGAAGTCATAGCCGCTGCGTTCGCCCGTGAGCGGTTTACCGGGGGCGTTGCTGTCGGCGCCCTGGGTGAGGCCGACGAATTCGGCGGTCACGCGGTCGGCGTGGGCGGTGAACGTCAGCTTCTGGCATGCCGGGCTCAGTACCTGACGCATCGGGGCGACGACGACGGGCGTGTTGCGGACCACGACGACGAGGTCGTCGTTGGCGCGTTGGATGAGCAGTCCGCGATCGACGGCCTTGGGTGCCTGCTTGGGGACCGTGGACAGCAGCACGGTCTTGTCGGGACTGTTGAGCCCGGCGGCGGCACGGCATGGCACGTCGATGGTCAAGTCGGTAGCCACGTAGCTGATCAGTGGCGCGGTGACGCTGTTGAGCACACCGTTCTGCGGCCAGTTCAGCTCCGCGGTGGTTTGCTTCACGGGCAGCAGCGGGGTCAGTATCGCCAGCGCGGCGCCCAGCAGGCCTGCGATGACGGCGACAAGACGGGCGTTCCGGTAATTCGCCCGCGTCTGTTCCACGGAGCTAGATGTTAATTGGCGGGCTGGGGCGGCCATCGCTATGGATTCCGGATCGCCAGTACGAACGGTCCGATCGTCTTGACGGTGAAGTGCGATCCGCTGAACAGGTTGACGTCGAAGTCGACGTTGTAGCGGCGCACATTGGGCTGGTTGGGGTAGACGTCCTGGGCCAGACGCAGGGTGTAGGTGTCATTGGCGCCGCGGCGCATGAGGAACACCGTCGGCGGCTGCCACGGCAGGCTGTCGAGCGCGTGGACCAGCTGGTCGGCGGTCTTCAGATCAGCCCACGATTCGATGGCCGCGGCCCGCTTGTCGAACTCGGCGAGGGGGTTGGCGTAGTGCGACGTCAGCCCCTGGAACCCGTAGTAGGGGTAGTAGGACAGGAAGCTGTAGTCGGCGGTCAGCACGACGGTGTCCTGGTGCGGGCGGCCGGTGATCTTCTGGATGGCGGCGTCGACTTCGGCGTAGTACTTCTCGGCTCCGGGTGGTCGGCGGTCGCCGCGCTGGCCGTAGCCGTCGGTGTCGGTGTAGGCCACGGTCAGGTCGGGGCGTAGTACATCCGGGATGTCCTGGCTGAAACCGATGGCGCCGATCAGCCCGATGGCCGCGCCGACTCCGATGACCGTGCGGTTGGTACGTGCGGCGGCCGCGAGTGTGACGTCGATGAATCCGAACACGCCGGCCGCGGACAGCAGAACGGTGAGCGTGGGCTGCAATCGGAACGACAGCAGCGTGGTGCCCACCAAGGTGGTCAGCATCGACAGCATCGACCACGCGTAGACGGTCAGCACCCCGATGCCGAGCGCGGCCGCGCGCGTGGAGGTGCGGGCCCGCCACACCAGCCAGAGCGTGCCCAGCATGCAGAGCGCGCCGAGTAGTGAGAACTGCAGCATCGGGAAGGTCAGCACCGCGCCGTCGGCGGGCAGGTAGTGCTGGGCGCTGCCGGTGTCGCTCATCGGGTGCCGGGCAGCTTGCAGTACGAACGGCAGCCAGGTGATCGCCGCGATGGCCAGCGCGATGACGCCGGCGAGCACGAGTCGCAGCAGCGGTTCGACGCTGCGCCGCGCGATCGCGGCGACGACAGCCATCACCACCACCGTGAAGGCGGTGTAGCCGACGAGCAGGGTGTAGAAGGTGGCGGAGACACCGAGGAACAGCCCGACGCCGATAACGGCGGCCCAGCCACCCTGCCTTGTCTTGCCGCGCAGTCCCGACCAGGCCAGCACCAGGACCGGTGGGATCAGGACGGTGATGATCGCGGCGTAGGGCTCGGGCGAGCTGTAGGCCAGCGTCACCGCTGTGGTGGCGACGGTGACGATCAGTGCGTATTCGAAGCGAATCAGGGCCGACCACAACACCATTGCCAATACGACGGCGATCGCGATCGAGACGATCGCCCACGGTTTCAACATCTCCCACGCCGGTGTCCCGGTCAGCGCGGCGATGCGGCCGCCGAGCCAGAACCAGCCCGCCGGATAGAACGGTGGCAGACCGATGTAGGTCATGTCGTGCAGTGCCGGGCTCTGGGCCAGCCGGGTCAGGTACTCGGTGCGGAACTGCTGATCGACGGAAATGCCGAACAGATAGAGCCGTGTCGCACCGAGTGGCATCCCGAGGGTGACCACCGTGAACGCCGACAGGAACACCGCCGCGGCGATACGCGCAATCCACTGACGCCCCCGGCGCCAGACGAATCCGGTGCCCAGCAGGAGCACCAGACACCCGACCTGACCAACGGTGGTCAGTGCGTGGAGCTGGTTCGACGAGGGGAAGGCCGGCCATTGGACCCGCGAGATCGCGATCAGCGCGATGGTCGAAACCAGAACGGCTGCAACGACTGCCGCAACCATCTGGCCCGCGGTGGCCAGTGCGCCCTTGGTCACCGGGCGGCCCGCTAGATCGGCAGCTTGCGGAAGATGGGCCGCGGGATGTGCCGGATCACCGACATCAGCACACGGACCTGACCGGGCGCCCACACGAGGCTCTTGCCCTTGGCTGCCGATGTCACGGCCAGTTCGGCGACATCTTCGGCGTTCACCGTGAACGGAGCCTCCTTGGCGCCGGTGGCCTTCCAGTGCTCCAGCGTGGTGGTGGTGCGCACCTGCCCGGGCCGGATGACGAGCACGTGAACGCCATACTCCTGCAATGCCTCTCCGAGGCCGAGGTAGAACCCGTCCAGGCCGGCCTTGGTGGAGCCGTAGACGAAGTTGTTGCGCCGCACCCGTTCACCGGCCACCGACGACATGGCGATGATTTGGCCGAAGCCCTGGGCCCGCATCTTCTCGCCGATCAGCACACCCACCGAGACGGCGGCGGTGTAGTTGATCTGTGCGCTCAGGACGGCTTTGGCTTGGTTCTGCCAGAGCTCCTCGGCGTCGCCGAGGATACCGAAGGCGACGATTGCCACATCGACATCGCCTCCTGCCCAAGCCTTTTCGATGACATCGGGGTGGCTCTTGGTGTCCAGGGCGTCGAAGTCCAGGTACTCCACCGATTTCGCGCCGGCAGCCTGGAGTTGGGCGATCGCGGCGTCCCGCTTGGGTGCGTTCGGCAGATCAGCCAGGATGACCCGGGCCTTGGCGTTGCGCAGGTAGCGCTCGACGATGGCCAGGCCGATCTCGGAGGTTCCGCCCAGCAGCAGGATGGTCTGTGGATTGCCAGTGGCGTCGATCATGGTGCGAGGGATGCCTTTCTACAGCAGTTCGAGTCGACGGGCCATATCGGAGGCGAAGACGCCGTTGGGATCCGCCTTGCGCCGCGTCGCAATCCACTCGTCGACTCGCGGGTACATCCGATGGAACTTCTCGGCGCTCACCCGAGAGTCCTTGGCGGTGTAGACCCGGCCACCGAATTTCATGACCCGGTCGTCGAGCTCGTTGAGAAACGCGTTGACCCCGACGTTGTTAGGGAAGTCCATGGCGACGTTCCAACCGGCCATCGGGAAGCTCAGTGGCGCCGGGTTTCCCGGTCCGAACAGCTTGAACACGTTCAGCGCCGAGTAGTGGCCCTGAGTCTGGATCCACCGAATGATGTCCTTGAACTCATCCAGCGCGTTGGGCGGCACGAGGAACTGGTGCTGCGCGAAACCGTGTGGGCCGTAGGCATATTGCCATCCGGTGGTGATGTCGAGCATGTGGTAGAACTGCGTCAGATTGACGATCTTGTTCTGGTAGTTGCCGCTGACCCGGTAGAACGCCTCGCCGACCAGGCTCAGTGAGAACTTGTTCATCACGCTGACCGGGAAAAGGTTCGGCACCGCAGGCAGTTTCGGCGCCGAGAACTGCAGCGGGTTTTTCGCCAGTTTCGGTGGCAGCTGGTCCAGCCGTGCCAGGCTGCCCCGGCTGACCGCCGCGCGCCCGAGCTTCGGCGGCGGGTTGATCAGGTCGAACCAGGCGCTGGAATAGGTGTAGTTGTCTTCACTGCCGTCCTGGTGGACGGCGACCGTCTCGTCCAGGTCGGCGGTGGCGATCCCGTCGGCGATGAAATAGGCGGTCTCAGTCCGGGTCATCGCGATACGTGCCCGAATCACGATGCCTGTCAAGCCATTTCCGCCCACAGTCGCCCAGAACAGCTCGGTGTCGGGGTCGTCCGGAGTCAGTGTGTGCACTTCACCGTCGGCCATCAGCAGATCCAGCGACAGCACGTGGTTACCGAAACTGCCTGCGCTGTGGTGATTCTTGCCGTGGATGTCCGAGCCGATCGCGCCACCGACGGTCACCTGCCGGGTGCCCGGCAGCACGGGAACCCACAGCCCGAACGGCAGTGCCGCCTTCATCAGCTGATCCAGGCTCACGCCGGCGTCCACGTCGGCCACCGCCGTTTCGGCGGACAGCGAGTGGATGCGGTTCAGCCGCGTCATGTCGACGACGATGCCTCCGCCATTGCAGGCGTGGTCGCCGTAGGAGCGGCCGAGGCCGCGGGCCACGATGCCGCGGCGGAGGTACGACGGACTGGCCGAATCTGCGTCGGCGACCTGCCGGACGGCGTCGGCGATCACCTCCACATCGGGTGTGGAGAGCACCTGTGCCACGCTCGGTGCGGTCCGGCCGAATCCGGTCAGGGAACGCGGCGTGAGGGGAAGTGCGGTAGCCATATCAGTGCCAAAGGTTACCCGGCGCGATTACTTCAACCGGAATATCACTGCTCGCTGGACCACGAAGTTGATGACGGTGGCGGTGCCCTGGGCGATCACGAAGGCCACCGGAACCTGCCACGAATGGCCGGCGAACTTCAGGTAGAAGAGGTAGTTGATGCCGACCTGGACCGCATAGGTGAGCGCGTAGAGCACGACGACGGCGACGAAGCGGGCGGTGCTCGGCGGCGTCTGGAACGTCCATCGGCGGTTGATCAGGTACGCCGTGGTGGTGCCTGCGATGAAACTCAGCGTCTTGGCCACGTTCACCTGCACGCCGAGCTTGAGGAACAGCACGTATAGCCCGAAATCGACGATCGCCGACAACCCGCCGGTGACGATGAATCGCACCACTTGGGTCTTGAGACTCAGCGGTGTCGACGGGGCTAATTCGGCCACGCCGGAAGCTTACTGGTGATCTCGTTTCACTCCCGGCGTCGCCCGAGTGCACCATGGTGGTGTGCAGGATCTGGTTGAGGCCTGGGCGACACTGCTGTCCCGGCATACCGATGACCAAGCCGTGGCCGACGTGGGCCGCGCGTTGGTGGCGTCCTGGTCCGAACCGCACCGCCGCTATCACTCCGTCGAGCACCTGCGCGACATCCTGCGCCACGTCGAAGAGCTCGCCGAGTTCGCCGACGACGCGGACGCCGTGCGGCTGGCTGCCTGGTATCACGATGCGGTCTACGCCGGGTTGCCCGACGATGAGGAACGCAGCGCCCAGCGCGCTGAGCAGGACCTCTCCCGTCTCGGCGTGCGGCCCCAACTGGTCGACGAGGTGGCCCGCCTCATCCGGCTGACGATCACGCACGATCCCGCGCCGGGCGACCACAACGGCGAGGTTCTCTCCGATGCCGACCTGGCTTCCCTGGCCGTGCCGAGGGATCGCTACGAGCGCAATACCGCGGCGATCCGCGCCGAATACGACCACGTCCCCACCGAGGCGTTCCGCCGGGGACGGGTGCAGGTGCTGGTGACGCTGCTCGGCGGCCCGGGTGTGTTCCGCACCGACTACGCCCGCCGTGAATGGGAAGCGCTGGCTCAGGGCAACCTGCGCGCCGAGCTCGCGACGCTGACCCGCTGATCCGGTTACGCGACCAGATACTGCTGGCCCGGCATGAAGTCGCCGAGCGGAACCGCTCGCGCGCCGCGGCCCAATGCTCTCTCGGTAAGGGGATCACCGGCGTGCATCGCCAGCAGCAGTGAGTGCGCGCCGAACCAATCCCGGGCGATCACGTCGTGCTGGGCTGCCGAAGTGCTCTCGTTGAGCGCCCAATTCGAGATGAACAGATCGGCCGCCACGGTCGTATCCATCGCCAACCCGATCGGGACCAGGTTGATCCGGCCCGCAACAGGTTCCACCGGCGCGCTGGAATGGAGAACGACGCCGCCCTCGCCAAGGACGGCCGACAGATACAGCCACTGGACCGCCGAGAAGATCGGCGTATCGAAGATCACACACGTCGGCTGGCCGCCGTGGCGCCGAACAAGAAGTCGCATCAGGCTGCCGAAGCCGCCGCCCCATTCGACGACGGTTCCGATGTCGCCCAGCTGCCGTCCGGTCGTCTCTTCATAACGCAGCAGGTGAAACAGCTGATGCACGGTGTTCGACGAGGTCCTGACGCCGCTGTCCGGCAGCGTCGTGGTGGGCGGGTCGCCGATCGGGTCTTCGGCGAGCAGGTGATCGTCGGGTAGGCGTCGGCGGATGAACGGGAGCTCGTGTGCCACGACTCGCTCGTCGACGAACATCTGGTAGCGGATCGCCGGGTGGCGCAGGAAATCGACGGGTGGAACGGGCAGGAGGTGGCGTTCCAGTTCCAGGTTGCGGGCGACCCAGTCCGGTCGCACATATCGCGGATCGACGCAGTTCTGGACGCGTCGGAAGTGCTCGGCGAAGAGTTTGGCCAGGTCATTGAACTGCACGGATGGCATGGGGCTGAGGTACCCCGCTCATCGCGGGCGAAGCTCCCAGGCCGGGTTGAGATACCTGTGGATGGGAAATCACGCCGCATGTCCCCATCCGCAAACCGCGATTTGGCCGGGCGCATGGCAGAGCTGGCACGGGCTGCGGCCGGCCCGAAATCGGTCCAGGACGTGCTGTCGGAGGTCACAAGTGCCGCGGTCGAGCTGATTCCCGGTATCGACACCGCCGGAATATTGCTCGTCAGCCGAGGTGGCCGGTTCGAGTCCCTCGCCGGTACCAGCGAACTGCCGCACGACCTCGACGAACTGCAGCGCATTCTTGATGAGGGCCCGTGCTTGGCAGCGGCCACCGGCGAGCTGATCGTGCAGGTCGACGATTTTCGCACCGACGCGAGGTGGCCTGCCTACGCTGCCGGAGCAATGAAGATCGGCGTGCTCAGCGGCCTGTCGTACCGGCTGTACACCAGCGACCAGACTGCCGGCGCGCTGAACCTCTTCGGGTTTGAACCCAGGGCATGGGACGAGGAGAGCGTGATGACCGGCTCGGTGCTCGCGGCCCACGCGGCCGCGGCATTGCTGGCCAGTCGGCATGCCGAACAGATGCACTCGGCGGTCGTCAGCCGCGATCGCATCGGTCAGGCCAAAGGCATCATCATGGAGCGCTTCAAGGTCGACGAAACCGCTGCGTTCGAACTGATGCGGCGGCTGTCACAGGAGAGAAACACCAAACTCGCCGATATCGCGGACCGGATCATCGACACACGTAGTGACGGCTGACCTTAGGGGAGGGCCGTTCGGCCCTATGACCACGCATGTTTGCGGCGGGAAAATCTGTCCATGACAGTCCAACAGGATCCGATCGCGGTTCTCAGCGACCACGAGAGTTGGGATCTACTGAAGAGCGCCGCGCTGGGCCGGCTGGTGACGCACGTCGGCGATCAATTGGAGATTTTCCCGGTCAACTTCGTGACTCAAAACCACACGGTGTTGTTCCGAACGGCCGAGGGCACCAAGCTGTTCAGCACAGTGATGAACGACAAGGTGCTGTTCGAGGTCGACGATCACAATGTCGTTGGCGGCTGGAGCGTCATCATCCGCGGGACCGCACGCGTGCTGAGTTCGTCTGACGAGATCCACGAAGCTGAACGCGCCCAACTACTTCCCTGGGTCGCGACCGAGAAGCTGCGCTTCGTGCGCATCACTCCACACGAGCTGTCGGGCAGGCGATTCGTCTTCGGACCGGAGCCCGACCACGGGTCCTACCCCGGCTGACCCTCGAGTGTGCGTCCAGATACGAAAACTGGGCTAGACACGTATCCGCACGCACGCTCGGCGAATCAACTACACCCAGTAGGGAACCCGTGCCCGGTACTGCCGCAGCGCGAACGCGGCGACCAGCCAGCCGAGGATCGTCAGTCCGATGACGACAGCCCAGTGCCGCAGGTGTTGGTCGGCACCCAGCAGGGGAGCGCGCAGGATGTCGAGGTAGTGCAGCAGCGGGTTGAGTTCGATGATCTTGGCCCACTTGCCGGCACCCTGCTGCTGCAGCGTGTTGTCGTTCCAGATGATCGGCGTCATGAAGAACAGGAGCTGCACGATCGAGAACAGCAGCGGCCCGATATCGCGGTAGCGGGTGGCCAGGATGCCGAAACAGAACGACACCCACACGCAGTTCAGCATGATCAGCAGCAGCGCCGGAATCGCCGACAGGTCCGCCCACGACCATGGTTTCGGGAAGATCATCGCGATCACCACGTAGATGACGATGTTGTGCCCGAACAGAATCATCTGTCGCCACACGAGCCGATAGACGTGGACGCTCAGCGGCGTCGGAAGTTGTTTGATCAAGCCCTCATTGGCGATGAACACGTCCGCGCCCTCGAGGATGGCGGCGTTGATCATGTTCCAGATGATCAGCCCGAGCGTCACATACGGCAGGTGCTCGGAGAGCTGGAGGTGGAACAGCTGCGAGTACAGCCCGCCCATCGCGACGGCCGTGGTTCCGGTCGCGATCGTGATCCAGAACGGGCCGAGCACCGAGCGGCGGTACTTCTGCTTGATGTCCTGCCACCCCAGGTGCAGCCACAGCTCGCGCTTGCGATACCCGTCGAGCAGATCTCCCCACGCCCGGGTGAAGGTCTTCGACTGCGCGGCGGCGTCTACGAATGTCATCTTGTTCCTTTCCCGTCGCTTCGCTCGCCCCGGAAGAACCTTTCCCGCCGACCCAAGCGCCGCAAACGAATCCACTCGGCGAAGCCTTTCGGATCGCGGCGCTGTACCAAGAAGAACCATCCGAATCGCACCCACTCCTGGAACACCAGCTTGCGCAGCCCGCGCTGCGCCTGAAGGTAGCCGCGGTTGCGATAGGTGAAGAATCGCTTGGTCGGGTCGTCCGGATATTGCGTGTGCATGCGTCCGCCGAGGATGGGTTTGAACTCGTCACTGCCCTGGGGATGCAGATACGTCGCCTTCAGGCAGGTTCCAAACGGCAGACCCGAGAGCACCAGCCTGCGGTGCATGTCCACCTCGTCGCCGCGGATAAAGAGCCGAATGTCCGGTACACCAACGGTTTCCAATGCCGAAGCGCGGAACAGCGCTCCGTTGAACAGCGACGCGATCCCCGGCAGCAGATCGTCGTCGCCGAGTTCGGAGACGTGCCGCCGCCACACCAGGCCGCGGCGCAGCGGGAAGGCCAGCCGGTCGGGGTTGTCGAGGTCGCAGACCATCGGTGACACCTCGGCGAGCTGATGTCGCGCGGCGCAGTCCAGCAGGGTGGCCAGAACGGTGGCGTCCTTGGGCCGCCCGTCGTCGTCGGCCAGCCATACCCAGTCGGGGCCGAGTGTCAATGCATGCAGCATGCCCAACGCGAAACCGCCTGCGCCACCGAGGTTTCGGTGCGATCCCAGATACGTCGACGGCACGGGCTGTCCGGCGACCAGATCACGGACCCGTTCATCGTTGTCGTTGTCGACGACGATCAGGTGGTCGACCATCCGGGTCTGGGTGGTCAGCACACCCAATGATTTGGCGAGTTCGTCGAGGCGGCGATGCGTGACGACGACGGCGCACACGTTGTCGGTCACGGGGTGGCGAGCCCGTCGGACCAATCGGACTTGTGCTCGTCCAACACTTCTCGCACATGCCGGGCCGCGTCTTCACCCTCGTACGCCCGCACGACGTCTTCGATGCCGCCGGACATCTTGACGGTGCCGTGGTCGATCCACATCGCGGTCTTGCACAACCGCGCCAGGAATTCGTTGGAATGGCTGGCGAAGACCAGGATTCCGGAGCGTTCGACCAGACGCTGCAGCCGTGACTGTGCCTTCTTGAGGAAGTCCGCGTCGACCGCGCCGATGCCCTCGTCGAGCAGCAGGATCTCCGGGTCGATGCTGGTGACCACGCCCATGGCCAGCCGCACGCGCATACCGGTCGAGTAGGTCCGCAACGGCATCGACAGGTATTCACCGAGTTCGGTGAACTCGGCGATCTCGTCGACCTTCGCCATCATCTGCTTGCGGGTCTGCCCGAGGAACAGCCCGCGGATGATGATGTTCTCGAATCCGGAGATCTCCGGATCCATCCCGACGCCGAGGTCGAACACCGGCGCGACCCGTCCGCGGACGGTAGCCGACCCGCGGGTCGGTTCGTAGATCCCCGACAGCAGCCGCAGCAGGGTGGACTTGCCCGCGCCGTTGTGGCCGACCAGGCCCACCCGATCGCCCATCTTCAGCGACAACGTGATGTCCCGCAGCGCCTCGATGACGACGACGTTCTCGGTGTTGCGCCCGATCGCGCCACCGGCGGCGCCCAGGAACGTCTTCTTCAGCGACCGCGTCTTCGCGTCGAAGATCGGAAACTCAACCCAGGCGTCGCGGGTTTCGATGTACGGATCGGCGGAGGACACCGTGGTGGCTACAGGTACTGCCCGGTGCCGTGACCGGGGACTCCGGGCGGGCCGGGCTGCGCTATGCCCGGGGGCAGCGCACCCTGGCGCATGTGCTCCAGCTGCGCGCG
The DNA here is from genome assembly GCF_019456675.1 of Mycolicibacterium pallens. Lineage (NCBI taxonomy): Bacteria > Bacillati > Actinomycetota > Actinomycetes > Mycobacteriales > Mycobacteriaceae > Mycobacterium > Mycolicibacterium pallens. The sequence goes on along the minus strand of NZ_CP080333.1, from coordinate 5,719,021 downwards.
GGCCGCCATCTGCTGGGCGAACAACGCGGTCTGGATTCCGTGGAACAGACCCTCCAGCCAGCCGACCAGCTGAGCCTGCGCGATTCGCAGCTCGGCGTCGGACGGAATGCTGTCCTCGGTGAACGGAAGCGCGAGGCGCTCGAGTTCATCGCGCAGCTCGGGGGCGAGGCCGTCCTCGAGCTCGCGGATGGACGTCGCGTGGATCTCGCGCAGCCGGGTGCGGCTGGCGTCGTCCAGCGGTGCGGCCCGCACCTCCTCGAGCAGCTGCTTGATCATGGTGCCGATCCGCATCACCTTGGCCGGCTGCTCCACCAGGTCGGTCACGGAGCGCCCCTCGTCGTCGCCGCCCTCGTCGCCGCCGGTGATGATCTCGATGTTGTCGTCGTCTGTGTTGGCTGTCATGCGTTGAGCATTCCCTCGTGTCCCATGGTTATTGGGTGTCCTTCGGCGCAGATCCGCGCCATTCGTAGATGCGGGCCTCGCCGTTGTCGTAGATCTTCGCCCACGACTTGGACTTGTCTAGTGACACTAGTCCGTCGGGCATGACGAACCCGCGAACCACCGGTGCGCTGGTCAGCACATAGCGGATGTTCAGCGCCTTCACCGCCTCGGCGATCCGGGGGTCGTGGTCGGCGTCGTCGGCGTATGCCCAGAACACGAACCGGTTGTAGCCGGGGCCCTGCTGCACCGGGTAGTCGTAGTGCGTCCACAGCGGGTGCAGACCTGCGACCGCGTACATCCAGGCGGTGCCGTCGACGTTGGCGTTGCCGATCAGGGTGTCCCGCGCCCCGGGCAGGGTGGCCAGGTACGCCATCGCCTCGAGGTCCTTATCGTCGATGATCACCCGGTCGTACTTCTCGCCCATCAGGTAGCGGTGCCGCGGGAAGTAGTGCCAGGCCAGCCCGAAGCAGACGGCGACCAGCAGCACCGCGGTCGCGCCGATCCAGAAGCGGCGGTCGGGTTCCCGCGTCGCGGCCCATCGCCTGGTCAGTCGGCGAGCGCCGGCCACCACCACCAACGCCAGCGAGTACAGCGCATAGCCGGCCATCGGCGTCAGCAGCAGCGTCACCACCGCCGACAGCCGACGCGGGTCGCTGTAGAACAGGTCGCTGTACTTGCCCACGATCGCTCCGACCGGGCCGCCGAACGGCGCTCCGGAATGCACGATCGACACGATCAGCACCAGCCACACCGCGGCCGGCCACCAGATCCGCTTGGTCAGCAGCAGGACGAACCCAGCCCCGGCCAGCGCAATGATCACGTTCTGGATCGGATAGTCGTTCAGGTGCCGGGTGTGTTGGACGATCGCGTTGAACAGCGTTCGTTTGCGGCCCTGATGGGTGACGAAGGCGTGGCCCGCGATGACCTCGGCTTGCTGGAGGACGCCGAGGAATTGCGGCAACAGCACCGCCAACGTCGGCACGGCGATGATCACCAGGGTGACGAAGTCGCGCACGCGGCCGAGCACCGGTCGCAACAGCGCGTCCAGCAGCCACCACGCGATCACGAACGTGACCACCACGACGCCACCGGTGATGTGGACCGAGAACACCCCGATCAGAGCGATCACTGCCAGCGGGATGCGGTCCCGGTTCCGCAGCGACGAGGTGATCAGAACGATCGCCGGTATGGCGAGGCCGTAAGCCGCCATGTTCGGCATCGAGGCGGTGTCGAATTCGACGTAGGGCACCGCGGTGAACGACGCCGAGAGCGCGGCCGCGGTCGCGGCGGCCCCGGCCGTGTGCCACTGCGACCAGCGCTGCCGCAGCAGCTGCCAGGCCAGCAGTCCCGCGCTGAGTGGGAACAGCCACACCGCCGCCGCCAGCGAGCTGAGCGTGTACGCGGTGGTCGGTGCGGCGCCGGTCAGTTGGGCCAGCACGGCGCCGAGCGCGTGGAACACCGAGGGGTAGTAGAGCGACGCGTGGGTTTCGACGTTGCGCAGCTCACCCATGTGCGTCGAGGACGCCTGGCCGGTGTCGAGGATCCAGCGGATGGTGTTGGCGTGCCAGACGGAGTCCCAGTTGCTGGGGATGGATTGCCAGTACGGCATGCCCCGCCAGGCAGCGAAGCCGATCAGCAGTGCGCCGAAGATCACCCCGGCCGTCACCACCAATGCCGGCCACAGCGAAACCTCGTCAACGGTGGGGTCGGCGGCACGGTAGCGAGTGAGCAGAATCCGCAAACCAAACACGACAGCTGTGACGATGGCCAGCGCCAGCAGCGCCGTCCAGACATTCCATCGGACGCCGATCGCACCAAACGGGATGATGGCCAGGCCGACAACGCCGTACGTCAACACCGGCCCCACGCCGAGCGCTACGTACCAGCGCAGCCGCCCCGCCAGCGCCACCACCGCACCCGGCAGGATCAGCAACAAGACCGCGATCAGGACTCCGAACCCGAAGCTCACTGGACTAGTATGGCTGCCCAGGTGAACCTGCCCTTATCGCCCATCGGCGAAGACCGCAGGCGCCCTCGCTGTCTTAATAGCGCAATCACTGACGCTCTAAGGTGGGCTCATGGCATACGACGTCGCCCGGGTGCGTGGTCTGCACCCAGCATTGGGCGACGGGTGGATGCGTTTCGACGCCCAGGCGGGGATGTTGATCCCCGAGTCGGTCGCCACCACGGTCTCCACGGCGTTCCGCGGCTCGGTGCCGAACACGGCCAGTCCGCATCCCTCGGCCCGGCGCAGTGTGGCGGTGCTCGACGCCGCCCGCCAGGCGGTCGCCGACTTGGTCAACGGTGATCCGAGCGGGGTGGTGCTCGGCGCCGATCGCTCGATCCTGCTGACCTCACTGGCCGACGCCTCGTCCTCCCGGGCCGGAATCGGTTACGAGGTCGTGGTCAGCCGGCTCGACGATGAAGCGAACATCGCCCCGTGGCTCCGGGCGGCCAACCGGTACGGAGCCAAGGTCAAGTGGGCCGAGGTCGACATCGAGACCGGCGAGCTGCCGTCGTGGCAGTGGGAGAGTCTGATCACGCCGCCCACCCGATTGGTGGCCATGGCGTCGGCGTCCTCGACGCTGGGCACGATCACCGACGTGAGTGCCGTGACCAAACTGGTGCACGACGTCAGCGGGCTCGTCGTCGTCGACCACTCGGCGGCCGCGCCGTATCAGCTGATGGACCTCGACGAGACCGAAGCCGACGTCGTCGCACTCAACGCACCGGCGTGGGGCGGCCCTCCGATCGGTGCGCTCGTGTTCCGCAATCCCTCGCTCATCGACAGCTTCGGATCGGTGTCGATGAACCCCTATGCCAGCGGCCCGGAACGGCTCGAACTGGGCGGGCATCAGTACGGTCTGCTGGCCGGTGTGGTCGCCAGTATCGAGTACCTGGCCGGCCTGGATGAGTCGGCGCGCGGAAGCCGACGCGAAAGGCTCGCTGTCTCAATGCAATCCGCGGGTTCCTACCTCAGCGGCTTGTTCGAGTACCTGATGGCCTCGCTGCGATCGCTGCCCTTGGTGATGGTGATCGGGCGGCCGGAGTCGCACATTCCCGTGGTGAGCTTCGCGGTGACCGGGGTGCCGGCCGAGCGGGTGGTGCAGCGGCTGGCCGACAACGGAATCCTGGCCGTGTGCAATGCCAACTCGCGGGTGCTCGACCTGATCGGCGTCAACGACATCGGCGGTGCCGTCACCGTCGGGTTGGCGCATTACTCGACGATGGGCGAAGTGGATCAGCTGGTGCGAGCGCTGGCTTCGTTGGGCTGATTCATCCCGGCCTCACTCGCTGACAGTCAGCAACACCTTCCCGAACGTCTCCCCGGCGGCCAGCGCGCGATGTGCTTCGGCGGCATCGGAAATCGGGAACCGCGCGCCGATGATGGGACGGACGCGGCCGTCGGCGATCATCGGCCAGACCGAAGCCACCACCGCGTCGACGATGGCCTTCTTTCCGTTGGGTCCGTCGACGGGCCGACCGCGCAACGAGGTTCCGATCACGTGCAGCCGCTTGGCAACCGCCTTGGCGATGTTGAATTCGGCTTTGATCCCGCCCTGCATGCCGATGATCGTCATCCGTCCGTCGGGCGCGAGTGCGTCGAGATTCCGATCGAGGTACGCCGCGCCCATGATGTCGAGGATGACGGCCGCGCCGCGGCCGTCGGTCTCCTTATTGACGCGCGCGACGAAATCCTCATCGCGGTAAGAGATTAGGACGTCGGCGCCCAATTCGCCGCACAGGTCGAGCTTCGATCGTGAGCCCGCGGTCACCGCCACCCGATTGCCCAGCGCGGTGGCCACCTGGATGGCGTGGGTGCCGATTCCGCTGGCGCCGCCGTGGATCAGCAACAGCTCACCGTCGGCCAGGTGTGCGGTCATGACGATGTTCGACCACACCGTGCAGGCGACCTCCGGCAGTGCGGCGGCGTCGGCCAGCGAGACGCCGAGCGGAACAGGCATGACTTGCCCCGCGGGCACCGCGACGTATTCGGCGTAACCGCCTCCGGCCAATAAGGCGCAAACGTCTTGTCCGACAGTCCATCCCGCGACGCCTTCGCCCACGTTCGCAATCACACCGGAAACTTCGAGGCCCAGGATGTTGCTAGCTCCCGGGGGCGGCGGATAGTTCCCGGCTGCTTGCAGGAGGTCGGCACGGTTGATGCCCGCGGTGCTGACTTTGATCAGGACTTCGCCATGTCCGGGCGCGACGTCAGGCACTTCGCTCCAGGTCAGGCGGTCGGGCGATTCAGCGACGATGGCCAACATGCGGTTAGGTTACTCCCGAGTCATTTCGGCCTCGTACGGCGCTGTGTCGCTTACGATTGCGCAATGGGAGGGATGATTGCGGGGCGGACCGCTAGTGAGATGCCGGGGTTGGATATAGCCGAGCAGAGGTCTTGGCAGAACTTCCTCGACGCCGCACTGCGGCTGTACGGAACATTGAATCGGGGGCTCGTCGACAAGCACAAATTGAGCTTGGTCGACGTTCGTCTGTTGGAAATATTGGACAACTCAGAAACCGGCGCGGCCCGTATGGGAGATCTGGCCGATCAGCTCATGTCGCTGCCGAGTCGGGTGACGCGTCAGATCCGTCGGTTGGAGACCGCGGGCCTGGTGCGTCGGGAGGCCAGCCCCGACGACGGCCGCGGTGTCTTGGCGAGCATCACCGACCTTGGGCGTGAGGTCGTCGAAGACGCGATGCTGACCTACGCCAAGGGTGTTCGGGACAACTTCCTGACCCCGCTGTCCCGTCCCCAAATGGCCGCGATGGGGGAGAACTGCCGCCGGATCAGTGCCGCGTTGAAGAACGGCGGCAACTCGGCGAAGGTCGGCCGCGTCTAACCGCTACTCTTGTCGGCGGTGGCGTGGCAGAGCGGCCTAATGCACTCGCCTTGAAAGCGAGAGACGGCTAACACCGTCCGGGGGTTCAAATCCCTCCGCCACCGCTGTACCGAACGTGAGCCTATGGCGCCGAATGTGCGCCTAGGGCGATGAAATCGGCGATCTGTCGCCCTGGGCGCACGGTGGATCACTGACTCCGCGATATGTATTCGGCGCCACCGCAATTCATTATCTGGTGGGCCGCAGCCGTCTGATCGTCAGCTGTGCGGCGGGATCAGGACTTCTGTGGATCAGCTTGGGACACGTGCATTCGAGCGGTGGACGGGCATACAAAGGATGTAGGCGTCCGCAAGGTTGCCGGGCCATTGGTGTCGACTGGCCCGGCAGGGCGGCGTCGTCCGAAAATTTCCCGAAAGGTGCTGTTCAACATGTCCTCCCATCAAAAGCTTCGGAAAAGCTTGGCTCTGGATAAGAGGTTGCTGGGTACCGTTGTCGGTGGCGGCGCGATCGCCGTTCTCGGCCTCTTCGGGCTCACCCACCCGGCTCCGGCCTCAGTGACCGGTAATCTCACCGCGGATTCCGGTTCCGAAACGAAGTTCCCCGCCTACTCGTCACCGGCCGTCGCTGCGATGAACATGGGCGCGACCACCACGACGCAGCCGACTGACGAGCCGACCGCGCTGGCAACCACCAAGGCGGTCCCGGCCATCAAAGCCGGCAAGTAGCGGCTATTCGCCGGTGAACTCCGGCTTGCGCTTGGCGAACATTGCCGAGATGCCCTCGTTGAGGTCCTTGGACGGCAGGAACGCCGAGTTCCACGCTGCGACGTATCGAAGGCTTGCCGCCACATCGGCGGTGCGCTGCTCGTCGAGGACGTCCTTGATGCCGTGCACCACCAGCGGCGAGTTCGCGGCGATCTCCGCTGCCGTCTCGTGTGCGGCGGCCAGCGTGGCCTCGGGGTCCGGATAGACGTCGTTGACCAAACCGATCTTCTCGGCGCGTGCGGCGTCAATGTCCTTGCCCGTCAACGCGAGTTCGCGCAGATGTCCGTCGGACAGGATGTAGGGCAACCGGGCCAGGCTGCCCACGTCGGCCACGATCGACAGCTTGACCTCACGCACCGAGAACTTCGCGTCGGCACTGGCGTAGCGAATGTCGACCGCGCTGATGAGGTCCACGCCGCCACCGATGCACCAGCCGTGGACGGCGGCGATCGTCGGGGTGCGGCAGTCGGCCACCGCGGTGATCGACTGTTGCATGCGCTTGAGCTTGCCGTGGAACTCCACCCGCGGCCGGGCCGAGACCTCGCCGGACATCGCACCGCCGATGGTGTCGCCCATGGCGACCAGGTCCAGACCGTAGCTGAAGTTGCGGCCGGATCCGGTCAGCACGATGGCCCGGACGTCGGGATCCGCGTCGAGCTCGGCGAACGCCACCGGCATCTCCGCCCAGAAGGCGGGACCCATGGCGTTGCCTTTGCCCGGGCCGATCAGCGTGACCTGGGCAACGTGATCCTTGACCTCGACACTGAGGGACTCATACTGCTGGCTCATGCCCAGAAGGCTACGACGCCCGACGCCGCCTGCGTTACTCCAGGGTCACGTGCGGCCGACGCGCGGCGATTCCCGCGCCGAGGGCGAAGAACGCGACCAGGAGCGCGACGACGCCGATCGCGATCGGCGTGGAGTCACCGACCAGCCCCGGCAGATTCTGCAGAATCAGCGCGAAGGAGATCACCAGGCCCAGTAGGCCCAGGCCCGGTGCGACGAACGCGCGCCAGGTCGAGACCTCCAGCTGACCGGCTCGCTTGCGACGAATGAAGAAGGCGAGCACCGCGACGGTGGTGGCGATCAGCAGGATCGTGATGCCGACCGTGGAGATGCCGGCCAGCCAGGTGTAGAACTGCGTCACCGGGTCGAGCTGGAAGAGGACCGCGACGACGATCGCCACGGCGACGACGATCGCGTCGACCCCGGAGGCGATGTGCGGCGAGCCGTGGGCGGCGTGCGCCTGCCCGAGCCGGTTCGGGAACACCCGGCGGTTGGACAGCGTGAACACGTAGCGCGCGACGATGTTGTGGAACGACAGGATGCAGGCGAACAGGCTGGTGACGAACAGGACCTGGACGATGTGCAGACCGGCTGCGCCGAGGTATTGCTCAGTTGCGTTGGGTAGCAAGGCGGACGGATCGGCCTGGGCCTGTTCGACTGCTTTGGTGTCACCCACTGCGCTGATGAGCGCCCACGTCGAGACGGTGTAGAACACCCCGATCAGGATCACGGCCAGGTAGGTGGCCTTCGGGATGGTGCGCAGCGGCTCGCGCGCCTCGTCGCGGAACACCGCGGTGGCCTCGAATCCGATGAAGCTCAGGATCGCGAACAGCAGCGCGATACCCGGTGCGCCCGAGAGGATTTCGGACGGCGTCACGATTCCGGTGGACAGCCCTTCGTGGCCACCACTGAATACCACAGCGGCGTCGAGTGCCAGCACGATCGCCACTTCGCCGATCAGCAGCACGCCGAGAACGTTGCGAGACAGGTCGATGTTGAAGTGGCCCAATGCCGTCACGATCGCGAATGCGACGAAAGCCCATATCCCCCAATGGATAGTGGGAAGTCCATAGGAGGTGAACAACGCCTGGGCGCCCTGTCCGATCAGACCGTAGACGGCGATCTCCAGCGTCAGGTACGAGATCAGCGCGACAAACGCGAAGCCGAAGCCAGTCACCCGGCCGAGGCCCTTGCCGATGTAGGAGTAGAACGCACCCGCATCGGGGACGTACGGCGTCAGAGCCGTGAATCCGACTGCGAACAGCAGGATGATCAGTGTGCTGACGACGAAGATTGCGGGGAAGCCGATCCCGTTGCCGTTGGCGATTCCGAGCGGAACCGGCCCGCCCATGACGCCCAGCGGGGAGGCGGCGGCCACGACAACGAAGACGATGCCCCACACGCCGAGTGACCCGCGAAGCTTGCGGTGCGCGCGGCCATCAGCGGTATCTACAGCAGCCGGGGCGACGCCCGGTTCGACTTGGTTCGACATGATGCCCTTTCGCTGGATTCGCGCCTGCAGACGCTAATCCCGTGCGGGGCAGGATCAGACACTTCGGATCAGCGGGATTCGATGCCGCTTAGATGTACATGGCGGGGTCGACGTAGGTCGTCGGATCCACCAGTTGCTCACGTTGCTTCTCGGTACGCCCACGCACGACGGCGGGGATGCCGGTGGCAATCGAATCCGCCGGCACGTCGTGAGTGACCACGGCGTTCGCGCCGATAGCGCTGTCGTCGCCAATCACCAACGGGCCCAATATCTTTGCTCCAGCACCGACGACCACCCGGTTCCCGAGCGTCGGGTGGCGCTTGCCGTGTTCCAGCGAGCGTCCGCCGAGTGTGACGCCGTGATAGAGCATCACGTCGTCACCGATCTCCGCGGTCTCGCCGATCACCACGCCCATTCCGTGGTCAATGAAGAATCGGCGGCCGATGGTGGCGCCGGGATGGATTTCGATCCCAGTGGCGAACCGGGTGAACTGCGACAGCACACGTGCCGCGCCACGAAGCGCCGGCTTGGCCCACAGGCGGTGCGCCAGCCGATGCGACCAGATCGCATGCAGGCCCGAGTAGACCAAGGCGTTCTCGACGTCACCCCGCGCAGCCGGGTCATGGCTGCGCGCGTTGCTCAGGTCTTCACGCAGTGTCGACAACAGGCCCATGGAGTCAGTCCCTGATGTGCTCGAAAAGCGGTGTGGAGATGTAGCGCTCGCCGTAGTCACACACCACCGCCACGATCAGCTTGCCGGCGTTCTCTGGACGCTTGGCGATCTCCAGTGCGGCCCACACGATCGCGCCGGACGAGATGCCGCCCAGGATGCCTTCGGCGGTTCCCAGATCTCGCGCCACCCGGATGGCGTCGTCGAGCTCGACGTCGACGATCTCGTCGTAGGCGTCGCGGTCGAGTACCTCGGGAACGAAGTTGGCTCCCATGCCCTGAATCTTGTGCGGGCCGGCCTTGCCCTCCGTGAGCAGCGGAGAATCCTTGGGCTCGACCCCGACGATCTGGACGCCGGGCTTGCGCTTCTTGAGGACGTGTCCCACGCCGGTGACGGTGCCGCCGGTGCCGATGCCTGCGACGAAGATGTCGATCTTGCCGTCGGTGTCCTCCCAGACCTCTTCGGCGGTGGTCTTCTCATGGATCGCCGGATTGGCCGGGTTGCCGAACTGGTTCGCCGAGACGGCGTTGTCGGTCTCGGCGATGATCTGGCGCGACTTCTCCACCGCGCCGGCCATCCCCTCGGAGCCGGGGGTCAGCACGATCTCGGCGCCGTAGGCGCGCAGCATCACGCGACGTTCGGTGGACATCGTCTCCGGCATCGTCAGGATCACCTTGTAGCCACGAGCCGCGCCGACCATCGCCAGGGCGATGCCGGTGTTGCCGCTGGTGGCCTCGACGATGGTGCCGCCGGGCTTCAGTTCGCCGGACGCCTCGGCCGCGTCGATGATCGCGACACCGATCCGATCCTTGACGCTGTTGGCCGGGTTGTAGAACTCGAGTTTGACCGCGACCTCGGCGTCGAGGCCCTCGGTCAACCGGTTGAGGCGGACCAGCGGGGTCCGACCGACCAGCTCGGTGACGTTGTCATAGATCTTGCCCATGCTGCGCGTCCCTTCTCGTGGCACTCTACCGAACACTATTCTGTCGGCGGCCAGACGTACTGTTGGGGCATGGCCGACGAACTCACCGCAGGACCGGAAGCTCCGCCGGTTGATGAACTGGACAGCGCCGAAGCATCGCTCCAGGTTCTACAACAGGTTGTCCACGGTATTGCTTCCGATGATTTGAAAAAGCAGACGCCGTGCCGTGAGTTCGACGTCGCAGGGCTCACCGACCACCTGCTGAATTCGATCACGCTGCTGGGTGGTGCCGCCGGCGCACAGGTTCCCGAGCGCAATCCCGACGAATCCGTCGAACGCCAGATCATCGCCGCTGCGCGGCCCGCGGTGGACGCGTGGCGGCGCCGCGGGCTCGACGGCACCGTTCCGTTCGGCGAGAACGAGGCGCCCGCACGCTACATGGCCGGCATTCTGTCGCTCGAATTCCTGGTTCATGCTTGGGATTACGCGTCGGCGATCGACCGCCCGATCAATGCACCGGATTCGTTGACCGACTACGTGACGGGCCTGGCGCAGCGCATCATCACCCCGGAGGGCCGGGTCAGAGCGGGTTTCGACGACCCGGTGGACGTGGCCGCGCACGCCTCGAAGCTGGACCGGCTGGTGGCCTTCACCGGGCGACAGCACGTCAGCGGCTAGCGATCCACGCCTTCGCGAACGTCAGGAACGCGTCGTTCTCCTCGGGGGCGCCGATGGTCACGCGGACGCCGTCGGTGCCGTATGGGCGGACCAAGATGCGTGAGTCGGCGGCCTGCTCGACGAAATCGGGAGTCTCCTCCGGCGACAGCGGCAGCCAGACGAAGTTGGCCTGCGTCGGGGGGAAGGTATAGCCGAATCCGGTGAGTGCGGCGCAGACCCTGCGCCGCTCGGCGACCACCGCGTCGGTGCGGGCCAGCAGTTCGTCGGCGGCGTTCAGCGACGCGATCGCGGCGGCCTGGGAGACGGTGGTCGCGCTGAAGGGCACGTAGACCTTGCCCAGCGCGGTGATCACGTCGGGATCGCCGACGGCGTAGCCGACGCGCAGTCCGGCCAGCCCATACGCCTTCGAAAAAGTGCGCAACACAACGACATTAGGATAACTGCGAACGAGCCCGAGACTGTCGGGCAGCATGCCGTCGCGGATGTACTCGACGTAGGCCTCATCGATGGCGATAAGGACGTCCGACGGCACAGCGGCGACGAAGCGGGCCAGCTCGTCGGGGTCGACGACGGTGGAGGTCGGGTTGTTCGGATTGCAGACGAAGACGAGGCGGGTCCGGTCGGTGATCGCGGCCAGCATCGCGTCGAGGTCGTAGGTGTAGTCCCGCAGCGGCACCTGGATCGGGGTGGCGCCGGCCACGCGCACCTGCAGGGGATAGATCTCGAAGCTGCGCCAGCCGAAGACCACTTCGTCGCCGACCGACGACGTGATCTGGATGAGCTGCTGGCACAGGCTCACCGAGCCGCAGCCGACGGCGATGTTCTCCGGCGCGAAGTTCAGATGCTTGGCCAGGTGCTCTTTGAGCTCCACGTAGCCGTTGTCGGGATAGCGGTTGATGGTCTCGGCCGAGGCGGCGATGGCCGCACGCACACCGGGCAGCGGTCCGTGCACGGTCTCGTTGCTGGCCAGCTTGATCGCGCCCAACACCGTTTTGCCCGGGGTGTAGGCCGGTAGATCGGCCAGTTCGGGGCGCAGGCGGGCGGTCATTTGTCCAAGTCTAAGTGGGCTGTGTACTCTCATCCATCGGCGGTTCGGGGCATCAGTCAGGCTCCGGTACGCTCAGGTAGTTCAGGAGGCGTGCCAGAGCGGCCGAATGGGACTCACTGCTAATGAGTTGTCCCCCTTACAGGGGACCGGAGGTTCAAATCCTCTCGCCTCCGCCGCGGCTGATTCGTCAGCCACGACAACTGAAGACAGAACGGCGCCCGTAGCTCAACGGATAGAGCATCTGACTACGGATCAGAAGGTTAGGGGTTCGAATCCCTTCGGGCGCACTTTCGAGCCAGGCGGCGACACCGGACATCAGCACGTTGACTCCCGTAGCGCAGGCCGGATTCATTCACCGGAACATCTCACGACCGTCATGGCGGCGGCGCTGGCGGGTATATCCGCTGGCAGTTGGTGCCGCCGAAGCCGAGAACCGTGACGCTGACGCAGTGGTCGTAACTGCCGTCCGGGTAAGGATCGCCGTCGCAATAGCTGCCGCCGCCCCAGGGCGTCCAGCCACCGTTACCGCCTCCGCCGCAATCGGCCCCTGAGGGAGCGGCTAATGCGATTCCAGCGGCCGAAAGTACGGCCGCGACCACGGCTATGACGATTTTCTTCATTTTTCGCTCCTCTCAGCTCGATGAGTTCAGTCCATCGCTCGTCCCCTCAATGCGAGATCGAGTGGAGGCCGAAGATGTGGGGGTGCATGAGCAGCCGAGCGAGAGCTACGGCTGGGATGCCCGGCCGTTGAGAAGAAGGCTGACGAGTTGACCATGCTTCTGCCGTACGCCTCATCAAGATGAACCGCTGGTTCAGATGTTAAGACTGAGATGACACCGGTTACAGAGCATTTGGTCCCTGGCCTGCCGGGCACTATGTCGACGGCAGTCTCTTGCGAGCGAGCTTCACCGCCCTGGTGCAACGGTGATCAGCGGGTGAAAGCTGGGAGTTCATCTTCCGTTGTGCGACAACGCATCAGCGCATCGTGATGGGCATCCGGCTGCAGCCGGAAACCACGTCTTCAGAACCTCACGCCAGCCGCCATCGGCTGATGCGCCCGTCCACGCGATGTAGCCGTCGGGCCGCACCAACACCGCGGGGCCGTCGTCCGTGCGTTCGGCCTGCAGCGCGCCGGATACCTCGACAGGCGCGGCCCCGCGTTCGCGGATCAACGCGAACCGCGGCGTGCGCTGCAATTCGGTCAGCCGGCCCTCGGCCAGCGGGATCGGCGTCGCCCGGGTGCCCACCGGCCCGCGCCGGCCGTAGCGAAGACCCGTCCCCGCGAAGCTGCCTGCCATCGCATCGCGCACCACCGGAAGGCCAAGCAGCCTGGGCGCCAGCAGATTCCGCATCAACCGCGCGACCCGGGGATACAGCGTCAACGCGCGCGTCATCACACCGGACTGCCACACCACCCGTCGGCCGATCGGATGACGCTCGTCCTGATAGGTGTCCAGCAGGCTGTCGTCGGCGCCGCCGAGCACCGCTGCCAGTTTCCACGCCAGGTTGGCCGCATCCTGAATGCCGGTGTTCATGCCTTGGCCGCCGACGGGGGAGTGCACATGTGCGGCGTCACCGGCCAGGAACACTCGGCCGTGCCGATACTGCGCGACTTGCCTTTCATCGCAATGGAATCGGGACTTCCAGCTGATCTCGAGCACACCCATGTCGGCGTTGAAGGCTCGGTCCATCACGTCGACCACCTCCTCCGACTCCACCGGTTCGGTGTCGGGCACTTGATGACCGCGGTCCCACACCATCGCGCGATACCACGCACCCTCGGCGTCGCCGCGACCGTACGGCGCCAGGAACCCGAAGACCTGCCGGGTGTTGCCGAGTTTCAGCCCGTCGTCGGGCCCGTGCGCCAGCTTCACATCCGCCAGTACCACCGAGGACAGCACTGTCTTGCCGGGGAACTGCGCCCCGACCAGGCGGCGCACCGTGCGGTGCGCGCCGTCGGCGCCGATCACGTATTTCGCCCGCCACGTCATCGCCGGACCGGTGCCATCATGCGGCTGCGCAGTCACCGTCACCCCGGTCGCGTCCTGCACCAGGTCGACCACCTCGATACCGCGGCGGATATCGGCTCCCTGCGCGTCGGCGTAATCGGCCAGCGCGGCATCGACATTGGTCTGCGGGGTGATCAACACGAAACGGTAGGCCGAATCCAGGTGGGTCAGATCAAGTCGCGCGCCACCGAAGATCCTGATCTGCGGCGCGTGCTGCCCCTTCGTCAGCAGGTCCTCGGCCAGGCCGCGCGCGTCGAGGAGTTCGAGCGTGCGGGCCATCACCGCGAACGCACGGCTCGACGGATTGATCGTGGCCCAGCGCTCCAGGACGGTCACCGAACGCCCGGCGCGCGCCAGGTCACCGGCGGCGGTCAGGCCGGCCGGGCCGGCTCCCACGACGAGGACGTCGACGTCGTGATCGGTCATCGCAGCGCTCCTTCCGGATCGGGGTACCAACGACGGATGTCGTCGGGGGTCGCCTTGGCCGCCTGGTTGAACACGAATCGGCAGCTGGGCTGGGCCACGTGGGCCGCGTTGACGATGGATTCGAACAGCAGCGTGTTGCTGGCGACCAGCCGCACGCCTGCGCCGATGAGCACGGCGTCGTAGTGCCTGGCGTCCAGACAACGGCGGGCCTTCTCGACACCGGCTGCACCGACGTCGATCAGACAGTTGTCGACCTGGTAGCCGGCGGCCCGCAGCGCCGCCACGTTCTCGTCGTTGGCGGCGCGCAGCCGGTCCTTGGACAGTCCGCGGAATTGTGCGAAGTCCGGCGACGAATAGTCGATCAGCTCGGGGTCGAGACCGATCTGGATGGCAGTGACGGTCATGTCGGACACCTCCTCAACACTTGTTGAACTCGACGCTAGGCCCCCCGGGCTTGGTGATGTCAACAGTTGTTGAATAGACTGCCGGCATGACGAAGGCGCGCGACGGCGAGGCGACTCGTTCGCGGATCCTCGCCGAAGCGCGATCCCAGTTCGGCGAGCGAGGCTTCGAGCGCACAACCATCCGCTCGATCGCCACGGCCGCGGGCGTGGATCCCGCGCTGGTCATGCACTACTTCGGCAATAAGGCCGAGCTGTTCGCCGCCGCGTCCCGGCTTGCGATCACGTTTCCCGACCTGGCCGGAGTCGCACCCGATCGCGTCATCGACCTGGTGCTGCCGTTGTTCGTCGACGTGTGGGGACCGCACGGGCCATTCCTGCCGCTATTGCGCTCTGCGGCCACCAACCGGGTCGCCGCCGATGCGCTGCTCGGCGTCTTCGTCGACCAGGTGAGTCCGGCGCTCGCGGCGGTCGTGCCGGACCGGCCCGCCGAGCGGGCCGCACTCGTGGGCTCACAAATGCTGGGGTTGGCGGTCGGACGCTATGTGCTGGGCATACCACCGCTGGTGGCCATGGACAACGCGACGCTCGCCGACTGGCTGCGGCCGGTTGTGGCGCACTACCTCAGCGATCCCGCGCCGTGACGAACGTCAAATTGACCCGGTTGACCAGATGCCTCAGAGTTAACAGAGTGGGAAACGTAAGCGAAGTTATGTTGATCGAACAGGTCATCGACCGCCTTGCTGCCGCCTACTCAGAAGTACCGCGCGATGACGTGGCGCAGACCGTCACCAACGTCCACCATCGCTTCGAAGACAGCAGGATTCGCGAATTCGTGCCGCTCCTGGTCGAGCGCCGCGCCCGGGCAGAGCTGTCCCGCAGCGACGCGCAACTCGTCTGGTCGTCGTAATCGCCAGGGGCTAGACAGCCCCGGCGTTCTCACCTTCATCGGTGTACTCGGGTCCGCTCGGCTGGGGCGCATTGCCCGTGCCCCCCGCGTCCTGACCCTCTTTCCAATACAGATCATCGGTCGGCAGCGGGGCGGGCCCGGTACTGCCGGGATTCTCGTTGGCGTCCCAATAGGACGGCTCATTCGGATCGGGCCACAACAGGCCACTGTCCGAATCGTCGGCAGAGGCCGTGGCGGCGGCCGAAAGCATGATGCCGGTAACGGTGAGAGCTGCCAGGCCCACCGAAACCAGCTTCTCGCGCATCATCACGGGCGATCTCCTCTTCGCTAGGCGTCAATAGTCGCCGATTTCGTTCAGCGATGTCGGATTACCAGCGCGGGCGGCGGTCAGGAACGTACGCCGGCGTCCGGCAGCGCCACCAACGAAGCGAGGCCAACCGCTTCGACGGGGGCCGGGCGGAGGCGGCGGGCGATGTAGCGGACCGCGATGATCTGAATGGCACCCACCACGATGAGGGGCCACAGTGCGCCGGCGACCGCCGACCAGAACCCGCGGGCGATGTCGCTCGGCGGGTCATAGGACTGAAAGCGTGGGCTGACCAGCCAGGCGACGACGGCAGCGATGACCGCCGACACCAGGTACACGTCGAAGCCCATGCAACGAGAGTCCCAGACCCGTCTTAAAACCGGGTGTCACGATGATGTGAGAGTCCTAAGAGGGGCCCAAACGACGCGTGATCGTTATCACTAGGTGATGGTCAGGCCGCCGTCGACGATAATTGTCTGGCCCGTCACATAACCGCCGGCTGCAGACGCGAGCCAGATTGCGGTAGCGGCTAATTCGGCGGGATCTCCCATTCGGCCCACCATGACACGTGGTAGCTGGGTTTCAAGGTAGCCGGGCTGATATTCGTCGGTCATCTCGCTCTGGAAGAAGCCGGGAGCGAGGGCATTGACGCGAATTCCCTTGCGCGGTCCCCACTGTTGGGCCAGGTCCCTGGTCAGCCCGATCACGCCGGCCTTCGACGCGCTGTAGGCGGCCTGCGGCAGACCGCCCGTGGTGATGCCAAGGATGCTGGAAATATTGATGATTGAGCTTCCGGCCTGCATGACTCGGCCGCAGGCCTGTGCCATCCAGTACGAGCCGTTGAGGTTGACGTCGACGACCTTGCGGAACTGTTCGGGCGTCTCGCGGGTGGCAGGCACCGCGGTGCCCACGCCGGCATTGTTGACCAACACGTCCACCCGGCCGAACTCTCTGATCGCTGAATCCACCAGTTGTTGGCACTGCTCGGGGTCGACGACATCGGTCTTGCGGGTGTACACCTTTCGTCCGGCCTCTTCGACAAGCGCTGCGGTGCCCGCCATCTGCTCGACCCGACGGGCGCCGAGCACCAAGTGGGCGCCCGCCTCGGCGAAGGCCTTCGCGAACGACACGCCCAATCCGGACGAGGCGCCGGTGACGATGACGACCTTGTCGTCGAGGCGGAAACTATCCAAGATGCTCATGACGGGTTCCTCAATACCTGGCGGGCGATCGCGTACTTGTGCACTTCGGTCGGGCCGTCGTAGATGCGGAAGGCCCGCATGTCGGAGAAGATCATGCCGACCGGAGTTTCGTCGGAAATGCCCATGCCGCCGAGGATTTGAACGCAGCGGTCGGCGACCTTGAACAGTTCCTCGGAGACGTACGCTTTGACCATAGAGCTCTCGTGGCGGCCCTTGGCTCCGCCGTCCAGCGTCCAGCAGGCCCACCAGATCGCCAGCCGGCACTGTTGCAGGGCGATCTCGTTGTCGGCCAGCATGAAGCTGACACCCTGATGCTCACCGAGGGGCTTGCCGAATGCGGTTCGGGTGCGGGCATGTTCGATCGCGATCGACTGTGCCCGCGACGCGGCGCCAAGCCACCGCATGCAGTGTGTCAAACGCGCTGGAGCAAGCCGTAATTGGGCATAGCGAAGGGCCTGGCCGACTTCGCCGAGGACGGCGGAGGTCGGCAGTCGCAGGTCGTTGAATCGGACGACGCCGTGGCCCTCGACGTAGTTGCGGTCCATGGTGTCCATGACCCGCTCGAGCTCGATACCCGGTGTCTGCCCGTCGCACAGGAACAGGGTCGGGCCGTCGGCGCCGTGCGAATTCGGTGCCACCCGCGCCATGATGATCCAGGTTCGCGCCTTGTTGGCCCCGGTGATCAGCCACTTGAGGCCGTTGATCACATAGTCGCTGCCGTCGAAAACCGCTTCGGTGGCAAGCTGATTCGGGTCGGAGCCTGCGCCGTCGGGCTCGGTCATCGCGAAGACCGAGCGCTGCCGGCCGTCGATCACCGGGACCAGGAACGTCTCGGCCTGCTCGTCGCTGGCGATCTTGGACAGCAGATACATGTTGCCCTCGTCAGGCGCCGCGCAGTTCAGCGCGACGGGCCCCAGCGTGGACCAGCCGGCGGCCTCGAACAGCACCGCCTGCTCGCGGTGCGAGGGTTCGCGGCCGCCGAAGCGGTTCGGCGCCTGAAACGTCAGCAGGCCGGCATCCCGGGCGAGGCCCACGAGCTCGGTGCGCATCTCTTCGTTGGGCCCGTGGCGGGTGAGGCGCGGATCTCGCTCGTAGGGAACGATCTTCTCGACGACGAAGGCGCGGACCTCGTCGCGCAACGCCGCCAGGTCATCGGGAATCTCGAAATCGATCATCGTTGTCCCTCCATCAGCGCCAGGGCGCGCTCGAACAGGCGAACCGTCGCGATGTGCAGGTGGTCGCCAACTTCCTTGGGCGCCAACCCCGCAACCGCGCGGGCATTCGATCCTTCGAGGATGATGCCGAGTTTGAAGCACGCCAGCACGGTGTACCAGTCGATATTGGACAGGTCGCGGGTGGTGTTCTGCGCGTACCGCTCGATCAACTCGTCGGGGGTGGCCAAATCGCCGGCGCCCATCAGGGCGTTGCCCAGCACCGACTCTTGGCCGGGCGCATACCAGGTGGCCAGCATCCAGGCGAGGTCCAGAAGGGGGTCGCCGATGGTGCACATCTCCCAGTCGACGATCGCCACCACCTCTGGCCCGGTCGGCGAGAACATCACGTTCGCCGCGTGATAGTCGCCGTGCATGATGCCGGGTTGCCAGTGGGTGGGCTGGTTCTTCTGCAGCCAGGTGGCGACAGCGTCGACATCACCGATGTCGGGACCCGGGTAATTGTCGAACCCGCTGTAGGACTCGAGCTCGGAAAGCCAGCGCGGCACTTGACGTTCCAGGAATCCGTCCGGCTTGCCGAAATCGGCCAGACCGACCGCGACGTGGTCGACGGCGCCGAGCTTGGCCGCCGCCTCCGCCATGGACAGGCCCATCGCGTGCCGGATGCCGGCGTCGCCGGCGTGCAGGGGCGGCAGCATCGAGCCGGCGTTGAAGCCGTCGACCGGTTCCATCAGATAGAACACCGCATCGCCCAGCACCGAGGTGTCGTCGCACACCGCGATCAGCCGCGGGTGCGGGACGTCGGTGCCGGCCAGTGCGTGCAGCACCTGCTTCTCCCGCAGGATCACTTTGTTGCTGACCGGCCGCAGGTGGCGGGGCCCTCGGCGGAACACATATTCGCGGCCCGACCTGGTGAAACGGAGCATGACGTTCTGCGTGCCGCCGGTGATCTCGGAGACGTTTTCGAGCGGGCCGTCACCCAGGCCCTGTTCCGACATCCATGCGCTGACCGCGCTCAGCTCGTCCACCCGGGTGAACCTACCGTACGGTTGGTTGATCCAATCCCTTCGGCCAGTGCAATCGGCTGTCGATGGTGTGGAACACGCTCCAGCCGATCACGGTGCCCAGCGCGATCGACAGGATCGCCGCACTGGTGACCCCCAGGCTGGCCGTGCCGACGCGGGTGCCGGTCGCGGCCACGCTCACCGATTCGAAGCTCAGCGCTCCGGGCACCAACGCCCAGAACGCCGCCAGCATCATCACGATTGCCGGGGGTGAGGTTCTGATCCGCGCGGCCAGCATCGCGAACGGAACCGTCAGGAAAGCGCCGATGAAACCGGAATAGGCTGCGGCGACGAACTTTCCGGCGATCGCCTGACCCACCAGCGCCACACCGATGGAGGCCGCCAGCCAGATCAGCGATCCGCGCGGGGCAGAGAGATACACATAGAGCCCGATCGCCACCACGATGATCGCCACGTACAACGACCATGAACCCATCTGCGTCGACGGCGCCTGCGGCTTGACCTCGCCGGCGATGTGCACGCCCAGAGCGACCCCGAACACCAACAGCGCCAGCTGGGCGACGCCGTAGACCAGCCGGCTGGTGCCGCTGATCAGCTGGTTGCTGGCCAGCTCCATCGCCCCGATGGTCAACGACATTCCGGGCAGCATCGCGACCAACGCCGGGGCGATCACCCGCAGCAACCCGTCGTTGGCGGTGTCCGCGACGAACCACGTCGCCAGCATCGTCACGATCATCGCCGCCGCGGTCGGCAGCACCGGGTTCAGCGAAGGGAAGGGCCGGCCGAGTTGAGCGATCGCCCCGACGATCAGGCCGAGGAACAGATATCCGGGCAGCGACGCCCAGGTCGGGTTGATGATCATACCGAAACCGATTGTGGTGAGGGCATATCCGAGCGTCGTCGCGACCGGCCCGAAGCGCGGGCGCAAATTGCGCGCCCGGGTGATCGCCGCAATCGCGTCGGCGGGGGTGATCGCGCCGACGGCAGCCAGGCTGGCGATGTCGTCGATACGGCCGGCCATGTCGAGCTGCAATGAGTACGTGGTCGAGGTGTCGACCTCATAGCCGACCGTGCCCACCTGAATCATCAGCACCGTGGGCAGCACGACCAGGCGCACCGGCGCAGTGGTGTACTGCGCGGCGATCTCGGTCAGCCGCGAAAACACAAGCTGCGTGGGCTGTTCGACCTCGATCAGCGCGATGCCGATCTCCCGCAGCATCGCCGCCACCTCGACCTGGTCGTGGGAGTCGGGCGGGCCCAGTGGTTCCGGGGGAGTCTTGCGGATGGCGTCGATGATCCGTGCGCGTCGGGCCCGCCGCTTGTCGTCCATACCCGCATCATTGCGGACGCGTGGCCGTCCCGGGCGTCGGCGCGGCGGGGTCGGTCGAGGCTTGCGGCTGCCGGTTCTTCTGCCACGGCCAGTAGCCGGTGATCTCCAGCTCCAGCGAGAAGCTCAAGAACGTGCGGATCAGCACGATGCCGGCCAGCACCGCCACGCTGCGGGCATCCGGCGTCACGGCGACGGTGCGGATGATGTCCGCGGCGACCAGAAGTTCGAGCCCCAACAGGATCGAACGGCCGAGCTGTTGACGGAAGGCCCGGTAGGCGTCGCCGGTTCGCAGACGCCGGAGCACACCCGCGGCCGAGAGCAACGCGCCGATCGCGATCACGGCGACACCCGTCGCGTCGATCGCTTTGCCTACCGTCTCGATGACCTCAAAGAAGTTCACCGAAAAATTATCTGGCGGGCATCACCATCGTCGCTGTAGCCGCGCCGCCCTGTTCGGTCGCGCGTATCGAGACCTGCGTGCCGGTCTGCAGCGGCTGAGGCGGCTTGCGGGTGTCGGTGTTGAGCACGTAGGTGTGGCTGTAGCCGTCTTGGCTGCGGACCGTGACGGAGGTGTCGGTAACGGCGGTGACGTCGCCGGTCTGGGTCAGTTCGGTGCTGAATCCGCCCTTTCCGTCGGAGACGACGCTCTCGCCGTGCAGCGACCGCTGCGACCCGCCGGGGCCACCGGGTCCGCCGCCACCCCAACCGGGCGGGCCGCCCGCATGCCCGTCACCGCTGCCGCCGGTGGCGGCGTAGACCACCACGCCACCGACCGCGGCCAGCGCCGCCGCGATCCCGACCGCTGCCACGGTTGTGCGGGTTGACCAGGTCTTGGAGTGCTCCGCCGGGGTGCCCCATACGGGTTGCTGTTCGACAGTCATGAATCCACGGTGAGCAGCCGAGCTGTGCGTCCGCTGTGCCGAGCGTCAGCGCGCACTGTGCGTAGGGTTTCACAGCCGGGACATAGGAATGCCATAGGAACCGCTCATCGCCGCTCCCATACTGGAGAACATGACCTCTTCAGCGGCGGAACGTGTCGTCATGCGCCGAGCCGACGGCAACCCGATCACCGTTCTGGTTGTCGACGACGAAACCGTGCTGGCCGAGATGGTGTCGATGGCCCTGCGCTACGAGGGCTGGACCATCGCCACCGCCGCCGACGGCGCGTCGGCGATCACCGCGGCGCGCAGCGCGCGCCCGGACGCGGTGGTGCTCGACATCATGTTGCCCGATATGAGCGGCCTGGACGTGCTGCGGAAATTGCGCGAGCAGAACCCCCAACTGCCGGTGCTGCTGCTGACCGCCAAGGATGCCCTCGAAGACCGCATCGCGGGGTTGACGGCGGGCGGCGATGATTACGTCACCAAGCCGTTCTCCATCGAGGAAGTCGTGCTGCGGCTGCGGGCGCTGCTGCGCCGCACCGGCGTGACCACCGAGGACAGCGGCGCTCAGATCGTCGTCGGCGATCTGGTGCTCGACGAGGACAGCCACGAGGTGACCCGGGGCGGCGAACCGATCTCGCTGACGTCCACCGAATTCGAGCTGCTGCGTTTCCTGATGCGCAATCCCAAGCGGGTGTTGTCGAAAGCCCAGATCCTGGACCGGGTTTGGAGCTATGAC
This sequence comes from Mycolicibacterium pallens, assembly GCF_019456675.1. Lineage (NCBI taxonomy): Bacteria > Bacillati > Actinomycetota > Actinomycetes > Mycobacteriales > Mycobacteriaceae > Mycobacterium > Mycolicibacterium pallens. Next base: position 5,696,971 of record NZ_CP080333.1, on the reverse strand, counting down.
TTCGGTGGCCGGTCCAACATCGTCGAGCTGTACATCTCATACCTGCGCAAGAAGATCGACAGCGGGCGCGATCCGATGATCCACACGTTGCGCGGCGCGGGCTATGTTCTCAAACCTGCGAGCTAGCACCAGGTCGCTGTCTGCGCGGCTGCTCATCGGTCAGCTCTGCCTGCTGCTCGTCGTCTGCCTCGGCATCGGCGCGGTGACAATCCTTGCGCTGCACCAATATTTGATCGGTGAGGTCGACAATCAGCTACGCGAGACCGCGCACCGGTCGGCCGTCATCTACGGCGAACCGCCACCGCCTCCACTGCCGCCGGCGTTCCGGGACAATCGGCCGCCGTGGCCCCGCCCGGGCCCCGGCCCGCAGTTCCTCGATGCTCCTGGCCAGCCGATCGGGATGATCGCGGCGGTCATCACCAACGGCAGCGCCAGCGACGCCGGCCTGCTCGGTCCTGGCGGCGTACGCACGCAGGTACCGCCCGGTGCAGTCGACCAACTCGCGCAGAACGCAGGGCAACGCCGACCGGTGACCCGCGACCTCAAAGGTCTCGGCGACTACCGGGTGATGTCGGTCCGAAGCAGGCTCACCGGCGAGACGCTGGTGATCGGGATGAGCCTGGGCAACCTCAATGCGACGCTGTTGCGGGTCGCGCTGACGTTCGCGGTGGTCACGGCGGCCGCGCTCGCGGTGGCCACCACCGCAGGCATCCTGATCAACCGTCGCGCGCTGACGCCGCTCACCCGGGTGGCCGCGACCGCGGGAGAGGTGGCGAACCTGCCGCTGGATCGCGGTGAGGTTGAGCTGCCGGTGCGGGTACCCGAGATCGACGCGAACCCCTACACCGAGGTGGGCCGGTTGGGGTTGGCACTGAATCGGATGCTCGACCATATCTCGACCGCGCTCTCGACGCGGCAGGCCAGCGAGAGCCGGGTGCGCCAGTTCGTCGCCGACGCCAGCCATGAGTTGCGCACCCCGCTGGCCGCGATCCGCGGTTATACCGAACTGGCGCAACGTAAACGGGACCAAGTGCCCGATGACGTCGCGCACGCCATGGGCCGGGTGGAGTCCGAGGCCGAACGGATGACCCACCTCGTCGAGGACCTGCTGCTGCTGGCACGCCTGGACTCAGGTCGCCCGTTGGAACGCGAGCCCGTCGACCTGTCGCGGCTGTCGGCCGACGTCGCCAGCGATGCCCACATCGCCGGGCCGGACCACGAGTGGAACCTCGATGTGCCGTCGGATCCGTTGTATGTCACCGGTGACGACGCCCGCCTGCATCAGGTGGTGGCCAACCTGTTGGCCAATGCCCGCACCCACACCCCGCCCGGGACGTCGGTGACGTTGTCGTTGCACGCCGAGCCGGATGCCGCTGTGCTGCGGGTGGTCGACGACGGGCCGGGTATCCCGGCCGGGCTCCAGTCCGAGGTATTCGAGCGCTTCGCGCGCGGGGATACCTCCCGGTCCCGCAAGGGCGGATCCACCGGACTGGGCCTGGCGATCGCCTCGGCCGTCGTGCGGGCCCACGGCGGCAGCATCACGCTGCACAGCGTCCCGGGCCTGACCGAGTTCGCCGTGCGGCTGCCCCGAACGAACGAATCATGATCCGCAGCAAGCACTATGGAGCGCTGGCGCTGCTGTTGGCCGCGACGGCGGTGCTGTACATGTGGAACCTGGGCGCCAGCGGCTGGGCCAACCCGTTCTATTCGGCGGCGGCCCAGGCCGGCGCCGAGAACTGGACGGCCTGGCTGTTCGGGTCCAGTGATGCGGGCAATGCGATCACCGTCGACAAGACACCCGCCGCCCTATGGGTGACGGGTCTGTCGGCGCGAGTGTTCGGTGTCAACTCATGGGCAATCCTGCTGCCCCAGGCGGTGTTCGGTGTCGCGGCGGTCGCGGTGCTCTACGCGGCGGTGCGCCGGGTCAGCGGGCCATGGCCCGGGTTGCTCGCGGGTGCGGTGCTGGCGTTGACCCCGGCGGCGGCGCTGATGTTCCGGTTCAACAATCCCGATGCGCTGCTGGTACTTTCGCTGGTCACCGCCGCCTACGCCACGCTGCGCGCGTTGGACAGTGACGCCGCATGGTGGTGGCTGCCGCTGGCGGGGGTCGCGGTCGGGGTCGGCTTTCTGGCCAAGATGATGCAGGCCTTCCTGGTGTTGCCCGCGCTGGGCGCGGTGTTCCTCATCGCCGCCGACGCGCCGTTGCGGGCGCGGTTCGTCCGGCTGGCGGTGGCGGTGGGTGCGCTGGTGCTCTCCGGCGGTTGGTACCTCCTGCTGGTCGCCTTGTGGCCGGCGACTCTGCGTCCCTATATCGGCGGTTCACAACACAATTCGATCGTCGAACTGGCGCTGGGCTATAACGGCTTGGGCCGCATCACCGGTGAGGAGACCGGCGGGCTGGGCAACATGAACTTCGACGCCGGATGGGCGCGATTGTTCGGCAACGAGATGGGCACGCACATCGCGTGGCTGGTGCCCGCCGCGGTCATCGCGATCGTCGCCGGGCTGGTGCTCACCCGGCGCGCACCGCGTACCGATCTCACCCGAGCCGCGCTGCTGCTGTGGGGCGGCTGGCTGGTGGTCACCGCAGTGGTGTTCAGTTTCGCCAACGGCATCCTGCACCCATACTACACCGTGGCGCTGGCCCCCGCGGTCGCCGGCGGGCTCGCGACCGGTACGGCACTGCTGTGGCGGCATCGCACCGACATTCGCGCCGCGACCACACTGTCGGGGGTGGTGGTCATCACCGGAGTTCTGACGTACCTTCTGCTACACCGTGATTCGCAATGGCTGCCCTGGCTTCGGGTCGCCGTTGTGGTCACCGCGATCGGCTGCGCCCTGCTGCTTCTGGTCGTGGTCCGGCTGCCGCACCGGGTGGGCACGGCCGTGGGTGCGCTGGCAGTGGTCGCCGCACTCGCCGGGCCCGCCGCCTTCTCGATGGCCACCGTCGCCGCGCCGCACAGCGGTGCGATCCCTTCGGTGGGTCCGTCGAGCACGCGGAGCGGGCCGCCGGGAGGAATGTTCGATGCGCCGCGGCCCGGCACGACGCTGACGGCGGCGCTGCGCCAGGACGCCGACCAATTCACGTGGGCCGCTGCTGCTGTCGGATCCAGCAACGCCGCCGGGTATCAGCTCGCGACCGGCTCGCCGGTGATGGCCGTCGGCGGCTTCAACGGCACCGATCCCGCACCGACCCTCGAGCAGTTCCAGGCTTACGTCGCCCAGCGGCGCATCCACTGGTTCATCCGCAGCGACATGCCAGGATTCATGTTCGGCAACCGGACCGGTAGTGACGCCGCCGAACAGATCCAGCACTGGGTGAGCGTCAATTTCACGTCCCGCGACATCGACGGCGTGACGGTCTACGACCTGTCGCAGGGATTCACAGCCGCCGCATAGCAAAGACAAATTGGGCCCTCACCGCGGCCGTCGACCATAAAAGCATGACCATCACCGACCTCCCCGTGGCACGCCGACGCAACGCCGCACTGATCGCCGCAGACCGCGGTGTGCCCGTGCTCGATGTCGTCGTGCCGGTGTACAACGAGCAGGCCGTTCTGGCCGACTCGATCCACCGGCTGCACCGGCACCTGCGGGAGGCGTTCCCGTTCTCGTTCCGCATCACGATCGCCGACAACGCCAGCATCGACGACACCCCCTCGCTCGCCGCCGGGCTGGCCGCCGATCTGCCCGAGGTGCGCACGGTGCGCCTGGAGCAGAAGGGCCGGGGACGGGCGCTGCACGCGGTGTGGTCGACCTCAGATGCGCCGGTGCTGGCCTACATGGACGTTGACCTCTCGACCGACCTGGCTGCGCTGGCGCCGCTGGTGGCACCGCTGGTGTCGGGGCATTCGGATCTGGCGATCGGTACCCGGCTCAGCCGCGGTTCACGGGTCGTGCGCGGCGCCAAGCGGGAGGTGATCTCACGCTGCTACAACCTGATCCTGCGCTCGACGCTGTCTGCCAAGTTCAGTGACGCACAATGCGGGTTCAAGGCGATCCGCTCCGGCGTCGCCGCCGAGCTGCTGCCCTACGTCGAAGACACCGGCTGGTTCTTCGACACCGAGCTGCTGGTTCTGGCCGAACGCAGCGGCCTGCGTATCCACGAAGTGCCCGTCGACTGGATCGACGATCCCGACAGCCGGGTCGACATCGTGGCCACCGCCATCGCCGATCTGAAGGGAATTGCCCGCTTGTTCAAGGGTTTTGGAACCGGGCAGATCCCGGTGCAGGCCATCGGTGCCCAGTTCGGCAACCAGGCCGGCGCACCGAAGTCACTGCTGAACCAAGGTGTGCGGTTCGCGGCGATCGGTATCGCGTCGACGTTGGCCTACCTTCTGCTGTTCCTGCTGCTGCGTCCGATCGGCGCCCAGGGTGCCAACCTGGTTGCGCTCTTGGTGACGGCGATCGCCAACACCGCGGCCAACCGGCGGTTCACGTTCGGGGTTCGCGGTCGCACCGGCGTGGCACGACACCAGTTCGAGGGATTCGTCGTCTTCGGCATCGGGCTGGGGCTGACCAGTGGTGCGCTGGCCCTGCTGCACATGCTGGGTGAGCCGCACCGGGCCGTCGAACTGCTGGTACTGATCGCGGCCAATCTGATGGCCACTGTCGTTCGCTTCGTGCTGTTGCGCGGCTGGGTGTTCCACCCCCGTCGCACCGGCCAGACTGTTGGAGGAAAGTCATGACCATGCTTGCCGAACACACAGAAAGGCCGACGGTCATCGATCCACAGGACGAGCCGCGTGCGCTGCGTCCACGGTGGGTGCGACCGGCACTCGGTCTTCTGCTTGCGGTCACCGCCCTGCTCTACCTGTGGGGCCTGGATGCCGCCGGATGGGCCAACGAGTATTACGCGGCCGCCGTGCAGGCCGGCACACAGAGCTGGAAAGCGTTACTGTTCGGCTCGATCGACGCGGGCAATGCGATCACCGTGGACAAACCGCCGGCCGCACTGTGGGTGATGGCCTTGTCCGGCAGGATCTTTGGATTCAGCACGCTGTCCATGCTGGTGCCCCAGGCGCTCATGGGGGTTGCGTCCGTGGCATTGGTCTACAGCGCTGTACGCCGCGTCAGCGGTTATGGTGCCGGCCTGCTGGCCGGAGCCGTGCTGGCACTGACGCCGGTGGCCGCATTGATGTTCCGGTTCAACAACCCCGACGCACTTCTGGTCTTGCTGATGGTGGTGGCCGCCTACTGCGTGGTCCGCGCGCTGGACGGTAAGTCCACCCGTTGGATAGCGCTGGCCGGTGTCGCCATCGGGTTCGCGTTCCTGACCAAGCTCCTGCAAGCTCTGCTGGTCACCCCCGCCTTCGCGCTGGTGGTGCTGGTCGCGATCCCGGGCAGCGTGTGGCGACGGCTGCGCGACCTGGCGATCGGTCTGATCGCGATGGTGGTGTCCGCCGGCTGGTATTTGGCTCTGGTCAGCCTCTGGCCCAGCGAGTCCCGGCCCTACATCGGGGGATCCACCAACAACAGCCTGCTCCAGCTGGCGCTGGGCTACAACGGCTTGGGGCGGGTGTTCGGCGGTGACGGAAACCCGGGCGGCAGCTCGGGCTCCGGCGGCGGTCCCGGACCGATGGGCGGCTCGATGTTCGGCGGTTCCACCGGCATCACCCGAATGTTCGGCGAGTCGATGGGAACCGAGATCTCCTGGCTGTTGCCTGCCGCGTTGATCGCTCTGGTGGCCGGACTGTGGTTCACCCGACGCGCGCCGCGCACCGACCGGACCAGGGCGGCACTACTGCTGTGGGGCGGCTGGCTGGTGGTCACGGTCGTGGTGTTCAGCTTCATGAAAGGGATCATGCACCCCTACTACACGATCGCGTTGGCGCCGGCGATCGGTGCGGTGATCGGTATCGGTGTGCGAGAACTGTGGCGCGGCAGGGACTTTGCGGCGCCCCGGATCGTCCTCGCAACGATGCTAGTGGTCACCGGGGTGTGGAATTTCATCCTGCTCGATCGCACGCCGGAGTGGATGCCCTGGTTGCGCTGGACCGTTCTGGTCGGCGCGATTCTGGTGTCCGCCGTGCTGGTGGCCGGCGCTCATCGGCTGGGCCGGTGGACCGTCGCGGTCGCCGCGGCAGGCCTGCTGTTCGGGCTCGGCGCGACCGCGGCCTACACGGTGGAGACAGTTGCCGGTAGCCACGGTGGCGGTATCCCGACGTCGGGTCCGGCCCGCGCCGGTGGCGGATTCGGCTTCGGTGGTCCCGGCGGGCCCGGGGGGCAAGAGGTGCTGCCATCGGACAACTCCGAACTCAAGGATCTGCTCCTGCAGGCCGACAACCGTTGGGCCGCAGCCACTGTCGGGTCGCACGTCGCCGGCAGTCTCGAACTCGCGACCGGCACGTCGATCATGTCGATCGGCGGGTTCAGCGGCGGCGACAACTCACCGACTCTGGAGCAGTTCCAGAACTACGTGGCGTCCGGGCAGGTCCACTACTTCATCGTCGGCGGCGGTCCCGGTGGCAACCATCGCGGTGGCCCAGGCGGGGAGTCGGGCACCGGAACACAGATCACGCAGTGGGTGCAGCAGCACTTCACCGCCCAGGACATCGGCGGCACGGAGGTCTACGACCTGAGCGCGCCGAAGTAACCCGTCAATTACGGTCCGCGCAGGGCCCGTACTTCGTACCATCTGGTGTATCGGGTCGGCGGGAGTACGGGTCATGGGCAATGCAGCACATATCGGCAGGGTCGGGGCGTTAGCGGTAGCCCTCGGAATCGGTTCCTGGTTGGCCAGCACGCCCTGTGTGGCGGACGCCCAGCCGTCGAACACCTCGACAACGGGAAGCACAGCATCGGCGGGTAAGCCCAAACCGACGGCGGTGGCCAAGTCGCACCGTGTGACGCCTAGCTTGGCGACGGCTCAGTCGTCTGCCAAAGCCAATAAGCCGCAGCAACTTTCGGCTCCGGTGGCACACGTTCCGACGGCGCACTCGATCGCCACCACGTTGCATTCCCTCCTCGGCGATGGGACGCCGCCGTCGCCGGCCACGATCTCGTCGATGCTGGCCTACATGGGCGACGAGCTACGTCGCATCACCGGTGTCGGCAAGACCGGGGCGGTGACGACCAGTGCGGTGCCCGCCACCGGCCCCAACCTGCTGATGAACCCCGGCGCCGAACTCGGCGATACAGCCGGGTATGGCAACAGTGCGGTCAGCGTGCCCGGGTGGACTGCATCCGGCACTCCAACGGTGGTCAAGTACGGCGAGCTCCGCAACGCGTGGCCGGTGGGTCTGAGCTTCGCCTGGCCGAATCTTCCCGCCATCGTGTCGTTCCCGGGCGTCAACGCCGCGCCACCCAGCGGCGGCAATCAGTTCTTCAGCGGCGGAGATGTCGCCACGTCGGCGCTCACCCAGACGGTCGACCTCAGCGCCTCCAAGACTGAAATCGACACCGGAACGGTGCCGTTCAACCTCAACGGTTACCTGGGCGGGTACCTGTTCGACCCGTCGTTCGCCACGGTGAAAGTCACGTTCCTGGATGAGAACCAGACCTACCTCGGCAGTTCCTCGATCGGTCCGGTGTCCAATCTGGACCGTTGGGGGCAGACCGGATTCCGGCAGCGCACCGCCATCGGGACCGTCCCGGTCGGCACGCGCAGCGCCGTGGTGACCCTGACCATGCACGACCTGAATCCGGTGGTGATCGGTTTCACCGCCAGATTCAACAATGCGTACGCCGACAACCTGTCCTTCAGCATCGGCACCGCCCAGGCGGCGCCGCCCGACCCGACGCCGCCGGTGTCAGATGTCCAGCCGCTCGATCATGTGTTCCTGATCTATATGGAGAACAAGGGCTACAACGACATCGTCGGTAGCCCCAACGCGCCGTATCTCAACAGCTTGATCAATGCGTACGGGCTCGCCAACAACTATTACGCCGTCACCCATCCCAGCATGCCGAACTACTACGCGATCGTCGGCGGCCAGGTCTACGGCAAGACCTACAACTGTGATTCGGTGTGTATCAACGATCCGAACAACCTCACGGTCAACCTCACCGCTCACGGCAAGACGTGGTCCGCCTACGCGCAGGGCATGACGCCGGGACAGCCACTAACGCCGACCGCGAACTATTCGCCGGACCAAACCCCTTATCCCGCCTTCGCCGGAATCGGGGACAACCCGGCCTATGCGGCCGCGCACATGTTCCCGTTGACGCAGTTGGCCACCGACCTCAATACGCCCGGGCAGACAGCCAATTTCGTGTGGGTCGCTGCCGACGAGAACTCCAACGGCGAAGGACCGGTCAACTCGCTGGCGGGGGTGGCGCATTTCGCGTTCTCGCAGATCGATCCGCGCCATCAGTACAACGTTCCGGCGTTGGACGCGTTCCTGCAGGAGAACGTGACAACAATCATCAACTCCGAGGAGTGGAAGAACTCGAAGTCGGCTCTGATCATCACGTTCGACGAGGACAACAACAACATCACGCTGGGCTTCGGTAACGAGGGCAATCACGTCGTCACGGTCGTGATTCCGTCACCGCTGGCGGTCAGCGCGGGCGGAATGCAGGGCGGCGCGTTTGTCGTCACCGATCATTACGACCACTACAGCACTCTGCGCACGATCGAGGATGCGCTCGGTGTGCCCTACATGACCAACAACGACAAGTACGCCCAGCCGCTCAACGGATTCTGGACCTGACTCCGTCGCTCTAGGCAAGGATGTCGGGTATGACACCCAAGCCGCCGTCGGCCGTCATCGAGACCGCCCATGACGAGCACCTGCAGTCCCTGCCGTTCGAGGACACCGCTGATTTCGCCGATGCCGATCGCGGTTTCATCGCCGCGCTGACGCCGTGTGTGGTGAAAGCCGCCGACGGACGGGTGGTGTGGGACAACGACGCCTACGGATTTCTCTCCGGGGACGCGCCGACGTCGGTCCACCCGAGCCTGTGGCGGCAGAGCACGCTGGCCGCCAAACAGGGCCTCTACGAAGTGGTCGAGGGCATCTACCAGGTGCGCGGACTGGACCTGTCCAACATCAGCTTCATCGAGGGCGACACCGGCATCGTGGTGATCGACCCGCTGGTCTCCACCGAAACCGCCGCGGCGGCACTCGGGCTCTATCGCGCGCACCGCGGTGACCGCCCGGTCGTCGCCGTCATCTACACCCACTCCCACGTCGACCACTTCGGCGGTGTCCTCGGGGTGACCACTCAGGCCGAGGTCGACGCAGGCAAGGTCGCGGTGCTGGCGCCCGAGGGTTTCACCGAGCACGCGGTTCAGGAGAACGTCTACGCGGGCACCGCAATGGCGCGTCGGGCCGGCTACATGTACGGCGCCGTCCTTGACCGCGGACCCCAGGGACAGGTCGGCTGCGGGCTGGGGCAGACGCCGTCGACCGGCGAGGTCGCGATCATCGTGCCGACCGTCGACATCACCACCACCGGCGAGACGCACACCATCGACGGCATCGAGATCGAATTCCAGATGGCGCCGGGCACCGAGGCGCCCGCCGAGATGCACTTCTATTTCCCGAAGTTCCGCGCCCTGTGCATGGCGGAGAACGCGACGCACAACCTGCACAACCTGCTGACGCTGCGTGGCGCCCTGGTCCGTGACCCACACGGTTGGTCGGGTTACCTGACCGAGGCCATCGACACGTTCGCCGACCGCACCGACGTGGTGTTCGCCTCGCACCACTGGCCGACGTGGGGGCAGGACAACATCGTCGAATTCCTTTCCCTGCAGCGCGATCTCTACGCCTACCTGCACGACCAGACGCTGCGCCAACTCAACCAGGGTTACACCGGCATCGAGATCGCCGAGAGCTTCCAGATGCCGCCCGCGCTGCACAAAGCGTGGCATGCCCACGGCTACTACGGATCCGTGAGCCACAACGTCAAAGCCGTCTACCAGCGGTACATGGGATGGTTCGACGGCAACCCGGCACGGTTGTGGGCGCATCCACCGGAGGCGATCGGACCGCGCTACGTCGAAGCGATGGGCGGCGCCGACCGGGTGGTCGAGCTGGCGCGCGCCGCCGCGAAATCGGGTGACTATCGTTGGGCGGCAACCCTTCTCGATCATGTAATATTCACCGACGAGAATCATGCCGCTGCTCGGGAGCTGTATGCGGACACCCTGGAGCAGATGGCGTACGGTGCCGAGTGCGCGACGTGGCGCAACTTCTTCCTGTCCGGCGCCACCGAATTGCGCGACGGCAATTTCGGCACACCCACCGCGGTCTCACCGACGACGCTGCTGGCGCAGCTCACTCCGGAGCAGATGTTCGACGTGCTGGCGATCAGCGTGAACGGTCCGCGGGCCTGGGATCTCGACCTCGCACTGGACATCTCCTTCGGGGACCTCAGCACCAACTACCGGCTCACCCTGCGCAACGGTGTGCTGGTCTACCGCCAGTGCCCGGCGGATGAGTCGACGGCGACGGCAACCATCCGGTTCGCCACCAAGTTACGGCTATTAGCCGTCGCGGGAGGCGATTTCACGTCGCCGGGCCTGGAGATCACCGGCGACGCGGAAGCCCTGCAGAAGCTCCTCGGTGCGCTCGATCAGCCGGATCCGAGCTTCAACATCATCACGCCCTAGATCTTCTCGCCGTCAGGCGACGTCGATGACGACCTTGCCGATCGCCTTCCGGTCGGCGATGTAGCGCAACGCGGTGGCCGCCTGCTCGAGCGGGAATCGGGCACCGATGTACGGGCGCAGCTTGCCCTCGGCGAACAGCTGCGCGATCTCGGCGTCGTCCCGGGCGATCTGGTCCGGATAGTCGGTGGCGAATGTCCGGATCTCCATGCCCTGAACGGTGATTCCCTTGAGCATCACCAGGTTCAGTGGGATTGCCGGGATGGAGCCGGCGGCATAACCCAGCGTAACGAACTTGCCGCCGCGGCCCAGACTGCGCAGCGCGGGCTCGGAGTAGCGTCCGCCGACCGGGTCGAGAACCACCTGCGCACCGCGCTCGCCGGTGATCTCCTTGAGGCGGCTCTTGAGGTCTTCGCTGTCGTAGTCGATGACTTCGGTGGCGCCACGCTGGCGGCACACCTCGAGCTTCTCCGCGCTGGATGCGGCAGCAATCACCTTGGCGCCGAACAGAACTGCGATGTCGACGGCGGCCAGGCCGACCCCGCCGCCTGCGCCCAGTACGACCACCCAGTCGCCGGGCTTGACCGGGGCAACCGTGCGCAGGGTGTAGTAGGCCGTCCGGTTGGTTACGCCGAACGCCGCGGCATCGGCGTAGTCGACACCGTCGGGGATGCGGGCCAGGCCGCGAGCATCCACCACCGCCTGTTCGGCGAAGGCGCCGACGAACGTCGTCGCTGAAACTCGGTCGCCGGGCCGATAGTCGACGCCGTCGCCGACGGAGAGCACCTCACCGGCCATCTCGCTGCCCGGGCTGAACGGCGGCGGCACCTTGATCTGGTACTTGCCGTCGATCAGCAGCACGTCGGGGTAGTTGACCGCGGCGGCGTGCACCTTGACCACGACCTGGCCGGGACCCGCTGTCGGGTCGGGCAATTCGTCCAGCACCAGATCCTCTGGCGTGCCGTATTCGCGGCAGACGACGGCGCGCATCAGCTCGTCCCTTCCGATACGCCAAGACCGCGCAGGCAAAACCCGACGAGGTGGCTGATGTCCTTGCGACCCGGCTGGTCGGTGGAGTCCACATAGCGACGCATCGTGCCGACGGTACACACGAACACCGCGTCGGCATCACGCCGGGGATCGGTACTGCCCAATTGGCGGATCGGCTCGACCAGCAGCTCACGCATCGCGGCCATGGTCTCCTCCTCGCCCATCCGACGCTTGTCGGAGTCCGACATCTGCCCGACGAGGGCGCGGCTCATGCCGATCAGCTCGGGGTCGGCAACCTGGGCCAATGCCCCGCTGATCCACCGGGTGATCTTGCCGACCGGCGTGCTCTCCTTGGCCATCTGATGTTCGAGATACGAGACCACCAGTCCCACACCGCGTTCCATGACGGCCAGCATCAGGTCGTCCTTACCGGCGAAGTACCGGTAGAACGCCTTGTTGGACACCCCGGCCGCGGCGACGATGTCGCTGACTCGCGGCGCGTCGGGGGAGACCCGCTGCATCTCCCGCACGGCGGCGGCCAGGATGCGCTCCACCTCCTCCGTGGCCTCCCGCTGTCGGTCGTCGAGGGCGCGCACCACCGCGGCCGCGGCTCTGCTGGTCACGGCGAAACAGGAAGCGCGGGAATGCGATCGATCAGGTGGCCGTATTTCTCCCGGGCCCGCTCGATCCGGTTGGGCAGGAATTCGCTGGGCCAGACCGGATCGTCCGGCTCGTACCCCTTGAGGATCTGCCGGGCCAGGTTGACCTTGTGTGCCTCGGTCGGCCCGTCGGCCAGGCCCAGCGTGATCCCGCCCATCAGCACACTGGTCAGCGGCATCTGGTCGGTCAGGCCGAGGCCGCCGTGGACCTGGATCGCCCGCATTCCGATGGACTTCAGCACGTTCGCGGTCGCGATCTTGCAGGCCGCGATCGCCTCGCGCGCGGCCCGTTCACCGCCGGTGTCGACCAGCCACGCGGCATGCAACACCATCAACCGGAATTGGGTCAGCTCCACGAACGAGTCGGCGACCATCTCCTGGATCAGCTGCTTGTCGGCCAGCAGACTTCCCTGGGTGAACCGGCTTTTCGCGCGCCGGGCCATGGCGTCGATCGCGCGCTGAGCCACCCCGATGGAGCGCATGGCGTGGTGCAGCCGGCCGCCGGCCAGCCGCGACTGCGCAACTCCGAAGCCCTGACCCTCATCGCCCAGCATCGCCGACGCCGGCACCCGGACATTGTCGTAGTGCACCAGCGAGTGCCCGGGATCGTGAGAGTACGAGCCGACCAGATGGTGCGTCGCCTCGATCTTGACCCCCGGGGTGTCCGCCGGCACCAGGAACGTCGACGCCCCCTTGTGCACGGGCACGTCCGGATCGGTGATCGCGACGACGATGAAAAACGAAGCCACCGACGCATTCGACGACCAGTACTTGCGGCCGTTGATGACCCAGTCGTCACCGTCGCGGACCGCGCGGGTGGTGAACACCCGCGGATCGGACCCACCCTGCGGCTCGGTCATCGAGAACGTGGAGAAGATCTCTCCGGACAGCAGCCCGGTCAGGTACTGCTCCTTCTGCTCCTCGGTGCCGAAGCGGGCGAGGATTTCGGCGTTACCGGTATCGGGTGCTTGTGTGCCGAAGATGATCGACGACCACGTTGCGCGACCGAGGATTTCATTGATCAGCGTGAGTTTGACCGCCCCGAAGCCCTGACCGCCCAGCTCGGGTCCGAGGTGCGGTGCCCACAGGCCCTGGTCGCGTACCTTCTGCTTGAGCGGGTCGACGATCCTGCGACGCTCATCGTTGAGCGGCAGGAACTCACAACTGGGGAAGATCACCTCGAGCGGCTCGATCTCCTCGCGCACGAAGTTCCGGATCCACTCGAGCTTCTCCTCGAATTCCGGCTCGGTGGAAAAGTCCCATGCCATGTTTGACTCCTCAGGGGATGCCGCCGTCGGCCCGAAGGATCGAGCCGGTGGTGAAGCTGGACGCGTCGGACATCAAGAACAGTGCGGCGCCGATGATTTCGGCGGGCTCACCCGCGCGCTGCAAAGCATGGCGGCTGAACGGATTTCCATCGCCGAAATCCCACGCCTTGCTGATATCGGTGAGGAACGGGCCGGGCATCAACGTGTTGACCCGCACCGTCGGCCCGAACGCCGCGGCCAGCCCCTCGGTCATCGCGTTCAGCCCGGCCTTGGAGGCCGCGTACGGAATGAACGACGGATGCGGGCGCAGCGAACCGTGGGTGCTGACATTGATGATCACCCCGCCGCCGTCGGCAACCATGCGTTCACCCACGAGCGCCGAAAGGCGGAAGGGTCCTTTCAGATTCAGATTCATCACCGCGTCGAACAGCTTTTCGCTGACATTGCTGAGCTTGTCGTAGGTGGGCGACATGCCTGCGTTGTTCACCAGCACGTCGAGCTTGCCGAACCGGTCGTAGACGGCCTGTACCAACCCGTCGAGCTCATCCCAGCGTCCGGCGTGGACACCGTAGGGCATTGCGGTGCAGCCGGTTTCGCTCTCGATCTCCTTGGCGGTGGCGACACAGGATTCGAACTTGCGGCTGGCGATGACCACGTCGGCTCCGCAGCGGGCGGCCGCCATCGCCATCTCGCGGCCCAGGCCGCGGCTGCCGCCGGTGATCAGCACCACCCGGCCGGTCAGGTCGAAGAGCGTGTCTGCGTATCCCATATCAGGCCGCCTCACCGGACTGTGCCAACTGGGCGGCGGTCTCGATCAGGCCGGGCACCATTGCCCCGAACGCCTCGACCACCTTGGGGTCGGCCTTGCCGCCGTTGACGGCCGCCGCGTACGTCTTCTCCAGCACGATGCCGAGCTTCCAGTTGGCCAGCACCAGGTAGTAGTGGATGTTCTCGCATCCCAACCCGCTGACCTTTTCGTAATGCGCCAGAAGCTCACTGCGGGTGGGCATGCCGTCCATCGGGAGATAGAAACCGGTCTCCTTCGGGTGTTCCCCGTCGTAACCCAGCAGTGCCCATGCGACGTCGAGCAGCGGATCGCCGATCGTGGTCATCTCCCAGTCGACGATCGCAGCCAGTCGGCCGGGAGCACCGTGGGCGTACATCACGTTCGCGAACTGGTAGTCGCCGTGCATGATTCCCGGCGTGTAATGCGCGGGCCGGTTGTTACGCAACCACTCCGACGCGATGTCCAGACCGGGCAGTTCGCGCACCTTGAACGACGCCAAGAACGACAGCCAGCGATCCACCTGCCGGTCGTGGAAGCCGTCGGGTTTACCGAACCCCTCCAGCCCCTGGGCCTTCCAGTCCACCCGGCCCAGCTTCGCAGCCCCCTCGATCAGCTGGAAGGCCAGGTCACGCCGGGCCTCGAGGTCGGTGTCGAACGGGCTTTCCCAGCCGCCCTCCATCGGGCTCCAGCCGTCGACCTCCTTCATCAGATAGAACGGCTTGCCCAGGACCTCGCCGGTCTCGTCGGCGGCGACCAGCTCGGCGTGCGGCACGTCGGTGCCCTTGAGCGCTCGTTCCAGCCGGATCTCACGCAGCAGCTCACCGAGCCGCCGCTCGTCGGCGCGGGGGCCCGGCATCCGCAGCACCATGCCCTCGCCACCGCGCGTGATCCGGTAGAGCACGTTCTGCGATCCGCCCTTGAGGACCTCGGCGACGGCTTCCTCGCCCTGGCCGGGGGCGTCCTGGGTATCGAGCCATCGGCCGAGTGTCGTGGTGTCCAGGTCCACGGGATTGTCCGTTCTCGTCATGGAACTCCTCACTCTCCGTGCGGAGAATAGCATTCTCCCGACGCGGAGCCACTAGCCTTTGGCGAACGCATAGCGAAAGGGGCGTCGATGGCCGGACCGCTGGAGGGCATCAAGGTTGTCGAGCTCGGCGTCTGGGTCGCCGGGCCGGCTGCTGGGGGAATCCTGGCCGACTGGGGCGCCGACGTCGTCAAGATCGAGCCTCCGACCGGTGACCCCGGTCGGATGTTCGGCCGGATGCTCGGCCTCGACGACGATGAAAACCCACCGTTCGAGATGGACAACCGGTCCAAGCGCAGCATCGTGCTCGACCTCACCACCGACGGGGGGCTGGCAACCGCTCGCCAATTGCTGTCGGCCGCAGACGTTTTCGTGACGAACGTCCGGCCCGACGCTCTTGCCCGGCTCGACCTGGACTACGAGAAGGTGGCAACGCTCAACCCGGGCCTGGTGTACGGGTTGATCACCGGATATGGCGAGACCGGACCGGAAGCCAACCGCCCGGCCTACGACGTCGCCGCGTTCTGGGCCCGCTCCGGGGTGGCCGACCTGCTGACCCGCCCCGGCGACAGCCCACCGTTCCAGCGCGGCGGGATGGGCGACCACATGACCGGGATGACGCTGGCCGCGGCGATCAACGCCGCGCTGGTCGCCCGCGCCCGCACCGGTGAAGGACAGCTGGTGACCACCTCGCTGTACCGCCAGGGCGCCTACACCGTGAGCTTCGACCTCAACACCTTCCTGCAGACCGGCAGGCCCATCGCGATCGGTCAGCGCGAGACGATGTTCAACCCGTGCATGAACAACTACCTCACCGCCGACGGCCGGCGACTCTGGATCGTCGGTCTGGAAGCCGACCGGCACTGGCCCTCGTTGTGCCGTGCGGTGGGGCGTCCGGAGTGGTTGAGCGACAACCGGTTCACCACCGCCAGGGACCGCGCGATCAACTCCCGTGAATTGATCGCGACTCTCGACGAGATCTTCGCGACCAAGACGTTGGCCGAGTGGGCTTCAGTGTTCGACAACGAACCTGACCTGTTCTGGTCGCCGGTGAACTCGATGGAGGACGTGCTCGGTGACGAGCAGTTCCATGCCGCGGGCGGTCTGGTCGACGTCCCCGACGGCGGCCCGATGATCGCCACCCCGGCCGATTTCCACGGCACCCCGTGGGCACCGCGGTCGGCCGCCCCAAAGCTCGGCGACCACACCGACGAGATTCTGGCGGAGTTACAACAAGGCTGAGTAATGTAACGGCCATGGATTTCTCCCTGGTCGCGCTGTCCCGCGAGGACGAGGAGTTTCAGCGTCAGGTGCGCGCGGACCTCGCCGAGCTGGTGACCGACGAGGTGATCGAGCACGATCGGCAGACGGGGGAGAACTTCCACGAGGGTCTGCATCTGGCGCTCGGCGAGCGCGGGTATCTGGCCAAAGACTTCCACGACGAGGCCCACGGCGGGTTCACCGCCGTGCAGCGCAGGATCTGGGAGCTGGAGATCGGCCGGGTGCACGCCCCGTGGTTTCACTGGCCGACCACGATGATGGTGGCCAAGGCGGTCGCCAAGTTCGCCGACCCGGATCTGGTCGCCGAGCTCATGCCGGCCGTCCTTTCAGGGCACCGCAGGCTGTGCCTGGGCTACACCGAGCCCGAGGGCGGCTCCGACGTCGCGACATGCAAGACGCGGGCGGTGCGGGACGGCGACGCGTGGATTATCAACGGCTCCAAGATGTTCACGTCGAACGCGCACAACGCGCAGTACGTCTTCCTGATCACCAACACCGACCCGGATGCGCCCAAACACAAGAGCCTGACGATGTTCCTGGTTCCGCTGGATTCGCCGGGCGTGGAAATCCAGGGGATCCGCACGGTCGACGGGGATCGCACCAACATCACCTACTACAGCGACGTCCGCGTCGACGACAAGTATCGCGTCGGTGCGGTCAACGGCGGCTGGACGGTGCTGCGGGACGCGCTCAACGCCGAGCACGGCACCATCGAGCGCGACACCGAAGGCCTGCAGAAGCTGGCGACGATGACCGAGCACATCCTGCTCACCGCGGAGGCCGTCGACCGGGTGGCCGCCGTGGCACGGGTGGACGACGACGCGGTGGCCTACCGATTGGGCCGCGCGGCGGCCCGCCTGGAGGTGGCGTTGAGCGCACCGGCGATGTCCGGACGGGTCTCGATCGCCCAGACGATGCGCGACATCACGCCGGATTTAATGGACCTCTTGGGCACCGCCGCCAGCCTGCCGGTCGGTACCTCAGGTGCGGCCGACAACGGTGGCGCGGAGTACATCTTCCGATTGGCTTCGCCGGTGGGCATTTACGGCGGAACGCTGGAAGTGTTCCGCAACATGATCGCCCAGCAGATCCTCGGCCTCGGTCGCCCCGCCTACGCGCCGCCGGGCAAGCCGCGGTAGTCCCTTATCGTTGCCCGCATGCAGTTGTTGCTTGTCAGGCATGCGTTGCCCCACCGGACCGAGGCCGGCGAAGGGGCCGATCCCGAACTGTCCGAGGAAGGCTGGCGGCAGGCCGAGCGGCTGCCCGCGGCCCTGGCGCGGTTTCCGATCACCCGGCTGGTCCGCAGCCCGCAGCGCCGAGCGATCCAGACGGGCGAGCCCGTCGCGAAGGCCCTCGACCTGGCCCTCGACGTCGACGAGCGGCTCGCCGAGTACGACCGCGGACTGTCCCACGTGCCGATCGAACAGGTGCGAAAGGAGAAGCCCGAAGAGTGGGCGCGGATGGCGGAGGGCAGGCTGCCCAGCAGCGTCGACGAGGGTGAATTTCGCGGCCGGATTGCCGCGGCGCTGTCCGATATCGTCGGTGCCGCCAAGCATGACGACACGGTCGCCGTGTTCAGCCACGGCGGCGTGATCAACGTGATCCTGCACGAATTACTGGGCACCAAGCGGTTGCTGTCGTTCCCGATCGACTACGTGTCGATCACCCGCCTGCTGTATGCCCGCAACGGCTTCGGGACCGTGGCGGCCGTCAACACCACCGAACATGTTTGGGATCTCTTGCCGCGCAAGCAACGCTATTAGCTATACATAGCTGGTGACTTCTCTGGACGGGCTCGACCTGGCGGCGTTGGACCAGCACCTGCGATCGGCGGGTATCCCGCGCAGCGGCGAGCTGCAGGCGGAGTTCATCTCGGGTGGTCGGTCGAACCTGACCTTTCTGATCTACGACGACGCGTCCAAGTGGGTGCTGCGCCGCCCGCCATTGCACGGCCTCACCCCGTCGGCACACGACATGGCGCGTGAATACCGGGTGGTGGCCGCACTGGCCGGCAGCCCGGTACCGGTCGCACCGGCGGTCACCATGCGGGACGACGACTCCGTCGGGGGTGCGCCGTTCCAAATGGTGGAATATGTGGCGGGCCAAGTGGTTCGCACCCGTGCCGAACTCGACGCGCTCGGCGACGCCGCCGTCGTCAGCGACTGCGTCGACAGCCTCATCCGCGTGCTCGTCGACCTGCACGAGGTCGACCCCGATGCCGTGGGCTTGAGCGATTTCGGCAAGCCGATCGGATACCTCGAACGGCAGGTACGGCGCTGGGGTTCGCAGTGGCAACACGTCCGGTTGCCTGACGACCCGCGCGACGCCGACGTGATGAGGCTGCACACCAAGTTGGCCGAGGCCGTTCCTGCGGAAAGCCGTAACTCGATCGTGCACGGCGACTACCGCATCGACAACACCATCATCGACCCCGACGACCCGACAATCGTTCGGGCGGTGCTGGATTGGGAGATGTCCACTCTCGGTGACCCGCTGGCCGATGTCGCGGTGATGTGCGTGCAACGCGATCCGATGCTGGATCTGATCTCCCGCGAACAGAAGTCCTGGACCGCCCCGCAGATGCCATCGGCTGACGATCTTGCGCAGCGCTATTCGGTGGTCTCGGGAAATTCGTTGGCGCACTGGAACTTTCAGATGGCACTCGGGTATTTCAAATTGGCCATCATCGTGGCCGGAATCGACTTCCGGCGGCGGATGTCGGCGGACGCTACCGACGACGACCAAGCCGGCGAGGCCGTTGCCGTGCTGATCAGCCGTGGCTTGGAAACGTTCGGCTAGATCTGACGGGCCGCTTTCAAATTCTTCTTCGCCGCACGACGGAGCTGGAAGATTCGCGCCGCCCCGGCAAGGACGGTCACCAGGCCGCCGGCCACCGCTGCCATCAAGATCGCGACGCCCAGTGGCAGCGACCAGTGCCAGCCGAAGAAGGCAAACGATGCCGATTCGGTGTTCTGGGCGATGAAGACCAGCAGGATCGTGAGGACCAGCAGTCCGGCGATCACCGAGGACCACAGCGCTGCGGCACGGGTGAACTTGACTTCCTTGACCGCGGCCGGCGTGCTGGTCGTCGAAGGCGCCGGGGCGGGAGGAGGCGGCGGAATCGGCGGCGTGGCCTCGTGCTGCGGCCCTAACGGTTCACTGCTCGTCATCCGGTCATTGTTCCCTGTCGTGCCGTGCGGAAACAATGCCGTGATGACAAAACGCTGACGTTCGCCCTGATGTAAACCTCGGCGCGTGCCGGAAAGTCCGGTTACTGTCGGAAAAAAAGGGGCCGGGTGAAAGGACGCGCATGAATGCGTCGCGGGGCAGGAAGCGACTGTGGTGTGCGGCGATACTGTTCACCCTCGTGCTGCCGGTGGTGGCCGCCTGTGGCAGCGCCAATCCTCTTGGCGGCGGATCGGCGTCGGGTGATCTGAAGAATCTGGTGGTCGGCTCGGCCGACTTCCCGGAGTCGAAAATCATCGCCGAGATCTACGCGCAGGCGTTGGAGGCCAACGGCTTCACGGTCGGCCGGCAGTTCGGCATCGGGAGTCGGGAGACCTACATCCCGGCGGTGCGCGACCACTCGATCGATCTGGTGCCCGAATACACCGGAAACCTGTTGCAGTACTTCGACTCCAAGACCACGGTGACCACACCGGATCAGGTGGAGCTGGCGTTGTTCCGGGTGTTGCCCGGCGACTTGTCGATTCTGACTCCCTCTCCGGCCAACGACACCGACACCGTCGCGGTATCCGAAGCCACCGCACAGAAGTGGAATCTCAAGACCATCGGCGATCTCGCCGCCCATTCCCCTGAGGTCAAGTTCGGTGCCCCGTCGGAATTCCTCAACCGCACCGAGGGGCTGCCGGGACTGAAAGCCAAGTACGGCCTGGACATCCGGCCCGACAACTTCGTCGCGATCAGTGACGGCGGCGGCCCGGCGACGGTACGTGCGCTGACCGACGGCACCGTCACCGCCGCGGACATTTTCAGCACCTCGCCGGCCATTCCGCAGAACAAGCTGGTGGTATTGGAGGACCCCAAGAACAACTTTCTGGCCGCCAACGTCGTGCCGCTGGTCAGTTCGCAGAAGAAGTCCGACGAACTCAAGACGGTGTTGGATGCGGTGTCGGCCAAGCTGAGTACTCAGGCTCTCATCGATCTCAACACCGCCGTATCGGGAAACTCCGGCGTCGACCCCGACGAGGCAGCGCGAAAGTGGATACGTGACAACGGTTTCGACAAACCGATCGGGAAATAGATGATCACCTTCGACCATGTCACCAAGACCTATCCGGATGGAACCGTCGCCGTCGACGACCTGAGCATGGAGGTGCCGACCGGCACACTGACCGTCTTCGTCGGTCCCTCGGGCTGCGGTAAGACCACGTCGATGCGCATGATCAACCGGATGATCGAGCCGAGTTACGGCACGATCACGGTCGACGGCCGCGACATCGCCGGCGTCAACCCAGTCAAGCTGCGACTCGGGATCGGTTACGTCATCCAGAGCGGCGGACTGATGCCGCACCAGCGGGTGGTCGACAACGTGGCGACGGTGCCGGTACTCAAGGGCGAGTCGCGGCGGACCGCGCGCAAGGCCGCCTATACGGTGCTGGAGCGGGTGGGCCTGGATCCCAAACTCGGTGATCGCTATCCCGCGCAGCTGTCCGGCGGCCAGCAGCAGCGCGTCGGCGTCGCCCGTGCGCTGGCCGCCGATCCGCCGGTGCTGTTGATGGACGAACCGTTTTCGGCCGTCGACCCGGTGGTGCGCGATGAGTTGCAAGCCGAAATCCTCCGGCTCCAAGGCGAATTGCAGAAAACCATCGTATTCGTGACCCACGACATCGACGAAGCGATCAAACTGGGTGACCGGGTCGCGGTGTTCGGGCCCGGCGGCACCCTGCAGCAGTACGATGCCCCGGCCCGGTTGTTGTCCAATCCCGCAAACGAATTCGTGTCCGGTTTCATCGGCGCCGACCGCGGCTACCGGGGTCTGCAGTTCTGGCAGGCAGCGGGGTTGCCGCTGCACGACATACAGACTGTCAAGGAAGCCGACATCGATGCGCTGACCCTCGGACCGGGTGACTGGCGGCTGGTGACCCGCGACGACGGCCGACCCTACGCCTGGCTCGACGCGGACGGGGTCGAGCTGCACCGGGGCGGAAGCTCGTTGTACGACAGCACGATTGCGGGTGGCTCGCTGTTCGGCCCGGGCGGCACCCTGCGCCTGGCTCTGGATGCGTCGCTATCCTCACCGGCCGGGCTCGGTGTGGCCGTCGACGACGACGGGCAGGTCGTCGGCGGGGTGAAGGCCGACGACGTGCTCGATGCGTTGGAGGCCCAACGCAAGTCATGAACTACCTGCTGACCCATCTCGACAAAGCGTGGGCGCTGACCGTGATCCATCTTCGGCTCTCGCTGGTTCCGGTGGTCCTCGGTCTGGTGATCGCGGTGCCGCTGGGCGCCTACGTGTGGCGCACCACCGTGTTGCGCCGACTGACCACGGTGACGGCCAGCATCATCTTCACGATTCCGTCGCTGGCGCTGTTCGTGGTGCTGCCCCTGATCATCCCGACCCGAATCCTCGACGAGGCCAACGTCATCGTCGCGCTCACCCTTTACACCACCGCACTGTTGGTGCGGGCGGTGCCCGAAGCCCTTGATGCGGTGCCCGCCCAGGTACGCGACGCCGCCACCGCCGTCGGCTACACCCGCGTGTCGCGGATGCTCAAAGTCGAACTCCCGCTGTCGATTCCGGTTCTCATCGCCGGGTTGCGGGTGGTCGCGGTGACCAACATCTCGATGGTGTCGGTGGGTTCGGTCATCGGAATCGGCGGCCTAGGAACCTGGTTCACCGAGGGCTACCAGTCCGACAAGAGCGACCAGATCGTCGCGGGCATCATCGCGATCTTCCTGCTGGCGATCGTCATCGACGTGCTGATCCTGCTGGCCGGCAAGCTGATCACCCCGTGGGCCCGGGTGAAGGTGGGCTCATGAACTTCCTGCATCAGGCGTTGGCCTACATCTTCACCGGCGCCAACTGGGGTGGTCGGGCCGGTCTCGGGGTTCGCATTCTGGAACACCTGCAGTACACCGCCGTGGCCGTCGTCGTGTCCGCACTCATCGCCATCCCGCTCGGGTTGCTCATCGGACACACCGGGCGCGGCACCTTCCTGGTGGTCACCGGCGTCAACGCCTTGCGGGCGCTGCCCACGCTCGGCGTGCTGCTGCTCGGGGTGTTGCTGTGGGGGTTGGGGCTGCTGCCACCGACCGTCGCGCTCATGCTGCTGGGAATCCCGCCGCTACTGGCCGGGACCTACGCCGGCATCGCCAATGTGGACCCGGCGGTGAAAGATGCCGCCCGGTCGATGGGCATGACCGAGGCGAGGGTTTTGCTGCGCGTCGAAGTGCCCAATGCGCTGCCGCTGATTCTGGGCGGGTTGCGCACCGCGACCCTGCAGGTGGTGGCGACGGCAACGGTTGCCGCCTACGCCAGCCTCGGCGGATTGGGCCGGTATTTGATCGACGGCATCAAGATCCGCCAGTTCTACCTCGCGCTGGTCGGTGCGCTGCTGGTGACGGTGCTGGCGCTGGTGCTCGACGGGTTGCTCGCCCTGGCGGTGTGGGCCTCGGTGCCGGGCACCGGCCGCTTCCGGCGGATGCCGCAACCGCTGCTCGACGACGAGGTGAGTTTCGATGCGCACGTACCCGCATCACAGATGAGCCGCACTTCCCGACCTGGTTACGAACGGGGTGGCCCGTCGCATACGGTAGACGGGTGAGTGCAGCCAACGACGCGACCGAAAGCGCCTGGCCGGCGATCCTGACCTGGCGCGCGCACGATGATTCGCGGATGGAATCGGCCCGGGTCCAGCTATCGGGCAATCGCATCAAGGCCTACGGCCGCATCGTGGCCGCCGCCGCCGCGACCAACCCGGCCTTCAGCGCGTCCTATGACTTGGTGACCGACGAAACCGGCGCGACAAAACGGCTGTCCATGAGCGTCACCCTCGCCGAGCGTGATCGGCAACTGTCGATCGCCCGCGACGAGGAAGGCATGTGGCTCATCACCGATCATCAGGGCCAGTCGAGGGGTGCCTACGAGGGCGCACTCGACGTCGACGTGGTCTTCAGCCCGTTCTTCAACGCGCTGCCGATCCGGCGCACCGGACTGCATCAGCGCGTCGATTCGGTGACTCTGCCAGTGGTGTACGTGAGTTTGCCCGACCTGACCGTGAAGCAGGCGACGATCAGCTACGGCAGTTCCGGCCCCAACAGCGGAGACGGCATCAAGCTGCACTCGCCGGTCGCCGACACCACGATCACCGTCGACTCCGACGGATTCATCGTCGACTACCCAGGACTGGCAGAGCGGATCTGATCACGCCGCCGGCGCGACCGGCGGCCGCGAGTTCCGAGCGCCAGTCCTCCTCACCGATCGCGATGGTGACGATCTGCGGGCGCGAGAAGCTGTCGTAGCGAGCCCGGGCGGCATGGCCGGCCTCGACGAGTTCGGCCACCGAGCCCTTCTCGGCCAGCGATTCCCGAGCCTGGTTCAGCAGTTCGAGCGCGCGATCCAGGGCAGGCAGCAGCTGGTCGGCGTTCGCCTCGCACATGGCCCGCACCAGATCCGGCGCGGTGGCGGCGACGCGAGTGCCATCCCGGAAGGAGCCGGCCGCCAAGGCGAAAGCCAGCGGCACCTCGCCGGCCGTCTCGGCCAGCGCCTCGGCGAGCAGGTGCGGCAGGTGCGAAATGCTGGCCGCCGCCGCGTCGTGCTCGTCGGACTTGGCGGGAACCACGACAGCGTGGCAGTCCAAAGCCAGGTTCATCACCTGCTCCCACACCCGGGCGTCGACGTGCTCGTCGACGGTGAGAACCCATGGCGCACCGACGAACAGGCGCGCATTGCCGGCACTCCAACCCGAGTGGGCGGTGCCGGCCATCGGATGGCCCCCGACATAGCGGTCGAGCAGGCCGGCCTTGCGCACGGCGTCGAGCACAGCGCCCTTGACGCTGATGACATCGGTGAGCGGGCACTCGCCGGCGACATCCTTGATGTGGCCCAGCAACAACGACACCGCGGGCATCGGCACGGCAAGCACGATCAGCGCCTCGCGTTCGGCGGCCCAGTCCAAGGCCTCGGTGAGGTCGGTGCTGGCGGAGAAGCCGTCGAACCGGGCGGCTTGGGCGCCCTCGACGGACCGGTTGTAACCGAATGCTTCACGTCCGGCTGCGACCGCCGCGCGCAACACCGAGCCGCCGATGAGCCCGAGCCCGAGTACACACACGGGTGTCTTTGTCACCTGTCCAGGTTGGCATATCGCCGCGACGGAACAGACGGGTACCTGGTCAAAAGGCCTGATCAGCGACTAGCGTATGCGCCCATGGAGGCACAGCGCGCCCAGAACAGCCCCGGGTCGGAGGCCCCGGACGGCTTCGGGGTGGCCGTCGTCCGCGAGGATGGCAAGTGGCGTTGCTCGGCCATGAGTGCGAAGGTGCTGACCAGCTTGACCGCCGCCGAGACCGAGTTGCGGGAGTTGCGCAGTGCCGGCGCCGTGTTCGGATTGCTGGACATCGACGACGAGTTCTTTCTGATCGTGCGGCCGGCCCCGGCTGGCACTCGATTGCTGTTGTCGGACGCGACTGCGGCGCTGGACTACGACATTGCTGCCGAGGCGCTGGAGACCCTGGACGCCGATATCTCACCGGACGATCTCGAGGACGCCGACCCCTTCGAGGAGGGCGACCTGGGTGTGCTGGCCGACATCGGGCTGCCCGAGCCGGTGCTGAGCGTGATCCTCGACGAGACCGATCTGTATGCCGATGAGCAGCTCGGCCGGATCGCGCGCGAGATGGGGTTCGCCGACGAACTTTCAGCAGTGCTCGACCGTCTCGATCGGTGACGGTCGATTCTGAGCTGATTCGCGCGGCTCTCGATGCTGCCCGTTTGGCCGGGCCAGACGATGTACCGATCGGTGCGGTGGTGTTCGGGCCGGACGGTGGTGAGCTGGCCCGCGCGGCCAACGCCCGTGAGCAGCTCGGCGATCCGACCGCGCACGCCGAGATCCTGGCGTTGCGGGCCGCCGCCCAGGTGTACGGCGACGGCTGGCGATTAGAGGGGACCACGCTCGCGGTGACGGTCGAGCCATGCACGATGTGCGCGGGCGCCCTGGTGATGGCGCGGGTATCGCGGGTGGTGTTCGGTGCGTGGGAGCCGAAAACTGGTGCGGCAGGATCACTTTGGGATGTGGTGCGGGACCGGCGGCTGACGCATCGTCCGGAGGTCCGCGGGGGAGTGCTGGCCGAGGAGTGCGCGGCGTTACTCGAGGGCTTTTTTGCTCGTCAGCGCGATTTGGGTTAGCCAGGCCGCGGGACGTAAGCTCTTCGGCGGTGGCGTGTCCGAGCGGCCTAAGGAGCACGCCTCGAAAGCGTGTGACGGGTAACCCCCGTCCGAGGGTTCAAATCCCTCCGCCACCGCCATCCAGTGCCAGCCTGTCATCGCAGGTTGCGCACGGTATTCCGGTTCACACCACCCGATCGGGCGCGAACTGGTACGCCTCGACTATCAAGTCGGTGCTTGAAAGCCAAGATGCGATCGCTCAGTCCGTAGAAGCCTAAGCACACGTGGCCGGCATGTGCTCCGTACAGCGCCGGCGAGGAATGCACGGCAACGGTCGCCTTCTGGAACGGTATCCTGCCTCAAGCGGAGGCGGTAGGTCAGACGGATTGTCCTTTTTCACAACGTCTTTCGGTGACAATTCGCTGGTTCGCGGCTTCTCGTGCTCGCGTCCTGCTGCATTTTTCGGCGTACATACGGCCTCCAGGCTCGACGCAGCATCGCCGAGGTCGGAGTCGAACAGGTCCGCGCATACATCGAGGATCACCTCTCCGCTGCGGTGGCCCAGCATGCGCTGTGAGGCAGAAACGTTGGCTCCGCCTGACACCGCAACGAGGCACAAGTGTGCCGCGATGCGGTGACCCGACGACGAGCGGCTGCGGTGCGGGTTAAACCGTGCCGACCCCGCGGCGGTGGGCAGTACCTGCTCAACGAGAGTCGACATGCCGATGCCGATTTTCACGGGGGCCGATCGAGGTAAGCCTCCGTGTCGTTGGTGCTGAGCATCATGATGACAAGGTGTCGATGTCATACCTGCATTGCCAGTCCCTGATCGAGGGATCCATGAATTCGTCGATGCTTGGTGGATACTTCAGTGTGTCGTGCATTGGGCGCGTTGACATTTGAGCCTGATCAAACGCGGCACCCGAGTGCTTGCGGGTTCGGCCAGAGTTGGCCTCTATTGACCAGGGAGATACCCACTGCTACCTTAACAGAGTTGAGTTCTGCTTACCGGAAACACTTCGGTAGTTTAAATGAATGGCCCTGATCAAGTTCTATGCAGACCGGCAACGGCGCCAGGGATAAGCAAACTGCCGTCGCTGCGCCGGATGTGTTGATTTGAATGAGGCTGCGATCGTTCTCGTGCTTCGCGACGAGAACGAGAACTCCGAGCGTCAGCACGTCGACGAGTCTGCGCGAAGCTTGAAGGTTGCAGCGCCTCGGCTCGAGAAGATGTCCGCGGCTGACCACTAATACGCATCGGAACCCTCGGGGAGACATAGGAAGTGAAGAAGAAGGGACTTGCGTGCAGCAGGGCATCAGTGGTGAGGAAGACAGGGCCTTGCTCGGAGAAGCGGTTGTTCTGCGTGACGGCCGCTACGCGTCTAGCCTGACGGACCTCACCAGTGCCGACCCGTCCCGCCATTCGCCTCTGATCCGCTGCTGTGGCTGACCGAGACCCGTTCGCCATCGCCGGCAACGTCATCGTGGTAACCGGCGGGGCCAGTGGCATAGGCGATGAGGTGGTTGCGGATCTGGTGGACGCTGGCGCCAACGTGGTGGTGGCCGACCTCGCGCCACCGCCTGGCCGGCCGACGGTGATCTATCACCATGTCGACGTCACCTACGAAGACGCGCTGGCAGACCTGGTCAAAGACACCGTGGGGCGTTTCGGCCAGGTAGACGGCTTGGTCAATTGCGCTGCGATGTATAAGACGCTTGGCGCCAAGAAGACCTTGGAAGAGTTGACCGTCCACGAATGGGACGATGTCCTACGCATCAATGTGCGGGGTACGTGGCAAGCGATGAAAGCGATTCTGCCGGCGGTGCCGCCGCAGGGTGGTCGCATTGTGAACGTTTCCTCGACGACCGCGCGGACGGGAACGCTCGGTTTTCCGCACTACATCGCCTCCAAGGCTGCGGTCGAGGGTCTTACCCGCGCTGCGGCCCGAGAACTGGGCGCGCGCGGAATCACAGTCAACGCAGTTGCTCCGGGCCTTGTGGATGACGATGCCACAAACGAACTCAACGATCCCGACTACGTCGCGCAGGCGGTCAACCGCCGGTCGATCAAGCGGACGCTCCTACCAGCGGATGTCGCGTCCGTGGTGCGGTTCCTCTGCAGCGGCGGCAGCGGGTTCATCACCGGTCAAGTTCTGATCGTTGATGGCGGAGGAGTTTTTGTGTGAGTCTCGCCCATCCCTTGACGTCTTGACGACATGAGTCGCGTCGATCCTCTCTGAGGTGAGCCCGTCGTAGTGGTCCAGTCGTTGTGGGACTCTGTTGCCCGAGTGCTCGGGCAGGAAGAATCGACGACGGCATGGCATCGAACAAGCGCCGGCGGCATACGCCGGATCAGATCATCCGCAAGCTGGCCGAGGGCAACAAGCTGCTCGCGTCGGGTCAGGAGCTGGCTGAGGTGTGCCGGCATCTGGAGGTCGCGGAATCGACGTGGCATCGCTGGGTGGCCCAGTACGGCGGCATGAAGGCCAACGACGCCAAGCGGCTCAAGGAACTCGAGGCCGAGAACGCCCGCCTGAAGAAGCTGGTCGCCAACCAGGCCCTCGACATCGACATGCTCAAGGAGATCTCGGCGGGAAACTTCTGACCCCGAACCGCAAACGCAACGCTGTGACAGCGCTGCGTGAGCGGTTCGGGGTGTCCGAACGGCGTGCCTGTGCGGTCGTCGGGTTGCACCGTTCCACGATGCGCCTGACCCCGGCATCGGTCACCACCGAAGAGACCGAGCTGCGGGCCTGGCTGCGCCGGTTCTCCACCGACCGGCCGCGCTGGGGGTGGCGCCGGGCGGCGAAGATGGCGCGCCGTGCTGGCTGGAAGGTCAACAACAAACGAATTCGCAGGCTGTGGCGCGAGGAGGGCCTGCGGGTGCCGCAACGGCGCCGCAAGAAGCGCCTGACCGGGGTCGGTGTTGTCGTGGGCGCGATGTCCCCGATCCGTCCGAATGTGATCTGGGCGATGGACTTTCAGTTTGATACCACCGCTGACGGGCGCACGATCAAACTGCTCAACGTCATCGACGAGTTCACCCGCGAAGCCCTCGAAATCGAGGTCGATCGATCCATCGATGCCGATGGCGTGGTCGCTGTGCTGGACCGTCTGGCCCTCATGCATGGGGCCCCGCACTACGTGCGGTTCGACAACGGTCCCGAGTTCGTCGCGCACGCCGTGGCCGATTGGTGCCGATTCAACAGTGCCGGTTCACTTTTCATCGATCCCGGATCACCGTGGCAGAACGCTTTCATCGAATCGTTCAACGGGCGCCTGCGCGATGAACTGCTCAACGCATGGCGCTTCGACTCGCTGCTCGAGGCCAGGGTGATCATCGAGGACTGGCGCCGTGATTACAACGCTAACCGACCCCACACCGCCCACGGCGAACTCACCCCGAACGAGTTTGCCCTACAGTGGGCCACGACCCATCAACCCCAAGTTGCATAGCGACTGGACCACCAAACGGGTCCCCCTCATCTCCACGGCGCAAGTCTGCGTTTACCCACACCGCTGACGGCAGAGTCCGGTCTGCGTGTCCGTGTCAGTCCTTGCGGGGACGACCCGTGCAACGACGTGCGACTCCGATAACGCGTATGACATGTTGCGTGGCGGCTGGTTGCTCCTTAAGGGCTAATGGTATTACAATTAGGTCGATGCAAATGTGCGCCACCGCCTGATGGTGGGAGAGGATTAGCTGAGTTAACATTGCTACGCGCAGAGATCAACGAACTCTTGACGAGAACCGGGCCGGGAACGCCGATGGGTGAGTTGTTCCGCCAGTACTGGATTCCAGCCTTGCTTGCCGAGGAGCTGCCGGAGGATGATTGCCCACCGGTACGCGTGAAGCTGCTGAACGAGCGAATGATCGCTTTTCGAGACAGCTACGGAAACTTTGGTTTGATCGATGAGTTCTGCGCGCACCGTGGCGCATCACTGTGGTTTGGCCGTAACGAAGAGGGCGGTCTGCGATGTCCCTACCATGGCTGGAAGTACGACGTCACGGGACAAGCCGTCGAGGTGCCGTCCGAGCCTGAGGGGTCTACGTTCTGCGCGCACGTCAAACTCGCGTCCTACCCGCTGATCAAGATCGGGGACGTGCTGTGGACCTACATGGGTGACCCCGCGAACCAGCCGCCGCTACCGGAGTTCGAATTTGCTCTCGTGCCGGCCGATCAGACGTTCACGTCCAAACGATGGCAGGAATGCAACTGGCTGCAAGCCTTCGAGGGCGGCATCGATTCCAGTCATGTGTCGTTCCTGCACTCCGGGGGGCTGAAGTCCGACCCGCTGTTCAAAGGCAGCAAGGGTAACGAGTACAACATGGCGGACCTCAAGCCGTTCTTCGAGGTCGCGGAATCCGAGGGTGGTTTGTTCGTTGGCGCCCGCCGCAACGCAGACGCCGACAACTACTACTGGCGCATCACGCCGTGGGTGATGCCGTGCTTCACAATGGTGCCGCCACGAGGGGATCATCCCGTCCACGGTCACTTTTGGATTCCCATCGACGATGAGAACTGTTGGGCGTACTCATTTGACTACCACCCTGTAAGACCGTTGACTTCGCACGAAGTACAGGCGATGAAGGACGGGCACGGGGTGCATAGTGCAAACATCCCTGGGACGTACCGCCCGCAGGCGAACAAGGACAACGACTATCTGATGGATCGTGCGGCGCAGAAGCGCGGTGACACATACTCTGGAGTGCGGGGTATCGCGATCCAAGACTCGTCGCTGCAGGAGAGTATGGGGCCGATTGCCGATCGGACCAAGGAGAGGTTGGTGTCCGCCGACAGCGGAATTATCAAAGCGCGGCAGAAGTTGAAGCGGGCGGCTGAAGCCTTGCGCGACAGGGGTATGACTCCGCCAGGTGTCGACCCTGAACATCATCGTGTTCGCTCTGCCGCCGTCGTGCTCTCGCGTGACGCATCGTTCAGCGAGGTGTGCCGAGAAGATCTCAAGGTGCGCGAAGGCGTGCGGCAGACATCGGTATGACCAGTCCACTCCAGCCGATTCTCGAGAGTAGTTGTGCACGTGCGACATCTGCCGCCGAGATGCGATACCGGATTAACCGTCCGATCGCCGAGCGGAAGGGCGTGCGCGTCATTGCGCTCGACGACGGCGCGCGAGCGATCATCGAGTGGCTTTCACCTCAGCCTCGGGGACATACACGCTTCCTGTCAGTAGCCGAACTAGAAGCGGATGCGGGGGAACGGGGTTCGGTTTCGCTGCGCGACACCGACGGCACTGTCTCCAGCCTCACGGATGAACTCGCCGAAGCCGATGTCGTCGTCATCGTCGCCACCACCGATGCGGATGCCGCTGCCACGAGCATCATCGGTGCGGCGAGCACGCTTCGCGCAATCATGACCGCGGCTGTCGTCGTCGGAGAAGGTGCGGCGGCGAGTCAGACGGTAGCCGTGCTGCGACCTCATGCGCGCTCGCTCGTCGTCAGCGTTCATGAAGAGGACGTTTCAGATCTGCTTACAGCGCTGCGAGCTTGAAGGATCCGCCGTGGGCACTCAGGTGAGACTCGCTGACCTGCAGAATATGAAGCTGCTTGGGCAGAAGATCGTCGGCGTGGTGGCATGGGATTACCAGATGGCACGGATAGTCGATTGTGCCGGCGTCGACTTGGTGTCGGTGGGTGACACCGTGGGAATCAACCTGTGGGGTCAGCCGAATCCGCTAGAAATCACCATGGATCAGATGGTCGTGGTGTGTCAGGCAGTGCGCCGCGGTGTTCGGCGCGCCTTGCTGTCCTGTGATTTCCCGTTCGGTCCGCTGCAGGAGGGGCGAAGAAGTGCTGTGCGCGCGGCAATCCGTCTCGCCAAGGAAGCCG
This sequence comes from Mycolicibacterium pallens, assembly GCF_019456675.1. Classification (NCBI taxonomy): domain Bacteria; kingdom Bacillati; phylum Actinomycetota; class Actinomycetes; order Mycobacteriales; family Mycobacteriaceae; genus Mycobacterium; species Mycolicibacterium pallens. The sequence goes on along the minus strand of NZ_CP080333.1, from coordinate 5,665,210 downwards.
GCGTCGACATGGTGAAACTCGACGGTGCAGCCGACCAGCTAGATGCCGTGACCGCAGTGACGCGTGCAGGGATTCCCGTGTTCGCTCAGTTCGGGATCACACCGCAGAATTCGCTCAAGTACGGTGTCACGTATAGCTCCATGCCGAGCGCCGAGGATGCGGTTCCAGACGAACTTCTCGATGAGATGGTGCGCGAGGCCCGTCGTCTCGCTGATGCGGGCGCGGTGTTGCTGAACTTCACGAATTCGGGACCCGTCGTTGGAGCGGCAGTGGCCGAGGCAGTGCCCATCCCGGTGCTCGGTGGATTCGGAGGCGGCCCGTGGCTGGATGGCCGAATCCGGATGGCCACGGCCGCTATCGGTTACGGCGCCGATGGTCTCGACAGCCCACCGGATACCTATGCCAACGTCGCCCAGATCGCATTCGACGCCATCACGGCGTATGCAGATGACGTGCGGGCTGCTCGCCAGATCAAGGGTGGTCTGCGACGTTGAGCACTTCTTCAGCGACGATCGATGGCATTGAAACCCGTTACGCGGTAGAGGGTTCCGGCCCACCGCTACTGATGTTCTCACCTGGCGGCTTCGGCGCCTCCATGGAGGCGTGGGAGAAGCACGGTCTCTATCGTCGAACGCGGATGCTGTCACAGTTGCAGGGGCAGTTTCAATGCATCACATTCGACAAGCGTGAGGCCGGCAAGTCTGGCGGGCGGGTCGAGCGTATCTCATGGGCTGATTACGTAAGACAGGGTGTCGGCCTGTTGGACCACCTCGGTCTCGCCCGTGCACACGTCATGGGTGCCTGCGTTGGCTGTTCGATCGCGGCGTGCATGGCGAGCACTCATCGCGAGCGCGTTGCGGGGATGGTGCTGTATTCGCCGGCTGGCGGCGTACGGTACCGACGAAAGCAGCTCGAACGGTTCCGCACCCACCTTGCCTATGCCGCGGAGCATGGTCTGGCCGGTGTTGTCGACCTTGCGGCCACGACCAACGACGACTTCTCCACAGACGCAAGACTGGGTCCGTGGGTCAGCGTTTTGCGCTCCGACCCTGAGTTCGGCGCAGAATACCGCGATCTCGACAGCCTCCGGTACCAGATCACTGTCGCGGCGATGGCGGCTCTGTTGTTCGACCGTGACACCGTGCCTGGTCCTGAGCCCGATGACCTACTGGTATCGGAGGTGCCAGCGCTCATCGTGCCGGGTGAAGATGCATCGCATACGCAGGCGGCTGCGCGTTATCTACAGGAGTGCCTTCCCGTTAACGAGTATTGGGACGTTTCGGTCACAGCCCAGACCGCCGAAACTGCACCGGCGCGGGTGATGGGCTTCCTGGAGTCAGTCGCCCTTTGAGACGTGCCTTGCCGTTCGGCCGATATGGGTAAGCATCAAGGACGTCGCTTTGTCGACATCGCGCTTCTTGATCGCCGCCACAAACTGGCGATGCTCTCGGATGCCTCGGATACCCATCTCCGGGTGTGACTGCTGGACGTGGCGCATCGAGAGCAAGGTGGGTCCGTGAAAGGATTCGGCCAGCATCGCGATTGCCTTGTTATGGGTGGCCTGCGCGACGCGTGTATGGAACTCCGCCGACAATTCCATCGGATAGAAGCCTTCTTTCAAAGCCGCATCGCCCCGGTCGCAGATCTCTGTCAGTTCGTCGATGTCCTGTTCTGTCGCACGCTCGCACACGAGCGGGATTATTCCGATCTCGAAGACCTGCCGCGCTTCGGTCACCTCCTTATCGGTCAGGCCCGATAAGCTGAGTAGATCCTCGATACCTTCACCCACACGTTTGCTCGTCGGCGCCGTCACGAACGCGCCGCCGCGGGCGCCGACCTTGATGCGCACCATCCCATTGGCCTCCAGGCCACGCAGTGCTTCGCGCACCGTAACCCGGCTCACCCCGAACTTCTCACCGAGTTCACGTTCGGCAGGCAGGCGGTCGCCGGGCCGCAGCTGACCTTCCCGAATCAACACACGAATCTGATCGACGATCATCTCCGAGGCCCGGCCTGGGTTGACCCGGCTGAACATCGGATCAGCCATCGGTGGGGTCGCCGAGGCACTCTTGAACGAAGCCATGGACCAATGATAAGGCCAAGAGCCCCGGCCGGTAGAGCCCCCGTCCGCGCCTTGAGCACCTGCGTTGCGTAAAGTCTCAGAGGTAGATGCCTGCTCGTTTTAACGGCGCCAGCTTATTGTCGAGGTCGTAACCTAGCGGCGCTGCGGTCGGTATGCCCAGGCCACGTACCTGCGCGAACGTCATCTATTCCACGAGCGTACGAAGCAGTCACAATCAATTGCCGTGTGCGACAACTAATGTGACCGGCTGACTCGTGCGATCCATTCCTATAGCGGAGTTCCAATATCAAACCCGGCATGGTGATCCCACGTTAAGGTACAATGGTTAGTCCTTAAAACCGTCTGGAGTACTACATGCCGAAGGTTGTCTTTATCGGTCTTGACGGCGCGCAGCGCGTGGTGGAGGTGGATGCCGGCGACTCGGTCATGGCCGCCGCGGTACGCAATGGCGTCCCCGGCATCGTGGGCGAGTGCGGCGGAAACTGCAGCTGCGCCACCTGCCACGTCTATATCGATGCTGAGTTCGCCGCCGAAGTCGGTGGGCCTGGGGAAATGGAAGATGACCTGCTCGAACTCGGTGCTGCCGCTGAGCGGCGTGAGACCAGCCGATTGTCTTGTCAGATCACGATGATCGAGTCGCTCGACGGCCTGATCGTTCACGTCCCCGAGGAGCAGTGAGGGTGAGCGCAGGGACGTTAATCGTCGGTGCGAGTCAAGCGGGAATGCAGCTGGCCCTTTCGCTTCGCGATGCAGGAGAACGCGGACCAATAACATTGGTTGGTGACGAACCGTACGCGCCTTACCAACGGCCCCCGTTGTCGAAGTGCTACTTGCAGGGCGACATCAGCTTCGAACAGCTGCTACTCCGCGCCCAGGAGTATCTGGCGAACCGCGACATTTCGGTACTCACGGGTGAGCTTGTCGATTGGGTGCAACTCGAGGGGGAGGGGCCGTCAGGAGTCGCGCTCACGGCGTCAGGCGAAACGCTGTCGTTCGACAAGTTGGCGTTGACCGTTGGCGCCAGTCCACGACGACTGGCCGTGCCGGGTGCCAATCTCGACGGGGTGGTGTACCTCCGCACAGCGGATGACGCCGCGAAGCTGCGCCAGCTCCAGCACGAAGCAGAATCCGTCGTCGTGGTCGGCGGCGGGTTCATCGGACTCGAAGCCGCGGCGGTCGCGCGCAAACAAGGTAAGACGGTCACCCTGGTTGAGGCCACCGATCGGTTGATGGGCCGAGCCGTTGCACCCGTGGTTTCCGACTTTTACCTCGATGCGCACGCGCGTCGCGGTGTCACCACACGTCTGAACGCGGAGGTAGTGGCACTGACCGGCCGGGATACCCGCGTGCAATGGGTGGAATTGTCCGACGGCAGCAGTCTTCCCGCCGATCTTGTGATCATCGGCATCGGAGTGGTGCCACGAACCGAACTCGCGCACCAACTGGATCTTGTTTGTGACGGTGGGATTGTCGTCGACCGCTTCGCACGTACCAGTAATCCGAATGTCGTCTCGGCGGGCGATTGCACGGTCCAACCCGATTGGCGTACGGGCAGCGGCAAAGTGCGCCTGGAGTCGGTTCAAAACGCCATAAATCAGGCCAAAGCGGCTGCCTCGACATTGGCGGGCGGTGTGGAGTCGGAGCTGCCGGTGCCGTGGTTCTGGTCCGATCAGTTCGATCTCAAGCTTCAGATCGCCGGCCTGTGGACGGGACACGACTACTACGTGGTTCGCGGCTTTCCTCAACGTGAGTCATTCTCCGTGCTCTATTACCATGACGACGATTTGATGGCGGTCGACTCCGTCAACGCGCCGAGTGACTACATGGCGGTACGTAAGGCGCTCACCCAAGGATCCACAATCCGGGCAGAGGATGCTTGCGATGTCTCGGTCTCGCTCCGCGAACTGATCCGTCCCTTATCTGGGGATATTAGACGAAGACGTCATCGATTTTGATCGGTCGGGTCAATATGTGTTGCTCCAGTGCGAATTTCAACAGTTGCTCGAGTATCGGCCGGTTGAGCTCGACACCATATGGCAGCGGATCCGCGCCCGTCGTCTTCATCACGGCTGCGTACATCCGATCGGCTAGGTCGGCCACCTGTCCGCTGGCGAGCTGAGCGACATACCGCTCCTTGGCTTCGCTGAAAGCTGTGTACACCGCAGCGGCAGCGTCCGGGTAGCGCTGCAGCACTTCGTCCTTGAGGACGATGAGGTGGTTGATGGGGTAGAACGCACGATCACGCAATGCGCTGATTGCGGCCCCGCGGGGGTCGCGGATCAACGGTGCCACATCAGGATGGTCGACGTCGACTCCGATGACCGCGTCGATTTCGCCTGCGATCAACATATCGGCCAGGTCTGCGCCGGGGCCGACGGAGACCACGTTGGGCGGTGGGACGTAAGACTCCACGTGTTCGTCGCCCGATAACAGCCACGTCACGCGATCGAGGTCGACGTCGTATTCGGAGGCGAGAATGCCGCGGGCCCACACACCGGTGGTAACGGTGTACCCCCGATTGACCCCGACCCGCCGACCTTCGAGGTCCTTCGGGTGCCGGATCGTCGAGTGGCGGTTGTACTGGATGGCCCCGTGGTGGAACCCCCGCACGAGGAAGATCGGTAAGGCGGTGAAGGCGACACCGTGTTCGCGTGCCGTCAGGTACGTCGTAAGCGCCATCTCGCTGACGTCGAACTCTAGGTGCCGAACCATTCGGCGGAACCCCTTGACCAATGAGGGTATCTCCTGGAACTGCAGCTGAAAACCTGCGGGAGATACCAAGCCCTCCTTGAGTGCCTGGTTGGCCCCTTGAGAGCGCGTCAGCGTGGTCAGCACGCGGCGGCTGTCGGGCATGGGTCTCCGGTTCTGGTGGGGCGGGCCGCGCTTGGTGAATTGGCATGACCATTGTGCCATAGCCGCTGCGGGCCCTGAGACGTCATGGGTGACCCTGGTAAGCGGTACTTCCCAATGGTAAATTGGCATTACCATTGGGCCAAAGTCGATTGCGAGGGATGAGTTGGTCGATCGCGTACTGGCTGCTGTACGCACGGCGCCGAACACGACCGAGTTGCGGGAGTTGCCTTGGCCCGAACTGTCCGATGATTCCGCGCTTCTGAAAGTCGAGGTCGCAGGGATCTGCGGCACGGATGTCAAGATGTACTCCAAACCGCCGTTCGACGAACCGGTGATCATGGGGCACGAGAACGTCGGCACCATTGCCGCGGTCGGGGAGAAATTCACCCGGTTGCATGGCGTGGGTGAAGGCGATCGAATCTTCGTCGAGCATTACGTTGGTTGCTACAAATGTGAATGGTGCCGTATCGGCGAATACCGACACTGCGAGGCAACCGACTGGCGCACTAACGCCGACGCGCGCAGGTACGGTTACACCTCAGCCAACAACCCCGGAACGCTGTGGGGTGGCTTCTCGGAATACATGTACTTGCCCTGGAATGCTGTGGTACACAAGGTGCCCGACAGTGTCGATGCTGAACTGGCCGGTCTCGTAACTCCCTTGTCGAACGGCATCGAGTGGGCACTGATCGCCGCAGGTGTTGGTTACGCCGACACTGTCCTGATTCAAGGACCGGGCCAGCAGGGACTGTCGCAAGTCGTGGCTTGCAAGCAAGCCGGCGCGTCCCAGATCATCGTTACGGGCGCAACGCGGGACAAAGCTCGCCTGGACCTCGCGCTGCAACTCGGCGCGGACGAAGTGATCGACATCGACGCCGAAGCTCCTTACGACCGGATCATGGATCTGACTGACGGCCGTGGCGTCGACTTCGTGCTCGACTGCACTTCGCGGGCTGGTGTTGCACCGGTTTTGCTTGGCATCGACGCCTTGAAACGCCGTGAGGGCACGTTGCTGATTCAGGGTGAACTCTCCGCGTTCCCCGATTTCCCGGTGAAGAAGCTCACCGAGAAGGCCATCACTATCAAGAGCGCACGCGGCCATAGTTACCGCGCGTGTGAGCTCGCGCTCGAACAGCTTGCGTCGCGCAGGTTCCCGCTGGAGCGGCTGTCTACGCACAAATTCCCGCTCAATCAGGTGGACAGGGCTATCAGAGCACTGGCCGGCGACACGGAGGACGCCGACGTCATCCATATTTCGCTGATGCCTTGGCTGGGGAAGGAGCCCTGACCGTGTCCGTCGTCGTTCGCAATCCACCTCGCGCCCATCCCGCGGTGCGGGAGGAACTTGCCCAGTTCGGCGTTGCGACCATCCATGAAGCGCAGGGCCGCACCGGGCTGCTCGCTGCGTACATGACGCCGATCTACACCGGCGCACGGGTCTGCGGATCGGCGGTGACTGTCAGTGTGCCGCCAGATGACAACTGGATGATCCATGTGGCGGTGGAGCAATGTCAGGCAGGTGATGTCCTGGTGGTCGCTCCCGAAGAGCCCTCGGAGTGTGGGTATTTCGGTGAATTGCTGGCCACGGCACTCGCGGCGCGTGGTGTGGGCGGTCTGGTGATCGACGCCGGATGCCGGGACGTCACCGAACTCGCCGCCATGAAGTTCCCGGTCTGGTCGAAATGTGTCTCAGCACAGGGCACGGTCAAGAAACGTCTTGGCTCGGTCAATATTGGGATCACCTGTGCCGGCGCCTGGGTCGAACCGGGTGACATCGTGGTCGGCGATGACGACGGGGTCGTCGTCGTCCCCCGCGCGGAGGCCGCTGCCGTCGCAGCGGCATCCAAGCTGCGCGAGACCAAGGAAGCTGAGAACCAGAAGCGTTACATGCGTGGTGAACTGAGCCTCGATGTCAACAACATGCGTGCCGACCTTGTCCGCGCGGGGCTGCGCTACGTCGACTACAAGGATGCCGTGCGGTGATCATCGACATCCATGGTCACTACACCACCGCGCCACCAGCGCATCAGGCGTTTCGCGACCAACAGCTCGCGGCGTTGGAGGACCCGAGCGCGCCCGCACCGGCAGCGCCGAGGATCGGTGACGACGAGCTCCGAGAGAGCGTCGAGAACAACCAGCTGCGCGTGCTTCGCGAGCGGGGTGGTGATTTAATGCTTTTATCCCCGAGAGCTTCCGGGATGGAGCACCATGTAGCGGACCAGGCCACTGCCACCGCGTGGGCCCGCGCGTCCAACGACCTGGTCCACCGTGTGGCCCAGCTGTATCCCGACGCTTTCGCGCCAGTGGCTCAGCTGCCGCAGACACCTAGTGGAGATCTGCGTCCCGTGGTCGACGAGCTACGACGTTGCTTGGATGAACTCGGTTTCGTCGCGTGCAACGTCAACCCGGACCCAACGGCCGGGTACTGGACCACGCCCCCGATGACGGACGAATACTGGTACCCGCTGTACGAGGCCATGATCGACTTGGAAGTGCCTGCGATGCTTCATGTCTCTACCTCGTGTAATCCAAACTTCCACACTCTGGGCGCGCACTATCTCAATGCTGACACGAGCGTCTTCATGCAGTTCGTACAGTCCGACTTGTTCCAGCGGTACCCAAAGTTGACCTTTGTGATCCCGCATGGAGGCGGCGCCGTCCCGTACCACTGGGGCCGTTACCGCGGCTTGGCCGCTCGGCTGGGCAGGCCAGACCCAAGCGAACTCCTGCGAAATGTATTCTTCGACACCTGCGTCTATCACCAGGCCGGAATCGACCTGCTGCACCGAGTGATCGGTCCGGCGAACCTGCTCTTCGCATCCGAAATGCTCGGCGCGGTTCGTGGAGCCGACCCGGACACCGGAGTCGCATGGGACGACACGCTGGTCTACATCAACAAGCTCGGTCTGGGCGAGGAAGATCACCACGCGGTGGTCCAGGGGAATGCGCGCCGGGTGTATCCCCGGCTGGACCGGTATTTGGCCAGTAGGAAACCCGCCGGCAACGAATCCGCCGCCGTCGACGTCGACGTCCGTTTCGGATGAGGTGGCAAGTGTCACGTAGAAGTCTCGCAGCGCAAGCGGGCACAACCAACGAATAGAGGGAGGCCGAGACTCGGTGAGCACGATCCCAGAGTTCGACGTCGACATCTTTTCCGACGAGGTGTTGCGGGATCCGTTCCCCACGTACGCCCGCATGCGGGAGCTGGGGCCGGTCGTCCGTCTGACCGTGAATGGCGTGCTCGCGGTGGCGCGGTATGCCGAAGTGCGTGCAGTTTTGATGGACCACACGCGATTCATATCCGGCAAAGGTGTCGGCTTCAACAATCAGTTCAACGAGGTCCGTAAACACAGCGTCATCGCGTCTGACTCGCCACGCCACGACATGCTGCGCGGTGTTCTTCAGGATCGGCTCGGGCCCCGTTCGATTCGCAATGTGGAGAGGGTCATTCGACCCAGAGCTCAATCGCTCGTCGACGAGATGACCAGAAGAGGATCCTTCGACGCGGTGATCGACTTCGGTCAGGTCTTTCCCGTCGAGGTTGTCGGAGAGCTGATCGGGCTCCCCGTTGATGCTCGATCGGAGTTGCTGCGCTGGGCCAACGGTGCCTTCAACGCCTTTGGACCGCCGGGCGATCGCACGTCGGCGGGCCTGGCCGACATCGCCGAGCAGTTCGAGTACATCCGCACCGTCGCAACGAGGGACCAACTGGCGCCGGGCAGCATGGGGGCCGCGGTATACGAAGCGGCCGACGCCGGGATCATCCCCGAGGAGTACTGCCTGCACCTACTTTCGGCGTATCTCACGGCGGGGATGGACACGACCGTCAACGCGCTCGGGGCGATGGTATGGCTGCTCGGTTCACATCCCGAGCAGTGGCAGGAGCTTCGCAGGTTGCCCCACCGGGTCAACGCTGTGGTGAATGAGGTGTTGAGGATCGAAGCACCTGCGCAGCTCTTCTCCCGTGTCGCAGCGGTGGACGCCGACGTGAGCGGGATCGAGATCGCCGCGGGCGAGCGGGTAGCTGTCATCTATGGCAGCGCCAATCGCGATGAGCGCCAGTATCCCGACCCAGACAAATTCGACATTCACCGAAACGCCGCGGGCCATCTGACCTTTGGAACCGGTCTTCATGCCTGCGCGGGCCAGGTGTTGGCCCGGATCGAGCTCCAGGCAGTGTTGGAATCGATGATCGAGCGCGTCGAGACGCTCACAGTTGGAGAGCCCACCCGCAAGCTAAACAACGTGTTGCGTGGATTCTCGCATATTCCTGCAACTTTCACGCCCGCTCCGGTCAAGGATCCAGTCCTTTCCGGAGAAACGGCGTGATCGGCAGGCGCCACAGCCATATCTATGTCGATGGTGTCTGGCGGAAGGCCGATTCCGATGCCATCATCGACCTCACCGATCCGGCCACCGAGGATTGGGTCGGCAGCGTCCCCGACGGGAACAGCGCGGACGTAGCGTCGGCGGCGATCGCGGCACGCGCCGCGCTGCCGGCGTGGGCCGAAGCGCCGCCCAACGATCGTGCAACCCTGATCGCCGCGCTGGCCGACGGTTTCGATGAACGGCGCGAGGAGATCGCGCGCCTCGTCACGGCCCAGAATGGAGCCGTCATCTCGAGGTCGCGTCGTACCAATGGCACTCGTCCCATAGCTCTCTACCGCCGCTATGCCGAGGAAGCCGGATCCTTCGAGCCCGAAGTCGCCAGTGCCGACGGGAAAGGCATTGTCAGACGTGAACCGGTAGGCGTCGTCGGGATCATCATCCCGTGGAATGCGCCACAGTCCTTACTTGCCCACAAGCTGGCTCCGGCTCTAGCCGCAGGGTGCACGGTCGTTGTGAAACCTGCGCAGGAAACATCTTTGGACTCATTGCTCATCGGGGAGCTCGCTGCTGCAGTCGGCTTTCCTCCCGGTGTGATCAACGTCGTCACCGGTGGCCGCCTTACCGGGGCCGCAGTGGTAGACGATCCGAACATAGACATGGTGTCCTTCACCGGTTCCACGGGTGCCGGTCGCGCAATCGCCTCGCGTGCAGGCCATCTCTTGAAGCCGGTCATAGCGGAGTTGGGCGGAAAGTCGGCGGCCGTGCTGCTCGACGATGCAGACCTCGAGCTCTTCTCCGACAACTTGGTCACCACCTGCCTGCCGAATACGGGTCAGGTCTGCTACTCATGCACGCGTGTCATCGCACCTCGCACACGCTTCGGGGATGTGCTCGACGTCGTCACATCATCCTTGGCCAGTGCGCAGGTAGGTGACCCGCTGGATCCAAAGACAGTCTTCGGTCCGCTTGTCAGCGCGGCGCAGCGCGCACGTGTCGAGGACTACATCGACTCGGCTCGTGCCGAAGGAGCTCGGGTGATCCTCGGAGGTGGCCGTCCGTCCAACCCGACCGGTTTCTATGTCGAGCCCACGGTGATCGTCGACGTCGACCGTACGATGCGCGTGTTCCGCGAAGAGATATTCGGACCCGTGCTGGTCGTAGTTCCTCATGGCGGAGATGAGGACGCAACTCACGTGGCCAATGATTCGTCCTATGGGCTAGGCGGCGCGGTGTTCAGTCGTGACGTCGAGCGTGCGACGGCGGTGGCGCGCAATATGCAGACCGCCCGCATTTCGATCAACGCGCGGGACCACGGTGTCTCCGACCCAGCCGATGGATACAAAGACAGCGGAGTCGGCGGCTCGCTCGATATTTCCTCCCACCTTCGACTCAAGTCCATTGCGCGAGTGGTGAACTGAGATGGCCCTCGTTTACTTCCTCACTTCTACTCGTACTAATTTGTCTGGCGTCCAAAACAGTTCGGTGCGGATGCTGCGTCGATCCCACCGAACGACGGGCGTACGCGGATGATCACGCTCATCGAAATTCCCCAGGTGTGCTCGTTGAAATTCCTCACCTGTGAGCAGCGGTCAGTGTAGTGGTTGGCGGGTGCCGGTGGTTGCTCGGCGGAGGGTTTCTGCGGCGGCGTGGTGGTCGCGCAGGCGGTAGGACTCGCCGTCGAGGTTGATGACCACCGAGCGATGTAGTAGGCGGTCGAGCATGGCGGCGGCCACGGTGGTGTCGCCGAGGATCTCGCCCCAGGAGCCGACGCCGCGGTTGGTCGTGATCACGATGCTGGTCTTCAAATACCGTTGGGAGACAACCTGAAACAACGCCGAGGCAGCCTCGGCTGGCAACGGCAAATAGCCCAGTTCATCAATCACCAAAAGTGTTGGGCCCGCGTAGAACCGCATGGTGGTGGCCCATCGTCCCTCGATGGCAGCGCGGTGGCAGCGAGCAGCCAGGTCGGCCGCGGTGGTGAAGTAGGTGCGATACCCGGCATGGGCTGCGGCCCTTGCCAATTCGACCGACAGGTGCGTCTTACCGGTGACCGGTGTTATCAACGGGTAGCAACACGCTCGAATCTATGTATGTAACAAGGGGGTTGATGCTGGGCAAGTCATCGTTGTTGCCGGTTTATCGGCGGGTGTTCTTCGACGTGAAGGAACGGCAACGATGGCGTATCCGGTGGCAGTGTCTCCTGCGGGAGGGCAGCGGACCTGGACTGTGCTCGGCGAGGACTTCGCAACAGTCGGTCCGGTTGAGGAGTGGATAGAGGCCCACCGGCACCTGTGGTCGCCGAACACCGTGCGCGGGTATGCGACGTCGTTGGCGCAGTGGTGGACCTTCCTGGAGCAACGCGGGCAGACCGATGCCTGGCGTGATGTCGGTGTCCCCGCATTCACGGCGTTTCTGTCCTGGCAACGCAACGGCCGCACAGTTGAGCACAGGCTGGTCGAGTCGGGCCAGAAACCGAGTGCGGCAACACTGGAAATCCGCTTTGCAGCGTTGATTTCGTTCTACCGCTGGCATCAGGCAGTGTCCGGTGTGGCGGTGGCAGGACGGCTCCTTCGAGGAACACCGCGGCACCGACCGGCCCGCGGCTTGCTTGCGCATCTGGATGCGCGGTCGGCCCCGGCGGCGGAATCGCTGGTGCGCGTGCGCCGCGACCGCCGCCGCGACAGACCACCCTTGCTGCTGCCCGAGCAGATCCAGGCCATCCTGGATGGCTGCGCGGTCTTCGATGCCGAGTCCGGGTCGTGGCGAGGAAACCTGCGGGACCGGTTCGTGTTCGCCCTGCTGGCCGAAACCGGCATGCGACTCGGGGAGGCCCTGGGCCTGCGGATCGGCGAGTTCGTACTCGGCCGCGGCGAGACCGCGTATGTGCAGATTGCGCCCCGCGCCGATAACCCCAACGGGGCACGGGTGAAGATGATGCGACCGCGACGAATCTATGTCGGGGCCGACCTCGAGCGGCTGTTCGCCGACTATCTCACCGACATCGCCTGCCGAGCAGCCGAATCCGGTATCGCTCTGACTGATGTGTCGCCGTTACTGGTGAATGTTTTCCGACCACCGATGTTGGCCGCATTGCGAGAGACGACGGTCCGAGAGAAAGTGGCCACGCTGCGTCGGCGCTGCATCGGGCCACCCGGGTGGACGCCGGGTTGCGTCCAGCAGAGTGGTGTACGAGTCGGACCTGATCAGCGGTACCGGCGTGTCGTAGCCGAGTGATTGAAGGTCATCGCGTGATTCTTCGAGAGACCGTCCAAAGTCACTCGAGCAAAGAAGGAATCGACGCGATGACCGCTGCCCACAATATCGACCTGCCGGCCGTGCTGGCCGAACGACTCACCACTGCTCATCCCGACGTGCTGCGTGAACTGCTGGCCACGTTCATCCACACCCTGATGGGCGCGGAAGCCGACGCCCTGTGCGGCGCCGGTTACGGCGAGCGCAGCACCGAACGGACCAACTCCCGCAACGGCTACCGGCACCGCCAGTTCGACACCCGTGCAGGGTCTTTGGACCTTGCGATCCCCAAGCTGCGGCAGGGCTCCTACTTTCCGGACTGGCTGCTGGAACGCCGCAAACGAGCCGAGCGGGCCCTGACAACGGTGGTGGCGACCTGCTACCTGCTCGGTGTCTCCACTCGGCGAATGGACAAACTGGTCGAGACCCTGGGCATTACCAGCCTGTCGAAGTCGCAGGTCTCGGTGATGGCTAAGGAACTCGACACCGCGGTGGAGGCATTCCGGAGCCGACCGCTGGATGCCGGTCCGTACACATTCGTCGCTGCTGACGCCCTGGTGCTGAAGGTCCGCGAGGGCGGCAGGGTGGTCAACGTGCACGCCCTGATCGCGGTCGGGGTCAACTCCGAGGGCTACCGCGAGATCCTGGGTATCGACGTGTCCACCGCCGAGGACGGTGCCGGGTGGCTGACGTTCTGGCGGTCGTTGACCGCCCGGGGTCTGTCCGGGGTCAAGCTGGTCACCGGTGACGCGCACGCCGGTCTGGTGGCCGCGATCGGTGCCACGCTGCCCGGCGCGGCCTGGCAGCGCTGCAGAACGCACTACACGACCAATCTGATGGCCATCACCCCGAAGTCGTCGTGGCCGTGGGTGCGCACCCTGCTGCACTCGGTGTTCGATCAACCCGACGCGGAATCAGTTGCAGCGCAATATGACCGGATCATTGACGCGCTGGCCGACAAGCTGCCCAAGGTGGCCGACCACCTGGAAGCGGCCCGGTCTGACCTGCTGGCGTTCACCGCGTTCCCTAAGCAGATCTGGCGCCAGATCTGGTCGAATAACCCCCAGGAACGGCTCAACAAGGAGATCCGTCGGCGAACCGATGTCGTGGGCATTTTTCCCGACCGCGACGCCCTGATCCGCCTCGTCGGGGCAGTACTGGCCGAACAGCACGACGAATGGGCTGAGTCCCGGCGTTACCTCGGCCTTGACGTCCTGAGCAAATCACGCACCATCAACGACACCCCGACCGAACAGGAGGCCACCCCCGCGGTACTGACCGCCTGAACCATCACCACGAAGAATCACACGACGGCGTCGTACACCACGCCCCTGGACTTGACCGGACGCCGCACTGGTTCCGTCACACTCATGCCACCGCCTTATTGCTCGCCGGGACGCCGGAATGGGTGGTCTCCCGGCGTCTTGGCCACGCCCATGTGCAGACCACCCTCGACCTCTACGGCTGGGTCCGCGACGACGAAGCCCTGCGAGCAGCAGCCAACTGGGCGTCCTACGCCAGCAGCTGGCGGGTGGCCGAATGATCGACGAGCATGGCCACCTGCGCCTGCGCAGTGCCGCACACCTCGATCCGATCTGGCGGCTCTGGGACGAACTGCCAGCGCAGTGGCGTGGCCCCGTGCTCGGGCCCGGCATCCAGAACTGGGCCTCGATTACCGAGAACGATTGGCCGCATCTGGACCTGAGCGGACTTCCCGACCCGTTCGCCGCGGAACTGGCGTGGATGGCGCACTGGCAGGCCAGTGATGGCACCCGTGTCTCGGTGTTGGCTATGGCGCAGTTGGCCAACATGATTCGGTGGGCCGTCACCGAGGGCCGTGATATCCCCTCATCGATCCGGGCGATGGACTACGACGCCGCGGCGGTGTTGCAGAGCTGGTTCTATCTCAGCAGGGGCAAGCGACTGCCCTCACCCCGAGGCCGAGGCCGGGTGCACGCTCTGTTCGGGTTCGCCCGGCATGCTTTGATCGCCGCCAGCCACGACGGCCCGTGGTGGCAGCTGGACTTCTGGCACCCGCGCTGCGATCCGCGAATCCCACTGACCAATCGTGAACCGGTCGCCAACTACGGCTGCTCACCGGGAGATATCCAGCTTCCGTGGCTGCGGGCCGCGGTGAAGTGGCACCTGGGCACGATGCTCGAATCCGGGGCGCTGCGCTGGACTACGGTCAGCCAGGAACGCATGCGCAGCTTCCGCCGGTTCGACAACTGGCTGACCGCCAGCTTCGACGACCCCACCGAGATACTGGGCGCCCCGACGAGCGCGGTCGAACACGCGGCTGCATTCGCGCGGTGGACCGCCGTGGCCGCCAACCGCGTCACCCGCCAATCCGACACCCGCCACCTCGGAAGAACCGTGCCGATCCGGGGAATCAACGACGACCTGCGAGCGGTGGCCGGCCTTCTGGACTTCATCGCCGCCAATCCCGGGGAGGCTCGCAGCGTTCTCGGTGCTGAGCCCTGGCAACGAGTGAGCGCAGCACACGGCTCCAGCTGGTTCGGCAGGGTCACCCGGATACCGCATCAACGCGGTTTCAACGACGCGAACTACATCGACGATCACGCACTCGCGCAGATCACTGCCGCGCTACCGCTGATCGGATTGCCCCGCACCGAGCAGATGACCATCACCCGCGGCGACGGCACCACGCTGACCGCCAACGGGCTCGACGACCCGCAAGCAATGCGGATGATCCTGCTGCAGATCCTCACCGGCCGGCGAGCCAGCGAAATCCGCACCTGCGACTTCGACTGCCTTTCGGCTGCACCCGCTACCACCACAGCCGCGGACGAAGACCAAACACTGACCAGGTTCCGCTACGCACAAAGCAAGATCGACGTCGCACCCGACACCATCCTCGTTGACCGCGAGGTCACCGAAGTCATTGCCGAACAACACCGTTGGCTCCAAGCACAGCATCCCGACAGCAGCAGGCGGTATCTGTTCGCCCGGCGCCTGGGTAACCGCCGCGGTGACAAACCCTACCCATCGGGCACCTACAACTGGGTGCTGCGCACCCTCAGCGACCTCGTTCAGATCACCGACGCCAAGGGCCAGGTCGTGCGGTTGAGCCACACCCACCGCTTCCGCCACACCCGGCTGACCCGGCTGGCCGAACTCGGGCTGCCGATCCACGTCCTGCAGCGCTACGCCGGGCACGCCACCCCCACCATGACGATGCACTACATCGCCGCCCGCGACGAACACGCCGAGCAGGCATTCCTGGCCACCGCCAAGCTGCGCGCCGACGGCAGCCGCATCCAACTCTCCAGCGACGACCACGACAGTCTGCACCTGTTCCGCCGCGCAGACCGGTTCCTGCCCAACGGGTGGTGCATGCTGCCGCCACTGCAATCCTGCGACAAAGGCAACGCCTGCCTGACCTGCTCGGTTTTCGTCACCGACCACACCCACCACGACGTGCTGCATCGCCAACTCCGCGAAACCACCACCCTGATCGACCGGGCCACAACAGAATTCGAGCAACGACACGGTCATCACATGCCCGACGACAACGTCTGGCTCATCCGCCGCCGAGCTGAACACCACGCGCTTACCCGACTCCTGGCCGCTCTGGACGACGTGCCCGACTCCGCAGCCACCCACGGCGCGACAGCCCAGTGTCATCGAGCCAGCGCTGGACCAGTCCCACTGACTCTCGACCTGACCGCCCACCGCAGGAGCACCCCATGACCGACTCTCGAGAACGCCGCATCACCGCACTCACCGAAGCAGCGAAATTCAAGTCGCAGAACAAAACCCGAGACGCCGAACAGGCCATCCGCCGACTCATCAAACGCGGCGAGGCAATCACTTTCCAAGCCGTGCAACGCGAAGCCGGCGTCTCCCACGCCTTCCTCTACAACCATCCCGAACTTCGCAAACGAATCGAGCATCTGCGCGGCACCCGCCGCAAGGTCCCCGACGACCAGCCCGTCGACACCGACAGCACGCTCGTCAACACGCTGACCGGCCAGATCACTGAACTAAAGAAACAGCACCGCCAGCAACTCAAAGCGCTCCGCGACGCTCTCGAACGAGCACACGGAGAGAACCTCGAGCTACGACGCGAACTGGCCCGCCGCGGCGTCCGCCCCTCACCCAACGTTGCATCAATCGCAACAACGTCCTGAACAGGAAGAACGCGGCATTCTCACTCGCGAACCCGCGATAACCGGTGGGCCGACGAGCAAAATGTTAGTCGCTGACTCGAGGTAGCGGCAGGTGCCCAGCTCATCGATCAGCTTGCGGTCGATCCCGGCGGCGGCATCGACATCGAAGTCGGCCAGAGTCGCCGGGGTGGGCAAGCAGGCGAACCGCAGCCGCCCGGCCAGCCGCCGTGCGGTGCTGGCGTCGACCTCCACGGCCAGCAGCCGTTCCAGGGCGACGGTGAGTGAGAGTCCTTCGGCGCTGGCGTGGTCGAGCACCGCTGGGAGCGCTTCAGCGGCGGCGTGCAGTTTGAGCTCAGCCAAGTGCGAGCGCAGCTGCTGATAGCGGCTGGCGCCGCCGACGGCGACTCCTCGGTGGCGGCGGTGGTTTTCCGGGTGCGTGGGGTCGGGGTCATTGAAGGGTCCTTTTCTGGGCGGCCCGCTCATATGCGGACAAGTCGATGACAGTGGAATCGGTTGATGCGGTGGATCTTTCGATGACGGCAGCATTGACGTCTTTGAGTTGGATCAGTTGTGCGGCAGCGGCTTTGGCCGTCGGACCGGGTGGGATGCGTTCCTTGCGGCGATGCGGGCGTCCCACCGATGCCGTCGCCATCGCGGCGTTGTCCAAGGCGATGACATGCCCGCTGTCACGGACCATGACACCGAGTCCGTCGGCGGCCAGGCGGTGCCGGGCGATCACGATCCCGCTGACCGTGGCGATATCGCAGAACTCGGCACCGACGGGATGGCTGACCACGACCTGGGCAGCGGCCAACTCTGGTGGCACTGAGTAGCGGTTGCCGCGGTAGGACACCAACGCCTGCCGTGATGCCGTGCGGGTCTCGGACACGATCACCGGATACGGTGCCGCCGGCAACGGTGACAGGGGTTCGGTCTTGGCCACGACAGCGACCGAGGATCGGCCGTCGGTGGTGGCGCGCAGGCGGGTGTCGCCACGCACCCGGGCGAACCGGTCCACACTGCCCTGGGCCGCCTCGACGGTCAGGTCGTCGTCCAGGGTGCGCCACCAGCGCTGGGCGGCGGTGTGATTGACCTTCTCCACCACACCCTTGCGGTTACCGCGCCGTGGCGGGCAGATCGCCACCGCAACGCCGTAGTGCTTGGCCACCCCGGCGAACGACGCGCTCACCCGCCCCGAACCCGGGTCACAGACCGTGGCCATCCGGTCGAACCGCCACACCCGCGTCAGCCCGCCCAGTTCGCGGGTCACCCGGTCCAGGGCGGCAACCAGGTGCGGCTGATCCTCTGAAGGCGACAACGCGGCCCGCCACTTGCCTGAATGCGCCAGTGAGCCGACCAGCAGGTGTGCGGTCTTGCCCCACCCCCAAGCCTCGGGTGGATCCGGCAATTCCAGCCAGTCCCACTGAGTTTCATCCCCAGGGGCGTGGGGGATCACCGCATTCGGGCGATCGGTGGCGGTGCGGCAGGTCTGGCAGTCGGGACCACTTCAGAGCTGGTTTTGCCATGAGCATGGGACCACCTGTTTGCCATTGATGGGACCACCTGGCTGGCCGGTTTGCCAGTTATGGGACCACCCCGGCGTGGCGTGGGTTCTTCCGGTTGTTGGGCCGCTGTATTGACCCAATGAGCTACCGGGAGGTATCGGTGATCGAGATCGTGGAAATGCTGCGGCTGTGGCTGCAGGGATTGGGGTTGCGGGAGGTGGCCCGGCTCTCGGGCATCGACCGCAAAACGGTGCGACGCTACGTCGACCGAGCCCGTGCCAGCGGGCTGGACCGTGACGGCGGGCCTGATCAGCTCACCGATGAGTTGATCGGCGCGGTAATTGCCGGGGTGCGTCCGCACCGGCCGGCCGGCAAGAGCCTGGCGTGGGAGACGATCGCTGCAGAGCATGAGCAGATCAAGGGCTGGCTCAAAGACGGATTGACGCTGACCAAGATCCACACGCTGCTGGGGCGCCGCGGTGTGGTGGTGTCGTATCGGACGCTGAATCGTTACGCCACAACGGAATTGGATTTCGGCCGGCGTCAAGCCACGGTGCCGGTGGCCGATTGCGAACCGGGTGCGGAGGTGCAGGTCGACTTCGGTCGCCTCGGGATGCTCACCGACGCCGCCGATGGCCGGCGCCGAGTCGTGCAGGGATTGATCTTCACCGCGGTGTATTCGCGGCACATGTTCGTCTGGCCCACTTACCGCCAGAGTTTGGCCGAGGTGATCGCCGGGTTCGAAGCGGCGTGGGTGTTCTTCGGCGGAGTGTTCGCGGTGGTGATCCCCGACAACATGAAAGCCATCGTCACCACCGCGCACGCGACCGAGCCCCGGCTCAACGACTCCTTCCGTGAGTACGCGCAGGCGCGGGGGTTCGCCGTCGACCCGGCGCGGGTCCGCAGCCCCAAAGACAAGCCGCGGGTGGAACGCATGGTGTCCTACGTGCGGTCGAATTTCTATGCCGGAGAAGCATTCCGGGATCTCGACGACGCCGCAACCGCGCCGAGCTGTGGTGTTCAGACATCGCCGGGCTGCGCATCCACGGCACCACCCGCCTGCGCCCGGCAGAGGTGTTCGCCGCCGATGAGTTGCCCGCACTCAAGCCCGTGCCTGAGACGGTGTTCGACGTTCCAGTCTGGACGCACCCCAAGGTGGCACCCGACCGCCACGTGCAGGTGGCCAAGGCGCTCTACAGCGTGCCCGGAGAGCTGGTCGGCAAGCGCATCGAGGCCCGCGCTGATGCACACACGGTCAAGCTCTACTGGCGCGGTGAGCTGATCAAGGTGCACCCGGTCACGGCCCCGGGCCGCCGACACACCGATCCGGCTGACCTTCCCTCGGAGGTGTCGGTCTATGCCATGCGGGATCTGGATGCCCTGCAGCGCAAAGCTGCCGCCCAGGGCACCCATGTCGGCGTCTACGCCGCCGCCGTGCTCGAACACCCGTTGCCGTGGACCAAGATGCGTCAGGTCTACCGGCTGCTGGGGCTGGTGCGCCGCCACGGCCCCGACGCTGTTGACGACGCGTGCCGGCGCGCCCTGGACGCCGAGGTAATCGATGTCGGGCTGATCGAGCGGATCCTGACCCGCGGGGGCGGTGAACAACTACCCCTGATACCCACACCGCCCGGGGCGGCGTCGCGGTTCGTCCGCGACGGCTCGGATTTCGCGGTGCGCAGGCCCTCATGAGCACCCAACGTCCCGACACCAGCCCGGCGGTCAAACCGATCGAAGTCTCCGCTGAACTCAAAGCCCTGATGCGCCGCCTCAAGCTCGGCCAATTGCTCGACACGCTGCCCGAGCGGTTGGCGCTGGCCCGCACCAACCGGCTGCCCCATCACGACTTCCTGGAATTGTTGTTCGCCGATGAGGTCACCCGCCGTGACCGCGAATCCGCGGCCCGCCGCGCCAAGGCCGCCCACCTCGACCCGGCGATGCAGCTCCAAGCCTGGGACGACTCCGCCGCCGTGGCGTTCGATCAACAGTTGTGGGCCGAGCTGACCTCACTGCGATTCCTCGCCGATGCCTACAACGTGCTCGTCATGGGGCCGGTCGGAGTGGGAAAGACGTTCCTGGCCAACGCCTTAGGGCACATCGCCGTACGCAAACATCACAGCGTGCACACCGAACGGGCCGACAAACTGTTCAAACGCCTACGCGGGGCACGCCTGGACGGCAGCTACGAAGACGAAATGCGCAAACTGCACCGCGTCGATCTACTCATCATCGACGACCTCGCGCTGCACCGCCTGGAGGCCACCGAGACCACCGACTTCTACGAGATCATCGTCGAACGCCACCGCGCCGCATCGACGGTGATCACCAGCAACCGCGAACCACCCGAGATCCTGACCATGATGGCCGACCCGCTGCTGGCCCAATCGGCGATGGACCGACTGCAATCCGCGGCCTACGAACTCGTCGTCGAAGGCGAGTCCTACCGGCAACGCCAGAAACCAGGGACACCAAAGCCGGCCCCTCCGACTTCGTCGGATTGACCGGCAACCACCCCTTCGGCCACTATCAACGCACGGCCTGTAACCGGAACAACCCGGTCCCATGCTCATGGCAAACCAGAGGTCCCATCACCCTGGCAGGCGACACCCGGCCTCGCCCGCAACCCCGGGGTTCGCTTCCCCGACAGATAATCCCGCACCGTCTTGCGGTCCCGACCGGTGTGACGGGCGATCGCCGAGATCGTCCAACCACGTTTACGTAGGGCATGTACTTCCACATCGTCCTCCCATGTGAGCATGAGAAAGCGGGCCTCCTTCGACTGGAGCTGTTGGCGTCAGACACCAGCAGCATCGAGGGAGGCCCGCCCTTCTCGGCGGAGCCACACGGGTGGGGAATTTCGATGAGCGTCAGTGGGGAATTTCAGTGAGCGCGGTCACCCGAAGCCATCCGAACATGGGCCGACGATTACCGAAACCTTCTGGGCGTCACGGAAAAACCTTCTGGGCATCACGAAAAAATAATCGGCGAGTGACCCGAGATGCCGGTTTCACTTTCTTCCACTAGCCGGTGAGTCACGTCAACGAGCTCGATGTGGGTTTCTCACATAAAGCACATCGAACTTCACTATGGAGAAGCGTGTGGCGATCGTGCGCCTCGGCGTCCGTGGTCGTATACCGCGTTCACCGGGCAGTATCGTTTACTCGTCGAACCCTTCATCTGGGATGGCAAACACCGTCCGTGCGTTTTCGTTGAGATTGGCAAATCCATCGATGATCACCCGCTTCACGCGCATCTCGTCGTCAGCGATGCGAATCAGCCACGTACGAAAGGCCGACCCGGTGAATTCTTCGCTGACCAACGCGGGCGCCTTCCAGCGACGAAAATAGAACTCAAGACGGGTCGTCAGCTCCACCACACCCTCATTCACCGGGACGTAGGAAAGTACGTGGCGCAGCTCGAGGCGTTCGTCGAAGATCCCGTCGCGTTGGTTGAGGTACACCTGTAGGCCATCGCGGCCTTTCCACTGGTGACCACCACGAAAACCGATCTGAAAGTCGTCGGTGAGGACCGCGGCGAACATCGGTTCGGATTTCCTTCGCTTCTCCAATCGAAGGAATAAGTCGATGGTCGCAATGAAGCCAGGCAGGTCCGGGGCGCCGCCAGGTACCTTCCTGTCGGCCTCCGTTTCTTCGGATGTCATCAGCCGAGATTGCGGGCTAGCTCGGCGGCGGCGTCTTTTAGGGCACTGCAAGCTTTGCGAACATCGGAGGGCCGGAATCGATAACTCGGCGCTGACGCGTTTAGTGCCAGCCTTATCCCGGAACCACCTTGGGGTACCGCCACGGCAACAGACGCGACGCCTTCCTCACTTTCCTGCCTGCTGATCGCGAACCCGCTTTTCCTGACCTCTGCCAATTGAGTGCGCAGTTCGGTGAGAGTGCGCACGGAATGCTCAGTGAGTGGCTCCAAATGTGGGTCGGGATACAACTGGTCCAGCTCGTCGTCGGATAGGCCGGCGAGTAGGACTTTGCCGGTCGACGTGCAGTGTGCAGGACGCGTGCTACCCAAACGCGAGATCACCCGGACGGCAGAAGGGCTTTCGAGTGCCGCGATGAAGCGAACCAGTCTGCCGTCCAACGTTCCTACGTGCACGGTTTCCTGAAGCGTGTCGACCAGCTGGCGCAGAATCGGGGCGGCCGTGCGTGGTATGTCCATCCTGGAGTGGACAGCGAACGCCACGTTTGTCAGGGACGGTCCGGGCTGGTAGGCCTTGCTGGCCGGATCTTGGCGGACGAACCCACGGTACTGAAGCATTGATAACAGGCGATGCGCGGTCGACGAAGCGACGCGCAGGTACTCACTGGCGTCAGTGAGCCGGATCTCAGAGCGCTCTCCTAGGAGGAGGAGTAGGCGAAGAGCGTTGTCGACAGACTCGATCGGATATTGCGGGGGCTTCCCTGTGCTGTCACGCTCCATGCCCGCGAGTGAGGGTTTCTGCATGACAGAGAGCGTACCGCGGTCAGGTTCGAATGCAGCTCGAAGAATCGCGACGAGTCCGGTGCCGGGGGCGAAAAGTCGCCTTCCTGCGCACAAGCCTGGCCGCCGTCTGTCTGCCTTGGCTCCGGCGGGTAGTTGGGGGCCGCCGACTTGCTTCTTGGCGCACGCGGCGGTGCCTTCGTCGACGAGCAGTTCGCCTGTGGGAGTACAGGATCGCCGCGTTAGTACGTTTTGGCTCATCCCTGTGGTAGCCGCTCGGATCGGACGCTTGTCCCCCGCCCCCCTGTGGTACCGGGTCGCGGTCCTCTTTTACGCGGCCTAGCGCTCACTCGCTGCAAATGCCTTCATCACGGGGATGCTGCCCCCGGCGGGAGCGCCGCATCGTGGACGTTTCCCTAAGAGCATCCGAGAGGGCTGCGCGGCAGTCTCGACTAGTCAACGCCCTCGTTTGACTCCACCGGTAAGGAGACGGCATAATCTCTGCTAGACAGAGTCGCGTTCTACATAACAGTGAAGGCGCCTTGGTCGTGGATCGAGTCCAGTCGCTGAGTCATGGAGTTGAAGATGCAGGATCACGGTGAGGTGTTAGCGGCTGTACGCACTGGCATGATCCCGGCGCACGTGTATAACGACAAGCAGATTTTTTCGCTCGAAAAGGAGCGGCTGTTCAGTCGGGCGTGGTTGTTCGTGGCGCACGAATCGGAGATTCCGCAGCCGGGGGACTACGTGGTCAGACAAGTGTTGCAGGATTCGTTCATCGTCGCTCGTGATTCTGCGGGCGAGGTCCGGGTGATGTTCAATATGTGCCTCCATCGCGGTATGCAGGTTTGTCGGGCGGAGATGGGGAACGCGTCGAATTTCAGATGCCCGTACCACGGGTGGTCTTACCGCAATGACGGCCGCATTATCGGCCTGCCGTTTCACCAAGAGGCCTACGGAGGAGACGCCGGGTTCAACAAGGCGGGGCAGACCCTGTTGCCAGCGCCGAGTGTGGCCAGCTACAACGGGTTGATCTTCCTGTCGATGGATCCTGACGCGGAATCGCTTGAAGAGTATCTGGGTGATTTCAGGTTCTATCTCGATTTCTACACCAAGCAGGGCCCCAACGGCCTTGAGGTGCGGGGTCCGCAGCGTTGGCGGGTAAAAGCGAACTGGAAGATCGCAGCTGAGAATTTCGCCGGGGACATGTACCACACACCTCAGACGCACACGTCGGTGGTGGAGATCGGCTTGTTCCGAGAGCCGAAGGCTAACAAGCGCAAAGACGGCGCCACGTATTGGGCGGGTAGAGGTGGGGGCACCACATACAAGCTGCCCGAGGGGAGTTTCGAGGACCGGATGAGCTATGTGGGCTACCCGGCGGAGATGATCAGTCGAGCCAAGGCCACATGGACCGAGCAGCAGCAACAAGTCGTCGGCACCGACGGGTTCATGATCTCGGCCGCGACGTGCTTTCCCAACATCAGTTTCGTGCACAACTGGCCGAAAGTGGAGGACGGCGAGCACGTCTTGCCGTTCATTTCGATTCGGGTATGGCAGCCCATTAGCGAGAACGAGACTGAGGTGCTGTCGTGGTTTGCGGTGGATTCGGATGCCCCGGCAGACTTTAAGGCGGACTCGTATAAGGCTTATTTGATGTGTTTCGGCTCGACGGGAATGTTCGAGCAAGACGATGTCGAGAACTGGGTGTCGCTGACCAACACGGCGGGGGGTTCCATGGCCCGCCGACTGCGGCTGAACAGCCGGATGGGGCTGCTCGCAGACGATGTACGGGTGGTCGACACCCTTAGCAGCGCTCAATTCCACGGGCCGGGATACGCTCAGCTCGGTTACAACGAGAACAATCAACGGCAATTGTTGAGGCTCTGGGCCGACTACCTGGACATGCCGCCGCTGCGAGTCGACCCGGCTACGGTGCTCACGGACAATCCGCAAGGTATTGAACCAATGGTCCAGACCAACGGCGCGGCCGCCGCCGATATTGACTCGGGGTCCGCTGAGTCGGTGATGCTATGAGCGTTCACGATCACCAGCGCATTGGTCAATCCGCGGCTCCATCGGTGCTCGGGGCGCACGCGGCGCGCGCCCAACGCGTCGGCGACCCGTTACCGTTCGACGATTCTCGCCATCTGGAGGCGCATCGCTTCCTCGTCAACGAGGCGTACCTCCTCGATGCTCAAGACTACGACAGGTGGCTGGGTGTTCTTACCGAGGACATTCACTATTACATGCCGGTGCGGATCACCACCGCCGCGGGAGCCGGATTTGATAGCTCACCGGGAATGGCGCATTTCGACGAGAACAAATACTCACTCAGTCGCCGCGTTGCCCGTTTCGCCACCGAGCATGCCTGGACTGAGGATCCGCCGTCGCGCCTGCGCCACTTCATCACCAAC
Organism: Mycolicibacterium pallens; assembly: GCF_019456675.1. Lineage (NCBI taxonomy): Bacteria > Bacillati > Actinomycetota > Actinomycetes > Mycobacteriales > Mycobacteriaceae > Mycobacterium > Mycolicibacterium pallens. The sequence goes on along the minus strand of NZ_CP080333.1, from coordinate 5,640,201 downwards.
GTGCGCACATTCCTCACCGACGACGCCGACTACCTCGCGGTCGACAGCGCTGAGTTGTTGTTCCGCAGCCGCGGCGACGTCAATGAGTCCACGCTCCTCTCATGCGGTCGTGAAGATCTTCTACGTCGCGATGGCAACGCCCTCAAACTCGCCCGGCGCACAATCTGCGTCGATGAATCAGTGCTTCGAATGCAGAATCTGGCGGTATTCCTATGAGCTCGAATCGACCCGGCGAGGGCGCGCAGTCACCACCACAATCGGGGTGCGAGGAACTGGCTACGCTGCTGGCCGGGGCGACCGGTGATGCACTGAACGTCGCCAACGAGTTCGCAGAGGTCGTCGTGCGCCGAGTGACCACTCGCAATGGAGCTCGGCTGTTGATTCAGGCGCCGAAATCGGCGCAGTGGGTCTCGCTGGATGCTTTGGAGATCGAGGCGCTGACCTGGCAGAATCCGGCCACCTTGGCGGCCATGGTGGGGAACGCAGGTGCTCCGTTGATTCTGGGCGACGAGGTATGACTGGCTGGCTGGCGGGCAAACGCGCGTTAATCGTGGGAGCAGGTTCGGGTATCGGTCGGGCCACGGTCGACGCGTTCCTGAACGAGGATGCCCGGGTGGCCGTGCTCGAGTACGACAGCGGTAAGTGCGCCACGCTGCGCCAGCAGCTGCCCGACGTTCCGGTGATCGAGGGCGATGGGACCACTCGCACCGCCAACGACGAAGCAGTGCAGGTCGCTGTCGACGCCTTCGGCGGACTCGACACATTGGTGAACTGCGTGGGGATTTTCGATTTCTACCGCCGTATTCAGGACATCCCCGCCGAGCGAATCGACCAGGCGTTCGACGAAATGTTTCGCATCAACGTCCTGAGTCATATCCACTCAGTCAAGGCAGCAGTGCCGGCGCTGATGGGCCAGGACGGCGCCTCGATCGTGCTCACCGAGTCCGCGTCATCGTTCTATCCAGGACGCGGCGGCCTGCTGTATGTGGCGTCGAAGTTCGCGGTGCGCGGCGTAGTCACTGCACTGGCTCACGAACTCGCGCCGAGGATCCGTGTGAACGGTGTCGCCCCCGGGGGGACGTTGAACACCGACCTGCGCGGACTCGACAGCCTCGACCTTGGCGCCCGCCGTCTGGATGCTGCACCAGATCGGGCCCGCGAATTGGCTGCTCGCACACCGCTGGGCGTGGCCCTATCGGGTGAAGACCACGCGTGGAGTTACGTCTTCCTCGCTTCTCACCGCTCCCGCGGGCTCACCGGCGAAACGATCCATCCCGACGGCGGTTTCAGCCTCGGACCCCCACCCCAGCGGAATTGAACCCGACGAACACAGGGAAGGAAAGCAGATGGGCGGAGTTATAAAGGCTAAGCGCGAGGTATGTCAGGGCTACGCGAACTGTGTCGTTGCGGCCCCGGATTACTTCGACATCGACGATCGGGGACTCGTGGAGGTCCGCAAGACGGAGGTTCCTTCCGCGGACAGGACCCGGGTCGAGGAGGCTGCGCGCAGCTGTCCGGTGGCAGCGTTGGAAGTCGTAGACGAATGACGTCACGGGTCGTCATCGTCGGCAGTTCTGTCGGCGGGGTCCGCACGGCCCAGGCGCTGCGCTCGCAAGGCTACGACGGCGACATCGTCCTGGTGGGCGAGGAAACTGCGCTGCCCTACGACAAACCGCCGCTATCCAAAGCGTTGCTTGCGGGTACGAGTGACATCGCGGCTGCGACGTTACTCACCAGAGACGCTGCCGCCGCCGACGCCATCGAGCTTCTCCTCGGCCGCCGCGCGATCGGAGTGGATGTCGCAGCGTGTCAGGTCGAGTTCGCCGATGATGAGCCCCTGCGTTATGACCACCTGGTGGTGGCCACCGGAGCCAGCGCGCGACCATCCCCGTGGGGCCACGGATCGGGCGTTCATGTGCTCCGCACTCTGGAGGACTGTCTGCGGCTAAGAGCCGACCTCGTTGCCGGTGCCCGCCTCGTGGTGATCGGGGCAGGATTTATTGGGGCCGAGGTCGCGTCAACCGCGCGGTCACTGGGGCTGCAAGTGACGGTTGTCGACCCGGTGCCGGTGCCGATGAGCCGGGTGCTGACCGAAGAGATCGGTGGGTGGTTCGTCGATTTGCACCGAGACCACGGAGTGCACACGCGATTCGGCGTCGGTGTCGAGAATATTGAGGGGGAGCGCGGCAACCTTAAGATCGGCCTCACGGACGGGACCGTCCTAGAAGCCGACACGGTGGTGGTGGGCATCGGCGCCGTTCCGAATGACGGCTGGCTGATGCCGTCGGGACTGGTCGTCGATGACGGCCTGGTCTGCGACGAGTTCTGCCGCGCCGTCACGTCACAAAACATCTACGCAGTCGGCGACGTGTCGCGTTGGTTTCATCGCGCCCGCGGCGTGACGATGCGCATCGAACACTGGACAAACGCGGTCGACCAGGCGTCTTGCGTCGCGCATAATATTTTGTATCCCGATGAATTGCGCTGCTACGAGCCCGTCGAGTACGTCTGGAGCGACCAGTACGACTGGAAGATCCAGTTTTGCGGCCAAACAACTCACCTAGGAGAGCCACTCGTCGTCGGAGATCGATTGTCCGACAATCGATTCACAGCGCTCTACCCCGATCGCGAGCAACGTTTGAGCGGCGCCGCGATCGTGAACTGGCCTCGAGCACTGATCGAGTGCAGGCGTGCACTGAAGGCCGGCAGCGATCTCGAAACTGTGCGGGAGAGGCTCGAAGTGTTGACGAACCCACCCGATACCGCCGCAACGCGATCGCCATAGTCGGGCCACAAGTGGTTGCGCGCCGCATTGCAAGTGGGACTGGTTTCCCACCGAACATGCTCGCTGCGGCTTCGCCGCGTTCTTAGCTCGGAATGTCGCGGCTTTCTACCGCGCGAGGTCCTCGGTGGCCGCGGCGCGGTATTCAGGTTTCGGCCACCGCCCCGGCTCGGTGGACAGGCCGATACCGCGCCTTGGGCGCCGGCATCACGGATGAGTTGCCGCGACCGCATCGCTCCCCTAGACGGAACTCGGCTCGAAACGGAGTGGCCGATCATCGAGGTTCGGGGCTGCGCCGCTGGCGACCGACCCACATCGGTGACCTCTGGGACCCTATCGACAACACAACCTGTCGCAGCCGACACGGCGCCACGAGTCATGAAGAAGACCTCGGAGGTTGTTGAGCGTTCCTAGCTCACTTGGAGGTCTTCTTGTTCTCACCTCGCCACGCCGTCACCAACGGCGATGGTCAGTACGGTGAGGTTAGTACGCGGCACTTCCTGGTGTTGACGCAATCGGCCGGTCCCGATAATCTCTAAGTAACAGAGTAGTGTTCTGCAAAACAGAGAAGGTAGGTCTCATGTCGACCGCTGAGATTTCAGGGCTTCACGAATTCGACGCCGAGCTCGAGGCTGCCAACCTACGTGGACAATGGATCTACGACGAAATGCTGGAGAGCGTCGTCGGCGGGCCCAAGCCTGCGGGTGTTCCCTTTCTGTGGCGATGGCAGGACGTTCACGCGAAGCTTCTGAAGTCGTGCGACGTGATGCCTGAAAGTTTGACGGCGCGACGCAATCTCTCGTTCATCAACCCGGATGCCCGAGGAACCACGCACACCATCAACATGGGTATGCAGATGCTCAAGCCCGGCGAGATTGCCTATGCGCACCGCCACACCATGGCGGCGCTCCGGTTCGCTATTCAAGGCGGCCCCGGCCTGGTGACTGTGGTGGATGGCGAGCCTTGTCAAATGGATACCTACGACCTGGTTCTGACCCCTCGCTGGACGTGGCATGACCATGAGAACGCCACCTCGGAGAACGTCGTTTGGCTCGACGTGCTGGATATCGGCCTAGTGCTCGGGCTGAATGTGCCCTTCTATGAGCCCTATGGCGAGATGCGCCAACCTCAACGCGAGGACCCGGGGGAGCATCTCGCTGACCGCGGTGGGATGCTGCGCCCGGCGTGGGAGCAGGTCAAGGCGGCGAACTTCCCGTACCGCTATCCTTGGCGTGACGTCGAGCGGCAGCTCCAGCGGATGGCGGGCCTTGCGGGCAGTCCTTACGACGGCGTAGTCCTGCGTTATGCGAACCCCGTTACCGGCGGATCGACTATGCCAACGCTGGATTGCTGGGTGCAGTTGCTGCGGCCGGGCCAGCGGACCGAGGCCCATCGCCACACGTCGAGTGCCGTGTATTTCGTCGTGCGCGGTGAGGGAACTACGGTTGTCGACGGGGTCGAACTCGACTGGGGGCCCCACGACAGCTTCGTGGTGCCTAACTGGAGCACCCATCACTTCGTCAACCGGTCGACGGAAGATGCCGTGCTGTTCTCGGTCAACGACATCCCTACATTGAAGGCTCTCGATCTCTACTACGAAGAGCCCGAGCTGTCTTTGGGGACGCAGCCATTTCCGCCGGTCCCCGCTAACCTCCGAGCCCGCTGACGATTCACGAGAGAGGCAGTGCACGTGCGTGACACGAAGTTGACCGTCGATGACATCACCGGTGTCGTCGGCATTATCCCTACGCCCTCCATCCCGACGGCCGACCAACCGGGCACCGCGTTCTCCGTGGACCTCGATGAGGCGGCGAAGCTCGCCGACGCGATGGTCCGTGGCGGAGTGGATGTGCTTATGACCACAGGCACCTTCGGCGAGTGTGCCTCGCTGACGTGGGACGAGTTGCAGAGCTTTGTCGCCACCGTGGTCGACGCCGTCGCGGGACGTATCCCGGTTTTCGCCGGAGCGACGACGCTCAATACCCGCGATACGATCACGAGGGGTCGCCGGCTCGGCGAGCTCGGCGCCGATGGCCTGTTCGTGGGTCGTCCGATGTGGCTGCCCCTGGATGACGCCGGCATCGTGCGCTTCTACCGGGATGTGGCCGAGGCAGTGCCGAACATGGCATTGGTGGTCTACGACAACCCCGGCGCCTTCAAGGGAAAGATCGGGACGCCCGCCTACGAGGCACTCAGCCAGATACCCCAGGTCGTCGCTGCCAAGCATCTCGGGCTGCTCAGTGGCTCCGCCTTCCTTTCCGACCTCCGCGCGGTAAGCGGTCGCGTGCGGCTACTGCCGCTTGAGACTGACTGGTACTACTTTGCGCGGCTCTTCCCAGAAGAGGTCACCGCCTGCTGGTCGGGCAATGTGGCCTGCGGCCCTGCGCCAGTAACGCACTTGCGCGACCTAATCAGAGCCGGCCGCTGGGACGACTGCCAAGCGCTCACCGACGAACTGGAGGGGGCTCTTGAGACGCTGTACCCGGGCGGCAACTTCGCCGAATTCCTCAAGTACAGCATCCAGATCGACAACGCCCAATTCCAGGCGGCCGGTTTTATGCGCACGGGGCCCACCCGACCGCCGTACACCGAAGTGCCGGAGTCCTATTTGGCTGGCGGGCGCGAGGCCGGCAAGAACTGGGCCGCACTCCAGCAGCGCTATGCGTCACTTGCCGTCTCGAACCACTGAATCGCCTGAGGACAGCACATGTTGGTGAAAGCGTTGGGTTATGTGGGTGTGGAGTCTCCGGATGCGAAGGAGTGGTTGGCGTTCGGTCCGGAGGTTTTGGGGATGGAGGCGGTTGAGGCGTCCAGTGGGTCGGTCCTGTTGCGGATCGACGACGCCGATCATCGTTTGGCTGTGCATCACGGAGAGCGCAACCGGATGCTGTATGCGGGCTGGGATGTGGGCAGCGAGGATGCGCTTGAGGCTGCCGGGGAGTTGCTGCACAAGCGGGGTATTGGGTTTGAGGTGGGAACCGAGGAGGACTGCGCGGCCCGCGGGGTGTTGGGCTTTGTGACGCTGTCGGATCCTTCGGGGTTGCGTCATGAGTTGTTTTACGGTCAGAAGGTGGTGCCGGGTTCCTTCCGGCCCGGTCGTGCGATGTCGGGGTTCGTCACCGGTGCGCAGGGGTTGGGTCATGTGGTGTTGGCGACGCCGGACCTTGCGCAGGCCGACCGGTTTTTGCGGGGGGTGTTGGGGTTTAAGAAGAGCGATGAGGTTTACACCTTCATGGATCTGTGGTTCTACCACTGCAACCCGCGCCATCACAGCATCGCGTTGACTCGGATGCCGGGTGTGCGGGGACTGCACCACGTGATGGTCGAGGTGCAAAGTTTTGATGACGTGGGGATGGCTTATGACCTGTGCATGTCGCGCAACATTCCGCTGAGCATGACGTTGGGGCGCCATGTCAACGATCGGATGGTGTCGTTTTACGTGCGCACACCGAGCGGGTTTGACATCGAGTACGGCTGGGATGCGGTGACCGTCGACGAGGAAACCTGGACAGTCGCTCAGTACGACCGACCCAGTGTGTGGGGCCACCAGATGGTCGCCCAAACACCGCCAGGCGCACTCGAAGCCGCAACAACATGAACGGCTCGACGGCCGAGACGACGAAAACGATCATATGGAGGTGAAATGGCGATCCAGTTCCTAACCGACGACTGGGCGACTGCGGTGACCGACGCGGCCAATGCCGACGAGAGGTTCCGCATTGCAGCGAAGGGACATGACGTGGTGCTCCGCGTATCCGTGTCGCAGAGCCCGGCCAGCGATGACTACTACATGCATTTCTCTGACGGGTCACTCATCGTCGGTATCGGATCCCCGCCACGCACGCCCGACGTGGAGGCCGAGCTCAGCTACGAAACGAACGTCGAGCTGTCTCGGGGTGCGCTCAACGGCCAGACCGCGACCATGACCGGGCAGATGAAAGCCGTCGGCAACATGATGAAGATGATGTCGATCGGAAAAGCCCAGGATCGGCTCGCAGAACTCGAGAGCGGCTTAGACATCGACTACTAGCACTTATCGCGGCGCCTAGAGTTGACTTCGCGCCGAGGGACACAATGCCACGAACGGGAGTGCATCGGCACCTACCATCGGCTCAAGTCCCACCCTGGACGGTCCCGCGCGACCATACCGCCAATAAAAGCAATTCCGAAGATCATCAAACCAGATTGGACACGGCTCATGACAACACGTAGCAGCGAACTCGTTCCCAGCGACATGAAGGGGTTGTGGGGATTCGTGCCAGCCTGCTCGACGCCGGACGCCGCCGATGTCAACGCGGTCGACACGATCGACACCGATGCGCTCGCGTCTCTGGTTGATCGACTGGTGCGTGATGGTGTCGACGGCATCGTGACGACCGGCAGCGCCGGCGAGTCGCACACCCTTTCCGACGACGAATACCGCACGCTCATCACGACAGTCGTGGAGACGGTAAACGCCCGGGTTCCGGTGTTCGTTGGTGCCAGCACGCTCAACACGCGCGACTCGATCCGACGCGCCCGCGTCATCGCCGACCTCGGGGCGGACGGCATTATGAGCGGACCGCCGATGTACTTGCCGCAGACTGCCGAGAACGCGGTCCAGTACTACAAAGACCTCGCCGAGGCCGTTCCGGAGCTGGCGATCATGATCTACCAGAACCCGCACGCGTTCCGCATCACATTGCCGCCCGGTGCATTCAGGGAGCTGGCCCAGATTCGCAATATCGTTGCGCTCAAGCAGACCTCGATGGACATCTTCAATGTGATCGGCGCCATCAAAGCGGTCAAGGAAAAGATGTCGGTCCTCGTCTTGGACCAATTGATGTACCCCGCAATGATGTTCGGTGCTGCCGGAGCGTGGAGCATCGACGTATGCATGGGCCCTTGGCCCGCGCTTTCGCTGCGCGATGCATGCCAGCGTGGCGACTGGACAGAGGCCGCGACCATCGCCGACCAGATGCAGGCGCCATTTCGAACGCTGGGCCTGACCATGGAGGAATTCCAAGCCATGCAGTCCGCCTGGTGGAAGATCGCAATCGACACTGCGGGCTATGGGCGTGCTGGGGCTGCTCGGCCGCCCTTCGTTCACATACCGCAGACCGTCGTCGACTCCGCGCACCGCTACGGTGAACGCTGGGCAGGACTTGCGGAGCGCTACCACCGGTCAAGGGAAGCCGCTGGGCTGCCGCCTGCCGCGGCGAACGTCGCCGCCGCCTCGTCATAGACGCCGGGGAAGAACCGTCAGGGCGACCTGCTGACCACTCCCCCCACCTAGGCGTCTAGGTCTGTAGCCAACGTCGCCAGCCCACTCAGCAGCGACTGAACTTCGGAAAGGACTGCCAAGCCGAGCAATGCGACGGCGGCGAGGTTGAACAATGCCGCCTGCTCGCGACCACCGATCTGATGGGCTTCTCCAAGAGCCCGTTGCGCGATGATAGGTCAGCCAGTCAGGATTGCGATCGAGAGCCGCGTCAAGATAGGAAGTCGCACCCGAGCCAACGCGTCGCCGAGCATCCAGATTGTGTGCACCACAAGCGTTTTCGCTGCCGTGGCCACGGCGAGCATGTCACAAGTCACAAGCGCCACGGGCGGTCTGCCAGGGACCATGCCGGCGATCACTTGGAGATGCCCGAACCCATAGGCGCGACAATCGTCATCGCCTGCCGACCCGGGCGATCGGGGGAGTGGAGTCGGCTAACGCCCGCCACCCGGGTGTTCGTCGGACAATAGCGGCAACGACCGCCGCGAGTGCTCTTGTTCCCGCGCCCCGCGGCCGAATGTTCATAACAGGGCACCGACAGCACGACGACATCGCCACAGACCTCGGCCATTGCGGGGCTGGCGGCCCCGGCGCAAAGGCAAGTCGGTCAAAGAGATCAACACGTCCAGTCGCGATCTTGCGTGCACTGCCGCAGCCTGCCGAACGCCTCGTAAATGCCTGATTCGCCAGGACTTAGCGTCATCTCGTCTACATAAGGTGACGCGGCAGGTCCGTCAGATTAACGGTGTAAGCGGCATCTTCGGTTAGGTGGTTTCGCTGCCCGGCATGCGGTCGGCGAAGGTGATCGCGAAGGCGTTCAGGGCTGGTTTCCAGCGTATGGTCCATCGCTTCTGTCCGGTCCCGGTCGGGTCCAGCGACCGGGTGACCAAGTATAGGCACTTCAGCGCCGCCTGCTCGGTGGGAGAATGACCGCGGGCCCGCACGGCGCGGCGGTAGCGGGCGTTCAACGATTCAGTAGCATTGGTCGAACAGATCACCTTCCTTGTCTCGGTGTCGTAGTCCAGGAACGGAATGAACTCACTCCACGCGTTGCGCCACAATCGAATCGCCGCCGGGTAGCGGTTACCCCACTCGGCTCTCGAATGCGTCCAGCGCTGCCGCTGCAGCCTCGGCGTTGACCGCGGTGTAGATCGGCCGCAACGCCTTGGCAATGGCGTCGCGGTGCTGGCGCCCGGCATAGCGGAACGTCCCACGGATCAAATGGATGACACACGTCTGGACCACAGTGTCGGGGAACACCGCGCCCACCGACTGCGGTAAGCCTTTGAGCCCGTCGCAGACCAGGAAGAAAATGTCGGCCACCCCGCGGTTCTTCAGCTCGGTGAGTACCGCCAGCCAGTATTTGGCTGACTCGCCCTCGCCCTCGCCCTCGCCGGCCCACATGCCCAGCACGTCACGATGCCCGGCCAGGTCCACCCCGATCGCGGCGTAGATGGGCCTGGGGCCGACCTGGCCGTCGCGGATCTTGACGTGCAGGGCGTCGATGAACACCGCGGCGTACACGCGTTCCAGCGGGCCGGTGTGCCACACGGTCATCTCCTCGACCACGCGGTCGGTGATCCGACTGATCGTGTCCTTGGACACCGACGCGCCGTAGATGTCGGCGAAATGGGCGCTGATCTCGCCGGTGGTCAGCCCGCGGGCATACAGCGACAACACCACCTCGTCGACATCGGTCAGGCGACGTTGGCGCTTCTGGACGATCTGGGGTTCGAAGCTGCCGGCGCGGTCGCGCGGCACCTCGATCTCGATCTGCCCGCCCGCATCGGTCAGTACGGTCTTGGCCCGGGTTCCGTTGCGGGAGTTGCCCGAGCCATACCCAGCCGGATCGTGACGGTCATAGCCCAGGTGCTCGGACAGTTCCTAATCCAGAGCGGTCTCGATGACCGTCTTGGTCATCGCCTTGAGCAACCCGCCCGGACCGGTCAGCGATACGCCGGCCTCGCGTACCAACTCCCGGGCAACCTCGAGCTCGTCGACCTCACCGCTATCCGGGACATCAATGGCCGCCACGGCGGCCTCATCATCGGGATTCTGCGATGGCTCCACAGCCACGACAGTTTCGGTCATCACGCGACCTTTCCGGCCCCGACACACCGGGGCCGATCAGGCCGTTTACACCGTTACCGCGACAGTCCCGACGCGCCAGGCGCCCGGGCATTGCGCATCCGATGGAGGCGCCACATGAGCTCGCGTCCAGATTCGGTTGTGCAGCATCATCATTAGTTGCGCGCCGTTTTGGCCGTGGTTCATTCGGAGATGTTGTCTTGACGGGCCGGTGTGACGTATCTAGCATTCTCTACAGCGGAGGACGCATCTGTTCAGCAGAATATCGAGTCAGTGTTGATGGTCTGGTCGAGGAGTTCGGTGTGATGAACGCGGTTGCGGTCGATCGAGATACCCGTGAGGCTGTCGAGGCGTTCATGTTCCGGGAGGCGGAGCTACTCGATGGGGGGCAGTTCCGAGAATGGTTGGGTCTGCTCGACCCCGACATCCGGTATGTGGTTCCGGTGCGCACCACCCGTGAGGATTCCGCGGGTTGGGTGGGCGCGATCGCGCACTGGAACGACGACTACACGGGCTTGGAGATGCGGGTCCTCCGCGGCGAGACGGATTTCTCGTGGGCCGAGTCACCTCGGTCGCGGACCCGGCACTTCGTGTCCAACATCCGCACGACTGCCGGACCGGAGGCTGATGAGTTGACCGTGCGCTCAAATCTCTTGTTCTTCCGCAGCCGCGGAGACAGCGGCCGGTGGGAGTTGCTCTCGGCCGAACGCGTCGACGTGTTGCGCCGCACCGACGATTCGCTGCGGCTCGCTCGGCGCGAGGTGTTACTCGATCACTCGACGTTGCCTATCGACAACCTGTCGGTAGTCCTGTAGGGCCAGCTCCGTTCACCACCTCCGCGTGGATATCTCCGATTCCAGAAAGGGTCCAACCATATGACCACCGAAACAACCGAGACGGACTTGATCGAGATGTTGGTGAAGGCGTGACTGGCGTTATGGGTGACCTGGATGTGTCGGTCCAAGAATGCGACGTCTTGGTAGTGGGTGGGGGAATTGGCGGAGTGCGGGCAGCACTACGGGCCGCGGAGTTGGGGTCGTCGGTGATTCTGGTGGAGAAAGCGGTGGTGTCTCGGGCAGGGCCGATGACGTATGTCCACAGCCAATACGCCCCTGATCACCGGGTGCAGGGTGAGGAGATGACGGAGTGGGCGCGCGAGTTCGTGGTGGGCAGCAATTATTTGGCCGATCAGGATTGGGTGCAGCAGTACATAGCCGAGGCCTATGACAGGGTTAACGAGCAGATCGAGTGGGGTGTGCCCTATTCCACTCATGAGGATGGGTCGCTGAAGTATGTGACGGTCCGCGGCCACAACCTTGGCACGACGCTGGGTGTGGATGGTCGCGTGTGTATGGAGATCCTCAAGGAGAGGATGAAAGCGGCGGGGGTGCGACTGTTCGAGCGGGTCGATGTGATTGATCTGCTGACCACCGACGGGTGTCGGCCCACCGCTGGTGCGGTGTGTGGTGCGGTGGGGGTAAACGTTGTCACTGGCCAGTGTCATGTCTTTACGGCGGGCAGCGTCATCCTCAACACCGGCCCCTGGTATCCCAAGCTGCATTACGCGTTCGCCGACCATTGCAGCGGGGAGGGGCATGTGGCGGCGTGGCGAGTGGGTGCCGAGTTCGCCGGCATGGAGTTCGGCCAGTTCGCCGCCTGGAGTTACTTCAATCGGTCATTCTTCACACCGGGTCAAGCCAAGATTCAGGGTATCGGCGGCAAGTTCTGCAACGTGGCGGGCGAGTACTTCATGGACCGCTATGACCCGATCTGGGGGGATAAGGGCGGGCTGTTCACCATCGCGCGCGCGATCATGACCGAGATGGTGGAGGGCCGGGGGCCGTGTTATCTCGACTTGCGTCACGTACCCCAAGCGGATCTAGAGGTGCTGTATGAAGTGTCTCCGACGGTGCGGCGCGCCTTTACCGAGTTTGAGGTCGATCCCTCCACTGACCTGCTGGAGGTGACCCCGTTCATCGTGCTCGGCACGAGCAGCACCAGCGGTCCCACGATCGACCTGGACGGAGCCACCACAGTGCCCGGCCTGTACGCGGCCGGGTATGGCACGGCGTGTCCGCATTTGATGTCGGGAATTTCTGGCAGCGGGATCTCGAGCTTCTCCGCTGTTGCGGGGTACCGGGCGGGCACTGCGGCGGCGGCGCGCGGCGGTCACGCGGTAGCGCGCAGTGTGTGGGAGAACCAGGCACAGGAGAGCTTCGCGGAGTATTTCGCGCCGATGCGTCGGCTGCGGCAGGTCCGGCCGGTGGATGTGTGGAAAGCCATCGGCGAGGCGACGGCCAATCCGGCATTCGCATTGTTTAAGTCGGAGGCACGGATCGATTCAGCGCTCGCTGAGCTGTACCGGATCCGGGATCGGGTACTGCGTTACGTTTTCGCGCCGGACTATCAAGAACTTAAGAAGGCGCATGAGGTGCGCGCATACCTGACGTTGGCGATCATCACCTGTGAGGCGATGAAGCGGCGCACCGAAAGTCGCGGGGAGCTGTTTCGTATCGACTACCCCTACGCGGACAACGATGAGTGGCTGAAGTGGCTGCTCGTGCGCCGGGGCAGCGGCGGTGAATTCGATCTGCAGTTCAGCGAACGCGACCTGCCGATCCAGTCGTGGCCGGTGCAGGCCCCGCCCGGCCGCCATCCAAGTCCATATACCGTGCCGCAAGGCTACCGTGAGGAGGCGGCGGTTCAGTGATCGAAAGCATCGACGAAACAACGTGCGACGGGTGCAACGTCTGCATCGACAGCTGCCCAACCGGGGTGATCCGGCTGGTGGAGGGCGACGAACCGTGGTCCACGACCAAGTGGCGAGCCAAGATCATCTACCCCAACGACTGTCATTCCTGTCGGTTGTGCGCAATCGATTGCCACGTGGACGCGATCGTTGTCAGCCACGCACTGGTGATCCCCGACCCCTTCCTCCCGGGCGTAGAGCCCCTCGACGGCAGCCGCGACGCTCCGCCCGACGAAAAGAAAACTTGATGTCCATCGGAATAGCGCGAGTCGGGCGTGTTCGGTGTCGGCAAGGTCCCGGCTGCGGGGTCAGGCGATGATGGCCGCCCGATGCGGCCGGCGCCGGATTCGGCACTTATCTGGCGGTCGCCGGGCGATCCTTCGATGACCCAGACATGGCTCCTACAAATCCACCGTTCCCCGCAGGAAAGTTAGGACTTCGGCATGATCAACGCAAACCTCATCATCAACGGACGTGAGGAAACATCCGACCGGACGATCGACGTCGTCAGCCCGGCTGATATCCGGGTACTGCTCGGTTCGGTCCCAGACGCCGCACCCGGGCAGGTCGACGAAGCGGTCGCAGCGGCCGCAATGGCGTTCCCAGAATGGTCATCGCGGCCCCTGGAAGAACGCCAGGGAGCACTACTTGCCGCCGCAGGCACGATCCACGACATGATCGAGGAATATGCGCCGATCCTGAGCCGGGAGAACGGAAAGATCCTCGAAGAGTCGCACGTCGACCTCGAATTCGCGTCGGGCATTTGCGGCTACACCGCAGGCATTTCGGCTGAAATCCTTGCAGACCAACAGATTCGCGACACCGGGGGCACGACCCTCATCCGCCGCCGCCCAATCGGGCCGGTGGCCGCCATCACGCCGTGGAACTTCCCGGTGGTCCTGGCATTCATGAAGCTGGCGCCCGCGCTCGTCGCCGGCAACACAGTCGTCTTAAAGCCGGCGGCAAACTCCCCGTTGGTTCTCGCCGAAGTCGTCCGAGCCCTCCAACAGCACTTCCCTCCGGGCGTGCTCAACATGGTCACCGGAGGCGACGCGGTCGGAGAAGCACTCGTCGCTCACCCGAGAATTCGCAAGATTGGTTTCACCGGCGGCATCGATACCGGGCGCAAAGTTATGGCCGCGGCCGCGCGCGACATCAAGCGGGTGACGCTCGAGCTGGGCGGAAACGACCCCGCGATCCTCCTCGACGACGTCGACCTCTCGCCCGAGACTATGCGGCAGATCGTAAAAGGCGCGTTCGGGACCACCGGCCAGGTGTGCTTCGGTCTCAAACGTATCTACGTGCCGACCCGCATCCACGACCGCTTCGTGGAAGCGTTCTCAGCCGCCGTGGATGAAATCGTCGTCGGGCCCGGCGACGACCCCCGAGTCACCATGGGGCCGCTGAACAACGCTCAGCAGAAGAACCTCGTCGAGAAGATCGTGGACGACGCGCGCTCGAGCGGCGCGACCGTCACCACCCTCGGCCAGCGGCTCGATTCGGCGGCCTGGGACCACGGCCACTTCATGATGCCCAGCGTGGTCACTGCGGCTGATCCCCGCCTCGCAATCGTCGAAGAGGAACAGTTCGGCCCGGTAGTGCCCGTGCTGAAATACGACGAACTCGACGACGTGATCCGGCTCGTGAATCAATCGCAATACGGGCTTGCCGCCTCGATCTGGACGTCAGATGAAGAGCGGGCGTTCCTGCTCGGCCGTCGGTTCGACACCGGCTCCGTCTTCATCAACAGCCACACCTTCACCTCCCTCGACCCCCGCGCACCCTTCGGCGGGGCGAAAGCGAGCGGCTTGGGACGCGAATTCTCTCCAGCCAGCCTGGATTCCTACACCGAATTACAAACAATCAGCCGTCGCATCGGGCCGCCAGGCCCTCCGCTGTCCTGAGTCCGGCGGGGAGCCTGACCAACACATAAGCGTCACGGTCGTAGATCAGCGACGACGACGCGGCGGGTATCGATGCATAGGGATAACTCCGCCGACGGTGTGAAGGCGTGGCGGCGCGTGCTTCGGCAGGGATGCCCCCATTAATGATCCATTCCGGCCCAACGTTCGCGGCGATTCGACCCTCCTAACGTAGAGACCGCCAATAGACGTGCGTGTGCTGCCACGCCTCGACGAGGAACACACCGGCAGCGCTCTCACCGACTGTGCGCACATTGCAAGGGCCGCCGCCGCTGTCAAGCCGCTGGCAAGGCGACGACGACCGAGCGATGCCTCTGGTCGTCGTCTATGGGTTCGCTGGCTGTCGACGACGTGTGCCGTGGGGCTGGTTCTGGGAGCGCCGTGGGGCTTGCTGTGGGAGCCGTTTTGGTCATGGTCCATTCGGAGATGTTGTCTTGACGGCCCGGTGAGACGTAGCTTACATTCTCTACAGCGGAGGATGCATCTGTTCAGCAGAATAGAGAGTGAGTGTTGATGGTCTGGTCGAGGAGTTCGGTGTGATGAACGCGGTTGCGGTCGATCGGGATACCCGTGAGGCTGTCGAGGAGTTCATGTTCCGGGAGGCGGAGCTACTCGATGGGGGGCAGTTCCGGGAATGGTTGGGTCTGCTCGACCCTGACATCCGGTATGTGGTTCCGGTGCGCACCACCCGTGAGGATTCCGCGGGTTGGGTGGGCGCGATCGCGCATTGGAACGACGACTACACGGGCTTGGAGATGCGGGTCCTCCGGGGCGAGACGGATTTCTCGTGGGCGGAGTCACCTCGGTCGCGGACCCGGCACTTCGTGTCCAACATCCGCACGGTTGCCGGACCGGAGGCTGATGAGTTGACCGTGCGCTCAAATCTCTTGTTCTTCCGCAGCCGCGGAGATAGCGGCCGGTGGGAGTTGCTCTCGGCCGAACGCGTCGACGTGTTGCGCCGGACCGACGATTCGCTGCGGCTCGCTCGGCGCGAGGTGCTGCTCGACCACTCGACGTTGCCTATCGACAACCTGTCGGTAGTCCTGTAGGGCCAGCTCCCCTCACCGCCTTCCTCCTTGGCTATCGCCTACTCCAGAAAGGGTCTGACCACATGACCACCGAAACAACCGAAACCACCGGCACAGCTGACGCGACCGATCCCTACCTGCGGCGCGCGCTGCGCGACGTAGCGGACGGGCTCAAGGTCGGGCGCTTACCGGCCCGCGTCGTCAGCGATCCCGCGCTACACACGATCGAGATGGAGCGGATCTTCGGGCGCGCCTGGGTGTTTCTCGGACACGAGTCGGAGTTGGCCAAGTCCGGCGACTTCGTCGTGCGGCACATCGGGGCCGATTCGGTGATCGTTTGCCGGGACAACTCCGGCCGCATCCAGGCGCTGTCCAATTCTTGTCGCCACCGTGGTGCGCTCGTGTGCCGCGCTGAGATGGGAAACACCGCGCACTTCCAATGCCCGTACCACGGCTGGGTGTACAGCAACACCGGAGAGCTCGTCGGCGTGCCGGCGATGAGTGAGGCCTATCCCGGCGGCTTCGACAAGTCGCAGTGGGGATTACGTCACATCCCCCATGTCGACTCGTACGCCGGATTCATCTTCGGCAGCGTCGATCCGAAGGCGCCGAGCCTGACCGACTACCTCGGCGACACGACGTTCTACCTCGACCTCATTGCGAAGAAGACAGCGGGCGGTCTGGAGGTGATAGGGGCACCGCATCGATGGGTGATGTCAGCGAACTGGAAGACAGCCGCCGACAATTTTGTCGGCGACTCCTACCACACCCTCTTTGCTCACCGCTCGATGGTCGAGCTAGGCATGGCGCCCGGTGACCCAAACTTCGCGAGCGCACCAGCGGAAATCTCGCTGCAGAACGGCCACGGCGTCGGCGTACTCGGCTTTCCGCCCACGCTCGCCGATTTTCCCGAGTACGAGGGATACCCCGACGAAGTCGTCGACCAGATGGCGACGTCCTACCCGTCGCCGGTACACAAGGACCTGATGCGACGCTCATCCTTTATTCACGGCACCGTGTTCCCGAATTTGTCGTTCATCAACGTGACCCTCGCGCAGGACCACATGTCGCCCCCTACCCCCTTCATCACGTTCCGGGTATGGCATCCGCTCTCCCATGATCGGATGGAGATCCTCTCCTGGTTCCTGGTCGAACGCGATGCTCCGGAATGGTTGCGCGATGCGTCCCAGGCGTCCTACGTCAACAACTTCGGCCCAGGTGGGGTTTTCGAACAGGACGACGCCGAGGCATGGAAGGCCATCACCGAATCTGTCCAGGGCCCGTTCGCCGGTGAAGGCCTGCTGAACTACGAAATGGGCATGGACTTGACTCCGCTCACCGACTGGCCAGGGCCGGGAGAGGCCCTCCCGAGCGGGTACGCCGAGCAGAATCAGCGGCGGTTTTGGGGGAGATGGCTGGAATACATGGGTCAGCCTCCCGCATTCGGCGGGCGTGCTTGATGAAGCTTCTGCCCAGGCTATGCGCGAAGTGCGCCCGTTCACCAATCGGCGCCGCGTGAGTGCCGTGAAGGCGGGGGACCGCCGGGTCGCAATTGTCACTGCCGCCGCCGCGGGAATCGGTAAGGCGATCGCCCTGCGGTGGTGCCGCGAAGGTGGGTGCTGTGTCATGGCCGACACCGACGGCGAGGGCCTCGATGCGGCCGTGCATGAATTGGCCGAGTCCGGCGCGGCGGTTTGCGGCGTCGCCGGCGACGTTTGCCTCAGCGATGTTGCCAACAGTGTCGTCGAACGGGCGCTGACCGAGTTCGGGCGGCTCGACACACTGTTCAACGTCGTCGGCGGGAGCCTGGCTCGCAACGTGGAGGAGATCAGCGAGGAGCAGTGGCGCAGCCAGATCGACATGAACCTCGGCAGTGTCTTTCAGATGTCCAAACCCGTCATCCCACTCCTGCGCCAGGGTGGCGGCGGGTCGATCGTCAACGTCGCGTCGACGGCCGGGATCCTCGCCGAGAACAGGTGCTCCGCCTACAGCGCAAGCAAAGGCGGGGTCGTGCTGCTCACGAAGAACATGGCCCTCGACTTCGCCCGCGACAACATCCGCGTGAACGCGATCGCCCCCGGGGGCACCCGCACGCCGAGGATCGAACGGTTCCTGGCCGAGCACCCCGAACACGCCTCGATGATGGTGGACCTCTGCGCGATGCAGCGTTTCGCAGGACCAGACGAGATCGCGGCGCCGGCTGTGTTTCTTGCCTCGCCCGAGGCGTCCTACATCACCGGTGCCGTACTGCCGGTCGACGGAGGCATGACCGCCGGCGTCACTTTCCGGGCGTTCGAGGCGGTATGAGCATGATCCCCAACCGCTGGAATCTACACCGGACCCACGAAAGCACCGCGAGCTGAGATGGAAGCGATCGTTCTCAACGGCACCAACGACGTCGGTCTGACGTCGGTGCCAGACCCGGCGCCGCAGGACGGTGAGGTCATCATCGAAGTGGCGGCGACAGGGCTGTGTGGAACTGACCTCCACGAGTATGTCGCGGGGCCCACCTTCTCGCAGCCGCCGGTGGTGCTCGGTCACGAGGTCTCGGGCCGGATCGTGGAGGTCGGAGCGGGCGTCGACCAATCCCGCATCGGGCAGGGCGCCGCGGTGATCCCGATGGATTTCTGCGGGAGCTGCCACTACTGCCACCGGTCGCTCTACCACTTGTGCCAGCGCCCAGGATGGATCGGCTTCACCCGAAACGGAGGCCTCGCGAACTACGTCGCAGTGCCCTCTCGGCTCGCAGTCCGAGTGCCGGACGTGGTGGACCTCGAGGAGGCGGCGCTGACCGAGCCGACGGCGGTGGCGTTCCACGCGGTGCGGCGAGCGGAACTGCTCCTCGGCGAAACGGTGATGGTCCTCGGTGCCGGGGCACTCGGGCTCACCGTGATCCAGTGCGCACGCGCGGCCGGAGCTGCGCGAATCTTCGTCACGGAACCAAGCGGCGTGCGGGCCAGCCTGGCGCGCGACCTCGGCGCCACGTTGGTGCTCGATCCGCATGACCCCGGGACCACCGCGTGCATCCTGGAGGAGACCCGCGGTGTAGGGGTGGACGTGGTCTTCCATGTGGCGGGCAGCGCGGAGGCGTTCACACAGGGCCTGGACTGCCTCCGTAAACAGGGCCGTTTCATGGAGATGTCGTCGTGGGCCGGCGCGGCCTCGCTCGATGTCAACCGCCATCTGCTCAAGGAGATTCAGCTCCGGATGGTTTTCGGTTACGACATGTTCGACGATTTCCCGGCCGTTCTCGCCCTGATCGCCGACGGAAAACTCGCGCTCGCGCCGCAAATCACCGCTCGAGTCCCGCTGGACCGCGCCGTCAAGGAGGGATTGGGCGGGCTATTGGAGGGCCGGGAGGGTCTGGTCAAGGTGCTGGTGAAGCCGTGAGTGAGGGAGACTTGATGGTCGTCGCCGCGACAAGCCGCGGTGTGTTCACCGTGTCCGGCGACGGCAAGGCCCGGGCCTGGCCCGAGTTGCCGGGGCAGGTCATGGCCATGGCTGTCCAGGACGAGCGCGTCGCCGTCGCCGTCCACAAGCACGGCGTGTTTCTCGCCACCGCGGGCGCAGACCACTGGACTGACCTCGGCGATGGCCTCGCCCACCGCGACGTGCGCGCGCTGGCGTTCGATCCGCACACGCCCAACGCGCTCTACGCCGGAACAGAACCAGCGCACTTGCTGCGGTGGCAAGACGGGATCTGGGCCGAGTGTGGAAACGTCCTCGGCGTACCCGAAGCGAAAAGGTGGAGCTTCCCCATCCGCCCGGGAATCGCGCACGTCCGTACCATCGCCGTGCACCCACTAGAAGCTGACGTCGTCTACGTCGGCATTGAAGTTGGATCCCTCCTGATCACCCGGGACCGGGGACAGACGTGGGAGGAGATCGATGGCCTCGGTCACGACATCCACCGCGTGGTCCTGCACCCGGAAGCTCCCGACCGGCTCATCGTCACCACCGGCCAAGACACCAAGCCTTACCGCGGCGGCAAGGGCATTTACCGCAGCACCGACCGCGGATCGAGCTGGGTGCAGTCCAACAACGGACTTGGCGAGCGCAACTACACCGAAGACGCGATCGTGGTGCATCCCGCCGACCCCGACGTGGTGTTCCTCGCCGCGGCCGACGGCATCCCACCGAAGTGGGCTGCAGTGCGCCGGCTGGTGATGGGCGCGATCAACGGCAACGTCTATTTCTTGTCGCCGTCCAAACTGCGCCGACGCCGCGGCGCCGACGTGGGATTCTTCCGCAGCAACGACGGTGGCGCCTCCTGGGTACGGCTGAATAGCGAGGACGACCGCGGCCTGTTCGACATGGTCTGGGCGCTGGAAGGCGAGCTCACTGAAGGCGGCGAGCTGCTGCTGTACCACGGCACCACGGCGGGTGGGCTTTACGTGTCGGAAGACGAGGGCCACACCTGGAAGTGCCTGGCCGACGGCCTGGGCGCGATCACCCACATCGCGACGCCGAAGAAGGGAACAGCGCAGTGAAGCTTGGACCGACGATGGAGTTCGACCACATACAGCCGGCGATCCGGAAACGGTTCACCTCTGCAGCGGACATCCCCAAAGAGGTGTTCAGCGACCCCGACGTCTACCGGGAAGAGCTCACCCGCATCTTCTATGGCCCCTACTGGCATCCGATCGCGCACCGGGCCGAGCTGGCCGAGCGCAACGCCTTCCGGACGAGATGGCTGGCCGACGTGCCGCTGCTGATGGTGCGGGACGGCGATGACCGCATCCGCGTGTTCGTCAACTCCTGCGCCCATCGGGGAACGCTACTGGAACAGCGCCGGTGCGGGGTGGCGGAGCGATTCGAGTGTCCGTATCACCGGTGGATCTTCAACAATGACGGCCGTTTCGCCGGCGCGCCCCGCCGCATGCAGTTTCGCCCGGACTTTCGCGAGGAGGACTACGGCCTCCGGGAGCTGCACGTAGTCGAGGCGTGGGGTTTGATCTTCGTCAGCATGGCTGCGCAGCCGCCGCCGTTCGACGATTATCTCGGCGATAGCGCGGATCCGTTGCGCGACTGCATGGTCGATGACGGGGACTTGACGTTGCTGGGCTACCAGACGGTGGTGTTTCAGAGTAATTGGAAAACCTACATCGACAACGATCCCTATCACGCGCCGCTGCTGCACAGCGCATTCAAACTGCTCAACTGGCAGGGCGGCAGCGGAAACGTGCTGGTCAGCAAGCCCTATGGGCACATGTCGATTCTGTACGATGCGCAACCCTACGTGGACAACGGTTTCCTGGCTGACCCGAGTGTGGTCACGCGGATGGGGGATGACAGCCGAGCCCGCGTGATTGCGTTACGGCCGGTTACCGGGATCGTGCGTCACGTCGACACAATCAACATCCGGTACGCCCGCCCGCTGGGGGTTGATCGTACCGAGGTGCGATACACGTTCTTCGGCCATGCCAGTGACTCCGAGGACTTCGCACGCCACCGAGTCCGCCAGTCGTCAAATCTGCTGGGGCCGAGCGGCTTCATCAGTATCGAGGACGCCGCCGTCTACAACCGCGTGCAGGCGACCGCGCGTGACGGCGGCTATCAGCGCTTTGTCGCCGGGGTCGGCCGACCATTATCGGAGTCGTCGCAGAACGACGAGGTCGCCAATACCGGCTGGTGGGCGCACTACCAGGAGGTGATGGAGTTTTGCTGACATCGAGCGTCGAAGATCGGCGGGCACGTGCCGCGTACCTGGTGGACGAACTGCTGGGAGCCTACGCCCGCGCAGTCGACGATCAAGACTTCACCGCGTGGCTTGCCCTGTTCGCGACGGAATGTGCCTACGAGGTGCGCGCGATGGAGAACGTCCGTGAGGGGCTGCCGCTGGCGTACATGATGGACGATTGCCGAGAACGGCTGGCCGACCGCGCGAAGATGATCCAGGAGGTCTGGGCGGGCACGGTCGAACCCTACGACACCCGCCACTTTCAGCAGCGTACGGCGATGCGTGAGCTCGGCGAAGACCGCTGGGAGGTACGGTCCAACGTCCTCGTCACCTACACCGGCGCCTCCGGCGAGCCGGGGATTCTGGTCAGCGGCTACAGCGAAGACGTCGTCGTCCTTGACGATGAAACCGCGCTGTTTCAGCAGAAATTCGTGGTGGTGGACAACACTCCGCCGCGCTATCTGGTGTACCCCGTTTGACTCGTCGACCGAAGGAGTGGATTAGATAATGACTGCCGTTGCGTTGATGTCGCCCGAGTGGGCACGCGCGTACCGCGACCTGTGGAACGACTCGGCCGAGATCCGGCAGGGTGCCAAAGAATTGAGCATGCTGATCGAATGGCGAGTACAGGACGCCAACGACCAGGTCTCACAGTTGGAGATCACCGATGGTGAGGCCATCTACGGCGGGGTGCAGATCGAAGGGCGAAAGCCTGACTTCGTTCTGACTGCAACCGCGAGCGTCTGGCACCGGGTCGCGGACGGCGAGCTTGGCGTAGCGAACGCCATCGCGACGCGCAAGATCAAATTCGTGGGCCCGGTCAAGGTGGCGATGGCGAACATGGCGGTGCTCGGCGCCGGACTCCGCCTCCTAGGTCAGGTCGACGGACTCGTCTGGGGAGACTGAACATGGCAGCTACTTCGCGGTGGCATTGCGACCGGCCGGTCGGCGCATCCGGGGCCATTCAGTTACACGGGGTGATCACCGGTGAAGATGGTCGACCAGTTCCTGACGCCTTGATCGAGACCTGGCATTCCGCGGGCGACGACAACGCGGTGGCGAAGACTGGACTGCGGCGGAGCGGCCGGAATGGTACTCGCCCGACTTGCGTCATCACCGACCAACAGGGTCGTTACTGCGTGAATATGGTGCCGCCTCAAGCACCTGAGCACGGATCAGCGCCGTTCATCGCGGTATCAGTAGAAGCCCGGGGGTGTCTCGATCGGCTGATCACCCGCGCCTACCTTCCAGGGTGCCATCTCGCCAAAGACTCCCTGCTGCGCCGCCTGCCCGCCGAGCAGCGGCAAGCCCTCATCGCAACCCGCGACGACATCGGACTTCGTTTCGACATCACACTGCGGCCAGCAATTTGCGTGACGGCTGAAACCTCTGATGAGGCGCGCTAGGGAGCAGTGACTTGAACGTTTTCGGGCGAAGCGGCCTCGCCGTACCGGCTGTCATGGACGCATTCTGGCGATGCTGTGGGCGTCGGCGTGGCCGCTGCGAGGCGGACTCCGGTCCCGGAGGCGGACTTCAGCACAGTAATGGGGTCTTCGAGTGAAACGCTTCTCCCTCCGCAACACGGTCGAAGCCTTCCCGGCAGCGGCTGACGTCAAAGCGCTGAAACCACTCAGCATTATTGGCGGGCTCTACGCGATGACGCTGGACATGTTCGTGGCGATGGTCAAACCACCCTTCCCGTGGCGCGAGTTTCTGCTCCAAACATGGTTCGTGGCGCGGGTGTCCATGGTCCCCGCGCTGACATTGTCGATTCCCCTCGTTGTGCTGACGTCATTCACCTTCAACACGTTGCTTCTCGAATTCGGTGCCGCCGACTTCTCGGGGACCGGCGCAGCATTGGGCGCGGTCAACCAGATCGGCCCCTTCGTGACCGTCCTCGTCGTCGCGGGTGCCGGCGCTTCGGCGATATGCGCCGATCTCGGGTCGCGCACGATCCGTGAGGAAGTCGATGCGATGCGGGTCCTCGGCCTTGACCCGATCCATTCCCTGGTTGTCCCCAGGGTGCTGGCGACGACCACGGTCGCGGTCCTGCTGTCATCTGTGGTGACCGTGACCGGCCTCCTAGGCGCTTTCTATTTTTCGGTCTACTTCCAGCACGTGACACCAGGGTCGTTCGTCGCGAGCATGACGCTGATCACCGGCCTCAGCGATGTCTTGGTCTCTTTAGTCAAGGCCACGTTATTCGGTTTCGTGGCCGGTCTGATTGCCTGCTACCAGGGCTTGCGTGTGCAAAAAGGCGCGGCCGGCGTCGGTAATGCGGTCAACGAGACGGTTGTGATCGCGTTCTTGTTGCTGTTCGTCGTCAACGCCATCGTCACGGCGGTCGGGTTCGAGGTTACGAAGTGAGCGCGAGCGTCGTGTTACGACACAGACGTCCTCGTATCGCTCGCGCGCTGAGCGGGTCGAGGGCCAGGTGGAAGGATCTCGGCGATCAGGCCCGTTTTTACGCTCAGTCGATCGGCTCAATCGGGCAGGCGGTGAGCATCTACCGGGCTGAATTGTTGCGCCAGATCGCCGCGATCGGTCTCGGCGCGGGCTCCTTGGCGGTGGTGGGTGGCACCGTGGCGGTGGTTGCCTTCCTCAACTTGTCGACGAGCGGCGCCTTGGCAAGTCAGGCCTACAACCAGATGTCTCAGGTCGGTGTGGAAGCGTTGGCGGGTTTTACCTCTGCCTTCGTCAACGTTCGGTTGGTCACTCCGGCCAGCTCGGCTTTCGCGTTCGCTGCGACGATTGGTGCCGGTACCACCGCGCAGCTGGGCGCGATGAAGATCAACGAGGAGGTCGACGCGCTGGCGGTGATGGGCATCCGTCCGATCGCCTACCTAGCGTCAACCCGTGTGGTCGCCGGCATGATCGTGGTAGTTCCGCTGTATTGCGTGGCTTTGTTGATGTCGTTCTTCTCGGTGCGTGTCATCACCACCGTGTTTTACGGGCAGGGCTCCGGAGTATTCGACCACTACTTCGACACCTTTCTCGATCCGCAGGCCGTGCTCTTCTCGTTCGGCGTCACGGTCGCCGAAGTTCTGGTGATCATGCTGATCCACACGTATTACGGCCTCAACGCCACGGGCGGACCCGCGGGCGTGGGCGAGGCGGTCGGACGTGCCACCCGGACATCGCTGATCGCGTCGCAAATGGTGATTCTCCTGGTCACCCTGGCCCTCTACGGCCAGACCGGCAACTTCAACTTCGCGGGGTGACGCGGTGACACAGGGAACAGGCGCTCGTCGGATCTCCTCCGAGTGGTGGGCGGTGTTCCTGGTCGTGGGCATCGTCGTGGCGGTGGTGCTGAGTCTGAGCATGTTCAGCGGCACATTCACCCCGACAGTGCCGGTGACATTGACGGCGGACCGATCGGGCCTCGTGCTGGAGCCCAACTCGCGGGTCAAGATGCGCGGTGTGCAAGTCGGCCACGTCAGCTCGATTAGTGGCGGAGATTTCACGCGCATCCAGCTGGACATCGACCCGGCGCAGATCCAGTACATCCCAGCCAACGTCGAGGCGCGCATCCAGTCCATCTCCCTGTTCGGTGCGAAGTTCGTCGATCTTGTCTACCCGCCCGATCCCAGCCCGCAGCGGCTGTCCGCGGGAGCAGTGCTGCGATCGCAGAACGTCGCCACCGAGGTCAACACCGTGTTTCAGAACGTGGTGGAGCTGATCAAACAGATCGACCCGTTCAAGCTCAACGCCGTGCTCAGTGCGCTCGCCGAGGGGGTCAGGGGACAAGGTGACAGGATCGGTGAGGCGATCACCGCGAGCAATGACGTTCTGCTGGAGTTGAATCCACGAACCGACACGATGCGCGAGGACTTCCGCGCGATCAAAGGTGTCAGCGACACCTACAGCGCCGCGGCAAAGAACATCATCGACACCCTGGCCGCCGGGACCACGACGAGCGTGACGGTCAGCACGCATGCCCAGCAACTCGACGCGCTGCTCCTCAACGTCGTGGGGCTGTCGCGCAGCGGAGTGGGCCTGCTGGGCCCCAGCAAAGACAATCTGGTGAAAGCGGTCAACCTGCTGGAACCCACGGCGAACTTGCTGATGAAGTACAACCCCGAGATCACCTGCTTGTTCGTCGGCGCCAAGACGACCCTCGACAACGGTTATGCCGACATGCTCGGCGGAAATGGCAAATCGCTCATCATGGACGCTGAGCTGTTGCCGGGATACGACCCGTACCGATATCCGGACAACCTGCCGATCGACGCCGCCAAGGGCGGGGAAGGCGGCAAGCCCGGGTGCGGCTCGCTGCCGGACGTCGCCAAGAACTTCCCGGTGAGACAGCTGATCGCCAACACCGGCTTCGGCACCGGACTGGATTGGCGGCCCAATCCCGGCATCGGATTCCCCGGGTACGCCAACTACTTCCCGGATACTCGGGCGGTCCCTGAACCGCCGAGTATCCGCTACCCAGGCGGCCCGGCGCCCGGTCCCGTGCCCTACCCCGGTGCACCGCCCTACGGCGCGCCTCAGTACGGCCCCGATGGAACGCCCCTCTATCCCGGGGTGCCGCCAGCGCCGTCACCGGGACCCACACCACCGTGACCGCCGGCCACGCACATCGTCGGCGCATACCCGCAAACGTCGGAGGGAAGCACCGCCGTGATAAATAAGGTGTCAGCCGTCGTGTGGCGCCTCGGGATCTTCGTGGTCGTGTGCGCGCTCGGCGCATTCGCACTCATCGCCGTCTTCGCGCAGCTGCGCTTCGAGCGCGAGCAGACCTACGCCGCTGTGTTCACCAACGTCAGTGGACTGAAGAGCCAAGACTTCGTTCGCATCGCCGGTGTGGAAGTCGGCAAGGTCAAAAACCTCACCGTCCGAGACGATTCCACCGTGCAGGTCGAGTTCGGGGCCGACGACTCCGTGGTACTCACCGACGGCAGCAGGGCTGTCATCAAGTACGACAACCTGATCGGGGACCGCTACCTGGCGATCGAGGAAGGCGCGGGCGGAACCAAGAAACTGCGGCCCGGCGACACGATCCCGTTGAGTCGCACCGCGCCGGCACTGGATCTTGACGCCGTGATCGGCGGGTTCCGGCCACTGTTCCGCGCGCTGGACCCCGCCCAGGTGAACGCGCTCACCGGCCAACTCATCGCAGCCTTTCAGGGTCAAGGCGCCACGATCGGTTCCATCTTGTCTCAGACCGCAGCGCTGACGAACACGCTTGCCGACCGGGACCAGCTGATCGGTCAAACCATCGTCAACTTGAACTCCGTGCTCGGATCGCTGGGCGAGCACAGCGAGCAATTCGGCAAGGCCATCGACTCGCTGTCGCAGCTCGTGCACGGATTGCAAGCCCGCAAGCAGGACATCAGCAACGGAGTGGCCTACGCCAACGAGGCTGCCCGCTCGGTGGCCGACCTCCTCGCACAAGCACGACCACCGTTGCAGAAAGCGGTCCACGAGACCGATCGCACCGCGACCGCGGTGCTCGCAGATCGCGACTATTTCGACAACCTCCTCAAGACATTGCCCGACTCCTACCGTGTGCTGCTGCGCCAGGGGCTCTACGGCAACTACTTCGCCTTCTACCTGTGCGATCTGCTGCTGAAGGTGAATGGAAAGGGCGGACAACCCGTGTACATCAAGTTGGCGGGACAAGACAGCGGCAGGTGCACACCCAAATGAAGACCTTCGGCGAGCGCAACTTCATCGTCATGGGGGCCATCGGGGTTGTGGCCACCGCCGCCCTGGTTCTCGGCGCGCTCAACTACCACAAGCTGCCGTTCGTCTCCTCCGGGAAGACCTATTCGGCGTATTTCGACGAGGCTGGCGGACTGACCACCGGCGCCCCGGTGCGGGTATCGGGGGCTCCCGCCGGCCAAGTGCAGAGCATCACCCTCGACGGGCAGTGGGTACTGGTCACGTTCACGGTGGCCGAAGGCATCCGGTTGGGCGACCGTAGCGAGGCTGCGATCAGGACGACCAGTGTTCTCGGCAACAAGGTCCTCGACCTCACCACCCGCGGCGCCGGGACGCTCTCCGGCACCATCCCCGTCGAGCGGACCACCTCGCCGTATCAATTGCCGGACGCCATCGGGGACCTCACGACCACCATCAGCGGTCTCGACACCGACCAGCTGTCCACATCGCTGACGGTGCTGTCCCAGACCCTCCAAGACACCCCCGATGACCTGCGGCTCGCCGTCGCGGGTGTCGCCCGATTCGCGGAAACGCTCAACCAGCGCGATGCCCGGTTGCGCGAACTCCTCGCGAACGCCGCCAAGGCGACCACCGTCCTGGGCGAACGCACTAATGACATCGTGCGCCTGATCTCCGACACCAACGCGTTGTTGGCGCAGCTGCGCACCCAAAGCGCGGCGCTGGACGAGATCTCGACGAACATCTCGCTGCTCAGTCGGCAGATCGCCGGGTTCATCGCGGAAAACAAGACGACGCTCAAACCCGCACTCGACAAACTCAACGGGGTTCTCACGATCCTCGACAACCGGAAGGTGGAGATCCAAGAGTCCATCAAAGGACTGGCGGCGTACGCGATGCAGTTCGGCGAGACCGTCGCAGCCGGCCCCTTCTTCAACGCCTACCTCGCCAACCTGGTCCCCGGACAGTTCATTCAACCGTTCGTCGATGCCGCGTTCTCGGATCTCGGTCTGGATCCCAACGTGCTCCTACCTTCCCAGCGCACCGACCCCCAGGTGGGCCAGCCCGGCACCCCGGCACTGCCGATTCCCTATCCGCGGACCGGCCAGGGTGGCGAACCGAAATTGACTCTGCCCGATGCGATCACCGGAAACCCGGGCGATCCTCGGTACCCCTACCGCGAGCCGGCACCGGCCCCTCCGCCAGGTGGGCCCCCACCGGGTCCGCCGGCACCGCCGGCACTCGATCGGCAAGCCCCACAGCCGCCGACGCCAAGCCCCTTCTTCGTGCCGGCACCCGATGAAGTCGCGCCCGGACCGGCTGATTCCTCGATCCCCCAAGGCAGACGATGACGAACTCTCGGACCAAGCTCGGACTGGCGATCGTTTTGGTGAGCCTCATCGTGGGCGGGTCGATTGCGGCGGTGCGTGTGGCACGCGAGGTCGATCGTGTTCACGTCGTCGCCTACTTCGAAAACAGCAACGGGGTGTTCGTCGGCGACGATGTCCGCATCAAGGGCGTTCGGGTAGGCGGGATCGACTCCATCGAACCGCAGCCCACACGAGTCAAGATCGCCTTCTGGTTCGACGCCAAGTACAAGGTGCCCGCCGATGCCAAAGCGGTCATCCTGTCGCCGACGCTGGTGACCTCCCGCGCCATTCAATTGACTCCCCGCTACACCGGTGGCCCGGCGCTGCAGGACAACGCCGTCATCCCCCGGGACCGCACCGCGGTTCCAGTGGAGTTCGACGAATTCCGCCAACAGCTCGAACGGCTAACGACATTGCTGCAGCCCACCGAGCCCGGCGGGGTCAGCACGCTGGGCGCCCTGGTCAACACCGCGGCCGACAACTTGCGCGGCCAAGGCCCAGCAATCCGCGAGGCGATCATCAGGTTGTCCCAGTCGGTGTCTGCGCTCGCCGACCACAGCCCGGACATCTTCAGCAGCGTCAAGAATCTTGCGACACTCGTCTCAGCACTTCAGGACAGCACCCTTCTGATACGCCAGCTGAATCAGAACCTCGCGTCGGTCACCGGGCTGCTGACCAACAACCCCACCGAAGTCGGCGACGCCGTCAAGGACCTCAATGGCGTAATCGGTGACCTGACGGCCTTCGTCTCCGCAAACCGCGACGCGCTCGGTACCACATCGGACAAATTGACGTCAGTCTCACAGGCACTGACGGGCAGCATCGACGACATCAAACAGCTGCTGCACATCGCGCCGACGACGTTGTCCAACGCCGCCAACCTCTACAAGCCCGCCCAGGGCACGCTGACCGGAGCTCTCAACGTCGCCAACTTCGCGGATCCGATCACCTTTCTGTGCAGCGCAGTACAGGCCGCGTCGCGACTGAACAACGAACAATCGGCGAAATTATGTGTCCAGTACTTGGCACCGATCATCAAGAACCGCCAGTACAACTTCCCCCCGATCGGTATCAACCCCTTCGTCCAGGCCAGCGCCCGGCCGAATGAAGTCACCTACAGTGAGGACTGGATGCGCCCGGACTACGTTCCGCCGCAGACTTCACCGGCGCCGGACACATCGCCGCCGGGCCACAGCCCGCCGCCACCCCTCGACGAGCCGGCGCAACCAGCCGAAGGCACGCTGCCGGTTCCCGGCCCGTCGGCTCAGCAGACCGATCCCGCCGCCGGGCTGCCCGGCATGCTCATTCCACCCGGGGCCGGCTCGTGACGAGGACGCGCTGCGCCCGCGGCGTCGCGGTGATGGTGATCGCGCTGACGATCGCCGCGCTGTCGGGATGCGGTTTTCGCGGCCTGAACTCCTTTCGGCTGCCGGGAACGCAGGGCCACGGGCAGGGCTCCTACACGATCCAGGCCGAAATGCCCGACGTCGAAAACCTTCAACCGAACTCGCGTGTCCGCGTGGGCGACGTCAACGTGGGCACGGTCACGAAGATCGAGCGTCGAGGATGGCATGCGCTGCTCACGCTCACACTCAACGGCGACGTCGAGCTTCCTGCCAACTCGACCGTGTCGTTGGGTCAAACCAGCCTGCTGGGCTCACTGCACGTCGAGTTGGCACCCCCCACCGATGTTCGCCCGGCGGGAAAGCTTCGGGCCGGTTCGCTGATCCCGCTGACATCTGCTGGGGCCTACCCGTCCACCGAACAGACCCTGGCGTCGGTATCACTTCTGCTCAACGGCGGCGGAGTGGGGCAGGTACAGGACATCACCACAGCACTCACCTCCGCGTTGGGAGGCCGCGAGCAGGACTTCCGCAGCCTGCTCTCACAGCTGGACATCTTCACCGCCAACATCAACGGCCAAATCGAGGACATCATCGCGGCCACCGAAAGCCTCAACCATCTGGTCGCGCAGTTCGCGGCACAAAAACCAGTCATCGACAAGGCCCTGGAAACGATTCCCGACGCGCTGGCGGTAATCAACGCCGAACGCGACAAGCTCGTTGAGGCGGTTGACCAACTCGGCAAATTCAGCGCGCTGGCCGCGGACTCGGTTAACCAGTCCAAAGAGTCGTTGATCCAGATCCTTAACGACCTGGGACCGGTATTGGAATCACTCGCGAACGCCGGTCCTGCGCTGACCCGTTCACTGAACCTGTTCACCACGGTTCCCTTCGTGAAGGACAACCTGACCAATTGGTGGCGCGGTGACTACGCCAACATCACCACCATCGTGGACTTGACATTGAGTCGTATCGACGCGGCGCTGTTCACCGGCACCCGGTTCGAGGGCAAACTCACCGAACTGGAACTGCAATGGGGCCGCACGATCGGGCAACTGCCTAGCCCCTACACCGCGCGAAATCCGCTGATCGCCCCCTACCGGTTGGACCAAGGACCGTAATGTATCTGAGTAAGCGAGTCCGGTTGCAGCTGGCCGCCTTTGGGGTGGTGACACTGTTGGCCGGTGGAACCATGGCCTTCTACTACCTCCGGCTGCCGAGCCTGCTATTCGGTATCGGCCGCTACCAAGTCACAATGAAGCTGCCGGACGCAGCGAGCCTGTACGACAACGCCAACGTCACGTATCGGGGCACTACGGTGGGTCGGGTCACCGACGTCCGCCTGACTGACACCGGAGTCGACGCCGTGCTGTCGCTGCAGTCGGACATCAAGATCCCGGCGGACCTCGACGCCCAGGTGCACAGCCAGACTGCGGTCGGCGAGTTGTTCGTCGAACTCCTACCGCGAAGCGGCGACGGCGCACCGCTGAAGAACGGCGACGTGATACCAGCCGGCCGCACCTCGGTCCCTCCCGACATCAACGCACTGCTGCGGGCTGTCAACACCGGTATCGAGGCGATCCCGCGCGACAACCTCAAAACGGTGATCGACGAGTCCTATACGGCGTTCGGTGGCTTGGGCCCCGAGCTTTCACGGCTGACGCGGGGGGCCACAACGCTGGCCATCGATGCGCGCAACAACCTGCCTGCGCTGACCACCCTCATCGATGAGTCCAAACCGGTCTTGGACACCCAGACCGAAACCTCCGACTCCATCCACACCTGGGCGGCCAACCTCGCTCAAATCACCAATCAGCTACAGCTCCAGGATGATTCGGTAAAGGGCTTACTGGTCAACGGGCCCGCCGCCGCAGACCAGGTACGTCAGCTGGTCGACCGCGTACAGCCCACCCTGCCCATCCTGCTGACCAATCTGGTCAGCCTCGGCCAAGTGGCGCTCACCTATCAACCCAACCTCGAGCAGATCCTCGCCCTGTATCCGATCGAGATCGCCGGCCTCCAGGGTGCCGCACTGGCCAACCGAAACACCAAACAGGACTACAAGGGCGTGTTCCTGTCCTTCAACCTGAACCTCAATGTGCCCCCGCCATGCAGAACGGGATACCTGCCCGCCCAACAGCAACGCGCAATGTCTGAGGTCGATTACCCACCGAAACCGGCCGGGGACTTGTACTGCCGGATACCACAGGATTCCGGCCTCACGAACGTTCGCGGCGCCCGCAACCTGCCCTGTGAAACACGACCGGGAAAGCGGGCGCCGACGGTGAAGATGTGCGAAAGCGACGAAAACTACGTACCTCTCAACGACGGCGCCAACTGGAAAGGCGACCCGAACGCGACGCTGTCCGGTCAGCCAGTTCCGCAGCCGCCGCCAGGAACGCCGCCGCCCACCTCGGTACCGGTGACCGCCCCGATTGCGGTCGCCGAGTACGACCCGAGCACCGGCATTTACATCGGACCGGATGGCAAACAGTACCGGCAAGCGGATCTGGCTCGGAACGCTGCCGGGCAGCACACCTGGCAGGACATGCTGCTTCCGCCAAAGGACGGTGAACCGTGACAACGCATACCACCGGGGATACCGACGAACCCGTCCGCGACGACCACACACCGCCCTCGCCTGCCCCTGATGACACCGTCGATATCGCCCCCGAAATGGGCGCTGACAGGACGGACGCCAGCGGCGGCGACCCGTCCGAAGGTGTCGACGACGAACAGTCGCGGGTCACCACGCGCGCCTGGCGAAGCCCAATGCCGCCGCAGCGACTGGGGCTCGTGATGGGGTTGGTAGCGGTCGTGACGTTGGCCGCACTGACCGGTTGGCTGGGCTACCGGGCCTACCAAGCGCATCAGGCCTTCGAACAGCGCCAGCTGTTCGTGCAGGTCGGACGTCAAGGCGCACTGAATCTGACCACGATCGACTGGCAGCACGCAGACGCCGATGTGAAGCGCATTCTCGACTCAGCCACAGGCAAGTTCTACGACGAGTTCGCCCAGCGCTCACAACCATTCATCGATGTGGTCAACAAGGTGAAGTCGAAATCGGAGGGCACCATCACCGAGGCCGGCTTGGAGTCGCAGTCCCGTGACACGGCCCAGGTGCTGGTCGCTGTCAACGTGAAGACCACTGTCGGCGAGGGGCCAGAACGAGAACCCCGAACATGGCGAATGCGCGTCACGGTGCAGAAAGTCGGCAACGACGCGAAGGTCTCTGACGTGGAGTTCGTGGCATGACGAACTCACCAGGGAAAGTCGAGTGCGACGATCAGGCTGTCGGCGTCGCCCCAGAATGCGAGCACGCGCGCGATGGCGCCACACCAGACAGACGTCGCGGCAACATCGTGCGCGTGCTCGGATTCTGGGTGTTGCCGGCTGTCGCCCTGCTGTTGGCGCTCGGCGCGGGCTACTTCAAGTACCAGGAAGCGACCGCCGCTGATGCCGACCGCGCTCGGGTGCAAACCGCTCAGATCGCAACCGAAGCGACGGTCGCGATGCTCTCCTACACACCTGACACGGCAACCGCGAAGCTGAAGGCTGCGCGCGAGGGACTGACAGGGCCGTTTCGCGATTCATACACCTCGTTGACTGATGATGTCGTGATTCCTGGAGCACAGCAGAAACGAATCTCGGCCACCGCCAAGGTGACTGGTGCCGCCTCCGTCTCCGCCAGTGAAAACCATGCCGTAGTGCTGGTGTTCGTCGACCAAACCACCGTAGTGGGCAATGACGCGCCGACAGATACTGACTCCGTCGTTCGGGTGACCCTCGACAGAATCGGAAACCGTTGGCTGATATCGGGTTTCGAGCCGATATGAGCAGTATTCCAGACACGGCCGCGGCTGCCCGCGAGCCGCAGGTAGCGTGTGAGGAGCAGCCTTGAGTGCCCGACCCGCAGTGAGACCGTTTCGCATCGACGTTGCCGATGAAGTTCTCGATGATCTGCGAACGCGTTTGTCACAGACCCGTTGGCCGGAAGCTGAATGCGTAGCGGACTGGAGCCAGGGCATCCCGTTGGGTTACACCCGGGAACTGGCCGAATACTGGGCGAGCGGATACGACTGGCGGTCGCGTGAAGCCGCGCTCAACCGATTCGCTCAGTTCATCACCGAAATCGATGGCTTGGACATCCATTTCATCCACCAGCGATCCCCGCACCAAGACGCTTTCCCGCTGCTCATCACCCACGGCTGGCCCGGCTCAATCGTCGAGTTTCACAAAGTGATTGAGCCGCTGACCAATCCGACTGCCCACGGGGGACAGGTCGAGGACGCCTTCCACGTCGTCTGTCCGTCGCTTCCCGGATACGGCTTCTCCGGCAAGCCCATCCGCCACGGGTGGGGTGTGGACAAGATCGCGCAGGCATGGGAGACGCTCATGCTGCGCCTCGGCTACGCGCGCTACGGCGCCCAAGGCGGCGATTGGGGCGCAGCCGTCACCACCCAGATGGGCCGCCACCGCGGCCACTGCGCCGCCATCCATCTGAACATGCCGATCGCTTATCCTCCGGCGGGGGACATCGCCGATTCGTCGGAGGAAGAGCGGGAGGCGCTGGCCGCATTGACGCACCACCAGCGTTGGGGCACGGGCTATTCCGAGCAGCAGTCCACCCGGCCACAGACGCTCGGCTACGGACTGGCCGATTCGCCGGTCGGCCAGATGGCCTGGATCGTCGAGAAATTCGCAGCGTGGATGGACTGCGACGGCCATCCCGAGAACGTGCTCAGCCGCGATGAGCTCCTCGACAACGTCATGATGTACTGGGCTACCAATAGTGGCTCCTCCTCGGCCCGGTTGTACTGGGAGAGCTTCAAGACCCTGGACGCGACAACTCGTGTGGAATTGCCCACTGGTATTGCTGCCTTCCCCAAGGAGGTCCTGCGCGCACCGCGAAGTTGGTGCGAACCGATCTACAACATCACCCATTGGACGACCATGCCGCGCGGCGGGCACTTCGCCGCTCTGGAACAACCGAGGCTCTTCGTCGACGACATCCGCGCATTCTTCGAATCCGTGCGGTGATGCGGCCAGCCGGCAGGCAACGAAGCTTTGGGAGCACGCTTTCGATGAGCTAAACTTTCTGTATTGCGGAGATATTATCTGCTAGCAAGAGGATGCCCGCTGACAAGCACGTGTCAACTATCAAGGAGGCGATGAGTGGTAGACGACCCACGGAGTGCAGTCATGAGAACGTGGACGCTCCCGCTAGGTGACGCAACTTTGCAGGGCCAAAGCGTCTACGACGTGGAGGATCCGTGTACCGGCGACGTGCTGACCCAGGTGCCCGACTGCAGCAGTGAGGATGTCGACAGGGTGGTGGCGACTGCACATGCCGCTCAACGCGATTGGGCGCTGCGGACGCCTCGCCAGCGCGGCACCGCGCTGCGGGCTTTGGCGACACTCATGCGCGATCACTCTGAAGAGCTCGCGCTGCTCGACGCAATTGACGGCGGCTTTCCACTGCCTGCGATGCGCGACGACGTCACGTGGGCGGCCGACGTGCTCGAGCTGATGGCAGACGACGCGCTCGACCTCGGCGGACGGACTATCCCGCTCTCGGCGAACCTGCACTACACGCTGCAGCAGCCCTACGGCGTAGTCGCTCGAATCGTCCCCTTCAATCATCCCGTCCTATTTGCAGGATCCAAGATCGCCGCTCCGCTGATGGCGGGGAACGCCGTGGTGCTCAAAGCTCCCGATCAAACACCGTTGTCGGCCATCCGGCTCGCCGAGCTCGCCAGGGAGGTCCTGCCCGAAGGCCTATTCGGGGTGGTAACCGGGCACGGGGCAACTGCCGGCGCCGCGTTGGTTGCCCATCCACTAGTCCGGCGAATCGGCTTCATCGGCTCCCCGGGCACGGGCCGACATATCCAGCGCTTGGCGGCCGAGCACGGCGTCAAATACGTCACGCTGGAACTCGGCGGCAAGAACCCGATGATCGTCATGCCCGACGCCGACCTCGAGGCGGCTGCCAAAAGCGCCGTGGTAGGGATGAACTTCACCACCACCGCGGGCCAATCATGCGGATCAACAAGCAGACTGCTGCTGCACGAAGCGATCGCTGACGAGGTGATTGATCTGGTCGTCGATCAGGTCGCTGCCATCAAGGTAGGCGACCCGCTCGTTGACGGCACGGACATGGGACCCGTCATCGACCAAGCGCAATACTCAAAGTCGTTGCGGGCCATCGAGTCAGGACGGGCGGGCGGCGCCAGCGTACTTACCGGTGGAGGACGCGCGCAGGGTGTTGGTAGCAAAGGCTGGTATGTCGCCCCGACCGTATTGGCTGGAGTGGCACCACAAGCCGATGTCGCCCGCGACGAGATCTTCGGGCCCGTTCTTTCGGTGCTGACCGTCCGTGACGAAGCCGAGGCTGTCGAAGTTGCCAACAGCGTCGAGTTCGGGTTGACCGCCGCGGTGTGGACCAACGACGTAAGCCAAGCCCACCGCATGGCTGCGGGACTTGATGCCGGCTACGTCTGGATAAACGGCAGTGCACGCCATTACTGGGGGTTGCCCTTCGGCGGTTGGAAATCGTCAGGTGTTGGATCCGAAGAGTCCACGGAGGAACTGTTGTCCTACACCCAAGTCAAGGCAGTAACCGTCACCTTGGACTGAACTGCGTCGATGCGCTGGAAGGCGTCGACTGCGGACGGTGACCTTTCTCGCAGTCGAAATCCTGTGGGAGAACTGCTATTTGACGTAGGGCGTCAGTCGGCCGTGCATCGGCGCCCCAGACGATAAGCGACCGATTAGAAAATCGACTCGGGACACGGCATCGCGCCGTTGCGGGTATGTGACACGCGGCTGTTTCCCCCGGAACCCCTCCGATGCCCGCGGCGGCGGCTATGTCCGGCGTCGGGTCGGGCAGCACGCAATCGACTGGTACACGCCGACTTGCGCTAGCATCAGTTGTAGTTTCAAAATAGTTGTGTGAATGAAACTGTTGTCGAACGACTGAGCCGCCGGCACAAGGCCTTCGTCCTGGCGTCCTGCTGCCTGAGCGTGCTCATTGTGTCGATCGACGTGACCATCGTCAACGTTGCAATCCCGAGCATCCGCGCCGACCTTTCGGCGTCGCCTTCGCAAATGCAGTGGGTCATTGACATCTACACCTTGATGGTGGCCTCGCTATTGCTGCTCTCGGGTGCCATGGCCGACCGATTCGGTCGGCGGCGTACGTTGCAGATCGGGTTGACAATCTTTGCGTCGGCCTCCCTACTGTGCAGCGTGGCTCCCAACGTCGAAACGCTGATCGGCGCCCGCTTCCTGCAGGCGATCGGCGGTTCGATGCTCACTCCTGCTGGGTTGTCGATCGTCACGCAGGTGTTCACCGGCAGAGTGGAGCGCGCGCGCGTCATCGGCATATGGGGGGGCGTCGTAGGCATCTCGATGGCCTTGGGTCCGATCATGGGCGGAATACTTCTCGAGTATGTTGACTGGCGAGCAGTGTTCTGGATCAACGTGCCGATCTGCGCGCTTGCGGTGCTGTTGACCGCGATCTTCGTTCCCGAATCCAAGTCGGTCACCATGCGCCACGTCGACCTGATCGGCTTGGTCCTGGGCATGGCCTTCCTGTTCGGACTGGTGTTCGTGCTCATCGAAGGGCCAGGGATGGGCTGGACCGACACCCGCGTCGTCGTTAGCTGTTGCCTCGCAGCGCTGGCCTTCGCGACATTCCTGCGCTACGAGTCACGCCGCCTCGACCCGTTCGTCGAGCTCCGATTCTTCCGCAGCATCCCGTTTGCTTCGGCGACGGCCATCGCGGTGTGCGCATTCGCTGCATGGGGCGCGTTCCTGTTCATGATGTCAATCTATTTGCAAGGGGAGCGCGGGCTTTCAGCGGTGAATACCGGGCTGATGTTTCTGCCCGTGGCCGTCGGCGCATTCATCTTCTCGCCCTTGTCTGGCCGGCTGGTGGGGCGATTTGGTGCCAGACCGTCGCTGATGATCGCCGGCGCATTGATCGTCGCCGCGACTCTCATGTTCGCGCAGATGAGCGACGCTACCCCGCAATGGCAAATGCTGGTCGCCTTTGCGGTTTTCGGCGTCGGTACTTCGATGGTGAACGCACCGGTCACAACCGCGGCCGTCAGCGGTATGCCGACCGACCGCGCCGGTGCGGCGGCGGCTATCACATCCACGAGCCGACAGGTGGGCGTCGCCATCGGTGTGGCCATATGCGGCCCGGTCGCTGGTGCGGCATTGGGCGACACCAACGTCGATTTCGCGGTCTCCGCCCAGCCCCTATGGCTAGTGTTCGCTGGAGTTGGTGTGCTGATCTTCACGCTCGGTGTCTACTCGACGTCGAAGCGCGCGCTGCGCTCAGCAGAGCATCTGGCGCCGCTGATCGCAGGAACCGATCCGCGACGGGAGGCTGCCGATGTCGCGTAATCCGGAAGCGGACGAGGTCTGGCGCGCGATGACCGCACTGGTCACCGACAACCGCGACAGTTGGAGGCGAGCGACCGTCGACCAGACGGGCCTACCTTTCAGTCGCATCCGGATCCTGCTCCGGCTGTCCCGCGGTTCGATGACCGTCAAAGAGGTCGCGCACGCCGTGACAATCGATCCCCCGGCGGCCACGGTGTCCGTCAACGATCTGGAGGACCGCGGCCTAGTCATGCGTCAGACTATTCCCACCAACCGGCGGTACAAAGTGGTATCACTGACCGACGCCGGCTGGTCGATGGTGGCCACCATCAATGCGGTCGACGACCCGGCTCCCGAAGCGCTTGCGGCACTTGAGGGTAATGAACTGAGGGCGCTGCGCGATGCGATAGCAAGAGTCAGCGCCGCCGCCAAACACTGAATGAAAGCCGCGGCCGGATCGCTCAACGAACGACTCTCAGTCCGGCCTAGCGAACGGCAACATGCCAGGGTCGCTGTGGGGTCTGCAGAAGTCGGGTCAGATGGCGGGATTGGTGGACCAAGGGCCGCGAGTGTCGAGAAGAACCCTGTTCGGTTGGAGTCCTGGGTGGCAGACGTCGGTCTGCGAGGGGATGCCGGCTGATACCGCCGTTACCGCGGTGGCCTAAATAATAGCTTGCAAACAGTTATCATCCTATGTAAGCTTCCGTGTGGTGTAGCCCACATGAGTGCTCGCGTTCTACGGGCACAAATCACAAATCGATAGGAAGGTGCGCCCGGTGGATTCGATGGCGCCTGATGCGACGACAATGCGAACATTAGAGAATGCGCGCGGCTCCATCCTAAAGGGTCGCCTCCCTGCGTCTCTCATCGCTAATGCAGCGCTTTACGAGCTTGAATTGAAGCGAGTATTTGGTAGGACCTGGCAGTTTCTCTGCCACGAAGACGAGATCCCCAATGCGGGTGACTATGTAGTGCGCTACATCGCTGATAACTCAATTATTGTCGCGCGGCAGCAGGATATGACGATTCGGGCGATGTCGAACTCGTGTCGGCACCGCGGCACGCTGCTTTGCCGAACCGAGTCTGGGAATGAGTCGGCGTTCCAGTGTCCGTACCACGGTTGGACCTATCGAAACAACGGTGATCTCATCGCGATACCTGCGCAGCAGGCAGTGTACGGTGCTGCGTTCGACAAGAGTCGGCTAGGGTTGCGCGCTCTGCCGATGCTGGACTCGTACGCGGGCCTTGTCTTCGGGTGTGTGTCGGATGAGGCGCCGGGACTGGATGAGTACCTCGGGGACATGCGCTGGTATCTCGACTTGATGATGAAGAAGAGCCCGACCGGCCTTGAGGCGTGGGGTGCCCCGCAGCGTTGGGTGATTGACGCGAACTGGAAGACCGGCGCCGATAACTTTGTTGGGGACGGCTATCACACGGTCATGACGCACCGTTCGATGTGTGAGCTGGGGTTGTTACCGCCCGATAATGTGGCCGTTTCGCCGGCCCACGTCAGCCTATCGGGCGGGCACGGGGCGGGCGTTCTAGGCGCACCACCCGGCATACCCGCACCGCCGTACATGGGCTATCCGGAGGAAGTCGTCTCCGGTCTCAGCGAGGGTTACGGCGATGACGTCCATGGCGAGTTGCTGAAACGGACGATGTTCATTCATGGCAATGTGTTCCCGAACTTGTCCTTCTTGAACGCCTTCATCGCCAAGGACGGGGAGTCTATGCCGGTGCCCATTCTGACCTTGCGGCAATGGCGTCCCTTGGACGCAGCGCGTATGGAGGTGTGGTCGTGGTTCTTCGTGGAGCGCAACGCGCCCGAAGAGTTCAAGCAGCAGTCGTTTGAGACTTATGTTCGGACGTTCGGGGTCGGGGGTGTCTTCGAGCAGGATGACGCCGAGATATTCCAGGCTATTACCAAGGGAACACGCGGCGAGTTGGCTGGTGGTGTGGAGCTGAACCTGGAGATGGGACTGGACAATCTGGCTCCTGATCCAACGTGGCTGGGCCCGGGACGACCGTTGGCCAGTGGCTACGCCGAACAGAATCAGCGCGAGTACTGGAAGCAGTACTTCGACTATCTGGCCACACCGAGAAGGGATGAGAACGTATGACGACAACGGTGCCGCAGGATCCACCTCAGGCTGCGAGGGTTTCGCGCGACGTGCGCGAGGAAATCGAAGACTTCCTTTTCGACGAGGCCGATCTGTTGGATCGCGATGAGTTCGAAGAGTGGCTGGAATTGCTGGCACCGAATGTGCACTATTTCGCGCGCGTCCGTCAGACGCTTCGCAGAGCAGGTGGCCCGGGGTTCTCTGAGCGCTCTATGCACCTGAGTGATAACTACACGAGTCTGAAGATGCGTATTCAGCGGCACCGAACGTCGTCGGATTGGGCTGAGGATCCTCCGTCGCGGATCCGGCACTACATCACCAATGTCAGGGTCAGGTCTGGTGAGGACGGCGATGAGTACCGTGTGACGTCGAATGCGTTGCTGGTGCGCACACGCGGGGACGAAGCCAAGGCGGAGACAGTTTCTGCCGAGCGCCGAGACATTATTCGTCGCGACGAGACGGGTTTGAAACTGGTCCAGCGCGAGATCCTGCTGGATCACACCACGTTGCCCACGCACAACCTGTCATTCTGGATCTAAGGTGCCGGTGAGCTTGACATCATTACGGCGGCGCCTCCGCCGAAACTCCGGCCCACGAACGTTGTGGCCGAGCGAATTTGGGTCTGTCCTTAAGGTAGGCCGGTAGGTGCGCGCAGCTATTTATCACGGTCGCGAAGACGTGCGGATTGAAGAGCTTCCCGACCCGAGTCCACGTGCGGGCGAAGTGGTCATCGAGGTGGCCCGAGCGGGGATCTGCGGCACAGACCTGCATGAGTACATCGCCGGTCCGATGCATGCTGCGCCAGGGGTCGTCATTGGACACGAATATTCCGGGACGGTGGTCGGCGTCGGGTCCGGCGTGCGCGAGTTCACCGAAGGTGACCGAGTCTGCGGCGTCGGCGTTTTCGGCTGCGGTGAATGCGGCTTCTGCAAACAGGGCGCTGAAGCACTCTGCGGAGCAGTCGGTTTCATCGGCTTCGCTGTCAACGGAGCGCTTGCCCGCTACGCGTCGTTGCCGACGAAGGCGTTGTTTCGCATCCCGGATGAGATCAGTCTCGCCGAGGCTGCCGTCGTTGAACCGATCGCGTCGGCGTACCACGCTGTCCGCCGTAGCGGGTTGGCAGCGGGTGGGACCGTCTTCATCGCCGGCGCTGGCCCGATCGGCCTCGCCCTGGTGCAGTTCTCACTTGCCCAAGGTGCGACTCAGGTCATCGTCAGTGAGGTTTCGGCGACGCGCCGCGTTGCCGCTCACCGGGTCGGGGCTACGCGCGTAATCGATCCTCTGGCGGAGGATGCAGTTGAGGTGGTTCGGACGTTGACGAACGGAAACGGCGTCGACATCTCCTTCGACGCTGCGGGCGTACAACCCGCGCTTGATGCGGCGTTGGGCGTTCTGCGCCCCCGCGGTCGATTGATGGTCGTGGCGATTTGGGAGGCCCCGGCCGGTATCGACATCAATCGAAGCGTCATGCGCGAAGCCAATATTGGCTTTTCATTTTGTTACGAAGCGCAAAGGCAGGTCCCGGCGATTCTTGACTTACTAGCTACGGGGGCGATCAGCCTCGGTGAACTGATCACCGACGAGATCCCGTTGGATGCCGTGGTCAGTCAGGGTCTCGAGGAATTGCGCGTCAACCGCGATGCACACGTAAAAATTCTGATCGACCCATCGGCATAGCTGCGACCGGTATCGCACGCAGTAGATGTCACACCGCCGCACCAAAGGAGTTAAGTGTCCGCGAATATGGAGAGTCTGTTCGACGGTCTGACGATCCTCGAGCTGGGGCACGTGATCGCGGCGCCTTTCGCTGCGTCGCTGATCGGCGACTTCGGAGCACAGGTCATCAAGATCGAAGACCCCGGCTCGGGGGACATGTTGCGTAGGTCCGGTCCGCGTAAAGACGGAGTGCCCCTCTGGTGGAAGTCCGCGGCCCGGAACAAGTCAAGCGTCGCTGTCGATCTGCGGCTCGCCGAAGGGCAAGCGCTGGTGCGCAAAATGGTCGAACGCGCCGACGTGGTGATCGAAAACTTCCGCCCGGGAACGCTTGAGCGCTGGGGACTGGGATGGGAGGAGCTGCACGCAGCGAACCCGCGGCTGATCATGTTGCGGATTTCCGGGTACGGCCAGATCGGCCCGGAGAGCGCAAAGCCGGGATATGGACGCGTCGGCGAGGCCATGAGCGGAGCGGTACACATCACCGGGCATCCTGACCGGCCACCGACGCATTTCGGTTTCTCCCTCGGCGATGTCACGACAGGAATCATGGGTGCATTCGCTGTTGCCGGAGCACTGTTCAAACGCGAAGCGATCGGGGATCGCTTCGATGGGGAATGTATCGACCTGGCTCTCTACGAATCACTGTTCCGTGGTATCGACTGGCAGGTCATCCTTTATGACCAGTTGAACTTTGTTGCCGAGCGTCAGGGCAATCAGTTCCAGGTCAGCCCGTCACCGGTGTCAGACACGTATCTCAGTGGCGATGGGGTGTGGTACACCGTGGCGACCGGCACCGTTCGGTCAGTGCAGAGCCTGCTCGAACTGCTGGGCGGCACGACTCTGCGTAACGATCCGAAGTACGCGACACAGGAACTGCAGATGTTGCACCGCGAGGAGCTCGGCGAGATGGTTCGCCAGTGGTTCGCCGAAAACAACTCCGATATCGTCGAAAAGGCCTGCGCGAGCTCCGGTGTCGTGGCTGCGCGGATCTTCACGCCGGCAGAGATGTTCTCCAGTCCCACGTTCGCGGCTCGCCAGAGCCTGGTCGAGGTCGCCGACCAGGAATTGGGTCCGGTCCGTGTCACCGGGGTGGTACCAAGGCTGACGAACTTTCCCGGATCCGTGCGCAGCACCGGGCCCCGTCTCGGGATCCACGGCCAAGAGGTGCTGACCGAGTGGCTCGGCATGGCCGACTCGGAGTACGAGGCGCTGGTATCGAGTGGCGTCGTCGGGGCGGTCGACGTTGACGGAGAGGTTCCCGGGCATTGAGTTCGCTGCGCGACAAGGCCTGCATCGTCGGCGTTGGTCATACGGCCTACCGTCGTGATGGCACTGAGTCGGCAACGGACCTTGGCCTGCAACTCGAAGCGGCCCATGCCGCGATCGTGGATGCCGGGCTGTCGGCTGGCGAGATCGATGGGCTCATCTGCCCGATCAACGGTGGCACGGCCGAAGATTTCATCGCGAATCTCGGCCTGACGCATGTTCGTTACGCGGTGACTTCCCATACCGGAGGCGCGGCAAGTGTGGCGGCCCTGGCAACTGCGGCGATGGCGGTTTGGTCGGGCGTCGCGCGGCATGTCCTCATTCCCGCGGGCTGGTGTGGGTACTCAGGTCCGCGTGCCCGCGGGATGGCATCGAGCGCGGACATGGCGATAGGCAAGGTTGTCCGGGACTATTACGCGCCACAGGGCGCGGTGTCGGCCGTGCACCAGTATGCGCTCGTGGCCGACCGCTACGTCCGCAAGTATGACGTGCCGCCTGAAGCGATGGGGGCGGTGGCAGTCGCGTTTCGTGCTAACGCGCAGCTCAACTCGAATGCGGTGATGTGCGGCCGTGAGCTGACGATGCAGGACTACCTCGACGCTCCACCGATCAGTACGCCGTTTCGTTTGTTCGATTGCAGTCTGGAGACCGACGGCGCAGCGGCGGTGGTGGTATCAGCGGCCGATCGTGCGGCTGACAGCCCGCACCGGCCGGTGTTTGTGATGAGTGTGGCCGAAGGTCGCCCATTTCCCGTCGATGAGTTCGCCAACAGGGCCGACCCATTGGAGATTGGGCTTGCCGAGGCGGCGCCGCGCGCATTTGCCGACGCTGGTGTCGCCCCGTCTGACATCGATCTGCTCGAGGTTTACGACAGTTTCACTGTCAACGTGTTGCGGCAGATCGAATCGGCCGGATTCTGCAAGCCGGGCGAAGCAGCGGATTTCGTTCTCGACGGATGTATCGCCGCTGACGGTTCGTTGCCCACGAATCTCAACGGCGGTTTGTTATCCGAAGCCCACGTGCAAGGCATGAACAATCTGGTCGAGGCGGTGCGGCAGCTGCGCGGTGGTTTACCGCAGCGGCAGGTCCACAATGCGGAGTTGGCGGTAGTGACCGGTATGGGCGGCGGATGGGGTTCAGGTGCTCTCGCGATATTGCGTCGGTGACAGCGTTGTGACTGGCCGGTTCACAAGGGGACCGATGTGAGGCGAACGGGACCGGATGTCGCAGCACCGCCGTTGCCATCCCTGGAAGGTCTCACGGCCCAGTTCTATGAGCATTGCCGACGTGAAGAGCTGTCGTTTCAGCGGTGTTCAAGGTGCGATCGCTGGCGTCACGTTCCTCGCCTGACGTGTGCTGGCTGCGGCAGTAACTCCTGGTCTTGGCAGAGGTCGTCGGGCAGGGGAGTGGTATTCAGCCACACGGTTATTCACCGCGCGCTGCATCCCGGGTTCGACGAGGCCGTCCCGTTCGTGTGCGCCGTTGTCGAAATGGATGAGGGTGTGCGGATGGTGGCACGGATAGTGGACCTAGTTGCCGACGGGACGGCGATGCTGGTTGATGCGGCCGTCGAGGTTGTCTATGTGCACGCCGCCGATGATGTTGTGCTGCCGGCATTTCGGCT
Organism: Mycolicibacterium pallens; assembly: GCF_019456675.1. Classification (NCBI taxonomy): domain Bacteria; kingdom Bacillati; phylum Actinomycetota; class Actinomycetes; order Mycobacteriales; family Mycobacteriaceae; genus Mycobacterium; species Mycolicibacterium pallens. Next base: position 5,595,234 of record NZ_CP080333.1, on the reverse strand, counting down.
GCCCGCTGCGGAAGTGCGGGGCAATGGCCGCCGCTGACGAGTTGCGCGATCGTGTCGGTGAGAAGATCCACTTTCGAGGCGCCGACTCGGTGACGCAGAACGACATCCGCCGCAAACTGGAGGTTTTCACCTTTTCCTGTCCGCTGCATGACGACGAGGCGGCAGCGAAGGCGCACGGCTACCTCGGCGTTGTGGCCCCGGTGACGATGACCCCGCTGTGGGGGCTGCCGCCGTATTGGGCACCCGGACAGCCCAGTCCCTATCTGGTCGACGGGCAGGAGATGACGGGCAACATCACCGACACGCTGGCTCTGCCGTTCAGCCGATCGGTCAACGTCAGCAGCGAGTGGCAGTACCACACACCGCTATACCTCGGGGACAGGTTGCAGGGGACTACGACGATCATCTCGGTAGAGCAGAAGCGCACCCGGGTAGGTACCGGAATCTTCCTGCAATACGAGTCGGAGTACGTGAAGGTTTCGGGAGAACTGGTCGCGCGCAACCGAAATACCGTCTTCAACTACGACCCAGACGACGCCTCCAGGCCTGAGCCCGGCACTTCGGCCCGCGCCCAGCAGGGCGACCGAGGTCCCCGCACGCGCTCAGTGGACGATGCCGATACCAGTGTCGACTGGAACACGCCACTTCAGTTCGACGACGTTACGGTCGGTGCGCAAGTGCGCGGACCGGCTCTGGCCCTGACTTACCAGCGCATGGTGATGAACATTGCCGCGGATCGCATGTTTTCCGGGATACACCACAGCGCCGCGGCCGCTCATGCCGCGGGGCTTGCCGACATCATCTTCAATACTCGTGGCCTGGAAACTCTTTTCGAGACCGGGCTTCGTCGATGGATGGGCCTTCGCGGCAGGTTGGTGCAGCTGGGTCCGTTCAAGATGAGTGCCTCAGTTCACCCGGGCGACGTCGTGCAGGCGCGATGGACGGTGACCGGCAAGCATGCCCAGGCAGGCGCAGACGTCGTAGATCTCGAATTCGGTGTCTTCGCCGGGGATCGGCAAGCGGCGCAAGGGATTGCCGCCATTCATCTCAACGGCAAAAAGCAATGCTGATCAGAGTTCTGTAGGAGAAGGAGGGTTCCGATGAGTGTCATCAAGGCGGACGTGGAGGTCTGCCAGGGCTACGCGAACTGTGTCGTTGCAGCGGCCGACGTCTTCGACATCGGTGATGCGGGAACTGTTGTCATTCTTGATGACACGGTAGCCGAGAGCGATGAGGCGCGGATTGTCACTGCGATTCGCAGTTGTCCCGTCTCGGCTCTACGTCTCGCAACGGTGTGAGTGAGACGGCCGTGAACGGCGCAAGTATCAGGGGGTCGGATGCATGGTGGAGACGAGTCGGATCGTCGAATGTCCTTGAGTCTCAACCGACATGAGTTCTCGTGTATTGCATCCTCAATCAGGATCTGGCTCCACTTCCACTTCGACGCGTGAGATCGGTGCCCGGCAGACGCGGTGACGGTTTGTGGTGATTTGAGTTACGGCTGTCTCGGGGTGATTCGGGCATTACAGCAAGGGAAAGGTACCGATGACGTTAAAAATGAGTACTTCAGGCGGTTCGGACACGACCGCTCGTAGTCTCGTCGATGTCGATCGCGGGGAGATCAGTCGCGAAATCTTCACCGATGCTTCGATTTTCAACCGTGAGTTGGAGTATTTGTTTCCGCGGAGCTGGTTGTTTGTGGGTCATGCCTCGCAGGTCTCTGCGCCGGGTCAGTTCTTCTCGTCGAGGATGGGCTCGGATCCGGTGTTGTTGACCCGTGACGCTCAGGGTGGTGTGAATGTCTTGCTCAATTCGTGCCGACATCGGGGTATGGCGGTGTGTCGCTACGACGAGGGTCGCGCGCTGCAGTTCACCTGTCCCTATCATGGCTGGTCGTACTCGATGGACGGTTCGCTGGTGTCCACCCCGGGGGATTTGCACGGTGTGCCGCAGCAGGGCATGGCCTACGGCAACGGCCTTGACAAAGCGGCCTGGGGACTTGTCAGGGCTGCCAAGGTGCACAATTACAAGGGCCTGGTATTCGCGTGCTGGGATCCATCAGCCCCGGAGTTCGATGAATACGTTGGGGACTTTCATCATTGGCTGGATAACCTGTCTGATGCTTTTGATGGTACGGAAGGTGGTACCGAGGTGTTCCGTGGGGTGCAGAAGTGGCGCATCAAATCAAATTGGAAATTCGTCTCAGAGAATTTCTTGGGCGATACCTATCACGGGGCGACGACCCATGCCTCGGTTGAACAGGTGGGCATCGGGCCGGGTGGCAGAAATTCACGACGTCACGGTGAACGACAGGATCAGGGTGGTTTTTCGAAGGGCCGTGTGAAGACGTCGTTTCGGATGGGCCATGGCGCGTCGGACAATCTGGCGTATGAGATTCCCTATCCTGAGTTCGCCGAAGAACCGGCCTTGAGTGAGTACTTCTCCCAGGCGTGGGCGGTCCGCAAGGAGCGACTGCAGGCGCAGGGCAGACAGCTCGGTGGTCGTGGCCCAGCGACGATGTTCCCCAATATGTCGTTCTCCGCCGGTTTTCCGCGGACGATCCTGGTGTCACACCCGATCAGCCCCACCGAAACCGAAGTGTGGCGGTGGTACCTCATCGACAAGAACGCACCCGATGATGTACGTGACTGGCTGCGCCGCTATTACATGCGCTACTCGGGTCCTGGAGGGATGACGGAGCAAGACGATATGGAGAACTGGAATTACGCGACGCAGGCCAGCCAGGGCGTGATAGCCCGGCGCTATCCCTACAACTATCAGCAGGGTCTCGATATGGAAACTCCCAGTGCGCTCGACCAGGCTGTGCATTCTCACCACCCCATCGCAGGCGAGGTGAATGCACGCGCCTTTTACCGGCGATGGGCCGAGTTCACCGACAACCTCTCGTGGCCTCAACTCATCGAACTTGCCAAATCCGACGAGAGAGCCGCACGGTCGTGAGTGCAACGGGCGGTGAAATTTCCACGAGGCAGGATGCGGTAGAGAAGTTGCTGCTTCAGGCCGAAATCGCCGATTTCCTCTATCGGGAAGCCGACCTGCTCGACGAACGACGTTACTCCGAATGGCTCGGTCTGCTCACCGACGACTACGAGTACTCCGTTCCACTGCGGGCGAACGTCGCCTACGACGACCTCGCGCAGCTGGAGCAGACTCAGGAAGGTCACGACATCTGCTGGTTCGACGAGAAAAAGGAGACCGTCGCTTTGCGGGTGGAGCAGCTGATGACTGGCCTGCACTGGGCCGAAGAACCCGTCTCGCGAGTGTCACACCTGGTTACCAACGTGCGTATTGAAGGAGTAGACGGCGCGGAAGTCGATGTGAGTTGCCGGTTCCTGGTGTATCGAAACCGGGTCGCCGATGAGACTGATTTGCTGGTCGGCCGGCGCAAGGACCGGTTGCGCCGCGTCGCCGGTGACTGGCAACTGTGCCGTCGCCGGCTACTCCTCGACCAAACGGTCTTACTCGCTAAGAACCTGTCGATCATTCTATGAAGCCGGACCATGTCCTTGAACCCTTGACCTTCAGCACGGCAAAATATATTCTTCTCTAAACCCATTTGATGGGCAGCGACCGATGAGGGGGCAGCTGGATTGTCTACTTCGCTCCAACCGAAGCGGCGTGCCGATGACGTGACCGCCCTGCGTGTGATGACAGAGGAAATGCGCCCGCTTCTCGTCGGCGACGGGTACCAGATGTTCGATGTGCGCGCTCCGCAATCATCGGGCCCACCGCCGCACCAGCATCCCTGGGATGAAAGCTATGTCGTGCTGGAGGGCGAACTGTGGGTAAGCCGCGGCGGCGAAGAAGCGACCCTGCAGGTGGGTGAGGCGATTCGAGTGCCGGCTGGCGTCGTGCACGCCTATCGCGTTCTCTCTGACGGCGCCCGGTGGATCACGACTTCGTCTTGCCCGGGCGGCGCGCTGGATTTCTTTTCAGACGTGGACGAAACGTCGAACGGTCCGGGTGACGTGAAGGCCCTCATTGAGGCGGCCAAGCGAAACAGTGTCCGATTCGCCGATCCGGCGCTGGGATAGCCGTCTGTTGAGCCACCATGCCGCAGATGCCGGCATTCGCCGACTGTGTCGGTAGTCGGTTTACGGCCTGACATTCGGTGGTCGGTGTCATGAGGCGGGTCGGCGTGATCGGCTTGGGCGGCATGGGTTCCGCGCTGGCGGCGTCACTTCTTGCGACGGACCATTACGTAGTCTGTTTCGACATTCGGCCCGACGTATTACGCCCAATTGTCGAGCTAGGCGCCGAGGCTGCTGCGGACGCGCGTGAGTTGGCCGGCGCATGTGATGTCGTTTTGACGTTCCTCCCGGGGCCGAGTCAGGTGCTGGAGGTGGCGCTCGGGTCGGAGCGAGGTGTCCTGGCCGGCCTTGCCGACGGGGCCGCCCTGCTGGATATGTCGACCTGTAATCCCGAGGTCGCAGCAATCATCGGTCAGGCCTACGACGCGGCTGGGAGGCGTTTTGTCGATTGCCCCGTCAGCCGAAAGGCGCCGAACATGACCGTTCTGGTCGGAGGCCCAAGCGGGGTGCTCGGCCCTGATGCCGATGTCCTCGCCGCCGTCTCGCGCACCTTGGTGTACTGCGGCCATCGAGGTGCGGGATATGCCACCAAGCTTCTCAACCAGCACATCAAGTACAGCTGGTACCTCGCTTCGGCGGAAGCCCTCTTAATCGCTGAGGCGATGGGATTGAATGCCGGCGAGGTAGCCGACGCGATCGCGGAGTGCAGCGGGGGGGACTCGGGTCTCACCACGGCGGCGGCGTACTTCCGCCACGACACCGAGTCAGTTAGGAACCGCGCCCCCGCTAGCACCATTACGAAAGACTCCGCGCTCGCGGAACGAATGGCGACGAACGCCGGTATCCGCAGCAGGACGCTTGAGCCCGTCGTGGACTTCTTCCAAAGTGTTGCGGCCTCGGAGTTTCGCGACCGTGCCTACCCCGAAAGCACAGAACTTCTTCAACGAATCCGGTCGATGCCTCCGAAGTGAACCCCTACGTCTTGAGTGCGACCCCCGTCACGCTGTATAGCTAACTGAATTGTAAACGGGCCGAATATCGGTGAGCGGAAAGAAAGACCACCGACCATTTGCCGGTATGATCACCACCCGGTGGAGATGTCTGCCGAACCGCTGATCAACGTTGCAAGGGACTTCATGAGTACCGAGAAGTTGACGATGGCCGAACAGGTCGCGGCCAAGACCCGCGAAGCCGGACCCGATCACGACCCCTCTTCGTTGGCGCTCCCGCTTGCGCTCTACCGTGCTGTGACCGCCTTCGGTCGGGTCGCCGTCGATGAGTTGACGCCGGTAGACCTCTCGATGAGCCAGTTCAACGTTCTGACCGTCCTGAAGCGCGCCGACGGGCCGATGACGATGGGCGCACTGGCCGATTCTATTTCCGTACGCCAAGCCAGCCTGACGAGCGTGGTGGACACGCTGACCAAGGCAGGTTTTGTCACACGCAAGGTGAATCCCCGCGATCGGCGCTCGGTTGTGGTCGCGATATCGAAGAAGGGCGATCAGTTCATGACCGAGTTTCTGCCCGGTCATTACGACTTTCTGCAGAGACTCTTTGCCGGTATCAACCCGCGACACAGGCAGCAGCTGCTTGCACGACTGAACGAACTAATAGATTGCTTGGAGAACTACCCGAGCGGCCAGCGCACCTCCTGATCGGTCCCCGGGTATAGGACGGTCGACGCCGCTACGGTGCTGACGTCCACTCACCGGTCCTCGCATGGCATCCACGGCTCCAACTGAGGGGTCTATCGGGTGCACTCAGGTAGTGAGTACTCCCGAGAAGAACGTTCGCTCGTCGGCTAGGTTGCGTCCGACCTTGGTGAAACGCGGCAGTCCGCGTGGCGCTCAGGGTTTGTCGCGAGGTGCGAATGACATTGCGGCACAGAAGAATTATTGATACGACGCTGCACGACCGCAGCGAAGAACTGTGTCGATGTGATGGTCGACAGCTTGCGTCGGCAGCCGCACCGCTGCGCCCGCGTGACGTGGGCATCGTCTCCCCTTCGAGAGTCCCATTTACACAGAAGCCTAAATTTCTACCTTGCAGATATTCGGGAAGTATGATAAAAACTGGGTACTGTACTAGCTGAGGGGACGTCGAAGGTTGCTCAAAGACGCTTCAATTTGTGTGAGCTTGCTTGGAGCGGAAACACGCTTCGTAGATGTCGACGGCGTCCGAACCAGGACAATTCAGGCAGGGGAAGGTCCGGACCTCATTCTCATGCACGGGGGAGGCGGTCACGCCGAAGCCTTCGCCCGCAACGTGACGGCGCTGTCGCGTCATTTCCGAGTGCATGCGCTGGACCTGTTGGGTCACGGTCTCACCAGTGGTTGTGAGGTCGCCCCGAAGCGTAAGGACTATGTCAGTCACCTACTCGGATACATGGACCAGGAAGGCATCGACCGAGCCCACCTGGTGGGCGAGTCGTTAGGAGGTTGGATCGCGGCGTGGACTGCGTTGGAACATCCCGACCGTGTCGACCGATTGATCTACGTGTGCGGCGCGCGGTTGACGCTAGAGGTCGGCGCCGATGCCGAGGCTCGCACCGCTGCCGGGCGCGCAGAGCTTGCCCGGGTCACCCGGCAATTCCTGGCTGACCCGAGTCCGGCGAATGTGCGGGAGAGGATGGCCTGGCTTTTCCACCACCCTGACCGCGACCTGACCGATGAACTGGTGGCGCTGCGGTGGGCACTTTACCAGAGCGAAGAATCGCGGTCGGCACTGACGAACGCGACGGCGCCGCCCTCAGCGGCGACTGCTGAGGACAATCTCACGGCTGAGCGATTGACCAGCTTGACCAGGCCCACGCTCGTGCTGTGGACGAGTCACAATCCCTCGGCGACGGTGGAATTCGGACGGCGGGCAGCCGAGCTAATTCCCGGCGCTGAATTCGCATTGATGGAGGATTGTGGCCATTGGCCGCAGTGGGAACGGCCGGAAGAGTTCAACCAAATCCTCACCAATTATCTTCAAGGTGATCGCGAGTCCCGAGGGCAACGTTGATGGAGACAATCGGTTCCAAAACCGGCCCGGCGCTGCCGATAGACTCCTCGGCCTTCTACGACGAGGCGGTGTACCAGCGGGAACTCGACTCTATCTTCAAGCGGTCGTGGCTCTTCGTCGGCCACGAGTCCATGATCCCCAAGCCCGGTGACTTCCGCACAACCTATATGGCCGACGATGCGGTGATCGTGTGCCGGGACAAGGAATCTCGTGTTCGTGTGCTGCTGAACAAATGCCGGCACCGGGGCAATAAAGTCTGTCAGTTCGACAAGGGCAACGCGAACATCTTTCACTGCAGCTATCACGGCTGGAGTTACGACACTGCCGGACGGCTGCGCAGTGTTCCGCTAGCCGAGAGCGCCTACGGGCCGCAGTTCGATAAGGCCAGCATGGGCCTCGTCTCCCCCCGGGTAGCTACCTACAAAGGACTTATCTTCGCGTGCTGGGATCAGTCGGCGCCGCCGCTGGAAGAATATCTGGGGGAGGGCCTGCTGTGGTACCTCGACAACTTTCTACTCGACTGTGACCCCAACGGCCTGCAGGTCGTTCCCGGCCTGCACCGCTACCTCATGCCCGTCAACTGGAAGTTGTTGGCCGAGAACTTCGGCGGCGACCAGTATCACTTCGCTGCCACTCACGGATCGGTTTCCGCACTGTCGAAAGCTGGGCAGACTGCCCGCATCAACTTTTCGATAGACGAGGGGCAGCACTACAGCGTGGTTCTCGACGGCTGCGCGCCCCATGGGTTGCTGCAACTGGCAGTCGGTAAGAATTTTTATCAGGACGATCTCGCCCAAGCCGAAACGCTGGGTACCGAAGCAGTCGACTGGCTAACCGAGCGGCAGCGCCTGCAAGACGAGCGGTTGGCGACATCCCCCGTGCAGCCCTACAGCTTTCACGTAGCCAATATCTTCCCAAACTTCAGCATGATTGGCATGGGCACGGCTTTTTACGGTCGGGCATTCATCATGTGGCAGCCTCGGGGACCGCGGTTGACCGAGGTTTGGGAGTGGTGTTTGGTGGAAAGCTCCGCGCCCCGTGCTGTCAAGGAACGCATGGTCTTCGTCTTGAGTCAGCGGCAATCGGCGGCCGGTCTCGTGACGCCCGATGATCACGAAAACTTCGAACGATTGTCTGACGCCCTTGACACCGGAGTCGCCCGGGATGTGCCGTTCAACTACTCACTCGGCGAGGACGTCGAACCAATGGAGTCGCTGGTTGCGGAGTTACCCGGCAATGTCAGGCCGCAGATCAGCGAAGCCTACCAGCGCGAGTTCTATCGGCACTGGCACCGAACTATGACGGAGCCGGCCTAGTCATGGAGACCAGCCAGTTGGACGTGGAACTGCGGCTGCGAATAAACGAATTCTATGCGCGGGAGACCATGCTTCTCGATGATGGGCGGCTGGACGAGTGGCTGGGCTTATTGGCGCCGGATGTCAGATACACGATGCCATTCCCAGAGTCCAGCACGCATCCGGTCGACGATGATGACGGCCTACCGCCGTTTCTGTTGTTCAACGACGACTACGAATCGCTGAAGCTGAGAATTGCCCGGCTGGCTACTGGGCTCGCCCCCGGGGAAACTCCACGCACGATCACTCAGCGCTTAGTCAGCGACATCCTGGTCACCGATGTATCCGATCAAGAGCTGAGCGTCCGATCCAGCGTCATGGTGTTTCTCGTACGCCACGAACGCCACGAGAGCTTCTTCATCGGCAAACGACAAGACGTTCTACGCCGAGACGAAGACTCGGGCCTGCTGCTGGCCGCCCGGGGCATCACCCTGGCTCATAGCGTTCTTCCACGAGCGATTTCGATCTTCTTCTAATGCCCAGTCGTTCACTAGCTCTCAGATAGGTCGCACATGACAGATGTCGCGTCACGCGAGCTCGGCCTAGGATTTCTCGGAATCGGTCAGGCTGTCGCCCGAATCTTCCAGCAGTACCCAGACATGTCGACGCTGCCGTATCGGGTTGTGGCGGCAGCCGATACCCGATCACACTCGCTCGCCCGCTTCGCCACCGAGTTCTCCGGCCAGACCTACACGAACGCAGAGCAACTGTGTGCCGATCCAAGCGTGGACGTCGTCTACATCGCCACCCCTCCCGAGCTGCATCGGGAGCATGCGCTAATGGCCGCACGTCACGGAAAACACATGGTCGTCGAAAAGCCGTTGGCCATGTCGGTCGACGATTGCACTGCAATGGTTGAGGCGGCCCAGGCAGCGGGCGTGCAGCTGATGGCCGGCCACACACACAGCTTTGATGCGCCGGTGCGAGCGATGGCCGAACTTGTAGCCAGTGGCGAACTCGGCGAGTTGCTCATGGTCAACACCTGGAATTTCAACGACTTCAACCGGCGACCGTGGCCGACTTCGGAATTGCGCTCGACCAGCGGGCCAGTTCTCAACCAGGGGCCCCACCAGGTCGATATCGTGCGGCAGATAGTCGGCGGTGTGGCCAGAACAGTGCGTGCGTCGACAATATGGGACGACGTCCGGGAATGCGTCGGGGGATACACCTGTCATCTCGGATTCGAATCAGGAGCTTCCGCCACGCTCGTCTATGACGCGCGAGCGTTCTTCGATGTCGCGGAGTTGCACTCGTGGGTGGCAGAAGACGGCGGCCGCCGCAGCCCCCAAGCCAACCAGCGAGTAGCCAATAACTTCGCTGCGCTCAGTCAGAACCCTGACCAACTTGAAGTCGCACTGGAAGCTCAGAAGGAACAGGGCCGCTACGGTGCTGCGACGACGACCGAAGAGTCACAGGAGCTGTGGGGTTACTCCGCCCCCGGAGAGATCATCCACCACCCCTACTTCGGCCTGACCGTGGTGTCCTGCGAACGCGGCGCGATCAGGCAGTCGCCCGACGGGCTGGTGGTGTACGGGCAAAACGGATTGCAGGAAATACCGGTCGCGCGCACCATGCGGGGCAGGGCCGCAGAGTTGGCTGAACTACACCGGGCGATCACTGAGGACCGCCCTGTTCAGCACGACGGTCGCTGGGGGCGCGCGACGCTAGAAGTATGTTTCGCCATCCTGCAGTCGGCCTACGAAGATCGCGAAGTCGTTCTCTCCCACCAGGTATCGCTGTGACTCCAGAGGAGGAGAAATCGTGGGTGAGATTGTAGCGGGTTACGCGTCGTCGCATGCCTTCACTTTCATCCCGCCTCCCAGGTGGGAAGGCTTCCGCACAAAGAACAGGAAGAACTACACAGTGCGACGTGGTAAGACCCCACCTCGCCTGAGGAAAGACGAAGAACCATTCGACGACGCTGCGGCGCGTTACGCGCACATCGAGAACGGGCTTCAAAGGCTGCGTGACAGCATCAGACAAGACCGACTGGATTGCCTGATCATCATCGGCGATGACCAAAACGAAAACTTCGACGGTTCGGCACTGCCCCAGATAGCCATCCACACAGGAGATGGGTTCACAGTGTCTGACCGCTTCTTGCCAGAGGCGCGGTTTTGGAAAAGTTCGCCCGAGCTCAGTAAGGACTTGAGTGAGCACACCGTCGAGGCGGGGTTCGACGTCGCCACCGTCGTCGATTTCCGTGAGACCACCTTGCACTCACACGCCCATGGCGAGATTGTGGCCAATATCCTTGGAGACCACCAAATCCCAGTGGTGTTGGTATTCCTCAATGCCGTTCACGTGCCGTCGTTGTCGCCTAAACGGTGCTTCGCGCTCGGCCGCGCGATTGCCGACGCCGTGCGGTCACGCCGCCCTGCAGACGAGAGGATAGGTGTCTACGCGTCCGGTGGACTTTCACACTTCACTGCCGGCTATCCGTGGGCTGCCTACGATGGGCCGCGCGTTCACGGCTCAATCGACGACGAATTCGATCGCCGCACCCTGAAGTGCCTCGCTACCGGAAACGGCTACGAGCTGAGCAAACTGACCAGCGAAGACCTGCTCAACTCTGGCAACATCGAGCTGAGATCGTGGATATGTGCTGTCGGCGCAGTCGGCGGCAACACGCCATGGGCCAGCGTCTATGAGCCCATTCCCCGCGCCCTGATGGGAATGGCCGTCGCCTGGACGAACTGCGAAGTCACTGTTTAGCGCGTCGAAGGTGAGGCACGCGAAATTTGATTCGGCGGGTGTGGGTTATCCGCAGATCTACTCGACGTTTGCACTGAGAACCCCCACGGTCGAAGGAAGATGTCGTCGGCCGTGACCCTGGGACGAGGGCATGTCTGCCCACCCTCTGGCCCAGTCAACCGGCAGAACCGTGGGCCGCCGAGACGCCGCTCGCGAAAGGGTATGTGTCCCAATGTCGTTGTTGCGCCGCCTGCGCGGACTGTCGGCGACAATAGGCCCACACCGAAACCAGAGTCTCTGTTTTACAGAGTAGATCTCTGTTATACAGTAAGGCTATTGGGTGTAGCGCCTAACTGCGTGGAAGTGATGGCTCGTGGTTAACGATGCCTTCTGCTTCGGGACCTCAACAGCCCAAGCCCTATAGGAACGGTTAAGGAGGCGAACCGGATGGCCATCTGCGCTGCCAGCACCACCCATCGCAGTTTGGGTAAGGCATCCGCGGACTTCGCTGTCGTCGTCAAGGACGGCGTCGACACCGAAACCCCGAGTTGGCGATGAGCTCCACCCCTTCGGGTGCAGGGCTAGACACTGAACGACACGCCATCGCGCTGGCCTGTCGCGTCCTGGCGGCGCGCGACTTGGCGCCAGGCATCCTCGGCCACATCAGCCTGCGCGTCGACCGAGATCGACTGCTGATCCGATGTCGTGGTCCGCGCGAGCGAGGGCTCGCGTTCACCAGCGCAGAGGACATCCGGATGGTCACGTTGGACGGTACAGCGGGCGGCAAAGGAGAACTCGACGATGGTTACCAGCCGCCGAACGAGTTGCCACTGCACACCGAAGTGCTCCGCACCCGCCGCGATGTCAATGCTGTGGTTCATGCGCACCCCGAGGCGGTAGTCGCCGCCGATCTCGCCGGTCTGGCTGTCCGACCGATCGTCGGAGCGTTTGACATACCCGGTTTTCGGCTCGCCGCGGCTGGCGTGCCGGTCTATCGGCGAGGCGTATTGGTGCGCAATCGGCAACTAGCCCAGGAAATGGTTGCTGCTATGGCAGACCGGCCGGTGGTCGTTCTCCGGGCCCACGGCCTCACCAGTGCTGCGGACACCGTCGAGCGGGCCGTACTACAGGCCATCAGCGTCGACACGATCTCGCGTTTGTCGCTCCAGATCGCTTCTGCGGGTGGCACTCTGGCTGATTTGCCCGACGCTGATGCAGCAGAGCTGCCTGATCTCGGTAACGCTTTCAACGAGACCATCGCGTGGCGTCACGAGTTGGCGCGCCTCGAAACCCATGGTTTGTCGTGTCACCCATCGGAGAAAAGGTCCTCATAGGCACATCCGGGCACGCGCTCATGTCCATTGCCGCGGGTGGTCTGGGACGCGGCTTCCGATCCCATCGGACCATTGGCGTAGACATCCCCCGCACTCTCCTCGCCCGAGCATCGAGACCCGCGTGAATCGGAGCTTCGACAGCGCTGCGCGGATAGACCCCCCATTCAGCGGCGAGGACACTGGCGGGCAGATGCAGAGCAACAAGAGCATTGCGCATCACCGGAGGGACGATAGTTTTGAGTTGGTTGACCGGGCAAGTCGCCCTGGTGACCGGCGGGGCAGCCGGAATCGGTTTGGCCGTGGTCGAGCGTTTCTTGGCCGAGGGCGCATGCGTGGGCGTCCTGGATCGCTCGGAAGGCGACCTGGCTACCATCGGCAACGCCGACGGCAGGCTCATCGCGGTAACAGGTGACGTGACGTCGTATGCAGACAACGTCATGGCGGTGCGCGAAACGGTCGATGCGTTCGGAAAGCTCGACGTCTTCGTCGGCAACGCTGGGATCTTCGATTACTTTGCCCCTTTGGTGGGTTTCGACGGAGCCGACCTCAGCAGCGCCTTCGATGAGATCTTCGCGGTCAATGTAAAGGGCTACCTCCTTGGTGCCAGGGCCGCCGTTCCTGAACTCCTCAAAAGCGATGGCCCGAGCATGATCTTCACCGTCTCCAACTCTGGCTTCTATGCCGCCGGTGGCGGCCCGCTGTACACCGCTTCCAAGCACGCGGTCGTTGGCGTAGTGCGTGAACTGGCCTACGAGTTGGCGCCGAAGATCAGGGTGAATGGCGTCGCTCCAGGCGGCACGGTAACGGGCCTGCGTGGAATCGAGGACCTCGGCCAGGGTCAGGACGTGTTGTCATCGGTGCCCGGCATCGCCGACATTATGAGTACTACAAACCCATTGCAGTACGCGCAGCAGCCCGCCGATCACGCCGGCCTGTATCTGCTACTCGCGTCTGCAGACAACTCGCGAGCGGTGACCGGCGTCGTCATCAACAGCGACGGCGGCTTGGGCGTGCGGGGCCTCAACCAGCCGTCCGGAGGGACGGAACTTGCCACCGGCGCGATGCGCATCGACGTCGGGTCAACATAGGAGGTTTTACACATGTTGGTGAAAGCGTTGGGTTATGTGGGTGTGGAGTCTCCGGATGCGAAGGAGTGGTTGGCGTTCGGTCCGGAGGTTTTGGGGATGGAGGCGGTTGAGGCGTCCAGTGGGTCGGTCCTGTTGCGGATCGACGACGCGGATCACCGGATCGCCGTGCATCACGGGGACCGCAACCGGATGCTGTATGCGGGCTGGGATGTGGGCAGCGAGGATGCGCTTGAGGCTGCCGGGGAGTTGCTGCACAAGCGGGGCATTGGGTTTGAGGTGGGAACCGAGGAGGACTGCGCGGCCCGCGGGGTGTTGGGCTTTGTGACGCTGTCGGATCCTTCGGGGTTGCGTCATGAGTTGTTTTACGGTCAGAAGGTGGTGCCGGGTTCCTTCCGGCCCGGTCGTGCGATGTCGGGGTTCGTCACCGGTGCGCAGGGGTTGGGTCATGTGGTGTTGGCGACGCCGGACCTTGCGCAGGCCGACCGGTTTTTGCGGGGGGTGTTGGGGTTTAAGAAGAGCGATGAGATTTACACCTTCATGGATCTGTGGTTCTACCACTGCAACCCGCGCCATCACAGCATCGCGTTGACTCGGATGCCGGGTGTGCGGGGACTGCACCACGTGATGGTCGAGGTGCAAAGTTTTGATGACGTGGGGATGGCTTATGACCTGTGCATGTCGCGCAACATTCCGCTGAGCATGACGTTGGGGCGCCATGTCAACGATCGGATGGTGTCGTTTTACGTGCGCACACCGAGCGGGTTTGACATCGAGTACGGCTGGGATGCGGTGACCGTCGACGAGGAAACCTGGACAGTCGCTCAGTACGACCGACCCAGTGTGTGGGGCCACCAGATGGTCGCCCAAACACCGCCAGGCGCACTCGAAGCCGCAACAACATGAACGCCGCAATCACGAAAACATCTGTCCAAGAGAACATTACGCAGCCCAATCCAAGAAACGTAGGAGAAGTACATGTCTACTGTCGATAAGAACGACATTCAGCAACTGGTAGCGGCGGGCCGAGAAGGCCTTGCTAAGGGCCGTCTGCCCGCCGGGCTGGTCGCCAACGCAGAACTCCACAAGCTCGAAGCTCAGCGAGTCTTCGGCCGGTGCTGGCAATTCCTGGCCCACGAGACGGAGATCCCCCAGGCAGGGGACTACGTGGTCCGATATCTGGGTGGCGGTTCGATCATCGTTGTCCGCGGCGAAGACGGCGAAGTGCGCGCCATGGCGAACTCGTGTCGGCACCGCGGAACAATGCTGTGCCGCACGGAGATGGGCAACACTTCGCACTTCCGCTGCCCCTATCACGGCTGGACCTACCGCAATACCGGAACTCTGGCGGGTGTACCCGCACAAAAAGAGGTCTATGGGGTCGAGATGGACAAGAACGAGTGGAGTCTTACCCAGGTTCCGCGCCTCGAGAACTACGGCGGAATGATATTCGGTTGCCTGGACGAGAAGGCAGAACCTCTCGTTGATTATTTGGGCGATATGGCGTGGTATCTGGACCTGATCACCCAGAAGTCCAAGGGTGGACTGGAGGTGCGGGGTGAGCCCCAGCGTTGGATCATCGACTCCAACTGGAAGCTCGGCGCGGACAACTTTGTCGGGGACGCCTACCACACGTTGATGACGCACCGATCGGCGGTCGAGCTCGGTCTGGCTCCGCCCGATCCGAAATTCGCATCGGAGCCGGCGCATATCAGTCTCTCCAACGGTCACGGCCTCGGCGTCCTCGGGGTAACGCCCGGGCAACCGATGCCGCCCTTTATGAACTATCCACCCGAGATCGTCGATGGACTCGCAGCGGCTTACGGCGATCAGGACCGCGCAGACATGCTTCAGCGTTCGGCCTTCATTCACGGCACGGTCTTTCCCAACCTGTCGTTCCTCAACGTCCTCATCGGTAGGGACAAGAAGTCAATGCCAGTGCCGATGTTGACATTTCGGCTGTGGCGTCCACTGTCACACGACACGATGGAAGTCTGGTCGTGGTTTCTCGTCGAGAAGGATGCCGACGAAGAGTTCAAACAGCAGTCGTATGAGACCTACGTACGAACGTTCGGCATCTCCGGTGTGTTCGAACAGGACGACGCCGAGACTTGGCGCTCCATCACTGCGGGAACGCAAGGCATTCTCGCAGGCAGCCAGACACTCAACTTCGAGATGGGCATGGGTGTGCTGACCAGCGACGACACGTGGAAGGGGCCCGGTCGTCCCCTGTCCAGCGGGTACGCGGAGCGTAACCAACGCGAATTCTGGGGTCGCCTGTTGGAGTTACTCACCGACTCAGGCGATGACGCCAGCGAAACCGAGCCCAAACCCCAACTACTCGCGCAATCTCGGACCAATGCAGACGAGGTCGCCTGATGAGGCATCAGGCACCTGCTTGTCTCACAACCACAATCAACCAAGTCATAAAGGATGGTGTGCCATGGTAGCGACGGTCGAGCAACAGCTTCTGCTCCGCTGCGAGATGGAGAACTTTCTGTTCGAAGAGGCGGAGCTGCTGAACGACGGCCGGTTTCACGACTGGCTAGAACTGTGCGCCGAAGATATCCACTACGTCATCCCGGTGCGCGTGAGCAGAGAACGCGCCAACGGCGACGGAAATTCGACGACCATGACCCACTGGGATGACGACTACGCAGGCTTGGAGCTGCGGGTGCTACGTCTGGACACCGAATACGCATGGGCAGAAGATCCGCCCTCACGGATCCGACACCACGTGTCGAATGTGCGGGTACGCCCCGGCGCAGGGACGGACGAATACGATGTCCGCTCCAACCTTCTCGTGTTCCGCAACAGGGGGGACAGTCCGCAGCACGACCTCATCTCTGCGGAGCGCCACGATGTCATCCGCCGCAGTGAGATGGGCCTGCGGTTAGCGAGCCGACGGGTAGTGCTTGATCATGCCGTTGTCGGCACCCACAATCTGGCTAACTTCTTCTAACGGGGCGACGTTGAGCTTGCATTACTTAAAACCTAGAAAGGTACAGTCGTGACCGGCGACCACGGTGCGGCGACGACCATCGCGAACGAGTTCGCCGTCGTCACCGTCGACAAAATCTTTACCCGCAATGGAGAGCGGTTGGAGATTGCCAGCCCCCGCCTCGGCTTCCGAATTCAGCTCGACCCGTTGGAACTTGAGAGTCTGTCATGGCAGACCAAGGAAAGCCTTTCGCGGTTTCTCGAGGACCCGTACGGTCCTGGCCATTGACCTCGCGCACGTCAGTGAGCAGGGGATCGTTTCCTACTTGACGCCCTTTCCCCAATCGTGAAAGGACGTCTGTGATGACAACTGCAGGTGCTGCGCGGCGGCGTGCCTTGGTCCTCCGCTCGATCCATCGCGGTGGAGGGGTGCACTTAAGTGAGGAGTGGACAAGTGATCCATGCGGAAGTCGATCCACGTCGGTGCTGCGGCTACCAGTTGTGCGTGGACGTCGCGCCAGTGTCTTCGCTATCAACGCGGCTGGGAAGGCGGAGATATTGGTGCGCGACATTCCCGCTGATCTAGAGGTCAACGCCCGCGCGGCAGCACACGAATGCCCGTCGGCAGCGATCACCGTACGTGCTTCCGGATCCGCGCAATGACACCGGAAATGTCTTCCTCGGGTAGGTTCACCCCCAAACGACCGTCCGCCGTTGTCGCAGGCGCTCACCCGGCGCCGTCTGATCTCTTCCGTGGTGCGACCTTCCGCCTACTATGTCTCTGCTTCTCACGAGCACGCTAGACGTGATGGGATTGTCAGAGGTTGACCTGTGAGAACGGCTGTCGTCTATCGCCGGCTCGCCAGAGACGTGAAGGACGACTTCGAGAAGGACAACTACAACCGCCTGACGAGGCGCAATTTGAAATGTGCGTCTTCTCTGATGGCCGTGTCGCGCAGCGCTGGATGGTAGGCGCTGGGTCTTGGGTCTGGTGGGATGACCTAGACCATCGGTATAAGGTTCACATCTACGCGCACCCTGATTACGGAAAATGGTTATCTGGTCCGACGGCGCGGTCGAGGAGCTATGACAGGCTCGTGCACTTAAACCGAATTGTCAATCTGTGTCGGTGATGATCACCGAAACGGCCTGTGCGGTTCCTTTTTTCGCGAATATTGACTTATCTCCAAATCATCCGCTTCGATGTGACACTAAGGAGATTGTGCGCCGTGCGGTGTCGGGCGATATCTTTTCTATCGACTACCACAACGCTTGGTCATCGCGAGCTTTGGCAGAGCGTTTAGCGCAACATCGCCAGCTGGACTAGTGTGGCCGAGGTGTCTGAGAAGAAGCCATCATTTTTCCTTCTCTCCCAGCGATTTTGATCTCGACCTCTATGTCTTCAGAGCGCGAGAAGGTTCCAAGCTTTCAAGGAATGGGATGGATGCCAGAAGTGCTCAACCCACTGGCCTGCACGAACGGAAGGCGCGACGAGAAGCAAAATCGTTGTGATTATTCAGTGCCCCACTGTGTAATACATTCCGCACTCAAGGTATGCAGACCCCTCAGGCCCGATTGGCTCCTCCATCTCCGCTGGCATGGATCTGTGAGCGCAGGCTATTGCACACGCAAGCTGGTATCGGATGTGTTCCCGCCAGAGGCGCGAATCCCCTCCGGACGGCACTCGCACCGGGGTGCGATCGCACCAGTCAACGCCACGCGACAACTGTCGAGCTGACGCCGGCAAGCTCACACAGCTCCAGAGCGTCCTTCAACAGCAATATCGGGGTCGGGGCGGTCGCCGGCCAGCACACCATCGAGGTGGACGATGCACGCGGCAGCCAGTGACCCTGCTGCACGGAGAAAGGGCAACACGCGTTTAAAAGAATCACTCTCTGCATAGCAGAGTTCTTCATCCACTAGAATGCGGTTGGGTGACGCAGGACCCTGAGTCGGAGGCCAGGCCTTCCGCGCTGGTGTTCGACGGAGCGACAGATTCTGTCGGCGAACTGCGGTTACCGCAGCGAGAAAGTGAGATGTTACCAATGGCGGATGGGCCGAAGATGGCAGGATCGTACTTCAGCCGACGCGAGACCGTATGCACCGAACAGTTGAGCGCGGCCGAGCACCTCGCTTCGGAAATTTTCACACCGCACCGTCTCCGCTACTCCCGTCGCGGCCAGCGTTTGAATGCGCGGCTCAGCGCCGCACGAATCGGTGCTGTGACCGTTGGCTACCTTCGGTACGGTGCAGATGTCGAGCTCGTCAATTCGACTGCGCTCGATGATTACCACATCAACGTTCCCCTCACCAGCTACGCCGATTCGTGGTGCGGCTCAGCCACGGCCCAAGCGACGCCCACGCAGGCGGCGGTTTTCCTCCCAGGCCGTCCTGCCGGCATCAAGTGGGCCGCCGATTGTGGTCAGCTGTGCGTGAAGTTCAGCCGCACGGATCTGGAATACGAACTCGAGGGCTTGCTTGGACGACCTGCGGTTAGGCCGCTGAATATCACGCATAGCATGGACCTGACGGCGGACAGCAGTCGTGCGTGGCTTGCGCTGCTATCGGTCTTGTATCGGGAGGTCTCTCGCCCTGAGAGCATCGTGCAACATCCGATGACCGGGCGACATTTCGAACAGTTGGTCATGCATGGGTTTCTACACGCCCAACCTCACTATCAGGCCATGGCGCTCGCCGCCGACCAACACGCAGCGCCGCCGCCCAAAGTACTCAGGACAGCTCTCGACCTAATCGAGGAGCATCCCGAACGGAGTTGGACGACAACCGATCTTGCTCGCGAGGTTGGTATCAGTGCCCGCGCTCTTCAAGAGAGCTTCAAGCGGCACGTCGGGCTTCCTCCGCTCACGTATCTGCGCGAAGTCCGGCTGATCCGTGCGCACGCAGAACTGGCGGCGTCGTCTGAGAGTGCCGTGACTGTTGCCCGCGTAGCGATGAAGTGGGGCTTTGGTCATCTGGGCCGCTTCAGCGCGGAGTATCGGCGCAAGTTCGGCGTCACTCCCCAACACACCTTGCGCGCTACCTGAACATCGCCTTCGAACCGCGTCATTGCTAGGCCAGGAATCGGTCGACGGTCTTGATGATCTGGTAGGCGACCCGCAGCGTCGGTGTATCCATGCCCAGTTCTTGAGCGGCGGCGAGATAAGGCGCCAGCATGAAGTCGACCTCGGTCTTACGTCGTCGCAGAACATCCTCGTACATCGAGGGGTGTCCCGAGTTTCCCTTCTCGCGCATTGCTCTGCCTTGCCCGATGACAAACTCGATCGCGTCGGCCGTCGGAAGGGCATCGAGTTCCTTCAGGCGGGAGAGAGGCGCAAAGAAGTTCATCGGCTCGTAGCCCTTCGCCCGGTAGACCCCAAGAAGGTCCTTTGCCAGCGCGACGAAGTACATCGCTCCCTCGCGCACCTCCATGCCCTCGAAGACCGAGGCGTCAGGGATTGCGCCCAGTGCCGTGACCGACCACGCGGCCGCCAGCGCGATCTGGGCGAGCTTTTCCCACTCGACCTGCTCGATGTTGCCTACCGCCTTTGCAGGAAGGCCGGCGTTGGTGAAGGCAGCCGTCAAGTCGTCGACGCGCGCACTAGATGTCCCGTCAAGTTCGCCGAAGTAAGCGGTCACCTCAGCTGTAAGGTGATTTCTCGCGAGCCCCGGTTCGAGCAAGGTGCCGCCCTCGATGGTGGAGGCTCCGATCACCCTGTCGGGCCCAAGCCACCCGGCGAGCGTCGCATCCTTTTCGACGGTGTTCTGCACCGACAACGCGCTGCTCACGCAATCACGCAACCCGTCGGCCTCCGCCAGGGCCTGCGCGGTATCTTTGCCCTTCACCGCCAACACCAGGTAATCGAAATGCCCCGTGGCTTTGGCTGTCTGGTCGACCGCGGTCAAGTTATCAGTAATCACCAGGTCGCCCCGACGGCCCGTGATTCGGAGACCGTAGCGCGTGATGGCCTCGGTGTGCGCGGGCCTGCCGACCAGGGTGACATCGACGCCAATGTTCGCCAAATATCCGCCCAAGACAGATCCGAGCCCACCAGCGCCCAGGATCAGGACGCGCATCAGATGGCCTCGGCGGCCGTCAGTTTCTCCTGCAGGACTTCCCGCTCCGGAGCAGACAGCCGGGCTTTGACGGGCGGTCGCACCGGGCCGGCACGCAGCCCCAACAGTTCGAACCACGCCTTCAGATAGGGCATGGCCGCGACGTAGGAACCCGTTGCCGCGATGCGGCCGATGAGCACCTCTTCGTACACCTGGCGAATTGCGTCCACCTTCGCCGACACAGGTAGCGCCCCCGCGAGTTCACCAGCAAACGCAAGGTCGGTGTATTGGTGCAGTTCCTGCCGCCGTTTCCCGTAGAGGATCAGGGAGAGCTCCCCGTAAAGCACCCGACCCCCGAAGAGCGCAGCATCATGAGCCCAATAGCGCTCATTCGGCTCGCTGATCACAAGATGGTCCCCGAAGCGGTGGCGTAAGGCGATGCTGTCGGTCCAACTCAAAGTGCCATTCTTGATCCCGACGACGTTGGCGTGCTCGGCGATCCGAGCGACGGCGTCGTGGCTATACACGAAACCGGATACCGGCGTCCGGTAGAGCACAAGCGCCAGCCCGGTGGCGGGCGCCACGAAGTCGAAGTAGTCGACCACGTCGTCGTCGGTCTTGAGCTGCACCGATGGGTTCATGATCTCAGCGCCGGTGAAGCCCAGGGACTCCACGAACCGCATTTTTTCGATCGCCTGGTAGGCCGAATGGTCGAGAATGATTGTGAACAAGGGCAGGCGGCCGGCGGTGGCACCGGCGACCACCTCGTGGTAACGCTGCCATTCGGCCAGCGTCATGTTCCATCCCTCGGCGAAAAACCCGCCGACGACAAGGCCGGTGCACCCCATCTCCACAAACGCGTCGATATTCTGCCGCAGACCCTCTTCGTCCAGCTCGAACTCGTCGGTAAGGGGCGTGACAGGACACATATAGAAGCCTCGAAGGTTCTCGGCGGCCCACGCCCTGGCGTCGGATCCCAGCGGTGTCGTGGCGGTCATGTTCTTTGCAATTCCTTCAGCGATAGTTCGGCTGTTGAGGGTTTGAGGGTGGGCGGAATCGCCTCCCTCGCTGGATATTCGAAGCTGCGGAGTGCGCCAGCTTCCTGCAAATCATTGGCGGGGAGACTCGTTGGTGTCTATCCGGTAAGCGCTGCGCGGACTCCGGTTCGCGCCTAACGTGTGGCACTTCGACCTAGGTTGCGGCCGCCGCCAAAGCTTGCCCGTTCGAGAGATTCTGTCCCACAGAGCGACGGCTACGACGGCGCCTGACGGGTCATAGCAGTCGCCCAATGCCGCGCGCGGCGACCTGCAGGGCGCCGAGAAGCCGCTGACGATCGCGCTTCAGCGTCGGTACCACCACGGCGATCGCGGCGACTACGGCGTCGTCGGTCTGGCGGATGACCGGCACCGCCAGCGAACATGCACCCAGCGACATCTCCTCGCTCGTGGTGGCCACTCCTTCACGATGGATGCGCTGCATCTGCGAAGACAGCACGGTCGGCGACACGATGGTGTACGGCGTGATGCGAGTCAAGGTGGCGAACACTCGGTCTTTAACGTCCTCCGGCGCGTGGGCCAGCAGCACCTTGCCAACGCCGGTGCAGTGCATCGGCAGCCTGCTGCCGACGGCGCTGACAATCGGGACGGATGTCCGGCCCATCATCCGTTCCAGGTACAGCACCTCGTCGCCATCGCGCACGGCCAGGTGCACGGTGGCAAGGGTCGCCGCGTATACGTCATGCAAGAACGGTTCAGCCACCTGGCGCAATTGGCCTTCCACCGGCGCCAGCAATCCCGCGTTCCAGATCAGCCTGCCCACCACGTACTGACCGTCGGCGCGGCGCTGCAATGCCGAGCCGGCGACCAACTCGGCCGCAAGGCGGTGTGTGGTGGCAATCGGCAGTCCGGCCCGGCGGGCCAACTCGGACAGCGTCAGGTTCTTATGCCGCTCGTCGAAGGCGCCGAGAATGTTCAGCAAACGCGAGGTGACAGTGGTTCCCGGCGTCGAAGTGTTCCCTGCCAATTGTGGATGGCCTTTCCGCTCAGTGAAATTCTACCGTTCGCTAATCTCAACGTCGTCGGTACCGTAGGCGCCGTGACAACGTCGATCGACAGCAATCCCGACGGCGCCGTAGCGAGCCAGTCGGAGATCAGCGCGGAGATCGGTGCGATCGAGTCCGCCTACCAGCGTGCAGGGGTCGAGGAGACGCAGCCGCGCCTGAGTTATCCGCCTTACCGGAGCAGCCTGCTACGGCATCCGACAAAGGACCTTCACCACGCCGACCCGGAAGGGGTCGAGCTATGGACGCCGTGCTTCTCCGAACGCGACGTTCACCCGCTGGAGGCCGACCTCACCGTCCAGCACTCGGGTGAACCCATCGGCGAACGACTGGTGGTGACCGGCAGGGTCGTCGACGGCGCAGGGCGGCCGGTGCGGCGCCAGCTCGTCGAGATTTGGCAGGCCAACGCCGGCGGACGTTACATCCACAAGAGGGATCAGCACCCGTCCCCAATCGACCCCAACTTCACCGGCGCCGGCCGCTGTCTGACCGACGAGGACGGCATCTACCGGTTCACCACGATCAAGCCGGGGCCGTATCCGTGGAAGAACCACCGCAACGCGTGGCGGCCCGCACACATCCACTTCTCGCTCTTCGGCACGGAATTCACGCAGCGAATGGTCACCCAGATGTACTTCCCGGGTGACCCGCTCCTCTGCCTTGATCCGATCTTCCAGGCGATCCCGGATCAGAAGGCGCGCAGCCGGCTGGTGGCCAGCTACGATCACGAACTCAGCACCCACGAATGGGCTACCGGCTACCGATGGGACGTCGTCCTGACCGGGTCGGCGCGCACCCCAATCGAGAACCTCGGCCGCGGAGCCCACCGCTGATGTCCACGCTGCTGCCGGCCACCCCTGGCCAAACCGTCGGACCGTTCTTCGGCTATGCACTGCCCTTCGACAGGTGTAACGAGTTGGTGCCGCCCGGTTCGCCGAACGCTGTTCAGTTGCACGGCGTCGTCGCAGACGCCGACGGCCGAGGGGTACCCGACGCGCTGCTGGAGATCTGGCAGGCCGACGCCGACGGCAGCATCCCGAACGCCAGCGGCTCCCTGCACCGAGACGGCTGGACCTTCACCGGGTGGGGTCGTGCCACTACCGATGAAGCGGGGCGGTACACCTTTACCACCGTCATCCCCGGCGTCAGCGAACCCGCTGCCGCGCCGTTCATCTCGATCACCGTGTTCGCCAGGGGACTGCTGAACCGGTTGTTCACCCGCGCCTACATTCCCGGCAAGCAATTGGAGAACGATTCGCTGCTGAACACGCTTACGCCCGAGCGTCGTGACACGCTCATCGCCACCCGCGACCAAACCGGTCTACGCTTCGACATCCAACTGCAGGACACCCCGGACAAGCCCGAGACGGTCTTCTTGCGTTACCCGGGCCACCAACGATGATCGATCTGTTCTGGCCGGGCGACGATCTCGCGGGCGACCTGATGAGCGACGGCGCATTCCTGTCCGCGATGGTCGCGGTGGAACAAGCCTGGCTGGATGGACTCGTCGACGCGGGCATCGCGCCCCGGCAGGCGCGCGCGGACCTGACCATCCTGCTCGCCGACGGTGACGCCGCGACGATCGCCCGGCGTGCTGGCACGGACGGCAATCCCGTCTCCGCCCTGGTGCTGATGTTGCGGGAACGCTCGGCGGAACCAACGGCCCGCTGGCTGCACCGCGGGCTGACCAGTCAGGACGTCGTCGACACCGCACTGATGCTCTGCACGCGTGACGTCTTGATCCGCATCGGCGACGAGTTCGCCATCCAGGTACGGGCGCTGACCGAACTGGCCGAAACTCACCGTGACACTTCGGCACTCGCCCGCACGCTGACCCAGGCCGCACTGCCGAGCACCCTCGGCGCCAAGTTCGCCCGCTGGCTGACCGGTGTACTCGACGCCGCCGAGCCCATAGCGGGGCTGATAGCGTCGTTGCCGGTGCAGGTCGGTGGCGCGGTGGGATCGCTCGCAGCCGCAACCGAATTGGCCGGATCCGTCGAGGGTGCCATCGCTCTCAGTGACGGCTTGGCCGCCACGCTGCGATTGGCGCCCACCCCGCCCTGGCATACCACCCGGTGGCAGGTCACCCGGATCGGAGACGCGCTGGTGAGCTGCTGCGACGCCTGGGGCCACATCGCCACCGACGTCACGACGGGCTGTAGGCCCGAGATCGGCGAGCTGGCCGAGGGGCATGGTGGCGGCTCGTCGACGCTGCCGCACAAGAACAACCCGGTCCGCTCGGTGCTGATCCGCCGCGCCGCGCTCACCGCCGGACCCCTTGGCAGCATCCTGCACACCGCCGCAGGCGCGACCGTCGACGAACGCTCCGACGGCGCCTGGCACACAGAATGGGCAACCCTGCGGACACTGGCCCGCCACACCGTCGTCGCCGCCGCGCACACATCCGACCTCCTGTCCGGCCTCCGTGTCGACCCGCCGCGCGCCGCGGCCAATCTGGCCGCCGCCGAAAGCCTGCTTTCCGAACAGCGCTCGATGACCGAGCTGACAGGTCGTGCAGCGTTACCCGGCTACACCGGCGCCGCGGATCGGCTGATCGACTCGACACTCGGCCGGGCTTGCCGCTTCGTCAAGGACGCGCCATGAGCAATCCGCCTCTCACCGCCATCCACCTCGGCGGACCCGACGACGGGCCGCTACTTTTGCTGGGCCCGTCGCTAGGGACAACGACGGCCACCCTGTGGACAGGCGTGGCGCAACGACTGGTCGATCATGTGCGCGTAGTCGGATGGGACCTTCCCGGTCACGGCCGCGGCCGTCGGGCCCACCCGTTCACCATCGCCGACCTCGCAGCAGCGGTGTTGGTGATCGCGGACGACCTTAACGTGGAGACATTCCACTACGCCGGTGATTCGGTGGGTGGTTGCGTCGGTCTGCAGCTGCTGCTCGATGCTCCGCAACGGGTCAGTTCGGCGACCCTGCTGTGCACCGGCGCCGCCATCGGCACCCCGGACGGCTGGCTCGCACGTGCCGCTACCGTCCGCGCCGGCGGTGTCGACACGATGCTGACCGGCGCGGCCGAGCGCTGGTTCGCGCCGGGCTTTGTCGACCGCGAGCCGGGGACCGCCTCGGCGCTGCTGGATGCCCTGAGTCACACCGATGCGGAGTCCTATGCGCAGGTATGCGAAGCGTTAGCAGTGTTCGATGTAACCAATCAGTTGTCCGAAATCGTCACTCCGGTCCTGGCCGTTGCGGGTAGCGTCGACGTCCCCACGCCGCCGGAATCGTTGCGGCGCATCGCCTCCGACGTAAAAGACGGGGACCTGGTGGTGCTCGAAGGCGTCGGACACCTGGCCCCCGCCGAAGCGCCGCAGCGCGTGGCCGGCCTCATCGCAGAGATCGTCGGTGTTCCGCAGCCCCCGAGCAAGACCCTCGAAGACGTGCACCGTGCAGGAATGGCGGTACGGCGGGAGGTGCTGGGCCATGCGCACGTCGACCGGGCAGTGGCCGGTACCACCGACCTGACCGCCGACTTCCAGCACATGATCACCCAGTACGCCTGGGGCACCATCTGGACCCGCCCCGGTCTTGACCTTCGCAGCCGCTCGATGATCACGCTGACCGCGTTGGTCGCGCGCGGTCACCACGAGGAACTGGCGATGCACCTGCGGGCGGCCCGCCGTAACGGTCTGAGCAACGACGAAATCAAGGAGCTACTAATGCAAACCGCCATCTACTGCGGTGTCCCCGACGCCAACTCCGCCTTCCGCATCGCCGCCGAGGTCCTGCCCGAGTTCGACGAGCACCCAGGTGCGCCGTCATGAGTCGCACCCTTGTCTGCCACCGTGCCGAGGAAGCCGTCGCTGGAATCAACGACGGCGCAACGATTCTCGTCGGTGGATTCGGAATGGCGGGCATGCCCACCACGCTCATCAATGCGTTGATCGAACAGGGTGCCGCCGACCTCACCATCGTCAGCAACAACGCAGGCAACGGCGACACCGGCCTGGCCGCACTGCTGGCAGCGGGTCGGGTCGCCAAGGTCATCTGCTCCTTCCCGCGACAGGCCGATTCGTACGTGTTCGACGCGCTCTACCGGGCGGGCAAGGTCGACCTCGAGGTGGTCCCTCAGGGCAACCTGGCCGAACGGATCAGGGCGGCGGGGGCCGGCATCGGCGCATTCTTCTGCCCGACGGGGGTTGGCACGCCACTGGTCGAGGGCAAGGAGACCCGCACCATCGACGGCCGCGACTACGTGCTGGAGTACCCGATCTTCGGAGATGTGGCGCTCATCAGGGCGCACGTAGCGGACCAGGTCGGAAACCTGTTGTACCGCAAGACCGCGCGAAACTTCGGCCCGGTGATGGCGACCGCGGCATCGCTTACTGTCGTCGAGGTCTCCCGCGTCGTCGACACCGGGCAGATCGACCCCGAGACGGTCGTCACGCCCGGCATCTACGTCGACCGCGTCCTCGACCTGTCCGCAATTCCCGAGACGTCCACGGAGGCAGCCTCGTGACGAGAACAGTCGACGCATCGACCCGCGCCTGTGTCGAGCACCTCGACCGGGGCCCGCTCGACCGTCGGGAGATCGCCGCGATGATCGCCCGCGACATCCCCGCGGGTTCGTACGTCAACCTCGGCATCGGGCAGCCCACCATGGTCGCTGACTTCCTGGACCCCGCCGCGGGGGTCGTGTTGCACACCGAGAACGGGATGCTCGGGATGGGTGGGGAGGCGATCGGCGACGCAATCGATCCGGATCTGACGAACGCCGGCAAGATCCCGGTTACCGAAACCCCTGGGGCATCCTACTTCCACCACGCCGACTCCTTCGCCATGATGCGCGGCGGTCATCTCGATGTCTGTGTCCTCGGCGCGTTTCAGGTCAGCGAGCGCGGGGATCTCGCCAACTGGCACACCGGGGCGCCTGACGCCATACCCGCCGTCGGCGGCGCGATGGATCTTGCTATCGGCGCGAAGAGCGTATTGGTCATGATGACCCTGTTCGCAAAGGACGGAACCGCCAAACTGGTTCCTTCGTGCAGCTATCCACTGACCGGACTTCGATGCGTCAATCGGGTGTACACCGACTATGCCGTGTTTGACATCGACCACACCGGTGGCGGCCAGCTGCGGGTCTTGCACACGTTCGGGCTCAGCATTGCCGCGCTCGAGGAGCGGATGCGCATGGCACTCTCGTGTGATGGACGCGTCGCTGATCTTCGTCAATGCTGACCTTGGCGGCGCTATCGGCATCGCAGGCGGCCTCGGTGATCACCGACGGGCAGATCTTTAGAGCATGCAGCGAATCCTCTTGCACGTCTACAAGTTTCATGACGCAACGGCAAGCTCCAGGACCAAGGTCAGCATGATCGTCGTCGCAAATCCCCGCAAAATCGGTGCCCAGGCCGGACCGCTGGTTTCCCACGCTCAGCCTGAAAGAGTGTGCCGGAACATCGCCAGCACCGAGGGAACGAAATTCAGCGGAGGGGAAGCGAGTCAACCCGATGAATTACCCGGCTACTTCGCCGCTTCGACGATTGTTGCCACCCTCGAACCGGCATCCGCCGTTGTTCAGGACATGCAGGACGACATCGTCGGTTCGGTGCTCACGTTGAAGGAATTTGACGATGAGGTTCAGGCGATCAGCCTGGCTAATGCAACTCCGTATGGTCTTGCAGTCGCGGTGTGGACCCGTCTAAACGACGCCGCGATTGGCTTGAGCCGTGAGACTACAGCCGGCTTTATATGGTTCAACGCCTCTCGTAAGAACAGTCGCGAGATGTCCTGTAGCGGCGTCGATAATCCGGGCTGCACCATAGCCGGGGCAGCGAAGGAGACGAGGATTTTTGGTTCGTACGACCCTTATCCCGAATGGCAATCATGGCGCATTCATCGAAGTGCCGCGGTGAGCTCATTTTTCGCTGGGCCGCCGGCCGCTACCGGTTGGATCCCGTCCATTTTCGATCAGTGTGACGAGGCTGCAGGCGGCATCTTGGCAGACTACGGCATAGGGGATGTTTCTTGTGTGTAACTCGACCCACGAAAAGCGGCCCCGCGGTGATCAACTCGACGCCCGGCGACCGAACCCGGGCGCAATGAAGATGGTCAGAGAGCCATCAGGCCGCCGCCGCCTCCGGCACCCTTTGACGCTCACGGTAGGTATCGTTGCGGTGCTTGGCGTGCAAGCACTACTGATAACGCCCGCCGCGCATGGCGATAACAAGCGCCTCAATGACGGCGTAGTAGCGAACGTATACACCATTCAACGCCAAGCGGGCTGCGTGAGCGACATCAAAATTAGTCCGAGTCTCCAGCTCGCTGCGCAGTGGCACGCACGCGATGCGCTGACCAACCGCAACGTCAACGGCGATGTCGGATCGGATGGTTCTACGCCACAGCAGCGGGCGGAGGCCGCGGGATTTAGCGGCGCGGTGTCAGAGACCGTGGCCATCAATCCCGCGCTCGCGTTCAGCGGTATCGAGTTGATTAACCAGTGGTATCACGATCCGGTCGATCTCGCAGTCATGTCCGACTGCTCGAACACCCGGATCGGGGTTTGGTCAGAGAATTCCGTCGACCGCACCGTTGTCGTGGCGGTGTACGGCAAGCCCCAATGAGTCAAAGCGGAGGAATGGTGACGGGTGCGTTCCCTGCATTGACCCCTACACGCCTCTGTGGTCATCGCAACGAATCTATCGGCCCGGCGAAATAATCAATGATGACCAAACTCAGAGTCCCGTTGAACCCTTGTCCACCAAGGGTCATCGTTCATGGCAGGCCGATAACTCTGCTGACTAAACGAAGAAATACCCGAAGGAGGCCGTTGAATGACTCTATCCCGTGACGAGTTAGACGAATTCGCCAAGAGTATGGCGCGAGCAGGAGGTCGCGACAGCCAGCACGTGGGGGAGGAGCACCTCGTCGTTAGCTCCGCCGAGGCACACTGGATCCAAACTGCAAGCCCATCGCAAATTGGGTTGCTCCTGCGAATACCCGCTCGCTCTATTGAGATTTTTCTGCAGAAGATTCCCGCGGGGGAGGCTAGCGACCTTCATCGACACGTACATGAGTCGATCCACTTCGTGCAACATGGCTCGGGCTGGTCGGAAATTGGCGATCAACGCGTGCGGTGGAGCGCCGGCAGCTTCGTGTATACGCCGCCGTGGATCTGGCATCGCCACTATGCCGACGACGGGCGCGACGTGGAGATGATCGTCATCGAAAACTCTCGCCTCCTAGCGGCGGTGGACGCCAGCCAGAGGGAGAGCATGGGCAACGCCAGCTTCGCCGACGCGTTCGGCGCGAACACGGAATAGGCTCTTCGCTCATGAAGCGCGTGTTCGTGGCACTTGCGGCGGCTACCGCCGTCCTCGGCGTCATCGCCCCGCCGGCCGGCGCCGACACCGTGGCCTATCTCGTCAACGTTCATGTCCGGCCGGGCTACAACTTCCCGAACGCCGAGGCCGCGATCGGCTACGGCAGAACGATCTGCGACCGGGTCGCCGCGAGGATGAGCTATGCGCAACTCGTCGACCAGGTGAAGGCCGACTTCCGGACCGCGGACTCCTACCAGGGCGCCTACCTCATCAACCAAGCGGTCAACGAACTGTGCCCGGCGCAGATCTGGCAGCTGCGGCAGTCGGCCGCCGGATACACCTACTCAGCCAGCATCACTGGGTAGGGTTCTAATTCCTCTGCCACATGGCTGCGCCGCAGATGGGCGGAGCCATGCTTGTTCTTCGCGCGATTGACGAGCATCGTCCGCCGTAACCAACACTGCTTGTCGGAATAAGGACCGAGAGACGCGGACTGTAAGTCCGTTCGCGGACGAAGGTTCGCTGGCCGGCGATGGCTGTTGATGCCATCAACACGCTTGGCTAAATGCGCACGGCACGCCGCGTCGTTTCGCGTTGTCTCAAGTCGTCGAACCCATTGTTTTCGCAGGTCAGCCTTGATTGCACACCGGTTTCGATTCCCGGCAGCCCCTGCTCAACTAGTCATGAGGGGTCACGCGCCGAACGAAAGCCGCGTTGCCATTTCGCCCCGCTCGAGCCGACGGCGAGATGTCGGGGTCAGGCCCGTGACTGCTGGTCCGTCTCTTACCAACTCCTGCAAGGACGTTGCCTTATTGCGGTGTCGCTGGATTAGATTCTCAACATCTTCATGTGTCATCCGCCAATGTCGACCAATGCGGTATCCGGAAATCTCGCCGCGCAACAGTCGTCGGGCCAGCCACCGCTCACCGCGCGCCATATCAGGCAGCACCATCGCCGCGACTTCGGCCAGTGAGTACGTCTTGATTTCCGACTCCGCATCCACGCCGTCATCCTCCGTCAGCAGGCGCTGCTGGGCCCATGAAACGCATGATTGACACGTTCCCCCGGGACCGGGCAATTGTCCGCAGATCGTCCGCAGCGCAAGTGACGCTGCCTTGTCATCATCAACGCAACCCTGCCCTTTCTTTTGCAGCCAACGCAGCTCGTCGTTACCAACGCCGCGGGTTGCGTCCAGCAGAGTGGTGTACGAGTCGGACCTGATCAGCGGTACCGGCGTGTCGTAGCCGAGTGATTGAAGGTCATCGCGTGATTCTTCGAGAGACCGTCCAAAGTCACTCGAGCAAAGAAGGAATCGACGCGATGACCGCTGCCCACAATATCGACCTGCCGGCCGTGCTGGCCGAACGACTCACCACTGCTCATCCCGACGTGCTGCGTGAACTGCTGGCCACGTTCATCCACACCCTGATGGGCGCGGAAGCCGACGCCCTGTGCGGCGCCGGTTACGGCGAGCGCAGCACCGAACGGACCAACTCCCGCAACGGCTACCGGCACCGCCAGTTCGACACCCGTGCAGGGTCTTTGGACCTTGCGATCCCCAAGCTGCGGCAGGGCTCCTACTTTCCGGACTGGCTGCTGGAACGCCGCAAACGAGCCGAGCGGGCCCTGACAACGGTGGTGGCGACCTGCTACCTGCTCGGTGTCTCCACTCGGCGAATGGACAAACTGGTCGAGACCCTGGGCATTACCAGCCTGTCGAAGTCGCAGGTCTCGGTGATGGCTAAGGAACTCGACACCGCGGTGGAGGCATTCCGGAGCCGACCGCTGGATGCCGGTCCGCACATTCGTCGCTGCTGACGCCCTGGTGCTGAAGGTCCGCGAGGGCGGCAGGGTGGTCAACGTGCACGCCCTGATCGCGGTCGGGGTCAACTCCGAGGGCTACCGCGAGATCCTGGGTATCGACGTGTCCACCGCCGAGGACGGTGCCGGGTGGCTGACGTTCTGGCGGTCGTTGACCGCCCGGGGTCTGTCCGGGGTCAAGCTGGTCACCAGTGACGCGCACGCCGGTCTGGTGGCCGCGATCGGTGCCACGCTGCCCGGCGCGGCCTGGCAGCGCTGCAGAACGCACTACACGACCAATCTGATGGCCATCACCCCGAAGTCGTCGTGGCCGTGGGTGCGCACCCTGCTGCACTCGGTGTTCGATCAACCCGACGCGGAATCAGTTGCAGCGCAATATGACCGGATCATTGACGCGCTGGCCGACAAGCTGCCCAAGGTGGCCGACCACCTGGAAGCGGCCCGGTCTGACCTGCTGGCGTTCACCGCGTTCCCTAAGCAGATCTGGCGCCAGATCTGGTCGAATAACCCCCAGGAACGGCTCAACAAGGAGATCCGTCGGCGAACCGATGTCGTGGGCATTTTTCCCGACCGCGACGCCCTGATCCGCCTCGTCGGGGCAGTACTGGCCGAACAGCACGACGAATGGGCTGAGTCCCGGCGTTACCTCGGCCTTGACGTCCTGAGCAAATCACGCACCATCAACGACACCCCGACCGAACAGGAGGCCACCCCCGCGGTACTGACCGCCTGAACCATCACCACGAAGAATCACACGACGGCGTCGTACACCACGCCCCTGGACTTGACCACGCCGCGAAGAACGAACTGTAAATCCGTCGGCCGATCCACCTGGGTGAGAAATCGCTAGACGATCAAACTCAAGTGTTCCACCAGCCAGGCAGGGTGAGCGGGTCTAGAGGGCCAGCGTTGCGGTGCTCGTCTTCTTCGACGTGCTGGCTGCTGCAGCCGGCATGAAGGCTCGGGGTCGTTGATTCCTTCGCCGGAGCTGGGCGGGCAGCATCAGTAGCAACTCACGTCGCCCATCGACTCTGCCGGAGGCGCCGGATTCGGCTCGCTGGAGTAGTGCAGTGCGGGCATTCCAAGGTACCGGGTGTTGGGCGGCATTCTCGCCTCGGCCGGCGGCACGCTCATCGGGAACGCGATGATGATGTCGGTGTAGTACAGCAGGTTCGACGGGCATCCAGACGATGCGCTCGCGGGCTGCGGATTCCAGGCCCGTATGTCCACCTTGTTTGACACTCGATATCCATCTGCGCAATTCGGCTCGCAGACGTTGAAGACTGCGATGCCACTGCCGTCCGCACCCTCACGGCCCCAAGCCGTCCACGTCAGGTCTTGTAGCGACAGCCCTCCGCTCGCGCAGAAGAGTAGTTCGGCCGTCGTCGGCCGGTCCACCGGCGGGTCGTTCGAGGTAAAACAGGCTGTGAGCGCGTAGCCATTCTCCATCGGCGGCTGCGCGGACGTCGGCGGTATCGGGGCGACTGAAGTGGGCTTCGCCATCGATGGCGAGACCGGACCCACAGGAACTTGTGTCGGACTCATTCCCGGTGTTGGCGAGGCAGTGAGGGTCGACGGATCGTTGTCGGAACCATTGCCGGACGACCAAGGGCGCCACAGCAAGAGGGTGCCTGCCAGCAGAACAACCGCTGCGGCCGCGATCGTGGGTGTCGGCTGCCAGGTGAATGGGACCACTTCAGAGCTGGTTTTGCCATGAGCATGGGACCACCTGTTTGCCATTGATGGGACCACCTGGCTGGCTGAAGTACCCCAGGCTTTGTTCCGATCTTTATAGGAGGATCAGGAACATGCCCCGTCAGTATTCGCCGGAGTTTCGTGATCGTGCGTTGCGGTTGTTGGACACCACGATGGAAGCCTCGGATATTTCTGAGTTCGAGGCCATCAAATCGGTGGCCGGCAAACTCGGCATTTCGGAGGAATCGGTGCGTCGGTGGCGACGCAAGGTTCAGGTCGACGCTGGTGAGCGTCCCGGCACCTCGAGCGCCGAGCACGCCGAGATCCGCAAGCTTAAACGCGAGGTAGCCGAATTACGCAGGGCCAATGAGATATTGAAGTCCGCTTCTGCGTTTTTCGCAGCGGAGCTCGACCGCCCCGCAGCGAAATGATCGCCTTCATCGATGCACATCGCGATCAGTTCGGGGTCGAGCTCATCTGCCGTATCTTGCGGGCAGCAATTCCGGAGTTCCTCACCGCGCGAGGCTACCGCGCCGCCCGGGTCCGTCCGCCCTGCGATCGTGAGATCCGCGACGAACAGCTGATCGCCGACCTACGCACAGTGCACAACGACAACTTCTCGGTCTACGGGGTCAAGAAGATGCACGCTGCCATGGTCCGGCGCGGCTGGCAGGTCGGCCGCGAACAGACACGCCGGTTGATGCGTAAGGCCGGCCTGCGTGGTGTGCAGCGGGGCAAGCCGGTGTTCACCACGGTCACCGACCCCACCGATGCACGACCTGCCGACTTGGTCAACCGTCAGTTCAAGGCCGCCGCGCCCAATCGTCTGTGGGTCGCCGACATCACCTACGTGCGCACCTGGCAGGGGTTCTGCTACACCGCGTTCGTCACCGACGTGTGCACCCGCAAAATCGTCGGATGGGCCGTCGCAACGACGATGCGGACCGAGGATCTCCCACTGCAAGCATTCAATCATGCTGTGTGGCAATCGGATTCCGATCTATCTGAGTTGATCCACCATTCCGACCGCGGATCCCAGGGCGGATTCAATCGGTTGTCGCAACACCGGCTTGTTGGAGCAACAGTAGCTGGTCGTTGAAGGCTTCCGCGGGCGTTTTCCAGCCGAGTGTCTTGCGGGGTCTGGTGTTGAGGGCGTGAGCGACCGCTTCGATGTCTTCTGCGGTCCATCGGGATAGGTCAGTGCCTTTCGGAAAGTACTGCCGTAAAAGACCATTGGTGTTCTCGTTGGTGCCGCGTTGCCATGGTGATTGGGGGTCGGCGAAGAACACCGGGATCCCTGTTTCGACTTTGAACTGGGCGTGGGCGGACATCTCCTTGCCGCGGTCCCAGGTCAGGGATCGGGTCAGCTGAGCTGGCAGAGTCGACATCGTCTCGGCCAGTGTGTTTTTCATGGTGATCGCGCCGTAGCCAGCCAGGGCTGGGCCGTTCTTGATCGTGTGCTTATGCCGGTAACCCTGCTCGCGGGGCAGGTGGACGAGCATAGTGAACCGCGTTGTGCGTTCGACGACGGTGCCGATGGCTGAGCGCTCCAGCCCGATCAATAGATCGCCTTCCCAGTGCCCAGGAACCGCGCGGTCAGCAACTTCTGCTGGGCGTTCGCTGATCAGCGTCTCCGGTGTGACGTGCGCCCAGGCCTTGCGGCGGGAACGCTCCCGTGGCGCGCGTAGAGCTCGCCCGGTGCGAAGACACCAGACCAGCTCGCGCTTGAGCGCGCCGCGGCCTTCAATGTAGAGCGACTGGTAGATCGCCTCGTGGCTGATACGCATGGACTCATCATCGGGGAAGTCGAGTTTGATCCGGTTGGCAATCTGCTCCGGGCTCCAGGCCTGCACCCATGCTCGGTCTTTGCGGTGTGGCTTGTTGTTGCCGGTCCATCGCGGTGGCTGTGGCCCGGCCACGATCGAACCATCGGGTCTGCTGATGTGGCCCGAGAGCCGTTCTTGGACATAGGCATGCAGCCTCGCGTTGGTGACCAGTTTGGCCGTCTTCGGGCGCTTGGCGCTCAGCTCGGCCTTCCACTGCGCAACCGATGCGCGGTATTCGGATGTGTATCCGCGAGTGGCAGCGTTGCGGCGCAGTTCGCGCGAGACCGTGGAGGGATCTCGGCCAATCGCCCGAGCGATCTGGCGCACTCCGGCACCTTGGACCCTCAGCAGCGCGATCTCCTCGCGCTCACGGAAAGTCAAATAGCGTCCCGACAAAGGTGTGAGATCGAACGGTGGCATACCGCCAGCGTTATGGAACCACCGCTGCCCGACCGGCGCCGACACACCGACAGCCAGGGCAGCGACCGCCGGCAACAACCCTTTCGCAATCTCGATCCAGAACAACCGCTCAGTCTCGCGCCGAATCGCCGGCGCCCCCGGAGACCTCATTGCACGACGAACAGCACGATCCGCTGCTTGCTGCCGACGAACCACCGAACACCCTCCAAATGTCAGGGTGTTGCTTCGACCGATTGAATCCGGTCAATACCTATCGCTGACCTATACCGACAGGTTGGCTCAGCTCGGGATCGCACCCTCGGTAGGTTCACGCGGCGACAGTTACGACAACGCCCTCGCCGAAGCGGTCAATGCCGCCTACAAGACCGAGTTGATTACCCGCTGCACACCGTGGCGCAACGTCAACGATGTCGAACTAGCGACCGCCGAATGGGTGGCCTGGTACAACAAGGAACGCCTGCACGAAGCCCTCGGCTATGTTCCACCAGCCGAGTACGAGGCCGCCCTCACCGGCACCTCACACCCCGCGAGCCAGCCAACCCCGGCCCTCGCACCCACCTAGGAACAAAACCTGGGGTACTTCAAGTGAGCATGGCGAACGATCTGTGGGCTCGTGTATGTGTCGCACGACAACCGCTTTCGTTGTGGGCTCGGTAGTCAGCGCGCCCGGCGCCGGGGCCGACGATTCGGTGTGCACAGCCGTCGGCCAGTACTGCGGGTTCTACTCGCCGTCGCGCAACATCAGTTGCGAGATGAACACCGGCGGCCGCGTCGGTGAGGACGGGGTGTACTGCCAGACCGACAACCCGCCCCAAACGGTGACGTTGAACAACGACGGCACGTACAAGTCCTGCACCGGCATCACCTGTCTCGGCAATGCGGCGCCCGGGATCCCCATGCTCGCCTACGGCCGGACCATGGCGCTCGGCCAATTCGCGTGCGTCTCCGAGGAGACCGGGGTCACCTGCACCACCGGCGGTCGCGGGTTCACGATCTCCCGAAGCGGCATCGGCACGGCCGGCTGACACCGGATCCGCCTCGCTGTGAATCGCGCTCGACGCCGCGCGGTTCCCAGGAACCTGGCCTACGCTGGCGCTTTACAGACATGGCGCGGTAGGACAGGGGGTTTGTGATCATGACGACGGTATCGATCGGTACTCGACGATTGCTGTATGCCGCAGTCGGATTGGCGATCGCCGCCGCCCCGGCTGTGGCCGTGTTCGCGGTCGCCGACCCGGTCTCGCGGGTGACGGCCCAATGTCAGGACACCGACACCGAAGACAGCTTCTCGATGAACTGCGCTCCGACGATCATCCCCGACACCAGCGATCAGCTCACCGAGGCGGAGGTGGCCGAGCCCGGGTTCAACGGCGGGAACCACAGCGGTGGTGGCGGCGGTCATCGCTGACCCAGGCGGACCACCTCCCGACGTCATCTGTGTGGCGAACCGGTGTAATGGGCACACGGGATAGAAATCGACGCGGAGGTCATCGATGGAGCTGATTTCACCGACCGACTCGATGTTCTTGCTGGCCGAGTCCCGAGAACATCCCATGCACGTCGGCGGCTTGCAACTGTTCGAGCCCCCGGACGACATGGGCCCGGAGTTTCTCGCCGAGATCTACAACGACCTGCTCACCTATCAGGACGTGCAGCCGACGTTCCGTAAGCACCCCGGTGCGTTGTTCGGCGGTATCGCCAATCTGACCTGGGCTTTCGACCGGGATATCGATCTCGAATACCACCTGCGGCGCTCGGCGCTACCGAAGCCGGGACGGGTCCGCGAGCTACTCGAGCTCACCTCCCGACTGCACGGCAGCCTGCTCGACCGGCACCGGCCGCTGTGGGAGACCCACCTTGTCGAAGGCCTCAACGACGGGCGAGTGGCCGTCTACACCAAAATCCACCATTCGCTGCTCGACGGCGTCTCGGCGATGAAGCTGACCAAGCGCACGCTGTCGCCGGATCCGCAGGACGAGGAGATCCGGGCGCCGTGGACCATCGGACCCCGCGCCCGCAACAAAGAAAAGAGCGGCGGCGGATCTCCGCTCGGCGGTCTGGTTCGAGCGGCCGGGTCCGTTGCGGGCTTGGCGCCCTCGGCGTTGACCATCGTGCGTGGCGCCCTCTTCGAACAGCAGCTGACCTTGCCGTTCGAAGCTCCCAAGACGATGTTCAACGTGCCGATCGGCGGGGCCCGCCGGGTGGCCGCACAGTCCTGGCCGCTCAAGCGGATCATCGCGATCAAGGAGGCCGCTGCCGGTGTGACGGTCAACGACGTCATCCTGGCGATGTGCGCCGGCGCGCTGCGCGCCTACCTGATCGAGCAGGACGCGCTGCCCGACAAGCCACTGATCGCCATGGTCCCGGTCAACCTGCGCGACGACAACGACCCCTCCAGCGGTGGCAATCAGGTCGGAGCCATCCTGTGCAGCCTGGCCACCGACCAGAGTGACCCGGCCAAACGGCTCGAGGCGATCCACGACTCGATCAGCGGCAACAAAGAGGTCTTCCTGCAACTGCCCAAGATGCAGCAGCTGGCCCTCTCGGCGTTCAACATGGCGCCGTTGGCGCTGACCCTGCTCCCGGCGTTGGCGGCCGCGGCGGCACCGCCGTTCAACATCGTGATCTCCAACGTGCCCGGCGCGCGGGAACCGCTGTATTGGCACGGGGCACGCCTCGACGGCAACTATCCACTGTCGATCGCGCTCGACGGTCAGGCGCTCAACATCACGATGTCGAACAACGCCGACAACCTCGATTTCGGCTTGGTCGGCTGCCGGCGCAGCATCCCGCATCTACAGCGGCTGCTCACCCAGCTGGAGGACTCGCTGGCCGCACTGGAGAAGGCGGTCGGGGTCTAGCGCGGGGTCCAAGTCTCCAACGAAAGCGGCGGCGACCCCTCGGGGCGCCGCCGCTTCGTCCGTCCTGCCGCTACGGGCAGGTCACCTGAATTTCGAAGGGCTTGGTCACCGGCTGCATCGGGTTGGCCATGTCCACGCCCGTTGCCGTTCCGCTGATCTTGTAGGTGTTGCCGTCCTTGGACGCGGTGGCGTTGGCTCCGCCGGGGACGCCCGCGGTGTAGCCCAGCGTCACGCCGTTCACGTTGCCGAGGCCGACCGACTGCACCGTGGAGGCATCCGCGGACAGCACGGCGGCGATACCGGTGGTTGCCTCACCGATCGCGATGTTGAGGTTGTTGCCGGCCGTTGCGCAGACCACCGACCCCTTGATGTCCTGCGGCTGGCCATCGATCGTCACCTTGGCCGTGCTGGATCCGGCGGTCGCGCTGGGAGACCCTGCTGCGCTCGTTGTCGCGGCTGCTGAAGTAGTCGCTTTCGCGCTTGTCGTCGACGTTGATTTGTTGTCGTCCTTTGAACAACCAGACAATCCGGCCACCAAGACCGCGGCGCCGGCAACGGTCACCACCAACCCACGCTTCACCGATTTCTCCTTATGTAGGGGCGATCCGTCGCCATTGACGGATCATCCAGTGAAGTATGGTTCGCCGTTTCACGATGGTGGCAAGAATGGCCGAAAAATCCGTCTGCCATGGCAGCCACTGAAATTGACCCGCGCATCAGGGCAAATCCCGACCGGCACAGGCAAAGTCGGTATCTTCGCGGTTATGCAGACCTTGCGCACTCCCGACGAGCGATTCGCTGAAATCCCGAATTTCCCCTATTCACCGCACTATTGCGAGCTCGACGATGACGAGGGCGGACATCTGCGGGTGGCCTGGGTCGACGAGGGACCCACGCACGCCGAGCCGATTCTGTTGCTGCATGGCGAACCAACGTGGTCGTTTCTGTACCGCAAGATGATTCCGGTCCTCACCGCCGCCGGGCATCGGGTCGTCTGCCCCGATCTGGTCGGTTTCGGACGCTCCGACAAGCCGACCCGTCGGGAGGACCACACCTATGCCCGGCACGTCGAGTGGATGCGCGCACTCGCATTCGACGTCCTGGATCTGCAGCGGGTGACCCTGTTCGGTCAGGACTGGGGCGGGCTGATCGGGTTGCGGCTGGCGGCCGAGAACGCGGATCGGTTCGCGCGCATCGTCGTCGCCAACACGGGGCTGCCGACAGGAGACTTCAATATGCCCGAGGTGTGGTGGCAGTTCCGCCGGGCCATCCAGGAGGCGCCGAGCATCGACGTGGGTCGATTCGTCGAGTCGGGTTGTCTGCGACCGATCACCGACGACGTCCGCGAGGCCTACAA
This sequence comes from Mycolicibacterium pallens, assembly GCF_019456675.1. NCBI lineage: Bacteria > Bacillati > Actinomycetota > Actinomycetes > Mycobacteriales > Mycobacteriaceae > Mycobacterium > Mycolicibacterium pallens. The sequence continues at coordinate 5,555,396 of NZ_CP080333.1, read as the reverse complement.
CGCGCCGTTCCCCGACGACAGTTTTTCCGCAGGTCCGCGGGCCATGCCGGGTTTGGTGCCGACCAGCCCCGACGACCCCGCGTCCGAGGCTAACCGGCGGGCATGGGCAACCCTGACGGCCGGCTCGACCCCGATGTTGGTGGCGTTCTCCGACGGCGACCCGATCACCGGTGCGATGGCGCCGATCTTCCAGCAGATGCGGGGCGCGCAGGGGTACGACCACCCCACCGTCCACGGCGCCGGCCACTTCATCCAGGAGGACGCCGGCGAGGAGCTCGCCGACCACATCGTGCGCTTCCTCTCCTGAGGCGCTGGTTAGATAGCTCGGGTGCCGTTCTTCAGCGTCGACGCCCAGCTGCCCGGGCGCCGTGGACGCACCGGGGTGATCCACACTCCGCATGGCGACATCCACACCCCGGCGTTCGTCGCGGTCGGGACCAAGGCCTCGGTAAAGGCTGTGCTGCCGGAGACGATGCGTGAGCTGGGCGCCCAGGCTGTGCTGGCCAACGCCTACCACCTCTACCTGCAGCCCGGTCCGGACATCGTCGACGAGGCGGGGGGCCTCGGCGCCTTCATGAACTGGCCGGGCCCGACGTTCACCGACAGCGGTGGCTTCCAGGTGCTGTCGCTGGGTGCCGGCTTCCGCAAGGTGCTCTCGATGGACGCCAACCGCGTCCAGGCCGACGACGTCATCGCCGAGGGCAAACAACGGTTGGCGCATGTCGACGACGACGGCGTCACGTTCATTTCGCATCTCGACGGCTCGACTCACCGGTTCACCCCTGAAGTGTCCATGCAGATCCAGCACAAGATCGGCGCCGACATCATCTTCGCCTTCGACGAACTGACGACGTTGGTGAATACCCGTGGCTACCAAGAAGAGTCGGTGGTTCGCACCCAGGCGTGGGCGGTGCGCTGCCTGACCGAGCACCGTCGGCTCACCGCCGAGCGGCCGGAGCGGCCGAGTCAAGCGCTGTTCGGTGTGGTGCAGGGCGCGCAGTACGAAGATCTGCGCCGTCAGGCATCCCGAGATCTGGCGGGCATCGTCGACGGCGACGGGCGCGGCTTCGACGGCTACGGGATCGGTGGAGCGCTGGAGAAGCAGAACCTGGCCTCGATCGTCGGCTGGTGTGTTGACGAGCTACCCGACGACAAACCACGTCACCTGCTCGGGATCAGCGAACCCGACGACCTGTTCGCGGCGATCGCCGCAGGCGCCGACACGTTCGACTGCGTCTCACCGTCACGGGTGGCGCGCAATGCCGCGGTGTACTCGCCGACCGGCCGGTTCAACATCACCGGCGCGCGCTACCGGCGCGACTTCACCCCCATCGACGCTGACTGCGACTGCTACACCTGCGCCAATTACACCCGGGCCTACCTGCATCACCTGTTCAAGGCCAAGGAAATCCTGTCTGCCACGCTGTGCACGATCCACAACGAGCGGTTCATCATCCGCCTGGTGGATCACATTCGCGCCGCGATCGTGGCGGGGGAGTTCGACGAACTGCGCGAGCATGTGCTCGGCAACTACTACGGACGGACCCCATGACGCCCAAATCGACGCCTCGCCGGGTTTGTGCGAGTACACCGCGACATTTCGTCGATCTCGGCGCAACAGCCGACTCTTCCACGCGTGCACAATAGGGAGATGACTGCTGCCGCCGAGCCGCAAGAACTGCTTCTGAAATTGCTCGACCCCGCCAACCGGGCGAACCCGTACCCGGTGTACCGGCAGATCCTCGACGGCGGACCGATGCACATGCCCGAGTCCACGTTGTACGTCCTGTCCAGCTTCGCCGACTGCGACGAGGTTCTGCGGCACCCCGATTCGTGCAGCGACCGATTGAAGTCCACCGTCGCGCAGCGGGCCATCGAAGCCGGTGAGCAGCCCCGCCCGTTCGGTACCCCCGGCTTCCTGTTCCTCGACCCGCCCGATCACACCCGGCTACGCAAGCTGGTCAGCAAGGCGTTCTCGCCGCGAGTGGTCAAGGCGTTGGAACCCGACATCACGTCGATGGTCGACGACCTGCTCGACAAGGCCGCGGCGACAAGCGAATTCGATGCGGTCGAGCAGCTGGCACATCCGCTGCCGGTGGCGGTGATCTGTCGTCTGCTCGGCGTGCCCATCGAGGACGAGGCCCAATTCAGCGCGGCCTCAACAATTCTGGCGCAAGGGCTGGATCCCTTTGTCACCTTCACCGGGGAGACGCAGGGTCTCGAAGAGCGCATGAAGGCGGGAATGTGGCTGCGCGGGTATTTGCGTGAGCTGCTGGAGCGCCGGCGGGCCGAGCCGCGCGACGATCTGATGTCGGGACTGATCGCGGTGGAGGAATCCGGTGACCAGCTCACCGAGGAGGAGATCGTCGCGACCTGCAACCTGCTGCTGATCGCCGGTCACGAGACGACGGTCAATCTGATCGCCAACGGCATCCTGGCGATGTTGCGGCACCGCGAACACTGGACCGCGTTGAGCGCCGACCCGGGACTGGCGCCGAACATCATCGAGGAAACGCTGCGCTACGACCCGCCGGTGCAATTGGCCAGCCGAGTCGCCGGTGCCGACATGGAGATCGGTGGCATCCGAATCCCCAAGGGGGACATCATGATGGTCCTGCTGGCGGCCGCCCACCGCGATCCGGCGGTCACCGAACGGCCCGACGAGTTCGACCCCACCCGCAGCCCGATCCGCCACCTGGCCTTCGGGCATGGGCCGCACTTCTGCCTCGGGGCACCGCTGGCGCGGATGGAGGCCGCGGTGGCGTTGTCCGCGGTGACCAAACGCTTCCCGGATGCGCAGCTGGCGTCCGAGCCGACCTACAAGCCGCACGTCACGTTGCGCGGCATGGCCCGCCTCGACGTCGCCGTCTGAACTAGCCGGCCAGCGCCGCGATGACCTCGGCGGCTGCCCGCTCACCGGCGTCGACCGCGCCCTCCATGTAGGCGCTCCAATACGTTGCGGTATCGGTTGACGCCCAATGGATCACGCCGATCGGCGCGGACAGGGCGGGACCGTACGCGGTCCACACGTGCGGTCCGAGGTTGGCGTTGTAGCAGCCGCGGGTCCACTGCCGTTCTGACCATTCGCCGTCGATATAGAACTCGGGATGAGCGGCCTTGCTGCCGTAGTGGCGCACCAGTTCGGCGGTGAGCGCGGCACGGCGCTCCTCCTCAGGCAGGCGTCCGAAGGTACGGGCCTGCTCGCCCTCCAGGAACATCAGGATCACTCCGTGGTCGTCGCCGGGTATGCAGGTGTCGTTGGACATCCGGGCCGGGCCGACGTCGGAGATCAGCTGGCCGTTGAATCCGTCTGTGCGCCAGAAGGGTTCGTCGTACACTAAGAACGCCTTCATGGCCGACCCGTTCGGCAGCCGCTGCGTGAGCTGATCACGCACACCGGACAGCGGAGGGTCGTACATGATCCGTCCCGCGAGGGTCGGTGAGATGGCCACGATGACCCGGCGGCCACGCGCGACCAGTCCACCGCGGCAGTGCACGCTGACACCGCCCGGGGAATGTTCGATCAGCTGGACCGGCACCCGCAGCACGATGTGATCGGCGATCAGCGCGCCGAGGCGGTTCGGGATCTCGCTGGTGCCGCCGACAAACCGGGTGGTCTGCGCGCCTCCTTCGGACTCGGCGAACAACTCAGACGTCACTCCGCAGGTCTGGATGGTGAACAGCAGGTGCAGGAACGACACCTCTGCGGTCGGCACCGCCAGGATCCCGACCGTGCAGATCTCCACCAGAGTGCGGGCCACCGGCGACAGTCCCTGGGCGTCGTACCATGCGCCGGCGGTGATGGAATCCCATTCGGCCGCACGGGGTGCCAGCCAGGGCGCATCGACGGGCACCTCGGCGGCCATCTCGTCCAACCGGCGCAGCACACGTTCCAGCTCGGCCAGCTCGTCGCCGAAGCGCGCGTGGAATTCGTTCTCGCGCAACACTCCAGCACCGACGAGGTCGTAGGACGTCTCGCCGTCCTCGAACTGTGGGTACGTCTCGACGCCGAGCTCATCGGCCAGCCGGAACATCCGCTCGTGCGTGTCGCCGATCCACTGGGCGCCCAGTTCGACGGGCAGGCCCGGCATGACCTCCTCAGTGAGGATGCGACCGCCGACGCGTTCGTCGGCCTCCAGCACCACCGGCGTCAGTCCGGCCGCCAGCACAGCGCGGGCGGCGATCATTCCGGACAGTCCGGCCCCGACGATGACGACGTCCGCGTCGACCTGCTTCTGGTTCGGCATCTGGACACTGTGGCACAGAGCCTGTCCACCTACAGCGGATTGAGCACCCGCTCCAGGAACTGGCGCGTGCGCGCCTCTTTCGGATTCCCGAGGACGTCCTCGGGACGCCCCTGCTCCAGGATGACGCCGCCATCGGTGAACAGCACCTGGTTGGAAACCTGTCTGGCGAATTGGATTTCGTGAGTGACGATCACCAATGTCCAGCCCTCGACGGCCAGGTCCTTGATCACTGAGAGCACCTCGCCGACCAGTTCGGGATCCAGTGCCGAGGTCGGCTCGTCGAACAACACCAGTTTGGGCTTGAGCGCCAGCGCCCTGGCGATGCCGACGCGCTGTTGTTGTCCGCCGGACAGTTGGTAGGGGTACTGATCCTTCTTGGCGGCCAGGCCGACCTGATCAAGAAGCGCGAGTGCCTCAGCGATCACGTCGTCCCTGGGTCGTTTCTGCACGATCACCGGGCCTTCGATGATGTTCTCCAACACCGTCTTGTGCGGAAAAAGGTTGTGCCCTTGGAACACGAAGCCGCTTCGTGACTGGAAGCGGCGCACCTCGGATTTGGTTGTCGGGGCGGAGAAGTCGATCTCGACGTCGTCCACCCGGATCACGCCGGCGTCCGGGCGGTCGAGCGCATTGAGGGTCCGCAACAGGGTCGTCTTACCCGAGCCGGACGGCCCGATGATCGCCGTTGCCGTGCCCCGCTCGACCGTGAAGGAGACGCCTTTGAGCACCTTGTTGTCACCGAACGCCTTCTCGACGCCTTCGGCGACGACGCGATATTCGGGCCCACCACCGGTGGTGTCAGTCATCGCACCACATACCTTTCCAGTCGGTGCTCAAGGCGGCTCTGGCCGAATGAGAGCACCAGGCAGATGATCCAGTAATAAGCCGCGGCCGTGCCGTACAGCGCGAAGAATTCGAAGGTCGGTGCGGCAGCCACCTGCGCGGTGCGTAGCAGTTCGGTCACGAGAATCGTCGAGGCCAGCGAGGTGTCTTTGACCAAGGAGATCAGGGTGTTCGACAGCGGCGGCACCGCGACCCGGGCCGCCTGCGGAAGGATGATTCGTCGCAGCGCGCCGGCATAGTTGTAACCGATGGTCTCGGCGGCTTCCCACTGCCCGATCGGAATGCTCTGGATCGCCGAACGGATGATCTCGGCGGCGTAGCCACCGACGTTGAGGCTGAATGCGATCACTGCCGCCAGGAACGGGTCGAGCTTCACCCCGATCTGCGGCAGGGCGTAGAAGATGATGAACAACTGCACCAGCAGCGGAGTGCCGCGAATGGTCGAGATGTAGAACCGCGCGACGTTCGATACCACCGCATTCCGGGACAACCGGCCGAGGGCCACCACGAGGGCGATCACCAGGCCGATGACGAAGCTGATCACGGTCAGCGGAACGGTCACGGTGATCGCGGCCTCGGCCAACGGCCACAGATTTTCGCCGATGAGTCGCCACACCGAGCGGTATCCGGTGTCTGCCCCGTTGGATGCGGGTCCGCCGATGGGGTTGGCCTTCAGGTACTTCTGCGAGATCGCCGCCAGGGTGCCGTCGGTCTTCAACTCGTCGATCGCCCTGTTGAGAACCGGCAGCAGTCCGCTGTTCTTGCGGGCCGCGAATCCCTGCTCGCTCTTCTCGCCGATCGTGGCGCCGATCTTGACCGACTGGTTGTTGGTCTCGGCTTGATAGGCGTGGAACGCGATGCTGTCATTGACGACCGCGTCCACCCGACCCTGGTTGAGTAGGGTGATGGCCTGGGTGAAACCTTCGACCGGCGCCACCGTCGCCCCGGCGTCGCGGGAGATCTGGGCCCAGTTGCTGGTGATGCTGGCACCAACGGTCTTACCCTTGAGGTCGTCCAGCGACGTGATCGAATCGTCATCGGCTCGGGTGATGATGACACCTTCACCCACCGAATATGGTTCGGACAGATCGTATTTGCTCTGCCGCTCCGGGGTGATGGTGACTTCGTTGGCCACCACGTCGAACCGGTTGGCTTCCAGCGCGGCGAAGATGGAATCCCATGGTGTCTGGACGAACTCGACCTTCTTACCGAGTTTCTGACCCACGGCATTGGCGACGTCGACGTCGTATCCGGCGAGCTGCCCGGTTGTGGGGTCCTGGAAACTGAACGGTGCGTAGGTGCCTTCGGTGCCGACCCGGAGCACACCGGAGGTCGGTGGGCCGCCACCGCCGGGTTTTGATCCGCAGCCGCCGAGGAGCACTGCTGCGATCAACACGATCGTCAGCAGTGCTGCGCGTGGCAGGTGACGCATTCGGCGGACAGTAATGCTGTGGGAGATGCCCGCCAAGGGTTGCGATCAAACAAGTTGATACATCCACGGCTCGCGGGGTAACTCGGCGGGGTCGAACCGCTGCAGCAGTGCAGCTGTGTCCGCTGATGGCCAGCCCAGCGATTCGGTGATCAACGAGAATGCCCGCGGCACGCCGAGCTCGGCCAGCGTAACGGCACCGTCGCGCTTGGCCAACCGCTTGCCCTCGGCGTTGAGCACCAGCGGCACATGGGCGTAGACCGGCTGCGGATAGCCGAGCAGCCCGGCCAGGTAAGCCTGGCGGGGCGAGGACGCGAGCAGGTCATCGCCGCGGACCACCTGATCGATGCCGGAGTGCGCATCATCGACGACGACGGCCAGGTTGTAGGCGGGCACCCCGTCACCACGGCGGAGTACGAAATCGTCGACCACCCCGGTGTACGAGCCGTGTACGAGATCGGTGACGGTGTATTCGCCGGTATCGGTGCGCAGTCGCAGAGCGGGTGGCCGTCCCGCTTCGCGTCTGGCCGCCCGCTCCACCGCGCCAAGCTCACGGCAGGTGCCGGGGTAGGCGCCTTCCGGCGCGTGCGGTGCCCGCGGCGCGCTGAGGATATCTTTTCTGCTGCAATAGCATTCGTACACTAGGCCACGTTCTGCCAATCCGTCGACCACGGCGTCGTAGCGCTGGCGCTGCCGGGACTGCCACTGTGGTTCGTCGTCCCACGTGATGCCGATGGCGGCCAGGTCATCGAGCTGACGCCGCGCGACATCATCGTGCGTGCGGTCATCGAGGTCTTCGACCCGGATCAGGAAACGACGGTCCGTCGAGCGGGCGAACAGCCACGCCAGCACGGCGGTGCGCAGATTGCCGATGTGAAGGTCGGCGGACGGGCTGGGGGCGAACCGGCCCGCGCCCGGGGTTGGGCGGGTCACGGACGCAATCTAGCCCAGTCCGCCACTCGGCGGCTCATCCGAGGTGCAGGCCGGTCCGGTTAGCCGCGATCCGCCATCCGGCGCTGTCTTCCTGCTGCCGCCAGAACTCAGCGAAACGTCCACCGCGCGAGATGAGTTCGTCGATGCTGCCCTGTTCGACCACCGCACCGTCGTCGACGAACAAGACTTGATCGGCATGGCGGATGGCATCCAGCCGGTGAGCGATGATGACCCTGGTCCGAGGCTGCGGATCGTCGTTGATTGCCTGCGTGATCGATGCCTCGTTCTCGGTGTCCAGTGCGCTGGTCGCTTCGTCGATCAGCAGGACGCCTGCGGGCTTGGCCAGCGCTCGAGCGATGCTGACGCGCTGGCGCTCGCCGCCCGACAGCTTGGCACCTGCCTCCCCGACCGTGGATCCGGCGCCGTCAGGCAGACGGTCGATGACGTCGTCGACCCGGGCCAGGCTCATCGCCCGATGGATCGCTTCGTCATCGGCGCCGGGATGGCCGGCCCGGACGTTGTCGGCGATCGTCCCGTCGAACAGGTACGGATGCTGGAACACCACACTGACCAACGCGCGGTGGGCATCGGGGTCGATATCGGCGGCGTCGATTCCGTCGATGACAATCTGGCCACGTTCGGGCGCGTGCAGACCGGCGATCAACAACAGGATCGTGCTCTTCCCGGAGCCGGACGGACCGACGATCGCCGTAGTGGTGCCAGGCTCGAGGGTGAAGGAGAGATCGTTGAGCACCATCGAACCCTGGTAGCCGAAGCCCACGGAACGGAATTCGATTCGGGGCGCGGACGATTCAGCCGATGGCAGCGCAGCGTGCCTGGACTGCTCGGACAGTGGCGCGGTCGTGACGGTCGTGAGCCGGTTGAGTAAGCCACGCGAGGACTCGACCGCGCTCGACAGGTCGGCCAACACCGTGAACGGCTCGAGGAAGCGAATCATCACGATCGCCAACGCCACCGCCTCGGGCGCGCCGAGCTCCCCGCGCAGCGTCAACGTTGTGATCGTGCCCGCCAGCAGGATGAGCGCGATCTGGCTGGCCACGCTGAACAGCAGCTGACCCGGAATCTGGAATAGCAACAGCCGCAAGGTCGCCCCGCGAGCGGTGGCGATGGCCTCGCCGGTCTGGCTACGTGCCGCGGTGACGCGACGGCCGGCGCGCAACGCCTGCTGAGTCCGCGCGAATTCGACCAAGCGCTCGGTGAGGGCACTGTGCGCGCTGGCATCGGCGGCGTCGGCGGCACGGACCAGCCGTTGGCTCGCGGTCAGGGCGCCGAGCAGGAACGGCAGTGCGATCGCGGCGGCCACACCGATCTGCCAGGAGACGAAGAACAGCCCGATGGCGATCGCAGCGGGCAGCAGCAGCGCCCCGATGAATGGGCTGAGCAAGTTCGCGACAAAGCCCACGAGTTCCGGTGCGCTGGCGGCGATGGCCTGCCGCGCGACCGCGATGTTGTCGGCGGTGAACCAGCGCAGTGGAACGTCGGTGAGCCGGCCGGTCATGGTGTGCGCCGTGGTGTGCGCCAGCGCGAAGCCGATGCCGAAGCCGATGCGGGCCACAACCATGTCGATCACCCAGCCGCCGATCGTGACGGCGGTGAGGGCGGCGACCCAGGGCCACGCATCCGACGGGTGTGGGCCGAACAGCGCGGCGAGCAGCGGTACCAGCAGCAGCGCGCCGGTGGCTCGTAGCATGACCGAAAGGGTGGTCAGGACAACGTAGGTGGTGAGCTGCCCACGGTTCTGTGCGGGAATCAGGTGAATCAGATTTCGGATCATCGAGCGGCCTCGCCGGTCAGGACCGCCGTGCCGGCCAGCCGGCTGTCCCACAGGCGGCGGTAGCGGCCGTCAGCGGCCAGCAGCCGCGGGTGGGTGCCGATCTCGGCGATTCGGCCGTGGTCGAGAACGACGATCTGGTCGGCGCTGGTGATGGTGTGCAGCCGGTGGGCGATCACCAGCACGGTGCGGTTCCGGATCAGTGAGTTCAAGGCCTGTTGCACAAGGTATTCCGACTCGGGATCGGCGAACGCCGTGGCTTCGTCGAGGATCAGCACCGGGGTATCGGCGAGTAGTGCCCGGGCGATGGTGAGCCGCTGCTTCTCGCCTCCGGAGAGTTGATTGTCCGCCCCGATGGCGGTGTCGTAGCCGTCGGGCAGCCGCAGGATCCGGTCGTGGATCTGTGCGTTACGTGCGGCACGCTCGACCTCGTCGTGAGAAGCCTCCGGCCGGGCGAGTGCGATGTTGTCGCGGACGGTGCCTGCCACGAGTTGAATGTCCTGGAACACGAACCCGACTCGGGTGTACAACTCGTCGGGGCTCATGGTGCGGATATCGCGGCCGTCGATCCGGATCGCGCCCGCGTCGACGTCGTGGAACCGGGCCAACAGTGCCGCCAGGGTCGATTTCCCCGACCCGGACGGTCCGACCAGAGCGGTGACCGTTCCGGCCGTCAGGGCCAGCGTCACGTCGTGAATCACCGGCACCCCGGGGCGATAGCCGAAGCTGACGGCGTCGAACGTCACGCCGGCCGGTCGGCGGGACGGCGACGCATCCTCGGCTCGGGTGGTCAGCTCGGTCTCGTCGAGCGTCACCGCGATGCGCTGGGCGGCCTGGGTGCCTTCCCGGATGCCGCCCAGCCCGTAGGCGATGCCGAGGAGCCGGCTGCCAAAGGTGGTGCCCAGCAGCAGGAACGGCAGCAACGCTGTCGGCGTCGTCCAGCCTGCGACCACGAACGCGGTGCCCGCAGTGACGATGAGCCACAGGAAGGTGCTCGGCCGGGTCACCAGATCCATGAACGTCTTCTTGCCGATGAACGGGCGCTGCCACTCGTTGAGGAACGCGATGTAGTCGTCCAGATGACGGCGGAAGGAGGAGGCCGCCGCGCCGCCGAATACCCGAATCACCGGCTGCCCCTCGAGGAACGCCGCCGATTCGCCGTTCATCCGCTCGGCCCAACGGGATGCCTCGGTGATCTTGGGGCCGCTTTGATACACCATGGTCCAGGTGGTGACGATGTAGACGAGGATCGGCAGGAACAGGATCAGCGCCATACCCCAGTCGACCGCGAACAGATAGATCAACACCGCGATCGGCGCGACCACCGCCGCGACCGCATCGCACACCGCGTGCGTCACCAGATAGTGCAGTGACAGCGTGTCATCCTGGATCAGTTTCTTCACTGAACCCGATCCGCGATCGGTGAACCAGCCCAACGGTATTCGTGCCAATTTGTCGAGCAGTCGGCGGCGCACCGCGGCGCTGAACCGCATGTCGACCACGTGTAACCACAGCACCAGAGCCGCGCCCAATGTGGTGCCGGTGCCCAGCAGGACCACGAACACCGTCACCGTGTTCCACACCCGGGATTGATCGGCGCCGCTGAGCAACTGCTGAGCCAGCTCGACCAGAACCACGAAGGGTGCGAGTTGCAGCAGGGTGAGCAATGCCTGCAGCACACCGGCCGCAACCAGCTGCGATTTGACCGGCGCGAGAAGGCTTTTGCCTGCCTGCGAGCGCCATGTGCCTCTGGTTGGGGTGGGCGACGCCGGTGTGGGTAGTGGGTTCTGTGCGGCCGTCGGCGCCGTGACGTCGTCACGTGTGCTGCCCATCTCGCGACCCTGCGTCCAATACGCCTGGGCTTTCAACTCCGTCTTGGGGAACCCGAAGGTGTCCTTCAGGCGCTTGCGGAGGTGCTTGAGCGCGGCGGCCTCCGGACCGGCCCACGCCGACCAGTTGGACCAGTCCCGGTCCTCGATGGCGGCGGCCAGCGAGGTCTCATCGGCTCGAATCACCCAGTGCAGCCGGCGCCGCGGATGCTGCGTGATCGGGATGAGTTCGTCTGAGTCGCAATGGCGTTCGAGGTACACCTCGACGTCCACATCGGGTGGCAGCACCGCGATGATGGAGTTGATCGCCGGGATCGAGGCGGAGTCGCCGATGAGCAGGAAGCCGGCCGGGAGTTCGTCGGGCACGGTGAAGGGCGACGACCCCAGTGACACCGCCGGGATGGTCATGCCCGGCTGGGCAGTCGAGGCCCACGCCGAGGCCGGCCCGGCCGGCTCGTGCAGCACGACGTCGATGGCGAACCGGCCGGAGTCGGGGTCCGCCCAGACGAGCGTGTAGGCCCGTTGGAACTCGGTACTTCCCCCGGCCGGGTCGGGAAACCAGAACCGCAGCCACGTTGTCGGCCCGGCGTCGACGTCGTCGAACACGGTCGGTGAGGACATGGTGATCCGGACGCAGTGCGGGGCGATGTGCTCGGTCTGCTCGACGGTCGCGAGATGGTCGCGTCCTCCAAATCCGCGCAACATGGCGCCCTGGAAGCCTCGTCCCATAGTGGTGTCCTCTGGTCGCGGATCAGATGGCTAGTTAGCTTACCCTAAGCTAACTAGCTGGCTTGCTCCACTGTTACGAGGCCCCGGCCGCCCGGCGAATAGGCCCAAGCCCGAAATCGAAAACATCCGCTGGCGGAAATAAACTTTTGGTCGACGTGCCGCGACACCAGTTATTTCATCGCAAGAATCACGCCAAGACTGACGGTATCGACATTGAACCCAGCCAAGCCTTCACTACCTTGCTGACCCGGTGATGATTGTGCCAATGTGCAAGCGCGCCAACACCGATCTAGTCGCAGAAGCGGCACGCGCTCGGTGGTTCTGTACTAGATTCACCTCACGCGGTAGTGAGTAGACCAGCCCAATTCTGCGGCCCGCGAATTGTGGCCTCAGTGCGATGACAGGGGAAATTCATGCAAGGCGACAGCGAGATTCTGACACTCCTGAATCAGCAGCTGACGAGCGAACTGACCGCCATCAATCAGTACTTCCTGCACTCCAAGATGCAGGACAACTGGGGCTTCACCGAGCTGGCCAAGCACACCCGGGACGAGTCGTTCGACGAGATGCGCCACGCCGAACGCGTCACCGATCGAATCCTCATCCTCGACGGGCTGCCCAACTACCAGCGGATCGGCACCCTGAACATCGGGCAGACCATCCGCGAACAGTTCGAAAGCGACCTGGCCCTCGAGTACGAGGTGGTCAACCGGCTGAAGCCGGCCATCGTGCTGTGCCGTGAGAAGCAGGACTCCACGACCGCGAACCTCTTCGAGGACATCGTCGCCGACGAAGAGCACCACATCGACTACCTCGAAACGCAGTTGGAGCTGATGAACAAGCTCGGTGTCGAGTTGTACTCGGCGCAGTGCGTGTCCCGCCCGCCCGGCTCGCTCGACTAGCGGCCGGGGCTCAGCCGACGACGAAGGTGTCGATCAGCACGTAGCCGGCAACGGCCAACACCAGATAGGCGAACCAGCGCTGCAGGCGCGTGGTGTCGGTCTTGGTGCCGAAGTGGCCCGCGGTCAACGACGTGACCATCGCAGCTGCGACGAATGCTGCCGTGACCCGCCAGTCGATGCTGATCGACTGGAGGTGCGACACAATGCCGGCCGCGGAGTTGGCGATGATGATCACCAACGAGGTACCGATGGCGGCCGACATTTCGACGCCGAGCATCACTACCAGTGCCGGGACGATGAGAAACCCGCCGCCGACGCCGAACAGCCCCGTGAGCAGACCTACCAGCAGTCCGGCCCCGATGGACCTCGGCGCGCAGCGACGCCAATTGACCCGACCGGCTTCGATTTTGCACGCCGTGCCGGTGGCGCCCCGATCAGCCAGCATGCGGATGCCGGCGACCACCATCACCACCGCGAATCCAGCCAGAACCACCGGTTGGGGTAGATGACGACTGATCGCGCTGCCGACAACCGCTGCCGGGATTCCAGCCGCCGCGAAGATCGCGGCCATTCGCCACCGGACTTGGCCCGCTCGGATTTTCGGCAACACGCCGACCGCTGATGCCGAGGCGACGACGATCAACGAAATCGGAATCGCTTGCTGCACTTCCAGGCCCAAGCCGTACACCAGCGCCGGCACGGCGAGGATGGAGCCGCCGGCCCCTAGCAAGCCCAACAGCAGGCCGATCAGCGCACCGAGGGCAAGGCCTATCGTGACTGCCATGACGAGTTCCGGTCTGCGCCGCGGTCACACCGACGCGTGGACGTCGGCCCACTGGTTGTAGCCACCCAGAAGGTCGGACACGTGCTGAATACCGTTGGCGCGCAACAGTGAGGCGGCGACGCTGGAGCGCCAGCCACCGGCGCAGTGCACGACGATCGGCTTGTCGGTGGGGATCTCATCGACACGAAGGCGCAACTGGGCGAGCGGGATGTGCAGTGAGTTGGGGATCGCACCACCCTCGCGTTCACCGGGGTTGCGGATGTCGATCAGCGTCACCGCGTCGTCGGCCAGCAGTTCATCCAACTCGGTGACGGTGGTGCGGGGTGCGGTCCGCACCAGGTCGGCAAGTTCGGTGGGGAACTTCCCGTCGCGACCCACGTTCAGATATCCGATCGAGTGGTCTGAGCCGATGCGCGCCAGTCGCAATGCCGCCTCTTGCTCCTCACCCGGATAGGTGATCAACGCGATCTGCTCGCCGACTTCGGCCACCATGCCGCCGGTTTCGGCGAAGCGCCCGTCGAACCCGACGTTGACCGAGCCGCGCAGATGCCCGAGGGCGAAATCCTCGACGGTGCGTGCATCGACGATCCGCACGCCGGCATCGAGAGCCTCTCGGATCTGCTGAGGCGTCATCTCGGGCACGGTGCGGTCGGGCTGCAACAGGGGATGCACCCGCTTGTTCATCGCGGCGTCGGACGCAAAGTACGCCGGTGCCGCGGGCTGCCCCGAGGTGATCAACGCGACGAATTCGTCTTCAGTCATCGGCTGCACGGACGGATTACTGACGCGCTGCTCGCCGATGGTCGAAACCAGTTCTGTGGACAGGTTTTTCCCGCAGGACGATCCGGCCCCGTGGGCAGGCATCACCTTGACGCTATCGGGCAGTTGCAGGAGTCTGTCGTGGATCGTGTGATACATCGCCCGTGCCAGATCGCCGGTCGAGCTGTCACCGATGTTCACCAGGTCGGGCCGGCCGACATCGCCGATGAACAGTGCATCGCCGGTCAGGACGGCCACCGGCTCGGCGCCGGCTCGCTCACGAACGAGCACGCTGATCGACTCCCACGTGTGGCCCGGGGTGGAGAGGATCTCGAGGTCCACCTCGCCCAGTGACACATGCTCACCGTCGGTCAGTCTGCGAATGGGATAGTCGGTCTCCGCTGCCTCGCCGAAGCCGATCCACGCGCCGGTCGCGTCGACCAGCTCCAGGTGTCCGGACACGAAGTCGGCGTGGAAGTGGGTGTTGATCACCCCTTCGATCGTGAGTCCATACTTCTGCGCGTCGGCCAGATACTCAGTGATGTCACGACGTGGGTCGACCACGACCGCGCGGCCGGTCGTCTCGTCGCCGACCAGGTAGGACGCGTGCGACAGGCATTCGATGTAGTACTGCTCCAAGATCATGGGACGTTCCTTTCAGTGCATCTCGGCCGTCGGCTCCGGCGGCCCGTTACACAGTCCTACATACCCTAGGGGGTATATATTCCCGACTGGTGACTATACCCGTGGTGGTATGAAGCGAAACGGCGGCGCGACTCGGGAATGCCGGCGCTGCGGCGGCGGTTGTGCCTACCGGCGATACCCCCGCGGGTACTATGGGCCAAGCAAACGGAAATGAAGGGACACGACCATGGTCGGCGACCAAGATGCCATCGATGCGGTGCTCAACCGACTGCGTCGGGCCCAAGGCCAACTGGCCGGCGTCATCTCGATGATCGAGCAGGGACGCGAGTGCAAGGACGTCGTCACCCAGCTGGCGGCCGTCTCCCGCGCGCTCGACCGGGCCGGCTTCAAGATCGTCGCCACCGGATTGCGTGAATGCGTCGCCGGCGAGGGATCCGGCGCCGACAAGCCCATGACCGAGGCGGAGCTGGAAAAGCTGTTCCTCGCGCTCGCATAGCCCCCGACGACACAGGAGTCATCATGAGTATCGCGCTGGCGACCAGTCTTCGACTGCCGTTCGACGATGCCGTTGCGCGCACGCGAAAGGCATTGGCCGACCAGGGTTTCGGTGTCCTCACCGAGATCGATGTCAAGGCGACGATGAAGAACAAGCTGGACCAGGACATGGAGAACTACCTGATCCTCGGCGCCTGCAACCCGCCTCTGGCGCACCGGGCGCTCTCGGTGGAGCGACAGATAGGCCTGCTGCTGCCGTGCAATGTCGTGGTGCGCAGTGACCCCGACGATTCCGGCAGCACCCTCGTGGAGGCTATGGACCCCCAGTTACTCGTCGACGTGACCGAAGAGGCGGACCTGCAGCCGGTCGCCCAAGAAGTTGCCGACAAGCTCAAAGCCGCTATCGCGGCACTGAACGCCTAGCCCAGCCCGGGCACGATCTCGCTGAGGCTGAACGTCACTGGCTGTTCGAGTTGCTCGTACGTGCAGGAGCGAGGGTCACGATCGGGTCGCCAGCGATTGAATTGGGCGGTGTGCCGAAACCGCGCGCCCTCCATGTGGTCGTAGCGCACCTCGACGACCCGCTCGGGTCGCAGCGGGACGAATGACAGGTCTTTGCCGGCGTTCCATCGCGATCCGGCGTTCTTCTGCGGTGTGCGTTCGCCGGCCTCGAGGGCGGCCCAGTTCCACGGATGATTCTCGAATTCTGTTACCAGGGGCTGCAATTCGGTGAAGAGACGTCGCCGCTCGGCCATCGGGAAGGCGCCGATGACGCCCACCGACGCCAGCGCTCCGTCTTCGGAGTAGAGGCCCAGCAGCAGCGACCCGATCGCATCGTCGCTCGACTTGTGTACGCGGTAACCGGCGACCACGCAGTCGGCCGTCCGCTCGTGCTTGATCTTGAACATCACCCGCTTGTCGGGCTGATAGGTGACTGTCAACGGTTTGGCGATCACGCCGTCGAGACCGGCTCCCTCGAATTCGGAGAACCACCGCTGCGCCGTCTCCGGATCGGTGGTGGCGGGGGTGACATGAAATGACGGCCCGACGTCGGCCAACGCCTCCACCAGCGCGGCACGCCGCTCGCTGAACGGCCGCCCGGTGTAATCGTCGTCGCCCAACGCGAGCAGATCGAACGCGACAAACGCCGCAGGCGTCTTCTCGGCGAGCATCCGAACCCGCGAATCCGCGGGGTGGATCCGCTGCTGCAGCGCCTCGAAGTCCAACCCTGAGTCCGTCGCGATGACGATCTCACCGTCGATCACGCAGCGCTCGGGCAACTCGGCAAGGGCTGCGCTGACCAACTCCGGGAAGTAGCGCGTCATCGGCTTCTCGTTGCGGCTGCCCAATACGACCTCATCACCGTCGCGGAAGCACACCGACCGGAAGCCATCCCATTTCGGCTCGTACGACGCGTCGGGCGGGATGGTTCGCACCGATTTGGCGAGCATCGGCGACACCGGGGGATTCACGGGCAGCTGCATCGGTTCATTCTTACGTGTCTGGGGCGGTAGCTTCGGAAGGGTGGCAGCCAAGGCTGAAGAAGTTGACGTCGACGGTGTCGCCGTCCGGCTCACCAACCCGGACAAGGTGTACTTCCCCAAACTGGGCGCGAACGGCACCAAGGGAAAGCTCGTCGAGTACTACCGAACCGTCGCGAGCGGACCCATGTTGACCGCTCTGCGCGACCGCCCGACCCACCTGCAGCGTTTCCCGGACGGCATCGAGGGTGAGGAGATCTACCAGAAGCGGGTGCCCGAAAAGCATCCCGACTATCTGGAGACCTGCCGGGTGACATTCCCCTCGGGGCGCACCGCGGACGCACTGAAGGTGACCCATCCGTCGGCGATCGTGTGGGCCGCGCAGATGGGCACAATTACCTTGCATCCGTGGCAGGTTCGCTGCCCGGACACCGATCATCCCGACGAGTTGCGGGTGGATCTCGACCCCCAGCCGGGCACCGGCTTCGCCGAGGCGCGCACCATCGCGGTCGACTATCTCAAGCCGGTACTCGATGAACTGGGGCTGGTCGGCTACCCGAAGACGTCCGGCGGACGGGGCGTGCACGTGTTCGTGCGGATCCGGCCGGACTGGGATTTCATCGCGGTCCGCCGCGCCGGTATTGCGCTGGCCCGCGAACTCGAACGTCGGGCGCCGGATCTGGTGACCACCTCATGGTGGAAGGAGGAGCGCGGCCAGCGCGTCTTCATCGACTACAACCAGAACGCCCGTGACCGGACCTTTGCCAGCGCGTACTCCGTGCGCGCGACAGCCATCGCCACCGTCTCGACGCCGGTGACGTGGGAGGAGTTGGGCGACGCCGACCCCGACGACTTCACGATCGCCACCGTTCCGGCTCTGATCGCCAAACGCGGTGACCCGATGGCCGAGATGGATTCGGTTGCGCACCCAATTGATTCACTGTTGGAGATGGCCGCCGCTGATGAGGAGCGCGGTCTCGGCGACCTGCCCTACCCGCCGAACTATCCGAAGATGCCGGGCGAACCGCCGCGCGTGCAGCCGAGCAAGAAGGTGGCGGAGCACTGGGACGAACACGGTAACCCCAAGACGTGAAACCGCTACTGCTGATTGTGGTTTCGACGGTCTGCTTCGTCGGGGCGTGCTCGTCGGGCGGCCGGCCGGTTGCCGCGCGTGACTCGGCGACCACCAGTTCGGCGGCGCCGACCAGAACCGTGACAGCGCATCCGCCCGCCACCATTGTCATGCCCGATCTGCGGGGGATGTACTGGTCTGACGCCGATCCGGCCCTTCGGACGCTGGGCTGGACGGGTGTTCTCTCCAAGGCCCCTGACCTGCCGAACTCGCCCTACCGGACCCATCAGATCGCTACGCAGATACCGGCTCCCGGACAAGTCATCGCCGCTGACGCGATGATCACGCTGCAATTCGCCCAGTAACGCGCGTTGATCGAGCGTTGACGCTCGACAATCCCTCGAAATGTCGGGCGTGAACGCTCAATGAACCAGCAACACGCGAAAGCCGCACGACATTGCCGTGCGGGTTGGCTCTTGCCGTCACAGCTTGTTGTGGTAGACACTCAGCAAACTCGCTTAGGAAAATCTCAGCTTGGCGATGCGGTCGGAGTACAGGGGGAACCATGAGCCACAGCCACAGCGGACGAGGCGCTCACCGCGCCCGGCGGGGGCGCCGCCAGCCGTACGCGTGGCTGGGCGCCGGTGCCGTGACGTTGGGTCTCGGTGCCGCGCTGGCCAGCGGATCAGCCGTCGCCTACGCGGACACCGGCGCTGGGTCGGGTGCGGCTAAGACCTCGGCGAGCAGCTCTGAAAGCGGCTCGACGTCGTCGAACGGCACCGAGTCGACCACGACCAAGAAGGCCGTCGCACACTCAGCGCGCACGAGCTCCGCGACCTCGTCGGGCGGCAACGTCAGCTCGCGCAAGGCGTCGTCCGCGGCGGCGAGCAACACTGCGGTCGCTGCGGCCGCCGTCGATACCGACGCCACCGCGACGGCCACGACCACCGCCACGACCACCGCTGCCGCCGCGACCACCCCGTCGACGACCGGCCACTCGGCCCGCGTGCAGGCTGCGTCCACCGTGACGACCGCAGCCGCCACTAGTTCGCCCACCGCCGCCAACTCGACGCCCAGCAACGTTTCGTGGTTGCCCGCAACGCCGCCGGTGGTGGCGAGTGTCGCAGCGAGCCTGGCTCAGCAGCAGATCGCGCTCGCTCAGTCGGAGTTGCAGCAGCAGACGTGGGGCAGCGGCAATATCCCCGCCGGCCTGGTGGCGATCGTTCCGCAGGTGCTGCTCACGCAGGCCGCGTTGGCGCTGAACACCTGGGAAACCTCGATCACCCCGGCCCAGTCGCTGTACGCGAGGACGTCCGGCATTCCGATCGTGCACGAACTGACCGGCGTGGGCCTGCTCGGCGTGCTGTTGCTGCCGACACTGGCCACCACCGCCCTCAACAGCACCGGCATGCTGCTCCCGCTGGTCGGCGCCCTGGAGGGAACCGGCGGCATCACGCCCGTTCAGAACGCGGTCAGCACAGCTGCGCTCAACAGCCGGGTGTACGCGTTGGTCCCGGTGACGATGCGGGCCACCACGGAACCGATCGTCTACGTGTCGATCAACGGCGGACCCAGCACGCCCGTGCTCGTCGACACGGGTTCGTCGGGACTAGTGGTCACAAGAGCCTCGGTGGGCGACGCCGCGCCGCTGGGGTCACCGACCAGTACCGGGACGAGCGGCTACAGCGGCGGCCTGACCTACAGCTACACGAGCTACAAGACCACCGTCGACTTCGGCAACGGCATCGTCACCGAACCCACCGACGTCGCCATCGTGGACACCGCCGACGCCGCGAAGGCGCTGGCGTTCTTCCAGCAGCTCGGCGGTGCCTCCGGGGTCCTCGGAATCGGTGCCAACGCCGCCGGCCCCGGCCCGAGCATCCCGACCACCGCGCTGCCCGGTGACCTCAGCCAGGGTGTGTTCCTCTACCAGAGCCTGTTCCTCGGCATCGCGGGTGTGATGGTCTTCGGACCCAATCCGCTGCCGAGCCGCACCTCGGTCGCCGGCGCACCCGATGCTTACCTGACCGTGAAGGTGGGCAACAACACGACGACGAACGTCGGCGCGATCATCGATTCCGGTGGTGTGTACGGAACGATCCTGTCCTCCATGATCGGCGGCAAGACCAGCGTGCCGGTGGGAACCCGGATCTCGGTGTACACCCCCGACGGGGTGCTGCTGTACACCTACACGGTCACCTCGTATAACGCGCCGACGGTGATCACCAGTGGACTCATCAACACGGGGTACGTCCCGTACCAGCACGGTCCGGTTTACCTCGACTACACCACGCCCGATGGCATGGGCGCGACGCATTTCGATTACGCCTGATTCGTTGGCGCTCAACGCGACTCGGCTAATTTTGTCAACTCAGCAAATTAGTTGCTGACACTTTCGGCGTTTCGCGAACCCGTACGCGGCTGCGGGCTTACCCTCCGCTGAGGCGCTTTCGCCGTTGGTCGGGAGGTTGGAAAGTCATGGGTGCTTCGAGGTTTGTCGGTCGGGTTGGCGGATTGGCGGTGGCCCTCGGAGTGGGCGCCGCGTTGTTCTCCACGGGATACGGCGTCGCATGGGCGGATGGGACTACGGGATCGTCGGGTGCAGGGTCGAATTCGAGTTCTTCGAGCGGGGCTTCCGGTTCGTCGGGAACGGGATCGAAGTCGGCGACCGGAACCACCGGGACCTCCAAGCGGACGGCGGCCGGCTCGGGACAGGTGGTCAGCACCGGTGGCGCCAAGACCGGATCGAAGCACTCCAAGGCGGGGACCGGACAGTCGCTCGCCGACTCGTCGGTCTCCGCACAGACGACGAGTTCCTCTGACACGGCGGCAAACAGCTCGGGATCCTCGGGTGCGCCGTCGAGCAGCACCCCAGGTGTGGTCTCGCCGTCAGCGAGTTCGACTGCCGCGTCGGTGACTCCGGTCGCGTCGCTCGCGCCCAGGCTGCCTGCGCTGCCCTCGCCGACGGCGATCTCGGGGATGCTCACCACCGCACTGCACGGTGCGCTCGACCCGTTCTCCGGCGGACTGCCGACCCTGCCGGTCGACTCGCCACTGACTCTCGCCTACGCGGCGTTGCAGCGCCGGTCGTCTGCGTCGGCGTTGGCCAGTAACCCGATCACGATCAACCCGGTTCTCGTCATCAACGACGGCATCATCGACGGCACCACCAACGCCACTGGTGCGTCCGGGCTCACCTACACGCTGATCAGCGGTCCCAGCCTGGGCGGCAAGATCACGTTCTCCGCGACCGACGACTCCAACTACGTGGCGGGCAACTTCAGCTATCTGCCCGACCAGTCGGCGCTCAGCGGCGCGGTCAACGAGCAGTTCAAGATCCTGGTGGCGCAGAAGACGCAGTTCGACCAGATCGTGGAGAGCATCCCTCTGCTCGGCGGCCTCGCCGGCCAGGTGATCGTCGTTCTGCACCAGACCCCGGTCCTCGGCGACCTGCTGGCGCCGATCATCGGCTACTCGCAGGTGGCCACGTTCAACTCGACGGATGTGCTGCCTGCCACCGACCCGGTGGCCTACACCTACAAGATGCCGTCCTTCGACGGCGCGCTGATCAGCGTCAACTGGTTCCCGAAGCTCGGGCTCACCGGATCAGACACGGCGCCAACGATTCTCGATGGTCCCGGTCTGGCGACCGCAGGCCAGACCGATCCGTACACGCAGTACGGCATCGGCGGACTGACGCCGGGTGTCTCCCTGCTTCGCGCCGACTACAACGTGGTCACGTGGGATCCGCGCGGCGAGTTCGCCTCCGGTGGCATCCTGCAGCTCGACAGCCCGTTCTTCGAGGCGCGCGACGTGTCGTCCATGCTGGATTGGGTTGCTGGACTTGCCAATTCGAAAGTAAGCGTTAGTGATCCGACCGATCCCTGGGTGGGGATGGTCGGCGGCTCCTACGGCGGCGGAATCCAGCTCACCAGTGCGGCCACCGACCCACGGATCGACGCGATCGTTCCTGGCATTTCGTGGAACTCGCTGAACAATTCGCTCTACCCCGACGGCTCGTTCAAGACCGCTTACGCGTCCTTGCTGCTGCTGTCGTTGGTCCTGTCGAAGGCCCGGATCAACAACTTGATCTACGAGGGCATCATCACCGGTGACCTGTTCGGGGTGCTGAGCAACAGTGCACAGGCATTGTTGGCCAGCAGCGGTCCCACTTCGCTGCTGAACCAGCTGAAGGCACCGACCCTGCTGATTCAGGGCACCGTCGATGTGTTGTTCACCTTGCAGCAGGCGATCGACAACGCGCAGACCATCATCGCGAACCCGTATGGGACGCCGGTGAAGATGATCTGGTTCTGCGGAGGCCACGGCGTGTGCCTGACCAACGACGGCGACGTCAACCCCAACCTCGATTCGACCTTCGCCTGGCTGAATTACTACGTGAGGGACGAGAACACCAGCGGAACTCCGAATATCCCCAACTTCCAGTTCACCGATCAGAACGGAAATTGGTACAAGTCGGATGATCTGCCGACGGCGGGCAGTGCCTTGTTCGGAACGCCGGATCAGGCGGTCACCGGAGCCTCGGGCGGAACGTTGGGCATCGTGCCGATCATTGGAGGTTCCGGTCCCGCGCCGCAGGCCGCCATTCCTTATTCGCTGGGCTTGGCATCCAAGGCGAGCAACGCGATCAACGTCGCCGTTCCGACCCAGCTCGGCACGACGTACCTGGGCGCACCGACCGTGAGTTTCGACTATCAAGGCCTGGGCACCAGCCGCTTCGTCTACGCGCAGCTGGTCGACAACAAGACGGGCCTCGTCGTGGGCAATCTGGTCACGCCGGTGGCGGTGACGATGGATGGGCGGACGCACACCGCGACCATCAACATGGAGAACATCGTCTACACCGCGGCTGATGCGGGCGACGATCTGACGCTGCAGATCACCAGCTCGGCCACCGCGTACGAGAGATTCACCGCGTTCGGCGTCATCAACATCTCCAACATCAACTTGACGCTGCCGACGGCCGATCCGACCAAGTTCACCCCGGTTCCCTAGCAACGATCGATGCGGCCCGCCTACCTCACCGGTTGGCGGGCCGCCTCGGCGATTCGTGGTGCGCGAGCAAATGCGGGCCGTGCGCTCGCCCCTAAGTTGTTGGCGTGTCTGGGAATTCGACTAAAATCTGCTGTGTTGCAAGACGCGTGTGACGAGGTCGGGGCGTTTGAG
Organism: Mycolicibacterium pallens; assembly: GCF_019456675.1. NCBI lineage: Bacteria > Bacillati > Actinomycetota > Actinomycetes > Mycobacteriales > Mycobacteriaceae > Mycobacterium > Mycolicibacterium pallens. The sequence goes on along the minus strand of NZ_CP080333.1, from coordinate 5,532,269 downwards.
GTCGTAAGGGATTAACACGATGACACTGAAGAAGCTCGCAGCAGTAGCGGCACTTTCCGCGGGCCTTGGACTCGCAGGCCTCGGCGCCGGCGCCGGGATGGCCTTCGCGGACCCGGGCCATGGTCATGGCCACGGCCACGACGGCTGGAACTGGGACGACAACGACCGCGGCGACTGGCGTGGCCCGTACTACGGTCCCGCCTACTACGGGCCACCGCAAGCCTGCATTCAGGCCACCGGTCCGTTCGGATTCGTGAGCGGCGGCGCCTGCATCTAGGCGCCGCTAGCTCCTCGGCACCACACCCCGAGCCTTCGGCAGCGGCAGATCGTTGTAAGTCGCGATGCCTGGCGGCGCGGCGACGACGGCGGGGATCGCGTGAATCGGCGGCAACGCCGTCATGATGTGGCCGAGAACGAAAAAGTCTTCGAGTGACTTCGCGTTCTCGATCATGTCCATCGGCGGCAGGAAGCCGACCTGCATGTTGACGGTCGGCCGTCCGTCGATGGTGATCTTCCAGCCGTCGGCGTCGAGCTGCCAGTCCGGCTCGAGCGTGGTGCCCTTTTTCCATCGCACGTTGATGTCGATGACGGTCTTCCCGTCGACGATGCCCTGCCAGCTGGCGTAGACCCCGGCCACGTGGCCGGCCTTGATGGTCCACGACGCCATCGGCAGGTCCTCGGTGGTCTGGGCGTACTCGGACACGCATTTGATCTCGTCCAGCTCGACACCCAGGGAATCGGCGACCAGTTGCACGGCTTCGGCGAACACGGCAGTGCCCTTGGCGGCCATCGGCTGGAGTTCGGGATCGTCAATCCGCATGTCGAATCCCACCGGACGCTCGGTTTCGGGGGAGTCGTAGAGCGTGGTGTCGGCGGACTCGGCGATCGTGACTTTGTCGACGCGATCGCAGGCGGTGGCGGCGACAATCGCCAGCAGTTCGGCAAAACCCGGGCTCACCCCGGAGCCGAACATCGTGGACCCGCCGGCCTTGCACGCTTCCTCGATGCGGGCACGGCCCTCGCCGAGGTTGTGCCCGGTGATGAATGAGGCCGAAGCGACGACGTTGACACCGGCCGACAGGATCCGGACGAGTTCGTCGACGTCGATCCACATCGGGTTGTAGACCACGCAGTCCGGCTTGAGCGCCAGCAGGGCGTCGATGTCGTTGGTTGCGGTGACCCCCAGTGGTTCAACGCCGACCAGCTCGCCGACGTCGCGGCCGGACTTGTCCGCGGACCACGCGTAACAGCCGACGAGTTCGAGAGTGGGGTTGGCGGTGATCGCCTGGACGGAGCTCTTTCCTACATTGCCGGTCGTCCACTGGACGACCCGATAGGGAGAAGTGTTGGGCACTCGCTCAGCATAGGGGTGGCTGCGCAGTTCAGGCGGTTGTTTAGGTGAACTCAGGGTTTTTTACTCGTCGACGGCGACGTTAGTGCGATTGCGTCGGCGCAGACGATGGTTCGTCTTGCCGGTCGGGCGCTTGTTGCGCAGGGCGCCGGCCGGTTCGGGCTCCGGTTCGGCTTCAGCCTCCGGTGCGGCGTCAGCCTCCGGCTCGGCTTCGGCTTCGGCTTCGGCTTCGGGTTCGGCGTCGTCGGCGTCGTCGGCCGCTGTGGTTTCCTCAGCCTCGTCGGCCGTCTCGCCGCGCTTCTTCTTCGCCTTCTTCTCTTTCTTGGGCTTCGCCGGCTTGGGCGGCAACTCGGCGGTGTACGCCAGCTGGAAGGCGAGCAGCGCGAGCATTGCGATCGCCGCGGCAGCGCCGTACACGCCGAACAACCACGGGCCACCCTTGTCGAGGCTGACCCAGATCTCGGCGACCGCCGTGCCGACGATCAGCACACCGGCCAGCACGTGCAGCACCACCGACCACAGCCGCAACCGCAGCGCGAGTTGCGGGGTGTTGTATTCCGGCTTGCGGCTGCGCAACAGGGTGAGCAGCACCGGTAGCGCGGTGAGCGCGATGAGAACGCCGGTGACGATGCGCAGGACCGTGCCCAATGTGTGGGTGGTGTCGCCCATCAGCTCCCACCAGCGGGGGAGCACGAACAGGAAGTACAGAGCGCCGGCCAGTACCCACAGCACCAGATGAAGTGCCGTTGCGGTGACTCGCCCCATGCCGCTCCGCCCCATGTCGTCTCCCTACACAGTGAAAATCCGGGGTGCGACCAGGCGCTGTGACCCCCCGATCGCACCCCGGATCAGGTGCGGAGGATAGGGGATTTGAACCCCTGAGGGCTGTTAACCCAACCCGCGTTCCAGGCGAGCGCCATAGGCCACTAGGCGAATCCTCCGTCGGCAATGGTAGCGGACTTGAGGAGTGCCTTGCCCCGGCTGCCCGGCTCACCTTGTCTTACCGCCTCGGCGGCGGGGGACCTCCCGGCGGGTATTACACTCGCAACGGACCCCGCGCGGCGTCTATCCTGTGAACTCCCCCAGGGCCGGAAGGCAGCAAGGGTCAATGGGCTCTGGCGGGTGCGCGGGGTCCCCCTCTTGAAAGGCGCATGGTGTCGTTCCACTCCCTGGGCCCCGATGAGTTGCAAGCCCAGCATGAATTGCAGCGGCAGAACTACGCCGACCTGCAGGCTAAGAAGCTGTCGCTGAATCTGACTCGCGGCAACCCGTCCAGTCAGCAGCTCGATCTGTCGAACGCGTTGTTGAGCCTGCCGGGCGATCAGTATCTCGATGAAGAAGGCACCGACACCCGCAACTACGGTGGGCCGCACGGTTTGCCGGGTCTGCGGGCGATCTTCGGTGAGCTGCTGGGTATTCCGGTGCCCAACTTGATCGCCCGCAACAACTCCAGTCTGGAGCTGATGCAGGACGCGCTCGTCTTCTCGTTGCTGCACGGCGGCGTCGACTCGCCGCGGCCGTGGATCGAGGACAAGCTCAGCGGGGCCGGCATCAAGTTCCTCTGCCCGGCGCCCGGATACGACCGGCACTTCAGCCTCACGGAGAGCTTCGGCATCGAGATGATCACCGTGCCGATCAACGAGGATGGTCCGGACGTCGACCTCATCGAGGAACTGGTGGCGGCCGACCCGGCGATCAAGGGCATGTGGAACGTGCCGGTGTTCTCCAACCCGACCGGCGTCACCTACGCCTGGGAGGTCGTCCGGCGGCTGGTCCAAATGCGCACGGCCGCACCAGATTTCCGACTGTTCTGGGACAACGCCTACGCCGTGCACACACTGACCCACGACTTTCCCCGCCAGGTCGACGTGCTGGGGCTGGCCGAGCAGGCCGGCAACCCGCACCGTCCGTTCGTGTTCGCGTCGACCTCGAAGATCACCTTCGCGGGTGCGGGCGTCAGCTTCTTCGGCGGATCGCTAGGCAACATCGCCTGGTTCCTACAGCACACCGGTAAGAAGTCGATCGGCCCCGACAAGATCAACCAGTTGCGGCATCAGCTGTTCCTCAAGGACGCCGACGGGGTGCGGTTGCAGATGCGTCGCCACCAGCAGCTGGCCGCTCCGAAGTTCGCGCTGGCGTTGGACATCCTGGACAACCGCCTCACCGACTCCAAGATCGCCTCCTGGACCGACCCCAAGGGCGGCTACTTCATCAGCTTGGACGTGCTCCCGGGTACCGCCAAGCGCACCGTCGCGCTGGCCAAGGATGCCGGCATCGCGGTCACCGAAGCGGGTGCGACGTTCCCGTATCGAAAAGATCCGGAAGACAAGAACATTCGGATCGCTCCGACGTTCACGCCGGAGCCGGATTTGACCGATGCGGTCGACGGATTGGCCACGTGCGCGCTGCTCGCGGCCACCGAGTCGCTGCTGGGGTCCGCGGCTGTCACCGACGGTCGGTAGCCTTCTCCCGTGGCGCTCTACCGCAAGTACCGGCCGGCAACCTTCGCCGAGGTGGTGGGGCAGGAGCACGTCACCGAACCGCTGTCGACCGCGCTGTCGGCGCACAAGATCAACCACGCCTACCTGTTCTCCGGGCCGCGCGGGTGCGGCAAGACGTCCTCGGCCCGGATCCTGGCCCGCTCGCTGAACTGTGAGCAGGGCCCCACACCGACGCCATGCGGGGTGTGCGACTCATGCGTGGCGCTGGCCCCGAACGGTCCCGGCTCGGTCGACGTCGTTGAACTCGACGCCGCCAGCCACGGCGGTGTGGACGACACCCGCGAACTGCGGGACCGAGCGTTCTACGCACCCGCGCAGTCGCGCTACCGCATCTTCATCGTCGACGAAGCACACATGGTCACCACCGCGGGCTTCAACGCGCTGCTCAAGATCGTTGAGGAGCCGCCCGAGCATCTCATCTTCGTGTTCGCGACGACGGAGCCCGAGAAGGTGCTGCCGACGATCCGGTCACGCACCCACCACTACCCATTCCGGCTGCTGGCGCCCAAGACCATGCGCTCGCTGATCGAGAAGATCATCGCCTCGGAGAGCGTCGCCGTCGACGACGCGGTATACCCCCTGGTGATTAGGGCCGGCGGCGGTTCGCCCCGCGACACGTTGAGTGTCCTGGATCAGCTGCTCGCCGGTGCCGAGGGCAATCGCGTGCACTATCAGCGGGCGCTGGCCCTGCTGGGCGCTACCGATGTGGCTCTGATCGACGACGCGGTGGACGCGTTGGCCGCCGGAGATTCGGCGGCGCTGTTCGGTGCGGTGGAGTCGGTGATCGACGCCGGCCACGACCCGCGCCGCTTCGCTACCGACCTGCTCGAGCGGTTCCGCGATTTGATTGTGCTGCAAGCAGTTCCGGACGCCGTCACCCGCGGGGTCGTCGATGCGCCCGACGACGTGCTGGAGCGGATGCGTGAGCAGGCCGCCAAGATCGGGCCTGCGTCTTTGACCCGCTACGCCGAGGTGGTGCACGCCGGGCTGGGAGAGATGCGCGGCGCGACCGCGCCGCGGCTGCTGCTGGAGGTGGTGTGCGCGCGGCTGCTGCTGCCGTCGGCGAGCGATACCGAATCGGCGCTGCTGCAGCGCATCGAACGCATCGAGACCCGAATGGAGATCTCGATCCCGGCCGGGGAGGCCGCCATGAGTTCCGGCGCGCCGGCCGCGGCGCCGGCTCGGCAGTTTGTCCGCAAGACGCAGCAGGCTCCGGCAGCGGCGGCCGCCCCCGCGCCCGCGCCGCCCGCGCCGACGGCACCCGAGCCCCCGGCGCCGCGGCCCGCGCCTGAACCGATTGCCCGGCCGGAGCCGATCGCGCCGCCGGAACCCGTTGCGCGCCCCGAACCCGTCGCCAAGCCGGACCCGGTGCCGGAAGCCACACCGCCGCCACCGGCCACCGAACCCGCCGCGGCGCCGGCTGCCGCCACTGCGGGCGAGCCCGGTGCGGCCGCGGTTCGCACGATGTGGACGACGGTGCGGGAGAAGGTTCGTCAGCGCAGCCGCACCACCGAGGTCATGCTGGCCGGTGCGATTGTGCGTGCGGTCGAGGACAACACGCTGATCCTCGGCCACGAGTCGGCGCCGCTGGCCAAGCGGCTGTGCGAACAGCGCAACGCCGACGTGATCCGCGACGCGCTGAAGGACGCGCTGGGTGTCAACTGGAAGGTGCGCTGCGAAGTCGGTGTCGGTCAGCCCGTGCAGGAGGCGCAGCGGCCGCTGCCGCCGGAACCCGAGCCCGACCCGGTCGATCGTCAGCGGGCCGAAGAGGACAGCATGATCGCCGAGGTCGGCCGCGACGACGAGGACGCCGCGCCGCGCCGCGATCCGGAGGAAGTCGCCCTCGAGCTACTGCAGAGTGAGTTGGGCGCCCGCAAGATCGACGGCTAGGTTCTGTGCGGCATCTCACCGAGCGCTGTGGGTTTCCTGTGCTGTGAAGCGCGTGTGTGACAGCGCGCTTACGGTCGGTGCATGACCATCGACACTCGTCGAATTGTGGCCGCGCTGATCGGGGGCGGCGCCATCGCCGTGGCTGTATTCGGCCAAATGGCCTCTGCTGCAGCGGATCCCGATACCCCACCCCCGCCGCCGAACTGCACTGCCGCCGATCTGGAGGGCGTGCGGACCGGTGTGCAGGCCGCCACCTCCGCCTACCTCTTCACGCATCCCGACGTGAACGCGTTCTTCACCAGCCTCGCTGGTCTACCCCGCGATCAGGTGCGTGCCAAGGTCAAGGCCTACATGGCCGCCAACCCGCAGACGGCAAGCGACATCACCGGTATTCGACAACCGTTGGTGGACATCAAGAACCGGTGCGGCCAGCTGCCGGGGTCTGCGGTCTAGCTGCGGGCTACGGCGTCCACCAGGGACGCAGCGGCAACCCGGCGTCGCCACCCTTCTCATCGAGCTTCACCGCCAGAACCTGGTGCAGCTGAATGACATTGGTGTCGAAGCCCAGCCGCGAGCCGGCCATGTACAGGCCCCACACCTTGGCGGTGGCCAGGCCGACCTCCTCAACGGCTTCGTCCCAGTGCTCGACGAGATTGCGGCACCAGTCGCGCAGCGTCATCGCGTAGTGGTGACGCAGGTTCTCCTCGTGCACCACCTCGAAGCCGACATCCTGAGCCTCGGTGATGATGCGGCCGGAGCCGGTCAGCTCCCCGTCGGGGAAGACGTAGCGGTCGATGAAGCCGCCGGTCGCCGTCGTCCTGTTGTCCGGGCGGGTGATGCAATGGTTGAGCAGCAATCCACCCACGCGCAGCTTGGTTTTCAGGAAATCGAAGTAGGCCGGGTAATTCGCCACCCCGATGTGTTCGGTCAACCCGATCGAGGACACCGCGTCGAAGCCGCTCTCGCGCACATCGCGGTAGTCGGTATGGCGCACCTCGGCCAGATCGGCCAATCCCTCTTCGGCAATGGCCTTCTGCGCCCAGGCAGCTTGCTCGCGGGACAGCGTGGCGCCGATCGCCTTCACCCCGTGCCGCGCCGCGTAGCGGACCATGCCACCCCAGCCGCAGCCCACGTCGAGCAGCCGGTCACCCGGCTTGAGCCGGAGCTTCTCGAATACCAGCCGGTACTTGTTCTCCTGTGCCTCCTCCAACGTCGCGTCGACAGTGGGGTAGCAGGCACACGTGTACGTCATCGACGGTCCAAGCACCCACTCGTAGAACGTGTTTGACACGTCGTAGTGGTGATGGATGGCGTCGGCGTCGCGCTTCTTGCTGTGCCGCAAGCCCTCCGCGAACCGGCGCCACCGCGGCAACGCTTCCTGTGGCGGCGGGGCGATCGGCCGCAGGTGCTCGATACCGATCGAGCGCACGATGTCGACCAGCACCCGGGCCGGCGGCAGCTTGAAGTCGAGGTTGTGCGACAACGCCTTGAGCAGCTCGTACGGATCACCGGGATGCACACCGTGGGTTTCCAGATCGCCGGCGACGTAAGCCCGCGCCAAGCCGAGATCACCCGGTGCCGTCGCGAGATAGGTGGTACCGCGCGGCGTCAGCAGATCCAGGCCCAACTCGGCGTCATCCGGGCCGGCCGAGCTTCCGTCGTACGCGGTGAATTTCAGCGGCAGCTCCCCGCCGGCGGTGAAGATCTCGAGGATCTCAGCCAGGCTGAGCTTGCCGGGCGCATGCGCTTCGTTCTCACGGAAGGTCGTCATTGTCGTTGCACCGCCTTTGCATACAGGTCCAGCAGCCGTGAATCAGGATCGTAGGTCTTCTTTACGGTCTTATATGTTTCGCCACCGTAGAGGTCGTCAAACTCCTCCCGGCTGTAAAAAGCATCCGAATACAGCGATTTGTGCCCGTCGAGGGCGCTGATCTTCTCTTCTATCAGGCGGTTCGTGTGGCCCGGGGTGGGCCCCATCGGCACCGAGGACCAGAACCCGACGTTGACATAGCTGTGCCCCGCACGCAGCGGATACAGCGGCCAGCCCGCCGGATCGCGGAGCCGAAGCGGGCACAGCCACAGCGGCTCGATCGGGACGTTGGCCAGGAACCAGTCCAGGAATTCGACGCAGCGCTCGATCGGCACCTCGACGTCTTGGACCACGCGTTCCAGCGGCGGCCGGCCGTGCCGGGCCTCGATGCGGTCGGCGATGTTGAACTTCTGGTCGTAACCGATCAGCTTCCAGTAGAAGCTGCTGCGCCGGTAGCGCCGCGGCCACCACCGGCGAATCTTCGGGTTCTGCGCCCCGAACGCCCGCGAACACCAGAACCAGTCGGTGTCCCAGCGCCACAGGTAGTCGTGGATGGTGAGCCGGTCGTCTTTCACACCGTCGTCGTGCTGGATCGAGCGGTAGTAGATGTCCTGGCCGGTGTAATCGCTGACCGGCCCCGCGGTCGCAGTCTGAACGCCCAGGCACAGGTAGCTCTCGTCGGCGCTGAACACCACGCCGTCGAGATAGTCGACCCGGGCGCCGTCGTATCCGCCGGTCTCGATGATGCGATCCATCGCCGCCACCAGGTCGCTCAGCGAGTGAAACCTCAGGTGCTTGAGCGACACGAACGGTTTGACCGGCTCGAGCTCGATCCGCAGACGGACCGAATAGCCAAGGGTGCCATAGGAATTGGGGAAGCTGCGGAACAAGTCCTGATGCTGTTCACGGCTGGCGGTGACCAGCTCACCGGAACCGGTCAGAATGTCCATCTCGACGACGGACTCGTGCGGCAAGCCGTTGCGGAACGACGCCGATTCGATACCGAGGCCGGTGACCGCACCACCGAGGGTGATCGTCTTGAGCTGCGGGACCACCAACGGCGACAGGCCATAGGGCAGCGTCGCCGCGACCAGGTCCTCGTAGGTGCACATGCCGGCGACGTCGGCGGTCTTGGCGGCCTGGTCGACGGAGATCACGTTGGTCAGCCCGGAGGTGTCCAAGCCCGGCGCGTTGCTCTTGGCGCGGGCGCGGAACAGGTTCGACGTCGGTTTCGCCAGGCGGACCGACGCGTTCGGCGGAATGGCGCGGTAGCTGGCCAGGAGCCGCTCCACGCCGTTGGCATGAGCTGTCAGTGCTGCGGAAACAGACACACGACTACGCTAGTCCGCAGCCACAGCCGATGCGACCGCACGGCTGGTGGATCACATCGCAACCCGCCGTCACCCGAGGAGTATTGCCTGATGGGACAGGTCAGCGCCGCCAGCTCGATCTTGATCGACGCCGAACCGGCAGCCGTGCTCAACGCGATCGCCGACTATGAGAACGTGCGCCCGAAGATCCTGTCGCCGCAGTACAGCGAGTATCAGGTGCTGCAGGGCGGCCAGGGCCAGGGCACCGTTGCCAAGTGGAAGCTGCAGGCCACCAAGTCGCGGGTGCGTGAGGTGCAGGCCACCGTCGACGTCGCCGGCCACACCGTCATCGAGAAGGACGCGAACTCCTCGATGGTGATCAACTGGACCGTCGCACCGGCCGGTCCCGGCTCGAGCGTCACCCTCAAGACCACCTGGAACGGGGCGGGCGGCATCGGCGGCTTCTTCGAGAAGACCTTCGCGCCGCTGGGCCTGCGCCGGATTCAAGACGAGGTGCTGGGCAATCTGAAGAAAACCGTCGAGGCTTAACTGGCGCGAGCCGGCTGGGTGGCCAGGAACGCCGCGATGCCCTGAACCACGGCGGCGGCGTACTTCTGGCGGCCCTCCGGGCTTTCCATCAGCGCCGAGTCGGCCGGGTTCTTCATGTTGCCGCATTCCACCAGCACCGACGGATACTGGGCGAGGTTGAGCCCGGCGAGATCAGCACGCCCATACAGGCCGTCGGAGCCGATGTAGTTGGCGGCCGGAATGCCTGCGGCGACCATCTGGTCGCGCATGGCCCGGGCGAGCTGGACCGACGGCCCGGCCTGGGCCTGGTTCAGCGGCGGGCTGGAGTAGTTGACGTGGAAGCCGCGGCCGGTCGCCGGGCCGCCGTCGGCGTGGATGGAGACGATCGCGTTGGGCTGCAGCGCGTTGGCCATTGCGGCGCGCTCGTCGACGCAGGCCGCCACCTGGTTGTCGTTACCGCGGGACATGGCGGTGCGCACCCCGAGTTGGGTCAGCATCTGGCGGATCAGCAGCACGGTGTCCCAGTTGAAGGTGTGCTCGGGGAACCCGTCGTTGGTGGTCGTGCCCGACGTCTGGCAGTCCTTGGTGCCGCCGCGACCGGTCGGCACCTGCTTGGTCAGCGAGGCGTCGTTGGCGCCGTTGTGGCCGGGATCGAGGAACACGATCATCCCGGCGATGCTGGCCGGCGCGGCATGGACGAGGGGACTGGTCACCGTCGACGCGACGAGCATGACGCTCGTGCATGCTGCGGCCACGACACGAGCGCGGGTGGACATAAGCACGCGCGTCACCGTAACTCTTCGCCGTCTAGTCTTGAAGTCGCTGACTGCCCGAATCCGCAGGCGAAACCAAGTCGAGACCGAGACGCAAGGAGACTGTCATGCAACCCGGTGAGCTTCCCAACCTCGAGGGATTTCGCGAGCAGGCGGAGCAGATGCGCGACCAGGTGATGCCGGGTCTGCAGGCCGCACTGCAGCAGGCCCAGGAGATGCAGCAGAAGCTGATGGAGGCCCAGGCCGCGCTGGCCGCTGCCGAGGTGCACGGTCAGGCCGGTGGCGGCCTGGTGCAGGTGACGATGAAGGGCAGTGGCGAGGTCGTCGGGATCCGGATCGATCCCAAGGTCGTCAACCCAGATGACGTCGAAACACTGCAGGACCTGATCGTCGGCGCGCTGGCCGACTCGGCCCGTCAGTTCACGATCTTGGCGCAGACCCACCTCGGCCCGCTGGCCGGCCAGGCCCCGGGCATTCCGGAGGCCTGACCTTTGTTTGAAGGCCCCGTCCAGGATCTGATCGACGAACTCGGCAAGCTGCCGGGCGTCGGTCCCAAGAGTGCGCAGCGCATTGCATTCCACCTGCTGTCGGTGGAGCCGCCGGATATCGATCGGCTGACCGCGGCGCTGGGCAGGGTCCGCGACGGGGTGAAGTTCTGCGAGGTGTGCGGCAACGTCTCTGACGCCGACCGCTGCCGCATCTGCAGCGACGCCCGCCGCGACGGGTCGCTGGTGTGCGTGGTCGAGGAACCCAAGGACGTGCAGGCCGTCGAGCGCACCCGCGAGTTCCGTGGGCGCTATCACGTCCTGGGCGGCGCGCTGGATCCGCTGTCCGGGGTCGGACCGGACCAGCTTCGAATTCGCCAGCTTCTCAACAGGATTGGTGAACGTGTCGACGGCGTGGACATCACCGAGGTGATCATCGCGACCGATCCGAACACCGAGGGTGAGGCGACCGCGACCTATCTGGTCAGGATCCTGCGCGACATCCCCGGGCTCACGGTGTCGCGGATCGCGTCGGGTCTGCCGATGGGTGGCGACCTGGAGTTCGCCGACGAGCTCACCTTGGGCCGTGCCCTGTCCGGGCGCCGCCAGATGGTTTAGCCATCGCTACGTCTGGCGACAATGTGTCTATGAGTTGCCGAGGCTGCGCCGACGGCGCCGGCTTGGGCTTCGACGTGTCGATGGCGTTCCAGCCGATCTTCGACACCCGCGCACAGCAGATCTACTCCCACGAAGCGCTGGTTCGCGGCGTCAACAATGAGCCCGCGTCAGCGATTTTCGCTCAGGTCGGCGATCACAACAGGTACCGCTTCGATCAGACCTGTCGCGTCACGGCGATCCGGCTTGCGGCTGAGTTGGGGATATCGACGGCCTTGAACGTGAACTTCATGCCCAACGCAGTCTACCGTCCCGAGTTGTGCATCCGGACCACGTTAGAAGCCGCCGACAGATATGACTTTCCGCTCGATCGCATCATCTTCGAATTCACCGAGGACGAGAGGATTCCGGACTTCGAGCATCTGCAGTCGATCGTGACCGACTACGCGCGACGCGGATTCACCGTTGCCATCGACGATTTCGGCGCCGGGTATGCGGGGCTGAATCTGTTGGCGGATCTGCAGCCGGATCTGGTGAAGATCGACATGGGTCTGGTCCGGGACATCGATCAGGACAGGGTGCGCCGGGCGATCTGTCGCGGCATCGCGCAGGTGTGTGAGGACTTGGGCATCGGGCTCATCGCCGAGGGCATCGAGCGCCGCGACGAGATGCGCTGTCTGCAAGACATCGGTGTGCACCTCTTCCAGGGCTACTACATCGCCAAGCCCGCGTTCGAAAGCCTCGCGGAGATCAGTCCCGAGCTGTTCGTGGCGTAGGACTGTCGCGCGTCCTTCTCGCCCAAACCGACATTTGGCAGCAAAAGTACGAGTAAACCGCTGCATTTCGTCGATTTCGGCGAGTTGTCGGACCCCGGGTCGACGATGCCGACATGACTGAAGTATTTCTCGGCAGGGAAGCCCTGGCTGACGGCTTGTCTCGGCACGATCTGCAGCGTTGGTATCGACAGCTGTATCGAGGCGTCTACATCCCGAAGTACGCCGTGCCAACGGTGCGTGATCGCGCGTACGGCGCGTGGCTGTATTCAGATCGAACTGGCGTCATCGGTGGTGCAGCAGCCTCTGCGCTGCATGGCGCCCAATGGATTGACGATGACGTACCGATCGAACTTCTCGTAGGTGAGCGACGACGGCAGCCAGGGTTGATCGTCCGCATGGATCGACTCGCCGAGGACGAAGTGGTGACGGTTGACGGCCTCCCGGTGACGACACCGTCGCGAACGGCATTCGACATGGGCAGGTATCAAAAGCGCGCGACGGCGCTGGCGCGCTTGGACGCGTTGATGCGTGTCGCGCCGTTCGCGCCCGAGAGTCTCGAGTCCCTCATGCGACGGTATGGCCCGGTCAGAGGTATCCGCCAACTTCGCGACCTGCTGCCGCTGATCGACACGGGAGCCGAGTCGCCGAAGGAAAGCTGGCTTCGTCTTCTGCTGATCGACGGCGGACTTCCCGCGCCGGAGACGCAGATTCCGGTGCTCGACAGGGGAGTGCCGGTCGCGTTCTTGGACATGGGTTACCGCGATCTGAAGCTTGCTTTCGAATACGACGGCGACCAACACCGCACCGATCGACGCCAATACGTCCGCGACGTTCGCCGCCTGCCGATGGTGGAGCGGCTGGGATGGGACATCCGCGTCATCGCCGAAGATCACCCGGCTGAGGTGTTGTGGCGCGGGAGGGAGGCGTTTCTGCGCCGAGGTGGCGCCGAGATCGACGAAATGCCGCGAACTACTCGTACTTTCGCTGCGTAATGTCGGTTTGGGCGAAGACGGGGGTGAGCTACACGCGGCGGGGGGCGGCGAGTCGCTCGCGGCGCAGCTCGTCGACCTCGGGCAGCTCCAGCGGCTGCAGCGGGCCGACGACGCGCGACAGCAGCAGGTCGGCCAGCTCGGGATTGCGCGCCAGGCACGGCCCGTGCATATAGGTGGCGATCACGCTGCCCTGGACCGCCCCGTCGTATCCGTCGCCATCGCGGTTCCCCGCACCCTTGACGACCGCCGCCAAGGGCCGCGCGTCGGGACCCAAAACTGTTCCGCCGCGGTGGTTTTCGAAGCCCGTCAGCGGCTGCGTCAGGCCGTCCAGAAGCGGAGTGGACACCACCTCACCGATGGTGCGCTTCGCCTGTGGCGATGTCGTCACATCCAGCAGCCCCACGCCTTCGACCCGCTCACCCGCCGAGGTCTCATACCAGTGACCGAGCACCTGGATCGCGGCACAGATTGCCAGCACAGGTGCGCCACGGCCCGCGGCCCGCTGCAAACCCTGATGTGTCAGAAGATGTTTGGTGGCCAGCCGCTGCGCGTAGTCCTCAGCCCCACCCAACGTGTAGAGGTCCAGCGAGTCGGGGACCGGATCAGCCAGCGTGATCTCGACGATCTCAGCCGGGATTCCGCGCAGCTGCAACCGCTTTCGCAGCACGACGGCATTGCCGCCGTCGCCGTAGGTGCCCATCACGTCGGGCAGTACCAGCCCGATCCGTACGGTGCTCATCGCATCCGCCCCAGAGTCCGCGTCAACTGCAAGAACGCCGTGTAGTTCGCGACCACTTCGACATGCCCCTTCGGGCACGAGACGATCGCGTCAATCGTGTTGTGCACCAACGTGTGCGTCACCCCGGCGTAACCGAGGCGCACCGCCAGGTCGGTTCCCCGCTCGCCGGCGGCGACGACGGGCACGCCCTCGAAATGCTCGAAGTTGACATCCCACAACCACGACAGGTCTTCACCGTCGGGCACCTGACCGTTGACCGCGATCACCACCCCGTCGGCACTGCGGTCCACCATCGACAGCGCCTCCTGCCATCCGGCCGGATTCTTGGCCAGCAGAATGCGCGCGGTGTGCTCACCCATCGGCACGGTCTGGTAGCGACCGGCGACCTCGTCCACTCCGGAGACCGCGGCCACCGCCGCGGCCGGGTCGGCACCCAACGCCACCGCGGCCGCAACCGCCTGGGTGGCGTTGCCACGGTTGACCGTTCCCGGCAGCGAGAGCCGCATCGGCAGCTCCAGCCCATCGGGGCCGTACAGCTTCGCGTCGTCGAACCACCACTGCGGGCTCGGCCGTTTGAAATCGGTGCCCGTCGAGTACCAGTCCACGCCGTCGCGGACGATCACCTCGCCGCTGCGCGGGCAGCTGACCGAGTCGTTGGCCCAGCCGCCCCCGGCGGCCACCCACACCACCCGGGGACAGTCGTAGGCCGCCGACGTCATCAAGACGTCGTCGCAATTGGCGATCACGATCGCATCGGGGTGACGGGCCAGCCCCGCGCGCAGCGTGCGCTCGATGTGGTTGATCTCACCTACCCGGTCGAGCTGATCGCGCGACAGATTCAGCAACACGATCACCGACGGGTCCACGGCGTCGGCCACATGCGGCACATGCATCTCGTCGACCTCGAGGGCGGCCAGCGATGCCTCACGCGAACCTGCCAGCGCGGCCACCAGGCCGGCGTCCATGTTCGCGCCCTCGGCGTTGGTGGCGACCGGGCCCAGCGTCGCGAGCGCCGCGGCCGTCATCCTCGTGGTGGTGGACTTGCCGTTTGTGCCGGTCACGACGACGGTGCGTCGGCCGACGCCGAGTTGGCGCAGGATCGAGCGGTCCAATGTCATCGCCACGAGGCCGCCGATCATGGCGCCGGCGCCGCGTCCGGTCGCCCGGGAAGCCCAGCGCGCGGCGGACCCGGCGGCCAGCGCGGCACGCCCTCGCAGTGTCATGGTCGGCCTGGGCATCGGAACGCAGTTTATGCGCCACATGACAGGCAGGCCGACACGGATTCGATGTCCCGGGGACTGTCGGACCTGCGTGCCATCCTGACTGTGTGAGCCACACCTGGGGTCGACCAGCCCGCGAGCCGGGGGACGGCTGGGTCGTGGTCGACGTCGAGACCACGGGTTTTCGTCCGGGCCACGCCCGCATCATCAGCCTGGCCGCGCTGGCGCTCGACCCCGAAGGCCGTGTCGAACACTCCGTGGTCAGTCTGCTCAATCCCGGTGTCGATCCCGGCCCCACCCACATCCACGGCCTCACCGCCGAGATGCTGGAGGACCAGCCGACGTTCGCCGATATCGCCCCCGATGTCATCGATTTGCTGCACGGCCGCACGCTCGTCGCCCACAACGTGGCATTCGACTACGCGTTTCTGTCCTGCGAGGCCGAGCTGGCCCAGACCGCGCTGCCCGTCGACACCGTGATGTGCACCGTCGAGTTGGCCCGCCGCCTCGACCTCGGCCTGGACAACCTCAGGTTGGAGACGCTGGCCCGGCACTGGGAAGTGCCGCAGACCCGCGCTCATGACGCCTTCGACGACGCCCTGGTGCTGTCCCGGGTGCTGAGCCCCGCGTTGCAGCGGGCCCGTGAGCGCGAGGTGTGGCTGCCGGTGCGTCCAGTCACGCGGCGGCGCTGGCCCAACGGCCGGGTCACCCACGACGAACTGCGCCCGTTGAAGATGCTGGCATCGCGGATGCCGTGCCCCTACCTGAATCCCGGGCCCTACCGGCGCGGCGGTCCGCTCGTCCAGGGCATGCGAGTGGCGTTGTCGGCCGAGGTGGATCGCACCCACGAAGAACTGGTGGAGCGCATCATTCACGCGGGCCTGGCCTACGCCGACGCTGTCGACCCGGAGACGTCGCTGGTCATCTGTAATGAGCGCACCCCCGAACAGGGCAAGGGTTATCTCGCCCGGGAACTCGGTGTGCCGGTGGTCTCCGACCGCCAGTTCATGGACTCGGTCGATTCGGTGGCCAATGGCACCGGTATCGACCATTTCGAACCTTCGGTCAACCAGGGCCAGCAGTTCGCCCTCTTCTGACGTGCCGCACCGTTACCATCGTCCACCGGGGTGATGCTGCGGTGGACGATCGAAAGGTCCTGCTGCAATCCGCCGTCCTGATCGGCGCCTCTGCAGTCAGCTGTCTACTCCTCGCCCTGGCGTTCGCATTCGGTTGGGGCGGCGACAACACCATTCGCATCATCGACGGGCTGGCCTTCGCCGCCTTCGGTGCCTACGCGGCGGTGTGCTCGGTCATCGCGGCCCGTGCTGCCCACGGCCGGAACCGCACCGCCTGGACCACCATGGCCGTCGCCCTGTCGGCGTGGACGGTGGGGGAGCTGACGCGCGCGTTCCTGACCCTGGTCATGGAACGCAGCTTGTTCCCGTCGCCTGCGGACTTTCTCTACCTGATCTTCGTCGTGCTGGCGCCGGTTGCTTTCCTGCAATTCCCGGCCGAACCGACGCAGGGCTCGCGCAGTCGGATGCTCTTCGACGCGTTGATCGTCGCCACGTCGTTGTTCCTTGTGTTGTGGGTTGTGGTGTTGGGCAACGTATATCGAGCCACGGGAGTGGACAGCGTCATGCAAGGGCGCGCGCTGCTGTATCCCTTGTTCATTCTGTTGGTCTACGTCGGGGCGATGGTGTACGTCGTTCGTGCCGGTGCCAGCAACAGCGTGGTGATGTGGCTGTTCATGGGCGGCGTCACGCTGATGGCCTTCTCCGGGATCACGTTCGCCTTCCTGCAAGGCTCCAACAGCTATCACCCCGGGCATGTCACGAGTATCGGTTGGGCGCTGGGGATGTCATGCTTCGGTGCGGCCGCACTGTTGAGCAGACGGCCGCGCCCGCCCGTACCGCCGACGCCCGCGCCACGATCGTCGATCGCGCTATGGCTGCCCTATGTACCGCTTCTGATTGCGGGCACCATCGCGCCGGCGATCGTCATGACCGGCCTCCTGCGCATTCTCGTCCCCATCCTGATGACACTCATCTGCGTCCGGCAGGTGGTCTCAGGCTGGGAGAATCGCCGATTGCTCACGGCCGCAGCCGATCAGGCGTTGCGCGATCCGCTGACCGGACTGGCCAACCGAACTCTCTTCCAGGATCGGCTGGCGCACGCGATGGCCTTGCGCGGCCGCGACAATCGGCCCGTCGCCGTGTTGTCGCTCGATCTCGACGACTTCAAGCTGATCAACGACAGCATGGGGCATCCGGCCGCCGACAGCCTGTTGATCCATGTGGGAGAACGCATCGCCGGCTGCGTACGGGCGGGCGACACCGTGGCGCGGCTGGGCGGTGACGAATTCGCACTGCTGCTCGAGGGAGACGTCGACGAGGCACACCTGGTGTGCGAGCGCGTGATCGCAGCGTTCGACACCCCCTTCCTCATCGACGGGCACGAGGTGCTGATACGTCCCAGCGCCGGTATGGCGGCAACGTCGTTGGCGGACAACGACATGACGGCCGAGGAGCTGGTGAAGCGTGCCGACACCGCGATGTACTTCGCGAAGCGTTCGCGCAGCTCGACGGTGCACACCTTCAGCCCCGACATGATGCTGCTCGATCCGGACGTCGCGGAGCTGGCACGCGACGGCGAGGCACGATCGGCCGAAACCGGTGCGGAGCAGGTGCGGCTGCTCGGGGAACTGCGGCGCACCATCGACCGCGGCGGCTTGGAGATGGTGTATCAGCCCAAGCTGGACTTGACCACCGGACGGATCGCGGGCGTCGAAGCGCTGCTGCGGTGGCCCCATCCGCGGCTGAAAATGCTTCGGCCGGGGGCATTTATGCCGCTGATACTGCGGCACGGGTTGATGCGGCCGGTCACCGATCTGGTCTTCCGGAAGGTCCTCGACGACTGTGCGCGATGGGACTCGATGGGATTGAAAGTCCCTGTCGCGGTGAATCTGTTCGCCCCGTTGCTGCGGGATGCGCAGCTACCCGACACGGTGCGCCGCGTACTGCAGGAGCGGAATCTGGCCCCGGGTCTGCTGACCATCGAGATCACCGAAGACCTGGTGCTCGACGAGGTCGGCCGGGTGACCGGTGTGCTGCAACAGCTGCGCGACGACGGCGTCCGGATCGCGATCGACGACTTCGGCAGCGGCTACTCGGCTTTGAGCTATCTGCGCGACCTGCCGATCGACGAAGTGAAATTCGATCGGCATTTCATCGCCTCGGTGGCCACCGACGCCAGGGCGGCCGCCGTCGTCAGTCCCGTGATCGAGATGACCCACAACCTCGGGATGACGGTCGTCGCCGAGGGAGTGGAAGACGCCGAGACCGCCCACTGGCTGCGCGAGCACGGCTGTGACATCGGCCAGGGCTACTACTTCTCCATGCCGGTGGCAGCCGACGAGATCTCCGCGCTGGTGGCGGCCGAAGCCCGGCACTAGCAAACCCTCGCAGGATCCTGTGTATCTGTAGCCAACCCCCTGAAGCTTGTGCTGAACCGAAATATGTTGGCGTACTGTCGAGTTGGGTCGACTGACAGCAATGTTGGCAGGAGGCTGGAAATGAACAAGAAAGCAATCACGGCCGCGGTCGGTGCGGCGGCAATCGCGATGCTGGCGCTCTTCGCCGTCACCGACGGCGCCGCCGACTCGGCAACCACCCGTGCGACAGCCGATTCCGGGCAGGAATCCAAATTCCCGACGCCCACCCCACCGTCGCCGGCGGAGGTTTCGGGTGCGGTCACCACGACGATGATGCCCGCCGTGCCCTGAGTGGGCGGCTACGCTGGCATCTCGAGATGCCCCCCAATCCCGAACGCCGCACCGCGATCCTCGACGCCGCGATCGACATCATCGTCGACGTCGGGATCGGCGGCCTCACGCACCGCCAGGTCGACGACCGTGCCGGCCTGCCGGCCGGAACGACGTCGAACTATTTCCGAACCCGCCTGGCACTTCTGGAGGCGGCCGCGGCGCACGTCGTCGACCTGCATTGGCGGCACGTCGAGGTGCTGAAGTCGGCGCTGCCGTCGCCGATGAACCGCGCCGGTGTGGCAGCGTTGTTGACGCGGATGGTGGCCGATCCGGACGAACCCGCGCGGCGACGGCACCTGGCGCGGTTCGAGCTGTTCATCGAGGCGACCCGCAGGCCCGAATTGCGGCCGTTCATCTACGAATTGCAGCATGCCGCCATGAACGTGGCCGGCATGATCCTCGCCTCAGCGGGTATCGACGCCACACCCGAGCAGATCGACGAATTGGCCCGGCTGCTCAACGGCCTGACGTTCAGCAACCTCACAATCGATCAGCCCGACGGGCACGAACCCGCCGGGCTGATCGATCGACTGCTGGCAGCTGTCTTTCCGCCTAGCTGAGTGCCTTGGCCTTCAGCGCCTCGAACTCCTGCTGGGAGATGGTCCCGGCGTCGAGCAGCTGTTTGGCGTGCTCGATCTCCTGAGCCGGTGAGCGTCCAGCTGCTTCCCGGATGTAGGCGTCGGTGTCCTTCTTGGCGGCCACCGCCGCCGCATGAGCGCGTTCGGTCATCCCGCGACCGCGAGCAATCAGATAGATCAGAGCGGTGAGCCACGGGAACACGATCAAGAAGATGACCCAGACGGCCTTGATCCAGCCGGAGGTCGTGTGGTCACGCCAGAACAAATCCACCAGGATCTGGAACAGCACCAGCAGGTACGCGATCCAGGCGAAGATGATCAGGAAGTGCCAGAGGAAATCCGACGTTGAACCCCAGTCCATGGCGAACTCCTATGTTGTTGGGATAGCACCGATTCGTGCTGCGCGGTTCACGGCGGACACCACCGCCCGCAGCGACGCGGTGGTGATCGACGTCGCGATGCCGACGCCCCACACCGTGCGCCCGCCGATGGACGCCTCGACGTAGGCCGCTGCGGCTGCCTCCTCGCCGGCGGACATCGCGTGCTCGGAGTAGTCCAGCACGCTGACGTCGAATCCGACGGTGCCCAGGGCGTCGACGAACGCGGCCAGCGGACCGTTGCCCTGACCGGTGATCTCGGTCTCGACCCCGTCGATCTTCACGACGGCCTCGATGACGTCGGTGCCGCCGTCGACCTCGGCGCCGACGACCTTCTGGCGGATGCGCTCCAAAGGCTTGATCGGAGAGAGGTATTCGTCGGCGAACGCGTCCCACATCTCCTTGGGCGACACCTCGCCACCCTCACCGTCGGTGATCGCCTGGATGGCTTGCGAGAACTCGATCTGCAGCCGGCGCGGCAACACCAGTCCGTGATCGGCTTTCATGATGTAGGCCACGCCGCCCTTGCCGGACTGCGAGTTGACCCGGATGACGGCCTCGTAGGTGCGGCCGACGTCCTTGGGGTCGATCGGCAGATACGGCACCTGCCACAGGATGTCGTCGACATCCGAATCCGCCTCGTCGGCAGCGACTTTCATCGCGTCCAGACCCTTGTTGATGGCGTCCTGGTGACTGCCGGAGAAGGCGGTGTACACCAGGTCGCCGCCGTAGGGGTGGCGCTCGTGTACCGGCAGCTGATTGCAGTACTCGACGGTACGGCGGATCTCGTCGATGTTCGAGAAATCGATCTGCGGATCCACCCCGCGGGAGAACAGGTTCAGGCCCAGCGTCACCAGGCAGACGTTGCCCGTGCGTTCACCGTTGCCGAACAGGCAGCCTTCGATGCGGTCCGCGCCTGCCTGATAGCCCAATTCGGCTGCGGCAACGGCGGTTCCGCGGTCGTTATGCGGATGCAGGCTCAGGATGATCGAATCCCGGGGCGTCAGATGACGATTCATCCACTCGATCGAGTCGGCATAGACGTTCGGAGTGGCCATCTCCACGGTCGCGGGCAGGTTCACGATCAGCGGCACATCCGGGGTCGGCTGCACGATCTCGGCGACCGCGTTGCAGACGTCGACGGCGTACTCCAGCTCGGTGCCGGTGTAGGACTCGGGGGAGTACTCAAACCGCCACTGGGTGTCCGGGTACTTGGCCGCCTCCGCCACGCACAGCCGGGCGCCGTCGGTGGCGATCTTCTTGACGGCCTCACGGTCGGCGCGGAACACGACGCGGCGCTGCAGGATCGACGTCGAGTTGTAGAAGTGCACGATCGCGCGGGGCGCTCCGGCACAGGCCTCGAACGTTCGGGTGATCAACTCGGGGCGACACTGCGTCAGCACCTGGATGGTGACGTCGTCGGGGATGGCGCCCTGCTCGATGATCTCGCGGACGAAGTCGAAGTCGGTCTGGCTGGCCGACGGGAAGCCAACCTCGATCTCCTTGTAGCCCATGTTGACCAGCAGCTCGAACATGCGCCGCTTGCGGGCCGGGCTCATCGGATCGATCAGGGCCTGGTTACCGTCGCGCAGGTCGACCGCACACCACAGCGGTGCATGTTCGATGACCTTGTCGGGCCAGGTGCGATCGAAGGGAGATGCGGGCTCTCCCCCTGAAACTTCAGCGGCGAACGGGCGATACCGGTTGACCGGCATCGAGGAACTGCGCTGGGTGTTCCACGTGGGCTGGCCGTCGCGAGGCGGACCGACGGGGGTGGTGATGGTGCGGGCAGATACGTAGGCGTCGACAGAGTCGAAAGAATTGGTGGTCACGATTGGCTCCGGGATGTCTTGGATTGGACTTCAGACCGGCGCATCGCGAATACCCGCGACGGGAAGCCAGTCTGGATCAGACCCCGTCGCGGCGTCCGAGAAGGAGCACCCGCTGCACAAGTCCGTACTGTACTCCGGTTGTCCAACCAGGCCAAAGTCTCCAGTTCAATACGGGACCCAGGCGTTCGCTGCCAGGGTAAATTGACCACGCCGCAAGCCGTGATCGGGGGTCATTCGTGCAATTGAGCGTTCGCTCCATGCTCGCCGCCGGGGTCTGTGTGACCGCCGCCGCCAGCATTGCCCTGGCGCCGCAGCCCGCGCCACCGCTGCCGTCGACGCATACCGCCCCCGTCGTTCTCGCCGGAGCGTGGCAGGAGCTGCAGACCAACCTCCAGCAGGACCTGGCCAACTTGGCATCGTCTGTCGTCAACTATCCGCCCGCGCCGATCCTGACCCAGGTGGTGAAGAACTTCACCACGTATTCGCACTGGCTTGTCGGGCAGGACGGCGGCACCCCCCTGAAGGTCGTCCAGACGATCAGCGACCACGTCAAGGCGGTAGCCGGCGTGATCGTCACCCTCGGTCTGATGGCGCCGCTCAGCTTGATCGGGCCGTTCATCGCTCCCGGGGTGATGATCCTCCAATTGGTTGCCGACACGGCCAAGTACCCGTCGACCCCGCAGACCGTGCTGCAGGCGTTCATCGACGCACCGGCCGTCTACCTCAACACCACCTTCAACTGCTGCTCCTTTCCGCTCGCGAACCTCGCCTTCGGCCTGCTCAACCCGGGTCCGCTCGGCTACCTGCTGTCGCTGGCACCCTCGATCGCGAAGGCGCTGCAGATCCCGGACCCACCAGCCTCCCAACCGGCCGTGGCCGCTGCGAAGCCGTCGTCGCCGCCCGCCGGCGTGGCCCGGAGCCGCCGGGCGCAAGCCGTTGCCTCAGCCCCCAAAACCGTCGCCTCGCGTCCCGCGAAGCGGCCGAACGCGGCTCGCAAGGCCGACGCAGGCCCTGGAAAGGCGACGTCGAACGGCAAGGGCCAGTCGGCTAGACCTGGGAATCGGGAAACGCGATAACCGACAGGAACCGGATCGGTACCTCGATCAGATCCGCGGGGCCGTGCGCGCCCTCGCCGTCGATCTGCAGGGAATCACCCGGGTGCAGCCGATACACCGAACGGCTGTGGGCGTAGTCCATGACGCCTTCGAGCACATAGATGAACTCGGTGCCGGGATGCTGGAACAGCGGATAGGTCTTGCTCTTCTCCGAGAGCGTGACCAGCAGGCACTCCAGCCGCTTGTGCTCGCCGCGCAGCGACCCGAGCAGTTCGTACTCGTGGCCAGCTTTCGTTCCGTTGCGCACGATCCGCGCGCCGGTGCCCGCCTTGACGAAGGCGGCCGGCCGTTCCACGTCGGCCCCGCGGAACAACGTCGTCACCGGCACGTCGAACCCCTTGGCCAGCAGCGCCAGCGTGGACAGGCTCGGCGAGGTCTGGGCGTTCTCGATCTTGCTCATCATCGCCTTGGAGATGCCCACCCGGCTCGCCATGTCGGCGACCGACAGCCCCAGCTGTTGACGTAGTTGGCGCACGTTGCGGGCGATCGCGGCCTCGAATTCCAGCTCCGCGACCGGCTCGTCCGGGTCGCGCTCGCGGGCGGTACCCGACTGGTTGCGGAGCAGATCGGTCACAAGCGCACTATCGCATCTGCCCCGCACCCACATACGGATACGGGCTCTTCAACAGCTCGCCCTCGGCGAAGCGGGACAGCCGGAAATCGGTTTCGGGGATCCGTGGGTCGCTGCTGCGGCCGTCGACAAGAAGGTCCGCGACCAACCGGCCGACCGCCGGTGCGATCTTGAATCCATGGCCGCTGAAACCGGCCGCCACGAACAATCCCTCGCGACCGCCGGCCGAGATGACTGGATTCCAGTCCGGCGTGACGTCGTAGCACCCGGCGTAGCTCGAGGTGATCGCCGCGCCGGTGAACCCGGGGAATCGGGTGCCGACCTTGTCGACGGTGAGGTCGATGAAGTCCTCGGTGGCCCGGTTCAAGTAGTCGTCAGGGTCGGCGGTCAGCACGTCGGACAGGTCGCTGTTGCCGAACAGCACATCGCCGCCGACCTCGGGACGCACGTATTGCAGGGACACCAGATCGGAGAACACCGGCACCGGTCCCAGCTCGACACCCGGAGAGATCATCGCGATCTGCTCGCGGACCACCCGGATCGGCACGTCGACGCCGTACGGCGCCAGGAATGGCTGGGTCCACACCCCGGTCGCGATGACGACGCTGCCCGCGCTGATCCGACTGCCGTCGGCCAGCTGAACCCCGGTGACGGCGTCACCGTCGGTGAGTAGACCGGTTACCATGGCGCCCTGGCGAATTCGCACCCCGGCGGCGCGCGCGGACAGCGCGAACGCCTGGGCGGTCTGATACGCGTCGCCGTAACCGCCGCGTGCTTCCCAGCCGAACGCGGCGAATGGCGACAGATCGGCGAACGGCCACAGCCGGGCCACCTCGGCGGCGTCGATCTCTTCGGTCTGCACACCAACCGCGCGTTGGGCGGCCATGCTGTCGCGCAGCGCGTCGACGTTGGGTTCGCCGACCCCGACGACGTAACCGGTTTGGCGGAAGCCGATATCGTCGCCGAAGATCTCCTCGGCCTTCTCGAAGACCTCCAGGCCGACGGTCGCCATCGCCGCCAGGGAACTCACCCCGTAGTGGCAGCGCACAATGCCGCTGGACTTGCCGGTCATCCCGGAGGCGACGGTATTGCGTTCCAGAACAACGACATTGGTGATGCCACGCTGGCTCAGTGCCCAGGCGGCGGCACACCCCTCGATGCCGCCGCCGACGATCACGACATCGGCGGTTTCGGTCACAGGCCCGCCCCCGGAATCCACGACGTACCGGCCAGCGGCACCCGGGCCATGGCGGCGGCCTCGATGGTGACCGCAACCAGGTCCTCGGGTTCCAGATGCAGCAGGTGTGCCTTGCCGCAGGCGCGGGCGATGGTCTGCGCTTCCATCGTGAGCACCCGCAGATAGTTGGCCAGCCGACGGCCGGCGTCGATCGGGTCCAGTCGGGCCGCCAGCTCGGGATCCTGAGTGCTGATGCCCGCCGGGTCACGACCGTCCTGGAAATCGTCGTAGAAACCGGCTGCGCTACCGAGCTTTTCATACTCGGCGGCATACTTCGGGTTGTTGTCACCCAGCGCGATCAGCGCTGCGGTGCCGATCGCCACCGCGTCGGCTCCCAGTGCCATCGCCTTGGCGACGTCGGCGCCGGTGCGGATGCCGCCGGACACGATCAGCTGAACTTTGCGGTGCACCCCGAGTTCGGAGAGTGCTTGTACGGCCTGCGGCACAGCGGCCAGCGTCGGGATGCCGACATGCTCGATGAAGACATCCTGAGTGGCGGCGGTGCCGCCCTGCATCCCGTCGACGACGACCACGTCGGCGCCCGCGGCCACCGCCAGCTTCACGTCGTAGTAGGTGCGCGTGGCACCGACCTTGACGTAGATCGGCTTCTCCCAGTCGGTGAGCTCGCGCAGCTCGTTGATCTTGATGGTCAGGTCGTCGGGGCCGGTCCAGTCCGGGTGCCGGCAGGCGGACCGCTGGTCGATGCCTTCGGGCAGCGTGCGCATCGCGGCGACCCGCTCAGAGATCTTCTGCCCCAGCAGCATTCCACCGCCCCCGGGCTTGGCGCCTTGGCCGAGCACCACCTCGATGGCGTCTGCTTTGCGCAGATCGTCGGGGTTCATCCCGTACCGCGACGGAAGGTATTGATAGACCAGATATTTGGACTGTCCGCGCTCCTCGGGCGTCATGCCGCCGTCGCCGGTGGTCGTCGAGGTGCCGACCTCACTGGCGCCGCGGCCGAGGGCCTCCTTCGCCGGCCCGGACAGCGCGCCGAAGGACATGCCGGCGATGGTGACCGGGATGTCCAGGTGCAGTGGGTGTTTGGCATGACGGTCGCCAAGCACGATATCGGTGCCGCACCGTTCGCGGTAGCCCTCCAGTGGATACCGCGACATCGACGCGCCGAGGAACAGCAAGTCGTCGAAATGGGGGAGCGCACGTTTGGCACCCCAGCCGCGGATGTCGTAGATGCCGGTGTCGGCGGCGCGTTGGATGGCCGCGATGGTGGCGCGGTCGAACGTGGCGGACTCGCGCAGGCCGAGGCGGGCGCGGTCGTCTTCTGCGTATGTCATCTAATAAACTTCTGCGTTGTCGACGTGGAAGTGGTAGAGCTGTCGGGCTGAGCCGTAGCGGGTGTAGGAGCTGGTGTCGTCGTCCTCGAAGCCGGCGGCCTTGAGCAAGCGCCCGAGCTCCTCGTGGTGCTCGGCGCGCATCTCCTTGGCGATGCAGTCGGCCCCGAGTGAGGCCACCTCGCCGCGGACGTAGAGGCGTGCCTCGTAGATCGAGTCACCCAGTGCCTCACCGGCATCGCCGCGGATCACCAGCCGGCCGGCCTGAGCCATGAACGCGCTCATATGGCCGACGCTGCCGCCGACGACGATGTCCGCCCCCTTCATCGAGATTCCGCACCGTGCGGCCGCGTTGCCCTCGATGACGAGCAGACCTCCGTGCGCGGTCGCGCCCGCCGATTGGGAGGCGTTGCCTTTGACCCAGACGGTGCCGCTCATCATGTTCTCGGCCACGCCGGTCCCGGCATTGCCGTCGACGATCACCTCGGCCTGCTTGTTCATCCCGGCGGCGTAATAGCCCACGTGGCCGTCGATTTCGACCCGCAGCGGCGCGTCGAGGCCGACCGCGACGTTGTGCGCACCGGCCGGATTGACGATCCGGACTTCCCCTGAGACGCCCGGAGTGTGCAGGGCCGCGTTGACCTCGCGCAGCGGCGTGGTGCTGAGGTCGAATGTCCTCATCTCGTCCATGCGTACACCACCTCGGGTTCCGGTTCCCAGATGGCCGCCTTCGCGACGCCGGGAAGTCCTGCGAGCGCGCGGTATTCGCTACTCATGGCCACCCAGTCGTCGGTCTCGGCGATCACGGCGGGCTTGCAGGCGATCGCGTCGCGCACGACCGCGAACGAGTCGTGGTTGGACACCAGCAGCGTGTAGAAGCCGTCGAAGGTGGCACACAACTCTTTCAAGGCCGATTCCACGTCACGACCGTGGGCGAGCTGGTCGGCCACGAAGCGGGCGCCGACCTCGGTGTCGTTCTCGCTGTCGAACACGACACCCTGGGCTCGCAGGTCGCGGCGAATGGTGGCGTGGTTGGCGAACGAGCCGTTGTGCACCAGGCACTGGTCCGGCCCCACCGCATAGGGGTGTGCCCCGGCCGGGATCACCGCCGACTCGGTGGCCATCCTGGTGTGACCGACCCCCTGCCAGCCCTGCGCATGCGTGAGCCCCCACGCCTCGGTGAGTGCCCTGGGATGCCCGACTCCCTTGAGTACAGCCACATTTGCGCCGAAGCCGGCGATCAGGGCATGCGGATAGTGCGCGGTGATCGCCGCGTGCAGGGTTTCCGGCGCGACATCGGCCGACACCAGCAGCGTCTCGTCGACCCGGTGAACCGACACCTCGCCGAGCGCTGCGTGCAGCGCCTCGACGATCTGTTCCGGGCTGTCGTCGACGTCGAGAACCGAGACGGTCCCCTTGCCCGGCGGCGACCATCGTGGGTCACCGTAGACGGCGACACCGGCCGAATCGCTTCCGCGGTCGGACATTTCGCACAGCATGCCGGTCAGCAGTTCACCGAGCCGGGGGTAGAGCTGGGGGTTGCGCAGGTGCAGACCCACGATCCCGCACATGGTCGTTCCTTCCTGGGGAGTCAGAATGCGGTCAGGTACTGGTCGACTTCCCACGGGCTGACCGAGCCGTGGTAGGCGAAGAATTCGTCGCGTTTGATTCCGGCGAAGTAGCTGGCGACCCCGTCACCGACGGTGTCGAGCACACCGGTGACCACCGGATCACTCTCGAACTCTTCGACGGCGTGCAGCAGGGTCGGCGGCAGGGCGGTGCGGCCGTCGGTGTTGCCGATCGCACCGGGGTCGGCGCTGCGTTTGATGCCATCGATGCCCGCCCCGAGTGCTGCCGCGATCGCCAGATACGGGTTGGCTGAACCGTCGCCGCCTCGCAGCTCGACCCGCTGACAGTCCGGCACCCGGATGTAGTGGGTGCGGTCGTTGCCACCGTAGGTGGGCAGCCGCGGCGCCCAGGAGGCACCGGAGGTTGTCGTCAGCGCTCCGGTTCTCTTGTAGGAGTTCACCGTTGGGGCGACGACGGCCTGCAGTGCGCAGGCATGGTCGAGGATGCCGCCGATGAATGCGTACGCGGTGGCCGACAGGCCCAGCCCGCGTTCGTCGGCGTCCTCCGGGAACACCGGGGTGCCGCCGCTGGTCAGCGACAGATGCAGGTGTAGCCCGCTGCCGGTCCGGTCGGAGAACGGCTTGGGCATGAACGTGGCGACCATGCCGCGCTCGGCGGCGATCATCGACAGCAGATAGCGCAGGGTCACCACACGGTCGGCGGTGGTCAGGGCCTCGGCGAATTGGAAGTTCTGCTCGAACTGGCCGTTGCCGTCTTCGTGGTCGTTGGCGTAGTTGGACCAACCGAGAGTGTTCATCGCCGTCGAGACTGCGGTCAGGTGGTCGTACATGCGGGTCACCCCGCGCGCGTCGTAGCAGGGCTGCGCCGCGGTATCCGCGGTGTCGGCGGTGGCGAGGCTGCCGTCCGCACCGCGGGTCAGCAGGAAGTACTCGACTTCCGCGCCGACCCAGGGCTCGAAGCCGGCGTCGGCGGCCCGCTGGATCAGCGACTTGAGGATCACCCGCGGCGCGTACGGCCACGGTTTGCCCTCGACGTGCGGATCGCAGTGCACGATCGCGAGGCCTTCTTTGATGAAGGGAATCGGCGTGAACGACGTCGGGTCCGGGATCGCCATCAGGTCAGGGTCTTTGGGCTCCTGACCCATGGCACCGACGGCATATCCGGCGAAGCCGACGCCCTCGGTGGCCAGCAGGTCGACGGCCTCGACGGGAACCAGCTTGGCGCAGGGCTTTCCGCGAAGGTCGACGAACAGCGCCAGGATGAACTTGGTTGCTGAGGCCTCGGCCAGCTCAGCGAGTGTGGCAGACATGTTCTCCAACAGACTCTTTCATGAGATAAGCGAGAAGGGTGAGGGGTCGAGCCGGGCGGGGGAAGGAGGTACCACGCCCGGCTCGAGTCCTCATCAGGCGTACTCGAGCTCGTACGCCGGGTCGCGGTGGACGTGGGTGTCGATACCCTTCTCCTCTTCCTCGGGGGAGATGCGGATGCCCATCGTCTTCTTGATCGCCCAGGCGATGACGAACGCGATCGCGAACGAGTACACCATCACCGCACCGGCAGCGACCGCCTGCCGCCACAGTTGATCGAAGCCACCGCCGTAGAAGAAGCCGTTGACCTTGTTGGGCATGGTGTCGCTGGCCAGGAAGCCGATCAGCAGAGTGCCGATGACACCACCGACGAGGTGCACGCCGACGACATCGAGCGAATCGTCATAGCCGAACTTCTCTTTGAGACCAACGGCGAACGGGCAGATCGCGCCGGCGACCAGACCGAGAATGATCGCGCCGACCGGTGTCACCGAACCACAGGCCGGGGTGATCGCGACCAGGCCCGTGATGGCACCCGCGGCCGCACCGACACCGGTGACGTGGCCGTCCTTGAACTTCTCCACCGCCAGCCAGGCGAGCGTCGCCGCGCAGGTGGCGACGAACGTGGTGACCATGACGATCGCGGCCGAATTGCCCGCTGCCAGAGCCGAACCGCCGTTGAAGGCATACCAGCCGGCCCACAGCAGACCGGCGCCGAGCAGCGTCAGCGGAACGTTGTGCGGCTTGCGCAGCTTGCCCCAGCTGGCGCCCTTACCGAGCACGATGGCCACCGCCAGCGCGGCCGCACCGGCATTGATGTGCACCGCCGTGCCACCCGCGAAGTCAATTGCCTTGAGGTTGTTGGCAATCCAGCCGCCGACCGCATCCGGGGTCACCACACCGTTGAACGCGAACACCCAGTGCGCGACGGGGAAGTAGACCAGAACCGCCCACACGGTGGCGAAGACCATCCACGCCGCGAACTTCATCCGGTCGGCTGCCGCCCCGGAGATCAGGGCCACGGTGATCGCGGCGAACAACGCCTGGAACAACGCGAACAAACTGACCGGCAGACCCGAGATGGTGGTCTGTGACTCCAGCAGGTTCTTCATACCGGCGAATTCGAGGAGGTCGCCGACGAACCCGCCATAGGACGTGCCGAATGTCATCGAGAAGCCGAACAAGATCCACAGCACGCCGACGATGGCGACAGCGCCGAACGTCATCATCATCATGTTGGTAGAGCTCTTCACCGAGACCATGCCGCCGTAGAACAGCGCCAGGCCCGGGATCATCATCGTCAGCCCGATGATGCAACACAGCATGAATGCTGTGGTCCCTGTATCCATCTAATCTCCTGCGAGGTGGGCGGCCCTTAGACGGTTGGGCCGTTCACCGGCAGTGAACGTTGTTTCTGTTACGTAGACGCCCCCGTGGTGTTGCCGCCGCGTTAAACGTTGGCGCTTCGCTACGCTGGGCGACCATGCACCGACGTCCGCGCTGGGTCCTCACCATCACCGTGGTGGTCATCGCGGTCGGGTTCGCGATCTATTCGAAGTGGTTCGACGGTCCGCCGGAGAAGTGCAAGCCGGTGATCGACTTCCTGGACTTCAGCCGGTCGCAGGCGGCGAAGATCGACTCCAAGGGCAACGAGGGAGTGCCGACGGTCGCCGAGGACTCGGCCTACAAGGACTGGGCGGACGGTCTGGCCGAGCGGGCGCAGAAGGTGACCGACCCGGGGTTGGCCGCGCAGGCCACCGAGGTCGCCCAGCTGGCCAATCAGTTCGTCTCCGGGCTGCCGACGCTGCGCGCCCAGACCCAGAACCGCGCCCCCGGCGCACCGGCGCCGCCGCAGGTCTACGAAATGTCGCTACTCAACGACCGGATCGTCGCCAAGCTCGGCGAGCTGCGACGCACCTGCTCCTAACGACGGCCATGCTCCTGACCAGTTGAGCACGATCTCCTCGAGCGGCAGCCGCTCGCGGGGCCGGCCGTCGCGTTCGGCGATCTCCGGCGTCACCTGCGCGTAGTCGCCCAGCGCACCGACGGCGACCACCGCGAGCGGGCGCACCCCGTCCGGCAGGTGGAACGCCGCGCGCGCACCGTCGACGTCGAAGCCGGCCATCGGATGCACGACCAGACCCTCAGCGACTGCTTCGACCGACAGATTCGCGATCGCGGCACCGGCGTCGACCGCGGAATACAGCGCCGTCCGCTCGTCCTCACCTTCGTCCGCGCACACCAGGATCAGCGCCCCGGCGGCGTGGGCGTAGCTATTGCCGCGTCGCAACAGCCCGGTCAGCGTGGTGAACGCGGCATCGCCGCGGCGCCCGACGATGTACCGGACCGGCTGCCGATGTCCCCAGGTCGCGGCCCAGCGGGCCGCCTCGAGCAGGGCGATCAACTGCTCCGGGGTGACCACCGCGTCGGGGTCGAAGGCCCGCGGACTCCACCTGTCGGCGATCGGCGGGTGGATCGGCACCCGGGTCCGGGCATGACGGCCGTGAGGTTGGTCGGACACTGCCGCGACGTTACCGCCGATCGGGGCGGAAAAAGCAGGTCCTCTGACCCCTTATCCTTAGAGCCGATATCCCACACTTTCGAAAGGGCAGACAGTGGCGCTCGTCGTGCAGAAGTACGGCGGATCCTCGGTGGCCGACGCCGACCGGATCCGGCGCGTCGCCGAGCGCATCGTCGAAACCAAGAAGGCAGGCAACGACGTCGTCGTCGTCGTCTCGGCGATGGGTGACACCACCGACGAACTGCTGGACCTAGCCAAGCAGGTCTGCCCGGCGCCGCCCGCCCGCGAGTTGGACATGCTGCTCACGGCCGGTGAGCGGATCTCCAACGCCCTGGTCGCGATGGCCATCGAGTCACTCGGCGCCCAGGCCCGGTCCTTCACCGGCTCACAGGCCGGCGTCGTCACCACCGGTGCCCACGGCAACGCCAAGATCATCGACGTCACCCCGACCCGGCTGCAGTCCGCGCTCGATGAGGGCCAGATCGTTCTGGTGGCTGGATTCCAGGGCGTCAGCCAGGACACCAAGGATGTCACCACCCTGGGCCGCGGCGGATCGGACACCACCGCCGTCGCACTGGCCGCCGCCCTGAAGGCCGACGTCTGCGAGATCTACACCGACGTCGACGGCATTTTCACCGCCGACCCGCGGATCGTGCCGAACGCGCGCCGCCTGGACACCGTCAGCTTCGAGGAGATGCTTGAGATGGCGGCCTGCGGTGCCAAGGTGCTGATGCTCCGCTGCGTGGAATACGCCCGCCGCTACAACGTTCCGATTCACGTCCGGTCTTCGTACACCGACAAGCCCGGCACGATCGTCACTGGATCTATCGAGGACATCCCTATGGAAGACGCCATCCTGACCGGAGTTGCCCACGACCGCAGCGAGGCCAAGGTCACCGTGGTCGGGCTGCCCGACGTACCGGGCTACGCCGCCAAGGTGTTCCGTGCAGTCGCCGACAACGACATCAACATCGACATGGTGCTGCAGAACATCTCCAAGATCGAGGACGGCAAGACCGACATCACCTTCACCTGCCCGCGCGACATCGGCCCGACCGCGGTCGAGAAGCTGGCGGCGCTGCAGGGTGAAATCGGTTTCACCAAGGTGCTCTACGACGACCACATCGGCAAGGTGTCGCTGGTGGGCGCCGGCATGCGCAGCCACCCGGGCGTGACCGCGACGTTTTGTGAGGCGCTGGCCGAGGCCGGCATCAACATCGAGCTGATCTCCACCTCGGAGATCCGAATCTCGGTGCTGGTCAAGGACACTGAGTTGGACAAGGCGGTCGCCACCCTGCACGAGGCGTTCGGCCTCGGCGGCGAGGAAGAAGCCGTCGTATACGCCGGAACGGGGCGATAGCCATGGTCGCGATCGGCGTAGTCGGGGCCACCGGTCAGGTCGGCCAGGTCATGCGGACGCTGCTGGAGGAACGGGACTTCCCGGTCACCAGTGTGCGGTTCTTCGCCTCCTCGCGGTCGGCGGGTAAGAAGCTGCCGTTCCGCGGTCAGGAGATCGAGGTCGAGGACGCCGAGACGGCCGATCCCTCGGGTCTGGACATCGCGTTGTTCTCCGCCGGCGCGACGATGTCGCGTGTGCAGGCGCCGCGGTTCGCCGCCGCCGGTGTGGTCGTGATCGACAACTCGTCGGCATGGCGCAAAGACCCCGAGGTGCCGCTGGTGGTGTCCGAGGTGAACTTCACGCGCGATGCGGGCAACCGCCCCAAAGGCATTATCGCCAACCCGAATTGCACCACCATGGCCGCGATGCCAGTGCTCAAGGTGCTGCACGAGGAAGCGCAGCTGGTCCGGATGATCGCCTCGACCTATCAGGCGGTATCCGGCAGCGGGTTGGCCGGGGTCGACGAACTGGCGACCCAGGCCCGCGCGGTGATCGACGGTGTCGAGGAACTCGTCCATGACGGGTCGGCGCTGGACTACCCGGCTCCGGTGAAATACGTTGCGCCCATTGCCTTCAACGTGGTTCCGCTGGCCGGTTCGCTGGTCGACGACGGGTCCGGTGAGACCGACGAGGACCAGAAGCTCCGCAACGAGAGCCGCAAAATCCTCGGCATCCCCGAGCTGGCCGTGTCCGGGACGTGCGTGCGGGTGCCGGTGTTCACCGGCCACTCGCTGTCGATCAATGCCGAATTCGCTCAGCCGATTTCGCCCGCCCGGGCCACCGAACTGCTCGACGGGGCGCCGGGCGTGAAGCTGGTCGACGTGCCCACGCCATTGGCCGCCGCCGGAGTGGACGACACGCTGGTCGGCCGGATCCGCCAGGATCCCGGCGTGCCGGAGGGTCGCGGCCTGGCGCTGTTCCTCTCGGGTGACAACCTTCGAAAAGGTGCTGCGCTCAATACCATTCAGATCGCCGAGCTACTGGCCGCCGAGCTCTGATCCGCTTTGCGTCGAAACCGACGTTTGGCCGCGAAACTGCGAGTGGTGTGCGCCATTTCGTCGATCTCGGCATTGGTGGTGGCGCCGGCAGCGGTTGCTGGCCCACCCAGCCCGGCGCCCGATCCGATTCTCGCCCCGCTGGCGCCGGGTCAGGTGGTGCGGATCGGTCCGATCGCCGGCACCGGAACACCGACGCGCGACTACGGCATCGGCGCCACCGATCTGTGTGAGTTCATGGAATTCCCAACCGAACTACTGCAGATCTGCGGTGACAGTTTCGCCGGTCAGGGTGTGGGCTTCGGGGGCTGGTATTCCCCGGTTGCGCTGCGGGTAGCCGGCGACTCCGTCGACTCGCCGGACGGTATTCGCTACACCGGTGTCGTCGGCGTGGACAAGCCGCTGCTGGCCGACCCGACACCGCCGAAGGCCTCGCAGCTGCCCGCCGGGGTGGTGCAGATCAACCGGCAGAACTATCTGCTCGTCACCACCACCAAAGATCTGGTGCCGCAGACCTCGCGAATAGTGAAAGCCGTTGCTGGGCAGAGTGGTTGGCAGACCGTCGCCGGCTCGCAGCGACCGGCCGCCTATGCGGG
Organism: Mycolicibacterium pallens; assembly: GCF_019456675.1. NCBI lineage: Bacteria > Bacillati > Actinomycetota > Actinomycetes > Mycobacteriales > Mycobacteriaceae > Mycobacterium > Mycolicibacterium pallens. The sequence continues at coordinate 5,498,046 of NZ_CP080333.1, read as the reverse complement.
CGGGCGCCAGACTCAGATCAGCGGCTACTACGACCCGATTCCCGCGCCGGATTCGCCGAGCGGCTGGGTGTACATCGTGACCAACAACTTCGACCGGTCCGGGCCGGTGACGCTCTACCGCGCAACGCGAGAGACCTTTACCGATCGCTCACGCTGGCAGGGCTGGGCGGCCGGTCCCGGTGGCGGCTGGAACAAGACGCCCACACCGCTGTGGCCCGACAAGGTGGGCGAGATGAGCATGCGGGAGGTCGACGGCAAGCCGGTGCTGTCCTACTTCAATGCCAGCACCGGGAACATGGAGATGCGGGTGGCGTATGACCCGACGGGGCTGGGCACCGCGCCGGTGACGACGGTGGTGCAGGCCGGCGACTGGCCGGATCCGGTAGACAGCCTGCCGCCGCCGGACGACAACCGGCTCGCCCAACCCTACGGCGGCTACATCTCGCCGGGTTCGACGCTCGACGAGGTACGGGTGTTCATCAGCCAGTGGAACACCGCGCCGCGTGACCGCGCCCCGTATCGGGTGCTGCAGTTCGCGGTGAACCCGATCAAGCCGTGGTGAGAGGCGGATGAAGTAACTTCGCTCGTACACACAGCACGTGTAATTGGGCAATCCCGATCAGGAGCACCGGCCACAGCACGCCCGCCGCGATGATCAAGGGAACGCGAACCCGATCGCGGACAGCTTCACCAGCATGAAATGCATCTGAGAAGGCCCACGCCAGGAACGTGAACAGAGGCATGCCCGCGAGATACAGGTACACGATCACGACAGACACTCCTTCACGGCAATTCCTGCGTCATCGTCGCAAAGTTCGCTGGTGCTGTCCAGTGCGCCTTTCGGGAGCCTGCCCGCACCATTCATAGCTAACTCAAAGCCGCTACCTAACCCGCACTGGGCGCGAGGCTCGCATCATCGATTCATGACCGAAACACCTGAGCGGGCCGACGAGCCCGCAACCAGCCCTGTTGCCACCGTCGACCCGCCGCCACCGCCGGCCTACTACGGACCCGTTCCCGTCGCGCCCCGACCCAACCGGCTCTACCAGGCCGTTGCCTGGGTCGCGATCGTCGCGGGAATCGTCTTCATCGTCGGTGCCGTCTTCTTCACCGGTTTCGCCCTCGGACGCCACAGCGGCGGCGGCCCGGGCGGCTGGCACCACCACCGCGACGGTGATTCGCAGGAGTTCCACCGCCGGGGCGGGCCCGGTGGCGGCCCCGGGATGATGATGCCGGGTGGTCCGATGGGACCCATGGGGCCGATGGGACCGGGTGGTCCCGGTGGCCAGGGGCCGGGTTCCGGTCCTGGCGTGGCGCCCGGCGGCGCCGGTCCCGGTGGCACGGCCTCCCCGACCCCTCGTCCCTGATCGCCCCGCAGACGTGCCCAGCGCCCCATCCCCCCGAGGGGCGCTGGGCACCCTGCTGTCTGGGGGCCGCACGGTCCTGTGAGAGAAGGCCTTGGGGTGGGTACCCGCTCCCCGGAAGTCGCTTACACAGATTGGGGAGACGATGACCGAGAAGTACGCCACAACTGACGCCGGCGCCCCGGCGCCGAGCCTCGAACATTCGCTGACCGTCGGCCCGGATGGTCCGATCCTGCTGCAGGACCACTATCTGATCGAGCAGATGGCGACGTTCAACCGCGAGCGCATCCCCGAACGCCAGCCCCACGCCAAGGGCGGCGGTGCATTCGGGACCTTCGAGGTGACGCAGGACGTCAGCCAGTTCACCCGGGCCGCGTTTCTCCAGCCCGGCACCAAAACCGACATGCTGGCCCGGTTCTCGACGGTCGCCGGTGAGCGCGGCAGCCCAGACACCTGGCGCGACCCGCGCGGCTTCGCGCTGAAGTTCTACACCTCCGAGGGCAACTTCGACCTCGTCGGCAACAACACCCCGGTGTTCTTCATGCGCGACCCGATGAAGTTCCAGAACTTCATCCGTTCGCAGAAGCGCCTCCAGTCGTCCAACCTCCGCGACCACCACATGCAGTGGGATTTCTGGACACTGTCGCCGGAGTCGGCCCACCAGGTCACCTGGCTGATGGGCGATCGCGGCATCCCGAAGACGTGGCGCAACATGAACGGCTACTCCAGCCACACCTACAGCTGGATCAACGCTGCCGGCGAACTGGTCTGGGTGAAGTACCACTTCAAGACCGATCAGGGCGTCGAATTCCTCACCCAGGAGGAGGGCGACGAGCTGGCCGGCACCGACGGTGACTACCACCAGCGCGACCTCTTCGACGCCATCGAGGGCGGCAACTTCCCGAGCTGGACGCTCTACGTGCAGATCATGCCGTTCGAGGACGCCAAGACCTACCGGTACAACCCGTTCGACCTGACCAAAGTCTGGCCGCACGGTGATTACCCGCTGCACGAGGTGGGCCGAATGACGTTGAACCGCAACGTCGTCGACTATCACGCCGAGATGGAACAAGCCGCCTTCGAACCGAACAACATCGTTCCCGGCACCGGGTTGAGCCCGGACAAGATGCTGTTGGCGCGCGGCTTCTCCTACAGCGATGCCCACCGGCACCGACTCGGCGTCAATTACAAGCAGATCCCGGTCAACACACCGAAAGTGGAAGTGCACAGCTACTCCAAAGACGGTGCGATGCGGATCCACAACGTCACCGACCCGGTGTATGCGCCGAACTCGATGGGTGGTCCGCAAGCCGATCCCGCCCGGGCGGCAGAAGTGCACTGGGCCTCCGACGGCGACATGGTCCGTACCGCCTACACGCTTCGTCCGGACGACGACGATTGGGGGCAGGCCGGCACGATGGTCCGCGAAGTGCTCGACGACGATGCGCGAGAACGATTGGCGCACAACGTGATCGGCCATGTGTCCAAGGGCGTCCGGGAGCCCGTCCTGTCCCGGGTGTTCGAATACTGGCGCAACATCGATCCCGATCTCGGCAAGAAGATCGAAGAAGGCGTGCGCAGCGGCCAGTGACGCCGAGACCGACTTCAGGGTTGTGATTGGCGAGTTTTCACGACCCTGAAGTCGATCTCGCGGCCACCAGCGCGACCTTGCCCCGTCCGCGCCGGCTGGCATGATCGAAGCCATGAGCATCGAGGTCATCTACACCGCGGAGTCGACGGCCAGCGGCGGCGGGCGCGACGGCCATGTGAAGTCATCGGACAACCGTCTCGATCTGGACACCCGGCCACCCAAGGAAATGGGCGGCAGCGGTGAGGGCACCAACCCCGAGCAGTTGTTCTCGGCGGGGTATGCGGCCTGCTTCCTGGGCGCGCTGCAATTGGTGGCCCGGTCGGAGAAGATCTCACTCGACGGTGCATCGGGCCTCACCGCGCAGGTGGGGTTCGGCAAGGACGCCGACGGTGGCTACGGCATCAGCGCCCATCTCATCGGTTATCTCCCGGGACTCGAGCAGAGCCAGGCCGAGGACTTGATGAACAAGGCCCACCAGGTGTGCCCGTACTCCAAGGCGACCCGCGGCAACATCGACGTCACGCTGACCGCCAAGGTCTGACGGGATGCGCACCGCCGCAGCGGCGACCGCAGTGCTGTTGACCGGAGTCGGCGCTGTCGTCTCCGCCGTGCCGGCTCAAGCCCGTCCGGCGGATCCGGGTGTGGTGTCCTACGCCGTGCTGGCCAAGGGTTCGGTGGGCAACATCGTCGGTGCCCCGATGACGTGGGAATCGGTGAGTACCACTCCGGAGCAGAACTTCTGGGTCGATCTGCCGGTCTGCAACAACTGGGCCGACATCGGGCTGCCGGAGGTGTTCTACGACCCCGACCTCGCCTCGTTCAACAGCGCGGTGACCCAGACGTCGGCCACCGACCAGAACCACCTTGTGAAGCAGGCGATCGGGGTCTTCGCCACCGTCGATGCCGCCACCCGCGCGTACCACCGGGTGATCGACCGCACCGCCGGGTGCGCCGGGCAGACCACTGCGATGCACCTCGCCGACGGAACGACCCAGGTGTGGTCCTTCGGTGGCGCGGCGCCGACCGCCACCGACGCCGTGTGGGTCAAGCAGGAAGCAGACACCGATCGGCGGTGTTTCACGCAGAGCCGGTTGCGGGAAAACGTGCTGCTGCAGGCGAAGGTCTGCCAATCCGGAAACGGCGGTCCAGCGGTGAACGTGCTGGCCGGCGCCATGCAGAACACTCTTGGTCTCTAGCGAGGTCGGGGGACGTCACGAACGTGTCAGTCGAGGATCGGGAGATTTGTCGGTGGCTTCGCCCAAGATGGATGACATGACGTTCGTCGTCACGTCAGAGCCGGGCCGAGCGCACAGCGGGTCGGGTACCGATGAACGTGTCTTGACCAGTTCTTCCTCGGCCGCGTTGCACATCGCCGGCGGCTCGCTGGCGGATGGCCCGATCGGTCGCGTGGGCCTGGAACTCGAGGCGCACTGCTTCGATCTGCGCGATCCGCTGCGCCGTCCGGGATGGTCCGAACTCAGCGACGTGATCGCCGCGGTCGGCGAATTGCCCGGCGGCAGCGCCGTCACCGTGGAGCCCGGTGGTGCGGTCGAGCTCTCCGGCCCACCAGCCGACGGGCCGGTGCCGGCCATCGCCGCGTTGGCGCTCGACCGAGCGGCCCTGCGTGCGGTGTTCGCCGACGCCGGCCTCGGCTTGGTCCTACTGGGGGCCGATCCGCTGCGGCGGCCGCACCGCGTCAATCCCGGCGCCCGCTACCAGGCCATGGAGCAATTCTTCATCGCGTCCGGCACCGCCAGCGCGGGCGCGGCGATGATGACGTCGACGGCCTCGATCCAGATCAACCTCGACGCAGGCCCCCGCGACGGCTGGGCCGATCGGGTGCGGCTCGCGCATGCGCTCGGCCCGACGATGATCGCGATCGCCGCCAATTCACCCCTGCTCGCCGGTGATTTCACCGGCTGGGCGTCCGCCCGCCAGCGGGTTTGGAGTCAGCTGGACTCCGCACGCTGCGGACCGATCCTTGGCGCCAGCGGCGACGATCCGTGCACCGACTGGGCCCGTTACGCGCTCAAGGCGCCGGTCATGTTGGTGCACAACCCCGATCCGGTCGCCGTCACCCAGCACGTGCCGTTCGCCGACTGGGCCGACGGGCTGGTGCTACTCGGCGATCGGCGCCCGACCACCGCCGACCTCGACTACCACCTGACCACGTTGTTCCCGCCGGTACGGCCGCGCCGCTGGCTGGAAATCCGCTACCTCGACAGCGTGCCCGACGATCTGCTGCCGGCGTTGGTGTTTCTGGTCGTCACTCTGCTCGACGATCCGGCCGTCGCCGGACTGGCCGCCGAGACCGTCGAACCGGTTGCGACGGCATGGGACCTCGCCGCACGAGTCGGGCTCAAGGACGACCGGATCTACCAAGCGGCCAACCGCTGTGTGGCTCTCGTGGCCGAGCGCGCACCGGCGGAATTATCGGAGTCGATGCGGCGGTTGGTGCAGAACGTGGAAGAAGGCCGCTGCGCGTCCGATGATTTCGCCGACCAAGCAATCCAGCGGGGCATCGAGGGCACCGTGCTGCAGATGGCCGAGGCCGCGACGTGATCGCCCGCGAAACCCTGGCCCGCGATCTGGACCGGGCCCGTCAGCGCACCCTGTCCCTCACCGACTTCGACGACGCCGAGCTGCACCGCCAGTACAGCCCGCTGATGAGCCCGCTGGTATGGGATCTCGCGCACATCGGCCAGCAGGAAGAGCTGTGGCTGCTGCGCGATGGCGACCCGACTCGGCCCGGCATGCTGCCGGCGAACATCGAAGGCCTCTACGACGCGTTCGTGCACAGTCGCGCCGCCCGCGTGGACCTCCCGCTGCTGTCGCCGGCCCAGTCGCGGGCCTACTGCACCAGTGTGCGGGCCGCCGCTCTCGACGTGCTGGACACCTTGCCGCAGCGCGACGACGACGCCGAGGTGGCGTTCCGCTTCGGCCTGGTGATCAGCCACGAGAACCAGCACGACGAGACCATCTTGCAGGCCCTCAACCTGCGCATCGGCGCGCCGATCCTGACCTCCCACTCGACGCTGCCAGCCGGCCGGCCCGGACTGGCCGGCACCTCGGTGCTGGTGCCGGGCGGTCCGTTCGTCCTGGGCGTCGACGCCGCGACCGAGCCGCTGTCCCTCGACAACGAGCGTCCCGCTCACGTGGTCGACGTGCCGGCGTTCCGGATCGGACGGGTGCCGGTGACCAACGCCGAATGGCGGGGGTTCATCGACGATGGCGGCTACGCCCAGCAGCGGTGGTGGTCAGCCCGCGGGTGGGAGCACCGCGTCCAGGCCGATCTGAACGCGCCCCAGTTCTGGAACCCGGACGGTTCCCGAACCCGGTTCGGCCACGTCGAGGAGATCCCCGGCGACGAACCCGTGCAGCACGTGACGTTCTTCGAAGCGGAGGCCTACGCGGCGTGGGCCGGTGCCCGATTGCCCAGCGAGGTCGAGTGGGAAAAGGCCGCCGCGTGGGATCCCGCGCTCGGCGCGCGCCGCCGCTACCCGTGGGGTTCGGATGAACCGAGCCCGCATCGGGCCAACCTCGGCGGGCACGCGCTGCGCCCGGCTCCGGTGGGCGCTTATCCCGGCGGGGCGTCGGCCTACGGAGCCGAGCAGATGCTCGGCGATGTGTGGGAGTGGACCACGTCGCCGCTGCGGCCGTGGCCGGGTTTCACACCGATGATCTATCGGCAGTATTCGGAGCCGTTCTTCGACGGTGACTACAAGGTGCTGCGCGGCGGTTCGTGGGCGGTCGCTGCCGACACGTTGCGGCCCAGCTTCCGCAACTGGGACCACCCGATCCGCCGACAGATCTTCTCCGGTGTGCGCCTGGCCTGGGACGTCTGATGTGCCGGCATCTCGGCTGGCTGGGCGAACCGGTGTCGATCGCCTCGCTGGTCCTCGACCCGCCGTGCGGCCTGCGTGTGCAGTCGTACGCCCCGCGCAGGCAGAAGCACGGGCTGATCAACGCCGACGGGTGGGGGGTCGGCTTCTTCGACCGCGACGAGGTGCGCCGGTGGCGCAGCGCGTCACCGCTGTGGGGCGATGTGTCGTTCGCCTCGGTGTCGCCGGCGTTGCGCAGCAATTGCGTTGTCGCCGCGGTCCGTTCGGCGACGGTGGGGATGCCGATCGAGGCCAGCGCGTCCGCGCCGTTCAGCGACGGCAACTGGCTGCTGTCGCACAACGGGGTCGTGGACCGGCGAGTGCTTCCGGTCAGTGCCGCCGCCGAGTCGACCGTCGACAGTGCGATGCTGGCCGCACTGATCTTTGAGCGCGGGCCCGAAAACCTCGCCGATACGATCGTCGACGTCGGCGCCGCAGATCCCAGCGCGCGGCTGAACATCGTGATGGCCAACGGATCTCGGCTGCTGGCGACCACGTGGGGCGACTCGTTGTCGGTGCTTCGCCGCGACGACGGCGTGGTGCTGGCCAGCGAACCCTATGATGACCACCCCGATTGGGAAGACATCCCGGACCGGCACCTCGTCGACGTGAGCAGCGCGGGACAGGTGACGATGACACCGTTGAAAGGATCTTCGTGACGTTCACGCTGTCGAATTACCTGGCCGCCGACGCAGCCGGCCAGGCTCTGCGCGACGATGTGCTGCACGGTCTGACGCAAACCCCGAAGTCGTTGCCGCCCAAATGGTTCTATGACGCAGTCGGTAGTGAACTGTTCGACCAGATCACCCGGCTGCCGGAGTACTACCCGACCCGCACTGAGGCGCAGATCCTGCGCGATCAGTCGTCGGCGATCGCAGCGGCCAGTGGCGCCGACACCCTGGTGGAACTGGGCAGCGGAACATCCGAGAAGACCCGGCTGCTGCTGAATGCCATGCGTGACAACGGTTCTCTGCGACGGTTCGTACCGTTCGACGTCGATTCGAGTGTGCTGGAGTTGGCGGGTACTGCGCTGGGACGTGAATACCCTGACCTCGAGATCGACGCGGTGTGCGGCGATTTCGAAGAACACCTGGCCAAGATTCCCACCGGCGGCCGGCGGTTGTTCGTCTTCCTCGGCTCCACGATCGGTAACCTCACCGCAGGCCCGCGCGCGCAGTTCCTCGCAGCGCTCGCCGACGTCCTCGATCCCGGGGACAGCCTGCTGCTGGGCACCGACCTCGTCAAGGACACCGATCGCCTGGTCCGTGCCTATGACGACAGCGCCGGCGTGACCGCGCGGTTCAACCTCAACGTGCTGGCGGTGGTCAACCGCGAACTGGACGCCGACTTCGACGTCGACGCCTTCGAGCACGTGGCCCGCTGGAACGCAGACGAGGAACGCATCGAGATGTGGCTGCGCGCAACCACTCCGCAGCATGTGACGGTCGCAGGGCTGAACCTTCGCGTCGACTTCGCCGCCGGTGAGGAGATGCTCACGGAGGTGTCGTGCAAGTTCCGGCCGGAGGCCGTGGCGCGCGAACTCGCCGACGCGGGGCTGCGGCGCACCCAGTGGTGGACGGATCCGGCAGGGGACTTCGGGCTGTCGCTGGCGGTCAAGTGAGCGCAGCCGACGCCCTGGCCCACAGCTGGCGGGAGGCGCGGCTGCCCGCCGCCGGAGTGCACCTCGACAGCGCCGCGTGCTCGCGGCAGAGCCTGGCGGCCATCGAGGCCGCAGCAGCGCACGCCCGACACGAATCAGAGGTGGGTGGCTATGTCGCGGCGCAGGCGGCCGCACCGGCGCTCGACGCCGGCCGTGCCGGTGTCGCAGCGCTGACCGGAATGTCCTCGGACGACGTCATTTTCACCACCGGGTCGGGGAATGCGCTGCAACTGCTGCTCGGGGTGTGGCCGATGGAGCGAATCGTGGCGTGCCTGCCCGGTGAGTACGGCCCCAACCTCGCGGAGTTCGCCGCCCACGATTTCACCCCGCACGCGCTGCCGGTCGACGACCTCGGCCGGGTCGACCCCGATGCGGCCCGCACGATGCTGCGCGATGCCCCGCCGGCGATGGTCCATCTGACGGCAGTCGCCAGTCACCGCGGAATTGTCCAACCGGTTGCGGCGATCGCCCAGGTGTGCCGGGAGATCGGTGTCCCGCTGATCGTCGACGCCGCCCAGGCCTTCGCCCACATCGACTGCGTGGTCGACGCCGACGCCGTCTACTCGTCCTCGCGCAAGTGGACGGCCGGTCCGCGGGGCGTCGGCGTGCTGGCGGTGCGTCCCGCGCTGGCGGACCTGTTGCAGTCCCCGCCGTGGGCGGGCCCGCTGTCGGCCTTGCACTGTCTGGAGCTCGGTGAAGCCAATGTCGCTGCGCGGGTGGGCTTCTCGGTCGCGGTGGGGCAGCACCTCGCGGCCGGGCCGGAGGCGATACGGCAGCGATTGGCCGCACTCGGGCAGCAGGCGCGCACGGTGCTCGCCGATATTCCCGGCTGGCGGGTTGTGGAGCCCGTCGACGAGCCGACTGCGATCACCACTCTGGAACCCACCGAGGGCGCCGATCCGGTGCAGGTGCGCGCCCGGCTGATCGATGAGCACGGCATCGTGACGACCGCGGCCGGGATCGAGCGTGCGCCAATGGAATTGACCACGCCGGTGCTGCGAATCTCACCGCACGTCGACGCCAGCCCCGACGACTTCGAGGCGCTCGTCGTCGCGTTGCGCGCTGTCAGTTGACGTCAGCCGAAGAATTCTTCGAGCGCGGCGCGCACCGCCCGGACCTGGGACCCGCTTGCCAACTCGATCAGTGCCGCCTCCGCGGTCATGGCGACCGCCAGCTGCGCGCTTTCCAGCGGATGCCGGCGTCCCAGCGCGGCGAAGTCCGGCTCACACCTGTGCGCGAACTCGGCGTTGCGTCGGGTGATCTCCTGCGCGACCGCCGGTTCGGCGCGCGCTTCGAGCAGTAATGCGCGAATTCCGCGCTGCTGCAGGCACATATCGAGATAGACGGTCGCACCGGCGAGCAGCCGTTCCCGGCCCGGAGGAAGGTCGCTGATCGTCTGGTCGATGTGCTCGGCAATGCGGTCGTGGAATTCGCGATGCAACGCCAGCAGGTAACTCGCCCGGTCGCCGAAGTGGTGGAAGAAGGTGCCTTTCGACACGCCGGCCTCGTCGACCAGAAGGTTCACACTCAGCCCGGTGAGCCCGGTCCGCTCGGCCAGGCGCAGCCCCGAGTCGATGAGTTTGGTTCTGGTGGCGGCTGCCGCGGCCTTGCGCGTAACTGCCTGTTGTGGCGACACGCATCTGAGGTTAGCATCGATTTGACCGACCGGCCGGTCAATGAAATGGAGGAGCGATGCCCACTCTCCTGACCCGGGTAGGCCCGGTGGCGTACTCCGATGATGGCACCGGACCCGTGCTCGTTCTGCTGCACGCCGCATTGCACGACCGCCACGATTTCGACGCGATCGTGCCAAGGCTCGTCGACAGCTATCGGGTGATCGCCGTCGACTGGCCTGGACACGGCGAATCGCCGGCACCGCCGTCGACGCCGAGCGCGTCGCTCTACGCCGACGTTCTGGAAGATCTGGTCGCCGCACTGGACCTCCCGCCGGCGGTCTTCATCGGCAGTTCGGTCGGCGGATTCGCCGCGGGCCGCCTCGCTATCACCCAACCCGAGCGGGTCGCCGGTCTGGTCCTCGTCGACACCGGCGGTTTCCTCGGCGGACGCTTGTCGAACGCCTACTGCCGGTTCCTCGGAACACCCGCTGTGATGCGCAGGGTCTTACCGCGATTCGTCCGCAGCTATCTGAGGGCCCAGAGCCCCAATGACGACGCGGTGCTGCAACGGGTCACCGAGAGAGCCCGCACTCCGGATGGCGTGGCCATGACGGCCGCGCTGTGGCGCAGTTTCGCGGCCCCGGTGTCCGATCTGCGTGAACGTGCCGCGCAGATCAACGCACCGACGCTGATCGTGTGGGGCGAACACGATACGGCGATCCCGCTACGTTTCGGCCGGGCCACCCAACGGACCATTGCCGGCTCGCGGCTCGAGGTGCTCGCCACCGGGCACCTGCCGTTCTCCTCTCAACCGCAACGGTTCCTCGGGGTGGTCGAGCCCTTCCTTCGTGAGGTTCAGCCCTTGTCACCGGAAGACGCAGGGCGAGAACCCGATTCGAGCTCGCTGAGTTCGAGTGCTTCGCGCTCCAGCTGTGAACGCTTCGACGACTCGCCCATGAAGACGTAGACCACCAGAGAAATAAGCGCGGCTGCAGCCACGTAGTAGAAGAACCACGCTTCGTGCCCGGCATTCTTCAGCCACAGTGCGACATACTCGGTGCTGCCGCCGAAGATTGCGACCGTCAACGCATACGGAAGGCCGACACCCAAGGCGCGGATACGGGCCGGGAACAACTCCGCTTTCACCACCGCGTTGATCGACGTATACCCGGACACCATCAGCAGCCCCGCCATCATCAAGACGAATGCGGTCATCGCAGAGTCGGTATTTGCCACGGCGTAGAGCAGCGGAACAGTGAATAGTGTTGTACTCACGCCGAATCCGATCAGCAACGTGCGCCGGCCCACGCGGTCGGAGAATGCCCCGAACACCGGCTGAAGGCACACGAAGATCACCAGCGCGACGAAGTTGATCCACGTGACCTGCTCCTTGGGCAGGCCGGTGGTATTGATCATGAACTTCTGCATGTAGGTGGTGAAGGTGTAGAACGCGATCGTGCCGCCGAGGGTCAATCCAACGACGGTCAAGCACTCCTTCGGGTAGCGCAGGAGCAGGCGCAGTGTGCCGCGCTCGGTGTACTCCTCGGCGGCAAGGGTGAAGTTCTCCGACTCGTCCATCGTGCGCCGCAGCCACATCACGGTCAGCGCGGCGGCGGCCCCGATGACGAAAGCGATCCGCCATCCCCACGCATGCAACTGGGCCGAGGTGAGCAACTGCTGCAGGATGATCTGGACGCCGAGCGCCAACAGTTGCCCGCTGGTGAGCGTCACGTATTGAAACGACGAGTAGAAGCCGCGCCGGTGGGGGGAGGCGACTTCGCTGAGATACGTTGCCGACGTGCCATACTCGCCGCCCAGGGACAAGCCTTGCAGCAGCCGCAGGACGACCAGCAGGATCGGCGAGAGCGTGCCGATCTGCGCGTAGCCCGGCAGTACCGCGATCCCCAGTGAGCCGGCACCCATCAGAAGCACAGACAGTGTCAGTGCGGCACGGCGCCCGAACCGGTCGGCGTACCGGCCGAAAACCCAACCGCCCAGGGGGCGGACCAGGAAGCCGACTGCGAAGATTCCCGCGGTGTTCAGTAACTGGGCGGTCTGATTTCCCGACGGAAAGAACACGCTCGCGAAGTAGACACTGAATGCCGCATACGCGTACCAGTCGTACCATTCGATGAGGTTGCCCAGCGAGCCGCGAATGACGTTGCTTGCCACCGACTTTGTCGGTACTGGTTGCTGCTGCATCTCATGCACGATAGAGACTTGACAGCGCCGGCGGGCGGAAGTGCATCGATCGACTCACGCCGCCTTGTGTGCGCTGAGTAAGAAGGCCGGCATCATGACGCGGCCTTTCGCGTCGAGGTCGGCGGGCATTGCGCCATCGGGCAGCTCGGCGAACTCCGGCTTGTGCGAGTGGATCTTGGCCGGCCGGATGCCGTCGATCACGAAGTGTTTGGACACCGCGTCTCGCAGTTCGTCCTCGTCGACCTCGTTGGGCTTGGTCTCGAGGTGCGGCGGGAAGGCGCCTTTCGCGAACACCAGCATGTACAGCCGCGCGCCGGGAGCCGCGGCCCGGTGGATCGCACTCAGATAGGCGTCGCGGCGATCGACCGGCAGCGAATGAAACAGCGTGCTGTCGACGATCGCGGAGAACCGCTCGTCATAGCCGGTGAACGACGTGATGTCAGCGCAGACGAACGTCGCGTTGCTCAGTCGGCGCTCCTGAGCGGCCTCGGTCGCGGCCGCGATCGCCGTGGGGGAGACGTCGATGCCGACGACGGTGCTGCCGGTCGCCGCGAGTGCCAACGCGAGTTCGGCGTGCCCGCAGCCGGCGTCGAGCACGTCACCGCTGACCTTCCCGTCCCGGATCAGCGCGGCCAACTCGGGCTGCGGCTCACCGATGTTCCACGGCGGGGGACCGGCGAATGCACCTTGCTGCCGGTAGACGCTCTCCCAATCCATCACTTCGGAATCCATGTCTCTCAACCTACTAGCGTCCGTTCGGGCGCATAAGGCGGCCGTTGCGGGGTAGCCGCGTAGGCGTGAACATCACCGTCACCTTCATCGGCAACGCGACCACGCTCATCCGCGGCGGTGACATCACTGTGCTGACCGACCCCAACTTTCTGCGCCAGGGTCAGCGCGCATACCTCGGATACGGGTTGGTGTCCAAGCGGCTGCGGGAACCCGCGCTGCAGATCGACGAACTTCCAGCGCTGGACGCCGTGGTGCTCTCACATATGCACGGTGACCACTGGGACCGCACCGCGCAGGCAGGACTGGACCACGCGCTGCCGATCCTCACGACACCGCACGCCGCGAAACGGCTGCGCCATCGCGGCTTCGGTCAAGCGCACGGGCTGCACACGTGGCAGGGGCACGTCCTCGAGACGGCGACGACGCGGCTGACGGTCACCTCACTGCCGGGCCGTCACGCGCCCGTGCCGATCAACCGCTTCCTGCCGCCGGTAATGGGCAGCCTGCTGGATTTCGTCGATCCCGAGTCCGGCGCCGGGCGCCGGCTCTACATTTCCGGAGACACTCTGCTGATCGACGAACTCGCCGAGATCCCGGAGCGGTTCACCGGCATCGAGGCCGGGATCGTGCATCTCGGTGGAACTCGGCTACCCGCCGGTGCGAAGCTGCCGTTCGGTCTGACCGTCACGATGGACGGCAGACAAGGCGTACAGGCCGTCGAGAAACTGCGGTTGCTCAAGGTCATCCCGGTGCACTTTGACGACTATGGTGTCTTCGCCTCGCCGTTGTCGGAGTTCTATGTCGAGATGATGAATCGTGGCCTGGCCGAACGCATTGTCCATATCTGCCGGGGCCAGACCGTCACCCTGTGATGTCCCAGGTGTGCACCGGTTCATTGCTGTGCATCAGGCCGCAGTAACGGCGCAGCATCTCGGCCAGCGCCTGTGGCCGTGCCATGCCCTTTCTTTGCAAGGCCTGCACCGTCGCCACCTGCCAGGCCGAGCCGTTGCGGCCGTTCTTCGCCCTACCCTCGATCACGCCGAGATAGCGGTCACGCACCTCGGTCGCCACGCCCCAGCGGCGCAGGCCTTCGTCGGCCATCGGCAGCAGGGTCCGCAGCACCAGCTCGTCAGGCGTGATCTCGCCGAGCCCGGGCCAGTACAGTCGGGCGTCCATGCCGTGCCGGGCGGCTTCGATGAAATTGTCATGGGCCGCAGTGAAACTCATTTTCGTCCAGAGTGGACGGTCCTCTTCGGACAGGAACCGCAAGGCTCCGTAGTAGAACGCCGAGTTGGCCATCATGTCGACGACCGTTGGTCCGGCAGGCAGCACCCGGTTCTCGACGCGCAGATGTGGTCGGCCGTTCACCACGTCGTAGACCGGCCGGTTCCAGCGGTAGACCGTGCCGTTGTGCAGCCGCAGCTCGGGCAGGTGCGGCGTGCGTCCGGCGGCCAGTTCGGCGACCGGGTCCTCATCGGACAACTCCGGTAGCAGGGAGGGGAAGTAGCGGACGTTCTCTTCGAACAGGTCGAAGATGGAGGTGATCCAGCGCTCCCCGAACCACACTCGTGGACGCACGCCCTGGGCCTTGAGTTCGTCGGGCCGGGTGTCGGTTGCTTGGGCGAACAGTTCGATGCGCGTCTCCGCCCACAACTGGTGACCGAAGAAGTACGGCGAGTTGGCGCCGATCGCCAACTGGGGGCCGGCCAGCACCTGAGCGGCGTTCCAGTTGGCGGCGAAGTCTGCCGGCGACACCTGCAGGTGCAATTGCATACTGGTGCAGGCGGATTCGGGTGCGATGGACTCCGCATGCAGGCTGAGCCGCTCGGGGCCGGTGATGTCGATGAGGATGTCTTCGCCGCGGGCGGTGAAGATCGAGTCGTTGAGCGCCTGATAGCGCAGTGACGGGCTCATCCAGCTGCCGGTCAGATGCTGCGGCATCAGCGTCGGCAGGATCCCGATCATGACGATATGCGCATCGTCGGTGTTGGCCTTGGTCTCGGCGGCATTCAGGCTGGCGCGGACCTCGGCCTCCAGCTCCAGCGCGGTCCGGCCGGGTAATGGCCGCGGCGGAACGTTGAATTCGATGTTGTAAGCACCCAATTCGGTCTGGTAGGCCGGGTCGGCGATCGCCTCCAGCACCTCCTGGTTGGACATCGCGGGCTGGTAGTCATCGGTGACCAGGTTGCACTCGATCTCCATGCCGGTCAGCGGGCGGTCGAACTCGAAGCTCGATTGAGCGAGCATGGTTTCGAACACGTCGAGGCACAGTTGCACCTTGCGCCGGTACTCCTGCCGATGCGCCCGGGTGTAGGTGGCGTGCGTGACCTCGTCGCCCATGTGGTCGATGGAACCGGTTCAGGCCAAGCTGCGCAAGCACATCGCCATCAGCCGCGCCGCCGGGCCCGCAGAATCTGCCGGTCGAACGGGTTGGTGCTGACCTCGACCTCGATGCCGGCGTGGGCGCCGAGTGCGCGCAGCGCCGACGGGCTGTAGGAGCGCAGCGAACTGATCAGGCCGTCGTGGACGAACGGCCACCACACCAGCGGTGCCATCGTCGCCAGCTTGGCGATGTGAAGCAACGACGGCATCCGAGGCAAATCGATGACCAACAGCTCGGCGGCCACCCGGGTGCCTTCGGCGAGAACCTGGGCGGCCTGCGCCGGCGGCAGGTGGTGAAACGCCAGCGCGAAGACGGCGAGGTCGAACGCGCCGTCGGCGGCGTCGATCGCGGTGGCGTCGATGGTGCGCACCGTGGCGCGGGGGTGGTTGCCGAGATCGGAGGCCGTGATCGCCGCCACCGACTCGGCGTTGACGTCGGAGATCGTCACGTGCGCGGTGGGGTGCTGCTCGAGCACCTTGCGCGAGAGCACACCGTGGCCCGCACCGAGTTCGAGGATGCTGGGGTCGACCACGTCGGCGACCTCGCGCAGCACCAGCTCGGCATTGCGGTCATGCTCGCGGAACAGCGAGCCCACCACGTCCAGTGCCGTCACGATGCCGCGTTTGACGTCGTCGTCGACGTCGTCACGGTCGAGGTACTCCGGGCGGTCGGTTTCCAGCAGGCGATCCAGCCAGGAGGCGTCCGGGCCACCCCGCGGCATGTCGGCGATGTCGGTGATGTGGGATGCCATGTAGGCCATCATGGACGAAAGGTCTGCTGCACGAGCAGCATCGCACGTCAGAGGAGCACCGTTGGCTGACTTCGTCGCCGCCATTGACCAGGGCACCACCAGCACCCGCTGCATGATCTTCGATCACAACGGTGCCGAGGTTGGCAGGCACCAGCTCGAGCACGAGCAGATCCTGCCGCAGTCCGGCTGGGTGGAGCACAACCCGGTGGAGATCTGGGAGCGCACGCAGACCGTGGTGGTCTCGGCGCTGAACAAGACGAACCTGAGTGTCGACGATTTGGCCGCATTGGGGATCACCAACCAGCGCGAGACCACGCTGGTGTGGAACCGCAAGACCGGACGGCCGTACCACAACGCGATCGTCTGGCAGGACACCCGCACCGACCGGATCGCGACCGCGCTGGAACGAGATGGCGCCGGTGACATCATCCGGCGCAAGGCGGGTCTGCCGCCGGCGACGTATTTCTCCGGCGGCAAGCTGAAGTGGATCCTGGAGAACGTCGACGGGGTGCGGGCCGACGCCGAGCGTGGCGACGCGCTGTTCGGTACGCCGGACACCTGGGTGCTGTGGAACCTGACCGGCGGAGCGCACGGTGGCGTGCACGTCACCGACGTCACCAATGCCAGCCGCACGATGCTGATGAACCTGGAGACCCTGGACTGGGACGACGAGCTGTTGTCGCTCTTCGGGATTCCGCGTGCGATGTTGCCCGAGATCCGGCCGTCGTCGTCACCGGAGCCGTACGGGGTGACGCTGTCCGGTGGACCGCTGGGCGGTGAGGTGCCGTTGACCGGCATCCTCGGCGATCAGCAGGCGGCGATGGTGGGGCAGGTCTGCCTGAGTCCGGGCGAGGCGAAGAACACCTACGGCACCGGCAACTTCCTGCTGCTCAACACCGGCGAGAAGATCGTGCGCAGCGACAACGGTCTGCTGACCACCGTGTGTTATCAGTTCGGGGATGCGAAACCCGTTTACGCCCTTGAGGGTTCGATCGCGGTCACGGGCTCGGCTGTGCAGTGGCTTCGCGATCAGCTCGGCATCATCAGCGGTGCTTCGCAGAGCGAGACCCTGGCCCGGCAGGTCGACGACAACGGCGGCGTGTACTTCGTGCCGGCGTTCTCGGGTCTGTTCGCGCCGTACTGGCGCTCGGATGCCCGCGGAGCGATCGTCGGCTTGTCCCGGTACAACTCCAACGCGCATGTGGCCCGGGCGACCCTGGAGGCGATCTGCTACCAGAGCCGCGATGTGGTGGACGCCATGGAAGCGGATTCCGGTGTGCACCTTGAGGTTTTGAAGGTCGACGGTGGTGTCACGCAGAACGAGCTGTGCATGCAGATCCAGGCCGATGTGCTCGGGGTGGATGTGGTGCGACCCGTGGTCGCCGAGACCACCGCGCTGGGCGCGGCGTATGCCGCCGGGTTGGCGGTCGGCTTCTGGTCCGATCCCGATGACCTGCGGGCGAATTGGCAGGAGGACCGGCGGTGGTCGCCGGCCTGGGACGACGACCAGCGGGAGGACGGCTACGCCGGATGGCGTAAAGCCGTGCAGCGCACGCTGGATTGGGTGGACGTCTCGTGAGTTGGGCGCGGTTTCCGGTGCTGTACACGCAGAAACCGCGCCCAACTCCAGGGGCTTACTCCGATTCGCCGAGGATCTGGTAGATCTCGCGGCGCGCATTGTTGACGATGTCGACGATGCGCTGCTGCTGTTCGGCGTTGGCGGCGAACGCCGCCTGGCGCACGGCGCCGAACAACTGGCCCACGGCGGCACGGATGTTCACCTGGCCGGGGTCGGCGCCTTCGGTGATCTCGTCCCACGGTGCGGTCTCGATCTTCTCGGCGGCCGCGCGGCCTTCGTCGGTCAGTTCGAACAGCTTCTTGCTGCCTTCGGATTCGCCGGAGACGATCAGTCCTTCGTCGACCAGCAACTGCAGGGTCGGGTAGACCGAGCCGGGGCTCGGCTTCCACAGATCCTGGCTGCGCTCGGCGATCTCCTGGATCATCTCGTAGCCGTGCATCGGCCGTTCCGCAAGCAACTTGAGGATTGCGGCACGCACGTCACCGCGGCGGCCGCGGCCGCGGCCATGACCGCGACGACCGCGGCCGCCGCCGCCGGGGCCGAACGGGAAGCCGGGACCGAAGTCCGGGCCGAAGCCGGGACCGAACCCGCCGCGCGGGCCGTCGTGGCGACCGGCGTGCTCGCGGAACTGCTCACGCAGCTGATCGCGGAGCTCGCGGCGGCCATGCCGGTCATGCCGGTCATGCCGGCGGCCACGCCCGGCGGGGGCAAAGCCGAAACCCGGACCGAAACCCGGACCGAAACCGGGACGGCCCATCTCAGGGCCTCCGAACTGGGGAAATGGGGTGTTCATAGAAGTTCTCGTTTCTGGTCAGGAAACGCCGAATGCGTTTCCGATACGTTGACGATATATCGGAAACTATCGCGATGCAACGGTTAGTTGGATCGGCGATCGATCTCCTCGACCACCCAGCGGGCCCACTCGGCCTCCATGGCCTCGATCCGCAGGCCGAATTCCAGGGCTGCGCGCCCGTAGAACCCGACGTCGCTGTCACCCCACTCCATGGAATCGCGCACCTGCTCATAGCGGGTGAGCTCGGCTTCGGCGTGCTCGGCGACCGACACCATGTAGGCCCGGGCCTGCTCGCGGGTCATCTCGCTCAGCAGGAACACCCGCAGCAGTTCGGCGCTGCGGTACGGCGGGTCGTCCTGCGGGTTGGTCATCCAACGCAGCAGGTCCTCGCGGCCGGCCTCGGTGACGCGGTACTCCTTGCGGCCACGCGGTCCGACGTCGGTGACCTCGATGAGGCCCGCGTTGGCCAGCTTGTTCAGCTCGCCATAGAGCTGACTCTGGGTGGCGGGCCAGACGTTGGCCATCGACACGTCGAAGCGTTTCAGCAGGTCGTACCCGCTGCCGGGCTGCTGGGCGAGCAGGCCGAGGGCCGCGTACCGAAGACTCACGCGACCATCGTAGAGCTCGACATGTCAATTGTGGACTATCTAACAGTTCACCATTGACATGTCATCAGTGGACTGTCACAGTTAGCGGCATGACGGACACCACCGCCGACTCAGCCAACTTGCCCGCCGAAGGGCAGTTCTTTCAGCGCGGCAACTACGCACCGGTGCCGGACGAACTCACCGAGACGCATCTGATCGTCGAGGGCGCCATCCCGCCCGAACTCGACGGTTGGTATCTGCGCAACGGCCCCAATCCGCGTGAGGCCAACAACCACTGGTTCACCGGCGACGGCATGATCCACGGTGTCCGCATCGAGGGCGGAGCGGCCAAGTGGTACCGCAACCGCTGGGTGCGCACCGACAGCTTCGTCGACCCCTTCCCGCTCTACCGCGAGGACGGGACGCGCGACCTGCGAGCCGCGGTCGCCAACACGCACGTCGTCAACCACGCAGGCAAGACGTTGGCGTTGGTGGAATCGTCCTTCCCCTACGAGATCACCAACGACCTGGAAACGGTGGGCTACTACGACTTTGGCGGCAAGCTGCAGAACTCGATGACGGCACACCCGAAGATCTGCCCCACCACCGGAGAACTGCATTTCTTCGGATACGGCAGCATCTTCGAGCCGTACGTGACGTATCACCGCGCCGACGCCAACGGCGAACTGACCATCAACCGGCCGCTGGATGTCAAGGCGCACACCATGATGCACGACTTCGCGCTGACCGCCGAGCACGTCATCTTCATGGATCTGCCGATCGTGTTCAACCTGGACGTCGCGATGCGCGGCGAGGGCGACATGCCGTACCGGTGGGACGACGACTACGGCGCCCGGCTGGGTGTGCTGCGCCGCGACGACCCGTTCGGTGAGATCCGTTGGTTCGACATCGATCCGTGCTACGTCTTCCACGTCGCCAACGCGCACGAGACTGCTGACGGGAAAGCCATTGCGCTGCAAGCAGTCCGCTATCCGGAACTGTGGCGAGACAACGGCGGGTTCGACGCCAACGCCGTGATGTGGAGCTGGACGCTCGACCTGCAGACCGGCACGGTCAGCGAGCGTCAGCTCGACGACCGCGCGGTGGAGTTCCCGCGGATCGACGACCGGCTGGCAGGCCTGCCGGCCCGCTACTCGGTATCGGTCGGCGACGCCAGCCTGGTGCGCCACGACCTGACCGACGGCAGCGCCGTCGAGCACCACTTCGGTTCCGGCATGGTGCCGGGCGGCCCTGGTGAAGCGGTCTTCGTCCCGTCGACATCGGGACCGGCCGACGAAAGCAACGGCTGGTACATCGGCTACGTCTACGACGCCGCGCGCGACGGGAGCGATCTGGTGATCCTGGACGCCTCCGACTTCGCGGGTAAGCCGGTCGCCCGCATCCAGCTGCCGCGCCGGGTTCCCTATGGCTTCCACGGCAACTGGATTCCCGCGTAGCGGTACTGCGCGCCCACCGGGCAGCGGCTGTTGGGAGCATGTACCGATGGGCGACTTCAGCGCGCTGCCGGGTACCGCGATCGTCGTCGGCGGCACCGGCGGCATCGGCGCCGAGATCGTCCGCATGCTGGCCGCGCGCGGCTCACGGGTGGGTTTCACCTACCGCGGTAATGCAAGCAAGGCAGCCGAACTCGCGGGCGACGGCGTCGAGGCTCAGCAGCTGGACATCACCGACGCCGCAGCCGTCCGCCGGGTCATCGACTCCTTCGCGCGCAACGGTGGCGTGCACACCGTTGTCCACGCCGCCGGCGCCCACGTGCCGATGCGACACCTCAGCACCGTCGACCCGCCCCGATTCAACGAGCAGCTGAACACCGATACCGCCGGCTTCTTCAACGTCGTTGCCGCCGCCGTGGGGTACCTTCGCGACTCGCGCGGCAGCCTGGTGGCCGTCACCACCGCCGCCACCCGGCGCTTCGCGGTCCGCGACGGATTGTCCGTCGCCCCGAAGGCGGCCATCGAAGCCCTGATCCGCGGTATCGCCGCCGAGGAGGGCCGGTTCGGGGTGCGTGCCAACTGTGTCGGCCCGGGGATGCTGGTCGACGGCAACGCCGAACGGCTGATCGCCGACGGCGACCTCGACGACAAGGCGCTCGATGCCGCCCGGCGCAACACACCGTTGGGGCGCTTCGGCAATGCCGTGGATATCGCCGAGGCGGTGTGCTTCCTGGCCTCGTCGCGCGCCGGGTTCATCACCGGCCAAAAGCTGGATGTGGACGGCGGTTACGGTGTCTGACCGACTTCAGGATGTCCAGGCGATCCGCGATGTGGTGGCCTGCTACTGCCGCGGCATCGACCGCCTCGACTTCGACCTGGTGCGCCGGGCCTATCACTCCGATGGCGTCGACCACCACACCGGGTTCGACGGCACCGTCGACGAATACATCTCCTGGGTGAGCAGGAGCCTCGACTATCTGGCGGGGACAATGCATTTCATCGGCAACCACCATGTCGACTTCGTCGGCGACGACATCGCAATCAGCGAGACGTATGTGATGGCAACGCATTGGGGCAAACCCGGCACCGACGAGCGAGCCAACTTCACCACCGGGGCCCGCTACGTCGACCTGATGAAACGCCGCGACGGCCGGTGGGCGATCGCCGAACGCTGGGCGGTGCGGGAGTGGACGCGGCCCGACGTGTTCGTCGCCCCCGAACAGCCCGGTCCGCGCGGCACCCGCAACGCTGACGATCCGCTGATCGTCCTGTTGAAACGCTTTGGCCTGTAGGCGGTGCGAGTACCCTCAGCACACCATGGCGGTGAAATGGCTGGACGATCCCGAAGCCCACGACTATGACGCGGCGGCCGATTATCTGAGCATGCTCGCCGAAGAGGACACCGTGCGAGCGACGGTGCAGGCGCTCGAGTCGGCGAAACCGGTGTACCGCAAAGCCAAAGACATTCTGCGAGCGGCGCGACTGACGGTCTTACCGGTCGACAATCCGCATGTGAAATCGGACCTGGCCAAGATCGAGGCGGGCAAGAAGCTGTCCCCGATACTGCTGGTGCGCGGCACCGCCGCTGATGCGATGCAGATCGCCGATGGCTACCACCGCGTGTGCGCGAGCTTCCTCACCGACGAGAACACCGCCATCCCGTGCCGCCTCGTGTCGTGGGTGCACACGACGTGAGTTTCGGCTTCTCCACTCTGGCGTTGATCGCGGTGATCGGCATGGCGGGGCCGGTGCTGGCGTCGGTGCCACGCCTGCGCATCCCGCTCGTCATCGGTGAGCTTGCGGTGGGATTGCTGGTCGGCAGAACCGGATTCGGCATCATCGATGCCGGCGATCCAACGTTCAGCTTGTTCGCCGACATCGGATTCGCGCTGGTGATGTTCGTGGTGGGCACCCATGTCCCGATCCGGGACGTCACGCTGCGCTCCTCGATCCCGGTCGCGGTGCTGCGGGCGGTGCTCGTCGGAGCCGTGGCGACCGCAGTGGCGATCGGGTTGGCCATGGCCTTCCACACCGGTCATGCCGCGGTGTATGCGGTGTTGATGGCGTCGTCGTCGGCGGCGCTGGCCCTGCCGGTCATTCATGCGCTTGGCATCGACGGCGCCTCGGTCAAGGCTGTCACCGCCCAGATCGCGATAGCCGACGCCACGTCGATTGTTCTGTTGCCCTTGGTGATCGACCCGGACCACGCACTCACCGCAGCTATCGGAGCCGTGGTGATCGCGCTGTGTGCCGCAGTCGTGTTCGTTGCGCTGTGGGGTTTCGACCGGCGCGGTCTGCGCAAGCGACTGCACCATTTCTCCGAGGACAACGAGTTCGCACTGGAATTACGGATCAGCCTGATCATCCTGTTCGCACTCGCCGCACTCGCGGTGGCCACGCACGTATCGATCATGCTGGCCGGCTTTGCGCTCGGTCTGGCGGTCAAAGCCGCAGGGGAGCCGCGGCGGCTTGCCAAGCAGCTGTTCGGTATCACCGAAGGCCTCTTCGGCCCGCTGTTCTTCGTCTGGCTCGGCGCCTCGTTGCAGGTGCGCGAACTCGGCGACCACCCGGGCTACATCTTGCTGGGCATCGGCCTGGGCGTCGGCGCGGTGCTCGCGCACTGCGTCGGCAGGCTCACCGGCCAGCCGCTGGCGCTGGCCGCGCTGGCCGCAGCGCAACTGGGAGTTCCCGTGGCCGCGGCGACCCTCGGCACCCAGAACCATCTGCTGTCCGCGGGCGAACCGTCGGCGTTGATGCTGGGCGCCCTGCTGACCGTCGCGGTGACCTCGATAGCCAGCGTGATCGCGGCCCGACGCAAGCCCGAACAGCCGACACCGCCGGCACCACCGCCGGCGTGATCCGGACGTGTGCCGGTCGCCCGGTTGGGGTAGCCGACGTCTATGACCGCATCGAACGCCACCGAGACTCACCCCGAGAAGGCGCCGCGAGCTCGACTGTGGATCAACTGGCTGCTGGCACTGTCGACCATCCTGGGCGCGGGGGCGGTGCAGTTGTTCGCCATGGGCGCGGTGATGGGCACCGCCGCATGCAGCAACCCCAACTGCCCGAAGCCAAGCGGCTTCGTCTACGGGCTACTCACCTACGGCGCACCGGTGGTCGCGGTGGCGGCCATCGTGATCACGATCTTCACCGCGAAGCATCCTCGCGGCTGGGTGGTACCGGTCGTCGCGTGGGTACTGATCGTTCTCGACGTCGCCATTCTCTCCGCTACCTTCTCCTAGCCCGGAAGGCCGCCGGGCTCAGCCCGTGAGCCCGTTTGAAGGCCGTGCTGAGGGCGAACGGTGTGCTGTAACCGACGTGACGAGCGACGGCGCCGACGGTGACGTCGGAGGACTCCAGCAGATCCGCGGCCAGGGCCAGACGCCATGAGGTGAGAAACGCGATCGGCGATTCCCCGACCAGCGCGGCGAACCGTCGCGCGAACGATGCGCGTGAACTACCCACCGCGCCAGCAAGGTTCGCCACTGTCCAGGGATGCGCCGGGCTGTTGTACATCAACCGAAGTGCCGGTCCCACAAGCGGATCGGACTCGGCGGCCCACCACGGCGGACCGCAGCCCGGCCGGCTGAACCAGGTACGCACGAAGTCCAGCAGCAGGAGATCGAGGAGCCGATCCAGGAAAGCTTCCTGACCCGGGCCGTCGTGCACCGCTTCGTCGGCGAGTGACTGGGGAAGTCCACTGTTCCAGTCGGCCGCCCGCAGGACCGCAACATCCGGCAGTGCGTCGAGCAGTCGTGCGCTCACTGCGCTGTGGCCTTCGTAGGCGCCGACGACCGCGCGCGTGCTGCCGGTCGCGCTGTTACCCCACGTCCGCACACCCAGTGCCATTGCGAATGTCAGGTCTTCGCCGGACAGCGTCGTGCACCTCTGGCCCGGGTGGATGACGACCTGCGGTGGCGTGGCGGCGCTATCGGCGAGCACGTAGTTTTCGGTACCGCGGGCCAGTGCGACGTCGCCGGCGTGCAGATGGACCGCTGCACCGTGGTCGGGGGACAGGACGGCGGTGCCGTCGGTCACGCAGATGAGGGTGAGCGGAGCTTCGTCCTGAATGCGCAGTGACCATGGCGGGTCGAGCGCCATCCGCAGCACAAAGGCACCATGCGCGCGCACCCCGTCGAGAAGTCCGACCAGAGCGTCCACGTCTGAAGCCTAGATGAGACGAAGGCGTATGCAGAGGCGACGTTCAACCATTTCGCGTCTCATCGGTGACGGCTCTACTTGGCCTATGCCGAACCCCGTGGTCACCCTGGCCACCGTTGCCGCAATCGCTGCCGCCGCGGTCGGTGGCCTGTTCTACGCGTTCTCCACCTTCGTGATGCGCGGTCTGGACCGGACCGGTCCGGACGCCGCGGCCACCGCGATGCGCGGTATCAATGCCGAGGCCCAGGCGAACGCGCCGTTTTTGATGCTGTTCTTGGGATCGGCGTTGGTTGCCCTCGTGGTGGGCATCGCCGCGCTGCGGCAGATCCGCCTTCCGGGTAGCGGCTGGCTGCTGGCCGGGGCGGTCCTGGCGTTGGTGCCTCTGGTTGTCACGGTCGCGGTCAACGTGCCGTTGAACGACCGCCTTGCCGCGTCATTGCCGTGGCAGGAGTACCACCGCATCTGGACGCTGTGGAACCACGTGCGAAGCGTTGCACCGCTGATCGGTTCGGCGTCGATGCTGATCGGTGTGCGGCTGCGCTAACTCGGCGGCACGAACCCATCGCTGCGGGGTGGCGGTCCAACGGGCCCGGGTGCCGGCGGCGGGCCGACCGGATACGGCGGCGGCCCCGGGGCATACGGCGGTGCCGGTTCGGGTGGGCGCAGCCGCACCAGCTCGCGGCGGTGCCGCTCGGCCAGCACGGCGGCCAGGACATAGTGCGCAGGCACGCCCGGTGGTGGCGGCGGAGAGATCCGGTTCGCCACGTCGATGGCGATGCGATAGGCCATCTCGTCGCGGACGCCGGGGGCCAATTCTGGTGCGCGAGCGAGGAATTGGCGGGCCAGTTCGGCCTGATCGGGACCGAGCGCCGAAAGCTCGAGCGAAGACGCCCACCACGCGAGTGCCGGCGGCATCACCGGCGGTGGCGGCAGCTTCGGCCCTCGTTCGCTGATCACAATGGTGCCGGCGAAGACATCCCCGATCCGCTTACCGCGCGGTGAGACCAGACTGCAGATCACCGCGGGGCCACCCATGAACATCCAGATCTCCACGAAACCGGCAAGCGCACGAAACAGCGCCTGGCGGAAGCGTTCTGGCCCGCCATCGTCGGACACCACCCGAAGGCCCATCGCGATCTTGCCGAGACTTCTTCCGCGCGTGGCTGTTTCGAAGACGACGGGGTAGCCGATCAGCGTCAGCAGCGTGAAGATGATCAGAACCGCGGCGGACAGCGCCTCATCGAACTGCGTGATCGTGGCCGCCCACAACAGCACACCGATGATGTAGCCGACCATGATGACCGCCAGGTCGATCAGCGCGCCGACGGCCCGCACCGGCAGCTGGGCGATCTGGACGTCGAGGACGACGGCGTCGCCGGTCACCACAGTCTCGGGCACCATAACGGTCCACGGTACTAGTGTCGGCCGGGTGGACGTCGACGCCTTCGTGCTGGCTCACCAGGAGACCTGGACCCGGCTCGAGCAGCTGGTCAAGCGGCGCCGTCGCCTCTCCGGGGCCGAGGTGGACGAACTCGTCGAGCTCTATCAGCGGGTCTCGACGCATCTGTCGATGGTGCGGTCGGCCTCGTCGGACTCGGTGTTGGTGGGCCGGCTGTCCAGCCTTGTCGCCCGGGCCCGCGCCGCTGTCACCGGTGCGCACGCTCCGATGTGGCATGAGTTCGCCCGGTTCTGGACGGTCTCGTTCCCGGTCGTGGCCTACCGCGCGTGGCGGTGGTGGCTGGCCACGGCCGTCGCGTTCTTCGCCGTTGCCGCCGTGATCGGGATCTGGGTGGGCGGCAGCCAGGAAGTGCAGTCGGCGCTGAGCACGCCGCAGGAGATCGAGCATCTGATCAACCACGACTTCGCCTTCTACTACAGCGAGAACCCGGCCGGCTCGTTCGCGCTGCGGGTGTGGGTGAACAACTCGTGGGTGGCCGCCCAATGCATCGCGTTCGCGATCCTGCTGGGCATCCCGATCCCGTGGGTGCTCTTCCAGAACGCGGCCAACCTCGGTGTGGTCGGCGGTCTGATGATCCACGCGGACAAGGCCGATGTGCTGTTCGGACTGCTCATCCCGCACGGTCTGCTGGAGCTGACGGCGGTCTTCCTGGCCGGTGCGGTGGGCATGCGACTGGGCTGGACGGTGATTTCCCCCGGCGACCGACCGCGCAGTCAGGCCTTGGCCGAACAGGGCCGCGCGGTGGTGGCCGCGGCCGTGGGGCTCGCCGGTGTGCTGCTGGTGTCCGGCTTGATCGAGGCGTTGGTGACGCCGGCCCCGCTGCCGACGTTCATCCGCATCGGCATCGGGGTGGCCGCCGAGGTCGGGTTCCTCGCGTACGTCATCTACTTCGGCCGCAAAGCCAGCCGCGCCGGGGAGACCGGTGATGTGCAGGACGCCCCCGATGTGGTTCCGACGGGCTGAACTACAGACGCCCGGTGGCCTTCATCCCCAGATAGCGGTCGGCCAACGCGGGTGCGAGATCGTCCGGCGCCGCGTCGACCACCTCGACGCCGCTGTGTCGTAACCGGCTGGCGATGCTGCGCCGGTCGTTGCGGGCCCGTTCGGCGGCCGCTGCGTCGTAGACCTGGGCGGCGTCGGCCCGGCCCGCGGCCAGTTCATCGACCCGGGGATCGGACACGGCGGCGGCGATCACCTGGTGTTTGGCCGACAGCTGCGGCAGCACCGGCAGCAGACCCTCCTCGAGGGCCGAGGAATTGAGGTCGGTCAGCAGCACCACCAACGCGCGGCGGCGCACCCGTCGCTGCACGGCGGCCACCATCGCGGTCGCGTCCGATTCGATCAGCGCCGGTTCGAGCGGCGCCATCGCCTCGACCAGGTGAGCCAGCAGCTCGGTCCGAGAAGCGCCGAAGACCGCGGCGCGGGTGAGCCGATCATGGGCGAGGAAGTCGACGTGGTCGCCGGCACGGGACGCCAGCGCGGCCAGCAACAGTGCGGCATCCATCGACCAGTCCAGCCGCGGCCAGCCGCCCGGGTCGCGCGCGGTGGGATCGACGCCGACGCGGCCGGCGGACGTACGGCCGGTGTCGAGGACGATCACCACGCGCCGGTCGCGTTCGGGCCGCCAGGTGCGGACCACCACGTCGGCGCGGCGGGCGGTGGCTCGCCAGTCGATCGAGCGGACGTCGTCGCCGACCACATACTCGCGCAGCGAGTCGAATTCGGTGCCCTGGCCGCGGATCAGCACCGGCAGCAGGCCATCGATCTCCCGCAGCCGCGCCAGCCGGGACGGCAAGTGTTTGCGCGACAGGAACGGCGGCAGGATGCGCACCTGGCCGGCGACTGGATGGGACCGCTGCCGGCCGGCCACGCCCAGTGGCCCGATCGATCGGACGGTGACGACCTCTGAGCGCAGATCACCACGGCGTACGGGTCGCAAAGTCGTTGTGACGGTGTCAGTTTCAGCGGCCCGCACCGACAGTCGATGTGAGCGGGGTTCAGCGAAGGCGCTGGGTGGCCAGGCGTCGCGCAGCGCACCACGGAAGCGGCGCGATCCGGTGTTGTGGACGTGGACGACGGCATCCACCGACTGCCCCAGCCGTGCCGAGGTGTCGGGCGCGCGGGTCAACCGCAGCGCCCGCGGACTTCCGGCCAGCATCACATCGCTGCCCACAACAGCCAGCAACACCACGAGAACGACAACGAATGTCGTTGCCGGCCAGGGGGACAGCGCGATTGGCAGCGTGCCCACAAGGGCGATCAGGCCGGCGCGCCCGGTGAGGATCACTAGCGCGGTACCGGCACCGCGGCCAGGATGCCGTCGAGCACGCCGTCGGGGGTGGCTCCTTCGAGTTCGGCTTCCGGGCGCAGCGCGATGCGGTGGCGCAGCGTCGGGCGGGCCATGGCCTTGACGTCGTCCGGCGTGACGTAACCGCGGCCGGACAGCCACGCCCAGGACCGTGCCGTACCCAATAGGGCGGTGGCACCGCGCGGTGAAACACCGAGCTGCAAAGACGGGGAATTCCTTGTCGCGTGGACGATGTCGACGATGTAGGCCAGAACTTCGTCGGCGATGAGCACCCGCTTCACCGCCTCGCGGCCGGCGGCCAGCTCGGCGGCGCCGGCCACCGGGCGGATGGTGCTCAGATCGCGCGGATCGAAACCGTTTGCGTGCCGCGACAGGATGGCGATCTCCTGATCGCGCGGCGGCAATGGAACGTTCAGCTTCAGCAGGAAGCGGTCCAGCTGGGCCTCGGGCAGTTGATAGGTGCCTTCGTACTCGATCGGGTTCTGGGTGGCGGCCACGATGAACGGATCCGGCAGCGGCCGTGCCTCACCGCTGACGCTGACCTGGCGTTCCTCCATCGCCTCCAGCAGCGCCGCTTGGGTTTTCGGTGGGGTGCGGTTGATCTCGTCGGCGAGCATGAGGTTGGTGAACACCGGTCCCTCATGGAACTCGAACGCCGCCGTCTTGGCGTCGTAGACCAGTGACCCGGTGACATCACCCGGCATCAGGTCGGGCGTGAACTGCACCCGCTTGAAGTCCAGTTGCAGTGCGGCGGATAGCGCACGCACCAGCAGCGTTTTCGCCACGCCCGGAACACCTTCCAACAGAACATGTCCGCGGCACAGCAGCGCGATCACCAGCCCGCTCACCACGGCGTCCTGACCGACGACGGCCTTGGCGAGTTCGCCGCGCAGGGCGAGCAGGGCGGAGCGGGCCGCGTCGTGCTCGGCGATTGGGGCGGGAGGTGGGGCGAAATTCGTCACGACGTCGTGACCTGCCTTTCGATGTCGTCGAGTGCGTGGGCCAGATGAAGCAGATCGGAATCGGTTGACGGCGGCGGTCCGAACAGCAGATGGTGCACAGCGTTCGGATCTCCGGCGCAACGCTGGGCGATGGCGGAGGTGACGGCGGCAGGAGAAGCGTTGGGACCCAAGCCGAGTCGCGGAGTCAGCCGCTGCAACGTCGCGATGCGCAGGGCTTCGGCGGCCTGGCCGCGGGCCCGGCGAGACCGGTAGAGCCGGGCCCGGCCCTCGACCGTCTCCGAGGCGCGCACGACCACCGGCAGCTTCTCGGCGACCAGCGGCCCCAGCCGTCGGCCCTGCCACACGGCCAGCAGCACCACGACCAGACACAGCTGCCACAGCAACCAGGTGACCGCATCGGGCATCAGGTCGGTCAGTGACGAGCCTGCCGCTGCGTCACCTTCGGGCTTCTGCGGTGCGTACCAGATCAGCCGCGGCTGCTCGCCGGCCAGGTTCATCGCGAGGGCCGCGTTGCCTTCGCGAAGCAATCCGCCGTTGGTCATGAAGTCCGCGCTGCCGACGACCGTGACGGTCCGGCCGCTGTCTTGATAGCGCACCAGGGCTCCGCCATAACAGCGGGTCACGTCGGCATCGCCGGCCTTCTCGTAGGTGTCGGTGGCACCCAGCTGCACGGTCCCGGCCCGATTCGCCTCGCGCAGATCGCAATCGGGCTCGGAGGTGAGCATGGTCGCGCTGTCGATGCGGATGCCCGCAGCCAGCGACTGCCGCACCCGCGAGGTGGGTTCCAGCAGAAGCCGGTCACCGGGGACAGCGGTCAGCCGGCTCAGCAGATCCTCACCACGGGTGTAGTACGTCTCGGCTGCCAGCAGCAGGGTGTCCGGCCGGGCGGCTCGCTCGACGTCGGCCACGGTGGAGGCGACGACGACGTCGACGCCGCGGTCGCGGAGCAGAGCGACCAGTGCGTGCGCGCCATCGGGCCCGGTCGAATCCGGATCCATGCGGCCACCCGGGCGTGGTGCGGTGAGGAAGGAGCTGACCGCGGCGATCACCGAGATGACGATCAGCGCCAGGGCAATCCAGCGTCCGGTACGCCATCGCTGGCCGACGGTGGTGCTCATCGCAGCGGGGCCCACGTGTCGGGGACGACGGTGGCATCCGCGTCGTGACCGGCCGGGGTGGCGTGGCGGCGCAGCGCCTCGTCCAGGTCGGCGACCATCCGGTAGTCGGATTCGCTGCCCGGCTGTTCGCCATAGGTGACATCGTTGAATACCGTTGCCGCCCGCCTCATCTCGCCGCCGAATGCCGGCAACAGCTCACCCGCGTCACGGGCGAGCTCGTTGGCGGTGCGACCGGGAACCGGATTGAGCAGACCGCTCTCCTCGAGGTGGCGGGCCACCGCGCGAAGCCGGTGCCGAATCGCCGCGGCCCAGTTGCCCTGCGCGGCATACGACTCCGCCGTGGCTCGATGCTCGGCGGCGCTGAGCTCCCGGGTGCCGAACAGTCCGGCGTCGGCGCCGCGGTTGGTCCGCATCGTGGTCCTGGCGATCCGCACCGCGACAACGAATGCGATCAGCACGACGATCGCCAGCACCGCGATGGTCAACCAGCCACCGGGGATCGACGACCCTTTGGCGATCACCCGGTACAGCAGCTCCTGCAGCCATTCACTGAGCCGGTCGGTCAACGACTCCTTGGGGTAGATCGGTTTGGCCAGCTCACGCTGGGCCGCGTCGTGGGCAGCATCCCGGTCGATGTCGATGGCAGGCATGGTGATCGGCGCGTCAACGCCCCGGTGCGAGCCACAGATTGTCGGCGGTTTCATTGTCGACGGCCGCGGCGCCGGTGGCGCTCTGCAGCGCCAGATCGAACGCCTCTGCGCGGATGCGGGTATCGGTGTAGAGCAGCACCGTCACGCCCGCGGTGAACGGCGCGGTGATGATCTGGGCGATCGCGCCCCCGATCGCCGCCAGAGTGGTCGCGAGGACGATCGATCCCGACGAGCTTCCGCCGATCAGAAACAGCTGCCCGGCAAGGCTGAACGGGACCGAGACCGCGCCGGCGATGACTCCGGCCACCACCG
This sequence comes from Mycolicibacterium pallens, assembly GCF_019456675.1. NCBI lineage: Bacteria > Bacillati > Actinomycetota > Actinomycetes > Mycobacteriales > Mycobacteriaceae > Mycobacterium > Mycolicibacterium pallens. The sequence goes on along the minus strand of NZ_CP080333.1, from coordinate 5,466,483 downwards.
AGGCGAGCAGTCGGATGCCGAATACCCGCCAGAAATGATTGCGTACCAACCCAAATGAGCGACGGATCGACGCGACAATCGGCTTGCGCTCCAGCACGACAGCCACCGGCGCGAACGACAGGGACGTGTACAGATAAACCAGCGCAGCGATCAACGCGAGCACCAGCGGGATGCCGACGATCACCGCGGCGGTGCCGTTGGCCGCGACCGCGATGCCGGCGATGACCGCCACGACCACTCCGATCAGCAGCACTGCGGCGAGGACTTCCAGAGCGCTGAAGCCGATCAGTGCCCACAGTCGGCCGCGGAGCCGATGCCATGCCTCGCCGACGGTGATCTTGGCGCCGAACACCGCTCGGCCGACCACGACGGTGAGCATGCCGGCCAGCAGGATTCCGGCCAGCGCTGTGGTCACACCGCTGGCCACGCTGGACGCCGCGGAACCCACCAGTGCCGGTGTGGACAACTCCTCGCCGGTCTCGGAACCGACCTTGCCCATCGAGAGCAGCGGGCCCAGCTGCAGGATCAGTGCCAAGGCCTGGGTGACCACCACGACGACCGTCGTCAGGCCCAACGTGGCTTTCGGGTTGGCCCGGATGTAACCGACGGCGCCATTGAAGATGTCGCTGAGCGACAGCGGGCGCAGCGGGATGATGCCCGGCTTACGCGGGCCGGCCCAACCCGGCGGCGGATATCCCGGTGGGGGGTAGCCCGGAGGTCCGTAGCCGACCGGGGTGTAACCAGCCGGTGGGTAGCCAGGCGGCGGATACCCCGGCGGGCCGTACCCGGGTGGTGGGTATCCCGGCGGCCCATAACCCGGCGGTGGGTACCCCGACGGGGGATAGCCGGGCGGCGGGAATGGTGGTTGACCAGGCCATCCCGGCGGCGGTCCTGGCGGTCCGGCAGGCGGAGTCGTCACCGGCGAACGCCCCCGACGTCGTTGCTCATCAGCCCATCCTGTCGACCGTCGGGGTATTTCTCAACGTCCCGGCCATCCCGGGCGCGTAGCGTTTGCGCCATGGCGGAGCTCAAGGACCGGCTGAGATCGGACCTCACCGAAGCGATGAAGACCCAGGACAAGTTGCGCACCGCGACGTTGCGGCTGCTGCTCGCGGCGATCCAGACCGAGGAGGTCTCGGGCAAGCAGGCGCGGGATCTTTCCGACGAGGACGTGCTGAAGGTCCTCGCGAGGGAGTCCAAGAAGCGCAGCGAGTCCGCGGAGATCTACACCCAGAACGGCCGCGGTGAGCTCGCCGCCGAGGAGCACGCCGAGGCGCGGATCATCGACGAGTACCTACCGACACCGTTGACCGCCGCGGAGGTGGCCGACGTGGCCGATACCGCGATCGCGCAGGTGGCCGAAGAGATCGGGGAGCGACCGTCGGCAAGACAGATGGGCCTGGTGATGAAGGCCGCCACCGCGATCGCCGCGGGCAAGGCCGACGGATCGCGACTGTCTGCGGCAGTGAAGGCGCGCTTGTAGCCCGCGTTCGTTTCGGTATCTGACGTGGGGGTACCCGTCGCGCATGACGCGTTTCGGATACACCCTGATGACCGAACAGAGCGGGCCCAAAGAGCTTGTGCGCTACGCGGTTTCGGCCGAACAAGTGGGCTTCGACTTCGAGGTCTCCAGTGACCACTTCTCGCCTTGGCTGACCTCACAGGGCCACGCGCCCAACGCTTGGACCATGCTGGGCGCGGTCGCCCACGCGACGGAACGGGTCGACCTCTACACCTACGTGACATGCCCGACGATGCGTTACCACCCCGCCGTCGTCGCGCAACAGGCCGCGACCTTGCAGATTCTGGCCGACGGCAGATTCACGCTCGGGCTGGGTTCGGGTGAGAATCTCAACGAACACGTCGTCGGCAGGGGCTGGCCCACGATTCAGCGTCGCCAGGACATGCTCAAAGAGGCGATCGCGATCATCCGCGAGTTGTTGAGCGGTGAGCTCGTCGACTACAAGGGTGAGTATTTCCAGGTTGATTCGGCGCGGATCTGGGATGTTCCCGACGTGCCGGTCACCATCGGTGTCGCGGTCTCCGGCGAGCGCTCGCTGGAGGCTTTCGCCACCGCGAGCGACCACATGATCGCGGTCGAACCCGACGGCAAGCTCGTCGACGGCTGGCACGGCGCCCGTCAGGCCACCGGTCTGGCCGGCGGCGGCCGGGTGATCGGGCAGATCCCGGTGTGCTGGGATCCCGATCGTGACGCCGCGATCAAACGAGCGCACGAGCAGTTCCGCTGGTTCGGCGGTGGCTGGGATGTCAACGCCGACCTGCCGACCCCGGCCGGGTTCGCGGGCGCTACGCAGTACGTCACCGAAGAGGACGTCGCCGAAAGCATCCCCTGCGGACCGGATCTGGACGCCATCGTCGAAGCGGTCAGTGCCTACTGGGAGGCCGGGTTCACCGATATCGCACTGGTGCAGATCGGCGATGAGGGGCAGGACGAATTCCTGGCCAACGCCGCCGAGCCGCTGCTGGCCAAGCTGCGCGAGGCGGCCGACTGACAGCGTAATCCCTTGTTCTGCCGGGCGTTTGGCACCTAACCCGCGGGGTAACCGGGCCAGACCCAAACAAGTAGAAGGGGGACGGATGTTCATCCACAACAAAGACCTTCAATTCGAGGTGCGGGTCAATCAACCCGACCCGCGCTTCGCCACCCTGCTGCAAGAGCAATTCGGCGGTGCCAACGGCGAATTGAAAGCGGCGATGCAGTACTTCACCCAGGCATTCATCCTGCGCGGTAAGAACCCGAAGATGTACGACCTGTTCATGGACATCGCCACCGAGGAACTCAGCCACCTCGAGATGGTCGGATCGATGATCACCATGCTGCTCGACGGACTCAACGACGATCTCAAGCTGGCCAACGAAAAGTGTGACTGGATGCCGGCGATCGCCAGCAAGGATGGCCGCGAGTCGGTGATTCACGAGGTCGCGGTAAATCCGCTGTACTTCGCACTGACCGGCGGCGGCCCGGATGTCAGCAACTCGCAAGGCGTGCCATGGAGTGGCGCGTACGTGAACTCCAACGGGGACCCGTCAGTGGACCTTCGCAGCAACTTGGCCGCCGAATCGCGGGCCAAGATCGTCTACGAATACCTCAAGCAGTTCACCGACGATCCGGGCGTCCAGGACACGTTGACGTTCTTGATGACCCGCGAAGTGGCGCACTACCAGCAGTTCACCGCCGCGATCAACGAACTGCCGGTGAACTTCCCGCCGGGGCATCTCGCCGGCGACGAGCGTCTCCAGAACGTCGCGTTCAACATGTCGAACGGTGACGGCGATGTCCGGGGCCCGTGGAACCAGGGTCAGGGTCCGTGGCCGGACGGCATGGAGTGGGAGTACGTGTCCAACCCGACCGAGCAGTGGCTCGGCGGCGACGCAAGGAAGAACCAGGGCGAGCAGCGCAGCCCGGGCGGCACGCCGAACGTGGACAGCGAGAAGCCGTTCACGCATGAACAGCGAGTCGCTACAAGCTGATTCGTGAAAGGAGATAGCCGGCCTCGGTGATCCGGGGCCGGCTATGTTTTCGGGCAGGTCAGTGGCTCTGCGGATCCGGCGGGTTCTTGCTCGGGCGACCGGTCACGACGTCACGGGCATGGTCGACGACGGCCGCGGCGGTACCCATCGTCTGCTGAACCAGGGCGCTCGGCGGGGTGTCGGGATGCGGCCGGGTCGGCGCAATCTTCTTGGCGGTGGCCAACTTCTGGCCGAGCTGCTCGAGCTCAGCCTGACCGACAGCCGAGCGCAGCAGCGGCCACACCTGGTTCTGTTCGAAGGCGATGTGCTCCCGGCCGGCCTTGATGAACTCGGTCAGGGCTTCGTGGTAGTCGGCCTCCCCGGGATTGCCGTCCTCGAGGCGTTGCAGAAGCTTCTTGCCTTCCTGCTCTTGAGCGATCGCCTGGTCGGCCAGTTCGTCACCGTTGTCGAGGGCCTTGCGCACCAGCGGCCAGAACAACTGCTCCTCGATTGCCTCGTGCTGCGATTCGGCGATCACCAGGTTCGTCACCATGGTGTCCAGGCCACTCTGGGTTGAACCGGTGCCCTTCGGAGCACCGTCGAGAACCTCGAACATGCCCAGCACACTCTCGTGGTCGGCACGCAGAAAACTCAACGCATCCATTCATTTCCCCTCGTCATGGCGTCGTCGTGGCGTGATACCCCCCACCAAAGGGTTGAAACGGAGAGCCTCGGGTAATCCCGGCGTCATGACCGACCGGACCTCCGATGAGGAAGATCACGCCGACTACACCGACGACCACCAGGACGAACCGCGCGGCGGTCGGCCCGGGCCCGCGGACAAGGGCCGCGAGGGCGGGATGGCCACCCGTGAGGTTGCGCCGGACGTCGCCGACACTCCCGACCAGGAGCCGCCCGACTAGCCTTCGGCGTCGCGTCCTTCGCGGCTGTTGCGATACGCCGATTCGCGGAAATTGCGCAGCCATTCGGGCCACACCCGGACCTCGGGCGCGCTGTGGCGCACGGGGTCGAAGGCGACGTCATGCTCGGCTTGCTGGGCCAGCGGCACGACCTCGGTGAGCCGGAGAAGGGCCAGCGGCTCGAATTCGCCGTTGCCACAGGCCTGCTCGACGTCGAATTCCAGTCCGTCGCCGTTGATGTGCTCGTGGACCGCCTGCAGAGACAGGCCTGAGCCGCTGACGGGGGTGGTGAGCCGTGCCCGGATCCACCACAGGTCATCCTCGTAGCGCAGCGGCAGAAGGCTCGAGTACCAGGCCTCGGACCAAGACGTCACCGGCCGCAGTGCCACCCGGTTGGGCAGCAGGGCACTCGAACCGAAGCCTGCGGTCGCCAGTAGGACATCCTACGGGGTGGCAGCGAACGGGCTCGGCGGCATCCGCCAGGCCAGCCCGGCGGCGTCGGGCAACGAGCCCGGCGTGCCGACCGCCTTCGAGACGCGTCCCAAGATGGTTCCGGACTCCACCGGCAAACCCTCACCAGGAGGCGACATCCGCTCGATCGTGCCGTTGGCCAAGACCCCGACAGGATGAAAGAAGCGGCGCTGCCGGAGGGCTGCACCGGCAGCGATGGGCAGGGCTGCAAGATCGGAAACTTTCACACCGATCACCTTCCCGGTCAACGGTGCAGGCAAACACGTAGCGGGTTTAACGGTGTCGTAATTGGGCATTTATTTCGCAGCGCGGTGAGAAAACACGGCGCGACCGACTGTCGAAAGGCCAACGTTGACCATTCTTTATCCCGACCTTCAGAGTTCGGTTGCAGCTACCGCAGGCGTGTATGCGCCGCAACAAGATTCACAACTGCTTATTGAGGCGATGACTCTCACCGGCGCCGTCACGGGACGTCGTGTGGCTGACGTGTGCACCGGGAGTGGCGTCATCGCGATTGCCGCCGCACAACTGGGCGCCCGCAGCGTCACGGCTTTCGACATCTGTCCGAAGGCAGTTCAGTGCGCGACGGGAAATGCTGCCGACGCCGGCGTGGGTGTCGATGCGCGGCTGGGGACGTGGGGAGACGCGCTGGAAGCCGGCCCGTTCGACGTGGTCGTGTCCAATCCGCCTTACGTGCCAACAAGTCCCGACGCCCACCTGGAAGAGATTCCCGCGGATGTGGGCCCGGCGACGGCGTGGAACGCCGGTGTCGACGGCCGCCAGGTGCTGAATCCGCTGTGTGATTCGGCTGCTGACCTGCTGACCGGCAGCGGTACGATGCTGATCGTGCAGTCGGAGTTCTCGGACACCGAGCAGTCGTTGCGCCGGTTGCGCAGCGCTGGTCTCGACGCTGAAGTCATTCTCAGCCAGCTCATTCCGTTCGGTCCGGTGATGACCGCCCGGGCGGCATGGATGGAGCGCATCGGGATGCTGCCCGTGGGCCGACGAGAAGAGGAAATCGTGGTCATTCAAGCGGAAAAGCGTTGAGCGAGGACGAATCCCGGCTGGTCCGGATCGTCAACGGCGGCCCCATGATGGTTCAGGGGCCGGTGCGGATCGAAATGCCTGACGGAACCGTCGTCGAGTCCGACCGATTCATGGTCGCCATCTGTATGTGTAAGCGCAGCAAGACATATCCGCTGTGCGATACCAGTCACCGCCGCCGCAAGCGTGCCGGCGGCGGTGAGCCCTCAGCTCAGCGGCCGGCGTAGCGAGCTGCGCCCGCTAGTCCAGCACCGCATCAGGTGATCGGCCAGGCGATCCTCCACCATCAGGTGGGCTCTGATGCCGAAGACGACGTCTCGGTCCAGCGCCGGCTCCCGGCTCACCAGGTCCCCGACGACATCGGTGCGGACGACCTGCTCGTGCACGGCGTCGGCCTCGACATGCTCCCGGTAGAACCTCGCGCACGTCTCCGGGGCGCCCATGCGCTCCATCGCCTCGACGAGCCGGCGTGACCCCGGCGATGAGGTGATCTCGGTGGACGCGAAGTGTCCGATGGCCGCACCCCGGTGCTCGCGGTGCAGACCGAAGTACGACATCAGGTTCACCACCGCCAGCGACTCGGCGGGTACTGCGTCGATATAACCGAGATAGCTGGCGTCCAGGCCGGCGGCGACCATCAGATCGGCGAACAGCTGCTGGTGCACGTGATCGCTTCTGCCGCCGCCGAATTCGTCGAACTCGATGGCCACGAACGCTGCCTTGGCCAATCCGGTCAGCCGGGGGATGGCCCACGCATGGGGGTCACCCTCCTTGAGGTGATACAGCGAGCGATGCACGAAGTACTCCTGCATCTGCTCCCAGGTGCCGGTGCTGCGAAGGTAATAGGACGGCCCGGTGCCATTAGCCGGCTCGATGGTCAGCTTCTCCATCTCGGCGTCGGCGGTGTCCTCGGCGCTGATGTCGCCGACATCGCGCTGCACGGCGGCCAGAAACGCCTCTTCGAGTTGGGCCCGCAGATGCAGCAGTCCAGGGTTCCACTCCCAGCCGGGGTCGACGCCGGCGAAACCGCGGTAATGGAGTTCGTAGCAGACGTAGAGGGCGAGCTGGACGTCGATGCCGTAGGGATCGGAGTCGTGCAGGGACGAATCGATCCGCTGCAGATGATTGCGGGGCGCACGCTCGGTCAGAAGGTCGAGGACTGCCATGGACGCCGGGCCGCGGGCTTCGGGGAGGCGAGGTTCTACAACTATGGGAGCAAGCGTCACGCCCTGTCTATCCCCGGCCGCGGGCGGAGCTAAACCCCAATCGTCACTTTAGTTGCGCCTTTAGTTGCGCGAGCAAGCGGCGATCAGAGCATCCGGGTCGGTGACGCTGACCAGTAATGTGCGCAACGTCGTCGGGACACCGACCACCTTGGCCTGTACCGGCGGATCGATGGTCAGCTCAACAACGCCCTTCGACGAACCGTTGACCAGCCAGCGTCCCCGCCAGCCATGCACGCCCCAACCGAGGAACGGCCCCTTCGCCGGCTTGGCATCGGTGATGGAAGCCAAGGGAATGTCGGCCGAGAATCCCCAGCCCATCGACACATGCAGCGTGCCGGCAGCGACGGAAACGTCGCAGCGGCCGGGGCCGAGGCCCAGCGGGGTGGCCAGCGGGCGGTACCACCGATCGAAACTAACTTCCGTCATGGAGGGACGATAATCCTGTCTCGACACCGAAGGCTGGAGATTAATGGACGCAGATGTCATCGTCGTCGGCGCAGGCTTGGCCGGTTTGGTCGCCACCCATGAATTGAGCAGCCGCGGCAAGAAGGTGCTGCTGCTCGACCAGGAGAACGAGGCCAATCTGGGCGGGCAGGCGTTCTGGTCGTTCGGTGGGCTGTTCCTCGTCGACACTCCCGAGCAGCGACGCCTGGGCGTCAAAGACAGCGTCGAACTCGCCTGGGGTGACTGGTCCGGAAGCGCGCAGTTCGACCGGATCGACGACGAGGACAGCTGGGCGGTGCGGTGGGCCCGCGCCTATGTCGACTTCGCCGCCGGCGAGAAGCGTTCGTGGTTGCTCGGGCACGGCATCAAGTTCCTTCCGACGGTCGGCTGGGCCGAGCGTGGCGACCTGCGCGCCGACGGGCACGGCAACTCGGTGCCGCGATTCCACGTCGCCTGGGGGACCGGCACCGGAGTCGTCGAACCGTTCGTCAAGTCGGCGTTGGCCGCCGCCGAGCGCGGACTGGTGACCTTCCGGCACCGGCACCGGGTCGACGAACTGGTCATCGCAAACGGATCCGTCACCGGCGTGCGGGGCGCCATCCTGGCACCCGATGACGCCCCGCGCGGCGCCCCGTCGAACCGGGAACGGTTGGGCGACTTCGAGTTTGCGGCCCAGGCCGTGATCGTCACCACCGGCGGCATCGGCGGAAACCACGAGATCGTGCGGCGCTACTGGCCGCAGCGGATGGGCACTCCGCCGGCGTCGATGATCACCGGAGTTCCGGCCTACGTCGACGGCCGGATGCTCGACATCGCCGCGGACTCCGGCGTGCGCCTGGTGAATCGCGACCGCATGTGGCACTACACCGAGGGTGTGCAGAACTGGGATCCGATCTGGCCCGGGCATGCCATCCGGATTCTGCCGGGGCCGTCGTCGATGTGGTTCGACGCGCTGGGCCGTCGTCTGCCCGAGCCCTACCTACCCGGCTACGACACCTTGGGCACCCTGCGCTATCTGCGCACCACTCCAGAAATCGCGGGCTATGACCACAGCTGGTTCATCCTCACCCAGAAGATCATCGAGCGGGAGTTCGCGTTGTCGGGTTCCGAACAGAACCCCGACATCACCAGCAAGGACCGGGCCGGGTTCCTCAAAGAACGGTTGTTGAGCAAGGGTGCGCCGGCGCCGGTCGAGGCCTTCAAACGCAACGGCGCGGATTTCGTGGTGGCCGACGGCCTCGACGAGTTGGTGGCGAAGATGAACGCGCTGACCGACGAACCACTGCTGGACGCCGGGGTGATCCGGAGGCAGATCGAGTCGCGCGATCTGCAGATGGCCAACCCGTACGCCAAAGACGCTCAGGTGCAAGGTATCCGCAATTCCCGACGCTATATCGGCGACCGCATCGGCCGGACCGCCGCGCCGCACCGGATTCTCGACCCGGCGGCGGGGCCGCTGATCGGGGTGAAGCTGCACATTCTGACGCGTAAGACTCTCGGTGGGATTCAGACCGATCTGTCGTCGCGGGCCATCGGGGTGGACGGCAATCCGGTGGATGGTTTGTACGCGGCGGGCGAGGTCGCCGGCTTCGGCGGCGGCGGCGTGCACGGTTACAACGCGCTGGAGGGCACGTTCCTCGGTGGCTGCCTGTTCTCCGGCCGCGCCGCCGGACGGGCGGCCGCGGCGGCACTATGAGGTGATCATTGCATCGGCGAGTGAAACCGGGTTGTACGTCTGGCACCGATCGGACCTTTGCGGTCCTTGTAACTACGGGGAAGCGGGCGGTGCCCTCGATGGCACCTGATTGTGCTGTCCATGCAGTCGGTGCGAGCCGCCGTACTGGCCATTGGCCATTGCACTACCGTGACGCGCTTGTGTAAAAGCACCAATGCTGACGCTACTCAACGATCTGACGGGGGCGCCTCAACTTTGCTGACCGAGCCCTTACTACCTTAGAAAATTGTAAGTGTCGATTTTCGGCTCGGCCCGATAGTATGGCCCAAGCAGGAAGGGGCCTAGATGAGCCTTCGATATACATCGCTCCGAGCGGTAGCCGCCACGTCCCTGACGCTGGGGGCGTTGTTTGCGGCGGGCGGCACGGCGTCAGCCGCACCCAGTCAACCGACCGACCAGTCGTCGGATTTGCAGCACTACCTCGACAGCTTGACGAATGCGTACAACAACACGATCGGTCATTCGGTCGACGAGGTGCGCGACTCGGCCTACGAGAACACCCAGGCCAACATCGCAACCGCCATTGGGGTACCGGTCGCCAATGGTGCGATCGGCGGCGCGACGGCCGTCGCAGGTTCTGCTGTCTCGGCGGTGACGTACTCGCTCATCCAGAATGCCCTCAATCCGTCGTCGTCGGCGGCCCCGGTAGCGTTTTCGGCTGCAGCATTGCCGGCACTGAGTCTGCCGGCGTTGCCGCCGCCTCCGCCGATTGGGTTGCCTGCGTTGCCGCCGCCTCCGCCGATTGGGTTGCCTGCGTTGCCGCCGCCTCCGCCGATTGGGTTGCCTGCGTTGCCGCCGCCTCCGCCGATTGGGTTGCCGGCGTTGCCGCCGCCTCCGCCGATTGGGTTGCCGGCGTTGCCGCCGCCTCCGCCGATTGGGTTGCCGGCGTTGCCGCCGCCTCCGCCGATTGGGTTGCCGGCGTTGCCGCCGCCTCCGCCGATCGGGTTGCCGGCGTTGCCGCCGCCACCGCCGATCGGGTTGCCGCCGATTGGTCTGCCATCGATTGGTCTGCCAAAACTCTTCTGATCGCCACAGGGTCGACGTCGTCCCGAGCCGAGTGCTACGAGCGGTCTGAGGACTGGTTCGGTGCGTTCGGCGCGGGCGCGTCGAGGAGCCCATTGCACGATTCGACGTAAGAGCCGATCGATCTTGTCGACGTCGTCGATGCTGAGGTCATCGACGGCATAGCGCCGCGTTCGCGCGGACACGTCGTCAAGTTCGGGTTTCCGGCGGCGAGCTTCGCGCGGGCGATATCCGGCTCGGTGGCGGCCGCGTCTAGGTCGGCCAGTGACGGCGGCGGGTGTGGACTTCAGGCTCGTGCTCACGAAGTGCCAGTTCGATGGTTGAAGGATCTGCATGCCTCAGCCGGACGGGGTCCGCGAGCGCGCTGGCGTCCACCAGTACCGGGGCTATAGATCCGAAAAGGCAAGAGCCTCAACCGAATAACCATCGATGATTTTGGTCACTCAGTTGGGCGACGTTCCCTCCGCGCGCAACACCACCCACGCGAATTTCTGCGTCACCCCGGCGGGAGTGTGGTGGTCATAGCCACCCGAACCGATCAGCGTGAAGCCTGGACCGATTTCGGCAGCCAGGGCTTCGACGCTGTAGCGCGCCACCGGCAGTCCAGAACACGAGGTCGGTCCGTCTTGACCGAAGGTCGCAATGATCGCTGCGCCCCCGGGTTCGATTGCCCGATGCAGCAGAGATCGGTAGGTGGCTCGATCACGTTGTTCGGTCAGGAAGTGAAAGACGGCCCTGTCATGCCAGATCCGCCATCGCCGGTCCGGAGTCCATTCGAGCAGATCGGCTTGAATCCAGGTGACCAGCTCGGGCTTCGGCAGTCGCGCCTTGGCGGCGTCGAGTGCCTCTTTCGAGACATCAAGGACTGAAACATCGGTGTGGCCCCGCTCGAGGAGACATCCGGCAAGCGACGAGGCCCCGCCTCCGATGTCGATCACCGATGCGTTGTGGTCTGCGGCCACCAGCTGCACCAGAGCCAGCGACTGATTAGGCTCCGGCTCGAACCAACTCACGTGCTCCGCGCCCACCGAGCGGTACCGCTCGTTCCAATGCGCCGCGCGGGCTTTCATGTTCGTCATCGTCTGCACATTACGACCGACACCCGCGTTCTCAGCGATGTCCTGGATGTGGGGAGTCGCAAGATTCGCAGTCGTCTGTCGGCTGCCAGGTGAATGGGACCACTTCAGAGCTGGTTTTGCCATGAGCATGGGACCACCTGTTTGCCATTGATGGGACCACCTGGCTGGCCGGTTTGCCAGTTATGGGACCACCCCGGCGTGGCGTGGGTTCTTCCGGTTGTTGGGCCGCTGTATTGACCCAATGAGCTACCGGGAGGTATCGGTGATCGAGATCGTGGAAATGCTGCGGCTGTGGCTGCAGGGATTGGGGTTGCGGGAGGTGGCCCGGCTCTCGGGCATCGACCGCAAAACGGTGCGACGCTACGTCGACCGAGCCCGTGCCAGCGGGCTGGACCGTGACGGCGGGCCTGATCAGCTCACCGATGAGTTGATCGGCGCGGTAATTGCCGGGGTGCGTCCGCACCGGCCGGCCGGCAAGAGCCTGGCGTGGGAGACGATCGCTGCAGAGCATGAGCAGATCAAGGGCTGGCTCAAAGACGGATTGACGCTGACCAAGATCCACACGCTGCTGGGGCGCCGCGGTGTGGTGGTGTCGTATCGGACGCTGAATCGTTACGCCACAACGGAATTGGATTTCGGCCGGCGTCAAGCCACGGTGCCGGTGGCCGATTGCGAACCGGGTGCGGAGGTGCAGGTCGACTTCGGTCGCCTCGGGATGCTCACCGACGCCGCCGATGGCCGGCGCCGAGTCGTGCAGGGATTGATCTTCACCGCGGTGTATTCGCGGCACATGTTCGTCTGGCCCACCTACCGCCAGAGTTTGGCCGAGGTGATCGCCGGGTTCGAAGCGGCGTGGGTGTTCTTCGGCGGAGTGTTCGCGGTGGTGATCCCCGACAACATGAAAGCCATCGTCACCACCGCGCACGCGACCGAGCCCCGGCTCAACGACTCCTTCCGTGAGTACGCGCAGGCGCGGGGGTTCGCCGTCGACCCGGCGCGGGTCCGCAGCCCCAAAGACAAGCCGCGGGTGGAACGCATGGTGTCCTACGTGCGGTCGAATTTCTATGCCGGAGAAGCATTCCGGGATCTCGACGACTGCCGCAACCGCGCCGAGCTGTGGTGTTCAGACATCGCCGGGCTGCGCATCCACGGCACCACCCGCCTGCGCCCGGCAGAGGTGTTCGCCGCCGATGAGTTGCCCGCACTCAAGCCCGTGCCTGAGACGGTGTTCGACGTTCCAGTCTGGACGCACCCCAAGGTGGCACCCGACCGCCACGTGCAGGTGGCCAAGGCGCTCTACAGCGTGCCCGGAGAGCTGGTCGGCAAGCGCATCGAGGCCCGCGCTGATGCACACACGGTCAAGCTCTACTGGCGCGGTGAGCTGATCAAGGTGCACCCGGTCACGGCCCCGGGCCGCCGACACACCGATCCGGCTGACCTTCCCTCGGAGGTGTCGGTCTATGCCATGCGGGATCTGGATGCCCTGCAGCGCAAAGCTGCCGCCCAGGGCACCCATGTCGGCGTCTACGCCGCCGCCGTGCTCGAACACCCGTTGCCGTGGACCAAGATGCGTCAGGTCTACCGGCTGCTGGGGCTGGTGCGCCGCCACGGCCCCGACGCTGTTGACGACGCGTGCCGGCGCGCCCTGGACGCCGAGGTAATCGATGTCGGGCTGATCGAGCGGATCCTGACCCGCGGGGGCGGTGAACAACTACCCCTGATACCCACACCGCCCGGGGCGGCGTCGCGGTTCGTCCGCGACGGCTCGGATTTCGCGGTGCGCAGGCCCTCATGAGCACCCAACGTCCCGACACCAGCCCGGCGGTCAAACCGATCGAAGTCTCCGCTGAACTCAAAGCCCTGATGCGCCGCCTCAAGCTCGGCCAATTGCTCGACACGCTGCCCGAGCGGTTGGCGCTGGCCCGCACCAACCGGCTGCCCCATCACGACTTCCTGGAATTGTTGTTCGCCGATGAGGTCACCCGCCGTGACCGCGAATCCGCGGCCCGCCGCGCCAAGGCCGCCCACCTCGACCCGGCGATGCAGCTCCAAGCCTGGGACGACTCCGCCGCCGTGGCGTTCGATCAACAGTTGTGGGCCGAGCTGACCTCACTGCGATTCCTCGCCGATGCCTACAACGTGCTCGTCATGGGGCCGGTCGGAGTGGGAAAGACGTTCCTGGCCAACGCCTTAGGGCACATCGCCGTACGCAAACATCACAGCGTGCACACCGAACGGGCCGACAAACTGTTCAAACGCCTACGCGGGGCACGCCTGGACGGCAGCTACGAAGACGACATGCGCAAACTGCACCGCGTCGATCTACTCATCATCGACGACCTCGCGCTGCACCGCCTGGAGGCCACCGAGACCACCGACTTCTACGAGATCATCGTCGAACGCCACCGCGCCGCATCGACGGTGATCACCAGCAACCGCGAACCACCCGAGATCCTGACCATGATGGCCGACCCGCTGCTGGCCCAATCGGCGATGGACCGACTGCAATCCGCGGCCTACGAACTCGTCGTCGAAGGCGAGTCCTACCGGCAACGCCAGAAACCAGGGACACCAAAGCCGGCCCCTCCGACTTCGTCGGATTGACCGGCAACCACCCCTTCGGCCACTATCAACGCACGGCCTGTAACCGGAACAACCCGGTCCCATGCTCATGGCAAACCAGAGGTCCCATCACCCTGGCAGGCGACACGTCGTCCGTCTCGGTCGGAATGATTGGGGCGCAGCAGTTTCTGCCCTGCCACGCCTCACGCCCTTCACGGACGGCTACGCCTGCGATCACCAGCGCGGCGATGGGGTCAGCCCAGTACCAGCCGAAGAGGATGTTGAGCAGCAGGCCGACCAGAAGAACGGCTGACAGGTAGGTGCACAGCAGTGTCTGCTTGGAGTCGGCCACGGCGGAGCGGGAGCCGAGTTCTCGCCCGGTGCGGCGTTGCGCCCAGGACAGCACCGGCATCACGACGAGGCTGACGGCGGCCAAGGTGATGCCCACGATGGAGTGCCGGGGTTCGCCATAGCCCAGGAGTGATCGCAACGATTCCACGGTCACGTAGAGGGCCAGGCCGAAAAAAGAAAAGGCGATGATCCGCAGGGCCGCTTTCTCTCTCGCCTCAGGATCGCGCGCGGCGAACTGCCAGGCGACCGCCGCTGCCGAGGAGACCTCGACGACCGAGTCCAGGCCGAAGCCGATGAGCGCGGTCGAGGACGCGCGGGTGCCCTCGGTGAGGGCAACCGCAGCTTCGATGATGTTGTAGGTGATCGTGGCGGCGACCAACAGTCGGATACGGCGCGCAAGCGCCTGTCGACGGTCCGCGTCGGGAAGCATGCGGGTTGGTTGTTCCCTCGCCATCACGCCGTCTCCACCGTGCGGCAGTCGGCCCCGTAGTTCGGGCACTCCGCCACGGCCTGCCCGGTGGCGGTCAACACTTCTTCGGCGGCGGCCAGGAGATCGACCACAGCGGGCTGGGTGAGTCGGAACAGCGACGCCCGTCCACGCGGTTCGGAGTCCACCAGCCCGCAATCTTTCAGGCAGGCAAGGTGTTTGGAGACCGTGGACTGGGACAACCCGACGTGCTCGACCAGGTCGGTGACGCGGGCCGGACCGCGGGCCAATCGGCGCACGATCGCCAGTCGCGTCACATCACCCAGCGACCGGAACAGGGCCGCCGCCGGGGTCAGCTCAACCCGCTGCATCGCCGCGGCCACGTCGCTTATCATCTCCATATGGCGATGTTATCGCAATGTGGCGAGTAATAGATGACCAACGGCCCTACTGGTCGCCGAGGCGGCGGGCGCATGCTCGCCTTCGGAGCGTTGGGGGCTACTGCTGGGGAGGCAGCGATGTGTGGATACGGGTGGAATCACGGCTGGAACGGCACGTGGGGGTGGGGCGGCATCGTGATGAGCGTGCTGATGTTGCTGTTGGTCGTCGCAGTAGTCGTCGCGATCGTCTTCGCCGTCCGCTATCTGGCAGGCGGTGCGAGCCTGCACCACCGAGGCAGTTCAGGCCCGGAGGGGATGCCGGCCGAAGATCGATTGGCCGACCGTTTCGCCCGCGGCGAGATCGACGGCGACGAGTTCCGGCAGCGGATGGCCTTGCTGCGCGAACACCGCTGATCGTGATGAAGCCTCGTCGGCGATCGCGTGACTTGGCCATCGCATTGGCCGCGGGAGTCGTCGCAGTCGCGTGCGTCGTGGCGTTGAGCGTCGTAACGACCTTGCAGCACAGCCGAATTGCGGCGAGCCTGCCGTATTTGTCGGGGCCGGGAATGATGATGGGGCCGGGGATGATGGGCCAGTCCGGAATGATGAGGCCCGGCCGATCCCCTGCTCTCCCGTCCTGTTCGGTTCCGGCGTTGCCAGGCACCCTTGTCGATGTGACCCTCGCCGACATGCACGGCATGATGGGGCCGGGCATGATGGGCCGGTCCGGCATGATGGGGCCCTTCCCGAACGGCAACCAGGACGCGCCGATGGGAATGATGGGGATGATGCGCATCGCCATCAATCCGGCCACGGTCCCGCCAGGCCAGGTGTCGTTCAGAGTGACGAACAACGGTGCGCTCAACCATGAATTGGTGATCTTGCCCCTCGCCAGGGGTCAGTATCCGGGCCAGCGAGCCGTTGGTCCGGACGGCACAGTCGGCGAGGCGGGCAGTGTGGGGGAGGCCTCACGCACCTGCGGTGCCGACAAGGGCGACGAGAATACCGACAACCCCGGTATCGCACCAGGGGGCAGTGGCTGGACCACCGTGAATCTCACGCCGGGACGCTACGAGCTTATCTGCAACATCTCCGGTCACTACTGGACCGGCATGTATGCCGAACTGGACGTCAGCCCAACGAGATAACTCATCGCCATTGCTACCGAGAAGAGGTGGAGACCATGGCAGCCACCGCTGCGAATGACCATCAGTGCCGCGATCCTTGCGGTGACCGGCTCTGTGCTGTGGGTCGGGCCCGGTAGTGGCAGTACCGGAAGTGAGGCGGTTCCGTCGCCCGCCTCCCTCTCCGGGAGGCTCGACCCCGCGCAGAGTCCCCGACCGTTGGACCCGCCGGGATGTTGGGACACCGATGAAATCTGGCATCCCGACTGCTGGGGTCCCGGGCAATGGGGTCCAGGGATGGGCCCCGGCATGATGGGCCCGGGAATGATGGAACCGGACGGCCCCTGGGGCCCGGGGATGGGGCCCGGACCGTGGGCCGATTGAAGTCGGTAGCTTGGCGCGGCAACGCGCGCTGTTGTTCTGATATCCCTGGGCCGAACACCCCGACCGGATCTACTGGTCGGGGTGTCGCTTTCGCAGTCGGGGTAGTCGGCGCTATGCGCCTCCTACCCCTTTCCTCGCCTCGGACGAACGAACGAGTTCGCTCGTCTCTCGGCTCAAGTCGGGGTGGCGGGATTCGAACCCACGACCTCTTCGTCCCGAACGAAGCGCGCTACCAAGCTGCGCCACACCCCGCGTGAAGCCACGACAGCGTATCGCACGGGGCCGGTGAGAAGCCAAACGGCTTGTCACGCCGTCCGCCAACTTCACGGCGTGTCGCGGGATGGATCTGACTTGTCGGTGGCGTTATGGAAACTGACGGCGACACGAACGCGCCGAGCAGCGAAAGGTGGGGCGGATGATGACCGCTTTGGGGGCCGTGGTGTACGGGGGTTTCTTCCTGCTCGCAGCGCTGTGGCTGGTGGTGACCGGCGACTACGACGTCGCCGATGAGCCGGACCAGACCCAGCCGCAGGAACGTTCGAACTCGGCCAGCGCCTCCGCGTGCTCGCCGGGGTTGAGGTTGTGAGCCGCTAACCAGTCGGCGTTGTAGTAGGTGTCTGCGTAGCGGTCCCCGCTGTCGGCGATCAGCGTGACCACTGACCCGCCCACACCGGCCGCGACCATCTCGGCGAGCAGACCGAACGCACCCCACACGTTGGTGCCCGTCGACGGTCCGACTCGGCGTCCGAGCACCCGCGACACGTGATGAGCCGCCGCGATCGACGCGGCATCGGGAACACTGACCATCCGGTCGACGATCTCCGGCAGGAACGACGGTTCCACTCGCGGACGGCCGATGCCTTCGATCCGAGACGGCTGCCCTGTGACGATGTCGCGGCGCTGCGCGTAAGACGGGAAGAACGCGGAATTCTCGGGATCGACCACGCACAGCTGGGTCTTGTGGCGTCGATACCGGATATACCGACCGATCGTCGCGCTGGTTCCCCCAGTGCCCGCCCCGACCGCGATCCACGTCGGGATGGGATGACGTTCGGCGCTCATCTGGTGATAGATCGACTCGGCGATGTTGTTGTTGCCCCGCCAGTCGGTGGCCCGCTCGGCGTTGGTGAACTGATCCAAGTAGTGGCCGCCGGTCTCGTCGGCAATCCGCTGCGCGGCGGTGTAGACCTCCCCGGGCTCGTCCACGAAATGGCAACGACCGCCCTGCGCCTCGATCAGCTTCACCTTGGAGGCGCTCGTCGAGGCCGTCATCACCGCGACGAACGGAAGGCCCAGCAGCGCAGCGAAATACGCCTCCGACACCGCGGTTGATCCCGAGGACGCCTCGACGACCGTGGTGTGCTCGTCGATCCAGCCGTTGCACAGTCCGTAGAGAAACAGCGACCGCGCCAGCCGGTGCTTGAGGCTGCCGGTGATGTGCGTCGACTCGTCCTTCAAGTACAGCGCGATGTCCACGCTGCCGCACCACGACGCCGGCAGCGGATAGCGCAGCAGATGGGTGTCCGCACTGCGCCGGCTGTCGGCCTCGATCAGCCGGATGGCGTTGTCCACCCAGCTGCGGGGCCGGGTGTGGGCGGCGACAGTGGTCATCGCCGGCTGGGACAGCAGGCGGCGGCCGTCACCGCACCGAGGCGGTGGGGCTGGAGCGCACCACGCTTCGCGTCTCGTCGTGCCCACCGGTTGGGGCAGCCACCAGAGTCAGCAGGGTGGCCTCGGGACGGCAGCAGAACCGATACGGTGCGAACGGCGAGGTACCGATGCCTGCCGACACATGTAGCGCGGTGTCCGCACCCCAGCGCGACGCGCCCTTGGCGCGGGAACGGTCGAGGTCACAGTTGGTGACCAAGGCGCCATAGAACGGAAGGCACAGCTGGCCGCCGTGGGTGTGCCCAGCCATGATGAGCTGGTAGCCGTCGGCAGCGAACCGGTCGAGCACCCGGGTGTAGGGAGCGTGCGCGACGCCCAGTGACAGGTTGGCAGTCGGCGTCGGGGGCCCGGCAATAGTCTCGTAGCGGTCCCGACCCAGATGCGGGTCGTCGACGCCTGCGGCGGCGATCGTCAGCCCCGCCACCTCGAAGTCACGCCGGTTGTGCGTCAGATCCAGCCAGCCGCGCTCGGTGAACGCCGCGCGCAGATCCTGCCACGGCAGCGGCTTGCCGTGGATGCGGCTGTCGGTGTCGTAGAGGTACTTCGCGGGATTCTTCAGCTTGGGGGCGAAGTAGTCGTTGCTGCCGAACACGAAGACGCCCGGAACCGACAGCAGATCCCCGATCGCCTGCACGACGGCGGGCACCGCTTTGGGGTGCGACAGGTTGTCGCCGGTGTTGACCACGAGGTCCGGCTCCCAGCGGGCCAGCTCACGCAGCCAGGCCTGCTTGTGCCGCTGGGTCGGGCGCATGTGGATATCGCTGAGGTGCAGCACCCGCAACGGGGTGGAGCCGGGCGACAGCACCGGCATGGTCACTTCGCGGACGACGAACGCGTTGCGTTCGATCACCGTGGCGTAGCCGACCGCAAGCGCGGCCGAGCCGGCGGCCACGAGGGCGGACGACTTCACAGCGGACGGCACAGCCATACGCGCAAGAATACTGGCTCGCGCCGTCCTTCACCCGATCATGGGGGTGGCGGGGCCAGCAGCGGGACGGTGATCGGCGGCAGGCCGGGGATCTCGACAACGGTCTGCCCGAACGGGGCGCCGTCCAGTCCCGGTATCGGCGGTGCGCCAGGCGGAGGCGGCGGCGGTGCCGGCGGTACGCCATTGCTGATCTGGATCGTGATGATCGAACCCGGGATGGTCTGACCGCCCGGCGAGGTCCCGACGACCGTGTTGTACGGCGCCACGCTGTTGACGGGGGTGGGCTGATCGGCGACCTGGAAACCGGACTCCTTGAGCCGGGTGCGCGCGGCGTCCACCGTCAGACCGGAGACGCTCGGCACCCGGGAGCCGGGGCCGCCGTCGACGTAGCGCGGGTCGGTGGGCGGCAGTGCGACGTCCCCGAAGTTCCGGGCGATCGGCTTCATCGCGGTGAACCACGTCTTGGCAGGTTCGTTGCCGCCGTAGAGGTTTCCGTCGCCGCACTGGCGCAGCGGCCACGAACACAGATCCGACGGGGTCGTCGAATCGTCGTAGATATAGGCCGCCGCCGCGTACCGGTTCGTGAAGCCCAGGAATCCGGACGACCGGTGCGCCTCGGTGGTACCGGTCTTGCCCGAACTCGGCAGGTCCCAGCCCACCGAGTGGGCCGAACCCGCAGCGGTGCCGCTTTGGTCGTCCTTGCTCATGGCGACGGCCAGCGTGTTGGCCAAGCCCTCGGGAACCACTTGGTCGCAGGTCTCGGTGGTGACCGACACCTCGTTGCCGTTGCGGTCGTAGAGCTTGTCGATCGGGTTCGGCGGGCACCACGTACCGCCCGAGGCGAGCGTGGCCGCCACATTGGACAGCTCGAGCGCGTTGACCTGAATCGGCCCCAGGGTGAACGACCCGAGGTTCTGGCGCTTGATGAAGTCGGCCAGGCTCTCGTTGGTCTCCGGGTCATACGGGCGGGCGGTGCCCGGCTCGGCGTAGGACCGCAAACCCAGCTTGACGGCCATGTCGACCGCGCGCGGCACACCCACCTGGGAGATCAGCTTGGCGAAGGCGGTGTTCGGCGACTGGGCCAACGCGTCGGTGACGCTCATCGACCCGCGGTAGTTGCCGTCGTTCTGCACACACCAGGTCTCGCGCGGGCAACCCTTGGCCCCGCCGCTGCCCAGCCCCTTGGCCTCGAACCGCGCGGGGGCGTCGAGGTTGGCGTTGATACCCATGCCCATGTCCAGTGCGGCGGCCGTGGTGAAGATCTTGAAGATCGACCCCGCGCCGTCGCCGGCGAGCGAAAAGGGTTGCGGCTGCATGGTTTCCCCGGCCGCGGAGTTCAAGCCGTAGGTGCGGTTGCTGACCATCGCGACCACCGGATGGGCGGTCTTACCCGGCAGCACGACGCTCATCACGCTGGCGATGCCGTTGATGTCCGGCGGGGCCAGGGAGTCGACGGCACCCTTGACCGAGTTCTGGACGTCGGGGTCCAACGTCGTCTTGATCAGGTAGCCGCCCTTGGACAGCTGATCCTTGCTGATGCCGGCCCGGGCCAGATACTCCTGCACGTAATCACAGAAGAACGCGCGATCCCCGGCGGCGATGCAGCCGCGCGGCAGTTCGTTGGGCTGCGGGAGGATGCCCAGCGGCTGCTGCTTGGCGGCCCGCAGCTCGTCGGCCTTATCGGGCACGTTGTCGATCATCGTGTCCAGCACGAGGTTGCGCCGGGCCAGTGCGCCGTCGGGGTTGGTGTAGGGATTCAGCGTGCTGGTCGACTGCACCATGCCGGCCAGCAGCGCGGCCTGCTGCCAGTTCAGCTGCGAGGCGTCGATACCGAAGTACGTTTGCGCGGCGTCCTGAATGCCGAAGGCGCCGTTGCCGAAGCTGACCAGGTTCAGGTAGCGGGTCAGGATCTCGGGCTTGGTGAACGTCTTGTCCAGCGTGAGCGCCATCCGGATCTCGCGCAGCTTGCGGGCCGGGGTGGTTTCGACGGCTGCACGCTTCTCGGCGTCGGTCTGGGCGATCACCAGCAGCTGATAGTTCTTGACGTACTGCTGCTCGAGCGTGGACCCACCGCGGGTGTCGACGTCGCCGGAGGCGTAACCGGCCAGGCCGGTCAGCGTGCCTTTCCAGTCGACACCGTTATGTTCGGCAAATCTCTTGTCCTCAATGGACACGATTGCCAGTTTCATGGTGTCGGCGATTTTGTCGCCGGGGACCTCGAACCGGCGCTGCGAGTACAGCCAGGCGATCGGGTTGCCCTTGGCGTCGACCATGGTCGTCACCGCCGGAACTTCACCTTCGACCAGCTGGGCCGAGCCGTTGGCCACCACATCGGAGGCGCGATTGGAGATCAGACCGACGCCGCCGACCACGGGAAACAGGAGCGCCGCCAGTATCACGCTGGCCAAAAGGCAGCACCAGGCCAGCTTGATGATCGTGGCCCCGGCCGGCGGGCGTTCCGACATGAGTAACAGAGTAACGAGGCACCGGGACGGGTCTTGCGCAGCGTCCCCCGGGCAGCGAGGATATCGACGGTATTTACGCCGTGGTCAGAAAAAGCCAGTTCATGATCGGTCTGGACGATCGTCCCAAAAAACCTGAGATCTAACTGTTGCGCAAAAGATACCTGACCACCTAACTTAAACAGACAGTGCGATACAGGTAACACTCCGAGTCGCAATGTGGCGTAGATCGCATACGCGGCCTACACCAGAAGATTGTCAGCCGTTAACCGCGGCCGGACGAAGGGGATCGTCGGTGTCAGGTATTCGGACCGCTGTTCGCAAGCCAAGCGCAGCGCTTTTGAATGGATCCATCCACGGTGCGGACGGGGAAGCCCGGATCGCCTGGGTTTCGCAAGCTCTGTGCCGCTCAACCGACCCTGACGAGCTGTTCGTCCGCGGTGCTGCCCAGCGCAAAGCCGCGGTCATCTGCCGTCACTGTCCGGTCATGGCCGAGTGTGGCGCGGATGCGCTCGACAATCGTGTGGAATTCGGTGTGTGGGGCGGCATGACGGAACGTCAGCGTCGCGCCCTGCTCAAGCAGCACCCGGAAGTGGTGTCCTGGTCGGAATTCTTCGCCGCGCAGCGCAAGCACCGCAGCGTCAGCTAACTTTCGCCATGAGTCCCGATCGGCCGGGACTCTCTTTAGTTGGTCTCCCCGGTGATCTGATCGGCGATCGCCTGTAAGGCGTCGAGATCGGACACATCGAACGGCAGCGAGGGCACGCCAACCACCGGAACGTGCGGGTTGGCGCCGGTGAATCGCGACAGCAGCCGAATCTCCCGCTTGGCGGTCTGCGCCCGATCGGCGTGAATCTGCAGCACGGCCGTCGCAAGCCGGTCCGCGTCACTGTCGGCGCCGGCGGCTTTCAGTGCCTCGACCCCATCGACCGCGCGTTCCACGGTCAGCGCGGACAGTGTCGGGTGGGTGCGGTTGAGGATCAGCCCGGCCAGCGGCATCCCCTCCTGCGAGAGCCGATCGACGAAGAACGAGGCTTCCCGAAGGGCGTCCGGTTCGGCCGCCGACACCACCACGAACTGGGTGCCGCGCCGTTTGAGCAATTCGTAGGTGCGGTCGGCCTTCTCGCGGAAGCCGCCGAACGTCGAATCCAGCGACTGCACGAAGGCCGAGGCGTCGGAGAGCATCTGTGAACCGAGGATGGTCGACATGGCCTTCATCGCCAGGCCGACGACACCGGTCACCAACTTGCCGAAGCCGCGTCCGGGCGCCAGCAGCATCCGCCAGAGCCGGCCGTCCATGAAACTGCCGAGCCGTTTCGGTGCGTCGAGGAAGTCCAGCGCGTTGCGCGACGGCGGGGTGTCCACCACCACCAGATCCCAGCGGTCCTGACCGAGCAGCTGGCCGAGCTTCTCCATGGCCATGTATTCCTGCGTGCCGGCCAATGACGTGGCGACGGTCTGATAGAACTGGTTGTCCAGAATCGATTGTGCGCGTTCGGTTCCCGAGTATTCGACGACCATCTCGTCGAACGTCCGGCGCATGTCGAGCATCATCGCGTGCAGCTCGCCGGACACCTCCGGAGCCAGCGGCACCCGCTGCGGCGTATTGCCGAGTTCCTTGATTCCCAAGGCTTGTGCCAGTCGTTTCGCGGGGTCGATCGTCAACACCACGACGGTGCGGCCGTACTCGGCGGCACGCAGCGCCATCGACGCCGCGGTGGTGGTTTTACCGACGCCTCCTGCGCCGCAGCACACCACGACCCGGTTGGATCTGTCGGACAGGATCGACTTCATGTCGAGCGCTGGGGGAGTGGTGCTCATCTATCGGACTCCTTGCTGCGCAAGCGTTTCCGCCAGTTCGTAGAGACTTCCCAGATCCACGCCGTCGGCGATGGTCGGCAGTTCCAGTCGTGGCACCTTCAAGCGGTCGAGCTGCTCGGCGCTCTCGGACCGGGCCTTGATCCGGCTGGCGTGTTCGATGGTTTCGGTCAGCAGCCCGGCGAAGTCGGCGTCGCCCAAACTGATTCCCGCTTTCTCGAGCCCGGCGCGCACCGCGTCGGCGTCGATGTCGCCCTCGGCGGCCTTGGCGAGATCGTCGGCAGGCAGGAACGGCGGGATGTTGCGGTTGACGATCACGCTGCCGATGGGCAGGCCGAGCTCTTTGAGTTCTTCGATGGCCTCGATGGTCTCCTGGATCGGCAGCGCCTCGAGCAGGGTGACCAGATGGATCGCGGTCTGCTCGGAGTGCAGCAGCTTGACCACACCGTCGGCCTGCGAATGCACCGGCCCGCCCTTGGCCAGGTCCGACACCGCCTTGGTGACGTCGAGGAATCGGGCGATCCGGCCGGTCGGCGGAGAGTCGACGACGATCGCGTCGTACGCAGGCCGCTTGTTGCGGTCCAGGCGCACCACCGACTCCTTGATCTTGCCGGTGAGCAGGACGTCGCGCAGGCCCGGCGCGATCGTGGTCGCGAACTCGATGGCGCCGATCCGGCGCATCGCCCGGCCGGCCAAGCCGAGGTTGTAGAACATGTCGAGGTATTCCAGGAACGCCGCTTCGATGTCGACGGCCAGCGCATTGACGTGCCCGCCGCCATCGGCGGTGGCGATCTTCAGCTCCTCGTAGGGCAGCGGCGGAACGTCGAACAGCTGCGCAATGCCTTGCCGCCCTTCGACTTCCACCAGCAGGACCCTGCGGCCGCCGGCGGCCAGGGTCAACGCGAGCGCCGCCGCAACCGTGGTCTTGCCGGTACCGCCCTTGCCGGTTACGAAATGCAGCCGCGCCTTGGTCAGGCGGGACGGCCAGGCCAGGGAGCTTCCGTCGCTCGGTGTGGTCGTCATCTGTGCATGCTAACCAAGCCCCCGCGGCCGCCTGCGGCAACGGTAGTGGGCGATAGGCTTCCGTCATGAGCCAACCGACGACTTGGGAATACGCCACGGTGCCGTTGCTGACCCACGCGACCAAGCAGATTCTCGATCAGTGGGGTGCCGACGGCTGGGAACTCGTCGCGGTCCTCCCCGGTCCCACCGGTGAGCAGCACGTCGCGTACCTGAAGCGGCCTAAGTGACCATTTCGGAGCGGCTTGCCGAGCTCGGGCTGACGCTGCCGGCACCCGCCAAACCGCTGGCCGCCTACGTGCCGGCGGTGCGGACCGGGAATCTAGTCTATACCTCCGGCCAGCTTCCGACCGAAGCGGGCACGTTGATCCACACCGGCAAGGTCGGCGCCGAGGTGACCGCGGAGCAAGCCAAACAGGCCGCGCAGCTGTGCGCGCTGAACGCGCTGGCCGCGATCGACGCGCTGGTGGGCATCGACAACGTGACGCGGGTGGTCAAGGTGGTCGGGTTCGTCGCGTCGGCGCCGGGATTCACCGGTCAGCCCGGCGTCATCAACGGAGCCTCGGAGTTTCTGGGTGCGGTGTTCGGCGAGGCCGGCGTGCACGCCCGGTCGGCCGTCGGAGTGTCCGAGCTGCCGCTGGACGCTCCGGTAGAAGTTGAGCTCATCGCCGAGGTCGAATGACCCATCCGGCGTACGGGGTTCTGCGGCCGGTGACCGAATCGGCCTCCGTACTGCTGTGCAACAACCCGGGCATCATGACGCTGGACGGCACCAACACCTGGGTGCTGCGCGGACCGGGCAGCGACGAGATGGTGATCGTCGACCCGGGCCCCGACGACGACGAGCACATCGGCAAGCTCGCCGAACTCGGCACTATTTCTCTGGTCCTGATCAGCCACAAGCACGAAGACCACACCGGTGGCATCGACAAGATCGTCGACCGCACCGGTGCGGTGGTGCGGTCGGTCGGCAGCGGCTTCCTGCGCGGGCTCGGCGGTCCACTGAGCGACGGCGAGGTCATCGACGCCGCGGGTCTGCGGATCACGGTCATGGCCACCCCGGGCCACACCGCGGACTCGCTGTCATTTCTTCTCGACGATGCCGTGCTGACCGCCGACACGGTCCTCGGGCGCGGCACGACCGTCATCGACGACGAGGACGGCAGCCTCACTCAATACCTGGATTCCCTGCGCCGACTGCAGGGGCTCGGGCATCGCACAGTGTTGCCCGGCCACGGACCCGACCTCGCGGACCTGGAAGCCGTCACCGCCATGTACCTCTCGCACCGGGAGGAACGGCTCGACCAGGTGCGCCAAGCCCTGCGGGCGCTCGGTGACGACGCCACCGCACGCCAGGTCGTCGAGCACGTCTATACCGACGTCGACGAAGAACTATGGGACGCCGCCGAGAAGTCGGTGCGCGCCCAGTTGGACTACCTGCGGAACTAGCGAGCGCGCCTAGCGAGCCGCTCGCTGTCGCTGATCAGCACGCTCTTGCCCTCCAGGCGGATCCATCCGCGATGGGCGAAGTCGGCGAGCGCCTTGTTGACCGTCTCGCGCGAGGCACCGACCAGCTGGGCGATCTCTTCCTGCGTGAGGTCGTGGGTGACTCGCAGCGCGCCACCCTCCTGGGTGCCGAATCGCTGAGCAAGCTGCAGCAGCTGCTTGGCGACGCGCCCCGGGACGTCGGTGAAGATCAGATCGGCGAGGTTGTTGTTGGTGCGCCGCAGGCGACGGGCCAACACCCGCAGCAACTGCTCGGCGATCTCCGGACGGTCGGCGATCCACGCGCGCAGTGCGTCGCGATCCATCGACACCGCGCGAACCTCGGTGATGGTGGTGGCGCTGGACGTCCGCGGCCCCGGGTCGAAGATCGACAGTTCGCCGAACATGTCCGACGGGCCCATGATGGTCAGCAGGTTCTCCCGGCCATCCGGGGAACGGCGGCCGATCTTCACCTTCCCGGAGATGATGATGTACAGCCGATCGCCAGGCTCGCCTTCGGCGAAGACGGTGTGTCCTCGCGGGAAGTCAACCGGCTGAAGCTGTTTCGTCAGCGCGGAAACAGCGCTGGGTTCAACTCCCTGGAAGATTCCGGCCCTCGCCAGGATCTCGTCCACGTCGCCCCTCTTTAAACTCTTCGATGATGTGAAATGCGCAGGCCAGCTGTATTGCTGGGCCAGGTCAGTCTAGTCGTTGCCGGTCTTTCGACGTGCCAACGCTACACACGATTGGCGTACTGAGTCCGGTGAAATTGCGGATTGGGACGTGCGTGGGCATATGTCCGCGTAGGCAAACCGGGCTCGTCATCGCTGCGCCGGGACTGGACCTCGACCCGTCCGGAGGCGATTTCGGCGCGCGGCGGCGCCTGCGCGACCGGCGTTTTCGCCGTCCGCTCCAGATACTCCGTGACCTCGTCGGCGCCTGCGCGATCGACGCGCAACGCCTCCTCGAGTCTTTGCAACCCGAAAGTTGAAAGCATCAACAGCCCGGGGACACACACCGCGAGCAACCAGGTCACGGGGGAAAGTAAACACGCGCAAGGTCTCAGCGGGATCACGAATTGTCACCGGTCAGTCCGCAGCTTGACGGACCTCGTCAGTACCCTTGCAACGTGACCACGAACAGCCCGTCAACCAGGCGCAAGGCCGCTGGCGGCGCTGCGAAGCCGCCGGCCGCGAGCAAGGCGGACGCAAAGAAGTGGGATTCGGAAACCCATCTGGGCCTGGTCCGGCGCGCCCGGCGGATGAACCGCACCCTGGCCACGGCGTTTCCGCACGTGTACTGCGAACTCGACTTCACCGATCCGCTGGAACTGGCCGTCGCCACCATCCTGTCGGCCCAATCGACCGACAAGCGGGTCAACCTCACCACTCCGGCGCTGTTCAAGAAATACCGCACCGCCAAGGATTACGCCCAGGCCGACCGCACCGAACTCGAGGAGTTGATCCGGCCGACCGGCTTCTACCGCAATAAGGCCAATTCGCTGATCCGGCTCGGCCAGGAGCTCGAGGAGCGGTTCGACGGCGAGGTACCGCGCACCATCGAAGAACTCGTCACCCTGCCGGGAGTGGGCCGCAAGACCGCCAACGTGATCCTGGGCAATGCCTTCGACATCCCGGGTATCACCGTGGACACCCACTTCGGCCGGCTCGTGCGCCGCTGGCGCTGGACGGCTGAGGAAGACCCGGTGAAGGTCGAGCACATCGTGGGCGATCTGATCGAACGCAGCGAGTGGATATTATTGAGCCATCGGGTGATCTTTCACGGCCGCCGGGTGTGCCATGCCCGCAAGCCCGCGTGTGGGGTGTGCGTGCTGGCCAAGGACTGCCCGTCCTTCGGGCTCGGGCCGACCGATCCGCTGATCGCCGCCCCGTTGGTGAAAGGCCCGGAGACCGAGCATCTGCTGGCGCTGGCCGGGCTCTGACCGTTGTCGTTGTGATGTCGACCTCGACGCGCTGGACGCTGGCGGTGCTCGCCGTGGTGGCCGCGCTCATCGTCGCCTTCGCTCTCGAACTCGACGACACCCCGGCCGGCCCGGCAGGCTCGCCGGGCCCCCAGGTGTCGCGGACCCACCGCGACGCCGACACGCCCGAGGCGCTGGCCGGCCCGCGGCAGCGCGCCGACCTGCCGCCCTGCCCGGCCGCGGCCGACAATCCCGGGCCCAAGGAGCTGCGCGGCGTCGTCGTCGAGTGCGCGGCCACCGGCGCACAGGTCGATGTGGCCCGAGCCCTGGCCGGGCGGACGGTGGTGCTCAACCTGTGGGCGTACTGGTGCGGGCCGTGTGCCGAGGAACTCCCGGCGATGGCGGACTACCAGCGCCGAGTAGGTGCAGACGTTGCCGTGGTGACGGTGCATCAGGACGAGAACGAGACGGCCGGTCTGCTGCGGTTGGCCGAGCTCGGAGTGCGACTGCCCACGCTGCAGGACGGCCAGCGCCGGATCGCCGCGGCGTTGGGCGTGCCCAACGTCATGCCCGCCACCGTGGTGCTGCGCGCGGACGGTAGCGTTGCCAAGATCCTGCCGCAGGCGTTCACCAGTGCCGACGAGATCGCCGCCGCGGTGAAGAATGCTCTGCAGTGACAACAAACGAGAGAGACGCGGTGACCCAGGGTTCCTCCCGCTCGGCGGACTCGCTTGCGCTCACCCCGCAGTACCGGCCGCCCTGGCTGGCGCCCCTGGTCGACAACGTCGACCGGGTTCCGCACGCGTACCGCCGCAAGGTGCCGCCTGAGCTGTTGGCCGCGGTGGTCGAAGCACGGGATGCCGGCGCCAGCGCGCGTGACGCCGCTGTGCTCGTGTTGTTCTCCGGGCCGAGTTCCGGGTACGCGGACGGCCGGTTGCCCGACGACGCCGACCTGCTGCTGACGGTTCGGGCGGGCTCCCTGCGTCACCATGCCGGGCAGGCTGCGTTCCCCGGCGGGGCGGCGGACCCGGAGGACAACGGTCCGGTCGCCACGGCGCTTCGAGAAGCGCAGGAGGAGACCGGCATTGACCCGGGCCGCCTGCACCCCCTGGCCGTGCTGGAGCGAATGTTCATCCCGCCCTCGGGTTTTCACGTCGTGCCGGTGCTCGCGTACTCCCCGGATCCGGGGCCGGTGGCCGTCGTCGACAGCGGCGAAACCGCGCTCGTGGCACGGGTTCCGGTGCGTGCGTTCACCAACCCTGAGAATCGGCTGATGGTGTACCGCACGGGAGCTGGACGCGGTCTGGCCGGCCCGGCCTTTCTGCTCAACCAGATGTTGGTGTGGGGGTTCACCGGCCACGTAATCTCAGCGATGCTCGACGTGGCCGGCTGGTCGCAACCGTGGAACACCGAAGACGTCCGGGAGTTGGACGAGGCGATGGCGCTCGTCGGAAGTGAGGAGCCCCTGTGACGAGTTCGCAATGGCTGGACATCGCCGTACTGGCGGTGGCGTTGGTCGCGGCCATCTCGGGGTGGCGGTCCGGTGCGCTGGGCTCCCTGATGTCGTTCGTCGGCGTGATTCTCGGTGCGATCGCCGGGGTGATGCTCGCCCCCCATATCGTCAGCCACATCAGTTCGCCGCGCGCCAAGTTGTTTGCCGCCTTGTTCCTGATCCTGGCGCTGGTGGTCGTCGGCGAGGTGGCCGGCGTGGTGCTCGGGCGGGCCGTGCGCGGTGCGATTCGCAACACCGCGGTGCGCACCGTCGACTCGGTGATCGGCGTGGCCGTCCAGCTGCTGGTGGTGATGGTCGCGGCGTGGCTGCTGGCCAGCCCGCTGACGTCGTCGGACCAACCCAACCTGGCTGCCGCGACGCGTGGCTCGAAAGTGCTTGCCGAAGTGGACAAGTACGCACCCGAGTGGCTGAAGGCTGTGCCCAAGCGGATGTCCGCGCTGCTGCGCACGTCCGGTCTTCCGGATGTGTTGCAGCCGTTCGGCCGCACCCCCATTCAGGCCGTCGATGCCCCGGACGCCTCGCTGGCCGACAGTTTGGTGGTCTCCAACGCGCGGGCGAGTGTGGTCAAGATCCGCGGTGTCGCCCCGGGGTGCCAAAAGGTGCTGGAGGGCACCGGTTTCGTGATCGCCCCGAACCGGGTGATGTCGAACGCGCACGTGGTAGCCGGATCCGACAGTGTCACCGTCGAGGCCGAGGGACAGACCTACGACGCGACCGTCGTCTCCTATGACCCCAACGAGGACATCTCGATCCTCGATGTGCCGAACCTGCCGCAGCGTCCGCTGGTGTTCGCCGATCAGCCGGCCAAGTCCGGCACCGACGCGGTCGTGCTGGGTTATCCCGGCGGCGGCGAGTTCGCGGCGACCCCGGCGCGGGTGCGCGAGACCATTGAGCTGAACGGCCCGGACATCTATCGCACGACGACGGTCAATCGTGAGGTCTACACGATCAGAGGGACTGTGCGCCAGGGTAATTCGGGCGGTCCGATGATCAACCGGGCGGGTCAGGTGCTCGGCGTGGTGTTCGGCGCGGCAGTGGACGACAACGACACCGGATTCGTGTTGACCGCCAACGAGGTGTCGCGTCAGCTGGCCAAGATCGGCAACACCGCCAAGGTGGCCACCGGGGCGTGCGTCACCTAGTCGGGTCGTAGACCTGCCCGAGGAACCGTCGCAGGTGGTCGTTGACCTCGCCGGGGGCCTCTTCATGGGCGAAGTGACCGATACCGGACACCGACACGAACCGCCCGCGCGGTGCGTAGCGCTGGGTGCGGTCCACCGGGTCGGCGAGCACGTAGGGGTCGGCGTCGCCACGCAGATGTATCAGCGGTACGTCGAGCGGACGGTTCATCAGCTTCATGAATCGCCAACCCTCCCTGCGTAATTGGCTACGGACGGCCCAGCGCTGGTATTCCAGCGCGGAGTGCGCCGCCGACGGGATTTGGATCGCCTGGCGCATATGCGCGACGGTCTCTGAAAAGTCCTCGGAGGCAAGCCATTTCCCTGA
Source organism: Mycolicibacterium pallens (assembly GCF_019456675.1). Classification (NCBI taxonomy): domain Bacteria; kingdom Bacillati; phylum Actinomycetota; class Actinomycetes; order Mycobacteriales; family Mycobacteriaceae; genus Mycobacterium; species Mycolicibacterium pallens. The sequence goes on along the minus strand of NZ_CP080333.1, from coordinate 5,435,521 downwards.
AGCGCGGCTGCGCACCAGGTGTTCGAGCAGGTCGGCGTTGTGCCGGGTGAGTGCGCGTTCCGGCCAGATCGGCAGCTGATAGCGCAACAGCGTGGGGAGCAGGGCGCGGCCCTGGTCGCGCCGGCCGAGGGCTGAGGCCCGCAACGCGGCGGGATGCGGTGAGCTCACCAGTGCGATGGCGCGCACCACCCGGGGGTGCAGCACCGCCGTCGCCCAGCAGACCAGCCCGCCGTCAGCGTGCCCGACGAGGGTGGCCGTGCTGTGGCCGAGCGCGCGGATCAGTCCGGCGGTGTCGCCGGCCAGGGTCCACCCGTCGTAACCGCGCGGCGGTTTGTCGCTGCCGCCGTACCCGCGCAGATCGACGGCGACCACCCGAGCGCCGGACAGGCCGCGCAACTGGTGGCGCCATGACCACCAGAACGACCCGAAGCCGTGCAGCAGGATCACCAGTGGTTGCGAGGTCCCCGCGGCGGACTCGGAGCCGTTGAGGGCCTCTACGCAGTGGAACCGAATTCCGTTGGCGTGAACGTCGAAATGTCGCCACGGCCCCGCGATGCGGGTGACCGACGGATCGGGGATCACCAGCCGGACGGGTCAGTGGGCGGCGCGGCGCCCGTGGCGACGGCCTTGCCTGCCGACCGGTCGTGGCCGGGGGTGAACGCTTCGCGGGCTTCCTTGACCGATTCGATGGTCTTCTGCGGACCGCGGATCCGTCGCACCTTCAGATACCCGAGCAGACCGAACACCGCGGTGGTGACCACCATCAGCAGGAAGACGATCAGGAACGCGACCCAGCGCCACAGCCAGGTGTCCAGCAGCTCGGCGAGGAAGAAGAACAGGAAGAACGTGGAGTAGAACAGCACGACCAGCGCGAGGATGAAGAACACACTGCCGGTCAGGCCCTCCTTCACGTCGCGGGTGATCTCGGCCTTGGCCAGTTCGACCTCGGCGCGCACCAGGGTGGACATCTGCGCGGTGGCGTCCTTGACCAGGTCGCCGACGGAGGGGTTGGCCGGTAGCGCGTTCGGGTCCACCAGCGGGATCGAGGTGACGGTGGTGGGTACACCGGTCTTGCGATCGCCATTGCTCACGGCTGTCCTCCAACTGTTCGCTGTCGTCGCGGTTCATGTTGCCATGCCACGCTCGCAGCGGGGGTACCCACTGAGCTGTTACGCAAGTTACGCGTGTGATCAAGCTAGACTCGCCCTGTCGGGGCGGACTGTGGATGGAGGTTGCCAGTGACGACCGCGCAGCGTGTGCGCCTGACAGCGGGGGCCGTTGTCATGGCCGTCGTCGCCCTGATCTCCGGTTTGACACCCGTCGCGGGGGCCGACGGGAAGGTACCGATCGGCGGTGGGGCGGGCATCGTCGTCAACGGGGACACCTACTGCACCTTGACGAGCATCGGCAACGACAACACCGGCGCGCTCATCGGGTTCACCTCCGCACACTGCGGCGGCCCGGGCGCTCAGGTCGCCTCGGAGGACCGCCCGGCCGACGGCGTGATCGGCACCATGGTCGCGGGCAACGACAATCTCGACTACGCGGTGATCCGGTTCGATCCCGACAAGGTGCAGCCGATCTCGAACTACAAGGGCTTCGTCATTGACGGCATCGGACCCGACCCGGTGTTCGGGGAGATCGCCTGCAAGCTCGGTCGCACCACCGGCTACTCCTGCGGAGTCACGTGGGGTCCCGGACAGGATCCGGGCACCATCGTCAACCAGGTCTGCGGCCAACCGGGCGACTCCGGTGCGCCGGTGACGGTGAACAACAAACTCGTCGGGATGATCCACGGTGCATTCAGCGAGGACCTGCCCACGTGCGTGGTGAAGTTCATTCCGCTGCACACCCCCGCGGTGACGATGTCGATCAACGCGGTCCTGGGCGACGTCGCCGGAAAGAACCGGCCCGGCACCGGTTTCGTCCCGACGACCGCCGTCGGCTGACTCAGGTCTTGCTGGCTCGGATCGCTTCGAACACAGTCGGATCCACCAGGGTCGAGGTGTCGCCGAGTTCGCGTCCTTCGGCCACATCGCGCAGGAGTCGGCGCATGATTTTGCCGCTGCGGGTTTTGGGCAGTTCGGGTACGACGTGGATTTCCCGGGGTTTGGCGATCGGGGAAATCTCCTTGGCGACTTCCGCGCGGAGCTCATCGACCATCTGCTCGGCGGGCATGTCGGCGTGGTGCGCCTTGAGGATGACGAAGGCGCAGATGGCTTGGCCGGTGTGGTCGTCGGTGGCGCCGACGACGGCGGCCTCGGCGACACCGGAATGCCCGACGAGGGCGGATTCCACTTCGGCAGTGGAGATCCGGTGCCCGGAGACGTTCATGACATCGTCGATACGGCCGAGCACCCAGATCTCGCCGTCGCTGCCGTAGCGGGCGCCGTCCCCGGCGAAATACCAGCCCTGCTCGGCAAACCGCGCCCAATAGGTGTCCTTGAACCGGTCGGGGTCGCCCCAGATCCCGCGCAACATCGCCGGCCACGGCTTGTCCAACACCAGATAGCCGGTGACGTGCTCGCCGTGATCGGGGCTGGGCTGCAATTCGTTGCCATCGTCGTCGACGATCTTCGCCGAGATCCCGGGCAGGGCGCGCATCGCCGAACCGGGCTTGCAGTCGGTCACACCCGGCAGCGGGGAGATCATGATCGCGCCGGTTTCGGTCTGCCACCAGGTGTCGACGATCGGGGTCTTGTCGGCGCCGAACACCAGGCGGTACCAGCGCCAGGCTTCGGGGTTGATCGGCTCACCCACCGAGCCGAGCAGGCGCAGGCTGGACAGGTCGTGTTCGAAGGCCAGTTCGCGGCCCCACTTCATGAACGTGCGGATCAGGGTGGGGGCGGTGTAATAGATGCTCACCCCGTACTTTTCGATCACCTGGAAATGGCGGTGCTCATCGGGGGAGGCCGGGGTGCCCTCATAGACGACCTGCGTGGCGCCGTTGGAGAGCGGCCCGTAGACGATGTAGGTGTGCCCGGTGACCCAGCCGATATCGGCGGTGCACCAATACACGTCGGTCTCGGGTTTGAGGTCGAACACGTTGTAGTGGGTGTAGGAGGCCTGGGTCAGATACCCGCCCGAGGTGTGCATGATGCCCTTGGGCTTGCCCGTCGTGCCGGAGGTGTACAGCAAGAACAGTGGATGTTCGGAGTCGAACGCTTCAGGGGTGTGCTCGGGCGAGGCGGCGTCGACGGTGTCGTGCCACCACCGGTCGCGGCCGTCGGTCCAGCTGATGTCGATTCCGGTTCGGCGGACCACCAGAACGTGCTTCACGCAGTCCTGGCCCTCGACCGCTTCGTCGACAGCGGTCTTGAGCGACACCGCGTTTCCGCGCCGGTACTGACCGTCGGTGGTGATCACGATTTTGGCTTCGGCGTCCTCGACGCGGGCTCGCAACGCCGATGCCGAGAAGCCGGCGAAGACCACACTGTGCATCACCCCCAGACGGGCACAGGCCAGCATCGCCACGATGGCCTCGGGAACCATCGGCATGTAGATCGCCGCCCGATCACCGGCAGACAGGCCCAACTCGGTCAACGCGTTGGCGGCCTTGCACACCTCGTCCTTGAGTTGGGCGTAGGTCAGCACCTTGGAGTCGCCGACCGGTTCTCCCTCCCAATGGATGGCGACGCGGTCTCCGTTGCCGGCTTCGACGTGCCGGTCGACGCAGTTGTAGGCGACGTTGAGCTTGCCACCGACGAACCACTTCGCGAACGGCGCTTCGGACCAGTCCAGTACCTCGGTGAAGGGCGTGTCCCAGGACAGCCGGTTGGCCTGGTCTGCCCAGAACGCCAACCGGTCGGCCTCGGCCGCGTCATACAACGCAGCAGTGGCATTGGCATTCGCGGCGAAATCAGCCGACGGAGGAAAGCTTGGCAGAACTTCGGTGTGCGCCTCGGTCATGTCTGTGAGCGTAGTCACCGAAGGTTGCATCGCAGTTGGCACGTCACAATCGTCGGCGGGCGGTTACTGCCGCGCGCCGAACGGCACGCGAACATCGGATAGCGTGACCGAACGTGAGTGACCTCCTGGCCCCGCTGCTGACTCTGCCCGGGGTGGCCGAGGCCGCCGAGGCCGCGCGCGAAGCGTTGGCCAAAGCGCATCGGCATCGCACGAACCTGCGCAACTGGCCGGTGACCGCAGCGGAGTCGGCCGTCCGCGGCGCACGCTCGTCATCGGCCCTCGACGGTGGCGCGGTCCAGCTCGATGCTTCCGGCGCCGAACCGAACGACCCGATTCTGGCGGGTGCGCTGCGCGTAGGCCAAGCGCTGGAAGGCGGGACCACCAACCTCGTCGGGGTGTGGCAGCGCGCCCCGCTGCAGGCCCTCGCGCGTCTGCACGCGCTGGCCGCGGCCGACCTGATCGACGAGGACCTACTCGGCCGGCCGCGGCAGAATCCTGAGGTCGCCGCACGCCTCGATCTGGTCACCCGGCTGACGACCGGGGGCAGCTCGGCGCCCGCACCGGTGCTGGCCGCCGTCGCGCACGGAGAACTGCTGACGCTGGCGCCGTTCGGCCCCGGCGATGGCGTTGTGGCGCGGGCGGTGTCGCGACTTGTCACGATGGCGACCGGCCTCGACCCGCATGGGCTCGGTGTGCCGGAGGTGTACTGGATGCGCCGCGCCGAGGAGTACCGCGCAACAGCTCAGGCGTTCGCGACGGGCGAGCCCGCGGCGGTCGGATCCTGGCTGGTGATGTCGTGTCAAGCGTTGGAAGACGGTGCGCGAGAAGCGATATCGATCGCGGACGCCGCGACGAAGTAGTCCCTGCGCAGCGAAGCGGGCGGCGTTCCGAAGTCTTCGGCTCGCCGCCCGCTAGCACGGTTTCTCGGTTACCAGGCGTGCGGGGTGGGCTGCGTGGGTTGGCCTCGGCGTTTTTGCGCTGCGCTTCGTTTACAACCCCACCCAAAGGGTCGTTCTTTCCGCTCGCTCTTCGCAATTACGCAGGCCCGCAACACTTCTGCCATTATCGCGGCGTGCTCCGCGTGGGTGCCGGGAACCGTGCTGGGCCGCTTGGCTTGGGAGATAGTGCCTTCTCTTCCGGCGCTATCTTGGCCTTGCCAGGCGTCCGTGCCTTCCTTTGTACTCCGTGACCACGGTCACAGCAAGGGGCTAATCGGCAACGAATTGGTCGCGCTAGAAAGACAACCGGCGTAGCACCGAGTACGTCAACGCCCCGGCTGCCAGCGCGCTGATTCCGAGCGCAGCCGTCGTCGCGACCGCCGCGCCGGACGGGGCCGGAATCCGGTCGCGCAAGGGCACCGGACGCAGGAAAGTCAGTACGGGCCAACCCTGTGCGGCGGCTTCCTTGCGCAGCGCGCGGTCGGGGTTGACGACGCTCGGGTGGCCCACAGATTTCAGCGTCGGGAGGTCGGTGATGGAGTCGGAGTAGGCGTAGCAGTGCTCGAGGGAGTAACCCTCCAACGCGGCCAGTTCGCGGATGGCCGCGGCCTTTCCCTCGCCGTAGCAATAGAAGGCAACCTCGCCGGTGTACTTGCCGTCCTCGATGACCATCCGGGTGCCCATCGCGTGGGTGGCACCCAGCGCTCGTGCGATCGGGGCGACGATCTCTTCACCGGATGCCGAGACGATGACCACGTCGCGGCCACACAACCGGTGGTCTGCGATCAGTTCTGCAGCTTCCGCAAAGACCAGCGGATCGACGATGTCGTGCAGAGTCTCGGTGACGATGGCACGAACTTGTTCGACGTTCCAGCCGGCGCACATCGCGGTGACGTAGGAGCGCATCCGGTCCATCTGGTCGTGATCGGCGCCGGACATCAGGAAAAGGAACTGCGCATAGCTGGATTTCAGCACCGCTCGCCGGTTGAGAAGCCCTTGGTCGAAGAAGGGTTTGCTGAAAGCCAGCGTGCTCGACTTGGCAATGACGGTCTTGTCCAGGTCGAAAAATGCCGCCGTGCGGGAGGGGGGCCCAGGCGTGGGCTCGGGCCGGACGGGGATTAGCTGTTCGGCGGCCGAGGCAGGGTCGGTCACGCTTCCCAGGATAGGTGGGGCTGGCGGCACCTTCGCGGGCGAGCACAAAGTGGCAGGCCACGCCACGTGTCGCACCCTGCATTTTCACAGCGAATACATGGTTTCGAAGTGGTAGCAACACTTGCGCGACTGCACATTGTCGTGTGTATAGTGAGTTTACTCGGCTTATGCCGGGTGTGCATCAGCCCGACCCCCCGGGGCTGATACACGACGACCTCCGCCTCCTCCCCCCCTGGCGGGGGTCGTCCCTTTTTCTGACAAAGAATCTCTGGCCGTCTCGGCAAACTCGACAAACGTTGCCGGGATCACTTCTGCTGCCGTCCTGGTGTGAGCATTACTCCCCAGATCGGCGTTCATCCACAGATCGGATCGAGCCGACTGGCGAACGCCCGCCGCGCGCCCGACTGTTGCGTGGTGAGCAGCAGTCCGGGTGTCGTCCTCGTCCTCACCGAGGACCCCGAATTAAGTGAGCAGGCCGAGCGGGTCGTCGCCGCGGTCGGGCTTCGTCCGGTCACCGTTTCTGCACCGCTGACCCGCAAGACGTGGTCGGCGGCGGTCGCGATCGTCCTCGACGAAGAAGCGGCCCGACGCTGCGAGCGAGACGGCCTGCCCCGGCGGGGCGGGGTGATTCTGATCTCCCCGGCCGAACCGCAGGCCCCGAGCTGGGCGGCGGCGATGGCCGTTGGCGCCCAGCAGGTTTGTGCTCTGCCGGCGCAAGACGCCGAGCTGGTCGGTTACCTCTCTGATGCTGCGGAGGCGGTCGGCGAGGGCTCGCGCACCGGGCGGACGATCGCCGTGATCGGTGGACGTGGCGGCGCAGGCGCGTCGACGTTCGCGACCGCCCTGGCCCTGGTGGCGTCGGCATCGCTGCTGGTCGACCTCGATCCGTGGGGCGGCGGGATCGACCTTCTGCTGGGTGCCGAGACGGTGCCGGGTCTGCGCTGGCCCGACCTGAGTCTGCGGGGTGGGCGGCTGGCCTGGTCGGCAGTGCGGGACGCGCTGCCGAGTCACCACGGCGTCAGCGTCCTGTCCGGCGCCCGGCACAGCCATGAGATCGAGCCCGGGGCGGTCGAGGCCGTCGTCGACGCGGGCCGGCGCGGCGGAATGTTGGTGATCTGCGACCTGCCGCGGCGAATGACCGGGGCGGCGGCCGGCACGCTCGAGGGTGCCGACCTGGTGGTGGTGATCAGCCCCTGCGACGTCCGGGGCGTCGCGGCGACCGCGGCGCTGGCCCCGGTACTGCGCGGGGTCAACCCGAACGTCGGCCTTGTTGTGCGCGGTCCAACCCCGGGCGGCCTGCGCGCCGCCGAGGCGGCGGAGGTGGCCGATCTGCCCCTTCTCGCGGCGATGCGACCCGAGCCGATGCTGGCCGAACGCGTGGAGCGCGGCGGGTTGCGGGTGCGCCGGCGTTCTCCGCTCGGTGCGGCTGCCCGCGCGGTCCTCGAGATCCTGCCGGCCGGCGGGCAGGTGCGTGCGGCATGAACGCCTCGTTGGTCGAGCGGGTCCGCGAGCGGCTGGCCGCCGAGTCGTCGTCTTTGCGGCCGGCGGCGGTGGCGGCCGCCATTCGAGCCGAATCCGGGGGAGTGCTCGGCGACACCGAGGTCCTGACGAACCTGCGGGTACTGCAGACCGAACTCACCGGCGCCGGGCCGTTGGAGCCGTTGCTGCGCGCACCCGGGACCACCGACGTTCTGGTCACCGCTCCGGACGCGGTGTGGGTCGATGACGGCAGCGGTCTGCGGCCCACGTCGGTCCGCTTCGCCGATGAAGCTGCGGTGCGCCGGCTGGCGCAGCGGCTCGCGATCGCCGCGGGACGGCGGTTGGACGATGCGCAGCCGTGGGTCGACGGGCAGCTCGCCGGGCTGGGCGCCGGAGAGTTCTCGGTCCGCCTCCACGCCGTCCTGCCTCCGGTCGCCGCCGCCGGAACCTGCCTCTCGCTGCGGGTGTTGCGGCCTGCCACCCAGGATCTCGCGGCGTTGATCGCCGCCGGCTCGATCACGCCGGAGGCCGCCGAGGTGCTCGGCGGGATCATCGCGGCCCGGTTGGCCTTCCTCGTCTCCGGCGGTACCGGCGCAGGCAAGACAACCGTGCTGGCCGCCGCGTTGGGCGCGGTCGACAGCGGCGAGAGGATCGTCTGCGTCGAGGACGCTCCCGAGCTCGCACCGAGGCACCCGCACTTGGTGCGGCTGGTGGCCCGCGCCGCCAACGTGGAAGGCGCCGGTGAGGTCACGATGCGACAGCTGGTTCGTCAGGCCCTGCGGATGCGACCCGACCGGATCGTCGTCGGGGAGGTGCGCGGCGCCGAGGTCGTCGACCTGCTGACCGCGCTCAACACCGGACACGACGGCGGTGCCGGGACAGTGCACGCCAACAGCCCCGCCGAGGTGCCGGCCCGGCTGGAAGCACTCGCCGCGCTCGGCGGTCTGGATCGCGCGGCCTTGCACAGTCAGCTGGCTGCGGCCGTCCAGGTGGTGGTGCACGTGAGTCGCCGCCGCGACGGCACCCGCCGGCTCAGCGAGATCGCGGTGCTGTGCCGCGCGGACGGCGGCGGCGTGTCTGCGGTGACGGCCTGGCATGCCGACCGCGGTTGGCAGGACGGTCAGCAGCAGTTGGGCGCGTTGATCGACGGGCGACGAGCATGACCGGAATTGCCTTGGCTGCAGTTCTTTTGGGGTTTGCTGTGCTCGCCGCGCCGCCCCCACCGCGCGTGCGGCTGGGACTGGCTCCGCCGCGGTTTGACACGCGGACGCCCGCCATGGTGGCGGGTCTGGTGGTGGCCGCTGTCGCGCTGCCACCGGCGGCGCTGCTCGCGGCTTCGGTACTGGGCGTCACGCTGATCGCCCGGCGGCGTCGTCGGCTTCGGAGCCGCGACCGCCATCATGCCGGACAGACCCTGGCGTCCGCGCTGGAGACGCTGGCCGGCGAGCTGCGGGTGGGCGCGCATCCGGTGCGCGCCTTCACCATCGCCGCATCTGAATCCGCCGGTGCAATCGGCATCGCGCTGCGAGCGGTCGCGGCGCGGGCCGGCCTGGGGGCCGATGTCGGAGCCGGACTGCGGGCGCTGGCCACGTCGACGTCGATTCCGGCCCAGTGGGAGCGGCTCGCGGTATGCTGGCAGCTCGCGGCCGACCACGGGTTGGCGATGGCGGCGCTGATCCGCACCGCGCAGCGCGACATCGTCGAGCGGCAGCGCTTCACCGCCCGGGTCGAGGCCGGTCTGGCCGGGGCGCGCGCCACCGCGGCGATCCTGGCCGGCCTGCCACTGCTGGGTGTGTTCCTCGGCGAGCTGGTCGGTGCACATCCCGTCGGATTTCTTCTTGGCGGCGGTGTAGGCGGCTGGCTCTTGGTAGTGGGCACAACGCTGGTGTGCGTCGGTCTGGTGTGGGCTGACCGCATCACCGATCGGCTGCCGGCATGACCGTCGCCGCGGTGTTACTCTGCGCCGCAATACTTTTCGCGCCGGGCCCATATGCCGTCCGGCGGCGGATAGGGCTGCACCCGACGCGGTCCGTGCCGATCCGCCGTAGCGATGCGCACAGTGACCCGCTCGCGACCGCGTCGGCGCTCGACGTGTTCGCGGCATGCCTGACGGGCGGCATGTCGGTGTCGGCCGCGGCCGCCGCGACAGCGCCCTCGGCTCCGGATCGCCTCGCGGCGGTTTTGCGCCGCGCCGCCGACCTGTTGGCGCTCGGCGCCGACCCGGATGCCGCGTGGTCCGCGCAGCCCGGTGAGGACAGCCACGCGCTGGCCAGGCTGGCGCGCCGGTCGGCGTCGTCGGGAAGTGCTCTGGCACAAGGTGTCGCCGAGCTCGCCGAGCAGTCGCGACAGGACGCCGGGCATGCCGCGTCGGCCGCCGCCGAACGCGCTTCGGTGTTGATCGCCGGTCCGCTGGGGCTGTGCTTCCTGCCTGCCTTCGTCTGCCTCGGCATCGTGCCGGTGGTGGCTGGGTTGGCCGGTGATGTGTTCACATCGGGATTACTGTGAAGGAGAAAAACAATTGCGCGACAACATGTTTCAGCAGATCAAGGCGCGGCTGGTGGTGGCGGCCGTCGACGATGCCGGGATGTCGACGGTCGAATACGCAATCGGCACGATAGCCGCCGCGGCCTTCGGCGCGATCCTGTACAGCGTGGTCACCGGCGACTCGATCGTCGGCGCGTTGACCAACATCATCAACCGCGCGCTCAACACGAAGGTCTAACCGGTGACGGCGGTTTCGCCACGGTCGAGGCGGCCCTGGCCATCGCTGCGCTGGTGGTGGTCCTGGTCCTGTGCGCGGCAGGCCTCACCGCGGTCGCGATGCAGGTGCGCTGTATCGATGCCGCCAGGGAGGCCGCCCGCCTGGCGGCACGCGGCGACGAGGCGGCTGCGGGCCTCGCGGCCCGCGGGGTGGGTCCAGCGGGCGCGGCATTGCAGTTGCGTCGTGACGGCGGCTTCGTCGTCGCGACGGTCAGCGGCCGGTCCCGGCTGCTGCCCGGCGTCGTCATCGCCGCCGACGCGATCTCCGCCGCGGAGCCTGGCGCGTGACGAGCACGGCGTCGCGACCGTGCTGGCGGCGCTGCTGATCACCGCGCTCGTGGCCATCACCCTGGCCGGCGTCCAGATCGGGAGTGCCGTGGTGGCACGGCATCGGGCGCAGGCCGGTGCCGACATGGCCGCGCTGGCCGCGGCCATGTGGCTGCCCAGCGGAGGTGAGACCGCATGCCGGCAGGCAGCCGCGGTGAGCCGCGCCATGGGCGCGGCGCTGAGCGGGTGCGAGCTCGACGGGCTAGACATCGTGGTCCGGGTCGACGTGGCGACGGGCCGGATCCTCGGCGGGCAGGCCCACGCGGCGGCGCGGGCGGGTCCGGTCGAGGCACGCTAGGCGGTCGAGGTGCCCTTGACGGTCAGGCGGGCGGCGGCGAGTTCGGCTGCGGTGGGCAGACGCAGGGTGATCAGCCCGGCGAAGATGTTCTTGTCGACCTCGACGCGGTTGACCGTCACGTGCATCGGGACCCAGCCGCCGTCGACGCCGGGCAGCCGCAACACCCGACTGGTGGTACCGGTCCGGAACTCCTCCGCCATCGGGATCAGCTCGTCGCGGTCGTCGGGGTGGAACTGAACGCTCTGGCGCCAGTCGTAATAGGGGCACGGATCGTCGAGCCACTTCAGGAGCTTCCAGGTGCCGAGGTCGACAAGCGCGCGGTGCACACCGGGCTGGGACAGCCCGTCGAGGATCCGTTGCGCCAGATGGTCGGGTGGCAGCGAACCCTCGTCGAGGTCGCACCGCAGGTTCATCGCGCGGGCGATCAGATGCTCGGTGGCGTCCTCCGTCATCTCCAACGCGGTACGCGCCACGAACCCCGCCCGGATGGTCTCGCCGTTGCTGTCCGTGAAAGTCCATGTCGTGCAATAAGTCCGGCCGGGTTCGGCGTCGATGGCCAGCGCCAGGACCTTGGCTTCGTCCCGGTTGAAACTGCGCGACGGCAGGTCCTCGGCGAATGCCCGGCCGTGGGTGGGCTCCTTGGTGGGATCCATCCCGGCGTTGACCAGTGACTCGACGGTGTCGGTCGCGATCCCGAGGGTCATATCCCATTTCAACGGACCGGGTATCGGCCGCTCCGGCGGTTCGGCGTCGGCGGGCCCGATCCACACATGCACACCATGCATCCGGCCGTCGGACATCTGGACCGGTTCGGTGCGGATCACGCGATCGCTCTTCGGGGTGATGCTGGCCAGACTGTTGCCGGTCGCCACGGTCTCGGCGATGGCGGTCTGGATCGCCGCCAGATGCGGGTTGCGTCGCAAGTAGATGGCCAGCGGAACCAGGTTCTTCATCTGGCGGCCCTGCGCGACCACCACCGGTTCGGTGCCGAGTGTCTCCACCAGCAGCCAATCGGGGGTCATGGTGGCATTTTAACGACGCCGCCTTGGGGCAAGCTTGGGATCGAACAGGGGAATCCCCAGGTGGAAACCAAGGAATTGGTCCGGCAAACCGCCACGATGTCCATTTGCTTGCGGCCGCAATGGCAGTTCGGTTATTTTTCGCCTACGCCCGACATTTGGGAATGGATCGCGTTGTCCGACCGTTCACCGCGCGCAATGATGTCAGGCTTCCGGAACGCCTCCAGCAGTGTGGGGCACGGAGCCAGCACGTCGGCGCGTGCTTGCATCGTGGGTGTCGACTGTTCGAGGGGTCGGTCGGCACGCCGGTCAGGCACCGCCGGCAGCCAGCTGCGCGAGAACCAGCTTGAGGACCGCAACCGCGCCGGACTTGTCCAACGGGTCATTCCCGTTGCCGCACTTGGGTGACTGCACACACGACGGGCAGCCCTGCGGACATTCGCATGCTTCGATCGCCGCCGCGGTGGCGCCCAGCCACGTGCTGGCCAGACGATAGCCGCGCTCGGCGAAACCCGCTCCACCCGGATGCCCGTCGTAGACGAACACCGTGGGCAGACCGTCGGCACCGACGGCGGTGGACACACCGCCGATGTCACCGCGATCGCAGCTGGCCACCAGCGGCAGCAGGCCGATCGCCGCGTGCTCGGCCGCATGTAGGGATCCGGGTATCCGCAGCTGTTCGATCCCGCTGTCCGCCAACGCTTCCGGTGTGATCGTGTACATCACCGCAGTGGTCGGCAGGCAGTGCTCGGGCATGTCGAGTTCGACGAAATCGATGACCTCCCCGGATAACCGGCGGCGCAGGTAACCGATCACCCGGTGTGTCACCGACACGGGCACCAGGCCCAGCGTCACCGCGTCGTAGTGCACCCGCTCGCCCGTCCCGGTCACCGTGATGTCGGTGATCTCCCTGGCGAAGGTGGTGTAGCCGGGATCCTCGGCATGCACGAACGCCACCCCGTCGGAAAAACTCAACGAGTCGACGAGATAGCTCTCGCCCTGATGGAGATACACCGCACCGGGATGAACGGCGGCCGGCGCCTGCCCCGCGTCGGCACTGCCCAGCATCCGCCCGGTCTCTGTTTCGACGATCGCGATGGTCCCGCCGGCCGAGCCACGGATGTCCACCGCCGGATGCGGGTCCAGCCCGGCGGCGGGGAAGTACTTGCCGCCACGGCGGCGCAACAATCCGTCGTCGACGAGCTCAGCGGCCACCGGCTCGGCCTCCCAGCGCCGGACCTCCGCCTCCTCCAACGGCATCTCCGTTGCCGCGCACAACAGTTGCGGGCCGACCACATAGGGGTTTGTCGGATCGATGACCACCCGTTCAACCGGCTTGTCCAGCAACGCCTCCGGGTGGTGCACAAGATAGGTGTCCAAGGGGTCGTCGCGCGCGACGAGAATCACCAGCGCACCCTGGCCGCGCCGACCGGACCGGCCTGCCTGCTGCCAAAACGACGCCACGGTGCCCGGAAAGCCCGCCAGCAGAACCGCATCCAGCCCGGCGATGTCAATGCCAAGCTCGAGTGCATTCGTGGTGGCCACCCCCCGTAATTCTCCTTCGGACAGGGCGCGTTCCAACTCCCGGCGGTCCTCGGCGAGGTAACCCGACCGGTAGGACGCCACCGTGTCGATCAGGTGCGGGGCGATGTCCTCGAGGCGGGCCCGCGCTCCCAGAGCGGTGAGCTCCGCGCCGCGCCGCGACCGTACGAAGGTCAGCGTTCGCGCGCCTTCAGCAACCAGATCGGCCATCATCCGAGCGGCCTCCGCGCCGGCTGAACGTCGCACCGGCGCACCGTTTTCCCCCAACAGATCGGTGCGCAGTTCGGGCTCCCACAGGGCGACGGTCCGCGCGCCGTGCGGCGACCCGTCCTCGGTCACCTCCGTCACGGTCTGCCCGATCAGTTCGGCGGCGGTTTCACCGGGTGCCGCGGTGGTCGCGCTGGCGAAGATGACCGTCGGACCCGGTTCCGATGCCGGCGCGTAGCGTTCGCACAACCTCAGTAGCCGACGCAGAACCATGGCCACGTTCGAACCGAAAATGCCTCGGTAGTAATGACATTCGTCGACGACGATGTAGCGCAACCCGCGCAGGAACACCGCCCAGCGAGCGTGGTTGCGCAGCAACGACAGATGAATCATGTCGGGATTGGAGAACAGCCATCGCGACCGTTCCCGGGCGAATCTGCGTACCTCGACCGGGGTGTCGCCGTCGTAGGAGGTCGGTGCGACATCGGCGAGCGCGGGCACCGCTGTCGTCAAAGAATGCGCGGTCCGCAATTGGTCGTGGCCGAGCGCTTTGGTGGGCGACAAATAAAGCGCCCTGGCGCGCGGATCACGCGCCAGCACATCCATGATCGGTAATTGGAACGCCAGCGACTTGCCCGATGCGGTACCGGTGCTGATGACGACATGCTGGCGAGAGTGGGCGAGGTCGGCGGCGCGCACCTGATGCGACCACGGCAACTCGATTCCGTGATCATGGAACGCGCGGAGCACATCTGGATCAGCCCAGGCAGGCCAGTCCATGCCGTGGGCTTGGCGGGCGGGCAGTTCGGCGACGTGACGCAGCGCTTCCGGCGATGATTCGGCGCCCGCGACGGCCGCGTTAAGCAGCTCGCTGCCGAAACTCACCATTTGAAATCAGCCCTTTCTAAAAGAGATGTACATCCCTGTATCGAATTGTTCATCAGTTAGTAGCACTGAGACTGTCGCAACAGCTCTGGACGTGATTGGATATGGGCGGTCGCAGCTTCTGTGTTCGTGTGTCAGCACTCGCAGGATCGACGTTGCGATCGCGGTTCCTGCGAGGGTCTGTAGGTCGGGTGAGTTCCGACGACTCCACGAAGGATGGCGGTCGGAACGGGCCCGGTCTGCCGAAAACTCGGTCGGCCGCTCCCGGTTGGAAGAGAAGGAAAGTACGAAAGATGCCACAGGGAACTGTGAAGTGGTTCAACGCCGAGAAGGGTTTCGGGTTCATTGCACCCGAGGACGGCTCTGCCGACGTGTTCGTCCACTACACGGAAATTCAGGGGTCGGGCTTCCGCACCCTTGAGGAGAACCAAAGGGTCGAGTTCGAGGTCGGTCAGAGCCCCAAGGGACCGCAGGCCACTGGCGTGCGCTCCATCTGATCAACAACGACATCACGAAACACCCCCGAGCGTCCCGGTGACGGGTCTCGCCGGGGGTGCTTTCGTCTGTGGCTGTCGCACTCAGCGGCCGCCACGCCCGTCGCCAGCCCGAGGGCTCGGCTGCGTCCCGCTCGTCTCCTACTGCCTTACTGTCGACTCGTGAGTCAGCTGTCCTTCTTCTCGGCTGAGTCGGTGCCGCCCGCGGTCGCCGACCTCACCGGGTTGCTTGCGACAACCGGACAGGTGGTCGTCGTCGGCGCCGGGGCCAGGCTGTCGGTGGTGGTCGACGATCTGTGGCGGGCCGAGGCGTTGGCGGAGATGATCAGTGAGACCGGCCTGGAGGCCGAGATCACCCGCACCGACGAGAACAACCCGTTAGTGCGCACCGCGGTGGACGCCCGGTTGTCGGGCATCGCCGCCGCCTGGACCAGGGGAGCCGTCAAGACGGTGCCGCCGCAATGGCTGCCCGGAGCGCGTGAGCTGCGTGCCTGGACGCTGGCGGCCGGCAGCCCGGAGCCCGATCGCTATCTGCTGGGACTGGACCCGCACGCCCCCGATACGCATTCGCCGCTCGCGTCGGCGTTGATGCGGGTGGGGATCGCACCGACGCTGATCGGCACCCGAGGCGCCCGGCCGGCCCTTCGAATCAGTGGCCGTCGGCGGCTATCACGCCTGGTAGAGAACGTGGGGGAACCACCAAATCAGCTCGAAGCGTTGTCAGCGTGGCCCCGGATCTGAGAGATTGCGCTGCGAGGGTCGGTTTGCGTTGACACCCTCGGAGTGCGAAATTGTCAGGTGCCCGCGGGTTGGGGGTACCTGTGGGGAAGACAGAAGTGGAGCGTAAGGGCAGTTGGCTGACGACGACCGCGGCAGCGGTAACCGGAACGGCAACGTTCGGCGGCTCGTCATCGTCGAGTCGCCCACCAAGGCGCGCAAGATCGCGGGTTACCTGGGCTCCAATTACATCGTCGAGTCGTCCCGCGGTCACATCCGTGACCTGCCTCGCAACGCCGCCGACGTGCCCGCCAAGTACAAAACGGAGCCGTGGGCGCGGCTAGGCGTCAACGTCGAGGACAACTTCGAGCCGCTCTACATCATCAGCCCGGACAAGAAGAGCACGGTCACCGAGCTCAAGGGCCTGCTCAAGGATGTCGACGAGCTCTACCTCGCCACCGACGGTGACCGCGAGGGTGAGGCCATCGCCTGGCACCTGCTGGAGACGTTGAAGCCCCGCGTCCCGGTCAAGCGGATGGTGTTCCACGAGATCACCGAACCCGCCATCCGTGCGGCCGCCGAACACCCCCGCGACCTGGACACCGACCTGGTCGATGCGCAGGAGACCCGGCGCATCCTGGACCGCCTCTACGGCTACGAGGTCAGCCCCGTGCTGTGGAAGAAGGTTGCCCCGAAGCTGTCGGCGGGCCGGGTGCAGTCCGTGGCCACCCGCATCATCGTGCAGCGCGAACGCGACCGGATGGCCTTCCGCAGCGCCTCCTACTGGGACGTGATCGCCGAACTCGACGCGTCCGTCTCGGACCCGAATGCCGCGCCGCCGCGGTTCACCGCCCGGCTGGTCAACGTCGACAGCAAGCGGGTCGCCACCGGCCGCGACTTCGATTCGCTGGGCGTCGTCCGCAAGCCCGACGAGGTTGTCGTGCTCGACGAGGCCGTCGCGGGCTCGCTGGCCACCGGATTGCAGGGCGCCAGCCTGTCCGTGGCGTCGGTGGAGGAGAAGCCCTACACCCGCAAGCCGTATCCGCCGTTCATGACCTCAACGCTGCAGCAGGAGGCGGGCCGCAAGCTGCGGTTCTCGTCCGAGCGCACGATGAGCATCGCGCAGCGGCTGTATGAGAACGGCTACATCACCTATATGCGTACCGACTCGACGACGTTGTCGGAGTCGGCCATCAACGCCGCACGCACTCAGGCCCGCCAGCTCTACGGCGACGAGTACGTGCACCCCTCGCCGCGGCAGTACACCCGCAAGGTCAAGAACGCTCAGGAGGCGCACGAGGCCATCCGGCCCGCCGGCGACACCTTCGCCACCCCCGGGGCGCTGCACCGCGAACTCGACAACGACGAGTTCCGGCTCTACGAGCTGATCTGGCAACGCACCGTCGCCTCGCAGATGGCCGATGCCCGCGGCACGACGCTGAGCTTGCGGATCAACGGAACCTCGTCCGACGGGCGCGAAGTCACCTTCGCTGCCAGCGGTCGCACGATCACCTTCGCCGGCTTCCTCAAGGCTTACGTCGAGACCGTCGACGAGCTGGCCGGCGGTGAAGCCGACGACGCCGAGAGCCGGTTGCCGCAGCTGCGGCAGGGCCAGCGGGTGGACGCCACCGGCCTGACCGCCGACGGCCACAACACCAACCCGCCGGCCCGCTACACCGAGGCATCGCTGATCAAGGCGCTCGAGGATCTCGGAATCGGCCGTCCCTCAACGTATTCCTCGATCATCAAGACGATTCAGGACCGCGGCTACGTCCACAAGAAGGGCAGCGCGCTGGTGCCGTCCTGGGTGGCGTTCGCGGTGACCGGTCTGCTGGAACAGCACTTCGGCCGCCTGGTGGATTACGACTTCACCGCCGCCATGGAGGACGAGCTCGACGAGATCGCCACCGGGCAGGAGCGGCGCACCAACTGGCTGTCCAACTTCTACTTCGGTGGCGACCATGGTGTGGCCGACTCGATCGCCCGCGCCGGTGGCCTCAAGAAGCTGGTGGGTGTCAACCTCGAAGGCATCGATGCCCGAGAAGTCAACTCCATCAAGCTGTTCGACGACGAGGAAGGCCGGCCGATCGTGGTTCGGGTGGGTAAGAACGGCCCATACCTGGAGCGGATGATCACCGGCGAGGATGGCGAACCCAAACCTCAGCGAGCCAACCTCAACGACGAGATCACGCCCGACGAGCTGACCCTTGAGCTGGCCGAAACCCTTTTCGCCACACCGCAAGAGGGCCGCGTGCTCGGCGTGGATCCGGAGTCCGGACACGAGATCGTAGCCAAGGACGGACGTTACGGGCCGTACGTCACCGAGGTGTTGCCCCCGCCGCCGGACGACGACCCGGGTGTCGGTGCCAAAAAGGGCAAGAAGCCGACGGGTCCCAAGCCGCGCACTGGATCGCTGCTGCGCTCGATGGACCTGCAGACCATCACGCTCGAGGATGCGCTCAAGCTGCTCTCGCTCCCGCGCGTGGTCGGCGTGGATCCCGCCAACGGCGAGGAGATCACCGCGCAGAACGGTCGCTACGGCCCATACCTCAAGCGCGGCACCGATTCTCGCTCACTGGCCACCGAGGACCAGATCTTCGAGATCACCCTCGAAGAAGCCTTGAAGATCTATGCCGAGCCGAAACGCCGTGGCCGCCAAGGTGCTTCGGCCCCGCCATTGCGCGAGTTGGGCAACGATCCGGCATCGGGCAAGCCGATGGTGATCAGGGACGGTCGCTTCGGCCCGTACGTCACCGACGGCGAGACCAATGCGAGCCTGCGCAAGGGTGACGATGTCATGTCGATCACCGACGAGCGGGCCTCGGAATTGCTTGCCGACCGGCGCGCCCGCGGCCCGGTCAAGAAGAAGGCTGCCGCGAAGAAGACGACCCGCAAGGCGCCGGCCAAGAAGGCCGCGAAGAAGGCGTAACCGCCTCAGCCAGTGACGATTCCGCTGGTTTCGCTGGGCAGGAGCAGGTTCACTGGGCGGGCCAGTTGCGTCGGCGCCCGCCGGCCGCGCAGTTCAACGATCTCGCCGACGTTCCAGCAGAGCGCCTCGGCGTCCAGCGCACCACTGACCGCGATCGCCGACGCCAGTACGTGGCCGTTCTCCAACTTGGCCAGCTCGGTCAGCCGGGCGGCCTCGTTGACCGGGTCGCCGATCACGGTGTACTCGAAGCGGGCCTGCGCGCCGATGTGCCCGGCGATCGCGCGCCCGGCCGAGACGCCGATCCCGAATTCGGTTTGGCCCAGCACCCCGACCAGCTCGTCGTGCAGTTCCCGCGATGCGGCCAGCGCCGCACCGGAGGCATCGGGATGTTCGATGGGTGCGCCGAAGATGCACAGCGCCGCATCACCCTGGAACTTGTTGACGAAACCGCCGTGCTTCTTGACCGTCTCGACGACCACCCGGAAGAACTCGTTGAGCATGCTCACCACCTCGCTGGGCGGTCGCGACGCGGCCAGCTGGGTCGAGCCGACGAGGTCGACGAACAGCACCGCGACGTCGCGCTCCTGACCGCCGAGCTCGGTGCCACGCTCCAAGGCGCGCCGGGCGACGTCCTCGCCGACGTAGCGGCCGAACAGGTCGCGCAGCCGCTGCCGTTCGCTCAGGTCGCGGACCATGTCGTTGAAGCCGGCCTGCAGCAGGCCCAGCTCACTGGCGTCGTAGATCTGCATGTGGGCGTTGTAGTTGCCGCGCTGCACCTCACCGAGCGCCCAGCGCAGCTGGCGCAGCGGATCGGCGATCGACATCGCCGAGAGCACATTGCCGGCCATCCCGACCACCAGCGCGGCCACCGCCATCAGCAGGATCGGCGTGAACAGGGCGTCGGCCGACGCCGCCAGCAGCGAGAACTTGCTGGCCACCACCGACAGCACGATCGCCAGCAGCGGCACCCCGGTGGACAACAGCCAGGTCAGCACCAGCCGCTGGATGACACCGGGGCGGTGGAACTTCTCCGGCACCCCGCCACGCAGCGCGGCGACCGCCACCGGACGCAGCACCCGCTCGGACTGCAGGTAGCCGATGATCGTGGTGGCCGTGGCGCCCAGCAGCGTGGACACCGCCAGCACGGGCGCGGCATGGCTGGCCACCGGCCAGCTGGCGGCGATGAACACCACTGCGCCCAGCACCCAGTTCGTCATGCTGATCACCGAGCGGTAGACCGGCATCCGCAACGCCCGCAGCCGAGCCTGCTCGGTGACGGCCGGGTCGTCCTCGGCCAGCAGCGCATCGCGGCGTTGCCAGCGGAACACCGGAACGAGCAGCCTGAGGCTGACGAACGCACCGACCCCGAACGAGATGAACAGGTAGCTCAGGAAGATGACCAGGTTCAGCGTCGGCAGGTCCTGCAGCATGACCCGATCCGACGGCGGCAGGCCGAACCGAAGGAAGCCCAGCACCAGCAGCGCGCCGATGATGTCGGCCTGCAGCATGCCCAGGGAAAACACCGGCCACGGCGTGCGCGCGACCCAGCGGACGAATCCATTGATTCGCCCGGGGCTGAGCTGCGCGGTGGTCACGATCCCCACCGTATCGGTACAGAGCGACCGATCAGCACGTCTGGAACCCGGCGGTCGGCGGTTGTGTCGTTGCTGAGCACTAGTGTTTGAGGCGATGTCCGGAGTTTTCACGCGGTTGGTGGGCCAAAGCGCCGTGGAAGCGGAGTTGGTGGGTGCTGCTAGGGCGGCCCGGGGTGATTCCGCTCACGATGTGGCGGCCATCGGCACCATGACACATGCCTGGCTGATCACCGGACCACCGGGATCGGGACGCTCGGTGGCCGCTCAGTGCTTCGCGGCGGCCCTGCAGTGCACGTCGGCGGGCACGCCGGGGTGCGGCGAGTGCCGGGCCTGCACGACGACGATGGCTGGCACGCATGGCGATGTCCGGCGGATCGTTCCCGAGGGGCTGTCCATCGGGGTCGACGAGATGCGCACGATCGTGCAGATCGCCTCCCGTCGGCCCAGTACCGGCCGCTGGCAGATCGTGGTGGTCGAGGATGCCGACCGGCTGACCGAAGGCGCGGCCAACGCGCTGCTCAAGGTGGTGGAGGAACCACCGCCGTCGACGGTATTCCTGCTGTGTGCGCCGTCGGTGGATCCCGAGGACATCGCGATCACCCTTCGGTCGCGCTGCCGCCACGTGGCGTTGGTGACGCCGCCTGCCGCGGCGATCGCGCAGGTGCTGATGGACACCGACGGGATGTCCGCTGAGGAGGCGCAGTGGGCGGCCTCGATCAGCGGTGGTCACGTCGGCCGGGCCCGCCGGCTGGCCACCGACCCCGACGCCCGCGAACGACGGTCCCGCGCGCTGGGCCTGGCCCGCGACGCCGCCACCCCGTCCCGGGCCTATGCAGCCGCCGAGGAGCTGGTCGCCACCGCCGAAGCCGAGGCGAAGGCACTCAACGTGGGCCGCGACGAGGCCGAGGCAGAGGAATTGCGCACGGCGCTGGGGGCCGGCGGCACCGGTAAGGGCACTGCGGGAACGCTGCGTGGGGCCGCCGGTGCGATCAAGGACCTCGAGCGGCGACAGAAATCGCGGCAGACCCGCGCTTCGCGCGATGCGCTGGATCGGGCGTTGATCGACTTGGCGACGTACTTCCGGGATGCGCTGCTGGTGGCCAATGGCGCCGGTTCGGTGGCGCCGAATCACCCCGATATGGCCGAGCGGGCGGCGGCGTTGGCGGCACACGCCTCGCCGGAGCGGCTGCTGCGCTGTATCGAAGCGGTGCTCGAATGCCGGGAGGCGCTGGCGATGAACGTCAAGCCCAAGTTCGCCGTCGATGCGATGGTGGCCACCGTGGGTCAGGCACTACGTTCGGACCTGTAGACTCACTGCTCGGCCCGACGGCCGCGCCACCTTAGCTCAGTCGGTAGAGCGATTCACTCGTAATGAATAGGTCAGGAGTTCGATTCTCCTAGGTGGCTCCGGTATTGCGCGAAACAGCCGCCCCACCCATCGGGTGAGGCGGCTGTCGCCGTCTTGCTGTTAGAGCCGGACGAATGTGTTGGCCGAAGCGTCCCACACACCCCAGGCGTTCAGCTCAGGGTTCCACACGGCCGGCAGGTTCAAATTCACCGCCCAGTCCGGCAGCTCCGGCTGCGGGATGTCCAGCGGCGGGAGCACCGGCATCGACACCCAGTCCGGAATGTCGGGGTAGGAGATCCGAGCGTCCAGTGCCGGCCCACCGTGTCCCGGAGGCGGCAGGAAGCCCTGCCCCGGCGGCAGCGGATTGCCCGGAGTCCCGGCGTTCACACCTGGCCCGGTCACCGTCGGCGGCCACACATACTGACCGTTGCCGTTGCCATTCCCATGGTCCGAGTTACCGGGCCCCGGCGGCGTCACATGGGGGTCCGCCTGTGCCAGCCCCGCGCCGACTCCAAGCCCGCCAAGTCCGATCACACCTGCGGTTGCGGCACCTGCCGCGATCTTCTTGATGTCCACTGCGTGAACCTCCTGCACGATTGCCCTGTCATACAACTGTTTGCTCACGTCTGTCGGCGTTTCAACAGTTCCCCCGGCCCGCGAGTAGGCTTGCCCTAGCCACGGGGTCCTAAACCGTTTGAATTTAAATCGGTCGGGATTGACAAACGTCATGTAAGAGTTTGCTGGGAATATGCGCGAGATTGTTAACGAAAAGCGCGTGCAAACCGAAATAGGGCGCGCAGCTACTTCTCGCCGAGGGCTTCGGCGGCGATATTGCGGGCCGTGGCGGCTGCGGGAAAACCGGCGTAACCGCTGGCGTGGTAAATCACCTCGGCCAGTTCGTCCTCGGTCAGGCCGTTCTGTCGGGCGATGCGGAAGTGTGCATTCATCTCCTCGGTGGCCCGCAACGCGATCAGAATGCCCAGCGTCACCAGGCTGCGATCGCGGCGACTGAGCCCCTCGCGGGTCCACAGCCGGCCGAACACATTCTCCACGCCGATCTCCATCAGCTCCGGAGCGAAGCCGCCGAACTCGACGTCGTCGTCGGAGTCGGGGAGCGCTCCAGGCAGCATCTGCCGGAACACACGTAGACCATCCTCGCGCAAGTTAGACATACAAAGTACTGTGGCACACTCCGCTCAGCGCGGCGCCAGATACCCGACCGGTCCCGACGCCAGGCACAACGACAGCGCCGCGGTCGACGCCCGCACGGTGATAGCGTCGCCCGCTCCCGGCAGCCGGACGAACACCCGGTTCAGGCCCGGGTGCACCGCCACTTTTGTCTCCGGCCCCTCGTTGAGCGACATCAGCATCGACCCGTCGCTGTTGGCCAGATAGTTGATCTCGGCGGTCCAGTCTGCGGGCAGCAGCTGTCCGTCCAGGGGCATCCGCACCGGAGCGTCCGGCTGCACGAAGTAGCCGCAGCCGGGTTGCGGCCCCGCGACGATCGTGCGCGTCCAGGTGACGATGGCGTCGACCAGCCGGCCACTGCTGTCGAGCATGCGCAATTGCGTTGTGGAACCGGCGAATTCGGGCCGGTCGCGGATCAGGGCGAACATGTGGCTGGCCAGGTTCTCCGGGTAGGCCACGCGCTGCAGCACCAACGGGTCGACCTCTTGGTCGAGCAACGGCGCCGACGACGACGCCCGTGCCTGCGCCAGTCCGCGGATCGCGTTCTGCAGGTACGGCTGTGCGGGGTTGTCACGCCAGCTGGTCAGGAACGTCGACGTCGAATACAGGCTGCTGGCCACGAAAGCCACGGCGACCGTCGTCACCACCGCGGCGCGAGTGCGTGAGACGTTCAGCCAGGCCGAGTCGCGGTTGGGAGCGCAGAACGCCACGGCGGCAAGCAATGTCAACACAATCACCAGATCGGGAAAGTAGCGCAGCGTCTGGGCGAGCTCCAGCGCGGTGAATTTCGACGAGCGCAGCAGGTAGATGGGAATCTGGCAGGCCACCGCATACCCGACGGCCACCAGCCAGACCACGCCGATGCGCCGTTTGCGCGCCAGCGACACCGCCAGGACCGCGGCCAGCACGAGCCAGCCCAGGATCATCACCGACACCGGCGGCACCGCCCACGGCGAGGCCGGCGCCCACCGCTGCCACTCCCAGGGTCCGCCGGCCAGCCCCGGCACGATCCCATGAGTGACGGAGCGGGACAACAGATCCCACGTCATCGCCAGATCTGAGCTCCAGCGCCGGTGGTCGACGACGAACAGATAGACCGCCACCCATACCGCCGTCAACCCCAGCGCGGACACCCAGAGATGACGGCCGCGATACCACACCGTGCGCAGCGCGGCGGTGTCGCCCTGGACGTGGCACAGCAGCGCGGCCACCGCGAACGCGACGAACGGAATGACGGCCGCCTTTTCGAAAAACAGCAGGCCACCGAAGAACACGAGCACAGCGGTCATCGCATAGCGCCGATTCCCGGTGCGCACCAACAAGATTGCGTCGCCGCACACCCACGCCATCGCGGCCAGCATCGGAAGCGAGTTCAGCGCCGCGGCCCACCACGCGAAACCGGGCACCCCCAACGGGGTGAACAAGGCAAAGGTCAACGGAATCAACAGCACCGGACGCCAGCCGAGGATCACGTGCAGTGCCCGCAGCACCGACAGCGACACCAGCAGTTGCAGCACCACCAGACTGACCGCAGGCCACGCCCACACCAGTGGGGCCGCGCGGGTGATCAGCCCGGCCACCAGGAACGCACCGGGCATGACGTGGCCGTCGTGGTCGTCGAACAGATACGACGGGGACAGCAGATCCTGGGTGCCCGCCCGGCCCACCAGGATCAGGTCGTCCCAGTAGAAGTAGCCGCCGAACGCCAGGACCGCGCGGACCACCAATTGCACCGCGATCAGGACGACGGCCGCGGCAGCCACCGGTGGCATGCGCGCCACCCGGGTCGGAACTGCCATCGCGTCGACTGTACTCACCTGCCGGTAGAGTGACCGCCATGCAGGTACTGGTCACGGGGGCTGCCGGCTTCATCGGGTCGACGCTGGTTGATCGCCTGCTCGCCGACGGGCACACCGTCGTCGGGCTCGACGACCTGAGCCGTGGCCGCATGGAGAACCTGGCCGCGGCGAGCGCCGACGCGCGGTTCGAGTTCGTCGAGGCCGACATCGCCGACGCGGACCTGATCGGCCTGTTCTCCAAGCGCAAGCCCGAAGTGGTCCACCATCTGGCCGCCCAGATCGACGTGCGCCGCTCGGTGGAAGAACCCGAGTTCGACGCGGCGGTCAACGTGATCGGCACCGTGCGACTGGCCGAGGCAGCCCGGCGCTCGGGCGTTCGCAAGGTCGTCCACACCTCGTCGGGCGGCTCGATCTACGGGGCGCCGACGAACTTCCCCGTCAACGAGACGACTCCGGTCGATCCCGCCTCGCCGTATGCGGCCAGCAAGGTTGCCGGAGAGATCTACCTCAACACCTTCCGCCACCTCTACGGCGTGGACTGCTCGTTCATCGCGCCGTCGAATGTCTATGGCCCGCGCCAAGACCCGCACGGTGAGGCCGGTGTCGTCGCGATCTTCGCCAACGCGATGCTGGCGGGCCGGCCCACCAAGGTGTACGGCGACGGCTCGAACACCCGCGACTACGTCTTCGTCGACGACGTCGTCGACGCCTTCGTGCGGGCCTCCGGAAAAGGCGGGTGCGGGCAGCGGTTCAACGTCGGGACCGGCGTGGAGACCAGCGACCGGCAGTTGCACTCGGTGGTGGCCAAGGTGGTCGGGGTGGCCGACGACCCGGAGTTCGCCCCGGCCCGGCTGGGCGACCTGAAGCGCTCGTGCCTGGATGTCCGCAAGGCCGAGATGGTGCTCGGCTGGCGCCCGCAGGTACGCCTCGAAGAGGGCATCGCCGGCACCGTCGACTACTTCCGGGGCTAGTGCTCCGGGGTCCGCGCACCCTCCAGCGCGACCGCCCGCGCCAGCCGGGCGTATTTCAGCTCGAGCTCCTTGAACCGCAGATACGTGCTCATCGTCGTGAACACGAACGCGATGATCAGCGCATAGGTGATCAGGTCGGCGCCACGCCGGACCCCGAGGAAGTTGGCCAGCACCGTGGTGTCGTCCGGTCGCAGGATCGCGTATACCGCCAGCACCACGAACAGCACGTAGCCAACCTTGACCCATGCCTTGGCTTTGGCGTTGGTGCGCGAACGCAGCAGGTAGACCAGCAGCGCGATCACCGCGGCGATCAGCAATACCTGGATCCAGTTCATCGGCGCATCCTTCCGCGCAGGAACCCGTCGAAGACGATGTTCACTCCGTTCAGCAGCGGCTGGCCCTTGGACATCGAGTACTCGGTGTAGAGGATCTCGACGGGCTCTTCGGCCACCCGCCAATGGTTTTCGACGATCAGCGTGATGAATTCGGTCGCGTGGCTCATGCCGTTCATCGTGAGGTTGAGGTTGTCGGCGACCGTCTTGTTGAACACCCGAAGCCCGTTGTGCGAGTCGGTCAGGTGCAGCCGGTGACTGCTCGGGCTCAGCATCGCGGCCGCGCGCAGGATGAGCCGCTTCAGCGGCGGCGTGTGGCTGACGGTGGTGCCTGCGAAGCGGGTGCCGATCACGACGTCGACGTCACCCTTGGCCAGCCGGTCGATCATCACGACGACGTCCTTGACGCGGTGCTGGCCGTCGGCGTCGAACGTGACGAACACCGCAGCACCGGGCTGGCTGCGGGCGTACTCGACCCCGGTCTGGATGGCGGCGCCCTGCCCGAGATTCACCGGATGGCGCACCACGTGCGCGCCCGCGCGCAAGGCGATGTCGGCGGTGTCGTCGCTGCTGCCGTCGTCGACGCACACCACGTGGTCGAAGACTTGGCGCAGGTCCGCGATGACGTCGGCGATGACCTTCGCTTCGTTGAACGCCGGCACGATGATCCAGGCGTCGGGGTAAGGCGTGTCGATGTCCACAAGGTACACGCCGAGAACGGTGGGTTCAGCGTGCGGCGCGGCCCAGTGCTGCCAGGTGGACGGCTATTCCGACCAGCGGTCCGCACAGCAGGGCGACCACGGTGCGGTCGGTCAGATCCATCGGCAGGCTCAGCAGCGCTGCCGAGACGACCGTCGCCCCGACCCAGCCGATCGAGTAGGCCCGATGCAGGCCGGCCGCCACCGTCGCAGCCCCGGTGACGGTCAGCAGTGCGATCGCGACCGCGCCCGCGGTGAGCCAGGCCAGCAGCACCCCGCCGGGGCCGTACTCGTCACCGAACGCCACTCGGATCAGCCACGGTCCCAGCAGCCCGGCGGCCACCACCCCGACCGCGCCGAGCACCAGCACCACGGCCGCGGGCGCGATCAACGCCTTGAGCCGGTGGCCGCGATGGTCGACGAAGTGGGCGATCAGGTTGCCCTGCATCGCGGTCAGCGGAACCAGCAGCGGCGCGCGGGTCAGCGTCACCGCGAGGATCACCACGCCGCCTGCCGCGCCGAGGTCATCACCGGAGGTGGCCTTGAGCAGCACCGGGAATCCCATGACGAGGACGGCGCTCGCGCCGGCCGCGGCGATCGAATGACCCGCGCCGCGCAGGAAGGTGGCAGTGCTGCCCGGGGTACGCAGGCCGGCCGCCGTGCGAGCGCCCGGTGACGCCGCCAGTAACAGCAGCCATCCGATCGCACCGGCAACGGTCGCCCACAGGAAACCGTCCAGACCCCAGCCCACCGCGAAGGCCGCCACCGCGACAACCACCCGCATGATGGCGTCGGTGACCATCAAGGCTCCGTAGCCGCCCCAGCGGCCGGTACCGGCGAGCAGACCCAAAAGCGTTGCGTGGATGCAGAATCCGGCCAGCCCTACGCTGAGCAGGATCACCGACAGTGGTCGGGACTGGCTGAACACGTGCGGCGCCCACAGGAACGAGGTGCCCGCCATCACGAGGGCGGCCACCACCCCGACGGCCGTCGCGACTCGCATTGAATGGGTGCGGGGCCCCTCGGCGATCTCGACGTACCCCGCCGAGCGGACTTCGCGGGTGGCCTCCTGCAGCAGCCCGTACGCCGCACCGCCGACCAATCCGAACGCACCCCAGAACACCCCGAATACCGAGAAGCCGGCCGGATCGAGGGCGCGGGCGGCGAGGTAGAGGACCGCGTACCCGCAGACCGCCGAGATCGCGGTGGCCGCACCGACTCTGGCCACACTGCTGCGGGTGATCGCGCCGGTGCCGGCACCCGCGTCCGTCACAGCCGCGGCACCTCGGTGGAGTAAAGCCAGGCATCCCACAGCGGCCGCAACGAGACGTTGGCGTAGTTGGCGGCCAGGCCGGTGAAGTCGTCGGTCACCACGGTGCTGTGCCGGTGCCT
Source organism: Mycolicibacterium pallens (assembly GCF_019456675.1). Lineage (NCBI taxonomy): Bacteria > Bacillati > Actinomycetota > Actinomycetes > Mycobacteriales > Mycobacteriaceae > Mycobacterium > Mycolicibacterium pallens. The sequence goes on along the minus strand of NZ_CP080333.1, from coordinate 5,407,542 downwards.
GCTGGTCCAATCACGCAGCAGCTCAAAGAAATTGTCGTCACCGAGGGTGTCGCGCAGTACGTGCAGTGTGAGGGCCCCACGCTTGTAGACCCGGTCGTCGAACATGTCCCGAGGCCCGGGGTCGGCCAACAGCAGATTCTGCGGCGAGGATTTCAGCTTGGCGTGATAGTGGTGGGCCCAGTCGTCGGCGGAGCGTCCACCGGAGTTCTCCGACCACAACCATTCGGCGTAGCAGGCGAATCCCTCGTGCAACCAGATGTCGCGCCAGCGGCGCGCGGTCACGCTGTTGCCGAACCACTGGTGGGCCAGCTCGTGGGCGATCAGTCGTTCGGCGCCACGCTTACCGTCGCAGTGGTTGGCGCCGAAGATCGAAATACCTTGTGCCTCAAGCGGTATCTCAAGGTCGTCATCGGTCACCACGACGGTGTAGCCGTGACTCAGCGGGTACGGGCCGAACAGGTTGATGAACAGTTTCATCATCTGCGGCTGCCGGGCGAAGTCATGGTCGAACTCGGGCCGCAACCGGTCCGGCAGCACCGCGTGCATCGGCACCTGGGCCTTGGGCAGCCGCTGGGTGCCGTACATGCCGATCTGCAGCGTGATCAGGTAGGTCGACGTCGGTTCGGGTTGTTCGTAGGTCCACACGGTTTGCGCGGCGCGCACCCGCCGCGACACCAGTTCACCGTTGGCCAGCGCGCGGTAGGGGCTGTCGGTGCTGATCTGGATGCGGTAGCTGGCCTTGGCGCTGGGGTGGTCGTCGCACGGGAACCACGACGCCGCCCCGTTCGGCTGCCCCGCAACCAGTGCACCGTTGGACAGCTCCTCGAAACCGACCTCGCCCCAATAGCTTCGGATGGGTCGCGGGTTGCCGCCGTAGCGCACCGTGATCGACATGGCCGCGCCGGCCGGCAGCGCCGCCGACAGGGTGATGTGCAGCTTTCCGTTCGAGGCGGAGAAGTTCGACGGGCGGCGGCCGTTGACCGTCACCTTCGACACCGACAGCGCGTCGGACAGATCCAGGGTGAACGTCTTCAGCGACGCCAGCGTCGCAGCGGTGATCGTGGCGGTGCCGGTCAGCCGGTTGATCGCGACCTTGTACTCCAGGTCGAGTTCGTAGCGCGACACCCGGTAGCCGAAGTTGCCGTTGTTGGGCAGGTACGGATCGATGACGGGTGGGCCGCCTTTCTTGGCGGCTTTCTTGGTGGGCTGTTTCACGCGGCGTTGTCCCCGGCTTTACGCGAGGTGGTCTCGTCGCGCGGCTTCTTGCGGGAAATGAGCCACGGCGCAATCGGATTGCCCTGCCAGCGAGTGGAGGGTGGCACCTCGTCGCCGCGCATCACCAGCGACGCCGGGCCGACGGTGGCACCGGCGCCGAGCCTGGCGGCGGGCAACGCCACGCAGTGCGGACCCAGCGTGGCGCCCTCCTCGAGCACGACGGTGTCCATGCGCATGATCCGGTCGTGGAACAGATGCGTCTGCACCACGCAGCCGCGGTTGACGGTGCTGGCGCGCTGCAGGGTCACCAGATCCGCCTCGGGCAGCCAGTAGGTTTCGCACCACACGCCGCGACCGATCTTCGCGCCGAGCGCGCGCAGCCACAGGTTCATCACCGGGGTGCCGCTGGCGGCGCGGGCGAACCACGGCGCGGCCACGGTCTCCACGAAGGTGTCCGACACCTCGTTGCGCCACACGAATGATGACCACAGTGGCTGCTCGCCTGCTGGGATATGGCCGACGACAAGCCATTTGGCGGCTACTGCGACGCCGCCGGCGACGGCGCCGGTGATCAGCAAGACCACGCCGCCGGCAAATGCCGCCCAGCCATAGCCGAACTCCGACGCCAGCGCCTGCAGCGCAGCCAGCACCGCGACCCCGATCGCGAACGTGACCATCACCGGGATCAGCCGGCAGGTCTCGACCGCGGCACGCATCACCTTCAGCCGCATGGGCGGGCTGTAGGTCAGCGTTGCGTCGGCTTCGTCGGCGCGGCGGCGCAACCGGATCGGCGGGCTGCCCAGCCAGGAGGAACCGGCCTTCGCCTTGTGTGGGGCGGCCGAAAGCACCGCCACCAGACCGTCGTCGGGAACCCGGCGGCCCGGCTGGGTGATGCCGGAGTTGCCCAGGAACGCACGCTTGCCGACGGTGGCCTTGGCGACATGGATCCAGCCGCCGCCGAGCTCGTAGGAGGCGACCATGGTGTCGTCGGCCAGGAAGGCGCCGTCTTCGACGACGGTGAACTTGGGTGTCAGCAGCGCCGTCGAGATCTCGGTGTTGCGGCCGACTTTCGCACCGAGTGCCCGCAGCCACCACGGGGTCAGCAGGCTGGCATACAGCGGGAACAGGTAGTTGCGGGCGGCGTCCATCAGCCGTTCGGTGGTCCACAGCTGCCAGCCCACCCGACTGCGCACCGGGTGGTAGCCCTCGCGCAGCCCGATCGCGAGGATCCGCACCGCCACTACCGTGAACGCCGCGTAGACGAGCAGCGAGACCAGCGCGGCCACCGGAATCCACGGCGCGGCCGTCGCCATGGCCGAACCCAGCGTCGCGCTGTGCCGGGCCGGCCACACCACGACGCCCAACCCGATGGCCAGGGCCACCAGTGGCACCGCGCCGAGCAGCATCGAGGTCACCCCGTAGGCGGCGACCCACAACGGGGCGCGTGGCGGCCGGTGATCGGGCCATGGATGACGGGCCTTACCGGACTTGATCGCCGGTGAACCCTTCCAGTACTGCCCGTTCTTCACCTTGCCGACGACGCCGGAGCCGGGTGCCACATCGGCGTTCTTCCCGACGACCGCGCCGGGGAACAGGGTGGTGCGTGCCCCGATGCTGACGTCGTTGCCGACGCTGATCGGGCCGACGTGGAACAGGTCGCCGTCGATCCAATGCCCGGTCAGGTCGACCTCCGGTTCGATGGAAACCCGGTGGCCGAGCGTGAGCATGCCGGTCACCGGAGGCGCCGAATGCAGATCCACGCCTTTGCCGACCTTGTTACCCAGCGCCCGTGCGTAGTACACCAGCCACGGGGCGCCGGCCAGGTTCTCCGCGCCGCTGGCGTCGGCGAGGCGTTCGGCCAGCCACACCCGCAGATGTTCGGACCCGCCGCGGCGGTAGGTGCCGGGTTCGAGGCCGGACAGCAGTGTGCGCGCGCCCAGGACGGCGATGCTCATCCGCCCGATCGGGGTGATGAACAAGACGAACGCGACCGCGACGAGCCACCAGCTGACCGGGACCAGCCACGGCAGTGGGTGGACGGCGGCGGCCACGTTGTTGATCAGCGCCAGCCAGGTCACCCATTGCAGGCCGGTCAGGGTGGCCAGCGGCACCGACAGCAGGACCTGGGCCGCCTGCGTCGACACCGGGGTGGGCTTGACGTCACGCGGGGTCACCGCGGCAGACGGTTTCTGCTCGTCGAGGAACTCGGCCAGCGACCCCAGCCGGGGGTGGTCGTAGAGCTGGGCGACGGTCAGCTGCGGGTAGCGCTCGCGCAGCGCGGCCACCAGCTGGGCCGCCGACAGTGAGCCGCCACCGAGGGCGAAGAAGTCCGCTTCCGGACCGTCGACGACCGCGCCGAGCACGTCGCGCCACAGCCCGGCCAGCCATCCCATGGTGCCGCCCAGGTCGGGTTCGGAATCCTGGTATCCCGGCGGCGGCCAGGGCAGCGCATTGCGGTCGACCTTGCCCGAGGTGCGGGTCGGCAGCTCGTCGAGCAACACCAGCCGCGGCACCAAGGCGGCAGGCAGGGCCTGGGCAAGGTGAGCGCGGGCGGCGGTCAGGTCGAAGTCGGGGTTGGCGCTGGCGATATAGCCGACCAGCATCGGGGTGCCGCGGGCGGTCCGGCGCACCGCCGCGGCGCCGCCGCTCACCCCAGGAAGGTGCACCAGCGCGGAGTCGACCTCGCCGAGTTCGATGCGGCGGCCGCCTACCTTGACCTGATCGTCGGCGCGGCCCTGGAAATACAGTCCGTCGGCCTCCAACCGGACCAGGTCACCGCTGCGGTAGGCGCGGGCCCACTCCAGCGTCGGCATCGGCGCGTATTTCTCGGCGTCTTTCTCCGGATCCAGGTAGCGGGCCAGGCCGACGCCGCCGATCACCAATTCGCCGACCTCGCCGATGGCGACCGGAGCGCCGTTGGCGTCGACGACCGCGAGGTCCCAGCCTGGCAGGGGGCGCCCGATGCTGACCGGGCTCCTTCCGTCGAGCCGAGCGGCGCTCGCCACCACAGTGGCTTCCGTCGGTCCGTAGGTGTTCCACACCTCGCGGCCCTCGACGGCGAGCCGCTCGGCCAGTTCGGGCGGGCAGGCCTCGCCGCCGAAGATCAGCAGCCGCACCTGTTCCAGTGCCTCGGCCGGCCACAGCGACGCCAGTGTGGGGACCGTCGACACCACGGTGATGTCACGCGCCACCAGCCACGGACCGAGGTCCATACCGCTGCGCACCAGGGCACGCGGCGCCGGCACCAAGCACGCACCGTAGCGCCACGCCAGCCACATCTCCTCGCACGAGGCGTCGAAGGCCACTGACAGCCCGGCCAGCACCCGGTCGGCTGGTCCGATCGGGTTGTGCTGCAGGAACATTCGTGCTTCGGCGTCGACGAAGGCTGCCGCGTTGCGATGAGTGACCGCAACACCCTTGGGGGTCCCGGTGGAACCCGAGGTGAAGATGATCCAGGCGTCGTCGCGGCCCAGCGGGGCGGTCGCGCGCCATCCGCGTGACGAGCCCGGCCCGCGGGTCAGACCCGCCTCGGTGATCACGGCGACGACGCCGGCCTCTCCGAACACCAGCTCGGCGCGTTCGTCGGGATCGTCGGCGTCGACCGGGACATAGGCCGCGCCGGCCGCCAGCGTCGAGAGGATCGCGACGTAGAGGGCGTAGCTTCCCGACGGCATCCGGATGCCGATCCGGTCGCCGCGGCCGATGCCGCGCGCAGCCAGCCACTCGACGCTTTCCTCGATATCGGCGATCAGCTCGGCGTAGGTCAGCTGCACCGTGCCGTCGTCGATCGCGGCCGCCTCGGGGTAACGGTTCGCGGTCTCGTAGAGGATGTCGATCAGGGTGCGCGGCGGCGGTGCCTGCTCCGACAACAGGTATTGCGGGGGAATTTCCGGCGTCGCCACGACGAGGATCCTAGGCGGCGTCGTTGACATCCCGGTGCCGGACGCGGCCGGTGGATCGGGCCGGGCCTGCGCTCGGTTTGCTGCCCGGCGTACGGACCTGACAGACTGCTGTCAGAGGGGAGTATTCCTTCGCCGCGGTGTCGTCACCACGGCGGCCAACGTCGGCCGTCCGGTGCCGCGGGCCGCGCTCGTTGAGCGGCGGAAGAGACCTCGGACGTTTCGTGACGCCCGGAGGTCTTTATATGAATGTGACGCCGCTCGAATGGTTCATCACCATCGGCGTGACGGTCGCGGTGCTGCTGTTCGATGTGATCTTCGTGGCGCGGCGCCCACACGAACCCACGATGCGCGAGTGCGGCATCTATCTGTCGATCTACATCGGCCTGGCCTTCGCGTTCGGCCTGTGGGTGTGGAACTTCCACGGCGGGCAGTTCGGGCTGGAGTTCTATGCCGGCTGGCTCACCGAATACAGCCTGTCGGTGGACAACCTGTTCATCTTCATCATCATCATGGCCAGCTTCAAAGTGCCGAAGATCTATCAGCAAGAGGCACTTCTCATCGGCATCGTGCTGGCCTTGATCTTCCGCGGCATCTTCATCGCGCTGGGTGCCGTTGCCATTCAACAGTTCTCGTGGATCTTCTACATCTTCGGGGCGTTCCTGCTGTACACCGCGATCCGGCTGGCCCGTGACACCGAGCATGACGACGACGCCGAGAACACCGTGGTGCGGCTGGCCCGCAAGTATGTGCCGAGCACCGATAAGTGGGACGGCCTGAAGCTGTACGTCAAGGAGGGCGGCAAGCGCCTGATGACGCCGATGTTTCTGGTCATCGTCGCGCTGGGCACCACCGACCTGCTGTTTGCGCTGGACTCCATCCCCGCGATCTACGGGCTGACCCGCGAGCCCTACATCGTGTTCACCGCAAACCTGTTCGCGCTGATGGGTTTGCGCCAGTTGTACTTCCTGCTCGGCGATCTGCTCAACCGCCTGGTGTACCTGTCGCAGGGCTTGGCGTTCATCCTGTTCTTCATCGGGGTCAAGCTGGTGCTGCACGCGTTGCACGAGAACGAGTTGCCGTTCATCAACGGCGGTGAGCACGTCCCGGTCCCGGAGATCCCGACGCTGCTGAGCCTGGCCGTGATCGTGCTGACGCTGTTCCTGACGATGGTCGCCAGCCTGGTCAAGACCCGGGTGGTCGACAAACGCTGACTGCGGCCGCGGTGATGCCGTTCGCGTCCGGATGAGCGGAACCATTGCCGGTGGTTCCTCGTGTCCCTAGCGTGGCCGACATGGCGGAGTTACGGGTGTTCATCACCGAGACCGGTGGTGCCTGGACCGAGTTGACCGCGGGCGAACGCCCGGTGGTGCGGTTGAGCGCCCCGGACCTTCAGGAGGCGGCCCGCCGCCGTCGCCGACTGCCGACCGACGTCGCCGTCGTGCTCGATCTGGCCGTGTCGGTAGCCGACGATCCGCGGACGGCGCTGGCGGCGATCTCAGACCACGACGATGCCGACGGTGTGCGCTACGCCGGAACGGTCGACGGGCTGGCCGGGTTGGTCGCCGATCTGTACGTCGCCGGGGTCGCCGACGGGGTGACCCTGATTCCGGTCGGGCCGGACGACGACTGGCCTCCGCGGGCGCGCGCCGCCCTGACTCGAATTCAGGACCGATTGCGGATTTCCGCCGCCTGAAATCGTTCGATCGCCGTTGAGGCAGCACTGAGATCGAAAACGCCGGCTGATCTTCGCTCCCAGCGCTATCTCAACGCCGAGAAGCCGGATTTCCGCCGCCTGAACGCACGCGGTTCTACGCTGAACCGATGATCGAAGTACTTTCCGACATGCCGGAGGGTGTGACGGGGATTCGGGTGTCCGGCAAGGTGAGCGGTGACGATCTGAAGGCGTTCAAGCCTGCGATGGACGACCTGATGAAGCCGGGCGGGGACATCCGGATCGTCGAGGTCATCGACTCCGACTATGAGGGTTTCGGCCGCGGCGGGCTGGTCGAGGATCTCAAACTCGGCTTGGGCACCCTGTTTTCCCGGCACTCCGCCTTCAAGCGCGTCGCGGTCGTCAGTGACAAGGAGTGGGTGGTCCACACCATTCACCTGGTGGGCTGGCTCATGCCCGGTGAGGTCCAGGTGTTCGGGCTCGACGAACTCGACCAGGCCAAGCAGTGGGCGGCCGGCTGAGTCACGTTGATATAGAACTGAGAGCGGTATTTTGGCGAAATTTTCGCTCTCAGTTCTGAATCAACGCCTCAATGCTCACGGCCGACTGGCGAGCATGCCGTTGACGATCCCGTGCAACGCGTTGCGCACTTCGGTGCCGGTGCGGTCGGGATCCTCGGAGTGCGCGATCGTCAGCGCCGCGGCATCGAGCGCGCCGATGAGGATATGCGCCAGCGGACGGACGGGCTGTGTCGCGAGCTCACCGGAGTCCATCGCGGCCTGGAGCAGCTGCTCGGTCATGCCCAGGCTGTAGCGCTCGGCGATGTCACGGAAGCCGTTCCAGCCCAACACATTCGGCGCGTCGAGCAGGATCAGCTGACGGATCTCGCGCTCGGAGCTGATGTCGAGCCAGGCATCCACCGACGCGTGCAGGGTGGCCGCAGGGGTCGGCGGCTGCTCGGTGAGGACCGCGGCGGCCAGGCGGTTCATCACGTCGGCCTCGACGGCCTCGACGACGTCGAGGAACAGCGCCGACTTGTCGGCGTACTGGTGATACATCGCGCCCCTGGTGACACCGGCGCGCTGCGCGATCTCCGGCGTTCCGACGTCGGCATAACCGCGTTCACCCCAGAGTTCGCGCGCGGCGGCGCGCAGTGCGTCCTGTGTTGCTGCCGAGCGCTGCGCCTGGGTGCGTCTGGTGGTCATGTCTTGTATTTCCGTACATCCTGTCGGTATCTTACATGCAGACTGTCTGTTTGTTTGTGGTCATCAAGGGAGATGCCATGCACACCGTAGAACTCAACAGCGGAACCATCCATTACGAAACGGCTGGACCGTCGACCGGCAGGCCACTGGTCTTCATTCACGGCTACGCGATGGGCGGGTCGCTGTGGCGCCCGCTGAGCGCCCGACTGGCCCGGCACGGCCTGCGATGCATCGTCCCGACCTGGCCGCTCGGCGCCCACCAGCAGGCGATGCGTCCGTCCGCGGACATGACCATGCGCGGGGTGGCCGCGATGGTCGCCGAGTTCCTCGACAAGGCCGGACTCGACGACCTCGTCCTCGTCGGCAACGACACCGGGGGAGCCGTCGCCCAGGTGGTGGCCACCGAATTCCCCGACCGGCTCGGCGCGCTGGTGCTCACGAGTTGCGATGCGTTCGAACACTTTCCGCCACCGATCCTGGCACCATTCATCACCGCGGCCAAGGTGCCGCCGCTGTGGCGGATCGCCGTGCAAGGCATGCGGTCTCGCACCGTTCGGCGGCGCGCCTACGGCGCGCTGGCCCACACCAACCTCGACGCGCTCACCGCGGAATGGACCCGCAAGGCCGTTCGCGACCGCGCGATCGCCGAGAACCTGCGCCGCTTCACCGGATCGCTTACCCGGCAAACGACTCTCGAGGCCGCCGCCAAGCTGCCACAGTTCACCAAGCCGGCGCTGATCGCCTGGTCGGCCGATGACGCGTTCTTCCCGCAAGAGGATGGCCGCAGGCTCGCCGCGGCGCTACCCAACTCCCGACTGGAGATCATCGCGGGGGCGCGGACCTTTTCCATGCTCGACCAACCCGATGCGCTGGCCGGTCTGATCGCCGAATTCGCCACCACCGCAAGCACTGTCGGCGGCTAGATCGCCCGCAACCTGCGGATCCGGTCGGCGACCACGCGTTTCGACACCGCCGCGGTAGGTGCCAACGCTTCCCAGGCGTGCGGACAGCCGGGGTGTACGTGTAGCTCGGTGGGCACACCCGCCGCGGAAAGCCTTGCGGCATAAGCGATGTTCTCGTCGCGGAAGATGTCCAGGTCCCCGACGTCGAGGTAGGTTGGCGGCAGTCCGCTCAAATCCTCGGCGCGGGCCGGCGCGGCGTACACCGACGGCTCACCGTCGCCGAGTAGCGCGCCCCAGCCGGTGATGTTGTCGTCGTAGTTCCACGTCAGCACCTCGGCGGGCAGCTCCGGATCAGGGGTGGTGGTGCGGTCGTCGAGCATCGGATAGATCAGCAGCTGCGCGGCCAGCGCCGGGCCGCCGCGGTCGCGGGCAAGCAGGCTGACCCCGGCGGCCAAGCCACCACCGGCGCTGTCGCCGGCGACCGCGATCCGAGCCGGGTTCACCGCGAGTTCGGTCGCGTTGTCGGCCAGCCAGCGCAGCGCGGCATAACAGTCCTCGACCGGCGTCGGGTCCGGATGTTCGGGCGCCACACGGTAATCCACCACCAGCATCGGGACGCCGGAAGCCGCGACGTATGCGCGGACCAGTGCGTCGTAGCCGGGTGCGGTTTCGGCCAGGCCGTGGATCATGCCGCCGCCGTGCAGGTAGAGCACCGCGCTGCCGGACAGCCCCGCGTCGGGGAAGTACCAGGCCAGATCGAGCTCGGCTCCGTCGGCGGTGGTGAGCGTGTGCCGAGCGACGTCGACACCCGAAACGGGAGCCTGGAGGTCGGCGAGCAATTGGAACAACGGCCTGATTCGTTCGCGGCGCGTTGCGATGTCGCCGATCGCGGGCGGTTCGAGTTCGGCGGAGGCCGCCATCAACGGTTGCAGCAGGACTTCAAGCTCGGGATCCAAAGACAGGGCCACGCTTACGAACCCTAGCCCCAGTTGTCGTAGCCACCCTCAGGACCGAGCATCCGCTCGAGTCGACTGCGATTGATGCGGGCGAGCTCGTTGCACACGACCTTGCGTTCGGTTTCGGGGTCGTGGTGCATCCGGTCGCGCACCGCGGCGATGACCGAGCGGGCACACGCCTCGCGGTCCAGTCCGCCGACGTGCATGACGAAGCCGAAACCGAAGTGCTCGGTGTACTCGTTGACCGCGGTCGTGAGTTCGGCCATCACCTCGGGCGAGGAGTCCCACACCGAACACTGCTCGGCCTGCGACTTGGTGCTGCCCGGGCGCCGCCCGACGTGCGGGTAGGCCTGCAGGATGTCGTCGATCGACGACTCCGAGAGCGAGAAAAGGAGGTCGTCGGCTCGGCGGAACAGCTCCGTGCGGTCGGCGTACGGGCGGCCGCGTGTCAGGTCGCGCGCCAGAGTGACGCTGTTGCAGCACTCGTAGAGCGCGTGGACGGCCTTGCTGTCCGGCAGCTCGTTGAAGGCGTCGAGACCGATGCCCTGATGCAACAACACCAGCTCATGATCGAAAAGCCAAAGGACAACCGGGTTACCGATTGTTACGGCCAGGCAAAATTTCTCACCGGGCCGGCCGGCCGTCAGTGATCTGCTTTGGCGAAGCGCTCGCGGGAGCGCTCGACCTCGGCCTCGGCCTCGGCACGGCCGACCCAGTCGGAGCCCTTGACGAACTTGCCCGGCTCGAGGTCCTTGTAATGGGTGAAGAAGTGCTGGATCGAATCGAGTTCGTCCTTCGGGACGTCGCCGATGTCCTGGATGTGATCCCAGCGCTTGTCGCCGGCAGGCACGCACAGCACCTTGTCGTCACCGCCGGCCTCGTCGACCATCTTGAACATGCCGACCGGGCGCACCTCGATCAACACGCCGGGGAACACCGACAGCGGCAACAGCACCAGCGCGTCCAGCGGGTCGCCGTCCTCACCGAGGGTGTCCTCGATGAAGCCGTAGTCAGCGGGGTAGGCCATCGGGGTGTAGAGGTAGCGGTCGAGGCGTACGCGTCCGGTTTCGTGGTCGACCTCGTATTTGTTGCGCTGACCCTTGGGGATCTCGATGGTGACGTCGAACTCCACCGTGCGACTCCTTATTTCCGCTGACTTCTGCCCGGTGGAATATATTCCCGGGTCGCTTCGCTCTTGCCCGCCGAACCGGCGACGCGGCCTACCCTAACGCCCGCGCTGGCCTGCACTGCACGGTGGTTCGGCACAATGAGACGAAACGGAAGTCAGGAGACCGATGAGCCCGACTCGCGGATGGCGCTGGGCCCACGTGGTGCTCGCCGTGGCGGTGATCGTGCTGGTCGCCGCTGTCGTGGCGATAGCCGCCGTCCTGACCCACGGCAGTGACACCAGCAGCGCGCAGGCACCGCCCGGACATGCGCTGGTGACCGCCAACCCCGGCGTTGTCCCGGTGTCGGACTCCGCGCCGGTGCCCACCGCCGCCGGCCTGACCGCCGCGCTGGCGATGCCCGTCGCCGATCCCAATCTCGGCAACGTCACCGGCCGCGTCACCGACGCCAAGACCGGCGACCAGCTCTGGGAGCACCGCGCCGATGTGCCGCTGCTGCCGGCGTCGACCAACAAGACCCTCACCACCGGCGCCGCGCTGCTGGCACTGAACCGCGACGAGCGGGTCACCACGACCGTCGTCGCGGCCGACCAGACCCGCCAGCCCGGTGTCGTGGTGCTCGTCGGCGGGGGCGACCCGATTCTGTCGGCCGCCCCGGCCGGTCAGGAGACCTGGTATCGCGGCGCGGCCCGGATCAGTGACCTCGCCGACCAGGTGCGCAAGAGCGGGATCACCGCGACGGCGGTGCAGGTGGATGACTCCCTGTACAGCGGACCGGATTTCGCGCCGGGCTGGGATCCCGCCGACATCGACGGCGGCGACATCGCCCCGATGCAGTCGGTGATGATCGACGCCGGCCGCATCCAGCCGACCACGGTCGACTCGGCGCGGTCCCGGACCCCGGCCCTGGACGCCGGGCGGGCCCTGGCCACCGCGCTGGGGGTCGACCCGGCAAAGGTCACGATGGCGCCCGGGCCGCCGACCGGCAGGCAGCTGGCCTCGGTACAGGGCGCGCCACTGATCGAGCGGCTGCGGCAGATGATGAACGCCTCCGACAACGTGATGGCCGAGTCGATCGCCCGCGAGGTGGCGAAGGCGACCGGTCGCCCGATGAGCTTCGCCGGGGCGGTCGACGCGATCACGAACAAGCTGTCCGGCGCGGGCGTGGACATGACCGGCGCCGCACTCTTCGACTCCAGCGGCCTGTCGACTCTGGACCGGCTGACCGCCAAAACCCTCGACGAGGTGGTCCAGGCCGCGGCCGGACCGGACCAGCCGGCCATGCGCCCGCTGCTCGACGTCCTGCCGGTCGCTGGCGGCAGCGGCACCCTCTCGGATCGCTTTCTCGGCGGCGACCCCAAGGTGTCGTCGGCCGGCTGGCTGCGCGCCAAGACCGGGTCGCTCACCGCGATCAACTCGCTGGCCGGGGTGGTCACCGACGCCAGCGGCCGGGTGCTGACGTTCGCCTTCATCTCCAACGACGCCGGGCCGATGGGCCGGGTGGCCCTCGACGCGCTGGCCGGCGTCCTGCGCACCTGCGGCTGCGGCTCATGAGCTCACCTACGACGGTCGGGCGTGCCGTCGACTGGGCGTTCGCCGGGAACGTCGGCGCGCGGCTGGCCCGGCCGGGTCCGTCGGCCACCGACTACACCCGCAACCAGGCCGTCGATGAACTGGCCGTCGCGGCCCTTAAGGCCGAAGGCCCCGTCCGCGAGGTGACCAGGATGGGTGGCGACGCCCCCGTACCCGAGGCGCGCATCGTCGACCGACAGGGCTGGATCCGGGCGGCATCGGACTCGATGCGGGTGATGACCGGCGGCACCGACAAACCGAGCAACCCGATCACAGGCCGCATCACCGGCGCGCAAACCGGTGCGGTGCTGGCGTTCATCTCCTCGGGGATCCTCGGCCAGTACGACCCCTTCGCCGACACCGGCACCGACGACGGCTTGCTGCTCCTGGTCTATCCGAACGTGATCGCCGTCGAGCGTCAGCTGCGGGTGTCCCCGGCGGACTTCCGGCTGTGGGTGTGCCTGCACGAGGTCACCCATCGTGTGCAGTTCTCCGCGAATCCTTGGCTGGCGCAACACATGTCGCAGGCCCTGGGCGTGCTGACCACCGAGGGGTCCGACGATGTGACACAGGTGGTGGGACGGCTGGCGGACTTCGTGAAGAAGCGGCGTTCCGGTGAGCAGGACGCCAACGACGCCGGCATCCTCGGATTCATGCGCGCGGTGCAGTCCGAGCCGCAGCGGGTGGCGCTGGACCAGCTGCTGGTGCTCGGCACGCTGCTCGAAGGCCATGCCGACCACGTCATGGACGCGGTCGGCCCGGCCGTCGTGCCGTCGGTGCAGACGATCCGCAACCGGTTCGACCAACGCCGCCAGCGCAAGCAGCCGCCGCTGCAGCGGCTGCTGCGGGCGCTGCTCGGGGTGGACGCCAAGATCAGCCAGTACACCCGCGGCAAGGCGTTCGTCGACCACGTGGTGGACCGGGTCGGGATGGACCGGTTCAACACGGTGTGGACCAGCGCGGAGACCCTGCCGCTGCCCGACGAGATCGAAGACCCGCAGCGGTGGATCGACCGGGTGCTGTAGCCGCACTGCGGGCCAGCGTGGCCGGCTTCGCGACCGAGTACCTGCCCGGCGCCACGTCGTGGTGTGTCGCGCTGTCCGGTGGGCCCGACTCACTGGCCTTGGCGGCCGCGGCCGCGGCGGCACTGCCGACCACCGCCCTGATCGTCGACCACGGTTTGCAGCCCGGTTCCGGCGAGGTCGCCGAGACCGCCCGCAGGCAGGCCCACGACCTCGGCTGCGTGGACGCCCGCGTGTTGCGGGTGCGGGTCGGTACCGACGGCGGCCCGGAGGCCGCCGCCCGCGCCGCCCGCTACGCCGCATTGGACGCTGCGCGGGCCGATGCACCCGTGCTGCTGGCGCACACCCTCGACGACCAGGCCGAGACCGTGCTGCTGGGGCTGGGCCGCGGCTCGGGCGCGCGGTCCATCGCCGGCATGCGCGCCTGCGACCCGCCGTGGTACCGACCGCTGTTGGGTGTGCGCCGCGGCGTCACACATGAGGCGTGCGCCGAACTGGGCCTCACGCCATGGGACGACCCGCACAACCATGACCCCCGCTTCACCCGGGTGCGGCTGCGCACCGAGGTGCTGCCCCTGCTCGAGGACGTGCTCGGCGGCGGCGTCGCCGAGGCGCTGGCCCGGACTGCCGCCGCGTTGCGCGAAGACACCGACGCCTTGGATTACTGGGCGGCGCTGGCGCTCGAGGACACCGACGTGGGGGATACCGTCGCCGTCACCGCCCTGGCTACTCTGCCCACTGCCGTGCGGCGCCGGGTGATCCGCGGCTGGCTGCTGCGCGGTGGCGCGGCCAACCTCACCGACAAACAGATCCGCGCGGTGGACGCGCTGGTCACCGCCTGGCACGGGCAGGGCGGAGTGGCGGTCGGTTCGGACCTGCGACAGCAAAGATTGTTCGCGGCCCGGCGTGACGGCAGGCTGACGATGTACACGCAGCCGGTATGAGATTGGTTGTAAAGCCTTGCTCCTGGATACAGTGTGGACGTGTCGGCGCACGAGCTGTATCCCGGAGACATCCAATCGGTCCTGTTGTCCGAAGAGCAGATTCACGCCCGCACGGCGGAACTGGCGGCGTCCGTCGGCCGCGACTACGCGGATTCGCTGAACGGTCAGGACCTGCTGCTGCTGACGGTTCTCAAGGGTGCGGTGATGTTCGTCACCGACCTGGCGCGCGCGATCCCGCTGCCCACCCAGCTCGAGTTCATGGCGGTCAGCTCGTACGGATCGTCGACGTCGTCGTCCGGGGTGGTCCGCATTCTCAAGGACCTCGACCGCGACATCCATGACCGCGATGTGCTGATCGTCGAGGACATCGTCGACTCCGGGCTGACGCTGTCGTGGCTGCTGCGCAACCTGGCTACCCGCCACCCCAAGTCGCTGCGGGTGTGCACGCTGCTGCGCAAGCCGGACGCCGTGCGCGCCGACGTCGACATCGAATACGTCGGTTTCGACATCCCCAACGAGTTCGTCGTCGGCTACGGGCTGGATTACGCCGAGCGCTATCGCGATCTGCCGTTCATCGGCACGCTCGAGCCGAAGGTCTATCAGGTCTAGCGCTCTTGCGCCCCTGCGCGGCGCATACTGACGGCCATGCCCGTACGCGCATCGGACGACGTGCTGCGCCACCTGTGCCGGGCCCGTGATCACGCCGACCGGCACTACGATCAGCCGCTCGATCTCGAACAGCTCGCCGCGGTCGCGGGCATCAGCAAGTACCACTTCCAGCGGCTGTTCACGGCAACCTACGGAATGTCGCCGGCCGAGCATCTGTCGCGCCGACGGGTGGAGCGCGCGCAGGACCTGTTGCGCGCCACCAATCTGACGGTCACCGAAGTCTGTATGGCCGTGGGCTTTTCGAGCCTCGGTTCGTTCTCGACGAGATTCAGTGAACTCGTCGGTGTCAGTCCCAGCGAGTTTCGCCGCCGCTACGCCGATGGCGCGCCGCGGATCCCGGGCTGCTACCTGTTCATGGCCGGCCTCGCCGAGCGATACCCACCGGCCGAAAGCGCAAGCGAGGAGAAGCCGTCCGGCATGGCACGCGCCTAGCGTGGGGTCATGATCACGAACATCTCGCTGGTATCCGTTTTCGTCCGCGACATCGACGAGTCACTCGCCTTCTACACCGACGTCCTCGGCTTCGAGGCCAAGGACGATCTGCAGCTCGGCCCCGGCTTTCGTTGGTGCACAGTGATTCACCCGAATCAGCCCGAGCTGCAGGTGCATCTGACCACCCCGAGCAAGCCGCTGTCCGACGACCTGATCGCGGCCTTTCAGCGGGCGCAGGCGGCCGGTGGTCTGCCCGGTCTGGGCCTGGCCGTCGACGACTGCCGCGCGACGTACGAACAGCTGAAGGCCAAGGGTGTCGAGTTCCTTCAGGAACCGGAAGAACGGCCGTACGGCGTGGAGGCGCTGATGCGGGACAACTCCGGAAACTGGATGGTGCTGGTCGAAGCACGCCCGTACACGCCGGAGGACTTCGACGGCTTCGCCGAGGCGAAGGCGACTAGCTGAGCTCCCACACCGCCGTCACCGAGAAGCCCACCGTCTGCTGGCCGGGCGACAACGGAACGGAACTGGCCATCGCCCCGCGTGGCATCGGCGTCGGGGGAGTGGGTGGGGTGCCGCCGGGCGCCTCGGAGATCGAAATGATCTTGCCCAGCGACAACCCGGACAGGTCCGCGTATTGCTGGGCGCGCTGCTTGGCGTCGTTGAATGCGCGCGCTCTGGCATCGCCGACCAACTTGGCGTCGTCCTCGATGGAGTAGCTCACCGAGTTGATCCGAGTGGCGTCACCGCCGGCGTTGACGATGTTGGCCAGTACCTGCGAGGCGGTGTCGAGCTTGCGGATCTTGATCTGAATCGAGTTGCTCGCGCGGTAGCCGGTGATCACCGAGTTGTCGCTGTACTGCGGCTGCAGGCTGACCTGGGTCGTGCTGATGTCCTTGCCGTCGACGCCGCTGGCGTTGAGCGCATTGAGCACCGCGTTCTGGCGGTCGTTGGCCTGGTTCATCGCCGTGGTGACATCGGGTGCGGCGGCCTCGACGCTGACGTCGGCGGTGAGGGTGTCCGGCACGCCCTTCACCTCGCCGGATCCGACGACGGTGACCTGTCGCGGGTTGGCGGGAACCGCGGGGGCCGAATCGCAGCCGGTGAGGACGGCGGCGGCCACACCCGCCGAGGCCAGCGCAACAATGACACGACGTCCGGCGATGGGCATGGAAGACACCGTAGCGTGCCTAAGCCTGCTCGCCCGCGTGCTCGCCGATCGCCTTCATGATCGCCTCACCGGCGCGGCCGAACAGATCGTTGCGTTTCTGCTGCGCCCATTCGTGCGATGCGCGCGGCGCGTGAAGTTGACCCTTGAAGTGCGGCATGACTTTTCGGGCGAAAAGCTCGTACGAGTGATAGGTGGCCTGCGGGTCGGCCCAGTCGTGGCCGAGCATCAGGAACGTGCCGAAGCCACCGGAGCGGTCCAGCAGGTCGGTGATGTAGGCGATCGCATCGTCGGGTGTGCCGATGCAACAGTTACCGCCGGCGGCGTAGTCGGCGACGAACTGCCGCGGCGACTGCTCGGCCGCTTCAACCTCGTTGGACAGCGGCACGAACCCCGCTGCCCCGAAGTAGTTCGCGAAATCCTGCAGCCCGTAGGTGCAGTCGTCGATCGCCTGATCGCGGGTATCGGCCAAATGCATGATCCCGAGCACCCGCCACGACGAGCGGTCGGGTTCGGGCCTGCCCGATTTGGCGGCCTGGTCGACGACGATGCCCCAAACGTCTTCCAGCGCCGCGAAGCCGCCGGGCACCGACATCGACAGCGACAGCAACGAGGTGCCCAGCTGTCCGGCGAGTCGCGGTCCGGACGGGGAAACCATTGCCGCCGTTGAGATTTCCGGATACGGCCAGGTGTAGGGCCGGATGTGCAGCTGCGCATCGCGCAGGGTGAACCAGTCCGAATGCCGGTCGATGCGTTCGTCGGGTCCGGCGCGGAACAGCGCCAGGATCGCATCGAGCGACTCCTGCATCATCCGCCGCTGCTCCACCGGATCGATACCCATCATGTAGGCGTCCGACGGCAGGGCGCCGGGCCCGGTGCCGAAGATCACCCGCCCGCGGGTCAGGTGGTCGAGCAGCACCCAGCGGTCGGCCACCATCAGCGGGTGGTGGTACGGCAGCGACACCACGCCGGTGCCCAGCTTGATGTGCTTGGTGCGCTCTGCGGCCGCGGCGATGAACACCTCCGGGCACGCGATCAGCTCGTAGCCACCGGAGTGATGCTCGCCGAACCAGGCCTCGTCGAACCCGAGCCGGTCCAGGGCGACGGTCCGCTCCAAGTCGTATTCCAGTGCGACGGTGGGGGATTGGCCGACCGGATGGAACGGCGTGATGAACACCCCAAAATTGAGCGGCCTGCCCGTCATGACGACTCCACTTCGCGTAGGAATTCCAACAACATTCGGTTCACGTCGTCAGGGCGCTCCTGTTGCACCCAATGCCCGGCACCGGAGATCCAGCGCTCGGTGTACGGCCCGGCGACCACCTCGCGGGCGCGGGCCGGATTCATGGTCGGGCCGATCGGATCGGCGGTACCGCCGATGAACAGCGCGGGCACGGTGATGCGGGCGTCGACCAGCGTGGGCGTCGACTCCCAATTGCGGTCGTAGTTGCGGTACCAGTTCAGCGCGCCGGTGAATCCGGTCCGGCCGAACTCACTCACGTAATGCGCGAGCTCGTCGTCGCTGATCCACCCGGGCGGTGCGTCGGGGGAGAGATCGTCGAACATCCCGCGCATCGTCGCGGCGACGTCGGCTGCCATCTCGGCGTCGGCGACACCCGGCTCCTGGAAGCGCAGCATGTAGAAGTCTTCGCCGAACTTCTCCCGCCACCGCTCGGTGGGACGGGTCCGCGCCCGGGGGATCGGCGGGACGGACAGGCCCGCGACCGCCCGCACCCGGTCCGGATGCAGCAGCGCGGTGTGCCACACCACCATCGCGCCCCAGTCATGGCCGATGAACACCGCCTGCCGGGCGCCGATGTCGTCGAGCAACGCCACCAGGTCACCGGTGAGATGGTGGATGTCGTAAGCCTCGACCGCCTCGGGCGCCGACGAACCGCCGTAGCCCCGCTGATCGGGGGCCAGCACGTGATAGCCCGCGTCGGCGAGAACCGGGATCTGATGACGCCAGGAGTACGCCAGCTCGGGGAAGCCGTGCGCCAGGATCACCACCGGGGCGCCGGGGTCACCGGCCTCCAACACCCGCAACCGGACGTCGTCGACGTCGACTAACCGCTCGGTCTGCAGCGACACCGTGCCAGGAAAGCACAGCTTCGATTCGCCCGGAAGTGCCGATTCGGCGCACAGCGAACACCAACCAAAGCCTGACGGAAACCGTGTGGGGACTTGCCGACGTTGTCCTAGCGGTAGCCTGAACTATCCCAGCTGCGCATATCGGAAGGACCGGGCCGTAACGGCCGATGCTTGATGAACCGCAAAAACGTGATCCGCACACTCACGGTGATCGCCGTAGTGCTGCTGCTCGGCTGGTCGTTCTTCTATTTCAGCGACGACACCCGAGGCTTCAAACCCATCGACACCTCGGTGGCGATGTCGCAGATCACCAGTGACAACGTCAAGAGCGCGCAGATCGACGACCGCGAGCAACAGCTGCGCCTGGAGCTGAAGAACGGCAACGGCGACACCGACAACTCGAACAAGGTCATCACCAAGTACCCGACCGGGTACGGGGTCGACCTGTTCAACGCCTTGAGCGCCAAGAACATCAAGACCAACACCGTGGTCAACCAGGGCAGCATCCTGGGCTCACTGCTGGTGTACATGCTGCCGCTGCTCCTGCTGGTCGGCTTGTTCGTGCTGTTCTCCCGCATGCAGACCGGCGGCCGGATGGGCTTCGGCTTCGGCAAGTCGAAGGCCAAACAGCTGTCCAAGGACATGCCGAAGACGACGTTTGCCGACGTCGCCGGTGTGGACGAGGCGGTCGAGGAGCTCTACGAGATCAAGGACTTCCTGCAGAACCCGTCGCGGTATCAGGCCTTGGGCGCCAAGATCCCGCGCGGTGTGCTGCTCTACGGCCCGCCCGGTACCGGTAAGACGCTGCTGGCCCGCGCGGTCGCCGGCGAAGCCGGAGTTCCGTTCTTCACGATTTCAGGTTCGGACTTCGTCGAGATGTTCGTCGGCGTCGGCGCCTCCCGCGTGCGCGACCTCTTCGAGCAGGCCAAGCAGAACAGCCCCTGCATCATCTTCGTCGACGAGATCGACGCGGTCGGCCGCCAGCGCGGCGCTGGCCTCGGCGGCGGCCACGACGAGCGGGAGCAGACGCTGAACCAGTTGCTCGTCGAGATGGACGGCTTCGGTGATCGGCAGGGCGTCATCCTGATCGCGGCCACCAACCGGCCCGACATCCTCGACCCCGCGCTGCTGCGTCCCGGCCGCTTCGACCGGCAGATTCCGGTCACCAGCCCCGACCTCGCCGGCCGCAAGGCCGTGCTGCGTGTGCATTCGCAGGGCAAGCCGATGGCTCCCGACGCCGACCTCGACGGGCTGGCCAAACGCACCGTCGGCATGTCCGGCGCCGACCTGGCCAACGTCATCAACGAGGCTGCGCTGCTCACCGCCCGCGAGAACGGCACCGTGATCACCGCGGCCGCGTTGGAAGAAGCGGTCGATCGGGTGATCGGCGGACCGCGCCGCAAGGGCCGCGTGATCAGCGAACTCGAGAAGAAGATCACCGCGTATCACGAGGGCGGCCACACCCTGGCGGCCTGGGCGATGCCCGACATCGAGCCGATCTACAAGGTGACGATCCTGGCCCGCGGCCGCACCGGCGGTCACGCCGTCTCGGTGCCCGAGGACGACAAGGGCCTGATGACCCGCTCAGAGATGATCGCCCGCCTGGTGTTCGCGATGGGCGGCCGTGCCGCCGAGGAACTGGTATTCCGCGAGCCGACCACCGGCGCGGTGTCCGATATCGACCAGGCCACCAAGATCGCCCGCGCGATGGTCACCGAGTACGGCATGAGCGCCAAGCTCGGTGCGGTGAAGTACGGCACCGACCACGGCGACCCGTTCCTGGGCCGCACGATGGGCACCCAGTCCGACTACAGCCACGAGGTGGCCCGCGACATCGACGACGAGGTGCGCAAGCTCATCGAGGCCGCCCACACCGAGGCGTGGGCGATCCTCACCGAGTACCGCGATGTGCTCGATACCTTGGCCGGTCAGCTGCTGGAGAAGGAAACCCTGCACCGCAAGGAGCTGGAAGCCATCTTCGGTGAGGTGAAGAAGCGGCCGCGCCTGACGGTGTTCGACGACTTCGGTGGGCGTATCCCGTCGGACAAGCCGCCGATCAAGACGCCGGGCGAGCTGGCGATCGAACGCGGTGAGCCGTGGCCCAAGCCGATGCCGGAGCCGGCGTTCAAGAAGGCGATCGCCCAGGCCAGCGCAGCGGCTCAGGCTCAGCAGGCGCGTAGCGGGAACGGCGGAAACGGCAACGGTGCCCACACCGGCCAGCAGCCGCAGCCCGGCTCGACCCAGCCGGATTACGGCGCTCCGGCCGGCTGGCATGCACCGGGCTGGCCGCCGCCGCAGGGCTCGCAGCAGGGTCATCCGCAGGGCCAGCAAGGCGGGTATTGGTATCCGCCGCAGCAGGGTTGGGGCCAGCCGCATCCGCAACAGGGCCAGCCGTATCCGCCCTATCAGCCGTATCCTTCACCCAGTCATACGGGTCAGCACGCCAAGCCACAGGAAGATTCGGGTGACGACGGGGGCCGGTCGAAGCCACCGTCCAACGGTTGATGACGAACGGAGCTTCGATGCCGCAGCCCACTTCGAGCACGTTGGAGACGCTTGTGTTCGATCAGCCGCGAGCTGAAGCCGCCGTTCGGGAATTGCTGCTGGCGGTCGGCGAAGATCCCGACCGGCAGGGTCTGCAGGACACCCCGGCACGCGTCGCGCGGGCATTCAAAGAGATGTTCGCCGGCCTCTACACCGACCCCGACGACGTGCTGTCGACGACGTTCGACGAGCAGCACGACGAGCTGGTGCTGGTCAAGCAGATCCCGATGTACTCGACCTGCGAGCACCATCTGGTGTCCTTCCACGGTGTCGCCCACGTCGGCTACATCCCCGGCGAGGACGGCCGGGTGACCGGATTGTCGAAGCTGGCCCGGGTGGTCGATCTGTACGCCAAGCGTCCCCAGGTGCAGGAGCGGCTGACGGGGCAGATCGCTGATGCGGTCATGCGCAAGCTCAAGCCGCGCGGCGTCATCGTCGTCATCGAGGCCGAACACCTCTGCATGGCGATGCGCGGGGTTCGTAAGCCGGGCGCGATCACCACGACGTCGGCGGTCCGCGGACAGTTCAAGACCGACAATGCATCGCGATCCGAGGCGCTGGATCTCATCCTGCGTAAATGACGCAATCACCCGGCCCGAGCACGTTGGTGATGGGAGTCGTCAACGTCACCGACGATTCCTTCTCCGACGGCGGACGCTATCTCGACCCGGCACGTGCCGTCGCTCACGGCCTGGCCCTGGCCGCGCAGGGAGCGTCGATCATCGACGTCGGCGGTGAATCGACCCGACCCGGCGCGGTGCGCATCGACGCTGCGGTGGAATCCGCCCGCGTGGTTCCCGTCATCAAAGAGCTTGCCGCCCAAGGTATTACGGTGAGCATCGACACGATGCACGCCGCTGTCGCGGCCGCCGCGCTAGACAACGGCGCCAGCATCGTCAACGACGTCTCCGGTGGCCAGGCCGATCCGGTGATGGCCCCGATGGTGGCCGAGGCCAAGGTGCCATGGGTGTTGATGCACTGGCGCTCGGTGCGTGCCGAGCATCCCCACGAGGTGCCCGCCTACGGTGATGTGGTCGCCGAGGTGCGTGACGAACTCCTCGCCGGTGTCGACGCCGCCGTCGCAGCCGGGGTCGACCACGAGAACCTGATCATCGACCCGGGACTCGGATTCGCCAAGACCGCCCAACACAATTGGGCTCTGCTGCACGCGCTGCCCGAATTCGTGGCCACCGGGATTCCGGTGCTCGTCGGTGCGTCACGCAAACGCTTCCTCGGTCGCCTGCTCGCCGATACCGACGGCACCATCCGGCCGCCGGACGGACGCGAGACCGCGACGGCGGTGATCTCCGCGCTGGCCGCCCTCAACGGTGCCTGGGGAGTGCGGGTGCACGATGTGCGGGCCAGCGTGGACGCACTCAAAGTTGTTGGGGCATGGGAACAAGCAGGTGCAGATGGCTGACCGGATCGAGCTGCGCGGCCTGACGGTCCGCGGCAACCACGGCGTGTTCGACCACGAGCGTCGCGACGGCCAGGATTTCATCATCGACATCACGGTGTGGATCGACCTTGCCGAGGCTGCCGCCAGTGACGACCTCGCCGACACCTACGACTACGGCACGCTGGCCCAGCGGGCGGCCGCGATCGTCGGCGGCCCGGCGCGCAACCTGATCGAGACGGTTGCCGGCGAGATCGCCGAGGACGTGATGAACGACCACCGGGTGCATGCGGTCGAGGTGGTGGTGCACAAGCCGAATGCGCCAATCCCGTTGACGTTCACCGATGTTGCGGTCGTCGCGCGTCGCTCGCGCCGCGGTGGACGAGGTCAGATCGTTCCGCTCGGAGGTGAGCTGTGACGCGCGTGGTGCTCTCCATCGGCTCCAACCTCGGCGACCGGATGGCGCGGCTGCAGTCCGCCGTCGACGGGCTCGGCGATACGGTGCGCGCGCTGTCACCGGTGTACGAAACCGACGCCTGGGGTGGCGTGGAGCAGGGCCCGTTCCTCAACGCCGTCGTGGTCGCCGACGACCCCGACGCCGACGGCCACGAATGGCTGCGCCGCGCACAGGCTTTGGAGAACGCCAACGATCGCATCCGCGAGCAGAAGTGGGGACCGCGCACCCTCGATGTCGACCTCGTCAGCTGCTATGACGGCGAGACCGAGGTGTTCTCCCGCGACGAGGGACTGACCTTGCCGCATCCGTTGGCTCACCTGCGCGCGTTCGTGATGGTGCCGTGGTTGGCGGTCGACCCCGACGCCGAACTCACCGTCGCCGGCCAGCGTCAGCGGGTCGACCGCCTGCTGGCCGAGCTCGATGCGGTCGACCGCGACGGGGTGCGCCTGACTCCTCATGTCCTGCGGTTGGGCACGTGATGGGCCCGACACGGAAACGCGATCTCATAGTCGCCACCGTCGCAGTCGCGATCCTCGCCTACCTGGTGATGCACGTCCTCTACCGCTACTTCCCGCCGATCACCCTGTTCACCGGGCTGTCGCTGCTGGCGGTCGCCGCGATCGAGGGTGCCTGGGCGGTGTCGGTCCGGGCCAAGATCCGCGACAACCAGATCGGCGTCGGCGGAGGGCGGCTGCATCCGCTGACCGTGGCGCGCAGTGTGGTGGTGGCGAAGGCGTCGACGTGGGTCGGCGCGGTGATGCTGGGGTGGTGGGTCGGGGTGCTGGCCTACCTGCTTCCACGCCGGACCGAGCTGCGGGTGGCCGGGGCCGACACCCCCGGCGCCGTGGTGGCCGCGTTCAGCGCGCTGGCCCTGGTGGTTGCGGCCCTGTGGCTGCAGAATTGCTGCCGGTCGCCGGGCGACCCGACCGAGGACCCCGACGCCGCCCCCGACTAGTGGGAAGGCGGCGAATCGCCGCAGCTCGACGACACGCTGACGGACATCGCGCGGGTACAGTCAGCCCATGACCGTTCTGTCCCGCGGCGCCAAGAATCGGCGCGGCGGCCGCAGGCCGGGTTGGCTGCTCTTGACGGTGTTGCTGGTCCTAGCCATTGCGGCCAGTTCCGCGTTGGTTTTCACCACCCGCGTCGAGCTGCTCAAGCTGGCGGTCATCCTGTCGTTGTGGGCGGCGGTGATCGGCGCGTTCGTCTCCGTCATGTACCGCAGGCAGAGCGATATCGACGCCGCCCGGGCCCGGGACCTCAAGCTGGTCTACGACCTGCAGCTGGACCGTGAGATCTCGGCGCGCCGCGAATACGAGCTGAGCGTCGAATCCCACCTGCGCCGCGAGCTGGCCTCCGAGCTGCGCGCCCAAGCCGCCGACGAGGTCGCCGCGCTGCGCGCGGAGCTGGCGGCGCTGCGGGCCAACCTGGAGATCCTGTTCGACGCCGACCTGGGTGACCGGCCCGCACTCGAGGGCGACCGCGCCGCCGACTGGACCCGGGACACGACGACCATGCCGCCGGTGCCCGGCCGGGTCGAAAGCAGCCGGATCACCCCGGTGCGGCCGGAGGACTCCGCCACCCGGACCGCCGAGAACCCGATCATCGATGTCCCCGAGGAACCCCTGATCCCGCCGCCGCCGCCCCAGCAGGCTCCGCCTCCGCCCCCGAGGCGCCGGCGTGCCGAGCCCGAACCCGAGTTCGGCGGGTCGCACCGACGGCCTTCGGAGAACGGCGAGCGTGTCGCGGAGCCGGAACGGCCCTTTGCGCCGCCCCCACCCCCGCCGCCGCAACCCGACCCCGACGTCGCCGCCGCGGCCGCCGCATTGGCTCCCGAGCCGCCTGCTCCCGAGCCGCCGCGCCCGACACCGGAGGGAGCGGAATGGCGCCCGGTGGAAGCCGACGGCCGGTGGCTGCCGCCGGGTTCGCCGGGCAGCAACTGGGTCGCCAACGCCGACAACGGCTTCGTCGTCCCGTCGGCTGCGGCGTCGAGGCCGCCCGTCGAGGAGCCGCGCGGCAGGCATTGGACCCCGCCCGAGGAAGCAACTCCGGTCGCCGGGCCGCAGCCGGAACCCGAACCGCAACCGCGACCGGAACCGGTCATGCAGCCAGCGCCCGAACCCCCTGCCCCACGCGCCCGCCATTCGGTCGACAGCTCCGGCCAGCCCGCCATGACCACCCCGCCTCCGGCCCGGCACCGCGGTGCCGAGGAGGAGCCGCCGCGACGGGCCCGCGACGCCGAGCAGACCGGCGGCCAGTCGGTCGCCGACCTGCTGGCCCGGCTGCAGGCCAACGGCAATACCGGCGGTGGTGGCCGGCGTCGTCGACGCGAGGATTAGGCCTTTCCCCGCCCGCGTTAGAGTTGTCTCGACCGTCCGGTACCTGACATAGGACTGGAACGAACAACTCATTGACGTCAGCGAGGTCGGCTACGTGGGCACCCCCAGCGGCTTGCGCCCCGCCCGGCTCAAGGTCGGCATCGTGTCGGCCGGCCGCGTCGGCACCGCCCTCGGTGTCGCTTTGGAGCGCGCCGAGCATGTGGTGGTGGCGTGCAGCGCGATCTCGACGGCGTCGCGCCGACTGGCCGAGCGGCGGCTGCCAGACACCGAGATCTTGCCCGTGCCCGACGTCGCCGACCGCGCCGAGTTGCTGCTGCTGACGGTGCCGGATTCCGAACTGCCCGGACTGGTGAAGGGACTCGCGGCGACGGGCGCGGTGCGCCGCGGCACCATCGTCGTGCACACCTCGGGTGCCAACGGGGTGGCGATTTTGGCGCCGCTGACCGAACAGGGCTGCGTGCCGCTGGCAATCCATCCGGCGATGACGTTCACCGGCGCCGACGAGGACATCGCCCGGCTGGCCGACAGCTGCTTCGGTGTCACCGCCGCCGACGAGATCGGTTATGCCATCGCCCAATCGCTGGTGCTGGAGATCGGTGGCGAACCGTTCGGGGTGCGCGAAGATGCCCGCACGCTGTATCACGCGGCACTGGCCCACGCCAGCAATCACATCGTCACGGTGGTCGCCGACGCGCTGGATGCGTTGCGCGCGGCGCTGTCCGGACAGGAGCTGCTCGGACAGGAACTCGTCGTCGACGCACCCGGCGGTCTCGCGGAGCGGATCGTCGGCCCATTGGCCCGCGCCGCGCTGGAGAACACGTTGCAGCGCGGGCAGGCGGCGCTGACCGGACCGGTCGCCCGCGGGGACGCGGCCGCTGTCGCCGGTCACCTGGCCGCGCTGGATGCGGTGAATCCCGAACTCGCCCAGTCGTATTGCGCGAACTCGCTGCGCACCGCCCAGCGTGCGCATGCCCCCGAGGAGGTTGTTGAGGTGTTGGCCGACTGGTCAGGACAAGGACGACGGCAATGAGCGCTCCCAAATTCACTCCCGGGCAACTCAACGTGTATCAGGTGCCGCAGGCGATCTCCGACGTCACGCGGGCGCTGCGGCACACCGGCCGGCGAGTCATGTTGGTGCCGACCATGGGTGCATTGCACGACGGGCACTTGGCGCTGGTGCGAGCCGCCAAGAAAGTGCCCGGCTCTGTCGTCGTGGTGTCGATCTTCGTCAACCCCTTGCAATTCGGCCCCGGCGAGGACCTCGACGCTTACCCGCGCACGCTGGAATCCGACCTCGAACTGTTACGCGGCGAAGACGTCGAGGTGGTGTTCGCGCCGAGCGCGTCGGCCATGTATCCCGACGGCCCGCGCACCACGGTGCATCCCGGACCCCTCGGTGCCGAGCTCGAAGGCGCTTCTCGGCCGGGACATTTCGCCGGAATGCTGACCGTCGTGCTGAAGCTGCTGCAGATCGTCCGACCGGACCGCGCGTTCTTCGGCGAGAAGGATTACCAGCAGCTCGTACTGATCCGCCAAATGGTCGACGACCTCAACGTGGACGTCCGCGTCGTCGGTGTACCGATCGTGCGGGAATCCGACGGCCTGGCGATGTCCTCGCGTAATCGCTACCTCAATTCCGAAGAGCGCGAACAGGCGTGCGCGCTGTCCTCGGCGCTGCTGGCCGGCATGTGGGCGGCAGCCGGCGGCGTCGACGCGGCGCTGGACGCCGCCCGTGCGGTGCTCGACGAAGTGCCCGCCATCGAGGTCGACTACCTGGAACTGCGGGGGCCGTGGCTGGAGCCGGCCCCGCCCTTCGGCCCGGCGCGTCTGTTGATCGCCGCTCGACTCGGTACCACCCGACTGCTCGACAACATCGCTGTCGACCTGTCCACCGACACCGCCCCGCCCGGCGTTGGCGGAAACGGCGATCACCCCGAAATCACCTGGAGAAACTGATGTTCCGGACGATGCTGAAGTCCAAGATCCACCGCGCGACGGTCACCCACGCCGACCTGCACTACGTCGGTTCGGTGACCATCGACGCCGACCTGATGGATGCCGCCGACCTGCTCGAGGGTGAGCAGGTGACGATCGTCGACATCGACAACGGTGCACGGTTGGCGACCTATGCCATCACCGGCCAGCGCGGCACTGGCGTGATCGGAATCAACGGCGCCGCAGCTCATCTGGTTCATCCGGGCGACCTTGTGATCATCATCGCCTACGGTGTGATGGCTGACGCCGAGGCCCGCGAGTACCGGCCGCGCATCGTGTTCGTGGACGCCGACAACCGGCAGGTCGACCTCGGCGACGACCCGGCCTTCGTGCCGGACGACGTCACCGACCTGCTGTCACCGCGGACTGTGAGCTGACCGTGCTGCTGGCCATCGACGTCCGCAACACGCATACCGTCGTCGGGCTGATCTCCGGATCCGGAGATCATGCGAAAGTGGTGCAGCACTGGCGGATCCGCACCGAGCCGGAAGTGACCGCCGACGAGCTGGCGCTGACCATCGAGGGACTGATCGGCGACGACTCCGAACGCCTCACCGGCGCCACCGGGCTGTCCACCGTCCCCTCGGTCATGTACGAGGTCCGGCTGATGCTCGAGCAGTACTGGGCAGGCGTGCCGCGCGTGTTGATCGAGCCGGGCGTGCGCACCGGGATCCCGCTGCTCGTCGACAATCCGAAGGAGGTCGGCGCGGACCGGATCGTGAACTGCCTGGCCGCCTACGCCAAGTTCAAGTCCGCCGCCATCGTGGTGGACTTCGGGTCTTCGATTGTTGTGGACGTCGTCTCGGCGAAGGGCGAATTCCTCGGTGGCGCAATCGCTCCCGGTGTCCAGGTGTCCTCGGATGCGGCGGCCGCACGATCGGCGGCCCTGCGCCGCGTCGAGCTGACGAGGCCGCGCTCGGTGGTCGGTAAGAACACCGTGGAATGCATGCAGGCCGGTGCCATGTTCGGATTCGCCGGTCTGGTCGACGGTTTGGTGAACCGGATCCGGGAGGACGTCGACGGATTCGCGGGCTCCGATGTGGCCGTCGTCGCAACCGGACACACCGCGCCGGTGATGCTGCCGGACCTGCACACCGTGCAGCACTACGACCAGCACCTGACCCTCGACGGTCTGCGGATGGTCTACGAACGCAACCGCGACAACCAACGCGGCCGGATCAAATCCGCCCGCTAGAAGAACGTCCGCACCAGATCGACCACCCGGCCGTGCCCGTCGAGCACCGGGATCAGCTGCCACTTGTCGAACACCGTGCACGGGTGGGATACCCCGAACGCGATCCAGCTGCCGACCTCGACGACATCCTCGGCCGCCGGCGACAACCGCAGAAAGGCATGCTGGTCGTTGAGCTTGACCACCTCGCAGCCGGCGAGGTCGGTCCAGTCCGCGCCACGCCGAACCCGTTGCGGTACAGGCAGATCCTGATCGAACGACACGTCGCGGCGGCCCATGGTCAGCAGTGCCAGGCCCGGCTCGGGCCGCGAGCAGACCTGTGCCCACACGCCGATCGCAGGCACGAATCCGCCGGGCTCGGCCCCAGGCCTGGTCAGCGGTGAGGTCCGCAGATACAGCCCGTCGTCGTTGGTCAGGTACGCCCCGCTGCGCAGGATCGTGCGCCACGGACCTGTGAGCGTCTCGGCCACCAGGTCGAAATGCATACTGCCACCGGCGGTTACGACCATGTCCACGCACCGGGGTGCCAGCCGCGCCGCCACCGCGCGCACCCACATCAGATAGTCCCGCACCCGCTTCACGCCGGGGGCCGACACGTCGTGGCCCAGTGCGGCCTCGTAACCGGCCACCCCGACCAGGCGAAGTTGAGGGCTGGCCGTCACCGCGTCGGCGACGGCATCGACGCAGGCGTCGTCGCGGCAACCGGTGCGGGTTCCCACCGCGCCGAGCTCGACGCAGACGTCGACCGGCCGCCGCGCACCGACCGCGTGCAACGCCTCGGTCATCATCGCCACCCCGCGCACCGAATCCACCCAGCAGATCAGCCGAAACTCGGGATCGCTGTCGAGCTCGGCGCCCAACCAGGCGAGGCCCGCCACATCCACCAGCTCGTTGGCCAGTACCACCTCGCGTACCCCGAATGCCCGGTACGCGCGCACCTGGCTGATGGTCGCGGCGGTCACCGCACATGCGCCCGCCTCGAACTGCCGGGCCAGCAGTTGCGGGGACATGTGCGTCTTGCCGTGCGGCGCCAGCTCGACCCCGTGTCGTGCACACCAGCCGGCCATCGTGGCCAGGTTGTGCCGGAGCGCCTCGTCATAAAGGACGCACACCGGCCCAAGCGGGCCCGCGGCGAACAGGTCCGGGGATTCGGCACAGATCTGCGCCACGGTGCGCCCCGACCATGCGGCCGGCAGGCCCTTGAATCGCCAGTCCACTCGTTGCCCGGCCAGGGCTGCCACCGCCGCCGCGTTTAGGAGGGACCTCATGACCTCATTTAAGCTGGCACGTCGTGAGCTCTGCTGATACTCCGGATACCGACCACACGGGCGCCGACGTCCCCGAGCAGTTCCGGATTCGCCAGGGCAAGCGTGAGGCGCTTTTGGCCGACGGAAAAGAGCCCTATCCGGTTTCGGTGCCGCGCACCCATTCGCTGGCCGAGATTCGCGCCGCCTATCCGGACCTGGAAGCCGACGCGACCACCGGCGACATCGTCGGCGTCACCGGCCGGGTGGTGTTCGCGCGCAACTCGGGCAAGCTCTGCTTCGCCACGCTGCAGGAGGGCGACGGCACCCAGTTGCAGGCGATGATCAGCCTGGCCGGGGTGGGCGAGGCCGCCTTGGAGGCTTGGAAGTCCGAGGTCGATCTCGGCGACATCGTGTTCGTGCACGGTGAAGTGATCAGTTCCCGTCGTGGCGAACTGTCGGTGATGGCCGACTCCTGGCAGATGGCCAGCAAGGCGTTGCGCCCACTGCCCGTCGCGCACAAGGAGATGAGCGAAGAGTCGCGCGTGCGGCAGCGCTACGTCGACCTGATCGTGCGTCCGGAGGCCCGCACCATCGCCCGGCAACGCATCGCGGTGGTCCGTGCGGTGCGCAATGCGCTGGAGCGCCGCGGGTTCCTCGAGGTCGAGACTCCGATGCTGCAGACACTGGCCGGTGGCGCGGCGGCACGGCCGTTCGTCACCCATTCCAACGCACTCGACGTCGACCTGTTCTTGCGAATCGCCCCCGAGTTGTTCCTCAAGCGGTGTGTGGTCGGGGGTCTGGAGAAGGTTTTCGAGCTCAATCGAAACTTCCGAAACGAAGGCATCGATTCGACGCATTCGCCGGAATTCTCGATGCTCGAGACTTATCAGGCTTGGGGAACGTATGACGATTCGGCGATCGTCACCCGCGAAGTTATTCAGGAAGTTGCGGACGAGGCGATCGGCGCACGGCAAGTATCATTGCCGGACGGGACAATCTATGACTTCGACGGTGAATGGCCGTCGTTACAAATGTACCCGTCGTTGTCTGAAGCTCTCGGGGAAGAGATCACCCCGGACACGTCGCTGGAATATCTACTCGGTATTGCCGGCCGGCTCGGGCTGGAGATCCCGCACGATCGCGGTTACGGGCACGGCAAGCTCATCGAGGAACTGTGGGAGCACACCGTCGGGAGCACATTGTGGGCCCCGGCATTCGTGAAGGATTTCCCGGTCGAGACCACACCGTTGACCCGGCAGCACCGCAGCATCCCTGGCGTGACCGAAAAGTGGGATCTGTACGTGCGCGGTTTCGAGTTGGCCACTGGTTACTCCGAGCTCGTCGATCCGATCGTGCAGCGCGAACGCTTCGAGGCCCAAGCCAGGGCGGCGGCTGCGGGTGACGACGAGGCGATGGCACTCGACGAGGATTTCCTGGCGGCAATGGAGTATGCGATGCCACCGACGACCGGAACCGGAATGGGGATCGATCGTCTGTTGATGGCACTCACCGGGTTGTCAATTCGCGAAACAGTTTTGTTCCCGATTGTTCGCCGACACGGCTGAAGTGCGCCGATCCAATCTACGTTGAACGATTTCGTCTGCTGTGGCACATTGGTGCCCATGGGGTAGACGCTCGACAATGGGTTGTTGAGCGCAGGCAGAAGGATTCAGTGAGGCAATGGCCAAGAAAGTGACCGTGACCCTCGTCGACGATTTCGACGGTGCGGGCGCAGCCGATGAAACGGTCGAATTCGCGCTCGACGGTGTGAGCTATGAGATCGATCTTTCTTCAAAAAATGCTCAGAAACTTCGCAACGATCTCAAGCAGTGGGTCGAGGCCAGCCGCCGCGTCGGTGGCCGTCGCCGCGGTCGCTCGGGTCCGGCCGGCCGTGGGCGCGCCAGCATCGACCGCGAGCAGAGCGCCGCGATCCGGGAGTGGGCACGCCGCAACGGCCACAAGGTGTCGACCCGGGGCCGCATCCCCGCTGACATCATCGACGCGTTCCACGCGGCGACCTAGCCTCCAGCTAACCTGCTTGCCCCTCGCCGCCACGGACGGTCCACTCGTTCGCTGGCGGCGAAGCGCTGACCGGTGGTTACCGGAAACGATTCGCAGCTCTGCCGCGTTGGTCTGCTAGGTCTGCACCGCTAGGGAACGCGGTTAAGGGTGGCAAGGGAGGACGCCTTCTGCGACCGCCCATTAGAGTGGACGACAGGTACGTGGTGACTACCGCTGTACCTAATCGTGATGGAGAGCAGGTAACCGAGGATGTTCGAGAGATTCACCGACCGTGCCCGCAGGGTCGTCGTCCTGGCTCAAGAAGAGGCCCGGATGCTCAACCACAACTACATCGGCACCGAGCACATCCTGTTGGGACTTATTCATGAGGGTGAAGGCGTAGCCGCCAAGTCACTGGAGTCGCTGGGCATCTCGCTGGAAGGTGTTCGCAGCCAGGTCGAGGAGATCATCGGTCAGGGCCAGCAGGCCCCGTCCGGGCACATCCCCTTCACCCCACGCGCCAAGAAGGTGCTCGAGCTGAGCCTGCGCGAGGCGCTGCAGCTCGGCCACAACTACATCGGCACCGAGCACATTCTGCTCGGCCTGATCCGTGAGGGCGAAGGTGTGGCCGCCCAGGTGCTCGTCAAGCTGGGTGCCGAACTGACCCGAGTGCGCCAGCAGGTCATCCAGCTGCTGAGCGGCTACCAGGGCAAGGAGACCGCGGAAGCCGGCACCGGTGGCCGCGGCGGCGAGTCCGGCAACCCGTCGACGTCGCTGGTCCTCGATCAGTTCGGCCGCAACCTCACCGCGGCCGCCATGGAGGGCAAGCTCGACCCGGTCATCGGCCGCGAGAAGGAAATCGAGCGGGTGATGCAGGTGCTGAGCCGGCGCACCAAGAACAACCCCGTGCTGATCGGCGAGCCCGGCGTCGGTAAGACCGCTGTCGTGGAGGGCCTGGCCCAGGCGATCGTGCACGGCGAGGTTCCCGAGACGCTGAAGGACAAGCAGCTCTACACCCTCGACCTCGGGTCGCTGGTGGCCGGCAGCCGTTACCGCGGTGATTTCGAGGAACGCCTCAAGAAGGTGCTCAAGGAGATCAACACCCGCGGCGACATCATCCTGTTCATCGACGAGCTGCACACGCTTGTCGGTGCGGGTGCCGCCGAGGGCGCCATCGACGCCGCGTCGATCCTCAAGCCCAAGCTGGCTCGTGGTGAGCTGCAGACGATCGGTGCGACCACGCTCGACGAGTACCGCAAGTACATCGAGAAGGACGCCGCCCTGGAGCGCCGGTTCCAGCCGGTCCAGGTGGGTGAGCCGACGGTGGCGCACACCATCGAGATCCTCAAGGGTCTGCGCGACCGGTACGAGGCCCACCACCGGGTCTCGATCACCGATGCGGCGATGGTCGCGGCGGCCACCCTGGCCGACCGCTACATCAACGACCGCTTCCTGCCGGACAAGGCGATCGACCTGATCGACGAGGCCGGCGCCCGGATGCGCATCCGCCGGATGACCGCTCCGCCAGACCTGCGTGAGTTCGACGAGAAGATCGCCGACGCGCGCCGGGAGAAGGAGAGCGCGATCGACGCGCAGGACTTCGAGAAGGCCGCCTCGCTGCGGGATCGCGAGAAGCAGCTGGTCGCCCAGCGTGCCGAGCGTGAAAAGCAGTGGCGCTCAGGCGATCTCGATGTCGTGGCCGAGGTCGACGACGAGCAGATCGCCGAGGTGCTCGGCAACTGGACCGGTATCCCCGTGTTCAAGCTGACCGAGGAGGAGACCACGCGGCTGCTGCGCATGGAGGACGAGCTGCACAAGCGGATCATCGGGCAAGAGGATGCCGTCCGTGCTGTTTCGAAGGCCATCCGCCGTACCCGCGCCGGCCTGAAGGATCCCAAGCGGCCGTCCGGCTCGTTCATCTTCGCCGGCCCGTCCGGTGTCGGTAAGACCGAGCTGTCCAAGGCGCTGGCGGAGTTCCTGTTCGGCGACGACGACGCGCTGATCCAGATCGACATGGGCGAGTTCCACGACCGCTTCACCGCGTCGCGGTTGTTCGGTGCCCCTCCGGGATACGTCGGGTACGAGGAGGGCGGCCAGCTCACGGAGAAGGTGCGCCGCAAGCCGTTCTCGGTCGTGCTGTTCGACGAGATCGAAAAGGCCCACCAGGAGATCTACAACACCCTGTTGCAGGTCCTCGAGGACGGTCGTCTCACCGACGGTCAGGGCCGCACGGTCGACTTCAAGAACACCGTGCTGATCTTCACCTCGAACCTGGGCACCTCGGATATCTCCAAGGCGGTCGGCCTCGGCTTCACCCAGGGTGGCGGTGAGAACAACTACGAGCGGATGAAGCAGAAGGTCAACGACGAGCTCAAGAAGCACTTCCGTCCGGAGTTCCTCAACCGCATCGACGACATCATCGTCTTCCACCAGCTGACCAAGGACGAGATCATCCGCATGGTCGACCTGATGGTGGGCCGGGTGTCCAAGCAGTTGAAGACCAAGGACATGGAGATGGAGCTGACCGACAAGGCCAAGGCCTTGCTGGCCAAGCGGGGCTTCGACCCGGTGCTGGGTGCCCGGCCGCTGCGGCGGACCATCCAGCGCGAGATCGAGGATGCCCTCTCGGAGAAGATCCTCTTCGAGGAGGTCGGCCCCGGCCAGCTGGTCACCGTCGACGTGGACAACTGGGACGGCGAAGGCGCCGGCGAGGACGCGAAGTTCACCTTCACCGGTGGGCCCAAGCGCCCCGAGCCGGCCGAGGCGGACCTGGCCAACGCAGGCACCGCCAGCGAATAACGACGCTGCACGAAACGGGCGGCTACCCTCTACCGGGGTAGTCGCCCGTTTCGCATGCAGAGGAAGGCTTGGCCGTGCTTGTTGTCACCACGAACGACATCCCGGGCTGGGAAATCCAGCGGGTTTGCGGTGAGGTGTTCGGCCTCACCGTGCGATCGCGCAACGCCTTCGCCCAGATGGGTGCGGGCTTCAAGAGCATGTTCGGCGGGGAGCTGCAGGGCATGACGAAGAACCTCGCCGAAAGCCGCAACGAGGCGATGAACCGGCTGATGGGCGAGGCCCGCAATCGCGGCGGAAACGCGATCGTCGCAATGCGTTTCGACACCACCGAACTCGGCGATGTGTGGACCGAGATCTGCGCCTACGGCACCGCGGTGCAGGCCGTACCGGTCACCGACGCCGCCAAGTACACCGCGCAGCAACTGGGTTACGGCGCCGGCTGAGCAGATGCCGGTATAGCATCCTCGGTGTAAGAGACGAGTCGAGGAATCTGGTGAAATTCCAGAACGGTCGCGCCACTGTTGACAGTCAGACCCGAGGCCCGTCAAGGTTCGTTATTGGGACGCGTAGTTCCCTGGAAGGACACCGATGACCACTCCGCAGACCAAGAGCCGCGCCCGCGCCGTCGACCTGTCGGCCGCCAAGGCTGTCGCCTGGCTCTCGCTGACCGCCTTCTTCGCGCTGCTGGTGCTGTACTTCGTCGGTATCGACCAGGGCGCCACTTCGGTGTTCGGCGACAACATGTACGTCCACGAATTCGTGCATGACGCCCGCCATCTGCTCGGCTT
This sequence comes from Mycolicibacterium pallens, assembly GCF_019456675.1. Lineage (NCBI taxonomy): Bacteria > Bacillati > Actinomycetota > Actinomycetes > Mycobacteriales > Mycobacteriaceae > Mycobacterium > Mycolicibacterium pallens. The sequence goes on along the minus strand of NZ_CP080333.1, from coordinate 5,371,907 downwards.
CCCCTGCCACTGAGCAACTCCATCACATGGAAAAGTCAATAATCTGGCGCGGCCTTCTGGTCGGCGCCCTTGCCGGCCTGCTCGCATTCGTCTTCGCGCGAATCTTCTTGGAGCCGGTGATCGATCGTGCAATCGGCTTCGAAGACGAGATGTCGCACAGTCATGGGGCGCACGAACACGGGGTTGAGCTGTTCACCCGTGGCGTGCAGGGCAACATCGGTATGGGCTTCGGCGTCTTGGCTTTCGCGGTGGCCATGGGCGCGCTGATGGCTGTGGTGTTCGCCGTGGTCTACGGCCGCCTCAGCGACGCCGCGGCGCGTCCGCTGGCGGCCCGGATCGCCGGTTCGATGCTGGTGTGCCTGTACCTAGTTCCGGCGCTGAAGTATCCGCCGAACCCACCTGCGGTCAGCCTCGAGGAAACGATCCGGCAGCGGACCCTGCTCTATCTGCTGATGGTGGTGCTGTCGGCGGCGTTGTTCGTCGCGGCGGTCGTCGTGCGGCGCAGGATCGCAGGGCGGCTGGACGGTTGGAACGCGACGTTGATCGCCGCGGGTGGCTATGTCGTCGCGGTGGCAGTGGTCATGCTGGTGCTGCCGACGATCGACGAGACGCCTGACCATTTCCCCGCGGACCTGCTCTACGAGTTCCGGCTGTATTCGTTGGGCACCCAGGTCGTGATGTGGGTGACGCTCGGTGCGGTGTTCGCCGCACTGATGCACCGGCTGCTGGAGCACAAGCAGCAGGAGCTCATCGCTGCGTGAGTGAGGTCGTCGGGCTGACCCTGGTGTCGCACGCCATGACCGATGCCATGGCGGCCGGGCGATTTCCGATCGACGAAGAACTCAACGCACTGGGCCGACGGCAACTCGACGGCCTCGACGTGGGCGTCGCCGACGCGGTGCTGTGTGGGCCTGAGATCCGGGCCATCCAGACCGCCGAGGCGCTCGGCCTGACCCCGGCTGTCGAACCGCGGCTGGCCGATCTGGGGTGCGGTGTCTGGCGTGGTCTCGGCCTCGACCGGGTGCAGCCGGTCGAGCTCACCCAATGGCTCACCGAACCCGAAAGCTGCCCGCACAACGGCGAATCCATCGTCGAGCTGATCGCCCGTGTGCGCGGCTGGCTGGCTGACGTGGCCCGCACACCGGGCCGCACCGTCGCGTTCACCCACCCCGCGGTGATCCGCGCCGCGATTCTCACCGCGCTGGATGCGCCGCCGAAGTCGTTCTGGCGCATCGACATTGCACCGGCCAGCAGCACCAGCCTGCACCACCGGGGAACGGGCTGGACACTGCGATCAGCGGTAGCGGGGCAGTAGCCCGAAGACCTGTTTGATGATCGTCATCGCCCACCCACCGGCGTTGGCGCTGTGGAAGCGCGGCCAGTTGAACTGGAAGCTGACCACCCATGCCTGACCGGTGCGGTCCACGGCGTACCAGCTGAATGTCATTTCCCCGGGCAGGTTTCCGGCCTTCGCGGCGATATAGGGCCACTCGGCGTGGTCGAGGTCGATGCCGGCGGCTTCGGACATCACATCCTTGACCGGGGCGGCCGGACCGATGGCGCCCCGCTGCAGGGCGGCGTGCACGCGGCAGATGTCCTCGGCGTTGCCATACCACTCCACGCCGTATGTCGAGGCGGGGGTGTGCGAGCGATACGGATCGGGGTCGTAGGGGCGAGTGTCCGCGTCGTGCAGCAGGTTTCCCCGATTCGCGGGCGCTGTTGTCTTCCATTGCTCGCGCACATCGGGATTGCCCCAGCCGATGGCGAACAGCTCCCGCATGGTGGGGAACGGCTTCATGCTCGCGGGATCGTGATGTCCGGCGGCGACCAGAGCCGCCTCGATGGCGGGCGTGCCCAGGCGCCCGATCAGCATGTCGGTGGCCATGTTGTCGCTCGTGGAGATCATCTTGCCCGCGGCCTCACGGACGGTGATCTGCGAACCGGGCGGCAGCTTGTCGAAGCCCGACGAGCCGAGTTTCTTCAGCTCGGCGGTGATGGTGAGCTTGTCATCCCACTTCAAAGTACCTGCGGTGATGGCAGTTTCGACCGCATACAGCACATAGGTCTTGAATATCGAAGCCAGCGGCAGGGGTTCGGAGGTGTTGGTGCCCGCCACCTTTTCGCAGCGGCCGTCGTTGACCTTCGAGACCTGCCATGAGTAGCGGGCGCCGGTGCGGCTCAGTGCGGTGTCGACGTCCTGCCATGAATCGATCTTGGGCCTCTCGGTGGTGACGACGAAGCGGCTGACGAAGGTGTCGTCGCCGATGCGCAGGTCGATGTCCTGGCGGGCGCCGTACGACGTCAGCAGATGCAGCGTGGCGACATTGGCGCCGACTTCGACCCCGGCCAGCGTGTAGGGCCGGTCCCACCACAGCGAGTCCATGGTGTGGGCGACGGGATCCACCAAGTCCGGGGTGGCCAGCGTCTTGACGCTCTCGTTCCCGATGGGCCAGTCGGAGTTCAGCATGTCCATGACCTGCTTGGCCCGCACCCCCTGCGGGGTGTTGAGGTCGATGCGAACACCCGCGCCGGCATTGGCCGGCGGCGCAGGCGCCGGTGTGCAACTGGTTGCCAGGGTGGCGGCTGATGCGATCACGGTGGCGATGGCCACCGCGCGCCGGCGCACCCGGCGTGCGCTAAGCCTTGGAGCCGGTCCCGGCAACGTCCAACACAACCTCGAACTCGAGCAGATGGGCACCCTTGGCCACCGGATTGGCGCGCTCACCGGCGTGCGCGTGGATCGCCGGTCCGGTCGCCCAGGCCTGGAAAGCCTCTTCGGACTCCCACGTGGTCACCACGAAGTAGCGGTCCTCGCCCTTGACCGGCCGCAGCAATTGGAAGCCGAGGAAGCCGGGCTGGTTGTCTACGGCGTGGGCACGGTTGGCGAACCGCTTCTCCAGCTCGGGGCCGGCACCCGGCGGAATCTCGATTGCGTTGATCTTCACCACGGACATGGCGCAAGGCTACCGCGCCCGTCCGGGCCGGTGGCCGACCGCGCAAGATGAACCGGTGAGCACCCACGCGCTGACCCATCGCGGTGGCGACGGACGCCCCATCGTCCTGGTCCACGGCCTGATGGGCCGCGGCACCACCTGGTCGCGGCAGGTGCCGTGGCTGACCCGATTCGGGTCGGTGTTCACCTACGACGCACCGTGGCACCGCGGTCGCGACGTCGAGGATTCGGAGCCGGTCAGTACCGAACGCTTCGTGGCCGACCTGGGCGATGCCGTGGCGAGCCTCGGCGCGCCCGCGGTGCTCATCGGGCATTCGATGGGTGGTCTGCACTCCTGGTGTCTGGCCGCGCAGCGCCCGGAACTGGTGAGGGCACTGGTGGTGGAGGACATGGCACCGGACTTCGTCGGCCGCACCACCGGCGCCTGGGAGCCGTGGGTGCACGCCCTGCCGGTCGAATACTCCACTGCCGAGCAAGTTTTCGACGAGTTCGGGCCCGTCGCGGGGCGCTATTTCCTGGAGGCGTTCGACCGGACCGCGACCGGCTGGCGATTGCACGGCCGGCCCGCCCGCTGGCTTGAGATCGCGGGGCAGTGGGGCCTTCGGGACTACTGGCAGCAGTGGCAGTCGGTCAGCGCGCCGGTGTTGCTGATCGAGGCGGGGGACTCGGTGGCGCCGCCGGGGCAGATGCGCCGGATGGCCGAACTGGCCGGTGCGTCGGCCCGCTACGTCCACGTGCCGGGCGCGGGCCACCTCGTCCACGACGACGCCCCGGAGCAATACCGGGACGCCGTCGAGTCGTTCCTAGCGACGCTCTCCGAGGACGCCTGACGACGGCCACGTCGGGTGCTGCTCGAACCGGGTGCGGACGGCGTCGAGGTCATGGTTGACCCGGCGCTCGTCGGCGTCGCCGCCGTCGACGAAGAGCGGACCGACCATCGGTGCGCTCAGCCGGAATTGGCCGGCGTGCAGACGCAGTCTGCTCACGCCGACCGCCAGCAGGGCCAGAAGCAAGAATGCGATCAATGCGGTCATGGCAGTAATGCTTCGCGGGGAAAGATCCCGCCAGCAGTGGCAGCACTGACCACATGAGATAAAATCCTGCCATGCCTCTGAAGAGCGTCTCGGCGTTGGTCCTGGAGGGCGTCGCTGTCTTTGAGTTCGGCGTGGTCTGCGAGGTCTTCGGCATCGACCGAACCGCGGACGGCGTTCCGAACTTCGATTTCAAGGTGTGCGGCCCGCAGGCGGGCAAGCCGTTGCGCACCAGCGTCGGCGCATCGCTGGTACCCCATCACGGCTTCGACGCCCTGATGGGTGCGGACGTGGTGGCGGTATCGGCCGTTACCGGCCCCGTCGAGGCCTACCCGCCCGAGGCGCTGGAAGCGCTGCGGGCAGCCCATGCGTCGGGGTCGACGATCCTCACCGTGTGCTCCGGCGCGTTCGTCGCGGGGGAGGCGGGCCTGCTCGACGGGCGACGCTGTACGACGCATTGGATGCATGCCGACGACCTCGCGCAGCGCTATCCCACCGCGATCGTCGACCGCAACGTGCTATTCGTCGACGACGGCGATCTGGTGACCAGTGCCGGCACCGCCGCCGGTATCGACGCGTGCCTGCATCTGGTGCGCCGAGAACTCGGCAGCGCGGTCACCAACATCATCGCCCGCCGGATGGTGGTACCCCCGCAGCGCGACGGTGGCCAGCGCCAGTACATCGAGCAGCCGATCCCGGCGCGATGTTCGGAAGGCTTTGCCCCGCAACTGGATTGGATCCTGTCCAACCTTGACAAGCCGCATACGGTGGCGAGCATGGCCAAGCGGGCCAACATGTCGGCGCGCACGTTTGCGCGGCGTTTCGTCGAGGAGGCCGGCACCACACCGATGCAGTGGGTGACCGATCAGCGGGTGCTCTACGCCCGCCGGATGCTCGAGGAAACCGACCTGGACGTCGACCGCATCGCCGAGCGGGCCGGCTTCGGCAATGCCACGCTGCTGCGTCACCACTTCCGCCGCATCGTCGGCGTCACGCCGTCGGACTACCGGCGTCGCTTCGCGCGATCCGCTTAGTCGCCCTCACCGCACAGCGCGAACCGCCCGTCGGCCGTCTGTTCCACCAATCCGTCCACCAGAAGCGAGTCCAGCGCGCGGTCGCGCTGCGCGGTGTCGGTCAGCCACACCACGTCCAGCTGCTCTCGCAGTACCGGAGAACTGCTGGTGCGCAACACATCCAACAACTTGCCGCGAACCTGCCGATCGGTGCCGGCATAGCGTTGGGCGGGCCGCGGCGCGGTGGTGGCGGGCGGATGCCCGGCTGCGCGCCAGGCACACACGCTCAACGGGCACACCCCGCACTTGGGTGCACGGGCCGTGCACACGGTCGCACCGAGCTCCATCAATGCGGCCGAAAACACCGGCGCCGTATCATCGTTCGGCATCAGCGCCGCCACATCAGCCATATCGCTTGTCGCAGAGGGATTTCCGGCATCGGCCAAACCGTGGATCGCGCGTGCCACGACGCGTCGCACGTTGGTGTCGACCACCGGCACGCTCTGCTGATAGGCGAAACACGCGATCGCCCGGGCGGTGTAGGAACCGACACCGGGCAGCGTCAGCAGCACCTCGACGTCGTCGGGCACCCGGTCGTCATGCTCGGTGGCGATCGCGATCGCGCACTCGTGCAGGCGCTTGGCCCGCCGGGGATAGCCGAGCTTGCCCCAGGCCCGCAGCACGTCCGCGGCACTGGCCGCCGCCGTCGCCGACGGGGTCGGCCAGCGGGCGATCCAGTCCAGCCAGATCGGCGCGACCCGCGCGACCGGAGTCTGCTGCAGCATGAACTCGCTCACCAGGATCTGCCACGCCGTCACGTCCGGTTTGCGCCACGGCAGGTCGCGACGCGCACGCCCGTACCAGTCGACGAGTTCAGCACTAATGGGACTCATAGAAACCTGAGGCGAAAGACAAGGCAGAATGGTCGCCATGCCGAACACCAGCCCGATAACAGCTTGGAAGGCACTCAAAGAGGGTAACGAGCGATTCGTCGCCGGCCAGCCACAGCATCCCAGCCAGAGCATCGAGGACCGCGCGCGACTGGCGGCAGGTCAGACCCCGACCGCGGTCCTTTTCGGCTGCGGTGACAGCCGGGTCGCCGCCGAGCTGATCTTCGACCAGGGCCTCGGCGACATGTTCGTGGTGCGCACCGCGGGCCACGTCATCGATTCCGCGGTGCTCGGTTCCATCGAGTACGCGGTCGGCGTGCTCAACGTCCCGCTGATCGCCGTTCTCGGCCATGACAGCTGCGGTGCGGTGCAGGCGACCTTGAACGCGCTCGATGACGGAGAAATCCCCGGGGGCTATATCCGCGACATCGTCGAGCGGGTCACCCCGTCGATCCTGGCCGGCCGCCGAGAGGGGCTCGAGCGCGTCGACGAGTTCGAGGCCCGCCACGTCATCGAGACCGGTTCGCAGCTGATGTCGCGGTCGGCTCTGATTTCTGAGCGGGTCGCCGCCGGCACATTGGCCATCGTGGGCCTCACGTATCACCTCGCCGACGGCAAAGTCGTGCTGCGTGAACACCTCGGCGATATCGGCGAATAACCACTTTTCCAGCTAGCTAACAAGGCGACACGCCGAGCGGGGTCGGACAACTCGCGGTGACCTGGCCTTACCGTGGAAACGTGCTGGATCTGGATCTGGAACCGCGTGGACCTCTACCCTCGCAAATCTATTGGCGACGCCGTGCCCTCGCGATCGGCATCGTCGCGGTAGTTACCGCAATCGTCGTCGGGGTGGCCTTCATCATCTTCAGCGGTGGCTCGGATTCGAAGAGCGGCGCGAAGCCCACTTCCGCGGCCCAACCGCAGAACCCGCAGCCGGAGAACAAGACTCCCGTTGTCGCGCCGCCGCCGCCTGCGGCCGGCCCGTCGGGCCCGGTCGCGGCCTCGGTAGCGCCGACGCCCACCGAGGCCGTCATGCCGCCGCCGGTGCTCAAGGAGGGCGACGACTGCCCGGACTCCAACCTGGCGGTCAAGGGCATCACCAACCAACCGCAGTACGCGATCGGTGATCAGCCGAAGTTCACGATGGTCGTCACCAACATCGGTCTGGTGGCCTGCAAGCGTGACGTCGGCGCCGCCGTGCTGGCCGCCTACGTCTACTCGCTGGACGGCAAGCGGTTGTGGTCGAACCTGGACTGCGCGCCGTCGAACGAGACGCTGGTCAAGACGTTCAACCCGGGTGAGCAGGTGACCACCGAGGTCACCTGGACCGGCATGGGCTCCGCACCGCAGTGCCCGCTGCCCCGTCAGCCGATCGGACCCGGCACCTACAACCTCGTGGTCCAGCTGGGCAATCTGCGTTCGGCCACCGTGCCGTTCATCCTGGCCGACGCGCCGCCGCCGGGCGCCGCGCCTGCGGCCGGTCAGCAGGTGCCTGCCGGAGCGCCGGGTGAGGCCCCGCCGCCGGCACCGGCTCCGGCCGGCTGACTCGTCGGCTAGACCAGCCGGTCGGCGATCGTCGACTCGGCCAGCTGCGACAAACCCTCGCGGACGTGGCGTGCCCACATCGCGCCGATGCCTTCGACCGACTGGAGGTCGGTGGCACTGGCGGCCAGCAGCCCCTGCAGGGATCCGAAGCGGCGCACCAACAGGTCCACGTGAGCGAACTGCAGGCGCGGGATGCCGGCCATCGCGCGATAGCCGCGGGCGCTGAGTGCCGAATCCTGTGCCTCGGCCGTGGAGGGGTAGCCGAACACCCGCGACAGCGCGGTGAAGTCCAGCAGCTCGGTGTCGGACAGCGAGTCCAGTTCGGCCAGCGTCGAGGCGACCTGAGCCTTCGACGGCGGGTCGGGGTTGGCGTGATAGTCGCGCATGATCAGCTCGCGCGCGGTGTCGTTGCCGCCGAGCAGTTCCTCGAGCTGCAGCCGCAGCTGCCGGCCGTCGGTGCCGAGTTCGACTGCGTCATAATCGATTTCGAGCCCGATACGCCGGACCATCTCCAGCCGCTGCACCACGGTCATCACGTCGCGCAGGGTGACGAAGTCTTCGATCTCGGCGGTGGACAGCTGCCGGGACACCTCGTCGAGGCGAGCTTTGTAGCGTTCCAGCGTCGCGATCGCCTGGTTGGCCCGCGACAGGATGGTCGCCGAGTCGGCGACCACGTGGCGTTCGCCGGCGACGTACACGGTGACGATGTTCATCGAGTGGCTGACCGAGACCACCGGATAGCCGGTCTGGATCGCGGTGCGCTCGGCGGAGCGGTGCCGGGTTCCGGACTCGTCGGTGGGGATCGTCGGATCGGGCACCAGCTGGACGTTGGCGCGCACGATCCGGCTGCCGTCGGTGGACAACACGACGGCGCCGTCCATCTTCGACAGCTCACGCAGCCGGGTCGGCGCGAACCGGACATCGAGGGAGAACCCGCCGTCGCAGATCGTTTCCACCCGCTCGTCATAACCGAGCACGATCAGCGCGCCCGTGCGACCACGCAGAATGCGCTCAAGGCCGTCGCGCAGGGCCGTGCCCGGCGCCAGCCGCCCGATGGTCTCGCGCAGCGTGGCGGCCGTCGGCTGCGCAGAGCCGTTGACCCCGTTGACGGTGCTCACAGCCACTTATTGTCCACTGCGTCGAGGTCGTTACTCGACCCCTCCCGCCGAAGTTGCGTAACGACCTTGTCGTAGGGCCGTTTCGCGATCGACAACATCGAGCGCAGCGCGTCGCCGATGGTCGCCGATTCGATGGCTTTGAAGCCCTTGGGGACCGCGCCGCATCCGACCGGCACGAGCGCCTCGGTGAAGCCCAGGCGGGCCGCCTCGGCCAGCCGGCGGTCCATCCCGGTGACCCGTCGCAAGTCGCCGGCCAGCCCGACCTCGCCGATCACCACGGTGGTGGTGGGCAGCGGCAGATCGGCGTAGGCCGACGCCATCGCCATCGCGACCGCCAGGTCCGAGGAGGGATCGGTCAACCGCATTCCGCCGACGGTGGACAGATAGATGTCGGTGGCACTGACCTTCAGACTGGCCCGCCGCTCGAGCACCGCGGCGATCATCGCCGCGCGGGAACTGTCCACGCCGCTGACCGCGCGGCGCTGCGGCGCGTTTTCGGGGCGGTAGGCCAGCAGCGCCTGCACCTCGCCGATCAGCGGACGTTTGCCGTCGAGCGCGACGGTCACCGCGGTGCCGGGCACCGGGTTGGGCCGGTCGTCGAGGAACAACCCGGAAGGATCGGAGATGCCCTGAATCCCGTTGTCCTGCAAGATGAAACAGCCGACCTCGTCGGAGGCGCCGAAGCGATTCTTGACACCGCGGACCATCCGCAGGGTGGAGTTTCGGTCACCTTCGAAGTGCAGCACCACGTCCACCAGATGCTCCAGCGATCGCGGCCCGGCGATCGCACCGTCCTTGGTGACGTGACCGACCAACAGCAGCGCCACACCGCTCGATTTGGCCGCGGCGGTCAGCGCCGTCGTCACCGCGCGAACCTGAGTGACCCCGCCGACCACACCGTCGGTGTCCCCGGCGGTCATCGTCTGCACCGAATCGACCACCACAAGACTGGGTTGCACCGCGTCGATGTGGCCGAGCACGGTGTTGACGTCGGTTTCCGCAGCCAGGAACACCTCGTCATGGGTGCAACCGGTCCGCTCCGCCCGCATCCGGATCTGGCCGGCCGACTCCTCGCCGGAGACGTACAGCGCCCGCCGGCCCGATGCCGCCCACCGGTGCACCACGTCGAGCAGCAGCGTGGACTTGCCGACCCCGGGATCACCGGCGAGCAGGCTGACCGAGCCGGGCACCACACCGCCGCCGAGTACCCGGTCGAGTTCGTCCACGCCGGTGGGGAAGTGGCGGGTGCGGTCCGGATTGATGGAGCTGATCGGCACGGCGGGGGAGGAGGGCACGACCGCGCGCTGCGCGGTACTGCCGGCGGCACTCGCGGCGGCTACCTCGTCGACGGTGCCCCAGGTTCCGCACTCAGGGCAGCGGCCAACCCATTTGGCCATGACATGGCGGCATTCCGAACAGCGATATTGCGAACGCGCCTTGGCCACGCCGTGACGCTATCGGGTCGGTCTGACAGATCCGCGGATTCGCGGCCCGTGTCAGCTCACTCGTGGCCGGCGGGCTCGCCCTGCCGCTCTGCGCCACCCGCCGAAATCGGCACCTGGACGGTCGCCTGGCCGGCCTTCTCGAAGTTGAACGTGAAGCCGTACGTCATTCCGTTGGTGATCGGCTGGCTGAGGGTGACCTCCGCCTTGGCCGGCTGCGCAGTGCCCATCGGCGCCGCTTCGGGCTGGCCGTCGGCGCTGCCGACGATCAGCGAGCTGCCGGCCGGGATCGACGTGTTACCCGTCAGCGCGACCGATCCCACCTCGGAGCTGATGCTGACCAGCTTGTCGTTGGTGTCCGGGGAGATGTTTGCCGCGGCGAAGATCAACGCGACGGCGCGGCCGGGCTTCAGTGAGTCACCGGTCTGCACTGCCTGGATGTGGACATTGCGCAGGGCGATGTTCGCGACATTGGCAGTCGCGCCGTTGACGGCCGACTGTTGATCGGCGGTCTGCGAGATCTGGCCCGTACCGCACCCCGTCAGGATCAGGCCGCAGGCGGCAAGGCCAGCGGATGCGGCGACGAGGCGATTCGTCAAGCGGTTCACAACAGCCTCCTGCTCGGCCCGTGTGGACGGCGCACAAGCGCCGCCGCGTTCGACTATGCACAGTAGTAGGTGGCGCGGCGAGGCGGTAGCTGAGGGTTCACGAGGTGGGGCGAAGAAGTCCGCGACGGCGGCCCAGGCGGGGTGTGCTGAGCAGTGTCTTCGACGTCATTGCGGGGGCCCGCGTTGCACGCTTTCGTCACCTTGTCAACCCCCACTCTTCACCTATGGTGCCCCTGACCTGCATCGTTGTTCCGCACGCTGTCGGCCCCCGTGCTAACATTGCAGTGTGAAAGGGGCTCGAAACTGATGATTTTTAAGGTCGGAGACACCGTTGTCTATCCACACCACGGTGCTGCGTTGATCGAGGCCATTGAAACCCGGACCATCAAAGGCGAACAGAAGGAATACCTCGTTCTGAAGGTGTCCCAGGGCGACCTCACTGTCCGAGTTCCCGCTGACAATGCCGAATATGTCGGCGTCCGCGACGTTGTCGGCCAGGAGGGCCTCGACAAGGTGTTCCAGGTTCTGCGCGCGCCGCACACCGAGGAGCCGACCAACTGGTCGCGCCGCTATAAGGCCAATCTCGAGAAGCTGGCCTCCGGCGACGTGAACAAGGTCGCCGAGGTCGTTCGCGACCTGTGGCGCCGGGATCAGGAGCGTGGTCTGTCGGCGGGCGAGAAGCGCATGCTGGCCAAGGCTCGGCAGATCCTTGTCGGCGAGCTGGCCCTCGCTGAGAACACCGACGACGAGAAGGCCACGATCATTCTCGACGAGGCGCTCGCCGCCGCGTCCTGACTCCCCTGAGGGGTTCGGTGTCGGACACGGTCGCGGTCGTCACGGCCGCTGGTTCCGGTGAACGGCTGGGCGCGGGTATCCCGAAAGCTTTCGTGGATCTCGGTGGCCAAACCATGCTCGAACGCGCCGTGGACGGGCTGCTGGCCTCCGGCGTGATCGACCGAGTGGTGGTGGCCGCCCCGGCCGACCGGGTCGACGAAACCAAACTGCTGCTCGACGGCCGTGCCACGGTCGTCGCGGGCGGTCCGGAGCGTCCGGAAACCGTCCGGCGTGCACTGGATGCGATCGGCGATCCGGAATTCGTTCTCGTGCACGACGCCGCCCGTCCGCTGACGCCGGTCGAACAGATCAGGCGGGTGGTCGCCGCCCTTCGCGAGGGTCTGCGAGCGGTCATCCCGGTCCTGCCCGTGACTGACACCATCAAGGCTGTCGACGCCAACGGCGCGGTGCTCGGGACGCCCGAGCGGTCCGGGCTGCGTGCCGTGCAGACCCCGCAGGGATTCGAAACCACGCTGCTTCGCCGGGCCTACGAGCGTGCCGGTGGCGCCGCCGTCACCGATGACGCCTCGCTGGTGGAGTACCTGGGCACCCCGGTACACACCGTCGCCGGTGACACCCTGGCCTTCAAGATCACCACCCCGTTGGATCTCCAGCTGGCGCAAGCGCTGTTGAGCTCATGACGATCCCCCGGGTCGGGTTGGGTACCGACGTCCATCCGATCGAGTCCGGCCGGCCCTGCTGGCTGCTGGGCCTGTTGTTCGACGGCGCCGACGGCTGCTCCGGACACTCCGACGGTGACGTCGCCGTACACGCGCTGTGCGATGCCCTGCTCTCGGCCGCGGGGCTTGGTGATCTGGGCACGGTGTTCGGGGTGGACCAGCCGCAGTGGCGCGGTGTGACCGGCGCCCGGATGCTCGAACATGTCCGCGAACTGCTCACCGCCGCGGGATTCACCGTCGGCAACGCCGCGGTCCAGGTCGTCGCCAACCGCCCGAAGGTGGGCCCACGCCGGGAGGAGGCTCAGCGGTTGCTTTCCGGGCTGCTGGGCGCGCCGGTGTCGGTGTCGGCGACCACCACCGACGGGCTGGGGTTGACGGGCCGCGGCGAGGGGATGGCGGCCATCGCCACGGCGCTGGTGGTGGCCGGGTCCGCCTCGATGCCTGAGTGAGCCGTTCAGGCCGGTAAGCTGGCGCGTCGTGACCGGCACCTTGCGACTCCACGACACCTACAGCGGTGCCGTGCGCGACTTCGCGCCGATCCGGCCCGGGCACGCGTCGATCTATCTGTGCGGCGCCACCGTGCAGGGCCTGCCCCACATCGGACATGTCCGCAGTGGCGTGGCCTTTGACGTGCTGCGCCGCTGGTTGATGGCCAAGGGTTTCGATGTCGCGTTCATCCGCAACGTCACCGACATCGACGACAAGATTCTCACCAAGGCTGCTGACGCCGGCCGGCCGTGGTGGGAGTGGGTGGCCACCCACGAGCGCGCGTTCTCGGCGGCCTATGACGCTTTGGGCGTGCTGCCGCCGTCGGCGGAGCCGCGCGCGACCGGACACATCACCCAGATCGTCGAGCTCATCGAGCGCCTGATCGACACCGGCCACGCCTACACCGGCGCCGGTGACGTCTACTTCGACGTGCAGAGCTTCCCCGAGTACGGCAAGCTCTCCGGGCACAAGATCGACGACGTGCACCAGGGCGAGGGTGTGGCGACCGGTAAGCGCGATCAGCGTGACTTCACCCTGTGGAAGGGCGCCAAGCCCGGCGAGCCGTCATGGCCGACACCGTGGGGAGCGGGCCGGCCCGGCTGGCACTCCGAATGCGTGGCGATGGCTCACGAATACCTCGGTGCTGAATTCGACATCCATTGCGGTGGAATGGATTTGGTCTTCCCGCACCACGAGAACGAGATCGCCCAGGCACGTGCCGCGGGCGACGGCTTCGCCCGGTACTGGCTGCACAACGGCTGGGTCACCATGGGTGGGGAGAAGATGAGTAAATCGCTGGGCAATGTTCTGGCGATTCCCGCTGTGCTGCAACGGGTCCGGCCCGCGGAGCTGCGCTACTACCTGGGAAGTGCGCACTACCGGTCGATGCTGGAGTTCTCCGAGAACGCCCTGCAGGATGCGGTGAAGGCCTACACCGGCATCGAGGATTTCCTGCACCGGGTCCGCACCCGCGTGGGCGCCGTGGTGCCGGACACCTGGACCGAGAAGTTCGCCGCCGCACTCGACGACGACCTCGCCGTGCCCGCAGCGCTGGCCGAGGTGCACAGCGCGCGCGCCGATGGCAACCGGGCACTCGAAGCCGGTGACCACGAGACCGCGCTGGCAAAGGCGCGCCAAATCCGTTCGATGATGGGCATTCTCGGTTGCGACCCGCTCGACGAGCGGTGGGAGACCCGTGACGAGACGTCCGCGGCCCTGGCTGCCGTTGACGTGCTGGTGCGTGCCGAGCTCAACCGCCGGGACGGCGCCCGCCAGACCCGGGACTGGGCGCTGGCCGATGAGATCCGCGACCGGCTGAAGGAAGCCGGCATCGAGGTCACCGATACCGCCGACGGACCGCAGTGGGCGCTACGCGACGAAGGCGACAAGTAATGGCCGGAAACTCCAAGCGCCGCGGCGCGATTCGCAAGGAAGGCACCAAGAAGGGCCCGACCGTCGGTTCCGGTGGGCAGCGCCGCCGCGGACTGGAGGGGCGCGGTGCCACCCCGCCGGCTGCGGCGCGGAAGGGACATCCGGCGGCCCGCCGTGCCGCCGCTGCCGCCAAGCAGACGCAACGCAGGACCTCCAAGCCGACGGATGAGACCGAGATTGTCCTCGGCCGTAACCCGGTGCTGGAATGCTTGCGGGCGAACGCCCCGGCGACGGCGTTGTACGTGGCGCTGGGCGCCGAGGCCGACGAGCGGCTCACCGAGTCGGTGACCATCGCGGCCGACCGCGGCATCCCGATCCTCGAGGTGCCGCGCCACGATCTGGACCGCTTGAGCGCCAACGGGTTACACCAGGGCATCGCCCTGCAGGTACCGCCCTATGCCTACGCCCACCCCGATGATCTGCTGGCCGCGGCGACGTCCGACCACGAACCCGCTCTGCTGGTGGCGCTGGACAACATCTCCGATCCGCGCAACCTGGGTGCGATCGTGCGGTCGGTGGCGGCGTTCGCCGGCCACGGCGTGCTGATTCCGCAGCGGCGCTCGGCGTCGGTGACCGCCGTCGCGTGGCGCACCAGTGCGGGTGCAGCCGCCCGCGTGCGGGTGGCGCGTGCGACGAATCTCAATCGCACGCTGAAGGATTGGGCCGACGCCGGTGTTCAGGTGATCGGGCTCGACGCCGAGGGCGACACCACGCTCGACGAGTTCGACGGCTCAGGGCCGCTGGTGCTGGTGGTCGGCTCGGAGGGCAAGGGGCTCTCACGGCTGGTGCGCCAGAATTGCGATGCGGTGGTATCGATTCCGATGGCCGGGCCGACGGAGTCGCTGAACGCATCTGTCGCTGCCGGCGTGGTGCTGGCCGAGATCGCCCGCCAGCGCAGGCGCTGAGAGCTACACCCCGATCCGCTGGTCGAACCCGAAGACCTGAATCGCGGTCGATTTTCCTTTCAATGCATGCGATCCCCGCTGGATCAGTCCGGGCGGTTGTGAGGTCAGCGCGTTCACGGACTGTTGGGTCAGCAGGATCGGATCGAGCGTCGTCTTGGTGAGTTGCTCGACGCGGGCCGCGACGTTCACCGCGTCACCGATCAAGGTGAACTCGAGCTTCCCACCTCCGCCGATGGTGCCTGCGATCACGACGCCGGTGTTGATCCCGATGCCGATCCGTAGCGTTCCGCCGAACCGCTCGGTGACCGCGCCTTGAATAGACAGCGCGACAGACAATGCCGCGTCGGCGTGATCGGCGAGGTCGTTCGGCGCTCCGAAGACAGCGAGTGCGCCGTCGCCGAGGAACTTGTTGACGTGGCCGCCGGCGTCGACGACTGCGGGCACGACGATCTCGAACAGAGCGTTGAGGCGGGCCACCGTCTCTTCGGCGGTGTGAGCTGCCGAGTACGGGGTGAAGTCACGGATGTCGATGAACATCATCGTCACTTCGCGGCGCTCACCGGTGAAGACATCATCACCCTGTTCGAGTAGGCGGGCGGCCAGGCTAGGGTCGACATAGGTCCCGAACGCAGCCTGAAGTCGTTGCCGCTCAGCCAAACCCGATTGCATCCGGTTGAACGACGCGACCAGCACCCCCAGATCGTCGTCTTGAACCACTGGCAGACGCTGGCTGTAGTCGCCGGCCGCCACGCGCTCGGTTGCGTCGGCGAGGTCGCGAATCGGCCGAAACGTCGGCGAAAGCATCGCAAAGACCGTGATCGGTACCCCAATCACAAGCGTCAACGCGCCGGCGATCACAACGGCGAGTACCGGACTCTGGCTACCCCGGTTGAATGCCATCGCCACCATCGCGGCCATCACTGCAAACGTGAAGATCGAGCTCCCGATAGACAGGCCCAGCCATGCAGCGAACGTCGGACGTGATCGCGGCAGGTAGTCGCCGATTTCCGAGTCACCGGCCAGTGCCGCCCGCACCGGCCGAAGGGCCGCTTCCCCGTTGTTGTGCGTACCGATGAACGCCAGGGAAATTCCCGCGGCGACGCCGACGACGCCGTACTGAATCAGCCGGCGCGATCCATCAGCGCCGGCGACCACACCGACAGATATCAAGAGCACCACCACCGAAGCAGGTAGCAACGCCATCGATCGCACATCACTCTCGCGATTCCAGAGGTACGTGTCTTCCAATGCCTTCGCCCGATCAATCTCACGGCCCGCGACCCATCGTTTGATAGCGCGAAGTCGCCGTCGACCGGGAAATGTGCCCCCCGCAGTCATCACCAGCGCAACGGCAGCCGCGACGATGAACGCCGCGCAATAGCGACTGGACTTCTCAAAGGAGAGCACGATCCACGCCCATGCGAGATAGACCGGTAGTGCCGAAGCGAACGCGGTCAGCCAGATAACCCACAGGTATCTCGGCGCATGTCGATCCCAGGCCCACTGCCAGAAGCGATCCATTTTCGGAGACTAGACCCCGATCAGGTGCACCCCGGCCCATAACGTCAGCACCGCCACCACCAGGCAGGCCGGCACAGTCGCCACGCCCAGCCAGGTGAACTCACGAACGCTGGTCGGCTCGCCCTGCTGATGTAGCACCCGGCGCCACAGCAGGTTGGCCAGCGACCCGGCATAGGTCAGGTTGGGCCCGATGTTCACCCCGATCAGCACGGCCAGTACCGCGGCCGGGCCGCTTCCTGCTACCAACGGCAGCAGCACCAGAACGGCGGGCAGGTTGTTGACGACATTGGACAGCAGTGCGGCCACCGTCGCGATCCCGAGCAGCGCCACCAACCCGCTACCCGAGGGCAGTAGGTCGGCCGCGGCGGTATCGAGTCCGTTGACCATGACCGCCTTGACCACCACCGCGAGCGCCAGCACGAACAGCAGAAACGGCACGTTCGCCGAATGCACGATCCCGCCAATTGTGCTGCGCCGCTGCGCCAGTGACCGCACACCCAGAACCACGGCGCCAGCCAGTGCCGCCCATGCCGGCGACAGCCCGGCGAACGACGTCACCGCGAATCCGACCAGAGTCAACCCCAGCACGACGAGGACGAACACCGGCGTGTCCGCCGCCGGGGGAGGGCTGTCGGTCGGGACATCCCCGAGATCCCGGCGAAATGCCAACCGCAGCACCAGGTATTCGACGGCGACCGCCGCCAGCCACGGGGCCGCCATCAACGCACTGAACCGGGTGAACGACAGCCCGGCGGCGCTGAATGCCAGCAGGTTGGTCAGGTTGGACACCGGCAGGAGCAACGACGCCGAATTCGACAGGTGCGCGGTGGCATACAGGTGTGGGCGGGGCGGTACCCGCAACGTACGGGCGGTGGCAAGAACCACCGGGGTGAGCAGCACGACGGTGGCGTCCAGACTCAGGATCGCCGTGGTGGCGGCCGCGATCAGGAACACCTGACCGAGCAGCCGCCGCGGGCTGCCACCACTGCCGCGCGCCATCCAGGTGCCCGCTGCCTGGAACAGTCCTTCGTCGTCACACAATTTGGCCAGCACCAGCACGGCCGCCAGGAATCCGACCACCGGCAGCATCCGGCTGGCCTCCGCGGCCGCGTCATGGGTGGACACCGCACTGACCGCGATGACGAGGGCGGCGGCGGGCACCGCGATCACCGCCTCCGACCAGCCGGCCGGCCTGGCAATGGCAAAGACGAGGACGACCACCAGGGCCAGGAGGGCGACGATCAGCACAGCGCGGTCAGACCCACGGGTCCGAGCGCTGCCACACGGTCGGCAGATGCAAAGCGACACCGTCCTTTTCGGCCAGCCGCGACAGTACTCGCATGGTGACGTTCAAGTCGTCGCCTGCGTAGGGCAGCGCGATCATCGGCTCGGTGAGCGGGCGGAAGAAGTCGTCCCAGTGGATCAGGACCACTCGGCGCGCACCGACCGCCCGAACCGTCTGCTCCCAGTACTGCTCGATGTAGGCCTGCGGCTGAACGCCGAGCTGACCGACACCGAGGTAGGCGATCTCGGCGTGCCGACCGTCGAGGGCACCGGGCAGGAAACCGGCACTGCCCTGGATCAGCAGCCGCCGATCACTGGGCGCGTGGTGGATCAACGTGGACCACGCTTCGCCGCAGCGAAACGCCGAGGCTTTCGCCGGCGGCACCACCGGGGCGGTGATCGAGCCGGGGAAGCGGTCCGGCGGGCAGTGGTGCGATTCGATGAGGGTCACGGTGAACGGCCCCAGGCTCAACTCGTCCCCCGAGGCTGCGACGACGATCTGATCGTCGGAAAGACCGTGTCCGCGACCAATATTGGCGGCCGACTCGCCGCCGACCAGCCGGGCGCCGGTACGGGCCGCAACGAGGGCGGAGTCCATGGCGTGGTCGTAGTGGGTGTGTACCGGCAGCACCGCGGCCAGTCGGTTGATCTTGGCACGGTTGAGGCAGTAGTCGATTCGCGAAGCGGACGGTGTCAACCGGCGCAGCCCGACGTCCAGCAGTGATGGGCGGGAGAAGAAGCCGTCGGTCAGCAGCGCGCAGGTGCCGTCGTCGACGAGCAGTGTCGACACTCCCAACCAGGTGAGTGCCAGCGCCGCGTCCGGGTCGGCATCCGGTACGTCGAACCGGTTGCGGTATAAGGAGATATCGGGACGGCCGAGTTTGAATCGCATCAGACGAACGCCGCCAGATCGACGCCGTCGCGCAGCAGACGCTCGCGCACGGCGTTGGCAATCTGCACGGCTCCCGGCGAATCACCGTGTACACAAACCGATTCCACCCGGATGTCGATCATCGACCCGTCGACGGCCAGCACCTGGCCGTACTGCACCATGCGGGACACGCGCTCGGCGATCTGCTCGGGATCGTGCAGCACTGCGCCCTCTTCACGGCGAGACACCAAGGTGCCGTCCGGGCGGTATGCGCGGTCGGCGAATGCCTCGGCGACAGTACGCAATCCGAGCCGCTCAGCTTCCTCAAAGAACACCGAGCCCGCCAGATTGAGCACCGGTAGCCCGGGGTCGACGGCATGCACCGCCTCGGCCACCGCACGCGCCTGCTCGCGGTGGGTGACGATCGTGTTGTACAGCGCACCATGGGGTTTGACGTAGGCGACATCCGAGCCGGCAGCCCGGGCCAGGGCCTGCAGCGCACCGATCTGGTAGATCACCTCGGCGGTCAACTCGGCCGGCGCGATGTCGATGAAGCGGCGGCCGAACCCGGCGAGGTCGAGGTAGCTCACCTGGGCGCCGATCCGCACGCCGCGCTCGGCGGCGGCGCGGCTGGTGCGCGACAGTCCGACGGGATTTCCGGCGTGGAATCCGCACGCCACATTGGCGCTGGTGACCACGTCGAGCATGGCGGCGTCGTCGCCGAGCTCCCAAACGCCGAAGCCCTCGCCGAGGTCAGCGTTGAGGTCGACGGAGGTCACGACCTCAGCTTACTAAGCGGCGGCGGGGTCGAGATGACGCCGGCTGATGGCCCAACACACCAGATAGATGACGAACGAGATCGTCGTGACGAACACCGATACCGGGACTCCGGGTGCCAGCGACAGCACGATGCCGACCACCGCCGACAGTTCGGCGAAGACCACCGACGCGGCGATGACCGCCGCGGGCGAGCTGAACACTCGGGCCGCGGCCGCCGCCGGGGTGATGAGCAACGACATCACCAGCAGCGCGCCGACGATCTGCACACCCTGCGCGGCGACCACACCGACCAGGGCGGCGAACACGATGCCCAGCACGCGGACCGGAACACCGCGTGCGGCAGCCACTTCCGGGTCGGCGGTGGCGAACAGCAGCGGCCGGAAACTGAACGTCAGCACGCCGACGACCAACACCGTCACCGCGATCAGAAGCGCCAAACCCGAGTAGCCGACGCCGACGATCTGACCCGTCAGCAGCGCGAAGCTGGTGCCGGCGCGGCCTGGATACAGGTGGATGAACAACACGGCCAGGCCCAACCCGAAGGCCAGGACGACGCCGATGGCCGAATCGCGTTCGCGGGCCCGCTGACCGAGGAAGCCGAATAGCACGGCGGCGAGCGCGCTGCCCACCAATGCGCCAAGGCCGACGTTGAAACCGGCCAACAACGCGAACGCCGCGCCGGTCAGCGACAGCTCACTGGAACCGTGCACGGCGAACGACATCTGGCGCATCACGATGAAGGGCCCGATCAGCCCGGCAACCAGCGCCAGCAGCGCCGCGGCGATCAGGGCCTGCTGCACGAAGCCGCGGGACAGCAGGTCGGCGGTGATGTCGAAGGCGAACAGGTGATCCAGCAGGTGGGTGAGGCGATCATTCATGGGTGTGTCCATGGGTATGACCGGAGTGGTCGAGATGTTCACCGACCACGACATAGCGATCGCCGACCTGCACCACCTGGATGTCGGCTTGGTAGAGCTCCGTGAGGGTCTCCGAGGTCATCACCTCGGCGACCGTGCCGATCCGGAATCGCCCGTTGACCAGGTAGAGCACCCGGTCGACGTAGGGCACGACGGGGTTGATCTCGTGGGTTACGAACATCACCGCGGTGCCGGTCTTGCGGCGCCGGTCGATCAGCTGGGCCACCAGCCGGGCGCTGGCCGGGTCCAGGTTGAGCAGCGGTTCGTCACACAGCAGCAGTGCGGGGTCGCTGGCCAGCGCCTGGGCGATGCGCACCCGCTGCAATTCGCCGCCCGACATCACGCCGACCGGGACCTTCGCCAGTTTGAGGGCGTGCACCTGTGCCATCGCCCGCTCGACGATCTCGCCGCGACGGTGCCGCTCCTTGGGCGACAGCGCACCGATGCCCCAGCGGTGACCGTCCACGCCGAGACGGACCAGGTCGCGTCCGCGCAGGCTCAATCCGCGGTCGACCGACCGGTGCTGGGGCACGTAGCCGATCCGCTCGCTGCCCGCCTCGATCGGCTGGCCCTCGATGGTGGCCGTGCCCGCACTCAGCGGCAGCTGGCCCAGGAGGACCTTGAACAGCGACGTCTTCCCGGTGCCGTTGGGACCGAGGATGGCGATGAACTCACCGGCGGCCACCTTCAGATCGAGGTGATCCCACAGCACCCGGTCCCCGAAGGCCAGCCGAGCACCGGACAAGCAGACGATCTCGGCACTCACAAGCAGTGATTATCGGTTCTGCTGCAGGGCGGCGGTCAACCGGTCGGCGGTATCGCGCTGCCAGCTCAGGTAGTCCTTGCCGGCGGGCAGCGTCTCGGTGACGCTGACGACCGGGATTCCGGCACTCTGCGCCGCGGCCTGGACCTGCTTGGTCACCTCGGTCACGGTCTGTTCGTTGAACACCACCGCCGCGACCTGACGGGACTTGATGAGGTCCAGCATGGCCGCGACGTCGACGGGCGCCGGGTCGGTGTCCTGTTCGACGGCATTGGCGAAGCCGGCGGGGGTCTTGTCGGTCAGCCCGGCGGCCACCAGCAGGTAGTGGGCGACGGGTTCGGTGGCGACGACGGCTGCGCCCGGATGGCTGGTGCGGTTGGCCTTCTCGGTCTGTGCGATCGCGTCGGCGCCCCGGTTGAACGTCTCGGCGTTGGCCTTGTAGTCGGCCGCGTGCTGCGGGTCGTCCTGCGCCAGCTTCTCGGCGATCTTCGTGGCGACGGCTCGGGCGGTGTTCAGGTCGTAGAAGACGTGTTCGTTGGCCGGCTGCGGCTCTCCCGGGGGAGCCTGGAGCAGCGAGTACGCGTCGACCGAGGCCACTCCCTTGTGGCTGGCCAGAACGTCGTCGACCCAGTGGTCGTAGCCGCCGCCGTTGTAGACGACCAGCGATGCGTCGGCGATGTCGGCGGCGTTGGCGGGGCTGGCCTCGAACGAGTGTGGGTCAGCGGAGGCGCTGGTGATGATCGAGGTGACTTTGGCATGGTCACCGGCGACGGCCTGCGCGACGCTGCCCCACACGTCGGTCGACGCCACCACGGTCGGTGTCGAGGCCTGGGCCCCGCCAGGGGACTTGTCGCCGCCGCATGCGGTGAGACCGCCCACCAGGGCCACTGTTGACAGACCGATGACCGCGCGGATCGCAGCAGTGCGCACGATCGCTCCTCTCCACCTGAGGTAAACCAAACACAAATGAAAACCGTTTCCAATAACCTTAGGGCATCGGTACCGGTCCTGCGCAAGTCGATGCGCTAACCTCACGGAGCATGTCCCGAAGTCCGGCGCCGCGGCGGCGGGCGACCCTGGCTTCGTTGGCCGCCGAACTCAAGGTTTCGCGAACCACGATCTCCAACGCCTACAACCGTCCGGACCAGTTGTCGGCCGATCTGCGCGAGCGAGTATTGGCCACCGCCAAGCGCCTCGGATACGCCGGGCCGGACCCGGTGGCCCGTTCGCTGCGCACTCGCAAAGCCGGCGCGGTCGGCCTGGTGATCACCGAGCCTCTGACCTATGCCTTCAGCGATCCCGCCGCACTGAACTTCGTTGCCGGCCTTGCCGAATCATGTGAAGAAGTCGGACAGGGCCTGCTCCTGGTCGCCGTCGGTCCGGACCGCAGCGTGTCGGACGGGATGAATTCGGTTCTGGCGGCAGGTGTCGACGGTTTCGTCGTCTACGCCGCAGCCGATGACGATCCCTATCTGCAGACCGCATTGCAGCGACATGTACCGGTCGTCGTCGTGGATCAGCCGAAGGATGTCCCCGGCGCCTCACGGGTCTGCATCGACGACCGCGCTGCGATGCGCGAACTGGCCGAATACATCGTCGGGCTCGGCCATCACGAAATCGGTTTACTGACAATGCGATTGGGCACCGAGCGGCATATGGGTGGTCAGACGGCGGGCATGGTGCGCGCAGAACGGCTGGAGGCATCGCACTTTCACGTCCAGACCGAGCGAATCGGCGGCGTGCGCGATGCGATGTCCGCCGCGGGCGTGGACCCGGGGACGCTAACTATCGTCGAGAGTTACGAGCACCTTCCGGCGTCTGGCGCGGCGGCCGCCGAGGTGGCGCTACAGGCCAACCCGCGCATCACCGCGTTGATGTGCACCGCCGACGTGCTCGCCATCTCGGCGATGGATTATCTACGTGCCAAAGGGATTTACGTGCCCGGCCAGATGACGATCACCGGGTTCGACGGGATCCCCGAGGCCTTGAGCCGTGGTCTGACGACGGTGTCCCAGCCCAGTCTGGAGAAAGGCAAACGTGCGGGAAGTCTGCTGCACAATCCACCGCGTGACGGCTTGCCGGTGATCGACGTGCTGCCGACGGAGCTGGTGCGAGGGCGGACGGCGGGGCCGCCGGCTTAGCCCTGGCGCGCCTGCAGCAGGTATGCCAGCGCGGTCGCGACGTCGTCGGGGGAGTCGACCCGGTAGCGCGCCTTGGTTTCGCCCGGTCCCACCTTCACACCGATGTCGCCCTCGACCAGTCGAGCGAACCCCTTCTCGTCGGTGACGTCGTCGCCGAAGAACACCACCGCGCTGGCGTCGAGCTGTTCACGCAGCTGGTCGAGTGCGGCGCCCTTGTCGGTGTCGATGACGGCGAACTCGCGCACCGCTTTGCCTTCGGTGACGTGAATATCAGAGTCCCGCACGGCATTCAGAGCCTCATCAAGCGCCTCTTGAGCCTGTTCCGGAGCCGCGTTGCGGACGTGGAACGCCACGCTGACCGGTTTGATCTCGACCGTCGCACCGGGGTAGCGCTGCGCCAGCGACGTCATCGTCTGCTCGAGTTCGGCGAGGCGCTGCTTGGCTGTTTCGTCGATCGCGTCGAGGAAGTCGGCGTCGAACTCCGCTCCGTGGCTACCCACCAAAAGAACGTCGGCCGACGCACCGGATAGCTCTCGCAGGGTACTCAGCGCCCGCCCGGAAATCAGTGCGGCACTCGTGGATTCAAGGGCGGACAGGGCCGCCAAGGCGTCCGCGGCGGCCGGGATCGGCCGGGCATCGGCCGGATTGGACACGATCGGCGCGACGGTGCCGTCGAAGTCGCAGGCCACCAGCAACCGGGGGAGGTGCGCGACGTCGCTCAGCGCGCGGCGAAGGTCCTCGGGTAGATCGGGCACGTGGTCCTAGGACTCGCCGTCGTCACCGATCAGCAGCCGCACCGCAAGGTCGAGGCGTTTGCTGACGTCGGTCGCCGACGCCCGTCGAGTCAGCCAGGCCAACAGATTCGACAGCCATACATCGGAAATCACCCGGGCGATGTGGTACTGATCTTCGGTCGGTTCGCCGTCGCTCATGGCGCGCGCGAACATGCTGTCGATGATCTTTTCGACGTGATCAACTTCACCCGCCGCGGAGGCGTCGGCGAACACGTACGCGCGCGTCATCGCCTCGGTCAGCAGCGGGTTGCGCTGCATCGCGCGGTTCAGCTTGCTGACCATGAAGTTGAGGCGCTGGAACGGTGAGCCACCGGCGACCGCGGTCCGGTCGGTTTTGGCGTCGATCCGCTCGAACTCGCGCGCCAGCGCCGACACCAGCAGGTGCACCTTGGAGGGGAAGTAGCGGTACAGGGTGCCGACGGCCACGTCGGCACGGTCGGCCACCGCACGCATCTGCACGGCCTCGTAGCCGCCCTTGGAGGCGATGGCCATGGTTGCGTCGAGGATGCGCTTGCGACGCTCACGCTGGGCTTCTGAGCCGAGCTCCGATTCGGCGAGAACTGACACCGGTATCACCTCACGTGGCTGCGAACCCGCACCGCCGGCCGACGATTTCTGCGCTGGCGATGACATGGGTTGGCTAGCTCCTTCCAATGGCCGTTCTGGGAGAAACGATACGCATCGCTACACTGCGTCGCGCACCTCGGCGTCCCCCAGGACTGCCGCGTGTCCTGCTGCGATGCCGGTCGACTTGACTGGTGATCGCTGGCACTATTAGAACACGTTCTAGTGGGCCGAGAAGTTTTTCAGCGCCCGTTCTTTGTGACCTTGAGGAGCCGACGGTGTCAGCGACCATCACCGACGAACAGTTTGCCGCCCGCGAGTTGGTCCGCAGCTGGGCCGCCTCCTCCGGCGCTCTGGCCGCTGTTCGCGATGTCGAGCACGGCACCCCGGACGCGTGGCGCCCGGTCTACCGTGGCCTGGCCGAGCTGGGGCTGTTCGGTGTCGCGGTGCCCGAGGAGGCCGGCGGGGCCGGGGGCTCCATCCAGGATTTGTGCGCCATGGTCGAGGAGGCGGCGCGGGCGCTGATCCCCGGGCCGGTCGCGACGACCGCGGTGGCCACCCTGGTGATCACCGATCCCGAGGTGCTCGACGCGCTGGCCTCGGGAGAGGCGACGGCGGGCCTGGCGCTGGGCGGCGAGCTGCGCAAAGACGGTGATCAGGTATCCGGCACCGCGGAGTACGTCCTCGGCGCCGACACCTCCGGCGTGCTGCTCCTGCCGGTCGGTGACGACGTCGTCATCGTCGACGCCGCGGCCGACGGGGTGACCGTCGACCTGCTGACCGCCACCGACTTCTCTCGCCCGCTGGCCCGGGTGACGCTGAACTCCGTTCCCGCCACCGCACTCGCAGTCTCGCGGCGCCGGTTCGAGGATCTGACCGCCACCGTGCTGGCCGCCGAGACCGCGGGTGTAGCCCGCTGGACGTTGGACACCGCCGTCGAATACGCGAAGGTGCGCGAGCAGTTCGGCAAGCCGATCGGCAGCTTCCAGGCCATCAAGCACATGTGCGCGGAAATGCTGCTGCGCTCCCAGCAGGCCGCCGTCGCCGCCGCCGACGCGGCGGTCGCCGCATCCGGCGACGACGAACAGCAGCTGTCGATCGCCGCCGCCATCGCCGCCGCGATCGGCATCGAGTCGGCAAAGGCCAACGCCAAGGACTGCATCCAGGTGCTGGGCGGCATCGGCATCACCTGGGAGCACGATGCGCACCTGTACCTGCGCCGCGCCTACAGCATCGGCCAGATCCTGGGCGGACGCCCGGCATGGCTGCGTCGGGTCGCCGCGCTGACGCTGAACGGTGTGCGCCGCGAGCTGCACATCGATCTGGACTCCGTCGCGCACCTGCAGCCCGAGATCGCCGCGGCCGTCGCCGAAGTCGCGAAGCTGCCTGCCGACCAGCGGCAGCCCGCTCTGGCCGACAGCGGTCTGCTGGCACCGCACTGGCCCAAGCCCTACGGCCGCGAGGCGTCACCGGCCGAGCAGCTGCTCATCGACTCCGAGATGGCCAAGGCTGACGTACAGCGCCCCGATCTGGTGATCGGCTGGTGGGCGGTGCCGACAATCCTGGAGGGCGGCACGCCTGAGCAGATCGACAAGTTCGTGCCGGCCACCCTGCGCGGTGAGATCATCTGGTGCCAGCTGTTCTCCGAGCCGGGCGCCGGCTCCGATCTGGCCGCGCTGCGTACGAAAGCCGTTCGCGCCGAAGGCGGTTGGAAGCTGACCGGCCAGAAGGTGTGGACGTCGGCCGCGCAGAAGGCGCACTGGGGTGTGTGCCTGGCCCGAACGGACCCGGAGGCGCCGAAGCACAAGGGCATCACCTACTTCCTGATCGACATGCGCTCGCCGGGCATCGTGGTGCGCCCGCTGCGGGAGATCACCGGTGACGAGCTGTTCAACGAGGTCTTCTTCGATGACGTGTTCGTGCCCGACGATATGGTCGTCGGCACCGTTAACGACGGATGGCGTTTGGCGCGAACCACTTTGGCCAACGAGCGGGTCGCGATGGCGCAGGGCACCGCGCTGGGCAATCCGGTTGAGGAGATGCTGCGCTCGGTGGCTGAACGTGAACTCGACACCGCGCTGCAAGATCAGACGGCCAAGCTGATCCTGTCCGCGCAGGCCGGGTCACTGCTCGATCAGCGCATCGCGCAACTGGCGGTCGGTGGACAGGACACCAGTGCAGAAGCCAGCGCCCGCAAGCTGATTGGGGTTCGGCACCGCCAGGCGCTTGCAGAGTTCCGGCAGGAGCTGTCCGAGTCGGGCGGCCTGACCGTCGACGGGTTCGTGCACGACTTCCTCAACACCCGCTGCCTGACGATCGCCGGCGGCACCGAGCAGATCCTGCTCACCATGGCCGGCGAGCGGCTGCTCGGCCTGCCGCGCTAGGAGAACCGCGGCTGCGCGCAGGTGCTCGGCGAGGTGATGTTCACCCCGCTGTAGACCACCTGCACGTGCGCGCAGACGATCACGGTGCCCTCGGTCCGCGGCTGACCCGTGGAATAGTCTGTGGGCCAAATGGTTCCGGTGGTCACATACTTGTCCGGCGGGCCGCCGCCGAAGTAGATCGTGGTGATCACGTCGGGGCCGCCCTCTTTGAAGACCTTGGTGAACGGGCCCCCGTCGGCTTTCACATCGAGGTAGGTGGTCCGGTCCAGCGAGCGGACTTCGGTGCTCTGCCGGGCCCACAGGTCGTCCGGAAATCCGGTGACCCCGTCGGGGGTGCGCAGATTGGTGGCGGTATAGAACTGGCACGTCTTGGCGGTGACGGAACAGTCCACCCGCGTGTGCATTTCGAGCTGGGTGGTGTCGTCGATCGGGAACGACGTGTCAGCGGTGTCGACGGCGGCTCCGGCCGGCGGTGCGAGTCCGATCGCCAAACCCGCCGCGGCAACCGCGCCGATCAGCCGAGGAAGCGCCATGCTGTGGTGTCCTATCTCCCGCCGTCCCCCGACACCTCATGACAACCTAACGCCGCCCTACTCGTCGTAGGTGACTTCGACCGAATCGGAGATCGGCCGCGCCTGGCACGCCAGGATCAAGCCCTCGTCGATGTCGCTGGGCTCCAGGACGTCGTTGATGTCCATCTCGACGTCGCCGCTGCGCTTGACCACCGCGCACGCTCCGCAATGCCCCTCGCGGCAGGAGAACGGCACGTCGAGCCCCTTGTCGAGGAGCACGTCGAGCAGCTTGGCGCTGCGCGGCCACGACACGGTGTGCGTCTGCCCGTCGAGTTCGACGACGGCGCTGGCCGGCGGTTCGTCACCCTCGTCGGTGATCTTCACCGCGGCGAAGGGATCGGTGTCCAGCGAGCGGAACACCTCGATGTGCACCTGCTTGGCCGGCACGTTCAGCGACTCCAAGGCCTGCTCGGCGGCCTGCATAAACGGTCCCGGCCCGCAGATGAACGCCTGCCGGTCGGTGTAGGGCGCCATCAGCTTGCCGAGCGCCTCGGTGCTGGGCAGCCCCTGCACCGACTCCAGCCAGTGCACGACTGTCAGGCGGTCGGGGTACTTGGCGGCCAGATCGCGCAAGGTGCTGCCGAAGATCACCGACTTCTCGTCGCGGTTGGCGTACAGCAGCGTCACCTGGCCGCTGCCCTCCGAGAGCGCCGACTTGCAGATGGCCAGCATCGGGGTGATCCCGCTGCCGGCCGCGATCAGCAGGAAATCGGTGTCCAAGGTCTTGGGCACGAAGGTGCCCGACGGGGCGAGCACGTGGATCTTCATCCCGCGATGGGCGTGGTCGCACAGCCAGTTCGACGCGTATCCGTCGGCGGTGCGCTTGACGGTGACGGTCAGCGCGTCGTCGGTGAACGGCGAGCTGCACAGCGAGTAGCAGCGCGCCACCGAACCCGTGCGGTCGCTCGGGATGCGCAGCGTCAGGAATTGGCCCGGTGCGTAGCGCAGGCGATCGGCCGGGATGTCGGCACCGGCGGGGACGCCGAACACCAGCGATCGCGAGTCGTCGGTCTCGGCGACTACGTCGGTCACTTCCAACTCGAGCACATGGCTGCCCAGTGGCTCGTCGGGTGGAACCTGCGTCACGGTGTTCAGCCTTCCTCCGCCTAACTAGAACAGGTTACAGAAATAGGTTTATATATCGCTACCAGCCGCAGGCTCGCCCTGCTCGACACAAATCGTAACGTGTTCTAGTCTTGGGTCCAGTACCACACTCTGGGAGGCATGCAGTGACGTCTATTCAACAGCGTGACGCGAAGGCGGTTCTCACCGGCATCGATGAACTGCTGCCCAAACTCCGCGAGCGCGCACAGCAGACCGAGGACCTGCGTCGGATCCCCGACGCCACCATCGCCGAACTGGACGAGGTGGGCTTCTTCAAGCTGCTCCAGCCCGAGCAGTGGGGCGGCCTGCAGACCGATCCGACGGTCTTCTACGAGGCGGTTCGCCGCCTGGCCAGCGCCTGCGGCTCGACCGGCTGGGTGGCCGGCATCCTCGGCGTGCACAACTGGCATATGGCGCACTTTGACCAGCAGGCTCAGGAAGACGTCTGGAGCGCGGATCCGACGGTCCGGATCTCCTCGTCGTACGCCCCGATGGGTGCCGGTGTCGTCACCGATGGCGGATACATCGTCAACGGTGCCTGGCACTGGTCGTCGGGATGTGACCACGCCACGTGGACCTTCGTCGGCGGCCCGGTCATCAAGGACGGCAGGCCGGTCGACTTCGGCAGCTTCCTGGTCCCGCTCGGTGACTACACCATCGAGGACGACTGGCACGTGGTCGGCCTCAAGGGCACCGGCTCCAACACGCTGGTGATGAAGGACGTCTTCGTTCCCCGCCACCGGTTCACGTCGTTCAAGGCGATGGGCGATCTAACGTCGCCGGGCCTACAGACCAACACCGCGCCGGTGTACAAGATGCCGTGGGGCACCATGCATCCCACGACCATCTCCACTCCGATCGTGGGGATGGCCTATGGCGCTTACGACGCTCACGTCGAACACCAGGGCAAGCGGGTGCGCGCCGCGTACGCCGGGGAGAAGGCCAAGGACGATCCGTTCGCCAAGGTCCGCATCGCCGAGGCGTCCAGTGATATCGACGCGGCCTGGACCCAGCTGTCGGGCAATCTGGCCGCCGAGTATGCATTGCTCCTGGCGGGTGAGGAGATTCCGCTGGAGTTGCGGGCCAAGGCTCGCCGGGATCAGGTACGCGCCACCCAGCGCGCGATCGCCTCGGTCGACCGGCTCTTCGAGAGCGCCGGTGCCACCGCATTGGGCACCGACACTCCGCTGCAACGGTTCTGGCGTGACGCGCACGCCGGCCGGGTGCACGCCGCCAACGACGCGGAGCGCGCCTACGTGATGTTCGGCAACCAGGAATTCGGGCTGCCGCTCGGCGACACGATGGTCTAATCGGTTCGACAAGCTGACGATCGACTTTTCTCGGAGGGTGGGGCATGACGCTAAAAGCGCTCGGCTACATGCGAATCGAGGCCACCGATGTGGGGGCCTGGCGGGATTTCGGCACCAAGGTGCTCGGCATGGTGGAGGGCGACGGGGCGATCCCCGACGCGCTGTATCTGCGGATGGACGAGTTCGCCGCCCGGCTGGTGATCGTGCCCGGCGAGAAGGACCGGTTGCTGGTCTCCGGCTGGGAGGTCGCCGATGCCGCCGCGCTGCAGACCCTGCGCGAGACGTTGGGTAAGGCGGGCGTCGACTTCACCGAGGGCACCCGCGAGGAGAAGTCCGAACGGCGCGTCGAAGGCCTGATCCGGTTCTCCGATCCGGCAGGCAATGTCCTGGAAGCGTTCCACGGTGCGCAGTACCTCGGCCGCCGCTTCGTCAGCCCGTATGGCCACAAGTTCGTCACCGCCGAACAGGGTTTGGGTCACGTCGTGCTGACCTGTGACGACGACGCCGCCGCGCAGGCGTTCTACCAGGACGTGCTCGGCTTCCGTCTGCGCGACTCGATGAGCCTGCCCCCGGAGATCGCGGGCCGCCCGGCCGACGGTGATCCGATCTGGCTGCGCTTCTACGGCTGCAACCCGCGCCACCACGCGCTGGCCTTCATGCCGATGCCCAACCCGACCGGCATCGTGCACCTGATGGTCGAGGTGGAGAACTCCGACGACGTCGGCCTGTGCCTGGACCGTGCGTTGCGGCGCAAGGTGAAGATGTCGGCGACCCTCGGCCGCCACACCAATGACAAGATGCTGTCCTTCTACATGAAGACACCCGGCGGCTTCGACGTCGAATTCGGTTGCGAGGGACTGGAAGTCGACGATAAGGACTGGATCGCCCGGGAGAGTACCGCCGTCAGCCTCTGGGGCCACGACTTCTCCGTCGGATTCAAGTAGCCGATGACCTCCTCGGAGATCGACCCCCGCACGTTCCGCCACGTGCTGGGGCAGTTCTGCACCGGCATCACGATCATCACCACGGTGCATGACGACACTCCGGTCGGCTTCGCCTGTCAGTCGTTCGCGGCGTTGTCGCTCGAGCCGCCCCTGGTGCTGTTCTGCCCGACCAAGCTGTCGCGGTCCTGGGCGGCCATCGAGGCCAGCGGGAAGTTCTGCGTCAACGTCCTGCACGAGAAGCAGAAGCATGTGTCGGCCCGGTTCGGATCGAAGGAACCGGACAAGTTCGCCGGAATCGACTGGACCCCAAGCAAACTCGGCTCGCCAGTGATCGAAGGGACGTTGGCCCATATCGACTGCACCGTGCACTCGGTGCACGACGGCGGTGACCACTTCGTGGTGTTCGGTGCCGTCCACTCACTGTCGGAAGTGCCGGAGAAGAAGCCGCGGCCGCTGCTGTTCTACCGCGGCGAATACACCGGCATCGAGCCGGACAAGAACAGCCCGGCGCAGTGGCGCGACGACCTCGACGCATTCCTCACCACCACGACCACCGACACCTGGCTCTAACGTTGTTCGTCGATGAAGGCGACGATCGCCGCGGCCACTTCCCGGTGCACCGTCTCGTTCAGGATGTCGTGATGGGCACCCGCGAACTCCTGCAGCCGTAGCGGTTCGATCTGTTCGGCGTAGGCGCGCAGTGCACTCACCGGCGCGATCGGGTCGAGCTCACCGTGAATGGCCAGGGTCGGCACGGCCAGTTTCGGCAGCTCGGCACCGAAGTGGTCCCACGCCCGGTCGAGTTCACGGGCCAGCGTGCCGCCGTCGGCGTCGACGAACGCCAGCGGGTCGTTTTCCAACGAGTCCAGGTAGAACGGGTCGCCCGACAGCCAGCCCGGGTCGAGCTCGACGGCGTCGCCGCCGAGCAACTCCGGTACCGGAACCAGGGGTGCTCCCGAGATGACCGCTGCGGCATAGCGTTTCGGATTCTTCAGCAGCCGGAACAGTGTCACCACCGAGCCGAACGAATGCCCTTGCGCGATCAGCGGGATCCCAGGTGTCTGCTGCTCGGCCAGGTCGGTGAGCGAATCGGCCAGCGCCGAACTGTCCTCGATCGACCCGAAGTCGCCGCGGTCGCCCGGGGACAGTCCGTGGCCGAACTGGTCGACGGCCCACAGGTCGATGCCTGCGGCGTTGAGGGCGAAGCCCAGCCGATGGTAGACGCCGGTGTGCTCGCCGAACCCGTGCAGGAAGATGACCGCCGCGCGCGGTTCGGCGGCGGCCCAGTGCCGGTAGTAGGCGCGGCCGCGGTCGTGATCGATGAAGGGCATGGTCTGAGCCCACCAGCTCCGGCGGTGGCGCGCAACACTTTCGCTCAGCGCGCGCCCGTGCCGAGGAGTGCGTCACGCATCTCGTGCATCCGAGACTTGATGGCCTCGACGAACGCCGACACCTCGGGCCTACGCAGCGTCTCGATGCGGGCCACCAGCCAGTAACTCAGCGGCAGGGCCAACCGGTCGGGCAGCACGCGCACGAGATCGTCGTGGCGGTCGGCCATGAAGCACGGCAGCAGTCCGAGGCCCGCCGCCGCCCGGGTCGCCTCGACGTGGACGAAGACGTTGGTGGATGTCACCGACTCCCGCATGGGCGGCACCGAACTCGATGCCAGGTCCAGATCGTCGACCTGCAGCATGGAGTCGATGAAGTAGACCAGCGGATGGTGCGCAAGGTCGGCGATTGTCGCGGGGCTGCCGTGGCGGTCCAGGTAGCCGCGCGCCCCGTAGAGCCCCAGGCGGTACTCGCCCAGATGCACTGCCGTGGCACGCCGTACCTGAGGTTCGCCGACCACCACCTCGATATCCAGCCCGGAGCGCTGCTGGGACGCCCGCCGGGTCGCGGTGACGATCTCGACCGTCACGCGCGGGTGCCTGCGCTGCATGTGGGCGGCGGCGGGTGCCGCGATATAGGCGCTGAAACCGTCGGTCGCCGACAACCGCACCACACCCTCGAGGGGACGGGTGCCATCGCTGCTCGGCGCCAGCGAGCGCACGGCCGATTCGATGCTCTCGGCGGCGGCCAGCGCCGCGCGACCGAGGTCGGTCAGCTCCCACCCACCGGCGGCGCGCGCCAACACCCGGCCACCGAGGGTCTGCTCCAGCGCGGCGATGCGGCGCGAGATCGTGGTGTGGTTGAGACCGAGCTCGTCGGCGGCCGAGACAAACCGCCCGGACCGGCCGACGGCCAGAAGCACCAGCAGATCGTCCGCGCTGGGTCGGTGTGCGGGTGGCCCGGCCATATCTGCATATTCGCAGATGTCTCCTGCGCGTTTCGCCATTGCGCCCATGTCGACGTGCGCGAATACTCAGCGACGTGTGGCTGCGGTCACATGGGGGCATTAGGGCATACCGAGGAGGGACACCGATGAGCGTGACCAATGTGGCCGGCAACCTACGCAAGGTGGTCGCCGCCTCGATGGCCGGCACCGTCGTCGAGTGGTACGAGTTCTTCCTCTACGGCACAGCGGCCACGTTGGTCTTCAACAAGATCTTCTTCGCCAAGGGGACCAGCGATCTCGACGCCATCCTCGCCGCGTTCATCACGTATGCGGTCGGCTTCGCGGCGCGTCCGCTCGGCGGCATCGTCTTCGGTCATTTCGGCGACAAGTACGGGCGCAAGAAACTGCTGCAGTTCAGCCTGGTGCTCGTCGGTGCGTCGACATTCCTGATGGGCTGCCTACCGACGTTCGCGCAGATCGGCTACTGGGCGCCGGCGCTCCTGGTGGTCCTGCGATTCCTTCAGGGCTTCGCGGTCGGCGGGGAGTGGGGCGGTGCGGTGCTGCTGGTCGCCGAGCACAGCCCCGACCGGGAGCGCGGATTCTGGGCGAGTTGGCCGCAGGCCGGTGTGCCCGTGGGCAACATCCTCGCCACCGTGGTGCTGCTGTCGTTGACCACGACGCTGTCCGAAACCGCGTTCCTGTCCTGGGGGTGGCGCGTCGGATTCTGGCTGTCGGCGGTGGTGGTGCTGATCGGCTACTACATCCGCACCAAGGTCAGCGATGCCCCCATCTTCGTCGAGGCGCAGAAGGAGGCCGAGCAGATCAAGGCCAGCTCGTACGGGGTCGTCGAGGTCCTGAAGCGTTATCCGCGTGGAGTTTTCACCGCCATGGGACTACGCGTCGCGGAGAACATCATGTACTACCTGGTGGTCACCTTCTCGATCACCTATCTCAAGGTGCAGGTGCATGCCGACACCAGCGACATCCTGTGGTGGCTGTTGGCCGCGCACGCAGTGCATTTCGTGGTCATCCCATACGCGGGACGGATGTCGGACCGCTTCGGCCGCAAGCCGGTCTACCTGGTCGGTGCGCTCGGTGCCGGCGTGTGGGGCTTCGTCGCCTTCCCGATGATGAACAGCGGGCACTACCTACTGATCATGAGCTCGATCATTCTCGGCCTGGTGATCCACGCGCTGATGTACGCGCCGCAGCCGGCGCTGATGGCCGAGATGTTCCCGACGCGCATGCGCTATTCCGGTGTGTCCCTGGGCTATCAGGTCACCGCGATCTTCGCCGGGTCGCTGGCGCCGATCATCGCGGTGAAGCTGCTGGAGGTCTACAAGTCGGCGGTGCCGATCGCGGTCTATCTGGCCGGCGCGGCGGTGATCACGCTCATCGCGCTGGCGTTCGCCCGGGAGACCAAGGGCATCGACCTCGCCGACATCGACACCGCCGATGCGCAGCGCGATGGCCGGTCGACGTCCGCCGCGGCGCCGGCATGACGGCACTGGACGGGCGCTCTGCCCTGGTCACCGGTGCGGCCAGCGGAATCGGCGCGGCGTGCGCACGTGAGCTGGCCGCCCGCGGGGCGAAGGTCACGGTCGCCGATATCGACGGTGCCGGGGCCACCGCGCTGGCCGGCGAGATCGGTGGAAAGGCTTGGGAGGTAGACCTTCTCGACGTCAAGTCGCTGGAGGAGTTGCACCTTCCGTTCGACATCTTGGTCAACAACGCCGGCCTGCAGGCGATCGACGCCATCGTTGACTATCCGCCGGAGAAGTTCCGCACGCTGCTCGCGCTGATGGTGGAGGCGCCGTTTCTGCTCGTGCGCGCGGTGCTGCCGGCGATGTACGAGCGGGGGTTCGGGCGGATCATCAACATCTCCTCGATCCACGGGCTGCGAGCCTCGGAGTTCAAGGTCGCCTACGTCACGGCTAAGCACGGTCTCGAGGGGCTGTCCAAGGTGACCGCGCTGGAAGGTGGCCCGCACGGCGTCACCAGCAACTGCGTGAACCCGGGCTATGTGCGAACGCCGTTGGTGACCAAGCAGATTGCCGACCAGGCCCGCACGCACGGCATCGACGAGCAGGAAGTGTTGGAGACGATCCTGCTCAGCGAGAGCGCGATCAAGCGGCTGGTCGAACCCGAGGAGGTCGCCGATCTGGTCGGCTGGCTGGCATCACCCGCCGCGGCGATGGTGACCGGTGCGTCGTACACGATGGACGGCGGCTGGAGCGCCCGCTGAGGCGAGCGCTCCCACTCCGATCACTGGGTGTCAAGCAGCGTCGAAAGTGACCAGGTCGACACTGAGCCGACCTTCGGTGATGCTCATCCGTCTTCGGACCGGAGGGCCGGGTGACGGTGGGGCGATGGACCGATAAGTAGCGCCGGTCGGAGTGGTGAAGTCGGCCTGATGCTGGCCGTCACATTCGGTAGTGCGTACCCGCCAGCCGCGGGCTTCCTTGGCGTAGTTGCATGCCTCGCATTCACCGAGGCCGTTGAGCGCGCTCGTAGGGCCGGATTCGCGGTGCGGTAGCGCGTGATCCCGATGGCGGATAGGGGCGTCGCAGTACGGCGTTCGGCACGTTTGGTCCCGCAGTCCGATGAACGCGGCTAATCCTCTCGGGAAAATCCGCGAACGCGATTCCATCGCAATCAGCTGTCCGCTGTCGGGATGCCGATAGAGCCGCCGCAACGTGTTTCTGCCAGCTTCATCGACGGCGGCGTCGCCGACGATCTTGCAGGCGAACCCGGCGGGCACCGGACCGTAGCCGTCCAACCATGCCGACTCATTGTCGTCACCAGCCAAGGTGGTATCCGCCATTACCAGGTTGAGTGACACCGGAACCGGCCCCTCTGCCGGCCTGCCGGTGATGCGCTCCACCACGGTGTCGGCCATGACCTGGCCTCGGGAGCGTCCGTCGCAGGTGGTGTCTGCCTCGCGTTTGAGCGTGGCGTATACGGCGACTCCTTGCGCGACGGGCAACAACACCGTTACGTAGGCCATGGTGTCCGGCGCCGGCCGGATCCATACGCACCGGTCGGCCGCGGCGTTGGCACTGCGTTCGACTACAGCTTGCGCGTCCAGGCGCACGGCGATCTTCTTCGCCTCGGCCGCAACCCGCTTGTCGCCCCAGCCCTCCAATGCGGAAGTGTCGCCGCACAGTTCGGTATCCAGCTGTCGTCTGTGCTCGATCGAAAGACATGCTGACTCTCGCACGATCAGCGTCGCGCGCCACTCAGTGAGTGCACCGCATTCCAGGGCTGCAAGGGTGTGCGGCATCTCGCGCACGAGGGCGGTCGCCAATCCGAGGTGTTGACCACCCCGTTTCGGGGCGACACGGCGAGCGAGGGCAATCTCGTTAGCCAGTCCGCGTCCGCGTTTCCGCTTCGGGACACCTGCTGCCGCTTCCGCCGCATGGCGCTTGGTCGCCCATGCTTCTGTTGCGCGAGCCTGTGCGGCGGCTGCGGCAGCCTTTAGCTGTTCGAGCCGCTCGACGACCCCACGCAGCGTCGCCTCGTCGGCGTCAGCGTCGAACTCGAACAAACTTTCGAACATGTGGTCGACGGTACCCCGACCCACCGACAACTTCAGTGAAGCCAGGCTCCGAGGCGGCGTAGCGCCTCCTCGATATCGCTCGTCGGCCCGGCGAACGACAGCCGCACGAACGACCCGCCGCGCACGGTGTCGAAGTCGATCCCCGGGGCGATCGCCAATCCGGTGTCGGCCAACAGCTTTTCGCAGAAGCCCAACGAGTCCGACGTGAAATCGGAGACGTCGGCGTAGACGTAGAACGCGCCGTCGGTGGGGGCCAGCCGGGTCAGGCCGATCTCCCGCAACCCGGTCAGCAGCCGCTCCCGATTGGCCGCATAGTGGTGCAGGTGGCCTTCGCATTCCGCGATGGACTCGGGAGTGAACGCCGCCACCGCAGCGTACTGCGGCAGTACCGGCGGGCAGATCGTGAAGTTCCCGGTGAGGCAGTCGACCGCGCGACGCAGTTCCTGCGGTACCAGCAGCCAGCCCAGCCGCCAACCCGTCATCGCGAAATACTTCGAAAAGCTGTTCGCCACAACGGCATTGCGTGACGTCTGCCATGCGCACGAGGTTTCGGGTGCGCCGGGATAAACGAGCCCGTGGTACACCTCATCGCTGATCAGCCGGGCGCCGGTCGCATCGCACCACGTCGCGATCGCCGCGAGCTCCTCGGGCGGGATCACCGTACCGGTGGGGTTCGCCGGGCTTGCGACGATCACGCCCTGCACCGGCGGGTCGAGTTCGGCCAGCATCTGCACCGTCGGCTGGAATCGGGTCTCAGGCCCGCATGGGATCTCGACGACTTCACAGCCGAGCGCGGACAGGATATTGCGGTAGCAGGGATAGCCGGGGCTGGCGATGGCCACTCGGTCGCCGGCGTCGAAGCAGGCCAAGAATGCCAGCAGGAAACCGCCCGACGAGCCGGTCGTCACCACCACGTCGTCGGCGCTGACGTCCAGGCCGTAGCGGTCGGCGTAGGAACCCGCGATCGCCTGCCGCAATTCCGGGATGCCCAGCGCGACGGTATAGCCCAGCTGGTTCGCCTCCAGCGCGGCCGCGGCGGCTGCGCGCACCGGTTCGGGTGCGCCGACGCTGGGCTGTCCGGCCGACAGGTTCACCAGATCACCGTGGGTGCGCTGCCGTTCCGCGGCGGCTAGCCACACGTCCATCACATAGAACGGCGGGATTCCGGCTCGCAGGGCAACGCGGTTGTTCACCTGAGTCAGGCTAGAACACCTGCCTCCGGCGGGTGCTGACCGTACAGACCGGGACCGGCGGTGAGCCGCAGATTGTCGAGGAATCGACGCGCGTAGGTGTACGCGTCCTCGATCAACGCCGCGGTGTGACTGAAGTCCAGCGGTGACACCAACTTCGGCGACGGCCCGGGGAGGTACACCACGGGCAGCTCCTCCGCGACCAGGGCCGCCTCAGCCACCGCCTGCGAGCGCATGGTCACCAATGCGGTGTACAGCACGATGTCGGCGATGGTGTCGGTCGAGGCCGGCAGCTGACCCGGAAAGAAGCAATCCAGCACGATCAGCGAACGCGCGCCCATCGCGACGGCCTGCCGCATCGGCACGTTGGCGACGACCCCACCGTCGTAGAGGCGCAGACCGTCGTGACTCACTGGCGGATAGATGCCGGGAATGGCGGAGCTCGCGAGCAGTGCCGGCAACAACGGGCCCGAGCGAAGAATGTGCGGTGCCGCGGTGGCGACGTCCATCGTGACCGCCGCGAACGGAAGCGAAAGATCAGCGAAGTCGGTTGTCTCACCGAGGAATTCAGTGATGACCTCGGCCAGCCCAGTGTTGGGGAACAGGTGTGTCTTGACTCGCTGCAGTAGGAGAGCCTGGGCGATGAGGCCGCCCGGAAATACCCTGTCTCGGGTCATCCGCGTCCAGGCGTGCGAGAGTCGATGTGCAGCTCCGGTGGGGTCTGAGGCCAGCACTGCCCCGTTGATCGAGCCGACGGATGTGCCTACCACCAAATCCGGGCGTACGTCGCGCTCCATGAGCGCCTGGAGCATTCCGACCTGGATCGCGCCGAGACTCCCGCCACCGCCCAGGACATAGCCAATCGGCCGAGGGAGATTCTCGACGGAGCCGCTGGCCATGCTGCCTAGGCTAAAGCACTTCGGATTCGAGCCGACGCAGTTGGTCGCCGACCGAGCCGAGTAGCTGGGCACTGCCGTGCGCCCGCTTGAAGTACAGCTGGATGTCGTGCTCCCAGGTGATCGCGATACCGCCGTGCATCTGGATCGCTTCGCCCGCCACCTTGGTGAACGCCTCGGTCGCGGCCAGCCGGGCCAGCGCCGCCGATGTCGGCGACGGCGCTGCGATGGCGTCGTTGACGACCGCACGAGCGGACTGCACCGCGACGTACAGATCAGCCATCCGGTGCTTGAGCGCCTGGAAGCTGCCGATCGCGCGGCCGAATTGCACCCGCTCCTTGGTGTAATCGACGGTGAGCTCCAGGCAGCGCGAGGCCGCACCGATCTGCTCGGCCGCCAACAGGATCGCCGCGGTGTCGGCCAGGCCGGGGTCGGTGCCGATCGCCACGGTGGATCCGGCAGTGAGCCGGGCCAGTCTGCGGGTGGGATCCATCGTGGTCACCGCTTCGGCGGTGACGTCGTTCCAGCGAACCAGTGACTCATCCTCGATGCCCACCACCACGTCGGCGACGTCACCGTTGACCACGTAGCCCGGGTCGAACACCACGGCGCCGATCGACTCCCCGGCGGCCAGCTGCTCGAGCGCGTCGCTGTCGGGCTCGTCGGCGGCTAGCAGGGCCAGCTCGGCGAGTGTCGTACCGAGCAGCGGCGTGGGAACCAGGCCGCGGCCCAGTTCCTCGAGAACTGCTGCGGCGTCGGCCAATTCACCACCGGCTCCACCGAGTTCCTCGGGGACCACCAGGGCGGCGACACCGACCTGCTCACACAGCTTGGACCACAGCGACTCGTCGTAGCCCCGATCGGATTCCATCGCCTCGCGCACCGCAGCCGGTGAGGCGTGCTTCTCTACCAGTGCCGCGACGGTGTCGCGGAGCATCTGCCGTTCTTCGGTGGATGTCATGCCAGTGCCTCCAGCACGCGACGGCGATGGCTGGTGGGATCGCCCCATGCCGAATGCAGCGCCTGCACCCGCAACAGCCACAGCGACAGGTCGTGTTCGGACGTGAAGCCGATAGCGCCGTGGGTCTGCAGCGACGACCGCGCAGATAGCAGCGCCGCGTCTGAGGCGGCGGCCTTGGCGGCGCTGACGTCCCGCGCGGTGTCGGGGGATCCGTCGGCCAGCGACAGCGCCGCGCCGTATACCAGCGGACGGGCCAACTCCACCGCGATGTGAACGTCGGCGAGCTTGTGCTTGATCGCCTGGTAGCTGCCGATGATCCGGCCGAATTGGCTGCGCTGCTTGGCGTATTCGACCGACATGTCCAGCATCGCCTGGGCGGCGCCGACCAGCTGGGCCGCGGTCGCCAACGCACCGAACTCGTAGGCCCGGGCCACATCGGCGTCCCGAGGGTCTCCGGCGGTGACGTCGAACAGCGTGCGGCTGGGGTCGACGGAGGAGTGTCCGTCACCGACGGTGGCGTCGCTGACGGAGCCGTCCTGCGCTACCAGCGTCAGCCCGGCGAAGTCGGCATTGACCGCACGCGGTACCGAGGGCGGTAGTGCGACCGTCGCGATCAACTCGCCGGCGGCCAAAGCGGCCGAGCGGTCATCGCCGGCCAGTAGAACGGGCGCCACCGCAATGGATTCCGCGACCGGCCCGGGAACATTCCAGCGGCCGAGCCGCTCCAGAGCGACCACCAGATCGACGGGGTGGGCCTCGATGCCGTCATACTTCTCCGCCACCGCCAGGGCGGTGACGCCCAGGTCGGTCAACGCCGACCAGATCTTGCGCGCGGGCGCGGTGTCACCGTCGGACCACGCCCGGACCGCGCCGGGTACGTCGGCGGCCCCCAAAGCGGCGTCGATACTGGCGGCGAAGTCCCGCTGCTGTTCGTCGAGTGCGAATTTCATTTCTTCGCTCCT
Source organism: Mycolicibacterium pallens (assembly GCF_019456675.1). Classification (NCBI taxonomy): domain Bacteria; kingdom Bacillati; phylum Actinomycetota; class Actinomycetes; order Mycobacteriales; family Mycobacteriaceae; genus Mycobacterium; species Mycolicibacterium pallens. The sequence goes on along the minus strand of NZ_CP080333.1, from coordinate 5,331,176 downwards.
GCGCTCGCTGAGCTTTCTCGGGGCAGCCCGAGCAGCCGCTCGGCGATGATGTTGCGCTGAATCTCGTTGGTACCGGCGTAGATCGGGCCGCCGAGTGCGAACAGCAGACCCTCGGTCCAGGTGTCGGTCAGTTCGGCGTCGGCCCCACGGAGCTCCAGTGCCGTCTGGTGCAGCGCGACGTCGAGATCCGACCAGAACACCTTGGTCACCGATGACTCGGCCCCGAGTTCACCGCCGGCGGCGATGCGGGTGACGGTGCCGAAGGTGTGCAGTCGATACGCCTGCGCCTTGATCCACGCATCGGCGACTCGGTCAGCGAACGCCGGGTCGGCGCCACGGGTGTGCCACTCCGACACCAGCCGTTCGGCTGGTGCCAGGAAACGCGCCGGGCTCCGTAGCGACATGCCGCGCTCGTTGCTCGACGTACTCATCGCCGCGCGCCAGCCGTCATGGACAGCGCCGATCACATCGGCGTCGGGCACGAAGACGTTGTCCAGGAACACTTCTCCGAAGCCGGTGTCGCCGCCGAGCTGGGCGATGGGCCGGACGGTCACCCCGTCGGCCTTGAGGTCGAACATGAAGTAGGTCAACCCGCGATGCCGTTCGGCACTGGGGTCGGAGCGGAACAGACCGAAAGCCCGGTCACCGAACGGCGCCCGGCTGCTCCAGATCTTCTGGCCGTTGAGCAACCACCCGCCGTCGGTCTGAGTGGCTGTCGAGCGCAGCGACGCCAGGTCGCTACCGGACTCCGGCTCCGACCAGGCCTGCGCCCAGATCTCCTCGCCGCTGGCCATTTTGGGCAGGACCCGGTCGAGCTGTTCTTCGGTGCCGTGCGCGAACAGGGTGGGCGCGAGCATCGACGTGCCGTTGGCGCTGGCCCGCCCGGGCGCGCCGGCTCGGAAGTACTCCTCCTCGTAGGCCACCCACTGCAGCAGGGTTGCGTCCCGGCCGCCGTACTTCTCCGGCCAGGTCACCACCGACAGGCCCGCGTCGAACAAGATGCGGTCCCAGCGCCGGTGCTGTTCGAACCCTTCGGCGTTGTCGTAGGACTTCGTCGGGAACGAGTCTTTGTGGGCCGCCAGGAAGCTCCGCACCTCGTTGCGGAACTCTTCGGTGGCGTCGTCGTAGCTGAGATCCATCAAACCATCTCTCGCAGTGTGGGTTTGACCACTTTGCCGCCGGGGTTTCGTGGCAGTGCTTCCACGAAGACCACCGAGCGCGGGGTCTTGAAATTGGCCAGGTGTTTCTTGGTGTAGTCGATCACGGCCTGCTCGTCGAGATCGCTGTCGGGACGGCGCACGATGAACGCGCGTCCGACCTCGCCGAGACGTTCGTCGGGCACACCGATGACGGCGGCGTCGGCCACCCCCTCGAGCCGGGCCAGCACCTGCTCGATCTCGGCGGGATAGACGTTGAAGCCGCCGCAGATGTACATGTCCTTGAGCCGGTCGGTGATTCGCAGATTCCCCGCCTCGTCGACGGTGCCGACATCACCGGTGTGCAGCCAACCGTCGCCGTCGATCGCCGCTGCCGTCGCCGCCGGATCGTCGAGATAACCCAGCATCACGTTCGGCCCGCGCAGAAGCACCTCACCGGCGCCGGTGTCGTCCGGGGAGTCGATGCGCAACTCGAAGTCGGCGATCGGACGACCGCAGGTGGTGGCCACGGTGACGGCGTCATCGTCGGCCCGGCACATGGTGCCGAACCCGTTGGCCTCGGTGAGTCCGTATGCGGTGAGCACGATGTCGAAGTCGAGCTCGGCCTGCATGCGTTCGATCAACACGACGGGCACCGTTGCCGCGCCGGTCACCGCGAACCGCAGCGAGCTCAGGTCGTACTGCTTGCGGGCCGGGTGATCCAACAGCGTCTGGAAGATCGTCGGTGGTCCGGGCACCACGGTGATGCGCTTCTCGGCGATCACCCGCATGGCCTGCTCGGGATCGAAGGTCAGCTGAGGGATCAGGGTGGCACCGGTCTGCAGGCAGGCCAGGATGCCGGCCTTGTATCCGAAGTTGTGGAAGAACGGGTTGATGCACAGATAGCGGTCGGCGCTGGTGAGTTGGCCGCACTCCGCCCACGCTGCCGGGGCGGCAAGCGACTGCCGGTGCGCGCAGAGCACACCTTTGCTGCGGCCGGTGGTGCCCGAGGTGAACAGGACATCGGACGGGTCGTCGGGGCGCACCGCGGCGGCGCGGGCATCGACCTCCGACACCTCTGTCTGCGGACCGGCCAGGAACTCGTCCCAGGTTCCGTCGGCCTCGTCGATCGGAATGCGAACGATGTGCCGCAGCGCGGGCAGCGCGGCCCGGTCCAGCTCACTCACCCGGTCGGCGCCCAGAAACCGACCCATGCCGAACAGCACCGGCGCCTCGGTGCGGGCCAGAATGTCGGCGGCTTCGGAGGCGGTGTAGCGAGTGTTCAACGGCACCATCACCGCGCCGGCGTACTGGATGGCCAGGCAGGCGATCACCCAGTGCCACGTGTTCGGCGACCAGATGGCGACCTTGTCGCCGGGTTGCACATCGAGCCCGATGATGGCGGCGGCCGCCCGGCGTACCTCGTCGCGCAGGTCGGCGAACGTGAAGCTGCGATCATCGGTGATCAGGGCGTCGTGGTCGGCGAATTCAACGGCCATCCGGTCCAACACCCCAGGTGTGGTGCGCGGTCGGCTCGTCATCGAGACTCCTCAAGGCTTGATACCCGGTGCATCGGGTCCCCGGGCTAACAAAGCAAGTGCTTGGTAGGTTAGCCTACAAGGGTGATCACGGTCGAGGAGTTTCGGGCGGAGGTCCGTGAGTGGCTGGCCGACAATCTCGTCGGTGACTACGCCGCGCTCAAGGGTCTCGGCGGCCCGGGTCGCGAGCATGAGGCCTTCGAGGAGCGGCTGGCCTGGAATCGGCATCTTGCCGCCGCGGGCCTGACCTGCCTGGGCTGGCCGGTCGAGCACGGCGGCCGCGGCTTGTCGGTGGCCCACCGGGTGGCCTTCTATGAGGAGTACGCGAAGGCCGACGCGCCCGACAAAGTCAACCACTTCGGTGAAGAACTTCTCGGGCCGACGCTGATCGCGTTCGGCACCCCCGAACAACAGCAGCGGTTCCTGCCGAAGATCCTCGACGTCACCGAGTTGTGGTCGCAGGGCTACTCGGAGCCGGGTGCCGGCAGCGACCTCGCCAACGTCTCGACCGCTGCCGTCCTCGACGGGGACGAGTGGGTGATCAACGGTCAAAAGGTCTGGACGTCGCTGGCCCACTGGGCGCAGTGGTGCTTTGTCGTGGCGCGCACCGAGAAGGGCTCCAAGCGCCATGCCGGCCTGTCGTTCCTGCTGGTGCCGCTGGACCAGCCCGGGGTCGAGATCCGCCCGATCATCCAGCTGACCGGTGACTCGGAATTCAACGAGGTGTTCTTCACCGACGCGCGCACCAATGCCGACCTGGTGGTCGGCGAGCCGGGTGACGGCTGGCGGGTGGCGATGGGATTGCTGACCTTCGAGCGCGGAGTGTCCACGCTGGGTCAGCAGATCCGTTATGCGCGTGAGCTTTCCGGTATCGCCGAGCTGGCCAAGACCACCGGCGCGATCGATGATCCGCTGATCCGGGAGCGGCTCGCCCGGTCCTGGGCCGGGCTGCAGACCATGCGGTCCTACGCGCTGGCGACCATGGACGTCGAGCAGCCGGGTCAAGACAATGTGTCAAAGCTGTTGTGGGCGAACTGGCATCGCGATCTCGGCGAGCTGGCCATGGACATCAAGGGCCGCTCCGGGCTGCTGCTGGCCGACGGGGAATTCGACGAGTGGCAGCGGCTGTTCCTGTTCTCGCGGGCTGACACAATCTACGGCGGGTCCAACGAGATCCAACGCAACATCATCGCCGAGCGGGTGCTCGGCCTTCCTCGAGAGGTGAAGGGCTAGTGGCGCCACTGTCGGACGTGCCTACCGAAATCGAGGGCCACGGCCTGCTGACCGGCAAGGTCGTCGTCGTGACCGCGGCGGCCGGCACCGGCATCGGATCGTCGACGGCGCGGCGCGCGCTGCTCGAAGGGGCCGACGTCGTCGTCTCCGATCACCACGAACGCCGACTGAACGAAACCCGGGACCAGTTGACCGAATTGGGCCTCGGCAGGGTCGAAGCCGTGGTGTGCGACGTCACGTCCACCGCTCAGGTCGACGCGCTGATCGCCTCCACCACCGCGCGGCTCGGCCGCCTCGACGTCCTGGTGAACAACGCCGGGCTCGGCGGCACGACTCCGGTCATCGACATGACCGACGACGAGTGGGACCGGGTGCTCAACGTGACGTTGACGTCGACGATGCGGGCGACCCGCGCGGCGCTGCGGTACTTCCGCGACGCCGGCCACGGCGGCGTCATCGTCAACAACGCCAGCGTCCTCGGGTGGCGGGCACAACATTCGCAGTCGCACTATGCCGCCGCCAAGGCCGGCGTGATGGCACTGACCCGATGCAGCGCCATCGAAGCCGTCGAGTACGGGGTGCGCATCAACGCCGTCTCGCCGAGCATCGCCCGGCACAAGTTCCTGGAGAAGACCAGTTCGGCCGATCTTCTGGACCGGCTCTCGGAAGGCGAAGCCTTCGGCCGCGCCGCCGAGCCGTGGGAGGTGGCCGCCACCATCGCCTTCCTGGCCAGCGACTACTCGAGTTACCTTACCGGCGAAGTCATTTCGGTTTCGAGCCAACGAGCGTGACAGAGCAGCCGGTCAGTCGTCGCGACGAGCTCTTGGTGCTCGCCGCGACGATGTTCGCCGAGCGCGGCCTACGTGCGACCACCGTGCGCGACATCGCCGACTCGGCGGGCATTCTGTCCGGCAGCCTCTACCACCACTTCAAAAGCAAGGAGCAGATGGTCGAGGAGGTCCTGCGTGACTTCCTGGACTGGCTGTTCGATCGCTACCAGCAGGTCATCACCACCGAACCGAATCCCCTGGAGCGGCTCAAGGGTCTGTTCATGTTGTCGTTCGAGGCCATCGAGGACCGGCACGCCCAGGTGGTGATCTACCAGGATGAAGCCAAGCGGCTGACCTCGCTGCCGCAGTTCGACTTCGTCGAGACCCGCAACAAAGAGCAGCGTCAGATGTGGCTCGACCTGCTCAACGAAGGTGTCAAGCAGGGCTACTTCCGGCCCGATATCGACGTTGACGTGGTGTACCGCTTCATCCGGGATACGACGTGGGTGTCCGTACGCTGGTATCAGCCTGGTGGCCCGCTGACGGCCGAAGATGTAGGCCGCCAATACCTTTCCATCGTCCTCGGCGGAATAGCCGCCGCAAAGTAAGGAGATTGACATGGCCCCCGCATCACAGGCATACGTCATCGACGCCGTACGCACCGCGGTCGGCAAGCGAAACGGATCGCTGGCCCACGTCCACCCCATCGACCTAGGAGTGGCGGCTTACCGCGGCATCTTCGACCGGGTCGACGTTGACCCGGGCGCCGTCGACGATGTGGTGGCCGGCTGCCTGGACACCATCGGGCCGCAGGCAGGCAACATCGCCCGCAACACCTGGCTGGCCGCCGGCTTCCCCGAAGAGGTGCCGGGCGTCACTGTCGATCGCCAGTGCGGGTCGAGCCAGCAGGCGATTTCCTTTGGCGCACAGGCCATCATGTCCGGTACCGCCGACCTGATCCTGGCCGCCGGCATGCAGAACATGAGCCGCATCCCGATCTCGTCGGCGATGACCGTCGCCGAGCAGTTCGGCTTCACCTCGCCGACGAATGAGTCGGAGAACTGGCTGCACCGCTACGGCGACCAAGAGGTGTCTCAGTTCCGCGGTGCCGAGATGATCGCCGAGAAGTGGGGCCTGTCCCGTGAGGAGATGGAGGAGTTCTCCAAGGGAAGTCACGACAAGGCGTTCGCCGCCATTCGTCACGGGAACTTCGAGAACGAGATCATCCCGGTCGGTGACTTCCGCACGGACGAGGGGCCGCGTGAGTCGACCCTGGAGAAGCTGGCCACCCTGAAGACGCTGCGCGAGGGCGGCCGGCTGACCGCCGCGATGGCCAGTCAGATCTCCGACGGTGCGAGCGCGGTGCTGCTCGCCAGCGAGCAAGCGGTCAAGGACCACAAGCTGACCCCGCGAGCCCGCATCCACCACATCAGCGCCCGCGGCGCCGACCCGGTGTTCATGCTGACCGGCCCGATCCCGGCGACGAAGTACGCACTGGACAAGGCCGGCCTGACCATCGACGACATCGACGTCGTCGAGATCAACGAAGCGTTCGCGCCGGTGGTGATGGCCTGGCTCAAGGAGACCAAGGCCGACCCGGAAAAGGTCAACCCCAACGGCGGCGCGATCGCGCTGGGTCACCCGCTCGGCGCCACCGGTGCCAAGCTGTTCGCCACCATGCTCAACGAGCTCGAGCGCCGTGGCGGCCGCTACGGGCTGCAGACGATGTGCGAAGGCGGCGGCACCGCCAACGTCACGATCATCGAACGCCTGTAACGACTTTCGCCGCCGGCCGCATCAGTGGTCGTGGAGGACGACTCCGCGGATGTTGCGGCCGGCGAGCATGTCGTCGTAGGCGTTGTTGATCTCACCCAGCTTGTATTCGTGGGTCACCGTTTCGTCGAGCAAGAGCTTGCCCTCGCGGTAGAGGCTGAGCAGCTTCGGGATGTCGGCGCGTGGGTTGGCCTGCCCGTAGAGGCTGCCGAGTAGTCGCTTCTGGAAGAGCGTGAACATCGTCATCGGCAGTACCGGCGTCACGTCCGTCATCGCCGCCAACGCGGTGAGCACCACGGTGCCACCCTTGCTGACAAGTTCCAGCGCGTCGTTGATCATCTCGCCCTTGACCAGCCCGACGGTCAGCAGCGCCGAGTCCGCCATCACACCCTTGGTGAGCTCCCGCACCAGCTCGGTGCCTTCCGCGATCGACGTCGCGAAATGGGTCGCCCCGAACAGAAAAGCTTTGTCCCGCTTGCTTTCCACGATGTCGATCACGACGATCTTCTCCGCGCCGGCCAGCCGCGCACCCTGGATCGCGCCGCTGCCGATACCGCCGCAGCCGATCACCACCACGGTGTCACCAGGGCGCACGTCGGCGGTGTTGACCGCCGAACCCCAGCCCGTCGTGACCCCGCAACCGAGCAGGCAGGCCCGGGTCAGCGGGATGTCGTCGTCAATCTTCACCAGCGACGCCTCGGGCACCGTGCCGTAAGGGGCGAAGGTGCCCAAACCGATTGCGGCGAAGATGTCTTGGCCGCGGGCATGCCTGCGGAACGTACCGTCCGGCTGCAGACCGGTGAGGATCTCCGCACCCATGTCGCACAGGTTCGACTTGCCGGTCGCGCACCAGCGGCAGCGTCCACAAGCGGGCAGGAACGCGGCGACAATGTGGTCGCCGACCTTCAGGTCGCGGACACCCGGCCCGACCTCCTGCACGATGCCCGCGCCCTCGTGCCCGCCGATCAGCGGAATGGGAGCGACCAGGTCACCGTCGCGGATGTGGTGATCGGAATGGCACAGCCCGGTGGCTTCGAACGAGACGAGGACCTCGCCGTCCTTCGGCGGATCGAGCTCGACTTCCTCGACGCTCCAGTCCTGCCCGTACTCCCACAGGATCGCGGCATTCATCTTCATGGTGCAAACGTATGACGCCGACGCCGTCCCGCGACGGCAAATCTCCAAAGCTAGCCCGCCGCCGTCAGCGCGAGCCCGCCGAGCGCGACGATCCAGCTCGCGAAACTGCCCACCAGGAAGTATTCGGTGACGTCGTCGATGCCGATACCGCCGTTCTCCCGGGCCTTTTGGGCATTGATCTCCGGGAAACGGATCACGCTTTTCGCCGCGACCACAGCTGTTGCGGCGGCCAGCTGCCCAGCCAGGCTGAGCCCGAGGATGAGTAGGCGCTCCATCGGTCCGAGCAGCCGGCCACCCTTGAGCCGGTCGGACGGCTGCGGTTCACCGGCCGGTTTGACCGACCCCACGGAACCGAGCAGCAGCCGAACCAGTTGGTTCCCGGTGACGAGTTGCAGCAGAATCACGCCTGCTGTCAACACAATTCGGTTCGGATCGGCCGCGCTCACCGGCGCCCACTCGGCCCAGGCCTTGACCGGGCCGGCCACGGACGAGCCCAGCCCGGACAGCACGATCAGCACTGCCAGCACGGCGCCGAACAACACCAGGGGCGTGACCTGCCACCGGCCTCCCGCCCGTTCCGCTCGGGTGCATGACAGTTCCCACGCGACCGCCCCGACCGCGGCGATGCCGACCAGAAGCAGGTCGCCGAGATGCAGGAGGCCGCACAGCGCGGCGGCGATCACCGAGACCACCGGGCCGGCGACGACGGCCGGCCATTGACGGTGCGTCAGCCTACGCACGATGTCGGCGCACCCGACGGCGATCAGGAACACCGCGACCCCGCTCATCGAACGTCTCGCAGCCGTTCGGACGCGAGGACCAGCAGATCCAGTCCGTCGCGCGCGGTCCGCTGGGACACCGCCGACGCGCTGATGCCTTCCATGGCCGCCAGTTCCTTCTTCGTCTTGTTGTCGAGTAATCCCCGCAGCAGCCGCAGGGATCGGGCGTCTATCGATCCAAGCAGGTGGTCCCGACATAACAGCGCGGCGTTCACGGCGTCGGGGTCGGGTCCGGCGTCGCCGTGACGGCGATAGGCGGTGCGCACCGTTGCCAGTGCCGGCTGCTGCTGCGCGGCCGCCGTCCATTCGATGGCTTCGCGCGCCGACCACCAGCCGGGGCCGTCCTGAATACCGGTTTCGGTATCGAGCACGGTCATCTCGCCCCACCCGATGCCGAAGCGGATATCGATGTCCGGCTCTGATGCCAGGCGCACCGCCAGCGCGGCGTCGATCGCGGCTCCGACCGTCGGAAAACTGCCCTGGAACTCATCGCCGACCGTAAACGCCAGCGGAGTGTCCGCCAGTATTTGATTGATACGTCGGTGCAGCTCAGCGCGGTCGGGAGCGTGCCGCGAATCGACGACATCGCCAATCAGGGCGGCACGCGGCGATGAAGCGTTAGCCTTCACTTCAGCCATAGGAAGAGTATAGCTTCATTCTGGCGAAATGAAGTGAATAGCTTTAATTGATGAATGCGCTGGCGGCCTGAAGGTGCTTGACGGCGTCGGCCACGATCGTGTCGATCAGCTCCGCGCAGGACGGCAGGGTCTCGATGATCCCCGCGACCTGCCCGGAGGCCAGCACGCCCGCCTCGGTATTGCCCTCGACGAGTCCGGCCTTCAACAGCATCGGGGTATTGGCCGCCATCAGCACCTGCGACCAGGTGAGGTCCTTGCCGTGACGCATCGCCAGGCCGTCGCGGATCATGCCCGCCCACGTCATCTGCGACATCTTCTTGAACTTCGCCGCGTTCCGCACCGCGGCGGCGAAGCCGCGTACCGGGGAGCCGCTTTCGAGCTTCTCGACCAGCTCGGTACGCAGAACGCGGTGCGGCATGCCGTCGACCCGGGTGGACACCACGGTGCCGTCCAGGGCGGCGTTGAGGTAGCGCTGCTTGATCTCCTCGGGCACGGTCGAGTCCGACGTCAGCAGGAACCGGGTTCCCATCGCCACGCCTGCCGCGCCATAGGACAGTGCCGCAGCCAAGCCGCGGCCGTCGAAGAAGCCACCGGCGGCGATCACCGGGATGTCCACCGCATCGAGCACCGACGGCAGTAGCAGCGTGGTGGCGACCGGGCCGGTGTGTCCGCCGCCCTCGCCGCCCTGCACGATCACGGCGTCGGCGCCCCAACTCGCCACCTTGCGAGCGTGCTTGGCCGCGCCTACCGACGGAATCACCACGGAGCCGGCCTCTTTGAGCTTCGCGATCAGCTCCTGTTTGGGTGCCAGCGCGAACGACGCCACCTTGACGCCCTCACGGATCATCAGGTCGACCCGATCGGGGGCATCGGCGCCGTCGGCGCGGATGTTCACCCCGAACGGCTTGTCCGTCGTGGCCTTCACCTTGCGGATGGCAGTCGCCAGTTCGTCGATCGTCATCGTCGCCGAGGCCAGGATGCCCAGGCCGCCGGCATTGGACGTGGCCGACACCAGTCGCGCACCGGCGACCCAGCCCATGCCGGTCTGCACGACGGGATGCTCGATGCCGATCAGCTCCGTCAGCGGGGTCTTCAGGTGTGCGGCCATTACTTGACTTCTCTGTCCCGCAACGACTTCGGATCGATAACCTCCTGCAGCAACTTCTGCTCCTCACCGGAGGGCAGGCGGCTGGTCTCGGCCTCGCCGAGGCCGTGCACCTCGAAGGAGGTGTTCTCGGCGACGTCTTCAGCGGACACACCGGGATGCAGCGACACCGCCCGCATCTGGTGATCGGGTCCGTTGAAGTCGAACACGCCGAGGTTGGTCACCACCCGGTAGACGTTGACGAAGCGGTACGCCGGGTTGTCCGGATCAACCTTGTCCCAACCGATTCCGGAGACGATGTCGACGGAATCACCGAAGACCCGCTTGGAGTGGTTGCCGACCCAGTAACTCGTGGCGTGGTTGATGGTGTTGCCCGGTGCGCCGCGCACGCCGAACATCTGGCGGGTCGGATGCTGCAGCGGGCCGAAGGCCGACAGGTTCTGGTTGCCGTAGCGGTCGATCTGGTTGGCGCCCATGACCACATGGCGACGGCCCCAGGCGAGGGTCTCGAAGACGCGGCCGAACGGCATCCAGCCCTCGATTGCGCCGGTGGCGCCCATGGCCGGGGTGTCGGCGAGGATGCGGGCCTCGCCGTCGGTCAGCAGGATGTCGGGGGAGAAGGTGAGGCGGGCCAACCGGGCGCCGATGGACACCATGTTGGCCATCGGGCTGACCATGATTTCGCCTGCGTCGCGGAACAATTCGGCGCAGGCGACGGCACACACCTCGGCGCGGGTTGCGGAGATCACTTCGAGGCCTCCAAGTCTTCCTTGAACTTGCGCACCGCGGCTTGGTAATCCGCCTCGCTGCCGGACAGGTAGGTCTTGACGAACTCGGTCCAGGTCTCGTCGGACCCGGCGGCCTCGGCGTAGTGCCGCTGGAACTTCTCGTCGCGACGGTAATCGGGCTCGGCCGTGGTGAAGTGGGCACCGTTCGGTGCCTCGACGACCTTGTCGACCATCATCCGGTTGACCAGTAGAGCCTGCGGGGGAACCGATTTCACGAGCTCTTCGGTCGATACCACCTTCTCGACCGACATCAGCCGCTTCTGCGCCGACATCAGGAACAGGTCGTCGAAGTACGGGTCGATGCCGGTGTAGGCCGCATTGCCTTGTGCGTCACCGAGGTTCAGGTGCACCAGCGCGACGTCGAGATTGAGCGCCGGCATCGCGACGAGTTCCTCGTAACCATCGCCGGTCGGATAGGGGGACTTCACGGTCTTGAGCTCGTCGCCCCAGAACGCCCGGACATCGCTGCCCAGCCCCGCGCGAATCGGCAGGAACGGCAAGCGTTGAGCCGCGGCCTGCAGGCCGCAGCGCAGCATGCCCTCGTCCATCTCGCGCGACTCGATCGCACCCGTCGTGCGAGCCTTGGCGAACCACGGGTCGTAGAACGGTGGGGAGTCCAACGACACGAAGCCGTAGTAGACGCGCTTGACCTTGCCCGCCGAGCACAGCAGACCGAGGTCGGGACCGCCGTAGGTGACCACGGTCAGATCGGTGACCTCGGTGCGCAGCAGCGCCCGGATGAACGCCATCGGCTTGCGCCGAGAACCCCAGCCGCCGATGCCGATCGTCATACCGCTCTCGACGACCGAGACCGCTTCCTCGAGAGTCGTTCTCTTATCGCTCATTTCGACGACCCCTTATCCGTACCCGCGAACGCATCGCGGTGCTCATCGGACACGCCGGCCAGGTTGAGCTCGAACGTGAAGCCCTGCTCCATCCGGTACCTCGCGTTGACCGGTTGGACGTCGATGAAATTCAGCGCCTCCTTGGCGGCGCGGATCACCCGGGTGTCCTTGGACGCGATGTCGCGGGCGACGCGCAGCGCGGCCTCGTCGAGATCGGTGCGCGGCACCACCTCGTGCACAGACCCGAAGTGGTGCAGCGTGTCGGCACTCACGGTTGCGGCGGTGAAGAACAACCGGCGCATCAGGTGCTGGGGCACCAGCCGGGACAGGTGGGTGGCGGCGCCAAGCGCTCCGCGCTCCACCTCGGGCAGCCCGAACTTCGCATCGTCGGAGGCGACGATCACGTCGGCGTTGCCGACCAGGCCGATACCGCCGCCAACGCAGAAGCCGTTGACCGCCGCGACCACCGGCACCTCGCATTCATAGACGGCCTTGAACGCGGCGAAGCAACCGCGGTTGGCGTCGATCAGCGCGGTGAAGCCCTCGGTGTTCTGCATCTCCTTGATGTCGACGCCGGCGTTGAACCCGCGGCCCTCGGCACGCAGGATCACCACGTGGGTCGACATGTCACGGCCCGCGGCGGTGATCGCGTCGGCAAGCTCGAACCAACCGCGGGAGGGGATCGCGTTGACGGGCGGATAGTTCACCGTGACGGCGACGATGCCCGGTTCGACGGTGCTGGTGGTGATGGTCATCGGGATACCTGGGCCACTTCCTGACGGGGTGAATACCTAAGCAAGCACTTGCTTGGTACGCTAGCACAGTGACCGAAGCGGCTGACAGCGGTATCAACCTGCAATTGAGCGGCCGAATAGTCCTCGTGACCGGCGGCGTGCGTGGCGTCGGCGCCGGGATCAGCGCCGTTTTCGCCGGCCAGGGCGCCACCGTCATCACCTGCGCGCGCCGTCCCGTCGAGGGATCGCCGTACGAATTCCGCGCCTGCGACATCCGTGACGACGAGGCCGTCAAGGCACTTATCGACGGGATCGTCGCCGACCACGGCCGGCTCGATGTCGTCGTCAACAACGCGGGCGGCTCACCCTATGTGCTCGCGGCCGAGGCGTCGGCGAAGTTCAGCACCAAGATTGTCGAGCTCAATCTGCTTGGTGCGCTCTCGGTTTCGCAGCATGCGAACGCGGTGATGCAGAACCAGGACTCCGGCGGGTCGATCATCAACATCACCAGCGTGAGTGGCAGGCGGCCAACCCCCGGCACCGTCGCCTACGGGGCGGCCAAGGCCGGCATGGAGAGCATGACGACCACCCTCGCGGTGGAGTGGGCCCCGAAGGTCCGCGTCAACTCCGTCGTCGTCGGGATGGTGGAAACCGAGCAATCCGAACTCTTCTACGGTGACGCCGATTCGATCGCGGCGATCTCCAGAAACGTGCCGTTGGGCAGGTTGGCCAAACCCGAGGATATCGGTTGGGCCACAGCATTTCTCGCCTCACCGGCGGCGTCCTATATCAGTGGTGCGTCACTGGAGGTACACGGCGGCGGGGAACCGCCGCACTACCTGTCGACCACCACTGCCGACATCAAATAAGGAGACACAACAATGGGGTTGCTCGACGGACGGGTGGTCATCGTCACCGGTGCTGGCGGCGGCATCGGACGCGCGCACGCGCTGGCGTTCGCCGCTGAAGGTGCGCGCGTCGTGGTCAACGACATCGGCGTGGGCCTCGACGGCTCGCCGGCCGGTGGCGGCAGCGCAGCGCAGGGCGTCGTCGACGAAATCGTCGCTGCCGGTGGAGAAGCCGTCGCCAACGGCTCCAACGTCGCCGACTGGGCGCAGGCCGAGGCGCTGATCCAGACGGCGGTCGACAACTTCGGCGGACTCGACGTGCTGGTGAACAACGCCGGCATCGTGCGGGATCGGATGTTCGTCAACGCCACCGAGGACGAGTTCGACGCCGTCACCGCCGTGCACCTCAAGGGACACTTCGCCACCATGAAGCACGCCGGTGCCTACTGGCGCGCACAGTCCAAGGCCGGCAACGCCGTTGACGCCCGCATCATCAACACCAGCTCGGGCGCCGGCCTGCAAGGCAGCGTCGGACAGGCGACCTACAGTGCCGCAAAGGCAGGTATCGCCACGCTGACGCTGGTAGCGGCCGCCGAGATGGGCCGCTTCGGCGTCACCGTCAATGCGATCGCGCCGTCGGCCCGCACCCGGATGACCGAGACGGTGTTCGCCGACATGATGGCCACGCAGGACAACGATTTCGACGCGATGGCCCCGGAGAACGTCTCGCCGTTGGTGGTCTGGCTCGGCAGCGTGGAGTCGAAGGACGTCACCGGTCGGGTGTTCGAGGTCGAGGGCGGCATCATCCGGGTGGCCGAGGGCTGGAACCGCGGCGGGACCATCGACAAGGGTGCCCGCTGGGATCCCGCCGAACTCGGCCCGGTGGTCAGCGACCTGATCGCGAAGTCGCGCACGCCGCTGCCGGTCTTCGGAGCCTAGGGTCTCAGCCTCGAACGTCACTGCAGCGTGACGTTCGACGCCGAGCGCGACGCTGGGGTGACGCTCGGCGAGGGAGTGCGTTACAGCGGTTCGCACACCACCAGCGGGATACGCCGATCCGCGGCGTCCTGATATCCCTTGTACGGCGGGTAGATTCGCGTCAGCTGACGCCAGTAGACCCGGCGCTCGTCGTCGGTGGCGTCCCGCGCGGTCATGTCCCGGACCTTATCGCGCACCTGAACCCGCACCTTTGGGTCGTCCTTCAGGTTCAGATACCACGCGGGATTGGAGTCGCGGCCGCCGTAGGACGCGGGCAGTACGACGCGTTCGCCGTCCTGCAGATAGAGCGTGGCAGTGGTGCGGGGTTGACCCGACTTGCGGCCCGTGGTCGTCAGCAGCGCGGCGGGAAACCACAGCAGCTTCGAGCCCACCTTCCCGTTGGTGCGGCGATACACCGCGATGTGGGCGCGGGCGAAGTACTTCATGGCTTTCGCCAGCAGGCTCGAATTGCGGATGGGGTGGGACTCTTGGCTCACGCCAATGAATTGCCCAGCTTTACGGATCGCAAATCACGATGGGGATGACGCGGTCGGTCCAGGACTTGTAATCCTCGAAGCCGCTGTAGAAGGCGGTCATCTTCGGCCAGTACTCGGCACGCTCGGCCTCGGTGGCATCGCGCGCCGTCAGCTCGAGCACCTCGTCCTTGATCTGGACCTTCACCTTCGGGTTCGCCTTGAGGTTGAGGTACCACAGCGGGTGCTTGTCGCTGCCGCACTGGGACGCCACCAGCACGATGCGATTGCCCTCGCGGAGGAACAGCAGCGGCGCCACCCGTGGCTCACCGCTCTTGCGCCCGATCGTCGTCAGCAGCGCCACCGGCGCGCCCTCGAGGAAACTGCCGCCGATCTTTCCCTTGCTCGCCTTGTACAGCGCGGTCTGCCCTTTGGACATCCACTTGATGATGAACTTCGTCGTCGGTGTGTCGAGGCCCTTGGGGTGGGGCTTGGGCAAGAAGAACTCCTCGCTAGCTCGTGATGAACGGGCGGACGATCGCCCGAATGTGATGGATCTTGCCATCAGCGGCGGGGATCAGGAACGTCTCGTCGATACGTGCGGCGACTCGTCGTCCGGCGAGCGTCGGTTTGGTGAGGAGTTCGAATCGGGCGTGCACCTCATCGCCGTTGACGGTGAACTCCGGCTCGCTGACCGACTTGATGACGAGGTACTGCGGGCCGCGATTGAGGCTGCGGCGCAGTTGATCTCCGGAGAATCCGGTCTTGACTCCGAACTCGATGCGGGTGCAGCCCGGCGCGAACGGCACGTCGTCAGCCTTGTGACTGGCGAGGGCCTCGATATACGCCCGCGCCGCCGCGATCCGTTCCTCGTCGGATACCGGAGCGGTCACTAGATCCGCTCGATGATGGTGCCGGTCGACAGCGCGCCGCCGGCACACATCGTGATCAGGGCCGTGCTCTGATCGGTGCGCTCCAGCTCGTGCAGCGCGGTGGTGATCAACCGGCTGCCGGTGCTGCCGACCGGGTGGCCCAGCGCGATCGCACCGCCGTTGACGTTCACCTTGTCCATATCGGCCTCGTGGACCTGCGCCCAGCTCAACACGACCGACGCGAACGCCTCGTTGATCTCCACCAGGTCGATGTCACCCAGCTTCATACCGGCCTTCTCCAGCACCCGCGCAGTGGACTGCACCGGGCCGTCGAGGTGGTAGTAAGGCTCGGCGCCGACGAGAGCCTGGCTGATGATCCGCGCCCGCGGCTTCAGACCCAGCGCGCGCGCCTTGTCTTCGTCCATCCACAGCACCGCCGCGGCGCCGTCGGAAATCTGCGACGAGGTGCCCGCAGTGTGCATGGCACCTTCCATCACCGGCTTGAGGCCGGCCAGGGCCTCCATCGTGGTGTCGCGCAGGCCCTGGTCGCGGGTGACCATGTGCCGCTCTTCGGTGGGCCGCTTGTTCTCGTCGAGCACCGGCGCCTCGATCGGGGAGATCTCGCGGTCGAAGCGGTGCTCGTCCCAGGCCCGCTTGGCTCGTTGCTGAGACAGGAAGCCCAGATGGTCGAGGTCCTCGCGGGTGATACCGCGGCGCTTGGCGATTCGCTCGGCGGCGGTGAACTGGTCGGGCATGTCGATGTCCCACGACGCCGCGCGGATCAGCGAGCGGTCCGGGCCGGCGTTGGCGCCGAGGCCGACGCGGCTCATTGCCTCGATACCGCAGGCAATGCCGACGTCGATGGCGCCGGTGGCGATCAGGCCGGCGATCAGATGGTTGGCCTGCTGGGCGCTGCCGCACTGGCAGTCGACGGTGGTCGCACCGATCTGCTCGGGCAGGCCGGCGGTCAGCCAGGCGACGCGGGTGATGTTGTTGGACTGCTCACCGTACTGGGTGACGCAACCGCCGATGGCCTGCTCGACCTCGTTGGCGTCGATGCCGGCCTTCTCGATCACGGCCTTCTGGACGGCCCCCAACAATTCGGTCGCATGCAGACCGGACAGCCAGCCGCCGCGCTTTCCGATGGGGCTGCGGGTGGCTTCGACGATGACAGGATTACCCATGGGGTCAGGCTAGAACACGTTTCATTACTCTGACAAGCGAGGATGCTTTTGCGCCTTTTGTCTGCGGTGAAGGCATGTTTTACTGGCACTAGAACACGTCATATTGAGGAGCGCATGAGCATGCCAACCCCCAACATCCCGTCCGGCTTCGACTTCCTGGATCCCGACCTCTGTGTCGAGCGGCTGCCGGTCGAGGAGCTCGCCGAGCTGCGCAAGGTCGCGCCGATTTGGTGGTGTGAACAGGCTATCGGCAAGGGCGGTTTCAACGACGGCGGCTACTGGGTCGTCACCAAGCACAAGGACGTCAAAGAGGTCTCGCGCCGCAACGACGTCTTCCTCAGCTCGCCCAACACCGCGATTCCGCAGTTCCCGGACGAGATGGCGCGTGAGGACATCGACCTGCAGAAGGTCGTCATGCTCAACATGGACGGCGAATACCACGACCGGTTGCGCCGGATCATCTCCAAGGGGTTCACCCCGCGGGCCATCGGGGCGTTGCGCGACGAACTCAATCGGCGCGCCCAGATCATCGCCAAGGAGGCCGCCGCCCACGGCAGCGGTGACTTCGTCGAGCAGGTGGCGTGCGAACTGCCGTTGCAGGCGATCGCCGATTTGCTGGGTGTGCCCCAGGAGGATCGCGACAAGCTGTTCCGCTGGTCGAACGAGATGACCGGTAACAGTGACGAGGAGTTCGACGTCGACCCCAAGCAGTCGTCGATGGAGGTGCTCGCCTACGCCATGCACATGGCCGAGGTGAAGGGTAAGAACCCCGGCAACGACATCGTCACCGCGCTGATCAACGCCGACATCGATGGCGAAAAGCTCTCCGATGACGAGTTCGGCTTCTTCGTGATGATGCTGGCGGTGGCCGGCAACGAGACCACCCGCAACTCGATCACCCACGGCATGATCGCCTTCGCCAACAACCCCGACCAGTGGGAGCTGTACAAGAAGGAGCGCCCGGAGACCGCGGCCGACGAGATCGTCCGGTGGGCCACCCCGGTCACCGCGTTCCAGCGCACCGCGGGCGAGGACGTCGAGCTCGGTGGCGTGCAGATCAAGAAGGATCAGCGAGTGGTGATGTTCTACCGCTCGGCCAACTTCGACGAAGACGTCTTCGAGGATCCCTACACGTTCAACATCCTGCGCAACCCGAACCCGCACGTGGGCTTCGGCGGCACCGGCGTGCACTACTGCGTCGGCGCCAACCTGGCCAAGATGACGATCAACCTGATCTTCAACGCGGTTGCTGACCACATGCCCGATCTCACCTCGGCCGGCACGCCGCAGCGGCTACGTTCGGGGTGGCTCAACGCCATCAAGCACTGGCAGGTCGACTACACCGGAGCCTCGGCTTAAGCATTTCGCAGTCGGAATCAAGGAGGATTCTTCGTGGACTTCAGTCCGGACGAAGGGCAGCAGGCTGTCACCGATGTGGTGACGTCCGCACTCGAGCGGGACAACACCTGGGACGCGTTGGTCTCCGGCGGCATCGTGGCGTTCGGCGTCCCGGAGCGGCTCGGTGGTGACGGTCTCGGGCTGGCCGAGATCACCGCGGCGCTCACCCAGATCGGCAGATTCGGCAATGTCAGTCCCGCGTTCGCGACGCTGGGTCTGGGTCTGCTTCCGCTGCTGGACTTGGCTTCCGATGAGCAGCAGGATCGCTACCTGGCCGGTGTGGCCAAGGGTGCGGTGCTGACCGCGGCCCTCAACGAGCCGGGGCATTCGCTGCCCGAACGGCCCGCGACGCGGCTGGCCGGCGGAAAGCTGAACGGCACCAAGGTCGGCGTCCCGTATGCGGAGCAGGCCGAGTGGCTCGTCGTCAGCACCGACAGCGGTGTGGTCGTGGTGTCGCCCAAGGCCGACGGCGTTTCGTTGACCAAGACGCCCACGTCGAATCACTCCGACGAGTATGTCGTCACCTTCGCCGACACCCCGGTCCCTGATGCGGATGTGTTGGGCGGCAACGATTCCGTGCGACGGATCAACCAGCTGGTGGTGGCGGCGGTCGGTGCTTACGCAGCCGGGCTGGTGGCCGGCGCGCTGCGGCTCACCGCGGACTACGTCGCCAACCGGCACCAGTTCGGCAAGCCGTTGTCGACCTTTCAGACCGTCGCCGCGCAGCTCGCCGAGATCTACATTGCCTCGCGGACAATCACATTGGCGGCCACGTCGGCTGCCTGGTTGCTGTCCGAAGGGCGGGATGCAACCGAAGATCTTGACGTCCTTGGTTATTGGGTGACATCGCAGGCCCCGCCGGCCATGCAACTGTGTCACCATCTGCACGGTGGGATGGGTATGGACATCACCTATCCGATGCACCGCTACTACTCCTCGATCAAGGACCTGACTCGGTTCTTGGGTGGCAAGGCACACCGCCTCGAACTGGTGGGAGCGTAAATGTTCATCGAGCTGACTCCCGAGCAGAAGCAGCTGCAAGCTGAACTGCGGGAATACTTTTCGAATCTGATCTCGCCTGAGGAAGCTCAGGCGATGGAGTCCGACCGGCACAACGAGGCCTACCGGGCGATCATCAAGCGAATGGGTTCCGACAACAAACTCGGTGTCGGCTGGCCCAAGGAGTACGGCGGTCTGGGCTACGGCCCGATCGAACAGTCGATCTTCGTCAACGAGGCGCAGCGTGCTGACGTGCCGCTGCCCGCGGTGACGCTGCAGACCGTCGGACCCACGCTGCAGCAGTACGGAACCGAGGCGCAGAAGAAGAAGTTCCTGCCCGCGATCCTGGCTGGTGAAGTGCACTTCGCCATCGGTTACAGCGAGCCCGAGGCGGGTACCGACCTGGCCTCGCTGCGGACGTCGGCGGTCAAGCAGGGCGACGAATACATCGTCAACGGGCAGAAGATGTGGACCACCGGCGGGCACGACGCCGACTACGTCTGGCTGGCCTGCCGCACCGATCCGGAAGCCGTGAAGCACAAGGGTATTTCGATCCTCATCGTCGACACCAAGGATCCGGGCTACTCCTGGACGCCGGTGATCCTGTCCGACGGCGCCCACCACACCAACGCCACGTACTACAACGACGTGCGCGTGCCCGCCGACATGCTCGTCGGTGAGGAGAACGGCGGCTGGCGGCTGATCACCACCCAGCTCAACAACGAGCGGGTCATGCTCGGACCGGCCGGACGGTTCGCGGCGCTCTACGACAAGGTGCACGAGTGGGCATCCAAGCCCGGCAGCAACGGCGACACCCCACTCGATCACCCGGACGTGAAGCGTTCGCTGGGCGAGCTCAAGGCCATGTGGCGCATCAACGAGCTGCTCAACTGGCAGGTCGCGGCGTCGGGGGAGGACATCGACGTCGCGGACGCGGCAGCCACCAAGGTCTTCGGTACCGAGCGCATCCAGTATGCGGGCCGGCTGGCCGAGGAAATCGTTGGTACGCACGGCAATCCGGCTGATCCGGACACCGCGGAGCTGCTGGACTGGCTGGACAGTCAGACCAAGCGCAATCTGGTGATCACGTTCGGTGGCGGAGTGAACGAGGTGATGCGAGAGATGATCGCGGCTGCTGGTCTGAAGGTGCCGAGGGTTCCGCGGTGAGCGCAGTCGACGACATCAAGGCGGCCGCTGAGCGGGTCAAGGCCGAAGGCAAGAGCAAGCCGCGGGTAGGCCGGCATCCGGTGAACCAGCCGATGATCGACCACTGGCTCGACGCGATCGGTGACAAGAACCCGATCTACGTCGACGAGGCCGCCGCCAAGGCGGCTGGGCATCCTGGGCTCGTCGCACCGCCGGCGATGATCCAGGTGTGGACGATGATGGGTCTCGGTGGCGTTCGCCCCGATGACGACCCGCTCGGCAAGATCATCGAATTGTTCGACGACGCAGGCTATATCGGTGTGGTCGCGACCAACTGCGAGCAGACCTACCACCGCTACCTGCGGCCCGGTGAAGAGGTGAGCGTCGCCGCGGAGCTGACCGACGTCGTCGGCCCCAAGCAGACCGCGCTGGGCGAGGCGTTCTTCATCACCCAGACCATCACCTGGTCGGTCGGTGACGAGGATGTCGCCGAAATGATGTGGCGCATCATGAAGTTCATTCCGGCCGACAAGGCGGAGGCGACCCCGTCGTCGGTCCCGGACGATCTCGATGCGGACTCGGCCATGCGCCCGGCGTCGTCAAGGGACACCAAGTTCTTCTGGGACGGCGTCAACGCGCACGAACTGCGCATCCAGAAACGCGACGACGGCACGCTGGTCCATCCGCCGGTGCCTGCGCTGTGGCTCGACAAGGAGCAGGAGACCGACTACGTCGTTGCCAGCGGCAAGGGCACCGTCTTCAGCTTCGTGGTGCACCACGCGCCGAAGGTGCCCGGCCGCACCCTGCCGTTCGTCATCGCCCTCGTCGAACTCGAGGAGGGTGTGCGGATGCTCGGCGAGCTGCGCAACGTCGACCCCTCGACCGTGAAGATCGGAATGCCGGTCCGCGCAATGTATATCGACTTTCCGGCCAACGACGTCGGGCCGGCATGGACCAACTACGCATGGGAGCCGGCCGAATGAGCGCGCCTGCCATCGAGGTCGGCACCAAGCTGCCCGAGCTCAAATTCTACGGCGATCCGACGTTCATCGTCTCGACGGCGATCGCCACCCGCGACTATCAGGATGTCCACCACGACCGGGACAAGGCTCAGGCCAAGGGTTCCAAGGACATCTTCGTCAACATCCTCACCGACACCGGTCTGGTGCAGCGGTTCATCACCGACTGGGCCGGCCCGACCGCCGTCATCAAGTCGATCGGCCTGCGCCTGGGTGTGCCCTGGTACGCCTACGACACGGTGACGTTCACCGGTGAGGTCACCGCAGTGGAGGACGGTTTGATCACGCTGAAGATCGTGGGCAGCAACAGTCTTGGCGACCACGTGATCGCGAACGCGACCCTGACGATCGGTGCCGCGTGATGCCGGGCGAACTGAGCGGCAAGGCCGCGATCGTCGGTATCGGCGCCACGGACTTCTCGAAGAACTCCGGTCGCAGCGAGTTGCGGTTGGCGTCGGAGGCGGTGCTCGACGCGCTCGACGATGCGGGCCTGACGCCCGCCGACGTCGACGGTATGACGACGTTCACGATGGACTCCAATACCGAGGTCGCGATCGCACGGGCCACCGGTATCGGTGACCTGAAGTTCTTCTCCAAGATCCACCATGGCGGTGGCGCGGCCTGTGCGACCGTGCAGCAGGCGGCGATCGCGGTGGCCACCGGTGTCGCGGATTGCGTTGTGGCATACCGGGCTTTCAACGAACGCTCCGGGATGCGGTTCGGCCAGGTGCAGATGCGCCTGGTCGAGAACGCCGACTCCACCGGAGTGGACAACTCGTTCTCCTACCCGCACGGGTTGTCGACGCCGGCTGCCCAGGTGGCGATGATCGCGCAGCGCTACATGCACCTGTCCGGTGCGACGAGCCGCGATTTCGGTGCGGTGTCGGTGGCGGACCGCAGGCACGCCGCCAACAACCCGAAGGCGTACTTCTACGAGAAGCCGATCACCATCGAGGACCACCAGAACTCCCGGTGGATCGCCGAGCCGCTGCGGCTGCTGGACTGCTGCCAGGAGACCGATGGTGGTGTGGCGCTGGTGATCGTCTCGGCCGAGCGGGCCAAGGACCTCAAGCACCGACCGGCCATCATCGAGGCGGCGGCGCAGGGCTCGAGCCCCAACCAGTATTCGATGACCAGCTACTACCGGCCCGAACTCGGCCTGCCGGAAATGGGTCTCGTGGGTAGGCAGATGTGGGAGCAGTCCGGTCTGACGCCGGCCGACATCCAGACCGCGATCCTCTACGACCACTTCACCCCCTTCACGCTGATTCAGTTGGAGGAGTTGGGGTTCTGCACGCAAGGTGACGCGAAGGACTTCGTCAAAGACGGTGCGTTGGAGATCGGCGGACGGTTGCCGATCAACACCCACGGTGGTCAGCTCGGTGAGGCCTACATCCACGGCATGAACGGCATCGCCGAAGGCGTGCGGCAGCTGCGCGGCACCTCGGTGAACCAGGTGGACAACGTCGAGCACGTGCTCGTCACCGCAGGCACCGGCGTCCCGACGTCGGGTCTGATCCTGAGCTAGGTTTCGGCGGCGCTCTCTGCGCCGAGCGTCACTCCAGAGTCACGCTGGGCGCCGAACGTCACGCCAGCGTGACGTTCGGCGCGCTTGTCGGTGGGTGGCGGCACACTGCCGCCATGAGTGACCCATTTATCGGTAGCGAGGCGATCGCGGCCGGCGACCTCGACAAGAGTGCGCTCCGCCGGCGCTACACGCGTCTGTTCCCGGACGTCTACGTACCCGCTTCCGCGGAGCCGACCGCACAAGACCTGGCCCGCGCCGGTTGGTTGTGGTCGGGCCGCAAGGCCGTCATCGCGGGGCGCTCGGCAGCGGCCCTGCACGGCGCGCAGTGGATCGACGCCGACCTGCCCGTCGACCTGCTTCACCAGAACCGGAATCGCATACCCGGCATCGTCGTGCGTGGAGATCGGCTCGGAGACAACGAAGTTCAGCTTTTGAACGGGATGCCTGTCACCACACCGTTGCGCACGGCACTGGATCTGGCGTGTTGGTATCGACGACACACCGCGCTGGCATCTCTGGACGCACTCGCGCGAGCCACGTCGATCGACCCAGCGGATGTCTTGCTGCTCGCGGATCAGTACTCGGGTCGTCGCGGCATCCGGGCAGCTCGCACGAATCTGTCGCTCGTGGACGGCGGTTCACAGTCGCCGAAGGAGACTTGGCTGCGGTTGCTGCTGATCGATGCGGGCCTGCCGCGCCCCCGAACCCAGATACCGATCTGTGACGAGTTCGGTAAGGAGATCGCGTATCTCGACATGGGCTGGGACGACATCATGGTGGCAGTCGAATACGACGGCGAGCAGCACCGGATCGACCGTTGGCAGTACGCCTGGGACAGTCGCCGACGCGAGATGCTGGAGCGCCTCGGATGGATCGTAGTTCGGGTGCTCGCGGGCGACCGGCCGGCTGACATCATCGACCGCGTGCGGGCCGCCATTGCACGCCGAGCGTCACTCCAGGGTCACGGTCGACGTTCAGCGTGACTCTGGTGTGACGCTCGGCGAAAGAGCCTTACGACAGGTTGTTCTTGATCTGGGTGTCCTGCATCTTCGCGATGGCCAGCGCGGTGTCCGGCTGCACCGGATCGTTGGGCGCGCTGGAGAATTCGATGTTCGCGAGCGCCTTGCCCTGGGTGAAGTACACCTCGGTGATCGCCTTCGAGCCGTCGGGCGACTTACCGGTGGCGATGATGCCGTTGCCGCCGTCGCCGACATCGGCGGGCTGCGGTGCGGCGTCGACTTCCTTGGGCAGTTCCGCCTTCGAAGACTCTAGGGCCTTGAGCGCGCCGGCGGCGTCCTCGCTGACGACGATCGCGAAGACGATGGTCTCGTTCCTGCCGGGGTTGGTCATCGTCTGGACGATGCCGTTGATGCCGTTGGGATTGGTCTGAGCTTCGCCGGCGGTGAAGCTCGGGTCGATGTCAGAGGCCTTGAGCAGCAGTTTGCTGTAGTCACCGGCGGGTGCGGCCGTGGCCGCCGCGCTGGTGGTCTCCGAGGCAGCGGCCGAGGTGGTCGCGGCCGCCGAGGTGGACGAGGACGATGACGACGACGAGGACTCCTTGTCGTCTCCACCGCAGCCGACGGCGGTGGTGCCGACCAGCAGTGCAACGCCGATCAGTCCGACGGTCTTGGCCTGAGCAGTCTTCACAGAGGGTCCTTTCGTGGAAGCACCAAAGTTTGCTTTGCCTAAGTCCTACCTTGGAGTCCGCTGAAAGGACGACCTATCCGCGAAATGAAGCCCAAATCACATCACTTCGTAATCTGGACAGAGCGCCGACCACAGCCGGCTGAGCGTCAGACCGGAATGATCTCCACGTCGCTCAGCACGACGGCGTCTTCACGGCTCAGTGCGGTCACGACGCCGACGTAGCGGCCGTCGTCTTTCCACACATTGACCTTGATGGTCTCGCCCGGATAGCAGACCCCGGCGAACCGCGCGCCAAAGGTCTTCACCTGCGACACATCGGCGTCCAGAAGCGTGTCCACCAGCGCCTTGCAGGTCATGCCGTACGTGCACAGCCCGTGCAGGATCGGCTTGGGAAAACCCGCCGCAGCGGCGAATTCGGGGTCGGAGTGCAGGGGATTGCGGTCACCGCAGAGCCGGTACAGGAGTGCCTGCTGAGGAAGAACCGGAACCGAGATCTCGTAGTCCGGCGCACGATCCGGGGCCGCGACCGACGTCGACGGACCGCGCTCGCCACCGAAGCCGCCCTCGCCGCGGGCGAAGATCGACCGCTTGGTCGTCCACAGCAGCTTGCCGTCGGGATCGGTCACCGTCGTCTCGCTGACGATGACCGCCGCCTTGCCCTTGTCCCAGATCTCGGTAAACCGCTGCACCGACTGTGCGGTGCCGCTCGGCGGCAGTGGAGCCGGCACCGTGACCGCCTCGCTGGCATGCAGCACCTTGCTCAGTTCGATGTCGATGCCGGGGAACTTCACCTCGGGCGGCTCGGTCATGTGGAAGCTGGCCGCCACGTTGCCGAACGTGGGCAACACCTGCGGGGTGCGATCCACCAGGTAGCGCAACTCCTTGGGATCCATCGGGTCCGCGCCGGCACCGAGGCCGAGCTGATAGAGCTGCACATCGCTACTGGTCCAAGAGAACTCGACGGGTTCCAGCTCGGCACCCAGTGCGACGGACAGATCGATCGGCATGTCAGCCCTTCCCTGCGATATGCAACGCGGCGAGGTACCCGAACGCCATCGCGGGTCCGATGGTGCCGCCCGGGCCGGGATAGGTGTGGCCCATCACCGGCGAGCTGACATTACCGGCCGCGTATAGGCCCTCGATCACCGATCCGTCGTCGCGCAGCGCCCGTCCGTGCACGTCGGTGCGCACCCCGCCCTTGGTGCCCAGGTCGCCGGGCACCATCTTTGCGGCGTAGAACGGACCGTTCTTGATCTCGCCGAGGTTGGGGTTGGGCTTGTTGGTCGGGTCACCGTAATAGCGGTCGTATGCGCTTTCGCCGCGGTGGAAATCCTCGTCCTTACCGGAGCGGGCGAAACCGTTGAAGCGCTCGACAGTCGCCAGGAAGGCGTCAGCAGGCAGCCCGGTCACCTCGGCCAGCTCTTGGAGGGTATCGGCCTTGACGATCACGCCGGATTCCATCCATTTCTTCGGAATCCGTTGTCCCGGTTGAAGTCCCGCGAAGATGTAGCGGTCGCGGTACTGCTGGTCGAATATCAGCCAGGCCGGCACGTTCTCACCGGGGCCGGGTCCTTGGCCATACTGCCCGCCGTACATGTGATGGCATGCCTCGACGTAGGGCATCGACTCGTTCATGAAGCGCTTGCCGGACAGGTTGACGATGATCGACCCGGGGGAGTTGCGCTCCGACAGTGCGAACCACGGTGCGCCCACCAGCGGAACCGTGGGCCCCCACCACGCGTCTTCCATCAGTTCCAGTGCCGCGCCGAGCTTTTCGGCAGCGACGATCCCGTCGCCGGTGTTGGCGGCGGCCCCCACGGTCCAGTCCGCGGTGATCGGCGCACGCTGGTACTTGACCCTCATCTGCTCATTGCGCTCGAAGCCACCGCTGCCGAGGATGACGCCGCGGCGGGCGCGGATCAGTTTCGGATCGGCTGATTCCGGGCCGGTCATGTCCCGCACGTAGATACCGCGCACGACGCCGTCCTCGACGTAGAGGTCGGTCAGCGCGGTGTTGAGCAGAACCGGAACTCCGGCCTGGCGCAGGCCGATTCGCAGCGGCGCGATCAACGCCCGTCCCATGCCCACCAGGTTTTTGCCGCGCGCGCCTGCCCACATCGTGCGCGCGCCGACCTTCAGGCTGCGAAGAACACCGCGAGGATGCCGCTTGAGCTGGTTGAGGCGCACGTAGTCCTGCTGCATCACAACAACATTGAGCGGAACCTTGCCGTACGGCGGCTCCAGGTAAGGCTCATCAGGCCCAAGCTTCTTGGCGTTGAACGGTTTCGGTTCGATCGACCGGCCCGCGGGACGTCCACCGGGAGTCTCGGGGTAGTAGTCCGAATACCCGGGCACCCAGCACATCTTCAACGGCGTGTGCTTGAGCACGAACGACAGCATTTCCGGCCCGCGCTCGAGGTAGGTGTCGATGCGCTCGGGCTCCACCACGTCGCCGATGATCGCGTGCAGATAGGTGCGCGCGGCTTCCTTGGTGTCGGTCACCCCGTCACGCTTGAGGATCTCGTTGTTTGGGATCCATACACCGCCACCCGACCGGGCGGTCGAGCCGCCGAAGTGCGCGGCCTTCTCGACGACGACTGTCGATAGTCCCTGGTGAGCGGCGGTAAGTGCGGCAACCATGCCGGCAGCACCGCTTCCGACGACGACGACGTCGAACTCCTGAGCTGTCATACTAGAACACGTTATAGAATTGCCCCGTCCGGGCGCTACTGACCCCGCCTTTCCGGTCAGCGGAACGCTTACCCCACGGGCCCCCGGACCGCACTAGAATTGCCCGCACCGGGCGCCGTTCGCCCCGGTCACACCGACGATGGGACTCCCGGGAATGCTGAGCGTTTCGACGCGCGAAGAGCTTGCCGCCGACCTTGCCGAGGCGGAGCGCACGCGCGTTCCGATGACGCCGCTGACGTCCAATCACCCCGATATCGACGTGGTCGACGCCTACGAGATTCAGCTGATCAACATCCGTCAGCGGGTCGCGGAGGGCGCCCGGGTGGTCGGGCACAAGGTCGGCCTGTCGTCAGAGGCCATGCAGAAGATGATGGGCGTCGACGAGCCCGACTATGGGCACCTCCTCGCCGACATGGAGGTGTTCGAGGACAAGCCGGTTCCCGCCGGCCGGTTCCTGTTTCCGCGGGTCGAGGTGGAGGTCGGGTTCATCCTGGCCGACGACCTGCCCGGGGCCGGCTGCACCGAGGACGACGTGCTGGCCGCGACCGCAGCCTTCGCCCCCTCGATCGAGCTGATCGACACCCGGATCAAGGACTGGAAGATCGCGTTGTGCGACACGATCGCCGACAATGCGTCGTCGGCGGGCTACGTGCTCGGCAAGGAGCGGGTGTCGCCGAAAGATGTTGATATCAGGGGCATCGATGCGGTGCTCACCCGCAACGGCGAAGTGGTGGCCGAGGGCCGCAGTGACGCCGTTCTGGGCAATCCTGTCACCGCGGTCGCGTGGTTGGCCCGCAAGGTCGAGAGCTTCGGGGTGCGGTTGAAGGCGGGCGACATCGTACTGCCGGGATCGTGCACCAGGGCCATCGACGCCCGTCCGGGTGATGAGTTCGTCGCCGACTTCGCCGGGCTGGGTTCCGTCCGGCTGTCATTCGAGTAAGAGGAGGCTCACATGCCCCAGAAGAGTTCTGTCGCCATTGTCGGGTCGGGCAACATCAGCACCGACCTGTTGTACAAGCTCCTTCGTTCGGAGTGGCTCGAGCCGCGCTGGATGATCGGCATCGATCCGGAGAGTGAAGGCCTGGCGCGCGCACGCAAGCTCGGGCTGGAGACCAGCCATGAGGGTGTGGACTGGCTGCTGGCGCAGTCGGAGAAGCCGGACCTGGTCTTCGAAGCCACCAGCGCCTACGTGCACCGGGCCGCGGCTCCGCGCTACGAGGAAGCCGGCATCCGTGCGATCGACCTGACCCCGGCCGCGGTCGGCCCGGGCGTGATCCCGCCGGCCAACCTGCGTGCACACCTCGATGCCCCGAACGTCAACATGGTGACCTGCGGTGGCCAGGCCACCATCCCGATGGTCTACGCGGTGAGCCGCGTGGTCGACGTGCCCTACGCCGAGATCGTGGCGTCGGTGTCGTCGGCATCGGCCGGTCCGGGCACCCGGGCCAATATCGACGAGTTCACCAAGACGACCAGCGCGGGCGTCGAGGTCATCGGCGGCGCCAAGCGCGGCAAGGCCATCATCATTCTCAATCCGGCTGATCCGCCAATGATCATGCGCGACACCATCTTCTGCGCGATCCCCGAGGACGCCGACCACGACGCGATCACTCAGTCGATCAAGGACGTCGTCGCCGAGGTGCAGACCTACGTGCCGGGCTACCGCCTGCTCAACGAGCCGCAGTTCGACGAGCCGACGGTGTACAACGGCGGCAACCACCTCGTCACCACGTTCGTGGAAGTCGAGGGTGCGGGCGACTATCTGCCGCCGTACGCGGGCAATCTGGACATCATGACCGCCGCGGCCACCAAGGTCGGAGAGGAAATCGCGAAGGAACGTGCCTCCGCAGGAACAGGAGCGCAAGCATGACTGGCATCGACGACATCTACTTCAACCCCATGTGGGACGTCCGGATGACGGACACCTCGCTGCGGGACGGGTCGCATCACAAGCGGCACCAGTTCACCAAGGAGGAGGTCGGCGCCATCGTCGCCGCCCTCGACACCGCGGGTGTGCCGGTCATCGAGGTGACCCACGGCGACGGGCTGGGCGGCTCGAGCTTCAACTACGGGTTCTCCAAAACTCCCGAGCAGGAGCTGATCAAGCTGGCCGCCGAGACGGCCAAGGAATCCAAGATCGCCTTCCTGATGCTGCCCGGTGTGGGCACCAAGGAAGACATCAAGGAAGCCCAGAACAACGGTGGCTCGATCTGCCGGATCGCCACCCACTGCACCGAGGCCGACGTCTCGATCCAGCACTTCGGGCTGGCTCGCGAACTCGGCCTGGAGACCGTCGGCTTCCTGATGATGAGCCACACGATCAGCCCGGAGAAGCTGGCCGCCCAAGCTCGCATCATGGCCGACGCCGGCTGCCAGTGCGTCTACGTCGTCGACTCTGCCGGTGCGCTGGTGCTCGAAGGCGTGGCCGACCGGGTCAGCGCTTTGGTAGCCGAACTCGGTGACGACGCGCAGGTGGGCTTCCATGGCCACGAGAACCTGGGCCTGGGGGTGGCCAACTCGATCGAGGCGGTCCGCGCGGGCGCCAAGCAGATCGACGGATCATGCCGCCGGTTCGGCGCCGGTGCCGGCAACGCACCGGTCGAGGCGCTGATCGGCGTGTTCGACAAGATCGGCGTCAAGACCGGCATCGACTTCTTCGACATCGCCGACGCCGCCGAGGAAGTCGTCGCACCGGCCATGCCGGCCGAGTGCCTGCTGGACCGCAACGCGCTGATCATGGGCTACTCCGGGGTGTACTCGAGCTTCCTCAAGCACGCCATCCGCCAGTCCGAGCGCTACGGCGTGCCGGCGCATCAGCTGCTGCACCGGGCCGGCCAGCGCAAGCTGATCGGCGGCCAGGAGGACCAGCTGATCGACATCGCGCTGGAGATCCAGCGGGAGCAGGCGGCCGCGGCCTCGTCGTAGCTTGTCGTCGTCTCCGGGCACGATGGGTGCATGACCGCGACCCGAGCTGACGCACAAAAAATCCTCGAGCAGCTCGCCGGCCCGCACGCGGTGCTGCGCGATGACCAGTGGACGGCCATCGAAGCGTTGGTGGTCCACCGGCGGCGGGCCCTGGTCGTGCAACGCACCGGCTGGGGTAAGTCTGCCGTCTACTTCCTCGCCGCCAAGCTGCTGCGTGAGCAGGGCCGTGGGCCGACGGTGATCGTCTCACCGCTGCTGGCGCTGATGCGCAACCAGGTCGGCGCCGCGGGGCGCGCGGGCGTGCGTGCGGCAACCATCAACTCCGGCAACGTCACCGAGTGGGAGGATATTCATCGCCAGGTCGCCGCCGGTGACCTCGATGTGCTACTGGTGAGCCCGGAGCGGTTGAACAATCCGGATTTTCGCGTCCAGGTGCTGCCGTCGTTGGCGGCCGACGCCGGTCTGGTGGTGGTGGACGAAGCGCACTGCGTCTCCGACTGGGGACACGACTTTCGGCCGGACTACCGCCGCATCCGAACGTTGATTGCCGAATTGGGTTCAGGCATACCGGTGCTGGCCACGACGGCGACCGCCAACGACCGGGTGGTCGCCGACGTGGCGGCTCAACTCGGCGTCGGTGGGGGCGACACGGTGGTGCTGCGGGGCGGCTTGGACCGCGAATCCCTTCACCTGTCGGTCGTGAAGGTACCCACGGCTGCCGGACGTGTGGCCTGGATTGCGGCACAGCTCAATTCGCTCGAAGGCTCGGGCATTATCTACACCCTGACCGTCGCCGCCGCACGCGATCTGGCGGCGGTCCTGAGGGAACAGGGTCATCAGGTTGACGCCTACACCGGGGCATCGGACCCCGCCGAGCGGGAGCAGATGGAGGTCGATCTCCTCGAGAACCGGGTCAAGGCCCTGGTGGCCACCTCCGCACTTGGGATGGGATTCGACAAACCCGATCTGGGCTTCGTGATTCACCTCGGGGCGCCGCAGTCACCGATTGCGTACTACCAGCAGGCCGGACGTGCCGGCCGAGCCACCGCCCGCGCCGAGGTGATCCTGCTCCCGGGGCAGGAGGACGCCGAGATATGGAGTTACTTCTCCTCGGTGGCATTCCCGCCGGAAGCATTGGTGCGCAAAGTGATCGGCGCTTTGGATCCGGAGCGACCGCTGTCGACGCCCGCGCTGGAACCGCTCGTCGACCTCGGGCGTACTCGACTTGAAATGGTGCTCAAGGTGCTCGATGTCGACGGTGCGGTGCAGCGGGTGAAGGGCGGTTGGATCAGTACCGGCCAGCAGTGGACGTATGACGACGAACGCTATCGCACTCTGGACGCCGCTCGACGCCGCGAACAGCAAGCCATGCTCGACTACCAAAACTCGGCGAGTTGCCGAATGGCTTTTCTCCGTGCGCAACTCGACGATCCAGAACTGGCAGCGCAGGACCGGTGCGGGCGGTGCGACAACTGTGCCGGATCCCGGTTCTCCGCCAACGTCGACGAGCGGGCGCTTGACGCGGCCAGCGACCGGCTACGGCAGTGCGGCGTCGAGCTGGCACCACGGCGGATCTGGCCGACCGGTATGGCCAAGCTGGGGGTCGACGTGAGCGGGCGTATCGACGACGGGCCACTCGAAGGCCGCGCGATCGGGCGGCTCACGGATCTGGGTTGGGGTCCCCTGCTGCGCCGGCTGCTCGATGCGCCGGATGGTCCGGTACCCGACGAGTTCGTTCGCGCCGCCATCGCCGTGCTGGTGGACTGGCGGTGGGAAACGCGGCCGGACGCGGTCATGGGGCTCGACTCGTCGACGCATCCGATCCTGATCCGGTCCGTCGTCGATCGCCTCGGACAGGTGGGTCGGCTGACCAACGCGGGAACGCTCCACTACCGTCCGACCCGACGGCCGGTGACGGCTGTGAACTCGGCCTACCGGGTCGCGGCGCTCCACGACGCGTGGCAGGAGCCTGATCTGGCTGGCCTGCAGCAACCTCCGCAAACGGTGCTTCTGGTTGACGACTTCACCGACACCGGCTGGACCTTGACCACCGCGGCGCGCTGTCTGCGTCGGGCGGGAGTGTCGCAGGTATTGCCGCTCTCGCTCGCGGCGGTGAGTTAAAGGCTGCTCGGCGTCTTGTCGAAGTACACCGTGTAGGCGGTGTCGCTACCCGGTGTCGAGATCACGTGCTGCTGAGCGAGCCCGTCCGACCAGTGGTTGAACACGAGCTGCCCGTCGGGGACGGTCTGGGGTGATCCGGCGTCCAGGTGGCGAACCACCCCGACCACGGCCTGCTGGCTGAAGGTGCCGGTGTGGGGGATGCCGTCGACTGTGTAGACCGCATTCGGGTCGTTGCTGCCGAAGGTCAGCGTGACGAGATTCGGCTTGATGTTCACCGACTTGGTCGTCGATAGTCCGCTGCTGTCGGTGACGGTGAGGCTGATCTCGTACCAGGTGGTGGCCACGTTGTGTTCGTTGGTGGCAAGCGATACGGTGCCGCTCGGTCCGACGATGCTGTCCGCGTACGGGTGGATGTGATCGGCGTGGTGGAAGATCACCCGCCAGTTGTAGGCGCTGTCGGGCAAGGTGCCGTCTTCGGCGTCGGTGGCGGTAGCGCTGAAGCTGATGACGTCGCCGGCGTTGTAGTGCGAGTCGTTGATCGGCGTCAGGATCTGCACATCCGGTGGTGTGCTGCCGACGACGATCTTCTGGCTGGCGGTGTTGGTGCGCTCCCCGTCGCTCACGGTGAGGGTGACGGTGTAGCTGCCGTTCGTGTTGTAGGTGCGCACGGGGTTAGCGGCGACCGAGGTGCCCCCGTCACCGAAGTCCCAGCTGTATGTCAACGTCGTGCCCGGATCGGGGTCGCTGGAGCCGGCCGAGGAGAACTGCACGGCCAGCGGCGAGTAGCCACTGGTCGGTGTCGCCGTCAAAACAGCTGTGGGCGCACGGTTTCCACCGGAGGCCGCGATCCGGTACAGCTCGCCCGGGTAGATGTTGAGCTGATACAGATTGCCGTCCGGACCCTGCTGCATCTGCACTGTCGTGCCGGCGTCGGTGTCGAGTAGCTGCTCGTTGACGACGTTGGTGTAGGTGGAGTCGAAGGTCAGCACCTTGAGCCAGTGCAGGGTGTAGTCGGCCACGAAGACCTTGCCCTGATACTCGGCCGGCAACGCGGTGCCGGTGTAGACCATCACCGAGGTGATCGACCCGGCGCGTCCCGGCGGTGGGGTGTGCGGGTACGCGTAGACCGGATTGTCGTATTGGCAACTGGCGCAGGGACCTTCCTGCACCGGCCAGCCGTAGTTGCCACCCGCGACGACGTTGTTGATCTCCTCCCACGACTCGTCACCGACGTCACCCACCAGCAATTGACCGGTGGGGGTGAACGTCATCCGGAAGGGGTTGCGCATGCCGAGGGCGTAGATTTCCTGGCGCGCGCCGGGGGTGTTGTAGAACGGGTTGTCCTGCGGGATGGAACCATCCGGATTGATCCGAAGGATCTTGCCGAAGATGTTGGACAAGTTCTGGCCGTTGGTGTTCAGGCTGTCGTCGCCCATGGCGAAGTAGATCTTGCCGTCGGGGCCGAACAGCATGGTATTGCCCTGGTGCATCGACCCAGATTGGATCGAATCGATGAGCACCACTTCCGATTTCGGGTCGACGGTGTCGTTGACCATCGTGAACCGCGACAGCCTCGCGTGTGAATCAGTCGAATTGTAGGTCGTGTAGAAGTACCCGTTGGTCGCGAAGTTCGGGTCGAGTTCGAACGCGTCCGACGGTGGGATCGTAGCGATCTTGACCGCTGTGGCGCCTTCGGTGTTGGGGGCGATCAGCAGCGACCCGTCCCGCTGCAGAATCAGGATGTGACCGTCGGGCAGGAACCGGAAATCGGTCGGCTGGTCCAGTCCGGAGACGATGGACGTGCGGTCCAGGTCGGCCGGAAGCGGCTGCGTTTGAACGGGGTTGGCGCACCGGATCAGGTCTTGAGCCGCGAACGTGAACCGGTCCAGGGCGAGCTTCATCTGCTCGTTGACGATCTGGACGGCATGGGCGACCGGCGGGAGAGCCAGGATCTGGTTGACACTGCGACGCGCGAATTCCGCCACGGCGGCCAAGATCGGATTGTTGATGGGCGGCAGTGCGGGACCGCCGCCGCTACCTTCACCGCCGACCACGTTGCCGATGGACTCGATAACCTTCATGACGAGCTTGCAGGCGCAAACCTTCAGCGGCTGAAGCAGATCCGCCAGGGGATTGCCCGGCGTCGGCGTCGTCGGTGTGGGCTTGCCGGTGTGACCGGTGTCGTTGAGATCAGGCCCGAAGATCAGGGACGCGGCGCTCGGCGTTCCGGGATCTGCGGTGGCCGTCGGCGTCGTGGTGGACGCCGAGCCGCGGGGAGCGGTTGCGGCCGAGTTGGTTTGGCTGCTGCGGAGCCGTGGTGGCACGACACCCGCCGCCGCATGCCCTCGCGCGCGGCGGGCAGGCCCGGCATCCCCAGATCGCGCGGTGCGTGCGCTGTGGCCGGTACTGCTGTCAGCCTTCGCCGATGAGCTCGACGCGGGATCGTCGGCCCACGCGGTCGGTGGGGCGTAACCCAGGCCGACGCCGATTCCCAGGGCCACCGCCAGGGTGCCTACCCGGCCGACATATCGTCCGTACCCGTGTGATCCCATACGACTGCCCCCCAGGCGTTGTTCTCCCGGGGGAATCGTCAGTTGCAGGTGACGGGACGAAAGCAGTAGTGCACTACTGCATTTTCTTCAGCTCGCGCAGCAGGACTACTGAGGTAACACCTGACGCCCCATGCGCGACGTTCCAGTCAGTGGCTGCGCAGCCGTACCGCTGTGCGCCGTGAAGGGAGAAACGCAATGTTGGTCCGTCGTGCCGTTCTCGCAGTGCTGGCCACAGCCGCTGCAAGTGCCGTCGTGTCGATTCCGTCCGCCGTCGCCGACCCCACGCCCGAGCCGACGCCTGCGCCCGCCCCTGCGGCCACATCCGATTGCTCGGCCGCGGGCCTGTCGGCCACGATCAGCTCGGTGACCAAGAACCTCTCCGACTACTTCGCCGTGCATCCCGATGCGAACCAGGCGCTGATCGATGCCACCCGGCAGTCGGCGTTCAGCGCGATCGGCGCGTTCAACACCTACTTCAACGACCATCCGGACCAGGCCAACGACATCCGGGCCATCAAGGCGCCGCTGAACGCCTTCCAGGAGCGCTGCGGCCTGCAGGTTGAGCCCGCCGAGGCGCTCGTCGTCATCGGCGAGCTCTAGTCACCACTGCGGCTTGGTGCCGCCGAGCTGCGCGGTGAGCGCATCAGCGGTGGCTACCAAACCCTTTGCGTGCTTGACGATTTCGGAGTCGGTGAGCGCGCGCCCGATTTGAAGCGACACCACCATCGCCTGCCGGTGGTGATGGTCGTAGACCGGAGCGGAGATGACGCTGACGTCGTGGCGCTGGCGTGATCCCGGCCCCTCGGACTCGCTGCGCAGGTACACCCGCTCACCGATGTCGGAGATCAATTCGCCTAACAGCGCCCGCAATTCATCGGGCATCGTGGCGGACATGCCCGCCATGAGCGCGTAGAGCCGGCGGCCGCCAGGGGTGAGTTGCTCGACGAGATATCCGGCGGTCCGGCATTCGGCGATCACCCGGTCGAGCCGCTCAGTGGCCGTCCGCAGCGGGATGGTCGGTGTGCGGCCCAGCCAGCCGCGTAGCGCTTCGTCGTCCCACAGCACGAACATCAGACCCACCGGTGGGGCGAAGGGATAGCTCTGCCCCACCCGTACCCCGACGTCGGAGCCGGGTGGACCAACCAATTCCAGCAGCGTGATCCGGTCGTCGACGACTCCGGCCAGCGCCGCGGTGGTATCGAAGGTCTTCGACAGCCGGGTGAGTTCGGCGCGGGCAGCCGGATTGACCCGCAGGGACTCCTGGGCCAGATGACCCAGGGTGATCAGGCTGGGCCCCAGCCGGTAGGTCTTGTCGGCCGCGTCGCGGACGAGGTAGCCCGACTGGGTCAGGGTCGTCACGATGCCCAGGCAGGTCGGCTTGGCCAGGTCCAATCTGCGGGCCAGCTCGGACAGGCCGAACCTGTCCTGCGGGTGCTTGGCCAGGAAATCCAGGATCGCGACGACGCGTTGCGTGGGAGGCGACGACCGAGAGACGGAACCGTCCGACATTGCAAAATCCTACCTCTGCGTTCCATATACGGACCGCCTACTTGGTTGACGGAGATTAGAACGCGTTCTAGTCTCAGTCCCAACAACGTACCAGTGCGGTCCAATTTTGAAACGCGAGGCGGTTATGTACACACAGCCCTTGTTGGACGCCATTGCCGAATCCGAGCGTCTGGTCAAAGAGGCTTCGTTCATCGAGAGCGAGGCGGATCTGCTGGAGGGTCTGCAGTATCTGGCGGGCTGCGTGGCGGCCTGCACGCATGTGGCCTTCGACTACGACCGCGACCATCCGTTCCTGCATTCGGGTACCGGTCCCTTCACCAAGATGGGCCTGGACAACCCCGACACGATGTACTTCGGCACCCGGGTGGTGGCCGGCCACGAGTATGTGGTCACCGGTAAGCGGGGGACCACCACCGACGTCAGCTTCCAGCTCCTCGGCGGCGAGTACACCGACGAGGTGGTCCCCGACAGCGAGACCGCGTTCGACGACCGCAGGCTCGACATCGCGACCGACGGCACATTCGAGTGGCGATTCACCCCGGACACCAACGCGCAGCTGGTGATTCGCGAGGTGTACAACGACTGGTCAGCTCAGCGGGGGAGCTTCGCGATCGCACGCACCGACACCGCCGGCACCGCACCGCCGCCGCTGACCAAGGAATTGATCGAAAGACGTTGGGCGACAGCGGGTAAGCAGCTGGTGCAGCGCGTGAAGACCTGGCTGCAGTTCCCGAAGTGGTTCTACGACTCCCTGCCCGTCAACACGCTGACGGCGCCGCGCCTCACCCCGGGTGGGCTGGCCACGCAGTACTCCTCGGTGGGGCATTACGACATCACGTCCGATCAGGCGATCGTCATCACGCTGCCGGTCACTGACGCCCCGTACCTCGGATTCCAGCTGGGCAGCCTCTGGTACATCTCGCTCGACTACATCAACCACCAGACCTCGCTCAACGGCACTCAGGCGCAGGCCGATCCCGATGGCAAGATCCGCATCGTCGTCGCCGACAAGAACCCGGGCGTGACGAACTGGGTCGAGACGCTCGGGCATGCCAAGGGCTATCTGCAGTTCCGCTGGCAGCGAGTTTCGCGCGAGCTGACTGAGGCCGACGGCCCCACCATGGAGATCGTCGATCTCGACGCGGTGGCGGTCAAGCTGCCCTACTACGAGCAGAACAAGATCTCCGAAGACGATTGGCGGGAGCGGATCGCTCTGCGTCAGAAACTCATTGGCAACAGGATGGTGGGATAACACATGGCCGGTCTGCTGGCGAACAAGGTCGTCGTGATCAGTGGCGTCGGTCCGGCACTGGGCACGACGCTGGCGCGACGATGTGCCGAGGAAGGCTCCGATCTGGTGTTGGCCGCTCGGACCGTCGAGCGCCTCGAGGACGTGGCCAAGCAGGTCACCGACCTCGGCCGGCGCGCGCTGTCGGTGGGCACCGACATCACCGACGAGGCCCAGGTCGACAACCTCGTCAAGGAGACCCTGGACGCGTACGGCAAGGTCGACGTGTTGATCAACAATGCGTTCAAGGTGCCGTCGATGAAGCCCTTCGCCAACACCAGCTTCGACCACATCCGCGAGACGGTGGAGCTCACGGTGCTCGGCGCGCTGCGGCTGATCCAGGGCTTCACCCCGGCATTGGTCGAGGCCAAAGGGTCGGTGGTGAACGTCAACTCGATGGTGCTGCGGCATTCCGATCCCAAGCAGGGTGCCTACAAGCTGGCCAAGGCGGCGCTGCTGTCGATGTCGCAGTCGTTGGCCAGTGAACTCGGGCCGCAGGGCATTCGCGTGAATTCCGTTCTGCCGGGCTATATCTGGGGCGGTACCCTGCAGGGCTACTTCGAGCACCAGGCCGGCAAGTACGGCACGACCGTCGACGAGATCTACAAGGCCGCCGCGGTCAACAGCGATCTCAAGCGGCTGCCCACCGAGGACGAGGTGGCCTCGGCCATCCTGTTCATGGCCAGCGATCTCTCCAGCGGGATCACCGGCCAGACCCTGGACGTGAACTGCGGGGAGTATCACAACTGATGAGCTCAGATTTCCTTACCGTCGAGAGCCTGAAGGCCTCGGCCATCAAAGCCTGCGGCATGGATGACTTCGGCGTCGACGATGACAACTACGAAGAAGCGCTGAGCGTGCTGCTCGAGTCGTTCCGCAACGACGCGGACCTGACCGAGCTCGGCAGCAAGATGCACCGCTTCTTCGTGCGAAATGCGTTGGTGGCCAGGCTGGTTTCCGAAGCGGCCTTCAAGCAGTATCCGCAGCACGTCGATGTCCCGATCGAACGACCGATCTTCGTCACCGGCCTGCCCCGCACCGGCACCACCGCGATCCACCGGCTGTTGACCGCTGACCCGCGGCACCAGGGTTTGGAGCTGTGGCTCGCGGAGTTCCCCCAACCCCGGCCGCCGCGGGAATCCTGGAAGGACAATCCGGTCTTCCAGCAGATCGACGCGCAGTTCGCGAAAGCCCATGCAGAGAACACGGATTACACCGGGTTGCACTACATGACCGCCGACGAAGTGGAGGAGTGCTGGCAGCTGCTGCGGCAGTCACTGCACTCGGTGTCCTACGAGACGCTTGCGCACGTACCGACATATGCGCAGTGGCTCGCTCGCCAGGACTGGACGAAGTCATACGCACGCCACCGCAAGAATCTACAGCTGATCGGGCTCAACGACGCCGAGAAGCGCTGGGTGCTCAAGAATCCCAGCCACCTGTTCGCACTCGACGCGGTGTTCGCCGTCTATCCGGACGCGTTGATCGTGCAGTGCCACCGGCCGGCCGAGACCATTATGGCGTCGATGTGCTCGTTGGCTCAGCACACGACCGAGGGCTGGTCGAAGACCTTCACCGGCGATGTCATCGGCGCCGACTCGCTGGAGACCTGGTCGCGCGGGTTGGAGTTGTTCAATGCCGAACGCGCCAAGCAGAATCCGGCGCAGTTCTTCGATCTCGATTACTTCGAGCTCATCCGCGAACCGATACGTACCGTGGAGAAGATCTACGACGCGTTCGGAATCGAGATGACCGACGATGCGCGGGCGGCGATCCAGCGCACCGACGAGGAGAGCAAGCAGGGTCCGCGAGCACCCAAGCACACGTACTCGCTGGCCGACTACGGGTTGACCGAGGAGCAGGTCAAGGAGCGCTTCAAGGGGCTCTAGTTGCCCCCGCGAGCAGACGTAAAGTCCCCGCACGCCCGGCGTGTCGGGGACTTTTACGTCTGCTCGCGTACAAAAACTCAGCCGTCGCCGGGGGCGGGTGCGCTGGAGTACTCCTCCAGACATCCTTCTGCCACAGCATGTCTGATGCTGTCCGACAGCTTGGGGCAGGACCGGGTGCGGGCGCTGCTGCCGCCCGCCTCCCGGATCTCGGCGAAATAGGCGCAGCGCTGCTGGGCTTCGCTGCTCCACTGCACGGCGGTATGGGCGGCGCCGAGCTTCTTGACCTTCACCGCGATGTGGCAGAACCGGCAGTCGATCTCCACCAGGCCGGACGACAGGTAACGCTCCCTGTCCCGGCGGGTCGCCTCCTGAACAGCGGCCAACCGTTGTGGATCCGCGGCGAAATTTGGTGCCTTCGACCACGATCCGGACGCATCGTCGCTGTGCTCGTGCTGCTCGTCGTGCTCGTGGACGCCAAGCAGCTCGAGCATCGACCGCGCCAGATCGTCGACGTCAGGCGGTGGATCCTCGGGGGTCATCGTCACACCTGGGTCGGCTGACCTTCGGCTTCGGCCTGCTTCTTGAGGTTCTCTTGGACCTCGACCTGCCACTTCTCGTTGGCGGGTGCGGTGTCCACCTCGAGCTCGAAGCGGTCGACCATGTCGGGCGTGATGTCGGCGACGTCGACGTAGAACTGCTGATACCAGCGGCGCATCTGGTAGACGGCACCGTCTTCCTCGACGAGCAGCGGGTTGTCGATGCGGGTCTTGTGTTTCCAGATCTCGACGTCCTGCAGGAAGCCCTTACTGACGCCGGTGACCATCGCGTCCGAGAGCTTGTCGCTCATGGAATCGTCCATGCCCTTGGGCTTTTCGACGATCACACCCCACTGCAGCATGAACGAGTCCTGCGTCACCGGGTAGTGGCAGTTGATCAGAATCGACTCGGCCTTGAAGCCACCGTAGTTGTTGTGCAGCCAGTTGATCATGAAGGACGGCCCGAAGTACGACGCCTCCGAGTCCAGGTGCGATTCGGTGTAGGCCGAGCCGCCGAGCGTGACGTCGGGGCGCCCGACGTTGTGCAGGTACTGCGAGGCGATGTGGCCCTCGAAGACGTTCTTGAAGTACGTCGGCAGGCCGAAGTGGATGTAGAAGAAGTGCGCCATGTCGGTGACGTTGTCGACGATCTCCCGGCAGTTGGAGCCCTCGATCAGCATCGAGTTCCACTTCCACTCGGTCCACTCACCGCTGGTGTACTCCGGGATCTCCGGAATGCGCACCTCGGGCTGCGGGGGATTGCCCTCGGCGTCGTGCCAGACGAACAGCAGCCCGCTGCGCACGTCGGTCTCCCAGGACCGGGTGCGGGCCAGCCGTGGGGTGCGCTTGGCGTAGGGCACCAGCTTGCACCGGCCGTCGCCGCCCCAGCGCCAGTCGTGGAACGGGCAGGCCAAGGCGTCGTCCTTGACGGTGCCCTGCGACAGGTCCCCGCCCAGGTGGCGGCAGTACGCGTCAAGAACGTGCACATCGCCGTGGGAATCGGCGAAGACCACCAGTTTGGTGCCGAACGCATTGATCGGGTGGGGCTTGCCGTCGGTGTAGTCCGTGACCGGGCCCAGGCAGTGCCAGCCCCGGGCGTACCGGTCCGGCAGGGTTCCGGTGTCGATCTCGCGAATGCCGCTTGTCACCTCGCGCCCCTCCAACTCGTAGGTTCTAACTAGAACACGTTACAGTTTTGACGTCTGATCGCGCAATGAGAGCTGAGCTACCTGCGGATTACCCACCTGAAGTGCGGTATATCTGAACGATGCCGATGTATTCGTTCGAGGGCCGATCACCCCGGGTGGATCCGACTGCCTTCGTCGCACCGACTGCCGTGCTCATCGGGGACGTCACCGTGGAGGCCGGCGCATCGGTCTGGTTCAACGCGGTACTGCGCGGCGACTACGCACCGATCGTGATCCGGCAGGGCGCCAACGTGCAGGACGGATCGGTATTGCATGCCCCGCCGGGCATCCCGGTCGATATCGGTCCGGGGGCCACGATCGCGCACATGTGCACCATCCATGGCGTGCACGTGGGTGCCGAGGCGTTGATCGCCAACCACTGCACCGTGCTCGACGGGGCGGTGATCGGCGCGCGCAGCATGGTCGCCGCGCATTCGCTAGTGGTCGGTGGCACACACATACCGGACGAGGTGCTGGTCACCGGAGCCCCGGCGAAGGTGAAGGGGCCGATCGCCGGCACCGGCGCCGAGGTCTGGGTGAACATCAATCCCAAGGCGTACCAAGATCTCGCGCAGCGGTATCTGACGGGTTTTGAAGAAATCTGACTCCGTCGTTATTTTCGCCGGCGCAGACGCGTTTGGCCCCTCAGGGGGTGGGGTATCTCCGCGTTAATTGAATTCATAGTGTGGCGCGTGGAGGGACGACAATGGCACTCACTATTTGCCCGGCGTGTGGTTATCCCACCATTGACGCGGTCATCTGCGCTGCTTGCTCGTTAGCTCCCGCAGCACCCGCGGAGTGGCGCGTTGTCTACGAAGACGCTCCCGCGTCCGCTGCCTAAGCGAAGGAGTTCACCATGTCCAATGTCGTCGGGTCGCTCAACTCGCTGATCTGGATCGTGTTCGTCATCGTGATCATCGCCGTGGTCGTATGGGCGGTTCGCTTCGCCTTGGCGCCGCGTGAGCGGCCGTATCGCGAGCGGACGGTTGTGCAGCAGCAGCCCGTTCGGCAGGAGCCGGTCGGCTCGGGAGGCTTGACGCCGGGCTGGTATCCGGACCAGAACGATCACCGCATGGTGCGCTACTACGACGGCCGGGTCTGGACGTCGGAAACGCGTCACGCCTAGTCAGCCAGGCGGGTAACGGCCTAGATCTTCTGCGCGCTCGCCGTGGCTTTGTCGAGCTCCCAATAAGCCCGTAGCGCAACGATTTTGCCGTCGTCGTTGACGCGATAGGTGAATACGCCCTCGGCGATCACCCGGTAACCGCTCGACTCGATCACGATGTGGCCGACGTTGGCTTCCTCGTTACCGCACTGGTAGGTCTTCTCGAAGTTGAATGTCAGCGTGCTCGGGGCTATCGCCATGTCGTAGAACTTCGCGATCGCATCCTTGCCGCGGTGGCCCTTGCCCTCGGGGTCGAAATGCGATGGGCCGATGGGGTCTTCGACGATCGCGTCATCGGCGAACACCGCCAGCCATGCCTCTTTGTCGCGAGCCATCGCCGCCTCGCGGGATCGCCGCCCCGCCTCGTGGGCCGGTGAACTCACTGCTCCTGCCAACCCGAGTGGATGTAGGTGTCGGCGAACCGCTTCATCGAGTCGATCTTCTTGTCCACCGGGGCATCGAACGGCAGGCCTTCGAACACCCACGGAATCCCGATGTAGTCGGTGACTCCCGCCGCGACCAAGTCGCGGTGACCATCGACACCGAACTTGTCGATGCAGACGGCTTGGTACTCGAATGGGTCGTCGGCGCGGCCGGCCTCGGCCAGCAGCTTCTTGAGCGTTGAGATCGTTTCGGCCAGCTCGTCGCAGGTCATCATCGCGCTGGTCCACCCGTCACCGATCCGCACGGCGCGTTTCAGCGCGACGTCGGTGTGGCCGCCGACGTAGAACGGAACGGGCTCGGACGGCGCCGGGCTCATCTGCAGCCGGTCGAAGTCGTAGAACTCGCCGTGGTGTTCGACCATCCCGCCGGCGAGGACCAGCTTGATGATGTCGATCATCTCGTCGACGCGCTTGCCGCGTTTGGCGAAGGGCACCCCGCACCACTCGAATTCCTCGGGCGCCCAGCCGATCCCGACACCGAAGCCGAACCGGTTGTTGGTCAGGTTCGCCACCGAACCGACCTGGCGGGCCAGCAGCAGCGGGTTGCGCGAGCCGAGCTTCATCACGTTGGTGTAGAAGCGCAGCTTCGAGGTCACCGCACCCAGCGCACCGGCCAGGATCAAGGGATCGACCCAGGGTGAGTTCTCGTCGAACATTCGCTTGCCGTCGGCCGTGTAGGGGTAGTCGACGGACTGCTTCTCGAAGTAGAAGATCGAATCCGGCAACGCGATGTTGTCGAAACCGAGTTCCTCTGCCGCCTTGGCGATCTCGATGAGCTGGTCGAGCGGGCTGAACGCGATGCTGACCGTGTACTGCATGCGGGTCATGGCTTGGCGGCCGGCTTATCGGAGCTGACCACCCACATCGAGTAGTACTGGGCGCCGCCGCCGTACGCGTGGCCCAACGCCTTGCGGGCACCTTCGACCTGATGCGCCCCGGCCTTGCCCATCACCTGGATCGCCGACTCGGCGAACCGGATCATGCCCGATGCCCCAATGGGATTGGAGCTCAGCACGCCACCGGAGGGATTGAACGGAATCCGTCCACCGATCGCCGTCTCGCCGGCCTCGGTGAGCTTCCAGCCGTCGCCCTCGGCCGCGAAGCCGAGGCTTTCCAGCCACATCGGCTCGTACCAGGAGAACGGGACGTAGACCTCGGCGACGTCGATCTCGTCGATCGGGCTGGTGATCCCGGCCGCCTTCCACAGCGCGGCGGCCGCGTCACGGCTGGCCTGCGGATTGACCTGGTCACGTCCGGCGTACGCCAACGGCTCGGTGCGCAGCGCGGTGGCGTGCACCCACGCGACGGGATGTCCGTCGGCCACCCGGGCGTCGGCGGCTTCTTCGT
This sequence comes from Mycolicibacterium pallens, assembly GCF_019456675.1. Taxonomy (NCBI): domain Bacteria; kingdom Bacillati; phylum Actinomycetota; class Actinomycetes; order Mycobacteriales; family Mycobacteriaceae; genus Mycobacterium; species Mycolicibacterium pallens. The sequence continues at coordinate 5,286,955 of NZ_CP080333.1, read as the reverse complement.
CGCCGATCACCATGGCCGCCGCACCGTCCGAGGACGGGCAGGTTTCGTCGTAGCGGATGGGATCCCACAGCATCGGGGACTCCATCACCTTCTCCACGGTGATGTCGGGCTGATGCAGGTGCGCCAGCGGGTTCTTGGCGCCGTTGTGCCGGTCCTTGACCGCGACGATCGCGCCGATGTTGAGTGGCGCGCCGGAGCGGCGGATGTAGGCGCGCACATGCGGCGCGAAGTAGCCGCCCGCGCCTGCGCCCACCGGCTTGGTGAACGGGACCGGAATGCTCAACGCCCACATGGCATTCGACTCGGACTGCTTCTCCCACGCCATCGTCAGCACGCGCTTGTACTTGCCCGACTGCACCAGGCTTGCGGCGACGATCGCGGTCGACCCGCCGACCGAACCCGCGGTGTGCACCCGGATGAGCGGCTTGTTGGTTGCACCGACGGCGTCGGCCATGAACAGTTCGGGCATCATCACGCCCTCGAAGAAGTCGGGCGCCTTGCCGACGACGACAGCGTCGATGTCGTCGAACGTCGATCCCGAGTCTTCCAGTGCACGGTCGATCGCCTCGCGCACCAGACCGTTCATCGAGACGTCTTTGCGTTTGGCGACGTACTTCGTCTGTCCGGTGCCGAGAACAGCAGCGAGCTTTTTAGCCATCAGTTCTTGCCCTCCAGGACCGCGACCAGATTCTGTTGCAGCGCAGGGCCGCTGGTGGCATGAGCCAGGACGCGACCTGCTGAACCGTTGAAGATGTGCCGGGCGGCGAAGCCGATCCGCTCCAGGCCGGCCGAGAACATGGGGTTGGCGGCCAACGCCCCGCCCGACGGGTTGATCTTCGTCGACTCCGGCAGGCCGATGGCCTCGGTGAGGATCAACTGCTGGTGGCTGAACGGAGCGTAGATCTCGGCGATCTCGATCGAGCCGGTGTCTCCGCCGGTGGCCACCTTGGCTGACGCCGCCGTGGACGGCGAGGTCGTGAGGTCACGGGCGCCGAGCACCGGTGTCTCGATGCGGTGCTCGAAACCGGTGATCCACGCCGGGTTCTCGCGAAGCTCGCGGGCCTTGTCCCCGGCCGCCAGCACGATGGCCGACGCACCATCGGTGATCGGCGCGATGTCGTGGCGCCGCAACGGATCTGCGAAATACGGCCGTGACAGCAACTCGTCGATGCTCTTCGCCGGCTTCTCGGAGTCGACGCGCTGGGCCGCCGCCAACGAATCCAGCGCGACCTGGGCCATCTGCTCTTCGGTCCACTTGCCCGAATCCAGCCCGAACCGCGCCTGAAGTCCCGCCATCGACACCGAATCGGGCCACAGCGGCGCGACGGTGTACGGGTCGGTCTGCAGGGCCAGCACCCGGCGCAGCGTGCCTGCCGAGGACTTGCCGAAGCCGTACACCAGGGCGGTGTCGACCTCACCGGTCAGGATCTTGATGTAGGCCTCGTAGAGCGCCCACGCGGCGTCCATCTCGACGTGCGATTCGTTGATCGGCGGCACCGCGCCGATCGAGTCGATCGCCGAGATGAACGAAAAGGCACGTCCGGCAAGGTAATCCGACGAGCCAGAGCACCAGAAGCCGATGTCGGTCTGCTTCAGGCCGAGCTCTTCGTAGAGCCGGTGGAAACACGGCATCAGCATCTCGACGCCGTTGGTGGTGCCGTCGGTGCGCCGCACGTGCGGGGCGTGTTCGAAGCCGACGACCGCTACATCGCGAAATGTCATGTGGCGATTCCCTTTAGAGGTGGTGCTTGTAGGTGTCGTAATCGGCGTCGGGTTCGCCGGTCGGTTTGAAGTACTCGATGTTGTCGATGCCCAGGCCCCATTCCTCGCGGGGCTTCCACACCGCCTGCACCCGCATGCCCATGCGCACGTCCGCGACGTCGATCTCCTGAATCAGGTGCAGGAAGGGGATATCGGCGCCGTCGAGCAACACATACGCCGCGACATAGGGCGGCTTGATGCGCTGACCGGCGAACGGGATGTTGATGATCGCGAACGTGGTGACGGTGCCCTTGTCGGGTAGCTCGACAAAGTTGTCGAGCTCCAGCCCGGTCGCGGGATCGGCTTCCTTGGGCGGGAAGTAGACCTTGCCGTTCTCTCCGGTACGGGCGCCGAGCAGCTTGCCGTCCTCGAGGCCGCGCAAGAACGTCGTCTCGGGAAGTGATGCCGTGTGCTGGATTTCGATGCTGCTGGGCGAGACCAAGATGGTCACCGGCTCGCGGTCGTCATCACCGGCGGGCACGCTTTCCTCAGTGTCCCCGAGCTCGAAGTACGCGATGTCGGTGATCGCGCCGACCGGTTCGTCGATCCAGTGCGCGTGCACGCGCGCCCCGGTGCTGATCTGCTCGGATGAGTCGGCGGCGACGGCATGGAGCATCGTGGTGTCCGCGCCGTCGAGTTTGATCAGCGCCCACGCGAACGGCTTGTCCAGCGGCTGGCCCTCCAGCGGCTCGGACTGCCACGTCCACGACTCAATCGTCCCGACGCTGGCGACCGGTACCACCTCCGTCAACGGCGCATAGGTGACGGGGTCATACTCAGCGGGTGGTACGAGCACTCGCCCGTCCGAGCCGCGGACACCGAGGATGCGTCGCTCACGCAGTGCGGTGAAGAACTGGCCGAGGAGTGGTCCGACTGAACGGGTGTAGTCGAATGACAGCTTCAGCGGTGCCGAAAGGGGCTTCTGATGCGCGTCGATCTGCACCGGGCTGCTTTGGCTGGTGGTCACATCATCGAGTAGAACAGGTTCTAAGAATCGTGGCAAGGACCGTGTCCCGGCCAGAAAGGCGGCACCGATGAAGCTGGGTCTGCAACTCGGATACTGGAGCGCACAACCCCCGACAAATCACGCCGAACTCGTGGCCGTGGCCGAGGAGGCCGGCTTCGACACGGTGTTCACGGCCGAGGCATGGGGGTCGGATGCGTTCACCCCGCTGGCGTGGTGGGGCCGGGAAACCACCCGGATGCGTCTGGGCACCTCGGTGGTGCAACTCTCGGCGCGCACCCCGACCGCGTGTGCGATGGCGTCGCTGACGCTGGACCACCTTTCCGGTGGCCGGCACATCCTCGGCCTGGGTGTGTCCGGACCGCAGGTCGTCGAGGGCTGGTACGGGCAGAAGTTCCCGAAGCCGCTGGCGCGCACCCGCGAGTACATCGACATCATCCGGCAGGTCTGGGCGCGCGAAGCTCCGGTCACCAGCGCCGGCCCGCACTACCCGCTGCCGTTGAGCGGTGAGGGCACTACCGGTTTGGGCAAGCCGCTCAAGCCGATCGTGCATCCGCTGCGCGCCGACATCCCGATCATGCTGGGTGCCGAGGGCCCGAAGAACGTCGCGTTGGCCGCCGAGATCTGCGACGGCTGGTTGCCGATCTTCTACTCCCCGCGGCTGGCGCCGATGTACAACGAGTGGCTCGACGAGGGCTTCGCCCGCCCCGGCGCGCGCCGCAGCCGGGAAGACTTCGAGATCTGCGCGACCGCGCAGGTGGTCATCACCGATGACCGCTCGTCGATCCTGGACTTGATCAAGCCACATCTTGCGCTCTACATGGGCGGAATGGGCGCTGAGGACACCAACTTCCACGCCGACGTCTATCGACGGATGGGCTATGCCGAGGTCGTCGACGAGGTCACCAGACTGTTCCGCAGCGACCGCAAGGACGACGCCGCCAAGGCCGTTCCCGACGAACTCGTGGACGACTCGGCGATCGTCGGCGACACCGACTACGTGCGCAAACAGATCGCCGCATGGGAAGCCGCCGGCGTGACGATGATGGTCATCGGCGCACGGACTCCCGAGCAGATCCGCGAAGCTGCCGACCTGCTGTAGACACTTCTTGCGAGTTGTCTAGTCCGGGCTCTAGATTGACCGGATGACGTTCGGGCGCTCAGCGCAGGATTTGGGCGTCGCCGAACGTCATCTCGACGTGGGCGACCGAACCCGACACCATCGCGCGCTTCGGCAGCCCCAGTGTGGCCAGCTCTTTGGCGTACGGATGATCGCCGAGGCGCAGCGTGGCGCCGCCCGGGCGGAAGCGAACTCCGGAGTTCTTCATCTCCCACGGCACCTCGCGGGTGGTGCCGTCGGCGAAGGTGTAGGTCTTGAGCACCTGGGTGCGCGGCCGCAGCGATGGGATCGGCAGACCCCGGTGGAACTCGATGCCGGCGATCAGCGACCCGTTCTCGCTCACGTCAAAGGTGAACGGGTTGGATTCGCGAACGTTGAAGTCCGCCATGATCTTGGGGAAGCCCCAGATCGTGCGGCCGGCCTCCAGCGTGAAGGACTGATCGACGGGCAGGTGGTGGATGAACGCCGCGGCGTCGCCGAGTGCCCTGAGGCCAGAGGCATTCGAGCCCGGGGGATTGACCATCACGCACGTGCCGAATTCGTGGTACTTGCCCAGATCGCCGTCGATGTAGCGGGCCAGCATCAGGTTGACCACCGCTCGGCCGGGCCGGAATTCGCAGACCTTCAATCCGCTGTAATCGACAAGTCGCTGCGCGGCATCGGCCGGAACCGAGAACATAGCCGTGTGGACGTCGGCCTTGCGAATTCGCACCGGCATGGTGAGCACCGTGCCGGCAATCGTGTGCTGCGAATCAGACATGCGGTCACTGTAAACCGCTTTCACATCCGAGTGGACAGAACCCGCGTTGAGAAAGTTTTAGTGGAGGGAACGAGATGACAGGCACTCTGGCGCCGGCCAAGCCGGACGTCGATCTGACCGACGGTAATTTTTACGCCGACGGCGGTGCGCGCGAAGCGTATCGCTGGATGCGGGCCAACGAGCCGGTGTTTCGCGACCGCAACGGCCTGGCCGCCGCGGCGAGCTACCAGGCCGTGATCGACGCCGAGCGCGATCCCGAAACCTTCTCCAATACCGGAGGTATCCGCCCGGACAACCCCGGCATGCCGTACATGATCGACATGGACGATCCCGGACATCTGTTGCGGCGCAAGCTCGTCAACGCCGGCTTCACTCGTAAGCGCGTGATGGACAAGGTCGCCGGGATCGACACCCTGTGCGACACGTTGATCGACGCGGTCTGCGAGCGGGGGGAGTGCGATTTCGTCCGCGACATCGCCGCGCCGCTGCCCATGGCCGTCATCGGCGACATGCTGGGCGTACTGCCCGAAGAGCGCTCGACACTGTTGAAGTGGTCCGACGACCTGGTGTGCGGCTTGAACTCCGCCGCCGACGCCGAGACCCTGCAAGCCGTCATGGACGCGTTCGCCGGGTACTCCGCCTACGCCACCGAGACGATCGCCAAGCGTCGGGCCGAGCCGACCGACGATCTGTTCTCGATCCTGGTCAACTCCGAGGTCGAAGGCTCGCGCCTGGACGACCAGGAAATCATCATGGAGACGCTGCTGATCCTCATCGGCGGGGACGAGACCACCCGCCACACGCTGTCGGGCGGCACCGAACAGCTTGTGCGCCATCATGATCAGTGGCAGCGCCTGGTGGCCGACCACAGCCTGTTGCCCGGTGCGATCGAGGAGATGCTGCGCTGGACCTCCCCGGTGAAGAACATGGCCCGAACCGCCATGCGCGATGTCGAGTTCCACGGGACTCAGTTGCGTGAGGGCGAGAAGATGCTGTTGATGTTCGAGGGCGCCAACTTCGACGAATCCGTGTTCGGCGATCCGGAAAATTTCCGGATTGATCGAAACCCGAACAGCCACTTGGCATTCGGCTTCGGAACGCACTTCTGCCTCGGAAATCAGCTGGCCCGCCTCGAGCTGAGCACCATGGTGCGCAAGGTGCTCGAACGGCTGCCGGACCTGCGGTTGGCCGACGAATCCGCGCTGCCCCTGCGGCCGGCGAATTTTGTCAGCGGCCTGGAGGCGATGCCGGTGGTGTTCACCCCGTCGAAGCCGGTGCTGGTGTAGGCGAGGTACTCGCGCTGATCATCCGGTCAGGCGATGGTTTGAGTGCCGTGAATTAGGGGAACCACGACCCCACCTCCGGGGGAAGCGGTGCTGCTTGCCGGACCGGGGCAACACCGTAGGAATTTGTGGGGCGAGATGAACGGCATCAAATCCGATCAGGTTCGATATGTCTGCGCACTGTTGTTCGTCGCACTGCTGCTTGCGATGGCGCTGGTGTTGTCACCACGCGGCATTCCGAGGGCGGGAGCGGACGAGGGATGTCCGGACGTCGAGGTGATCTTCGCCCGCGGAACGTTCGAACCGCCGGGTGTCGGCGGCATCGGCCAGGCGTTCGTCGACGAACTGCGGGCACAGCCCCAGCTCGCAGGCAAGTCCGTCGATGTGTATGCGGTCAATTACCCAGCCTCGCTGAACTTTTCCACCGCGGCGGATGGTGTGATCGACGCCAGCAACCGGGTCCGCGATATGGCGACGCGATGCCCGAACGCCAAGATGGTGCTCGGCGGCTATTCGCAGGGCGCCGCGGTGGCCGGCTACGTCACCGCCGACAAGATCCCCGACGGCTACGTCCCGCCGGATGGAATCACCGGGCCGATGGCCCCGGCGATCGCCAACCACGTCGCCGCTGTCGCACTGTTCGGGAAACCCTCGAACGGCTTCCTGAACAGCATCGACCGCACGGCGCCGCCGATCACGGTGGGCAACCTGTACGCAGCGAAGACCATCGATCAATGCATCGCCGAGGATCCGATCTGCTCACCGAGCGGCGGGGACAACGGGGCCCATCAGGCCTATGCGCTCAACGGAATGACCGAGCAGGCGGCCGGTTTCGCCGCGGCCAAGGTGGCCGCGGCGGTAGCGACAACCCCGAAACCGGCTAACGCATCTTGAACTGAGGGGCCCGCTTCTCCTTGAAGGCCAGCGGGCCTTCCTTGGCGTCCTCGCTCAAGAACACCGGGATGCCGTTGGCGGTGTCGGGCTTGAACGCGTCGAGTTCGTGCATGCCCTCTGCCTCGCGAATGGTCTTGAGGATCGCCTGGACGGCCAGCGGGCCGTTGTTGTTGATCACCTCGGCGATCTCGAGCGCCTTGTCCAGCGCGGTGCCGTCGGGCACCACGTAGCCGATCAGGCCGTAGGAGAGTGCCTCGGCGGCGGTGATGTGACGTCCGGTCAGCAGCAGGTCGCAGGCGATCGTGTACGGGATCTGCCGCGGCAGCCGCACCGCCGAACCGCCCATCGGGTACAGGCTCCACTTTGCCTCGGAGATACCGAACTTCGCGCTCTCGCCGGCCACCCGGATGTCGGTGCCCTGCAGGATCTCGGTACCACCGGCGATGGCCGGGCCCTCCACTGCCGCGATGAGCGGCTTGGTGAGCCGGCGGCCCTTCAGCAGGCCCTCGATCTTCGTCGGATCGAAGGCACCACTCTTGAACGAGTCGCCCGGAGGGGCCTTGGTGGCGCCCTTCAAGTCCATGCCCGCGCAGAAATAGCCGCCCGCCCCCGTCAGAATGCAGGTGCGGATCTCCGGATCGTTGTCGACGCGGTCCCAGGCCTCGACCATGATCGAGAGCATCTCGGTCGACAGGGCGTTGCGGGCCTCGGGGCGATTGAGCGTGACGATGAGAGTGTGTCCGCGCTGCTCAATGAGGGCGTCGGGGCCCTTCTGGCTCTCGCTCACAAACAGACCGCCTTCCTGCGTCGATGCTGGGGACTTGAACTGAAATGTAACACGTTCTAATTTGGGTCCGTGGCCCTGAACATAGCCGATCTAGCCGAACACGCCATCGACGCCGTCCCCGACCGCGTCGCCTTCATCTGTGGCGAGGACAAAATCACCTTCGCCGAGTTGGAGGAGAAGGCGAACCGCTTCGCGCACTATCTCCTCGACCACGGCGTCAAGAAGGACGACAAGGTCGGGTTGTACTGCCGCAACCGCATCGAGATCGTGATCGCGATGCTCGGCACCATCAAGGCGGGCGCGATTCTGGTCAACGTCAACTTCCGCTACGTCGAGGGTGAACTGCGCTACCTGTTCGAGAACTCCGACATGGTCGCCCTGGTGCACGAACGCCAGTACTCCGATCGGGTGGCCAACGTGCTGCCGGATACTCCGAACGTCAAGACGATCCTGGTCATCGAAGACGGCAGCGACAACGATTACCAGCGCTACGGCGGCGTGGAGTTCTACTCCGCCCTCGCGGAAAGCTCACCCGACCGGGACTTCGGCGAGCGCAGCGAGGACGACATCTACCTGCTCTACACCGGCGGGACCACCGGCTTCCCCAAGGGCGTGATGTGGCGTCACGAGGACATCTACCGGGTTCTGTTCGGCGGCACCGACTTCGCCACCGGCGAGTTCGTCAAAGACGAGTACGACCTGTCCCGGGCCGCGGTCGAGAACCCGCCGATGGTCCGGTACGCGATCCCGCCGATGATCCACGGCGCCACCCAGTCGGCCACCTGGATGTCCATCTTCTCGGGTCAAACCACCGTGCTGTCACCGGAATTCGACGCCGACGAGGTGTGGCGCACCATCCACGAGCACAAGGTGAACCTGCTGTTCTTCACCGGTGACGCGATGGCCCGGCCGCTGCTCGACGCGCTGCAGTCCGCACTGGACAGCGGCAAGGATTACGACCTCTCATCGCTGTTCCTGCTCGCCAGCACCGCCGCGCTGTTTTCCACCAGCCTCAAGGAGAAGCTGCTCGAACTGCTGCCCAACCGGGTGATCACCGACTCGATCGGCTCGTCGGAGACCGGGTTCGGCGGCACCAGCATCGTCGCCAAGGGCGAGCACCACATGGGCGGCCCGCGGGTGACGATCGACCATCGCACCGTCGTGCTCGACGAGGACGGCAACGAGGTCAAACCAGGTTCTGGTGTCCGCGGCGTGATCGCCAAGAAGGGCAACATCCCGGTCGGCTATTACAAGGACGAGAAGAAGACCGCCGAGACGTTCAAGACCTACAACGGCGTGCGCTACGCGATTCCCGGCGACTACGCCGAGGTCGAGGCGGACGGCACCGTGGTCATGCTGGGCCGCGGCTCGGTGTCGATCAACAGCGGCGGCGAGAAGATCTACCCCGAAGAGGTTGAGGCCGCGCTCAAGGGCCATCCCGACGTGTTCGACGCCCTGGTGGTCGGTGTGCCCGATCCTCGCTTCGGCAACCATGTCGCCGCGGTCGTCGCTCCTCGCAAGGGCGCCCGGCCCTCGCTTGCTGACCTGGACACGTTCGTGCGCAAGGAGATTGCCGGTTACAAGGTGCCGCGCAGCCTCTGGATCGTCGACGAGGTGAAGCGCTCGCCGGCCGGTAAGCCGGACTACAAGTGGGCCAAGGATCAGACCGAGCTCCGCCCGGCCGACGAGGTCCACGCCAAGCACGCGGGAGCTGCCAGCTGATGCATACCGAGCTCTGCGATCGGTTCGGCATCCAGTACCCGATCTTCGTTTTCACCCCGTCGGAGAAGGTGGCCGCCGCGGTCAGCCGCGCCGGCGGCATGGGTGTCCTGGGGTGCGTGCGGTTCAACGATCCCGATGACTTGGAAGCCGTCCTGCAATGGATGGATGAGAACACCGACGGTAAGCCCTACGGTGTCGACGTCGTGATGCCCGCGAAGGTGCCCACCGAGGGCACCGCCGTGGACATCGACAAGCTGGTGCCGCAGACGCATCGGGACTTCGTCGCCAAGACGCTGGCCGACCTGGGTGTGCCGCCACTTCCCGACGACGCCGCCCGTAGCCAGGGGACGCTGGGCTGGCTGCACTCCATCGCGCGCAGTCACGTCGAGGTCGCGCTGCGGCATCCGATCAAGCTGATCGCCAACGCGCTGGGATCGCCGCCCAAGGACGTCATCGATGAAGCACACGCCGCCGGCGTTCCGGTGGCGGCTCTGGCCGGTTCGGCCAAGCACGCCCAACGCCATGCCGACAACGGTGTCGACATCGTGATCGCACAGGGGCACGAAGCGGGTGGGCACACCGGCGAGATCGGTTCGATGGTGCTGTGGCCGGAGATTGTCGATGCGGTTTCGGACCGCGCCGCCGTGCTCGCCGCCGGCGGAATCGGCACCGGTAGGCAGGTGGCGGCGGCGCTAGCCCTTGGCGCACAAGGTGTTTGGATGGGGTCGGCGTTCCTGACCGCAGAGGAGTACGACCTCGGCGTGCGCAGCGGCGAGGGACCGTCGGTGATCCAGCAGGCGCTGCTGGGGGCGACGTCCGCCGACACCGTGCGCCGTCGGATCTATTCCGGCAAGCCGGCCCGACTGCTCAAGAGCCGTTGGACCGACGCCTGGGATGCCGAGGGCGCACCCGAGCCGCTGCCGATGCCACTGCAGAACGTCCTCGTGAGCGAGGCACATCAGCGGATGAGCGCGTCGGCGGATCCGACGACCGTCGCGATGCCGGTCGGCCAGATCGTCGGCCGGATGAATGAGATCCGCCCGGTCGCCGACATCATCGCCGAACTGGTCAGCGGCTTCGAAGCCGCGACGCGGAAACTGGACACGATCCGCGACAGCTGAGCAGGGTGCGCGTCTACAGTCGAACGCGATGACGATCGACGTGTGGATGCAGCATCCCACTGCGCGGTTCCTGGCCAGCGACTTCCTTGCCTCGCTGCGCCGCTGGACCGGCGGGCAGATCCCCGAGGGTGACCTGCCGATTGACCTGACCGTCCAATCGATGGATGCCGCCGGTGTCGATGTCGGCCTGCTGAGCGCCTGGCGCGGTCCGCACGGCCAGGACTTGGTGTCCAACGACGAGGTCGCCCAGTGGATTCGTCAGTACCCGACGCGGCTCGCGGGGCTGGCAACCGTGGATCTCGACCGACCGATGATCGCGGTTCGCGAACTGCGCCGACGGGTGCGTGACGAGGGCTTCGTGGGCCTGCGGGTCGTGCCGTGGCTGTGGGGCGCACCGCCGACCGATCGGCGCTATTACCCCCTGTTCGCCGAATGCGTCGAACTCGGCGTGCCGTTCTGTACCCAGGTGGGTCATACGGGTCCCTTGCGATCCTCGGAGACGGGGCGCCCGATTCCCTACATCGATGAAATCGCCTTGGACTTCCCCGAACTCACCATCGTCTGCGGACATGTCGGGTATCCGTGGACCGAGGAGATGGTCGCGGTCTGCCGCAAGCACGAGAATGTCTACATCGACACCTCGGCCTACACCTCCCGGCGGCTACCGAAGGAGCTCGTGAGCTTTATGAAGACAGGCACTGGTGCGCGAAAAGTGTTGTTCGGCAACAACTATCCGATGATCGGACACGCCCACGCGCTGGACGGCCTCGACGAACTCGAGCTGCCCGAGTCGGCCCGCTCGGCGTATCTGCACGACAACGCCGCGCGGGTCTTCACCAAGCTCGGGGATCTCGCCGCATGAATGGCGCACAGGCACTGATCTCGACGTTGGTCGACCACGGTGTGCGGGTGTGTTTCGCCAACCCGGGCACATCGGAGATGCACTTCGTCGCCGCGCTGGACACCGTGCCCCAAATGCGGGGCGTGCTGACCCTTTTCGAGGGAGTGGCCACGGGTGCGGCCGACGGGTACGCGCGCATCGCAGGGGAGCCCGCCGCCGTCCTGCTGCACCTCGGCCCCGGACTGGGCAACGGTCTGGCCAACCTGCACAACGCACGACGGGCGCACGTACCGGCGGTCGTGGTCGTCGGCGACCACGCGACCTATCACAAGCAGTACGACGCACCGCTGGAATCCGACATCGACTCGGTGGCCGGGACGGTGTCGGGCTGGGTCCGGCGCACGATGGCCGTCGCCGACGTGGCAGCCGACACCGCCGAGGCCATCGCGACTGCCCGCGCCCACAAGCACATCGCCACGCTGATCCTGCCCGCCGACGTCTCCTGGGACGAAGGGGCGTCCCCGGTGAAAGAGGTTGCGGCACAACCGAGTGCGATCCAGTTCAAGTCTGAGCAGATCGAGTCGGCGCTGCGCTCCGGTGAGCGATGCGTGATCATGGTCGGCGGCGATGCCACCGGTGTCGAAGGATTGTCCGCCGCGGTCAGACTCGGCCAGGCATGCGGGGCGCGGGTGCTGTGCGAGACCTTTCCGACCCGGCTGGAGCGCGGCGCGGGTCTGCCTGCCGTCGAGCGGCTGGCGTACTTCGCCGAAGCGGCCACCGCCCAGCTCGCCGGCGCCCAGCACCTGGTGCTCGCGGGTGCGCCGCACCCGGTGTCGTTCTTCGCCTACCCCGGCAAGCCGAGTGATCTGGTGCCCGACGGTTGTGAGGTGCACACGTTGGCCGGACCCGTGGGCGCCGCGACGGCGTTGAGCGTGATGGCCGGGCGGATCGCGCCGGCCGAGACCGCCGCCGTCGCGCAGCTGTCGCGACCGTCCTTGCCGAGCGGTCCGCTCAACGTCATGACCTCAGCCGACGTGATCGGTGCACTGCTGCCCGAGCGCGCCATCGTCGTCGACGAGTCGAACACCTCGGGAGTCCTTCTGGCGCAAGCGACGGCGGGTGCCCCCGCGCACGACTGGCTGACTCTGACCGGGGGCGCGATCGGCTATGCGCTGCCGGTGTCCGTCGGTGCCGCCATCGCCGCGCCGGATCGGCCGGTGGTCTGTCTGGAGTCCGACGGTTCGGCGATGTACACCATTTCGGCGTTGTGGACCCAAGCCCGCGAGCAGCTCGACGTCACCACCGTCGTCTACGCCAACCGCGCCTATGACATCTTGCGTATCGAACTGCAGCGCGTCGGTGCGGAAGCGGTCGGGGAGCGGCCGGGCCCGAAAGCCGAGTCGCTGCTCGACTTGACCAGCCCCACACTGGATTTCGTGCGCATCGCCAAGGGCATGGGAGTGCCGGCGCGCCGCGTCGGCAGCGCCGAGGAATTCGCCGACGCGCTGCGGTGGGCGTTCGACGAACCGGGACCGCACCTCATCGAGGCGGTCATGCCGTCGATCACCGGCTAGAGACGCCTGGCCACGTAATCCGCCGCCTGCTGGACCATGCCGTTGCCCGCGTACATCGAATGCGCGGCGCTGTTGCCGCCTTCTTGCGAGCAGATCGGGTCGCCCCCGGCGCACAGGTCGATCGTCTTGTTGGCGTAGGCCGGGCCGAGCGGCACTGCCGGCTCGTCGATGGCGGCCATGAACTTCGGCGACGGCTTACCGAACAGCGCGACCGCGGCCACGCGGTCGGCGACTGCGACCGGCAGCGGTAGCGGGGTCCCGGGTGGGACGGCGTACCCGGCCGGGATCGCGTCGGCGGTGACGAAGCCGACGACCGCGGCGCCTTGCGAATATCCACCCAGCACCAGCTTGGTGTTCGGACAGCTCGCGGCCGTGGCGGCGACATGCGTGCTGCCGTCGACGACACCCTGGACCCCGGTCGGGAAGTCCGTGCTGGCCGGGTAATTCACTGCATAGACGCCGACGGTTTTCGTGCCGAGATCGCGGCGTAACGCGTCGACGAAGGCCTGCCCGGTGCGCCCGATACCCGGCGGCTCCGTCGTGCCGCGGGCGAAGACGACCTCGATATCAGGGCAGGTCGCGGCGTGTGCGGCCGGCGGTGTGCCCAGCAGACCGGCGGTGGCTGCGGTCAGCGCGACGACGAGACTGGCGCATTTCATCTCCGCAACGGTTCCCGGTCAGCGCGGTATCTCAAACACCGGGTCGGCGCAGTCCAGTGCTTCGGCGGACAGGCGGCGCTTGATGATCTTGAATGTCTCGGTGCGCGGCAGCGCTGCGCTGACCCGCACGAACGCCGGCCACTGCTTGGGCCCGAGGTCGTTCTGCTCGGCCAGGAAGCGACGGAAATCTTCCACGTCGAATCTGGCCCCTTCGGGCATCACCAGCGCGGCCATCACCCGGTCACCGACCGCGGGGTCTGGGATGGCGTAGACGGCGGCCTCGGTCACGTCGGGGTAGCGCATCAGCACCCGCTCGATCGGGGCGGTGCCCAGGTTCTCGCCGTCTACCCGCATCCAGTCACCGAGCCGTCCGGCGAAGTGCACGTAACCGGCGTCGTCGCGGTAGGCCAGGTCACCGCTGTGGTAGACCCCGCCGGTCATGCGCTCCGATTCGGCGGCGGGGGCGTTGTAGTAGCCACGGAAGTTGCCAGGCCCGGTGAGGTTCACCAGCTCACCGATCACGCCGGGCGGACACGGCTCGCCGGTGTCGACGTCCACGATCTCGAGGCCTTCGGGCAGTGGGCCCAGCGCGCCCTCCGGGGTGTCCGGGGTGCGGGCGATGTTCACGCCGCCCTCGGTGGACCCGAAGCCGTCGACCACCGTGACTCCGAACCGTGTTGCGAAGCGGTCGATGTCGCGCGGTGCAGCCTCGTTGCCGTAGACGATCCGCAGCGGATTGTCGGCGTCGTCCGGCTGGGGTGGGGTGGCCAGGATGTAGGACATCGGCTTGCCCACATAGTTGGCGTACGTGGCGTTGAATCGGCGGGTATCAGGAATGAACTGGGAGGCGGAGAACTTGCGCCGCAACGCGATCGATGCACCCGCCGCCACCGCCACGGCCCAGCCGGCCATCACCGCGTTGGAGTGGAACAGCGGCATCGACAGGTAGCAGGTGTCGGCCGGTCCGAGCCCGAACCGTTCGGCCAGCATCACGCCAGGGACGGCGACCTTTTCGTGGGTGCACCGCACTGCCTTCGGGTCACCGCTGGTGCCCGAGGTGAAGATCAGCATGAACAGGTCGTCGAACGTGCTGGGCGCTAACGTGATCGGGGAGCCACGGTACCCCGCGAGCTCGTCAGCCCACGCTGGTGAACCGACGTCGATGACGGCCATTCCCTCGGGGGCGAACCCGGCGCCGTACGTATCGAGCTCGCCATCGGCGAGCACCAACTGACAGTCGGCGGTCTCGATGTCGCGCCGCAGCGCAGCGCCGCGGCGGGTGGGGTTCAACCCGACCGGGACCAGCCCGGCCATGGCGGCGGCCACCAGCAGCGAGGAGAAAAACGGTGTATTACCCAGCAGCACACCGATGTGCGGCGGGCGCCCCGGATCGAGCCGCGCCTTCAGCGCAGCCGCGAGGTCGGCGGCGTCCTGAATGTGTTGGCGCCAGGTCGAATACGAGCCATCGTCGGCGTGGATGCCGCGATCCTCGACATCAGCCAGCCGCACCAGCAGGTCGGTGACGGTGGGCTCGTCGCTCACGGGTTCGGTCAAGCCGGCGTGTCAGCCAGCTCGCGGCCGATCTGCCGCAGCTGTGCGGTGGCACCGCCCAGTGCGAACTCGATCTGCTTGGCGGTGAGGAAGTAGCGGTGAATCGGATGGTCCATGTCGATCCCGACGCCGCCGTGAACGTGCACGGTGGTGTGGGCGACGCGGTGGCCGGCCTCAGCCGCCCAGAACGCGGCCGTGGCCACTTCGGGGTCGGCGGGCAGGTCTTCCGACAACCGCCAAGACGCCTGCACGAGTGCGAGTCCCAGCCCCTTGATGTCGATGTAGTCGTCGGCCAGTCGCGCGGAGACCGCCTGGAAGCTGCCGATCGGGCGATCGAACTGCTCGCGGGTGCGGGCGTACTCGGCGGTCAGCTCCAGCGCGCGCTCGAGCACACCGAGCTGTAACGCGGTGTAGCCCAACGTCTTATGGGTGGACAGCCAGGCCAGAACCTCGGCGTCACCGACGATCCGGTCAGCTCCGAGCTCGACACCGGACAGGTCGAGCTCGCCGGCGCTGCTCAGGCCGGTGGTCAGCAGCGGTGTCACCGATACGCCGGCGTCGTCCTTAGCCACCAGGAACACCTGTGTGCCGGAATCGGTTTCGGCGGGGACGAGGAACGCATCGGCGACCGGGCCGAACGCGACCTGGGTGCGGGTGCCGGTCAGCCGGAAGCCGTCACCGGACGCGGTCGCCTGCACCGGACCCTGACCGAATTCCCCCTCGAGGGCGACGGTCAGGATCTTGTCGCCGGCAACCGCCGGGGCGCCCCACTGCTCTTGCAGTTCGGGCGTGCCGACCCGGCCCAGCACTCCTGCGCCGAGGACGACCGATTCCAGGTAGGGCACCGCGGCCAGCTGGCGGCCCAGCGCCGCCAGGATCGCGGTCTGCTCGAGCACGCCGAATCCCGCGCCGCCCACCGACTCCGGTGCTGCGGTGGACAGGATGTCGGCGTCGATCAGCTTGCGCCACAGCTCGGTGTCGAAGCGCTGCTCGAGCTTGTCGAGCTCACGCTGATGCTGCGGTGTGCACACCGCGTCGACGATCGTGCCGACCAGCCCCGAGAGATCCTGTGCGGCTTCTGTTCTGGTGAAATCCATGTCAGTCCTAAATCCTTGGGTCTTCTCAGGTCGTCAGCGGTTGACTCGGGGCAGGCCCAGCGCGACCATGCCGATGATGTCGCGCTGGATCTCGTTGGTGCCGCCACCGAAGGTGAGGATCAGGGCGGCCCGGTGCATA
Source organism: Mycolicibacterium pallens (assembly GCF_019456675.1). Taxonomy (NCBI): domain Bacteria; kingdom Bacillati; phylum Actinomycetota; class Actinomycetes; order Mycobacteriales; family Mycobacteriaceae; genus Mycobacterium; species Mycolicibacterium pallens. The sequence continues at coordinate 5,270,682 of NZ_CP080333.1, read as the reverse complement.
CGCTCGACGCGCCCGCGCAGCAGGGCGCCGGGCGAATCCTGGCGCAGGGTGGCCGACGGGCCGAGGATCTCCATCAGCAGCCGGTAGGCCTCGGTCGCGAGTTCGGTGCCGAAAACCTTGGCGGCCGATGCGTCCGCCGGGCTCAGGGTTCCGCTCTTGGCGGAGGCCAGCTCCCAGTTGATCAGCTTGAGGTATTCGGCCTTGGCCAGCACGCGGGCGAGGTTGAGCTGCACCCATTCGGAGTCGATCAGGCGATTGCCGTGGGCATCCTTGGTGTTCTGTGCCCACTCGCGAACCTGGTTGAGCGCCAAGAAGATCGGCTGAGCGGACACCAGCGCGACGCGCTCGTGGTTGAGCTGGTTGGTGACCAGCTTCCAGCCGCCGTTCTCCTCGCCGACCCGGCTGGACACCGGCACGCGGACATCCTGGTAGTAGGTGGCGCTGGTGCCGACCCCGGCCATCGTGTGCACCGGAGTGAACGAGAAGCCGTCGGCGGTGGTCGGCACGATCAGCACGGAGATGCCGCGGTGCTTCTTGGCTTCTTGGTTGGTCCGCACCGCCAGCCAGACGTAGTCGGCGTACTGGATCAGGCTGGTCCACATCTTCTGGCCGTTGATCACATAGTCGTCGCCGTCGCGCACCGCCGCGGTGCGCAACGCGGCGAGGTCGGTGCCGGCGCCGGGCTCGGAGTAGCCGATCGCGAAGTGAAGATCACCGGAGGCGATCTTGGGCAGGTAGAACTTCTTCTGCTCGTCGGTGCCGAACGCCATGATCGTCGGCGCGACGCTGTTGATCGTCAGGAAGGGCACCGGCGCGCCGGCGATGGCGGCCTCGTCGGTGAAGATCAGCGAGTCCATGGGGTCGCGGTTCTGGCCGCCGTACTCCTCGGGCCAGTTCAGCGTGAGCCAGCCGTCCTTGCCCATCTGCGACACGGTCTCGCGGTAGACGTTGCCGGTGCCGATCTCGCCGCCCGAGGTCGAGGACAGCGCTTCCTGGCGCTCGGGGGTCATCAGCTTGCCGAAGTACGTGCGCAGCTCGCGGCGCAGCTCCTCTTGTTCAGGGGTGTAACTGATCCGCATCGCACTCGATCCTTCGCTGAAGTTTGCAAGCCGTCGGCGACCCGCCGACACTCCTGGTTGTAACACGTTCTAGTCTTGTGGTCCAGCGCCCGTTAGGCCCAGGTATCGATCGATCTGGTCGTATCGTGGTGCTGCGAACGCCCCGGCCGCCGGGGTCTGTCAGCCAAGGAGGTTGTCGTGCGAGTCGAAGTCGACCGTGATCGTTGTGAAGGTAACGCTGTCTGTGTGGGAATCGCGCCGGACCTGTTCGAATTGGACGACGAGGACTACGTGATCGTGACCAAGGATCCGATCCCCGCCGACCGGGAGGACGTGGCCGAGCAGTCCATCGCCGAATGCCCACGCGCCGCCCTGACCCGCAAAGACTAGAGGTATTAGTAAGTTGACTGCAGATGTGACTGGCGACGCCACCGATCTGTCCGGACGCGTCGCCGTGGTTACCGGCGCTGCCTCGGGCCTCGGACGGGCCGAAGCCATCGGGCTGGCCCGGTCCGGCGCGACCGTCGTCGTCAATGACATGGCCAAGGCGCTCGACGAATCCGACGTGCTCGACGAGATCAGCAGCGCGGGCTCGAAGGGTGTCGCGGTCGCCGGCGACATCAGCCAGCGTGCGACAGCCGACGAACTGGTGGCGACGGCCGACGGGCTCGGTGGACTGAGCATCGTCGTCAACAACGCCGGCATCACCCGCGACCGGATGCTGTTCAACATGTCCGACGAGGACTGGGACGCGGTCATCGCGGTGCATCTGCGCGGACACTTCCTGCTGACCCGCAATGCCGCCACGTATTGGCGCAACCAGGCCAAGGACAACGGGGGTTCGGTCTACGGGCGGATCATCAACACCACCTCGGAGGCCGGCCTGTCGGGACCGATCGGCCAGGCCAACTACGGCGCCGCCAAGGCGGGCATCACGGCGCTGACGCTGACGGCGTCGCGCGCGCTCGGCCGCTACGGCGTGCGTGCCAACGCAATCGCCCCGCGAGCACGGACCGCGATGACCGCCGACGTGTTCGGTGACGCTCCCGCACTCGCCGAGGGCGAGGTCGATCCGCTGTCGCCGGAACACGTGGTGACGCTGGTGCGCTTCCTGGCTTCGCCGGCCTCGGACAAGGTCAGCGGTCAGGTCTTCATCGTCTACGGGCCGCGCGTCACGCTGGTCGCCGCTCCCACGGCCGAGCACAGGTTCGACGCCGACGGCGCGGCCTGGGATCCGGCATCCCTGGGCGCCTCGATGCAGTCGTACTTTGCTGACCGCGATCCGGAGCGCACGTTCGGCGTGATGGGCCTGATGGGCGACTGATCGCTTGCACAGGCAATGACGCCCGCCATAGGGTAGAACACGTTCTAGAATGAGCTGGATCACACAGCCCCTGACCTGCTGAAATAGGCGTAAGTTGGCTTATTTTTTGGGCTTTGACACCCCGAAATTGTTCTAGTTAAAATTCCACAGTCGCGTTCAAAAACGCGACGCCTGGGTCGGGGGACGAACAGCGCGAGAGCGTTAGAAGGCCGGTTGGCTTCGCTAATGCTGCGCGTCAGCGGTGAGCCTGGCGAGGAGGAGATTCGATCGTAATCGGTCAGCTCACGGTTCCCGCGCGGGCCGTGGGCGGGTTCTTCGAGATGTCACGCGAAACCCTGGCGGCGACGTTCCGACGGCCCTTCCAATTCCGTGAGTTCCTCGACCAGACGTGGATGATCGCCCGGGTTTCGCTGATCCCGACCCTCTTGGTGGCGATTCCGTTCACCGTCCTGGTTGCCTTCACGCTCAACATCCTGCTGCGCGAGATCGGTGCGGCTGACCTTTCCGGCGCGGGCACCGCGTTCGGCACGCGATCACCCAGCTGGGGCCGGTCGTGACGGTTCTCGTGGTCGCCGGCGCCGGCGCGACCGCCATCTGTGCCGACCTCGGGGCGCGAACGATTCGCGAAGAGATCGACGCGATGCGCGTGCTGGGCATCGACCCGATCCACCGGCTCGTCGTTCCCCGTGTGCTGGCCTCGACGTTCGTGGCGCTCCTACTCAACGGCTTGGTCTGTGCCATCGGCATTTCCGGCGGCTACGTGTTCTCCGTCCTGCTGCAGGGCGTCAACCCGGGCGCCTTCATCAACGGGCTGACCGTGCTGACCGGTCTGCCCGAACTCATCCTGGCCGAGATCAAGGCGCTGTTGTTCGGTGTGATGGCCGGGCTTGTCGGCTGCTATCGGGGCCTGACGGTCAAGGGCGGCCCGAAGGGCGTCGGGGTGGCGGTGAACGAAACCGTCGTCTACGCATTCATCTGTCTTTTCGTCATCAATGTCGTCACCACGGCGATCGGTGTCCGGGTGCTGGCCAAGTGAGTTACGACGCGACACTTCGGGTCCGGCGGTTCTTCCGCGGTCTGCCAAGGGCGGTCGACACGTTCGGCGAACAAGCGCTGTTCTACGGCCAGACCATGGGCTACATCCCGAATGCGCTCACCCGCTATCGCAAGGAGACCATCCGGCTGATCGCCGAGATGACCCTGGGCACCGGTGCATTGGTGATGATCGGTGGGACGGTCGGCGTGGCCGCGTTCCTCACCCTGGCCTCCGGTGGCGTCATCGCGGTCCAGGGGTACTCGTCGCTGGGTGACATCGGGATCGAGGCGCTCACCGGATTCCTGTCGGCGTTCCTCAACGTGCGCATCGTCGCACCGGTGATCGCGGGCATCGCACTGGCGGCCACCATCGGCGCGGGCACCACCGCGCAATTGGGCGCCATGCGCGTCGCCGAGGAGATCGATGCCGTCGAATCGATGGCCGTGCACTCGATGTCGTATCTGGTGTCCACGCGGTTGATCGCCGGGCTGATCGCGATCATTCCGCTGTACTCACTGTCGGTGCTGGCCGCGTTCTTCGCGGCGCGCTTCACCACCGTGTACATCAACGGCCAGTCCGCCGGCCTGTACGACCACTACTTCAACACGTTCCTGATCCCCACCGACCTACTGTGGTCGTTCCTTCAGGCGATCGCCATGTCGGTGGCCGTGATGCTGGTGCACACCTATTACGGCTACACCGCATCCGGCGGTCCGGTGGGCGTGGGAATCGCAGTGGGGCAAGCGGTTCGCACCTCGCTGATCGTCGTCGTCGTGATCACCCTGTTCATCTCGCTCGCTGTCTACGGCGCGTCCGGCAACTTCAACCTCTCCGGGTAGCGCGATGGCTGACTGGTCGAGAACCACCTACGTGCGCATCGCCGCCGCCGTGCTGGCCGTGCTGCTGCTGGTGTTCGTCATATTCACCTACCTGGCCTACACCGCGGCGTTCACCTCCACCGACAAGGTGACCGTCACCTCGCCGCGAGCGGGCCTGGTGATGGAGTCCGACGCCAAGGTCAAGTACCGGGGAATCCAGATCGGCAAGGTCAAAGACATTGCCTACGTTGGCGATCAGGCGAAACTCACGCTCGCGATCGACAGCAACCAGTTGCGCTACGTCCCGGCCAACGCCGGTGTGCGCATCGCAGGCAACACGATCTTCGGCTCGAAGTCCGTCGAATTCATCACGCCGGCGCAGCCGATGGGTTCGTCGATGCGGCCGGGTGCCACCGTGCAAGCCTCGTCGGTGCAACTCGAGGTGAACACGTTGTTCCAGACTCTTACCGACGTGCTGCACAAGATCGACCCGGTGGATCTCAACGCCACCTTGAGCGCTCTGGGGGAGGGCCTGCGCGGTCACGGTGAGGACCTGGGTGACCTGCTGACCGGTACCAATCAGCTTGCCGCCCAACTCAACCCGAAGATGCCGGCGCTGCAGTCGCGGCTGCGCCAGACCGCTACCCTGGGCGACATCTATGCCAGCGCAGCCCCGGATCTCGTGACCGTCTTCAACAACACCCCGACGATCAGCAAGACGATTGTCGACGAGCAGGACAACCTGAACGCCACACTGTTGTCGACGATCGGCTTGGCCAACAACGGATATGACACGTTCGCCCCGGCGCAGGACGACTACATCGCGGCGATTCAGCGGCTGCGGGCCCCGCTGAAGGTGCTCGGCGACTACTCGCCCGAGTTGGGCTGCCTGCTGCAAGCCGTCACCAAGGCGATTCACGACTTCGCCCCAGTCCTCGGTGGCACCAAACCCGGCCTGTTCACGTCGTCGAACTTCATTCTGGGCGCGCCGAATTACACCTATCCGGAAAGCCTGCCGATGGTGAATGCCACCGGCGGACCGAACTGCCGTGGCCTGCCGCACATGCCGAGCAAGCAGCTCGGCGGCTCCTGGTACCACTCACCGTTCCTGGTCACCGACAACGCCTACATCCCGTACGAGCCGTTCACCGAGTTGCAGGTCGACGCGCCATCCACTTTGCAGTTCCTGTTCAACGGGGCGTTCGCCGAACGGGATGACTTCTGATGGACACGCATCGGTCGAATGTCGTCAAGGTCAGCATCTTCGCGGTGGTGATGATCCTCGTGGCCGCCGGACTGGTGGTGGTATTCGGCCAGTTCCGGTTCAGCTCGACCCGCGACTACCACGCCACCTTCGCGAACGCGTCGCGATTGAAGTCGGGCAATGACGTACGTATTGCGGGCGTGCCGGTCGGTTCGGTCACCGGTGTCGCGCTGAACCCCGACAACACCGTCGACGTCTCGTTCAACGTCGACAAGCGCTACCAGCTGTACACCTCGACGCGGGCGCTGATCCGATACCAGAACCTCGTCGGTGACCGCTTCCTCGAAATCGCTTCGGGACCCGGCGATCTGCGCAAGATCGGACCGGGTGCGACGATTCCGCAGGCCAATACCCAGCCCGCCCTCGATCTCGACGCGCTGCTCGGTGGACTGCGGCCGGTCCTGAAGGGCTTGGACGGCAACAAGATCAACGAGATCAGCAACGCGATCATTCAACTGCTGCAGGGTCAGGGCGGAGCACTGTCTGACCTGCTGGCCAATACCGGCGCGTTCACCCAGAACCTGTCGGCCCGCTACCAGGTGGTCTCGGACGTGATCAACCACCTCAACACGGTGCTGGCCACCGTCGACTCCAAGAGCGCCCAGTTCAACGCCAGCGTCGACGAACTGCAGAAGCTGATCACCGGGCTGGCCCAGAACAAAGACCCGATCGCCGGCGCCATCGCGCCGTTGGCGTCGGCTGAGAACGATCTCACCGAGATGCTGCAGAACTCCCGACGACCGCTGCAGGGCGTCATCGAGAACGTGCGGCCGTTGGCCACCGAGATCGACAACCGTAAGGCCGAGGTCAATACGGTGCTCGATCCGCTGGCCGAAAACTACCTGCGGCTCAACGCACTTGGCGCCTACGGCGCATTCTTCAACATCTTCTACTGCTCGGTGCGCATCAAGATCAACGGCCCGGCCGGTAGCGACATCCTGATACCGTTCGGCGGTCCGCCCGACCCGTCGAAGGGCAGGTGCTCAGAAAATGGCTAGCCCGCGTACTGAGCGTGATCCGGTCCGCACCGGCATCTTCGGCATCGTCCTGGTGCTGTGCGTCGTGCTGGTGTCGTTCGGCTACAGCAAGTTGCCGTTCTGGCCGCAGGGTAAGCCCTATGAGGCTTACTTCAGCGACGCCGGCGGGATCACGCCGGGTAATGACGTCAACGTGTCCGGTATCAACGTCGGCAAGGTGACCTCGGTGTCGCTGGCGGGAGACAAGGCCAAGGTGACGTTCACCGTCGACCGCAAGGTCCGCGTTGGCGACCAATCGCTGGTGGCGATCAAGACCGACACGGTGCTGGGTCAGAAGTCGTTGGACGTAACCCCCCAAGGGCGCAGGCGAATCCACGACCATCCCGCTGGGACGGACCACCGCGCCGTACACGCTCAACACCGCGCTGCAGGACCTGGGCCGCAACACCGCCGAATTGGACAACGACCAATTCACCAAGGCGTTGACCGTGCTCACCGACTCGCTGCGCGATGCCACTCCTCAATTGCGCGGCGCGCTCGACGGCGTTGCGGCACTGTCGCGCAGCATCAATGCCAACGACCAGGCATTGGCCGAACTGCTGTCCCATGCCCGTGCAGTCAGCCAGACATTGGCCGACCGCGCCAATCAGGTCAACCAACTCGTCGTCGACGGCAATCAGCTGTTCGCCGCGCTCGACGAGCGCCGCGCCGCGCTGAGCAATCTGATCGCCGGTATTCAGGGTGTGGCCGAACAGATTTCGGGCTTCGTTGCCGACAACCGGCGCGAGTTCGGGCCGGCCTTGCAGAAGCTGAACCTGGTGCTGGACAACCTGCTGTCGCGCCGCGACCAGATCAGCTTGGCCCTCAAACGGCTGCCGCCGTATGCCACCGCCCTCGGTGAGGTCGTGGCCCCTCGGTGAGGTCGTGGCGTCCGGCCCCGGCTTCCACATCAACCTCTACGGCCTGCCGCCGGCACCCATCGCCGAAGTGCTGTTCGACACCTACTTCCAGCCCGGCAAGCTGCCGGACAGCCTGTCCGATTATCTGCGCGGTCTGATCTCGGAGCGCCTCATCTTCAGGCCGAAGTCGCCATGACCGGGTCGAGGAAGGTCTGGCGCTTCGGCGCGGTCGCGCTGCTGGTGGCCGCGCTGATCGGCGGCATCTACCTGGTGTGGCCCGGCGCGAAGTCCACCACGGTTGTCGGCTATTTCAGCTCGGCCGTCGGCCTCTACCCGGGTGACGACATCCGCATCGTCGGCGTCCCCGTCGGCACCATCGCCGCGATCGAGCCGCAGCCGCAAGCGGTGAAGATCACCATGTCGCTGAACAACGGGATCAGGGTGCCTGCCGACGCCCACGCCATCATCGTCGCACCGAACCTGGTGTCCGCCCGCTTCATTCAGCTCACCCCGGCCTACACCGGTGGGCAGGCGATGGCCGACGGCGCGACCATCGGGCCCGACCGCACCGGCGTTCCGGTGGAGTGGGACGAGGTCAAAGAAGAGCTGACCAAACTGAGCCGCACGCTGGGCCCGCAAACCGGAACCCAGGGTCCGCTGTCGGAATTCGTCAATCAGGCCGCCGACACCTTCGACGGTAACGGCGACTCGTTCCGGCAGGCGATGCGCGAGCTATCGCAAACGGCCGGCCGCCTTGGTGATTCGCGAACCGATCTGTTCGGAACCGTGCGAAATCTGCAAGTGCTCGTCAACGCCCTGTCCAACAGCAACGAGCAAATCGTCCAGTTCTCCGGTCATCTGGCCTCGGTGACCCAGGTGCTGGCGGACAGCTCGAACAACCTCGATGGCACTCTCGGCACCCTGAACCAGGCGCTGTCGGACGTGCGGGGCTTCCTGCACGACAACAACGACACGCTGATCAGCCAGGTCAACAAGCTCACCGATTTCACGAAGATCCTGTCCGATCAGCACGACGACCTCGAGCAGCTACTGCACGTCACGCCCAACGGGCTGGCCAACTTCTACAACATCTACAACCCGGCCCAAGGCACGCTGGCCGGCTTGTTGTCACTGCCGAACTTCCAGAACCCGGTGCAGTTCATCTGCGGTGGTTCTTTCGATGCCGGTGCGACGGTGGACAATTACAAGCGCGCCGAGATCTGCCGGGAGCGGATGGCGCCGGTGCTGCGCCGCCTGACGATGAACTTCCCGCCGCTGTTGTTCCACCCGATCAACAGCATCACTGCGTACAAGGGCCAGATCATCTACGACACACCGCAGACGCAGGCCAAGGCGCAGACGCCGATTCCGGATCTGCACTGGCAGCCCGCTCCCGGTGTGATGCCGCCGCAGGCGCCGCAGAGCGGTGACCTGAGCGCGTTCATGGTGCCCCCGGCGCCGCCGGCCGCCGAACCGTCGGCCGCGGCCGGCCAGAGCGCACCCGCGGCTCCGCTGCCCGCCGAGGCGCCGTCGCCGCCGCCGGCTGGAGGTGGAGGATGACCGCGGCGAGTTGGCGGCGACGCGTATTCCGGCTCACCGCACTGAGTTCCGGCGCGGTGGTGGTGGCCGGCTGTCAGTTCGGCGGCCTGAACTCGATGGACATGCCCGGCACCGCGGGACACGGCCGTGGCTCCTACACGGTGTCGGTCGAATTGCCGGATGTCGCAACGCTTCCGCAGAACTCGCCGGTGATGGTTGACGATGTGACGGTCGGCAGCGTCTCGGGTCTGCAGGCCGTGCAGCGTCCCGACGGCTCGTTCTACGCCGCGGTCAAACTGTCCCTGGACAGCTCGGTGAACCTGCCTGCGAACTCGACCGCCAAGGTCGCGCAGACGTCGTTGCTCGGCTCGCAGCACATCGAATTGGCTGCGCCCGCAGACCATCCCGCGTAGAGCCGACTCGCGGAGGGCTCGGTCATCCGGATCGCGCAGACCGGCCGTTACCCGACCACCGAGGAAGTGCTGTCCTCGCTCGGCGTGGTGGTGAACAAGGGCAACCTCGGTGCGATCCAGGACATCACCGACGCCGCGTACGCGGCGGTGGCCGGGCGCACGGACACGTTCGTCGACCTCATCCCGCGCCTGGCCGAGCTGACCTCAGCGCTCAACGCACAGACCAATGACATCCTCGCCGCCGCCGACGGCCTCGACCGGTTCGCCTCGATCCTGGCCCAGAACAAGGACAGTTTGGGCCGGACGCTGGACAGCCTGCCGCAGGCACTGAAGGTGCTCAACAACAACCGAGCCAATATCGTCGACGCCTTCACTGCCTTGCAGAGGTTCGGCACCGTTGCGGCCAAGATGTTGTCGGAGACCAAACAGGACTTCGCCGCAGACCTCAAGGACCTCTACCCGGTCATCAAGGCGCTCAACGACAATCGAGGCGATGTGGTTTCATCCCTGGACCTGTTGCCCACGTTCCCGTTCACCACGAAGTATCTGCGGCGCGCCGTCCGCGGCGACTATCTCAACGTGTTCGTCACCTTCGACCTGACATTGCGCCGCCTCGGCGAGTCAATCTTCACCACGTCGCTGGGGCTCGACCCCAACATGCGACACCTGGACGAGGTCGTCAACGCCCCGGACTGGCTGCTGGGCGAGACCGCCAACCTTTCCGGGCAGGCAGCCGACCCGTTCAAGATCCCGCCCGGGACGGCGTCCGGACAGGAGGCGCCGAAGTAATGCTGGATCGCCTGACCAAGATTCAACTGAGTATCTTCGCGGTCGTCACGGTGCTCACCGTCACCGCGATCACGCTGTTCTACCTGCACCTGCCCGCCAAGCTCGGGCTCGGCTCGTATCGCATCACCGCCGACTTCGTCACTGGCGGAGGGCTTTACCAGAACGCCAACGTGACCTATCGCGGGGTGACCGTCGGCCGGGTCGAATCCGTCCAATTGACCGGCGACGGCGTCGACGCCAATATGCGGCTCAACAGCGACGTGAAGATTCCGTCGAATGTCACCGCGACGGTCAAGAGTGTGTCGGCGGTGGGCGAGCAGTACATCGACTTGGTGCCGCCTGGCGAGCCGTCGAAGGACGCGCTGAAGAACGGCTCGCGCATCGGTCCGGACCGCACCGCCGTCGGCCAGGACATCGCCGACTTGCTGCGCGACGCCGACAATTTGGTCAGCAGCATCGGCAACACCAAACTTCAGCAGCTGCTCAAAGAGACGTTCAAGGCCTTCAACGGCTCGGGCCCTGAACTTGCCCGGCTGATCCAGTCGTCTCGTCAGCTGGTCGACGAGGCCAACGCGAATTGGCCGCAGACCGACCAGCTGATCGACCAGGCCGGACCGTTCCTGGACGCGCAGATTCGCAGCGGCGACAACATTCGTGAGCTGGCCGACGGGCTCGCCCGCGTCACCACCCATGTCGCACAAGCGGATCCGCAGTTGCGTCAGACGTTGGCGACCGTGCCCGGTGCGGCCTCGGAGGTCGACACCGCGTTCACCGGGATCCGGCCGTCGTTCCCGGTGTTGGCCGCCAACCTGGCAAACCTCGGCCGGGTCGGCGTGATCTACCACAAGTCGATCGAACAGGCGCTGGTCATCCTGCCCGCGTTGTTCGCGGCGCTGATCACGGTCGCCGGTGGTGAGCCCCTCGATGAGGGCGGCAAGCTGGACTTCAAGGTCGACCTCGGCGATCCGCCGCCGTGCGTGACCGGATTCATCCCGGCACCGTTCATCCGTTCGCCGTCGGACACCACCGTGCGCGACTTGCCGACCGACCTGTACTGCAAAGTGCCGCAGAACGATCCGAGCGCGGTGCGCGGCGCCCGCAACTACCCGTGCCAGGAGTTCCCCGGTAAGCGGGCACCGACGGTGCAGCTGTGCCGGGACCCGAAGGGTTACATCCCGATCGGCAACAATCCCTGGCGCGGACCGCCGATCCCGGCCGGCACCCCGGTGACCGACGGCCGAAACATTCTGCCGCCCAACAAGTACCCCTACATTCCGCCGGAGAACGACCCGGATCCGGGCCCGCCGGTGGTGGGGCCGTTGCCGCCCGGCGTCCCCGAGGGGCCGGGGCCTGCCCCGCATCAGCCGTGGCCGGTGCAACCGCCGCCCAACGATCCGCGTCAGCTTCCGGTGCCGCTGCCGTATCTGCCGCCGGCTCCGTACCCGCCGCAGAACCCGATGCTGCCGTACCCGGCCACGATCCCGCCGCCGCCACCGCCGGTCGGCACCGGACCGGCCGACGCCGGCCCGCAGCCGCAGGCCAGCGCCCGGTATGGGACTTACGATCAGCACAACGGAACGTTCGTCGACCCGGCGGGCGGCACCGGCGTGTACGCCCCGGCGGACCCAAATCTTCGTCCGGCTGAAAACTGGGTGGACCTCATGCTCGACCCGAGGCAGGTGTGATGACCTCAGATACGACCACGACCGAACGGCCGGTGCGCCGGCGCGCATCACGCGCCGCCGGACCCACCGCCGACGCTGCCGCCGCGGTCACCGCGGTGCCGCTGGAATCCGCGGCGCGGCCGGCGCCGAAATCCGCCAAGCCGGTCGGGCCGCCGCCGCGGCGCCGCGCGAACGCCCGTCGCGTCGCGATCATCGGCGTGCTCGCCGTCGCCTTGCTGGCGGCGGGCGTCGGCGGGACAGTGGCCTGGCTTGCCGTGCAGCACAAGGACGTTGCGGCCGCGCAGGATCGCGATCAGCGCTTCATCGACACCGCCAAGCAGACCGTGATCAACATGTTCAGCTTCACGCAGGACAACATCGACCAGAGCGTGAATAGGTTTGTCGGCGACACCAGCGGCCCGCTGCGGGACATGCTCAGCCAGAACAACAATGTCGACAACCTCAAGGCGATGTTCCGCGACACCAACGCCAGCTCCGAAGCGGTGATCAACGGTGCTGCGCTGGAGGGTGTCGACAACGTCAGCAACAACGCCTCGGTGCTGGTGGCCGTTCGGGTCACCGTCACCGATATGCAGGGGGTCAACAAGCCGTCGGCGCCTTACCGAATGCGGGTCATCGTCCACGAGGACGACAACGGCCGGATGACCGGATACGACTTGAAGTATCCCGACGGAGGCAACTGATGCGCCTGTTCGTCACGTCAATCGTGGCCGTGTTGGCCGCGGTGTTCATCGGCGGCGCGGCTGTCGCAGGCGCGCTGTACTGGGATCGGGTGCAGAGCCGGGCGGAACAGTCGACGCGCGCGGAGTTGCCCGGCATCGCCAAGCGACAGATTCCCGAGGTGTTCGGCTACGACTACCAGACCGTCGAGCGCAGCCTGACCGACGCCTACCTCCTGCTGACCCCGACGTACCGCAAGGAATTCGAGCAGCGGGCCAACGCCGACATCATCCCGCAGGCCCGGCAGCGTCAGGTCGTCAGTCAGGCGAATGTCGTCGGCGTGGGAGTGATGGACGCACACCGTGATTCGGCGTCGGTGCTGGTGTATCTGAACCGCACGGTGACCGACAAGAGCCGTCAGCCGCTCTACGACGGCAGCCGACTTCGGGTGGACTACCAGAAGATCGACGGCCGCTGGCTGATCAACTACATCACGCCGATCTAGTCGGCGTCGGTGGTCGGCTTGCCCGCCAGTGCGTCGAGGAATGACCGCGCCCAGCGATCGACGTCGTGGGCGAGTACCTGGCGCCGCAGCGCCCGCATCCGCCGTCGGCCCTCCTCGGGCGTCTGGTTGAGCGCGGCTTCGATAGTGTCCTTGACACCTTCGAGATCGTGCGGGTTGGCCAGGTAAGCCTGCCGGAGTTCGGCTGCGGCACCGGTGAATTCGCTCAGGACCAGGGCGCCGCCGAGGTCGCTTCGGCAGGCGACGTACTCCTTGGCGACCAGGTTCATGCCGTCGCGCAGGGGCGTCACCAGCATGACGTCCGACGCGACGAAGAAGGCGATCAACTCGTCGCGCGGTACCGGGCGGTGAATGTAGTGCACCACCGGGTGTCCGACTTCGCCGTATTCACCGTTGATGTGTCCGACCTGCTGCTCGATCTCACCGCGCAGCACGCGATAGCTCTCCACCCGCTCGCGACTCGGGGTGGCCAGCTGCACCAGAACGGTGTCGTCTCGTTTGGCGCGGCCCTCGGCGAGCAACTCCGAAAACGCTTTCAGCCGAACGTCGATGCCTTTGGTGTAGTCCAGCCGGTCGACGCCGAGCAGGATCTTGCGGGGGTTGCCGAGTTCGGCACGAAGCTCTTTCGCCCGTCTTCGGACGTCGCGATTGCGGGCCTTGCTGTCCAAATCGGCGGAATCGATGGAGATGGGGAAGGCACCGACTTTCACCGTGCGGAAGCCCAGCTGCACCTCACCGAATCGGGACCGCACCCCGACCGACGCGCGAGATGTGTTGGCGCCGACCAGCCGTCGGGACAGGAACAGGAAATTTTGCGCCCCGCCGGCGAGGTGGAATCCAACCAGGTCGGCACCCAGCAGTCCTTCGATGATCTCGGTGCGCCATGGCATCTGCATGAACAGTTCCACCGGCGGGAACGGAATGTGCAGGAAGAATCCGATGGTCAGATCGGGGCGCAGCATCCGCAGCATCTTGGGAACCAGTTGCAGCTGGTAATCCTGCACCCACACCGTGGCGCCTTCGGCGGCGGCACGCGAAGTCGCTTCGGCGAAGCGACGATTCACCTCGACGTAGCGATCCCACCACTCGCGGTGGTAGATCGGCTTGACGATCACATCGTGATACAGCGGCCACAGCGTGGCGTTGGAAAGTCCTTCGTAGTACTCGGCGACGTCCTCGGCCGACAGGCGCACCGGGACGAGTTGCATATCGTCCTCGATGATGGGTTCCTCGGGCCCGTCGACGATGCCCGGCCACCCGATCCACGCGCCGCGCTGACGGCGCAGCAGCGGTTCCAGCGCGGTCACCAGACCACCCGGGCTGCGCTTCCAGGTCACACTGCCGTCCGGCAGCCGCTCCATGTCGATCGGTAGCCGGTTGGCGACCACCACGAAGTCAGAATTTCCGGAGCGGGCGGCGTCGTTGCCCCCGGACACCGGCTACGCCTCGAGCTTTGAGGGTCCAATGCCGAGCATCGACAGGAAGACCCGACACTCGTCGGCGTCATTGGCGTAGGCCGCGACGACGCGACGGGCCTGGCGCGCGGTGCTGTCGGCCAGCGGCTCGACGTCCTCGATGTCCGTGGGATTTGCTTTTGCAGGCATTCTTCAACCTTAGCGAAGGGGCGATGAGCCGCTACGGGCTCGATGAAATGGTCGACCTGGGCTGGACGGCCACCTCGTCCTGGCTGGTCTCGTAGCAGGCCGCCGACTCCCAATAACCGGTGCAGGGAGTGCCGTTGATGTTCGGGACCAGGTCGGCTCCGACACCGGTAGCGGCGGTGGACGTCATGTCCTGAGTGGTCCGCGGCTGCAGATCGTCGAACGCCTGATCCCCGTTGGTGGTGGCGACGGGGGTCATGGTCGGGGTGCAGTTGCCTGTCGATGGGTCCAGCGACTCACCCGCCTGGCAGCCGGCCGATCCGCCCGGCTGCGAATCCACGGCCTGCGGTCCCGGCACCGGCTGCGGTTCCGGAATCCCACCCGCGCCTTCGGCGTGCGCCAGTGGGGCCGCCGCGACCGCGAGCGTGAACACGCCCGCGGTCACCAGCTGTGTCACCCGGGTGAAGTGGATCGGCATCGTTGCCCTCTCTGACCTGCTCCCCGGCTAGGGGCTGGACGAAATGCTGGAGTGCGGAGTGACGGCGGGAACCTGATTCTCCTGCAGACCGATGCACTGGCCGGTGTTGGCGCCCGTGCACGGGATGCCCTGAACCTCGGGCAGGCTGCTGGAATCACCCGGCGTCGAGTAGGTGACGTTACCGCCGCCGCTGGACGTGGTGGGGTAATTGCCGCCCGGCTGGTTGGGCACCAACTCCGGAATGCACTGATCGGTGTAGAGATCCTCGGACTCGCCGGCCGGGCACGCGATGGCAGGCCCCGCCGGCGCACCCGACGGCGCCATGACGAACGCAACGGCCGGCGCGGCAGCGATGGCAACGCTGAATCCACCGGCGAGGAGGATGCGGCGGCCGACTGAGGAGGAAATCGCCATACTTCACACTTTCTCGAGAAGTCGACGGAGTTCCGAAGTCGGCCCTCCGTTTCTACGGACTGACGGTTGAACGGGGTTGCACCACAGGAGCTTGCTGCTCTTGCTGCAATCCTATGCACTGACCGGTGTTTGCGCCTGTGCAAGGGATTCCCTGGACCTCGGGCAGGCCGCCCTGCGGGCCGGTGGCGGGCTGCACTTCACACCCACCGGTTGCCGCGTTGACGACCTGTCCGGGCGGGCAGGCCGCCATCGGCCCGGCCGACGGAACGGTGACGACGGCCAGCGCGGGTGCTGCCGCCACGGCGAGCGCGAAGCTGCCCGTCAGTGCCAGGCGCCGCGCTGAAATCTTCACGTGAGTCATGTTTGTGCCTTCTCTGTAGTTTGCTGAGTGGCCGTGTGAGGCAGTGTATGGCTGCCTTCGGAGTCCCGCAGTTGTTCGGCGGTTTTATCGCCGGCCAGCGACCGCGTGTTACGCAGGAGTCAATATCCGGGCGCGAAAAAATGGCCGACAGCTCAAGTGCTGCTCACAGGAGCCGTCGACAGCATGGAGAAATTGTTCGTCGCAATTCCGGCGGCAGCGAGGGACGAACTGAATTACTGGCCCCGATTGTTCGGGACGCGGCTTCTCGCCACCTCAAAGGACACCGCAGAAACGGTGGCACAGTGGCGTCTCGATGTTCGCTGGCTTCGGCGGTGGGACGAGCACTATGCGGCTACGCGGCGCCGTGCTTCTATACGTAGAACCTGTTGAAGATTTGTGTGAGGAGTGCGGCGTGCAGCTCTCGTTCGAGGATCGGACCTACCTGGTCACCGGTGGTGGCAGCGGCATCGGCAAGGGTGTGGCGGAAGGTCTGGCGAAGGCCGGCGCAAACGTCATGATCGTCGGGCGTGGCGCGGATCGGTTGGCCGCGACCGCCGACGAGATCAATGCCGCCGCGCCGTCGGGCAGTGTCAGGTATGAACCGGCCGATGTCACCAACGAGGACCAGATCGCCGCGGTCGTCGACGCCGCAACCGCGTGGAACGGGCGGCTGCATGGCGTGGTGCACTGCGCCGGCGGATCGCAGACCATCGGCCCGATCACCCAGATGGACTCCGAGGCGTGGCGCGCCACCGTCGACCTGAACATCAACGGCTCGATGTACGTGCTCAAACACTCGGCCCGCCAGATGGTGCGTGGCGGGGGCGGATCCTTCGTCGGCATCTCCTCGATCGCGTCGAGCAACACACATCGGTGGTTCGGGCCGTACGGCGTCACCAAGTCGGGCCTCGACCATCTCATCAAGCTGGCTGCCGACGAACTCGGAGCGTCGTGGGTGCGGGTCAACGGCATCCGGCCCGGGTTGATCCGCACCGAACTGGTGCAGATGGTTCTCGACTCGCCGGAGATCAGCGGCGATTACGCCGAGTGCACTCCGCTACCGCGCCCCGGCGAGGTCGAGGATGTCGCGAATGCGACGCTGTTCCTGCTCAGCGATGCCGCTCAGTGGATCACCGGACAGATCATCGGCGTCGACGGTGGACAGAATCTGCGCCGGGGGCCGGACTACTCGGCGATGCTCGAGCCTGCCCTGGGTGCCGACGCGCTACGCGGAGTGGTCTGAGGTCCCGGCGTCGGCGGCCGCGAGGCTGCTGATCGCCGACCAGTCCAGCTGCTCGCCGCCCTCGGCGAGCAGGCGCAGGAACCGATCGCGCAGCAGGCTCGCGATCGGCAGCGGCACCCGCAGTTCCTCGGCGGCCGACAAGACCAGCCCAATGTCCTTGTGCCCCAACGGCGCTGCGAACCCGGCCGGCTCGAACTGCTCGTTGGCGATAAGCCCGCCGTAGGTCTTGTACACCGGGGCGGAGAACAGTGTCGAGGTCAGGATGTCCAGGTACTGATGCCGGTCGACGCCGCCCTTGGCCACCAGAGCCATCGCCTCGCCGAGTGATTCGATCACCGAGCCGATCAGGAAATTTCCGCTGAGCTTGACCAGGTTGGCCGCGGACGGGTCCTCGGCCACCACGAAGGTCCGCTGCCCGATCGCATCGAAGACCGGTGTCACCGCACTCACGGTGGCGGCGGGCCCGGCGGCGACGACGAACAGCTTTGCGGCAGCGGCGGCTTCGGGCCGCCCGAACACCGGCGCGGCCACGAACTTCTGGCCGGCTGCGCCGTGCGCCTCGGTCAAGCGTTGCGACATTGCCACGCTGATCGTGCTCGAGGAGATATGGACGGTGTCCGATACGGACGAGGCGATGATGCCCTCGTCACCGAATGTCACCCCGGCCACCGCGGCGTCGTCGGCGAGCATCGTCAGCACGACGTCACCTCCGCACGCGTCGGCCACGGTGTCGGCCGCCTGCGCTCCCTGCGCAGCCAGCGCGTCCACCTTCGGCCGTGACCGGTTGTAGACGGTCACCTCGTGCCCGGCCTTGATCAGATTCGCGGCGATGCCCGCGCCCATGTTGCCCAGTCCGATGACTCCGATACGCATGGAACCCAAACTAGGTCAATCGGGCTCAGTTGACGCAGGGCACCTTGCCGCCGTCGATGGGAGCGCCCTGATCGGGGGTGGGCGTGATCGTCATCTCCGACCATTTGTCGGTCGTCGATGTCGTGCTGGTGTCCTGGGTCTGCGGTTGCTCCAGCGGAAGGTCGTAGCCCTGGCCGAGCACCACCCGGACATGATCGGCAGCCACCGCACTGGTGGACTGTGGGGCGTTCTCCACGCCGAGCAGGCTGGCCACCGACTGCGCATCGGTCTGCGCGCCCGCGCCGTAGGTGATCACCGTGTCGATCGGTTCGCCGGACTCGCGGTCGCGGACCTCACTGACGGTGAAGTCGTGCTTACCCAGGACGGTCGCGGCTTGTGACGCCAGACCTGAGGTGTCGCTGGCGTTGACGATGCTGACGACCGTGTTCGGATTGGGCGGCGGAAGTGGTTGCGGCGCAGCGGTAGTGGTCACTGATACCGAGTCGCCGCCGATGGCTTGCGCGATCTCGGCACGGATCTTGGCCGGGTCGACGATGTTGACATCCTGGCCGTTGATGTTGTCGTAGCGCACCACCGGCAACGTGCGGAATTCGACGTTGCCGCCGGCCAGGGCGGCCATTCTGCGGAACTGGTCCTCGCCCCAGCCCTGGGACAGCACGATGTCTTCGCGGGCCACCGCCATCAACTGCTTGAACTTGTCCAGATCGGTGAACGACCCCGACTCCTGCAGTTGGTGCGTCACCGACAGCAGGAAGGCCTGCTGCCGATGAGTGCGATCGAGGTCGCCGTTCTCCAGCCCATGCCGCTGCCGCACGAACGCCAGGGCCTGTGCGGCGTTCAGTGTTTGGCGACCGGCCGGGAAATCAGCACCGGAGTAGTCGTCGTGCACGGCATGGTTGAGGCAGACGTCGACGCCGCCGAGGCTTTCGGCCAGGTGATAGAAGCTCGCGAGATTCACCTCGGCGAAGTAGTCGATCGGCTGGCCGGTCAGATTGCGCACCGCACGGATGGTCGCTTTGCGTCCTGCTTCCCGGCCGGCGCGCTCGAGTTCCTTGCGGTCGGCGATGCCCTCGTCGACCAGCTTCTGCTCGGTCTGCGCCTTCGTTAGTCCGTAGGCTTCCTTGATCTTGATGTGGTTGTAGCCCTTGATGCCAGTGACCGCCACGTAGTCGTCACGCGGTATCGAGAACGCGACGACGCGGTCGTCGGCGCTGATGTGCACCAGGATCAAGGTGTTGGTGTTGTAGCCGCCCGCGTCGGAATCGCCGGCGTGCAGCTTGTCGAGCAGGTCGTCGGGCAGCTCGTTGCCGTCCTGGTCTTTGCGGCTATCCAGCCCGATCAGCAGGATGTTCATCGCGCCACCGCTGGACCGGGGCTCGTCCGAGCCCAGGGCTTGGGACACCGTGATGCCGCTGAGCAGGCCGTGCGCCTGCGAATACGCCACCCCGGTCAGCGTCACCACCACGACCGAGATCAGGCCGATCGCGGTTCGGATGACGGCGCGAAGCGCCCGCCGGCCGGTGTTGGACCGCTCTCGATGACGGCCGCGGCGGTTGCCCGTGGCGGCCGCACGCGGGGGCGGCGACGGATCCATGATCGACAGTATGCGGGCTTATGCTGGCTGGGCCCCAGCTGACCAGGTCTCCTTCCGGTCAAGGAGCTGGATACCCCCGGGCCGTACAACCGTCGTTGCAGATCAAAGCTTTGCGACGCGGCCGCAGTCAGTGGCCGAATCTGCCGCCGCCGAAAGCTGGACAGCGGTGATTCTCACAGTCGGCGGCGCCCTCGGCGTCCACTCAGAGCCTCTCGGGCAACTCCGGGAAGCGGGCGACTGCGGCACGCTATGCTGAGCATGTGCTTAGCATGATGCGCTGCGGCGGCCACCGATGAAGCCGGCGCCCTTCGACTATCACCGTCCTGACAGTGTCGCCGCGGCGGCACAGCTGCTCACCGAACTCGGGGACGACGCCAAACTGCTCGGCGGCGGACAAAGCCTGGTCCCGATGCTGTCGATGCGCCTGGCGTTCTTCGACCATCTGATCGACATCTCGCGTCTCGAGGAGATGAAGGGCATCGAAGCCACGGGTGACACCCTGCGGATCGGTGGCGGCACCACCCATGCCACCGTCGGCTCGGACGAGCAGGTCCGCGCGGGCGTGCCGCTACTGACTCGCGCCACCCCGTTGATCGGACACTTCCAGATCCGCAGCCGCGGCACCATCGGTGGTTCGATCGCCCACGCCGATCCCGCCGCGGAATACGGCGCCGTCGCGCTGGCGCTGGACGCCACGATCGAGACAGTGTCGACATCGGGTGGTCGGGAGATCGCGGCCAAGGATTTCTTCGCCGGTGTGTGGGAGACCGCGATGGAGCCCGACGAGATTCTGGTCGGCGTGCGGTTCCCGATCTGGTCCGGCCGATGCGGCTTCGCGGTCGAGGAATTCGCCCGTCGTCATGGTGATTTCGCG
The DNA here is from genome assembly GCF_019456675.1 of Mycolicibacterium pallens. Taxonomy (NCBI): domain Bacteria; kingdom Bacillati; phylum Actinomycetota; class Actinomycetes; order Mycobacteriales; family Mycobacteriaceae; genus Mycobacterium; species Mycolicibacterium pallens. The sequence continues at coordinate 5,250,259 of NZ_CP080333.1, read as the reverse complement.
ATCGCCGGTGCGGTGGCGGCCGTCGAACTCGACGACGACGACAAGGTCCGGCGCAGCGGCATCGGGTTGCTGGGGCTCAGTGCCACACCGAGGCGTGCCTCGGCAGCCGAAGAGGCCATCGTCGGTCGGCCGGTCGGCGACATCACGGCAGAAGAAATCGGTGAGCTCGCGATGAGCGGGCTCGACGACATCCCGGCCGACCTCCAGGGTTCGGCCGACTATCGACGCAGAGTCGGGGCGGCCATGGCCGCACAGGCATGGCGGGCTGCGGTCAAGGAGGCTTTCGATGCATGATCGGTCGATCCAGGTGTCGGTCAACGGAATTCCCGTTGAGGCGACCGTCGAGCCGCGACTGACGTTGGCCGACTTCCTGCGTGAGCGCTGCGGCCTCACCGGTACCCACCTCGGGTGTGAACACGGCTCGTGCGGCGCGTGCACGGTGCTGCTCGACGGGGCGGCGGTGCGGTCCTGCCTGGTGTTCGCGGTGCAGGCGGAAGGCTCCGAGGTCGCTACCGTCGAGGGTGAGGCGTCAGCCGACGGCGAGCTGTCGCCGGTGCAGGCGGCGCTGCGCGACTGCCACGGCCTGCAATGTGGTTTCTGCACACCGGGATTCGTCATGTCGATCACGGCGCTGCTGCGCGACAACCCGCATCCGACCGATGAAGAGATTCGCGAAGGTCTGTCCGGCAACTTCTGCCGCTGCACCGGGTATCAGGGCATCATCAATGCCGTGCACCAAGCCGCTGAAACCGGCGCGGCAGCAACCTAACTCCCGGCCGCCTCGATCAGCGCCACGATCTGCGCGGGCGTGGCCGGGAGCTTGGTGACCGTCACCCCGAGCGGGGCCAGGGCGTCGTTGATCGCGTTGATCACCGCTGGGGTGGAGCCGATAGCGCCGCCCTCTCCGCATCCCTTGTAGCCGCCGACACCGGGGCTGGGCACCTCGACGTGCCCGTACTCGATCGGCGGCACCTCGGTGGCGGTGGGCAGCAGGTAGTCGACGAACGTGGTGGACAACGGGTTTCCGTCGTCGTCGTAGACCAAATTCTCCAGCAGTGCGCCGCCGATGCCCTGCACCGTGCCGCCGGCGATCTGCCCCTCGACGATGTTGGGGTTGATCATCGGGCCGACGTCCTCGCTGACGATGTAGCGGGTCAGGGTGACACGGCCGGTGGTGATGTCCACCTCGCACGTGCACGCATGAGTTACGTTGGCCCAGTGGATCATTGTCTGCGAGGTGAACCGGGCAGTGGCCTCCAGTGTGGCCGCCATCCCCGGTGCCAGGGACTGGGGCTCGTAATAGGACTTGTAGGCGAGATCCGCGAAAGTGACGCTCTTGGATGAATCCTCGCGTGAGGTGGCCCGCGAGTTGGCCAGTTCGATGTCCGACTCCTGTACGCCGAGCACGTGAGCGGCCATCGCCACCAGCTGGTTGCGCAGGATCGTGCCGGCCTCGTTCACCGCGCCGGCGGTCATCGGGCCGCTGCGGCTGCCTTGCGTTCCGGCGCCGTACGGGGTCACCGCGGTATCGCCCTGAATCGTTGACACATCGGCGATGTCGGCACCCAGTGCGTCGGCGGTCAGCTGCACCACCGTGGTCTCGATGCTGTTTCCGCTCGAGCCACCGTTGACGTAGACATTGATCTTGCCGGTGGGCTCCATCCGCATGGTGCAGCCCTCGGTGGCCAGGTGCCCGGTCGCCGCACCGGTCGGCTCGATGTAGGCCGAGAACCCCAGACCAAGGTAGCGACCCTGCGCCAGCGCCTCGGCCTGCTCCTTGCGGAACCCTTCGTGGTCAAGGATTTTGACCGCCTGCTCGAAGGTCTCCATCGGGGCGACGTGGTCATAGGGCATGCCGTTGGGATTGAAGAACGGCATCTCGTCGCGGCGCAGCAGATTCTTGCGGCGCAACTCGACCGGATCGATGCCCATCTTGCGGGCCGCAATGTCGAGAAGTATTTCGCGCGTGAGGGTTTCGTATTGCCAGGGGCCGCGGTAGGCGGCCAGCCCGCTGGTGTTGGTGAACACCGTTTTGTAGTTGAAGCTCGACTTGGGCACCCGGTAGGGCCCGGGGAAGAACATCCCGATGGCCGCGGTGGTCAGCACCGGATAAGGGGTGGGGTAGGCCCCGATGTCCTGAAGGAAGTCGATGGCGACGGCGGTGATGGCCCCGTCGGCGTCGAACGCCATCCGCGCGCGCCCGTCGACGTGGCGGGCCTGCCCCGCCGACATCAGGTTCTCGCGGCGGTCCTCGATCCACTTGAGCGGAGCGGGAACCTTGCGGGCCGCCAGCATGATGCACATGTCCTCGCGCATCGGGACGACCTTCTGGCCGAAGCCGCCGCCGGTGTCCCGGGTGATGACGCGTACGCCCTGGGCCGGGATGCCCAGCAGTCGCGCGGCGAACGCGCGCAGTTCGTGCGGGGTCTGAGTGGACGCCCAGAGGGTCAGTTCCTGCGTGGCGGCCACCCATTCGACGACCAGTCCGCGTGTTTCGATCGGGACCGGCACGTGCGTCTGCTGATAGATCTGCTCGTCGGTCACATACGCCGCCGCCGCGAACGCCTCCTCGTCCGGCGGTGCCCCGGCCAGTCCGCCGGCGACGTTGTCCGGATAGGCCTCATGCACCACCGCCTCGTGACCCACCGCCTGGGTGAAATCGGCGATCGCGGGCAGTGGGTCGTAATCGACGTCGACCAGTTCGAGGGCGTCCTCGGCGAGGTAACGGTTTTCGGCGATGACGATCGCGACCGGGTCGCCGACGAACTTCACCTCGCCCTCGGCCAGCGGCGGGCGCGGGGTGTCGGGAACGTCCTTGCCTGCCACCGCGTGCCAGGCCTCGTGGACGTCGTTGTTCAGGTCGGCCGCGGTCAGCACCGCGTGTACGCCGGGCAGTGCCAGTGCCGCCGACGCATCGATGCTGTTGATGCGGGCGTGCGCGAAGGGGCTGCGCACGAAGCAGGCGTGCAGCATTCCCGGCCGCACGATGTCATCGACGTAGGTGCCGTGCCCGGTGAGCAGGCGAGTGTCCTCGACCCGCGGGACGCGCGTTCCCGCGTAACGGGTGGCAGGTGCGGCCATGGTGTTGGCTCCAATGCGTTGTCGACGAGCGTTTCGCGACGAGCTAAGCAGTCGCTCAGCAGAGCGTACCGAAGCCTGTGAGCGTCGTCACCAAGGGTTGGTCATAGCGGGTCGGGCAATCGGCAGAGCCGGCACAGCGCGACCAGCCCGTCCGGTGTACCCGGCCAGTGTTTGGCGAGCGCTTGCGGTCCGGCGGTTCTCGTGACCCAGCGCAGAACCACCGCGGTGATGATGGCGTCATCGGCGTAGCCGAGCACCGGGATGAAGTCGGGAATGAGGTCGATGGGCGAGGCCAGGAATATCAGCAGGCCGGCGAGAACGACGCGAATCCGTCGATCCATCGCCGGGTCGGTGGCCAGGCGCTTGAGCAGCCGCAGGGTGTCCGGCAGCAGGCGCAGCAGGTCGGTGATGCCGACGTCGTCGGGTTTGACCAGCCATAACGTGACCGCGAGCGCCAGCCAGACGACGACCAGCGCGGCGGCGATCGACACCGGAATCATCCACCAATCGCCGCGCATATCGCCCATTTTCGTATCGTCGAGACATGAGTAGTTGGCCGACACCCGAGCACGCCGGTCCGGGCCAGGAATCGGTGTGGGACTACCCGCGTCCGCCGCGCCTCGAGCCGTTCAGCGGCACGATCACCGTCGAACTCGGAGGCCGCGTGATCGCCTCCACGTCGCACAGCTGGCGCGTGCTCGAGACCAGCCATCCGCCGACGTATTACCTGCCCCGTGAAGCGTTCGTGGACGGAGCTCTCCGAGACGCCCCCGGCGCTTCGATGTGCGAATGGAAAGGGCAGGCGCGCTACTACGACCTGGTGGCCGGGGCCACGGTGGCGAGCCGGGCGGCGTGGACGTACCCCCGGCCGACTCCTGCGTTCGCAGAGATCGCGGGATCCATCGCGGTGATGGCAAGCCTGGTCGATCGGTGCACCGTGGACGGTGAAACGGTGGTGCCGCAGCCGGGCGGGTTCTACGGCGGGTGGATCACGAGCAGGGTGGTCGGACCGTTCAAGGGAATTCCCGGCTCCATGGGTTGGTGAGGCCGACGTGAGGTTCGTGAAACACGGCTGAAACACGATCGCCGCACCGCCGAAACTTCGCGCCGACATTCTCGTCGGGACCGTCGAAGGAGCCGGACTTTGCAAGCGATCGATCCCGCCGCCACCGCGTGGCTGCTGGCCAGCACAGCGCTCGTCCTACTGATGACGCCCGGATTGGCCATTTTCTATGGCGGCATGGTCCGCACCACCGGTGTGCTCAACATGATCATGATGAGCTTCATCGCGATCCCACTCGTCACGGTGGCCTGGCTGCTGTTCGGTTACACCCTGGCGTTCTCCGGGACCAGCCTCGGTGGGGTGATCGGCGATCTGTCGCACATCGGTATGGCCGGCATCGGTCCGAGCACCGTGCACGGCTCGGTGCCGGAACTGTTGTTCTCCACGTTCCAGCTGAGCTTCGCGATCATCACCGCCGCACTCATCAGCGGGGCGATCGCCGACCGGGCGAAGTTCGCCGCCTGGATGATCTTCGTGCCGGTCTGGTCCATTGTGGTGTATGCCGTTGTGGCACATTGGGTTTGGTCCCCGGGCGGCTGGTTGTTCAAGCTCGGGGTGCTCGACTACGCCGGCGGCCTTGTCGTCGAGATCGTGTCCGGATCGTCGGCCTTGGCACTGGCACTGGTGCTGGGGCCGCGGATCGGATTCAAGGTCGACGCGATGCGTCCCCACAACCTGCCCTTCGTCCTCCTCGGCGTCGGGCTGCTGTGGTTCGGCTGGTTCGGCTTCAACGCCGGATCCGCGTTGGCCGCCAACGGGACGGCGGCGGCCATTTTCCTCAACACACTGGTGGCGGGCTGCCTGGGCATGCTCGGCTGGTTGTCGGTCGAGCAGATCCGCGACGGGCGCCCGACGACGTTCGGCGCGGCCTCCGGTGTGGTCGCGGGACTCGTCGCGATCACACCCTCGTGCGGGACCGTGAACACCCTCGGTGCCGCGATCGTCGGGGTGGCGGCGGGCGTGGTGTGTTCGTTCGCGATCGGGCTGAAATTCCGGTTCGGCTACGACGACTCCCTCGATGTGGTCGGTGTGCACTTCGTCGGCGGTGTGGTCGGCGTGCTGCTGATCGGCTTCCTGGCCACGGCGGTGATGACGGGCGGACCGCAGGGACTGTTCTACGGCGGTGGGCTGACCCAGCTCGGCAAGCAGGCACTCGCGATGGTCGTGGTCGCGGCTTACGCGTTCATCATGTCGTTCGTTCTGGCCAAGGTGATCGATCGGACCATCGGGTTCCGGGTGAGCGCCGAAGACGAGACGGCGGGGGTGGACTTCACCCAGCATGCCGAAACCGCTTACGCCGAAGGCGTTCACGGGCATCAGCCGTTGCGGCGTCCGTTGTTCGGCGACCATCGTCCGCTTGGTGAGTTGCGCCCGCGGCCGGACACCACCGACGAGGACTGACCCCCTGGTGTCGAGCGACTGGGCGGCGGTGTCCGCCGAGCTGATTCCACTGGCGTTGGTGGTGGCACTGTCGCCCATTTCGATACTGCCTGCCCTGTTGCTGGTGCTGTATTCGACGCGACCGCGCGCGGCAGGTCTGGCATTCGCCGCCGGGTGGGTGACCGGACTGACGGTGCTCACCGTGCTGTTCCTCAACGTCCCACGACTGCTGGGCGGCTCGGCCGACACGTCCTCGGTCTGGCAGCTGCGACTGCGGCTCTTCGGTGGCGCCGTGCTGATCGTCACCGGCGTGTCGTTGTGGTTGCGGCGCAACAAGGCGGTGCGATCGGCGCACTGGCTGGATGCCATCGGCAAGTGGTCTCCGGCCCGCACCGCGGCGATCGGGCTGGCATTCGGTGTCTTCAACCCGAAGATCATTGTGGCTTGTGCCGCAGCAGGATTGGCGATCGATGCCGCGAGGCTGGGACCCATCGGTCAGGGTGCCGCCGTTGGGTACTTCGTCGTGATAGCGGGTGCCGGAACGTTACTGCCGGTGCTGGCTCACGTCCTGGCGGCCAAGCGATTTGATCGGTCTCTAGAGCGGTTGCGCGCGTGGATCCAGCAGCGGCAAGCCGAGATCAGCGCGGTTGCGCTTGTCGTCATCGGCGCAGTGCTGATGGTCACGGGAATGCTCGGCCGCTGACGCCGGTTGAGTGTCTCGAAGGTTGCGCTCAGGCGAACATTGCGAGACGCCCCCAGCAAGATGGGCTGATCGGTTTTGCCGCTGCCGCGCAGGCAGATAAGTTTTTCCGGTCATGGTCAATGGTGGTGTCGGAAGGCATGGAATGAAGCAGTCGACGATGGTTTCACGTCAGCTCGCGCTGGCCGGTGGTCTTCTGACAATCGTTGCGGTAGCTGGTCTTTCGGCGGGCTGCGGTCAGTCCTCGAAGGAGAGCCCGAGCTCAACCACCTCCAGCAGCGCCTCGACGAGCAAGCCGGTACCTACGGAGAAGGGCATCATCCAGATGCCGCCGCGGGCCTTCAACCAGAATCAGAATGCCGCCGATGGCGCGCTGGCCTTACAAAGCCAGGGCTACAACGTGCAGTACAACTTCTCTGCCGGAAGTGGCACTGACCGGCCGCTGTCGGAATGCAAGATCACCAGCGTCGACGGCCTTCGTGGCGATCACCCACCAGCCAACACCACGGTGTTCCTTACGATCGACTGCCCGAGCAGTAACTGACCTCAGGCGCTCTTGGCCGTCTTGCGGCGGCGGACGAGCATCAGGCCGATGAACAGCACGGCGACGGTCGGGGACGCCGACACCATCGTGTAGCCGAGGTCCTTCATGATCGCGATCTCGATGGGGCTCAGAACGCGCACGCCCAGTCCGGTATCGGACGCCGCGTTCATCAGCATCTCCGGCCTAGTCAACGGATCTGAGCCGTTGTAGTAGTTGTCATTCAGGTGCGACATCGAGCTGCCGGATTCCCAGGGGCTGGGGGTGTACAGCGGCACCGGCTTGTTGCCGTTCTTGATCCACGCGTTCGACCCGGGAAGACCGAAGTACAGGCCGCCGTTGCCACCGGTCAGGTTCGAGTTGTAGGTGGTGTCGAAGGTGGTGCCGTTCGGTGGCGGGATGAACACCGAGTTGCCGTTCTTGTCGACGATGTTCTTGTCGAAGTCGGTCCAGTTCTCGATGGAGTTGTTGCCTGCGCTGTCGATGACTGACAGGAAGCCGTAGGTGTGCAGCAGCTCGTGCATTGCCGTTGACTGGAAGTCGTAGCTTCCCGGGGGCACGGTGTCGAAGTAGCCCCAGCCGTAGCCGAAATTCCAGTCGATGGTGCCGTCGGCGGCGACCCCGTTGGGGTCCTCCACGCCGGGGTGAAGGATCTTCTCCTGCACCACAGTTGTCGAGAAGCCGCTCTCACTGATCAGATCGCTGCCGGCCGACGCCAGTGTCGAGCCAGTGAGCGACCGCTGGCCGGTGACCGCATACGTGATGTTGACGTCCTGCGCGGGGGCGAAATAGCTTGACAGGTAGACGGCCGTCGCCGCCAACTCGGCCCGGGCGGCGCTCGACCAGTATTGCGACCCGTTTCCGTAGGTGAAGGTGTACGTGATCTTTGGCGCGCCCGCTTCGTAGACAGCGCCGGCCGCGTAAGTGCTGGGCTCGCGGAACCAGTTGAGCAGGTTGATGTGCAGACCGGTGTCGGTGGCGGAGACGACAAAGGAGTCAACGCCCTTGAAGTTCGAATTCGGGGTGTAGGTATATGCACCCGTTGCGGTATTTAGAGCAAGGGTGCCGTAATGCGGTTGCTGGGCCACCTTATAGACGAGGGTGTCGGCGTCCGGATCGGTCGCGTTGATCTGGCCGTTGATCGGATCCACCAACGTCTCACCGGTGAGCTGGATGGGGGCTACCGTCGGTGCCTCGTTGAAGAACGTTCGGCGCACCAGTAGCGCGGCGCCCCCGAAGAGTCCCTGAATCGAACTGAAGAAACCGGTGATCACATCGGCGGGCGAGGCGTTGGCCGATGGCACCCGCAGGGCCGTGATCGTCGAGTTCGTGGTCGCCGCGGTCGGGGTGGCCGACGCTTCGGCCACCTTCGGGGTGGAGGGTGTCGTGACGGCGGCAGTCTGCTGGCTGTCCGTCGTCTGCGCAGAACTGGAGGTAGCGGTCTCCACGGTCGCCGACGACTTCCCGTCGGAGACGGTCTTGCTCGACTGTGCCTTGGGTTTATCGGTCGTGGTCGCGTCGGGGGTGCTGGCCTGAACCCGCGCGGCGGATGTGGCCTTACGGGCAGGCGACGACCTCTTCGACGACGTGCTGCCCTGGGTGGGCTTTGCGGTGCGGGCTGAATGGGCTGTTCCAGTCGTCTTTGCCGGACCGGCGGAAACCGAGGACGAATCCCCGCCGGGGCTGTCCGCGCTGGCAATGGCGATGGTCGGCCACGCCAGCGACAGCCCCAGCGCGACAGCCGCTGCGCCAGCTCGCGCACCACGCTGGACATTTGCCATGGAAGTACCGCCCTGTCCGAATCAGTTGCCCGTGAAGTCGGCGGACCTCAGGCAAACCCCCCGATGTGGGTGCCAAACCGGCCATGCGGTCGAGCGCCCGTTTGCTTTCTCAGCGAATATTAAGCTAAGTCGGGCCTCCCGGGAAGCGTTTACGCGTGAACGTCGCGCGATCGCGACCAATGCCGCCTAGAAATGACGGTCAACCAGATCGGTCGAGAACTGGGCGGTGTGCTCGACGGTTTCCATGTTCATCACGCTGCCCACGTAGAACGTGCCGTACTTGCCCTGTAGGGCGTCCATTGCGTCAGGAGTGTTTGGCCAACTGGCTGTAGGCGGTGGTGAATGCTGCCGCGCCGCGCAGGAGCTGCTCTCGCTCTCGGTTGCTCATCTGTTCGGTGACGCGACGGAACTGTTCAGCGCGCTTGGCGACGACCTCGTCGAGGATCGCCTGTCCGGCGTCGGTCAGTTCGAGGACGGTGGCGCGCCGATTGTGGGGCGCCACAGTGCGGGTGATGAGGCCGGCCTCGGCGAGTCGGTCGCTGAGGCGGCTGGCGCTGGACGGAACGAGGTCGAGATCCTCGCCGAGTTCGGTAACCAGGCTGGGGCCGAGCCGCTCGAGTGATTGCAGCGCGCGAAGCGTGGGCAACCCGACGCGTTTCTCGATCTCCTCGAGCACGACAACGTTGAGCGCCAACAGCCCGCGCGTCGCTCGTTCGAGTTCGACGGCGTATCGGGTGTCGGGTGGCGCGTTACCCACGTTTGTCACCCCTGTCCTCGGGCACCCAATAGTTTGTCCAGCCTACATCTGCGACGCATGACATGCGGTGTGCATAAATCACCCGTTTGCACATCATCCAAACTGGATATGTTGTCTTTAGGCAACTAAATGGCGCTGGAGTTGCTCAGATTCCCGGGAATTGGAGACACAAGTGGCACAAGATACCCGCGGGCCGATGCCGCCCGAGACGGCCGGTATGCGTCGCATCAGCCTGAATGCACCGCACTGGCAGCAGGGCCGCCGGTTGCTGCTGGCCCAGGCGGCGGTCACTGGATTACTGGGCGTGGTGGGTCTGATAGGTGTCCTCGCTCGACCGCAAACGGATGGGTGGCAGCCGCTGGGCGTGCCGCTGACCCCGGCGCTGAGCATCGTTCTGCTCGGCATCGCCGCGGTGACGCTGGTGGTGCTGGCCCATCGGCGAGCGGCGACGGTGTTCACGCTGGTGATGACTGCGGTCGCACTCGCGCTGATGATCATCTGTGCGGTCGCCGCGGCCCACCGCGACCCCGGTCCCTTGGGTTTCACCGCGCCGGCGATCGTGCTGTGGTCGATCCTCTTCTGCTACAACATCGGCTCCGCCATGTGGCTTCTTCCCGATCAGATCGAGGGACCCACCTGGATACCGCAACGGCGGTCGCATCGCTGAGGCTGCGATTCCAATATGGCACAACGACTTACAAGGAGATGACATGTCCGACACCGTCGGTGACGTCCTACTCGCCCGGTTACGCGAATGGGGCGTCAAACAGGTCTTCGGATTTCCCGGAGACGGAATCAACGGGCTGCTCGCCGCCTGGCAGCGAGCAGACGACAACCCGCAGTTCGTTCAAGCCCGTCATGAAGAGATGGCCGCGTTCGAAGCCGTGGGCTTCGCGAAGTTCTCCGGTCAGGCCGGCGTGTGCGTGGCGACCAGCGGACCGGGCGCGGTACACCTGCTCAACGGGTTGTACGACGCGAAGCTGGACCACGTCCCGGTGGTTGCGATCGTCGGTCAGACGGAGCGCTCGGCGATGGGTGGCTCGTACCAGCAGGAGATCGATCTGCTGAGTCTGTTCAAGGACGTCTGCAGCGAGTACGTCCAAATGTGCACGGTCCCCAAGCAGTTACCGAACCTGATCGACCGCGCTATCCGGATCGCGCTCAGCGAAGGTGCGCCGACGGCGATCATCGTGCCGTCCGACGTGTTCGAGCTGCCTTACGAAGCACCGGGCCATGCGTTCAAGCAAGTTCCCTCCAGCCTGGGGATGTCGGAAGCGCGGGTGGTGCCCGACGACGATGCCCTGCGCCGTACCGCCGATCTTCTGAACGCCGGGAAGAAGGTCGCCATGCTGGTCGGGCAGGGCGCCCGCGGGTGTGCTGCCGAGCTGACCGAAGTGGCGGACCTACTGGGTGCGGGTGCGGCAAAAGCCTTGCTCGGCAAAGACGTTCTGCCTGATGACCTGCCCTGGGTGACCGGCTCGATCGGATTGCTCGGCACCACCGCCAGCTGGCATCTCATGCAGGACTGCGACACGCTGCTCACGGTCGGCTCGAATTTTCCCTATACGCAGTTCCTGCCCGAACTCGACCAGGCCCGCGCCGTGCAGATCGACCGGTCGGGAAAGTGGATCGGGATGCGCTACCCGTACGAGATCAATCTCGTCGGTGACGCCAAGAGCACCCTTCGTGCGTTGATCCCGTTGTTGGAACGCAAGACCGATCGATCCTGGCGCGAGAAGGTCGAGAAATGGGTGGACAGTTGGTGGACCACCGTGCAGCGGCGGGCGATGACCGAGGCCGACCCGATCAATCCGATGCGGATCTTCTGGGAACTCTCGGAACGGTTGCCGGACAACGCCATCATCGCCGCCGATTCCGGCTCGTCGGCCAACTGGTATGCCCGCCACCTGAAGTTCCGTGGTGATGTCCGCGGCTCGCTGTCCGGCACACTCGCCACGATGGGGCCCGGGGTGCCCTACGTCATCGGTGCCAAGTGGGCGCACCCCGACCGGCCTACCATCGCGTTCGTCGGCGATGGCGCGATGCAGATGAACGGTATGGCCGAACTGATCACAATCGCCAAGTACTACAAGCAATGGACCGACCCCCGGCTCATCATCGCTGTTCTGCACAACAACGACCTCAACCAGGTCACCTGGGAGATGCGGGCGATGGAGAACTCACCGAAATTCGAAGCGTCGCAGAACCTTCCAGATGTCGACTTCGCCGGCTTCGCGCGTAGCCTCGGACTGCACGGCGACAATATTGATGACCCCGCCGCGCTGGGCGGTGCGTGGGATCGCGCGCTGGCCGCGGATCGGCCCACCGTGCTCGACGTCAGGTGTGACCCCGATGTTCCGCCGATTCCACCGCACGCGACTTTCGACCAGGCCAAGTCCCTTGTCGAGGCGGTTCTCGGCGGCGATGAGGACAGCGCGGGCTTCATCAAGCAGGGCGTCAAACAGAAAGTGCAGCAATACTTTCCCGGCGAGAAGAAGGTCCGCTCATGAATCCCGCGCGCGCCGCGCTGCACGCCATCCGAACCGGACGATTCGAACGCTCGTTGTCCGCGTTGACCGCCGCCGGTGCCGCGGTCACCACCGCCGAGATCTACTTCTCACACGACGGTGCCAGCTTCGGCAACCGGATGATGTACTGGCCTGTTGTCGTGGTTCCCACCGCGATCCCGGCCGGGCTGGCTGCCTTCTTCTCCCGTCGCGCCGCTCATACGGTGTTGCCCGCGGCCAGTGCGCTGATCGTCGCCAACGGCCTACAGGGCACCTACCTGCATTGGCGTGGAATCCAGCAGAGGCCGGGCGGATTCACCAAGTACAACGTGGAATCCGGTCCGCCGGCGTTCGCGCCCCTGCTGGCGTCCCTGGTCGGCGGGATTGGACTGCTGGCCGCCCTGCTGCGTCGCGAGCACCTGCCCGGTGACGGAGTGCGCTGATGTTGTTTCGCCCAACCCATTATCGCGCCGTCACTCCACAGAATCGTGGTCGATTCGACGGTTTCGATGTGCTGGCTCAGGTCGACAAGTGGGACACCGTCACCGCCGGTGTGGTTCTCGCGCGGCTCGCCCTGCCGTCGATGCTGGCGTTCTTCACCGTCGACGAGGTGGCCGTCGCGACGCCGATGCTCGATCTGCTGCTTGCGCAGGACGCCGACCCGAAGATTCCGGTACTGGAGTTGATCGACGCCCGGCTGGCGGCGGGGGAGACGGACGGGTGGCATTACGACGACATGCCCGAGGACGGTCAGGCATGGCGTGAGTCCTTGGCCGCGTTGGATGGTGACGCCCACAATCGCTGTGGCGCCGGTTATGCCGACCTTGCCGGCGAGGATCAGGCACGCGTACTGCAGAACATCCAAGACCTGTCCGACAGCGGTGACGACTGGCACGGCTGGCCGGCCGGACATGTCTGGAGCCTGTGGACCCGGTATGCCTGCACGGCGTTCTACTCGCATCCTTGGGCGTGGAACGAGATGGGGTTTCCCGGGCCGGCCTACCCACGCGGATATCTGAATCCCGGTGTCAACGCCCGGGAATCGTTTGAGATCGCCGATCAACACAGTGCCGATCCGGTCCCCTTCGCCGCGCGCGTAGAACGTGCGCGCCGTGCGGATGCGGCTCTCGTCGAGGGGGCGACGGATGGTTGACGCCGGTGCCGTCCGCGACCGGAACGCCTCTGCCTGGTTACTGCCCAACAACGGGGTCCGCACCAATCACCGGCTGCGGTCGGACATGCGTCGCTATCCCGAGGACGACGAGGTCGACATCGTCATCGTCGGCGCCGGTGCAGGTGGCGCCACTCTCGGGCAGCGACTGGCCCGCGCGGGCTGGAGTGTGGTGCTGCTCGACGCCGGACCGTTCTGGGATCCGGACAGTGACTGGGTCAGCGACGAACGCGGCTCGCACCGGTTGTATTGGACCGAACCCCGTCAGATCGGTGGCGCCGACCCGGTACCCCTGGGCTCCAACAACTCCGGGCGTGGCGTCGGCGGATCCATGGTGCACTATGCCGGCTATACCCCGCGGTTTCATCCGTCCGACTTTCATACCTTCAGTTCCGACGGTGTGGGGGCTGACTGGCCCATCGACTACGCCGACCTTCGCCCCTATTACGAACAGATCGAGGCCGAGTTGCCGGTGGCCGGTCAGGACTGGCCGTGGGGTGACCCGCACAGCTATCCGCACAGTCCGCACCCGGTCAGCGGCAACGGACTGATCGCCCTGCGCGGCGCGAATGCCATGGGCATCGACATGCGCGTCGGGCCGGTCGCAATCCCCAACGGCCGCTTCGGGAACCGGCCGCACTGCATCTATCGAGGCTTCTGTATCCAAGGCTGCAAGGTCAACGCCAAGGCCAGCCCACTGATCACCCACATTCCCGATGCCCTCGCCAACGGTGCCGAGGTGCGTCCCGACGCCCACGTCAGCCGCATCCTCGTCGACGACGACTCCGGGCGCGCCACCGGTGTGGAATATCTGCATGCCGGTGTGTTGCACCGTCAGCGTGCCCATGCCGTCGTGATCGCCGGTTACTCCATCGAGACACCGCGGTTGCTCTTGCTTTCGGCGACCTCCCGATACCCAGGCGGACTCGGCAACGATCACGACCATCTGGGTCGCCACCTGATGGTGCAGGGGGCACCGCAGGTGGCGGGTCGCTTCTCCGACGAGATCCGGATGTACAAGGCTCCGCCACCGGAGGTCAGCACCGAACAATTCTACGAAACGGATCCCGGTAAGCCGTACCGCCGCGGGTTCTCCATCCAGACTGTCAGCCCGCTGCCCATCACCTGGTCTGAACATGTTGCTGCGCAGGGGCATTGGGGCGCGACCTTGCGAGAGTACATGCGCGACTACATCCATTGGGCCACGCTGGGTGCCCTGTGTGAACTGCTGCCGCTGCCTGACAACAGGGTCACGCTGGCCGATGAGAAGGACCGGCACGGCTTGCCCGTCGCACACTTCGCCTACAGCCAGTGCGATAACGACAGGCAGCTCATCGAGGCCGCGGGGACGGTCATGTCGGATCTACTGCTGGCGGCCGGCGCCGAAGAGGTCATGACGGTCAACCGGTACGCGCATCTGGTCGGGGGAGCGCGCATGGCGGCACGGCCACAAGACGGCGTCATCGATGCCGAGCACCGGGTGTTCGGGGTGGACCGCCTCTACGTGGTGGACGGAAGCGTCATGCCCACCCAGGGTGCGGCCAATCCTGCGTTGACGATCATGGCGCTCGCAGGCCGTGCCGCCGACTTGATGAAGAACCACGCCGTCCGATCGTGACATCAGAAGAGTTGATTACCAATGCCTTTGACTGAGATCGACCGTCTCGAGGTAGCTGTCTACACGGTGCCGACCGACGGACCGGAAGCCGACGGCACGCTGCGATGGGATTCGACGACGGCCGTCGTCGTTCACGCCTACGCCGCCGGCGCGGTCGGACTCGGATGGACCTACAGTTCGCCGGCCGCGGCCGCGGTCATCACCCACAACCTGCGCGACGTCGTCGTCGGCCGCGACACCGCCGATGTCCCCGGCACTCTCGACGCGATGACGCGTGCATGCCGCAATTTCGGCAGCCGCGGTCTGGTGGCGCAGGCGGTCAGCGCGGTGGACATCGCCTTATGGGATCTGCTGGGTCATCTCCGTGACCTGCCGCTGTCCACGATGTTCGGGCGCTGCCGGGATGCGGTTCCCATCTACGGATCGGGTGGTTTCACCAACCTCGACGACGACCAGCTCGCCGATCAGATCAGGGTGTGGCGCGCGGCCGGATGTGCGGCGATGAAGATCAAGATAGGCCAGGGTTGGGGTAGCGACACCGAGCGGGACCTGGCCCGGGTCAGGCGATTACGGGAGCTGGCCGGTGACACGGTGGAGCTGATGGTGGACGCCAACGGTGGCTACTCGCCGGGCCAGGCACGCCGGGTCGGCGCCGCCCTCGATCACCTCGGGGTCACCTGGTTCGAGGAACCGGTCAGCAGTGACGACACCGATGGCTTGGCTGCCGTGCGTGGCGCGGTGCGGTGTGATGTCGCCGCCGGCGAGTACATCGCTGATCGCTACGACGCCCGCCGACTCGCGCCGGTGGTGGACTGCCTGCAACTCGACGGCACCCGGTGTGGCGGGTACACCGGCTGGCTCGCCGCCGCGAGCATCGCGGCAGCGCACAACCTCGACGTCTCGGCTCATTGCGCGCCCGCCGTCCATGTCCCCGTCGCGGCCGCGATACCCCGACTGCGCCACCTCGAGTACTTCATCGACCACACCCGCCTCGAGGCTGAATTGTTCGACGGCGTGCCGGTTCCCAGTGGTGGCCAGTTGCCGGTGAGCACGTCGCGCTGCGGACACGGAATGAGCCTGGCGGCAGCCGCCGAACAGTATCGGCAGGCGGCATGAAGCGGTACCGAGTCATCGAAATCCTGCGTGCCGCATGGGGTGTGGCACTTTTGATCGCTCCCGACCGAGTGCTGCGAGTCACCGACAGCGGCCCCGTCGACACCCCGGGCCGCACAGTGACCCGAATCCTCGGTGCGCGGCAGTTGACCCAAGCGACGCTGTCCGGTCTGCGACCCAGCCCCGAGGTGCTGGCTATGGGCGTCTGGGTGGATACCGTGCACGCGCTGACCGCATCGGCGCTGGCGCTCGGTGACCGGCGGCGTGCGCGCGCCGGTTGCACAGACGCCGCGATCGCTGGCGTGTGGGCGGGCGCGGGCTATCACGAACTCAGGAAGGGGCGCGCGACACCGCGCGATCATCAGCGGGTCAGGGACCGATTGGCAGACGTCGTCCTCGACCACGCACCGGGTGGGCGGCGTCTGCGCGGCGAGGTGAACCGGTCCCGGTCTTGACAGCGCGAAGCCGCCGAAAGACATGATGGGGTGATGGTGACCTCAAAGGAGCAGCGCAAGACCGTCGGAGCCCGGTGGGAGTTGTTCACCTGTGCGCGACATGGGCACGTCACCTATGCGCCGGACGATGCCGCCCTCTCCGAGCGGCTGAGCGGCACGACCGGGCTTGGCGAAGTCTGGCGCTGCCTGCGCTGCGGCGCTTTCGTCGTGGGACCGCCGCATGGCCGCGGTCCGGCGGACCACGCGCCACTGGTCCTTCGGGGACGGGCGTTGCGGCAGGCGTTCATCCTGCGGGCCCTGGCCGTCGAACGTTGGATCAGGGCGCTGCTGATCGCGCTCGCCGCGTGGGCGGTGTGGAAGTTCCGCGGCGCGCAGGGGTCGATTCAGGCTGCGGTCGAACGCGACCTGCCGCTGCTGCGGTCCTCGGGTATCAAGGTCGATCAGATGACCGCCGTGCACGAGCTCGAGAAAGCGTTGGCCACCAAGCCCAGCACGCTGATGCTGGTGTTCTTCGCGCTGCTCGTCTACGCCCTGCTGGAGCTCATCGAGGGGGTCGGACTGTGGTTGTTACAGCGCTGGGGCGAATACTTCGCCGTGATAGCGACCTCGATCTTCCTGCCGCTGGAGGTGTACGACCTTGCAGTCAAAGGCAACACGTTCACGCGCGCGGGTGCGTTCGTGATCAACGTGGCCGCCGTCATCTATCTGCTGGTGTCCAAGCGGCTCTTCGGCATTCGCGGCGGGCGCACGGCCTACGACGAGGAACGCCGCGGTGAGCAACTCCTCGATGTCGAGCGGGCCGCGCTGGCCTGACGGTCGGGCTTCGCTGTGCCGGGTCGTATCGCAGATGCTGCAGTTTCAGATCCGATTTAATAGGGCTAGCTGAGAGACAGCAGGGCCACTTGCCGGAATGGGGGAGCACATGTCGGAGGCCGGATTTCCGATACCCGCCAACGAGCGCGAACGGCTGAATGTTCTTGCGGATTACAACATCATGGACTCGCTGCCGGAACAGGCCTACAACGACTTCGCGAAGCTGGCGTCGGCGATCTGCGGTACACCAATTGCGCTCATCACGTTGTTGGACGAGCAGCGTCAATGGTTCAAAGCCAACATCGGCCTCGGCGTCAGCGAAACTCCGCGCTCGCAGGCATTCTGCGCACACGCGATCATGAATCCCGACGAGGTGATGACCGTCGAGGATGCCCGCGCTGACGAACGCTTCGTGAGCAACCCGCTGGTGACCGGAGATCCGGGCATCCGTTTCTACGCGGGCGCCCCGCTGGTGGCGCCGACAGGGGAAGCGCTGGGCACGATCTGCGTGATCGACCGCCAGCCGCGAACTCTCACCGAGACCCAGCGCGAAGCCCTTGAGATCCTCTCTCGCGAGATCATCGTCCAGCTCGAGCTACGCCGCAGCATCGAAACTCTTGAGCAGGCGGTCCTCGATCAGGAAAAGTACGTGGAATTGCTGCAGGAGTATCAGCGAGATATCGAGAAGGTGCGGGTGCACCTGGAGTCTCAATCGGTCACCGATGTATTGACCGGGGTGAAGAACCGGCGTTCATTCGACATCACCCTCGAAGAGGAGTGCATGCGGGCGCAGAGCCGCGGCAACACCGTGTCGCTGGTCATGATCGACGTCGATCACTTCAAGGCGTTCAACGACGACTTCGGGCACCCGGCGGGCGATGAGGTGTTACGCGGGGTTGCCCATCTGCTGCAGTCCGAACTCAGGGTGTCCGATTCGCTGTTCCGTTACGGCGGTGAGGAATTCGCAGTCGTACTGCCCGAAACCACCTGCAAGGGTGCCTTCGTGCTCGGCGAGAGATTCCGCCGCGCCATCCAGCGGGCGCCGTGGCCCAAGCGTCCGATATCGATCAGCATCGGCGTCGCGGCGGCGGGTGGTGACGTCAGCACGCCCAGTGAACTTCTTCAGGCCGCGGACCGCGCGCTCTATCAAGCCAAACAGAGCGGACGGAACCGGGTAGTCATGGCGTCCGACGACGCCTAGAACGTCTGGCCATTGGCGTATCGCTGCCTGCGGTAGAACCGGCCCCTTGCCGCGGTTGCGGCTCTTGTACGTCGGCAGCTGCGAATCGCAGTTCGGGCACACGAGTCGCAGGTTCTCTCGCTGATTGTTGGTCGGGTCGCCGTCTATGTGGTCGAGGACGAAGGCCAGGTGCAAACCAAGCCACAAATTGGACCCTCCGCAAATCGCGCAACAACCCGACTGCGCGGTATTGAGGTAGTTCCGAATGTAGTGATTGCGAGTAGTGCCTACGAATGCATCGCCGGATTCGAGCCAAATTCGTGTGCTGGCTTCCTGACGGGCCAACTGCTGACATGCATTGCTGCAGTAGATCTTCTGGCTGCGCTTGGTGAGCTCGGATCCAAAACGGCGACACTGCCTCATGCGCATGACGCTACGACGTGCTACCGACAAACCGGCCGCCGCTTCGAGGCGGTATGGAGCCCCCTATCGGGATTGAACCGATGCCATCCCGCTTACAAGGCGGGTGCTCTAGCCACTGAGCTAAGGGGGCATGGCGGACCCGTGAGCCCGAACCGTCTAACAGAGTAGCGAAGTCACTGCTCGTCGTCGTCGATGACCAACCGCTCGCTGCGCACCCGTTCGGACCCGACCGGGCGCGGCGGTGTGTAACTGCGTCGGCGACCCGGGATCGGGATGCGGTCGGCGATATTGCTCAGCGGGTTGACCACGAGGCTCAGGGTGGTGACCGCCTCGCGCAGGGTCTCGATCGTCGGCGCAAGGGCTTCGAGCCCCGGAGCCAACCGGTTCAGCGTGTCGGCGACATCGGCCAGCTGCTCGAGCGGCCCGTTGCGCGCCGTCAGCTTCTCCACCAGACCACCCTCGGCCATCAGCCGATCGGCCAGCCCCTCCTCACCGAGGATCCGCTCGACAAGACCGTCCTCGTCGAGCAGCTGGTCCACCAAACCGCCCGGGGCCAGCGCCCGCTCCAGTCCGCCGCCTTCGGCGGTCAACCGGTCCAAGACACCGTCGGGTGCGGTCACCCGGTCGATCAGACCGCCCGGGCGCATGAGCCGGTCCAGCGGACCGTCCGGCGCCAGCGCACGCCCCAGTGGCGCGTCATCATCGAGCAGCTGGGCGAGCTTGTTCGCCCGCGCGATGGTGTCCTCCAGGCCGAACATCTGTGCCACCGAGCTCGGCGACGGCGACACCCCGGCCTCGCCCAGAGCCTGTTTGGTCAGGTCAAGGCCGGCTTTCGCGACGTCGAGCCCGGTCTCGGCGGCCGCCAACCCGACTCGCACCGGCGCGCTCGCGATCCCCACCAAGGTCTTCGCCAGGTCCATTTCACAAGTGTAGGAGCGCGGAAAGTTTGTAACCGGAGGTATCGGCTAACCCATCGGAAAACTCAACTCACAGGAATCTCACAGCGCCCATGCAGCGTGGGTTCACCAATGTGAGAGGAAATTGTCAGCATGGCCGCACCCGTAGTACCCGAATCCAAGCCCGAGGCACGAGTCCTCGTCGTCGACGACGAGACCAACATCGTGGAACTCCTGTCGGTAAGTCTGAAGTTCCAGGGCTTCGAGGTCCACACCGCATCCAGCGGCCCGGCGGCCCTCGATCGAGCTCGGGAGGTCCGTCCCGACGCCGTCATCCTCGACGTGATGATGCCCGGTATGGACGGCTTCGGTGTGCTGCGCCGGCTGCGTGCCGATGGCATCGACGCGCCCGCGTTGTTTCTGACCGCGCGCGACAGCCTGCAGGACAAGATCGCCGGCCTCACCCTGGGCGGCGACGACTACGTCACCAAGCCGTTCAGCCTTGAAGAGGTCGTCGCCCGGCTCCGCGTCATCCTGCGCCGCGCCGGCAAGGGTGTCGAGGAGCCGCGCAATTCGCGGCTGAGCTTCGCCGACATCGAACTCGACGAGGACACCCACGAGGTGTGGAAGGCCGGCGAGCCGGTCTCGCTCTCACCGACCGAGTTCACCCTGCTGCGGTACTTCGTCATCAACGCAGGCACCGTGCTGAGCAAGCCCAAGATCCTCGACCACGTCTGGCGCTACGACTTCGGCGGTGACGTCAACGTCGTCGAGTCCTACGTGTCCTACCTGCGCCGCAAGATCGACACCGGCGAAAAGCGGCTCCTGCACACCCTGCGCGGAGTCGGATACGTGCTGCGGGAGCCGCGGTAATCCGGCGCGTCGCGCCACTCGGCGCGAACAATGGGGGAATGCCGCATCCGTACCGCCGAGCGCTGCCGCTGAGAGTCGGCCTGGTGGCCGCGATGCTGCTGCTCGTGGGTTGCGGCTTGCTCGCCTCGGGGATCGCGGTCACCTCGACGCTTCAGCACGACCTCGTCAACCGCGCCGACCAAACCCTGCTCGACGCCTCCCGCGGCTGGGCGCAGGCGCCGCGCCGCATGCCCCCGCCCGACGAGGAACCCAACCCGGCCCGCCCGCCGTCGAACTTCTACGTGCGCGGCGTCGACGCCGACGGCCACATCTGGATGGCCGTCAACGACCGCGACGCAGAACCGGCGCTGCCCGACGACAACGATGTCGGCCCTGTGCCGGTGACCGTCGGCTCGCTGGAGCACTCCCCGGTCGAGTGGCGCGCGGTGTCGGTGCGCGGCCCCGGCGGCGAGCTGACGACCGTCGCCATCGACATGTCCGACATCCAATCGACCGTCCGTAGCCTGGCTTGGTCGCAGGTCGCGATCGGCGCCGCCGTCCTGGTGATCCTCGGCGTCGCCGGCTACTGGGTGGTGCATCGCAGCCTGCGGCCCCTCGTCGAAGTGGAGAAGACCGCGGCCGCGATCGCCGCCGGACAGTTGGATCGCCGTGTGCCGGAACGAGATCCGCGCACCGAGGTCGGCCGGCTGTCGCTGGCGCTCAACGGCATGCTCGCTCAGATCCAGACCGCGATGGCCTCATCGGTGGAAAGCGCTGAACAGGCCCGCACCTCCGAGGAACGGATGCGGCGGTTCATCACCGACGCCAGCCACGAGTTGCGCACCCCGCTGACCACCATCCGCGGCTTCGCCGAGCTCTACCGCCAAGGTGCGGCCCGCGACGTCGAGATGCTGATGTCCCGCATCGAAAGCGAGTCGCGCCGGATGGGCCTCTTGGTCGACGATCTGCTGCTGCTGGCCCGCCTCGACGCGCAGCGCCCGCTCGAACAGCGCCGTGTCGACCTGCTGGCCTTGGCCACCGACGCCGTGCACGACGCCCAGTCGATCGCCCCGAAGCGCACCATCACCATGGAGGTCCTCGACGGACCGGGCACCCCGGAAGTCATCGGCGACGAGGCGCGGTTGCGTCAGGTGCTGGGCAACCTGGTGGCCAACGCCCTGCAGCACACCCCCGAGACCGCGCGCATCACCGTCCGCGTGGGCACCTCGTCCGACGACGCGGTGCTCGAGGTCGCCGACGAGGGTCCGGGCATGACGCCCGAAGATGCCCGGCGGGTGTTCGAGCGGTTCTACCGCACCGACTCCTCCCGCGCCCGCGCCAGCGGCGGCACCGGGCTGGGGTTGTCCATCGTCGACTCGCTGGTCTACGCCCACGGCGGCCGGGTTACGGTGACCACCGCTCCCGGCCAGGGCTGCTGCTTCCGGGTCAGCCTGCCGCGCATCGCCGACGTGCCCGCCGCGGTGAGTCCCGAAGCTAGCCCAGTTCGGCCAGTGCGGCTTTGATTTTGGCCTGAGCTTCGTCGAGCGCCTCCGGCGAGGGATTGCGGTCGACGTTGGCGAAGCCGAAGTCCGACAGGTTGCGTGCCGGGAACACGTGCACGTGCAAGTGCGGCACCTCGAGCCCGGCGATGATCAGCCCGGACCGCTCGGCGCCGAAGGCGGCGCATACCGCCTTGCCGATCTTCTGCGACACGGCCATCACCTTGTTGAACACGGCCGGCTCGACGTCCTGCCAGTTGTCGACCTCGGCGCGCGGAACGACCAGCGTGTGTCCGGGCGTCATCGGCTCGATGGTCAGGAACGCCACGACCTCGTCGTCTTCGTAGACGAATCGTCCCGGCAGTTCGCGGTTGATGATCTTGGAGAAGACGGAGGCCATGCGCCCAAGCATATGAGTAGCCGTCCGCGACCCGATACGAAGCTGGCCCACAGCAACTCTTCAGATCCGGCCCAGTGCCACGGCAGCTTGGGACGCGAACATCAATGTCATGACCGACACCCTGCCGGCCGAGCAGCGCACTGCGCCGACCGGTGTCGGGGGTCGCTATGTTCTCGACATCGTCATCCCGGTGTACAACGAGGAACGCGATGTTGACCCCTGCGTACGACGACTTCACCAGTTCCTGCTCGACGAGGTGCCGTACCGGACTCGAATCGTGGTCGCGGACAATGCAAGTACTGATGGCACGCTGGCGGTGGCGCGCGAACTGGCGGAGGAGCTGTCCGATGTCGAGGTGATCCACCTCGACGCCAAGGGCCGTGGCGGGGCGCTGGCCGCCGCGTGGTCATCATCACCGGCCGATGTGGTCGCCTACATGGACGTTGACTTGTCGACGCATCTGTCGGCGCTGATGCCGTTGGTCGCGCCGCTGGTCTCCGGGCACTCCGACATCGCGATCGGGTCGCGGCTGGCCGCCTCGTCGCGGGTGGTGCGCGGCATCAAGCGCGAAGTGGTGTCCCGCGGATACAACCTGCTGCTGCGGGGCTTCCTCGGCGCCCGGTTCTCCGACGCCCAGTGTGGTTTCAAGGCAGTGCGCGCCGACGTCGCCCGCCGGCTGCTGCCGCTGGTCGCCGACACCGGCTGGTTTTTCGACACCGAACTGCTGGTGCTGGCCGAGAAGGCCGGGCTGCGCATCCATGAGGTGCCGGTCGACTGGATCGACGATCCCGACTCCCGCGTCGACGTCCTCGCCACCGCCATCGAAGACCTCAAGGGCTGCTGGCGTGTGGGCCGGGCGTTGACCACCGGCGCGCTGCCCCTGCGCGACCTGCAGGCGGCGCTGGGTCGCGAGCCACTGGTGCCCGGCGTTCCCCGCGGCATGGTCGGCCAGATGGTGCGCTTCGGCCTGATCGGCATTGCCAGCACCATTGCCTTGGCGCTGCTGTATCTTTCGCTGCATCCCGCGATGGGGGCGCAGGCTGCGAACCTGACCGCACTGCTGGTGACCGCGTTGGCCAATACGGCCGCCAATCGAGCTTTCACCTTCGGCATCCGCGGCCGCGCCGGCGCCGCTCGCCACCACGTTCACGGCCTGCTGATCTTCGGGTTCGGCCTCGCCATCACCAGTGGCTCGCTGTATCTGCTTCACCGGTTCGATCCGACGGTCGGCAAGGGTGTCGAACTGTCGGTCCTGGTCGTGGCCAACCTGGTGGCCACCCTCGTGCGTTTCGTGGCGTTGCGGCGGGTGTTCGGCGCTTCGACTCGCTGATATGACGGCGACCGTCGATGTGCCGGAAATCGTTGTGGCGCAGCCCCGTACCCGGGCCAGGCCGCAGCGGTGGGCTTTGGTGGTATTGCTGACGGCGACCGCACTGCTCTACCTGTGGGACTTGGACCGGTCGGGCTGGGCGAACGCCTTCTACTCCGCGGCGGCCCAGGCCGGCTCCCAATCTCCGAAGGCGTTCCTGTTCGGCTCGTCGGATGCCGGCAATTCCATCACTGTCGACAAACCCCCACTGTCGCTGTGGCTGCCGGCCCTGAGCATCCGGCTCTTCGGGCTGAACGCCTGGAGCATCCTGGTGCCCCAGGCCATGATCGGAGTCGCCGCGGTGGCGGTGCTGTGGGACGCGGTGCGGCGGCCGTTCGGCGAGACCGCCGCGTTGATCGCGGGCACGGTTCTGGCGGTGACCCCGATGGCGGTCACGATCTTCCGATTCAACAATCCTGACGCGCTTCTGGTGCTGCTGATGCTCGCGGCGGTGTGGGCTATGGTGCGCGCGATCGACGACGGCCGACTGCGTTGGCTGGTGGTGTCTGGGTGTTTCGTCGGTCTGGGGTACCTGACCAAGCAGCTCGAAGTGGCGCTGGTAATGCCCGCGTTGGCGATCCCATATCTGATCGCAGGGCCGCGATCGCTGCTCGTGCGGGCGGGGCAACTGCTGCTCGGGTGGGTGGCCGCGGCGGCCGCGGCAGGGTGGTGGGTGTTGCTGGTGCAGCTGTGGCCACCGGGCAGGCGCCCGTGGATCGGTGGTACGCAGACCAATTCGATTCTCGAGTTGACGTTGCGTTACAACGGCTTCGGCCGGCTCAACGGCGACGAGCCGGGCAGCACGGGGTCCCCGGGCTTCGTCTCGCCGGTCCATCTCGGCGGTGGGACATCGCCGCATCCGTGGGGCCAGCCAGGCATCGGCAGGCTGTTCGAACCCCAGCAGATCGGCGGTATCGGGTGGTTGCTGCCCGCGGCATTGGTTTTCGGGGTCGCGCTGTTGGTGTGGCGGGCCCGGGCGCAACGGTGCGATCTCCAGAGGGCCGCGACCTCGGTGTGGGTCATCTGGTTGGTGACGACCGCGTGGGTGTTCAGCTACATGGCCGGCATCTTCCACCCGTACTACACCGTGGCCTTGGCGCCGGCCATCGCCGCATTGGTCGGCATCGGTGTCACCACATGCTGGCAGGAGCGTCACAATCGTTGGGCGCAAGCGCTATTGGTGGTTGTCGTGGCGCTGACGGCGACGACGGCGGTGCTCGTGCTGCGCCACGATCCCGGTTTCTATCCGTGGCTGCGCTGGGCCGTCCCGATCGCCGCGGTGCTGCTGGTGGTCGGCGTGATCGCTGCCGTACTACCAACCCCTGTGATCGTGGCCCTCGCCGCGCTGGTCGCACTCGGCGGGCCGGTTGCGTTCAGCATCACCACCGTGGCGCGGGGTAACTCCGGTGCGCTGCCGATCGCCGGGCCGGTTCCGCGCATCGTGACCGCGATGACCAAAGGCGTCGTGCCGGTGTCGCGGGCCGAGATCACTTCGGTCAGCGGTCCCGGATTTCTGCTTCCCACAGCAGCTTCGGGGATACATCTCGTCGGGTGCAGCCTGATGGACTCGGGTAACCCCGATCGGCAGCTCGTCGGCCTGCTCGATGCCGACGCCAAGCGCTACACCTGGGTGGCCGCCACGATCGGATCGATGTGTGCGGCCGGCTATCAACTGGCCAGCGGGCACCCCGTAATGCCGGTCGGCGGTTTCAACGGCACCGACCCGTCGCCGACACCCGATGAGTTTCTCCGTCTCGTGCTGTCCAAGCGGATCCACTACTTCATCGTCACCAATCCGGTCCACGAGGACAGGTGGGGGCACCTGGACACCAATGCGCTGATCCAGCAATGGGTTCAACGCAACTTCACGCCCCAGCGGGTCGGCCGGATGCTGATCTACGACCTGACGACCTAGCTCAGCTCAGCATCGCCCCGATCTCACTCACGGTCCACGGCGGCGAGTCGTGGTGATCCCGGTAGTTGATGAACGCGGGGGAGGGCTTGTCGAAGCGGCCGACGAAACCTCCGGCGGCGATGAAGATCTGGCCGGTGATCGTGCGGGCGAGGTCGCTGACCAGGTAGGCGTAGAGTGGGGCCACGTATTCCGGTGGTGCGACGTCCAGGGCGCCCTGTGCGCTGACGTCGTCGAGGATGCCCCGCCGCCGCAGCGATTCGATCTGCTCCTCGAAATCGGTTCCGGTGGACAACCGGGTCTTGGCGCCCGGGCACACCACATTGGCGCGCACGCCGTGCTCCGCGAGCTCCGCCGCAATGGCCATCGTCAGTCCGTTCACCGCACCCTTGCCGGCCGGATAGCCGGTGCCGCCGTAATCACCAAGGAAGGCAAAGGAACTGGTGTTGACGATCGCTCCACGGCCCCGGGCGACCATTCGGGGCGCAGCAGCCCGGCAGGTCGCGAACGTGGTGCCGAGGTGGATGTCGAGCAGATCGCGAAACTCGGCGGCTGTGACGGTGAGGATCGACGAGCCCGGCGGCTCGGGTGCACCCGCGCAGTTGACCAACGCGTCCACCGCGCCGAACTCGTTCTCGCACAGAGCGATCAGCTCTTCGGCGACCGATTCGTCTGCGGCCGAACCGGCGTGCGCGATAGCGCGCCCACCGGCCTGCGTGATCGCGGCCGCGGTGGCGTCGGCGGCCGCCTCGTCGCGACCGTTGACCACCACGCTCGCGCCGCATCGGGCCAGCAATGCCGAGACGGCGGCACCAATACCCCGCGAGCCGCCGACGACGACGGCGCCGAACCCGTCCAGCGGCCGGTCACTCACCGTCGGCGGCAGTTTGGGCAAACTGCATACCGTCCATGTTCCAGTAGCCGCGCATGTTGGCGATCAGGCCGGCGTCGTTGACGTGGTAGGTGAACACGCCGCGCACGGTGCTGGTGATGCCACCTTCGAACTGGCTGCGCAGCACCAGGATGTGTGCGACTTCGTTGGGAGAACTCGACGGGAAGGTCTCTTCGCAGGTGACGCGGAGGTTGTTGATCGCGATGTTGGCGTCGTAGAAGTCTGCGACAGCGGCCTTGCCCCGCACGCCGTTGCCGTCGGGGTTGGTGATGGCCGGCCCGATCGGGTCCTCGATCACCACGTCGTCGGCCATCAGGGCAAGCCAGCCCTCGCGGTCGTGCGACATCACGCAGCGCCATGATGCCTGCGATGCGGCCAGTGCCGGGGTCTGCTCGGTGGTCGTGGACATCGTTATCTCCTTTGTTGTCAGATACTGCAGGCGGCGCGAGCGCCATCGTCGGTGGCTTTGCGGATGAGCCCGGAGCCAGTGCAGTCGCCCACCGCGTGCACCTTGGCGCCGGGCAGCCGGTCCGTCAGGTCGTCGAACAGCGCGGTGTCCGCCTCCGGGCGTCCTGCGACGATCACACTGTCGGCGGCGAGTTCGCGGCTGGTGCCGCCGTGCGGGGTGAACACCACCCCGGTGTCGGTGATCCGGTGCACCTCAGTGCGCACGTGCAGGGGAACGCCCAACCGGTCGAGCCGGTCCATGTGCTCGGTCCGGCGTTTGAGCCCGACCTCCGGTGCGATGGTGCGGCCCGATTCCAGCACGGTGACGAATCGACCTCGGGCACTGAGGTATTCGGCAAGCTGAATCGCGGCGAGGCCGCCACCGACGATGACGACGCGTCGGCCCACCGACGGGCCGTTCGGGTTGGCGAGTAACTCGGGCAGGGCAGGGCTGGTGTTCACGTTGGCGCCGGTGGCCACGATCACGGCTTCGGGTTCCAGTGCCGCGATCTCGTCGGCGCCGACCGGGTACGACATCTCGACGGAAACGGTGCTGGCGGCGATTTCATTGCGTAGGTAGTGCAGGAACGGTTCGTTCTCCGGGTGGACGATCGACGCCCACACCAGCGCGCCGCCGAGTTGGGCGGTGCGCTCGAACAGCGTGACGCGGTGGCCGCGTTCGGCAGCCACCCGGGCGGCCTCCAGGCCACCGGGTCCGCCACCGACGACCACCACGCGTTTGCCGTGGGTGACAGGGTGTACCGCAAGTTCGCGTTCCTTGCCGGTACGCGGGTTGACCGCACAGTCGACCGAGAAACGCTGCTCCATCGCGTCGATGCAGTTCTCGCATGAGATGCAACGACGGATCCGATCGGCCTGGCCAGCTTGGACTTTCGCGACGAGGTCGGGATCGGCCAACATCGGGCGGCCCATCGCGATGAAGTCGGCCTGACCGTCGGCGAGGATCTGTTCGGCGCGCACCGGATCGTGAATGCGGCCCACCGCGATCACCGGAACGTCGACCACCTGCTTGACCGCGGCGGCAGCACCGACGTTGAGCGCATCACCGTCGTCGGCGGCGTTGACCATTCCGGTGACGAGGCGGTCGATCACCCCGCCGCTGACGTGGAACGCGTCCACGCCCGCCGCCACCAGTTGCGGTGCCATCTGCGCTGTTTCGTAGCTCGGGCGACCACCTGCCACGCGTTCGTAGCCCGAGATCCGCAGCGTGATCGGAAGGGCATCACCGATTTCGGAGCGAATCGCCTCGAGCGTCCGCAGTACCACCTGGATCCGGCCTTCCGCGGTGTCGCCGCGGTAGTCGTCGGTGCGCCGGTTGCGCTGTGGGGCAAGGAAAGACCCGAGGAACATGTAGCCGTGGGCGGCGTGCAGTTCGATACCGTCGTAACCCGCTTCGGCGGCGCGCCGCACCGCGGCCTTGAACAGGTCGATGATCTGCGTCAGCTGGGCCTCGGTGACCTCGGCCGACGGTCGTCCGGTGAGATAGGACGGAATCACCGACGGGCCGAGCGAGGTGACGCCGAACATCTCGGGTCCGAGCCCATCGGGACCCGCGTGGACGATCTGCGGCTGAATCTTCGCGCCGTGCTCGTGCACCGCCTCGACCAGCGCCCGGTGCGCGTTCACTCCCTCGTCGGTGCCGAGGTGAAGCCCACCCGGGGTTTCCGGATGGTGGTGGTCAATCCCGGTGGCGCCCACCGTGATCAGCCCGACGCCGCCCTTCGCGCGGGCGGCGAAATAGTCCCGGGTGCGTTCGGACGGGAGGCCGTCGGAGGTGCCGTACATGGTCTCCATCGGAGACATCACGAACCTGTTGCGTAGTTCCATCCGGCCGATTTGGCCGGGGCGCAACAGGTTCGGGAAGCTGCTCATGCTCGCAGCTCAATGAATTCCGGGCCGTGCCCGCGCCATAGGGCAAGGCGGGCACGGCCCGGAAGGTCCGCACATGACACGTGCAGGTCAGCGGTCCTCGTCGGTGTAGCGGATCACGCCACGGATGTTGCGGCCTTCGAGCATGTCCGCGTAGCCCTCGTTGACCTGCTCGAGGCGGTACTGGCGCGTCACCATGTCATCGAGGTTCAGCTTGCCCGCCTTGTACATCGACAGCAGCTGAGGGATGTCGTAGTGCGGGTTGCCGCCGCCGAAGATGGTGCCCTGCAGGCGCTTCTGCATCAGCGTGAGCATCGCCAGGTTCAGCGTGACGTTGGTGTCGGCCATGTTCGCCACGGCGGTAGCCACCACGGTGCCGCCCTTGGCGGTGATGTTCATGTAGTGGTCGATGTCCTCGCCCTTGAGTTCGCCCACGGTCACGATGGTCTTGTGCGCCATGCGGCCCTGGGTGACCTCGGCGACGCCCGCCATCGCGCTGAAGATGTCGGGGTAGGCGTGGGTGGCACCGAACTTCAGTGCATTGTCGCGCTTGAACTCGACCGGGTCGACGGCGAAGATGTTCCGCGCGCCGGCGTTGAGCGCACCCTGCAGGGCGCCGGTGCCCACACCGCCGACGCCGACGATCACGACGTCGTCACCGGGACGGATGTCGCCGCTGCGGACGGCCGAGCCGTATCCGGTCGTGACGCCGCAGCCCACCAGGCAGGCGACCTCGAACGGGATGGACGGATCGATCTTCACCACCGAGCTCTTGTGCACGACCATGTACGGGCTGAAGGTGCCCAGCAGCGTCATCGGGATGACCGGCTGACCGTTCTTGACGGCGTGGATGCGATGCGTGCCGTCGGAGACCGCGGTGCCAGCGAGCAGGCCCGCGCCCAGGTCGCACAGGTTGCGCAGACCCTCCTGGCAGGCGGGACACTCGCCACACGACGGGATGAACGAGAGCACCACGTGATCGCCGGGCGCCAGGTGTTCGACGCCGGGGCCGACCTCGGTCACGATGCCGGCGCCCTCATGGCCGCCGAGCACCGGGAAGCCGGCCATCGGGATGTCGCCGGTGACCAGGTGATGGTCGCTGTGGCACATGCCCGAAGCTTCCATCTGGATCTTGACTTCGTCTTTGACCGGATCGCCGATCTCGATTTCCTCGATCGACCACGGTTGGTTGAACTCCCAGATGAGAGCACCTTTTGTCTTCACAGCGAACCTCCACTCGCAAAACCCGACCCCGGGGTTCTCCAGGGCGGCCGGCCACGCCGGATGGTCAATCTAGGCAAGAATTAGAACGTGTTCCTGTCCTACTGACCATTATGACCTCCGTCACTTCCTAAGTCACTGCCGGGGGCCGGTTACTTGACGCCTGTCGAGTATTCACCAGATCGGAACTGGAGCCTCACCGAGGGGGTAGTAACCGGGGAGCTTCTCGCCGGCGACGCTGCGCTCGATGCGCTTCTGCATCGTCGGGGTCAGATCACCCGAGGAGATGAGCTTGACGAACGCCTTCTGCACATGGCCGAAATCGAAGAAGTCCCGCTGCCACTCGATCAGCAGATCGTCGTTCAGGCGGAACCAGCTGCCGCCGATACCGTAGATCTCGTCGCGTGTGCCGTCGGACTTGTTCGCGATCTGCTTCCAGAAGCCAACGATCTCGTTCTGCTTCTCGTCGACGAGAACCTTCTGGTACTCGTAGACCCAGTTCTCCAGGCCTTCCATCTCCAGGCCGAGTGCGACCTCGCGGATCTGGTCCTTACCGACGCACATCACGTCTTCCTTGGGGCCGATGTTCCAGCCGTAGGTGGCGTCGTCGGTGTAGAACTCCGCCAGGTTCGTCCAGTCACCGGCCGCTTCGGAGTCCTTGTTGGCCTGAAGCCAGCGCTCGACCCAATCGTCCAGTTGCTCTCGTGACGCCATTGTCAGTCTTCCTTTTCTACGATGGATAGTGCTCGGGTAGGACACATTTCGACGGCACGCTCGACGTCGTCGCGCATCTCGTCGGGTGGTTCGGGGTCGACGATCTCGACGACGCCGCGCTTGGGCACCTTGAAGACGTCGGGTGCCTCCAGTTCGCACATGGCGTGCCCCTGGCAGAGGTCCTCGTCGAGTTCGATTCGGTAGCAACCCATGTCAGGCCTTGACACGCTTGCGGTAGCGGACCTTCGCCGGCCGGGCCAGCTGGACCACCATTTTCGAGTGGTCGTTCTGGTAGGACTCCGGCGGCTGTGCCATCTCGAACTCGTACTCGCGCAACAGCACCGAGAAGATCGCCTTGATCTGCATCTGTGCGAAAGCGGCTCCGACACAACGGTGCCGTCCGGCACCGAAGGGAATCCAGGTCCAGCGGTTGACGATGTCCTCTTGCCGGGGCTTCTCGTAGCGGTCCGGATCGAACGCGTCCGGATTGGGGAAGTCTTCAGGGATCCGGTTGGAGATCGCCGGTGAGGCGGCGACCATTTGACCCTTGTGGATCGGGTAACCCTCGACCTCGAACTCGTCCTGGGCGACCCGCATCAGGATGATCAGCGGCGGGTGCAGGCGCAGAGTCTCTTTGAGCGCATTGTCGAAGTTC
Organism: Mycolicibacterium pallens; assembly: GCF_019456675.1. Lineage (NCBI taxonomy): Bacteria > Bacillati > Actinomycetota > Actinomycetes > Mycobacteriales > Mycobacteriaceae > Mycobacterium > Mycolicibacterium pallens. The sequence continues at coordinate 5,218,929 of NZ_CP080333.1, read as the reverse complement.
GGGATCTGGCGCAGCGCATGGAAACTCACCTCCTGCCCGTCGGAGTAGAGATCGTCGAGCTCCTGCTGCACCTTGGCATAGAACTCGGGGTTGCGTAGCAGCTCGATGAGAGTCCACGACGAGGTGCCCGAACTCGTGTGGTGCCCGGCGAACATCAGCGAGATGAACATGCCGGTGACCTCGTTGGCCGAGAACCGTGGATTGCCGTCCTCGTCCTTGATCGACACCAGGACGTCGAGCAGGTCGCGATCGCTCTTGTCGGTGGGCGGGTTGGCGATTCGGCCGTTCATGACCTCTTGCACCAGCGCCACCAGGCTGGTCCTGGCCTCGTCGCGGATGCGGAAGCTCTCGATCGGCAGGTAGGGGTCGACGTAGCAGAGCGGATCGGTGCCGCGCTCGAGCAGGTGGTAGTAATTCGCGAACCGCGAGTCGAGCTGGTTGCGGAACTTCAGACCGATCAGGCAGGCCGTCGAGGTGTAGATGGTCAGCTCGGCGAAGAACTCCAGCAGGTCGATTTCGCCTTCGTCGCCCCAGTTTTCGATCATCCGGCGGACTTCGTTCTCGATGGTCGCCGCGTGACCCTTCATCTGCTCACCGCGAAGTGCGGTGTTGTGCAGCATCTCCGCGCGGCGCTCGGGGTCGGCGTCGAACACCACGCCCTCGCCGAAGATCGGCGTCATGAACGGGTAGGCCTCGGCCTGGTTCAGGTCGGCATCGGGGGAACGGAAGAAAAACTCGTTGGCCTCGGAACCCGTGAGCAGGATGACCTGCTTGTCGGCCAGTTGGAACCAGCCGAGGTCGCCGCATTCATCCCGGATGCGCTGCATCAACCCGATCGGGTCGGTGCGGAACTCCTCGAGATGGCCGTGCTCTTCTTCGCCACCGGAGACGCGCTGAACTTCTTTGGTGATCGTCATGACGGCATCCCTTCCTCACCCAGGGCAAGCTTCTGGCGTTCCTTGTTGTCGGCCAGCGGAGCTTCGGGTTGGAGCTCCATGTTGGCGATGAACCCGCCGCGGGGTGTCTCCGCGACGAACGTGATGGCCCGCGCCAGGTCGGCTGCGCGCAGGAAGTAGTCGTGTCGGGCCTGTCCCCACTTGGCCCAATCCTCAAGTGCAGGACCAATTTTCTCGGCAGGCAGGCTCCAGCCCATCGAGGTCTTGGTGGGGCCGGGATGCACGATCGAGGCGCGCACACCGGTGCCCTCGAGCTCCATCTGGAAGTTGGTCACCATCGCGACCAGCGCTGCCTTGGCGGCGCCGTAGGCGCCCATGTGCGGGCGCTGCCGCAGTGAGACGTCCGAGCCGACGAAGATCAGATCGCCGCGCTGGCGTTCCATCATGCCCGGCAGCACGGCGTTGGCCAGCCGGAAGGCGCCGACCAAGTGGATCTGCAGCTGTGAGTCGAATTCGTCGCTGGTGATCTCGTCGAGCTTGCCGAAGTAGGTGTCACCGGCACCGGCCACCAGCACTTCGATGTCGCCCAAGGCCTCGGTCGACTGGGCGACAAACGATTTCACTGAATTGGGGTCGGTCACATCCAGGTGAAAGCCGACCGCCTCACCGCCGTCGGCGTTGATCTTGCCGACGATGTCGGTGAGCTTCTCCACACGGCGTGCACCCAGCGCGACCGGGAACCCGCGTGCGGCGAGCTCGATGGCGGTGGCCTCACCGATACCGGACGAGGCGCCGGCGACAATGGCGGGCCTGCGGTCGGGAAGGGGAGCGAAACGGGGCAATTCAACAGCTCCTTCTAGCGAGACTGCACGGTGATGGGCAGATGGGCGAAACCGCGGACGTTGCTGGAGTGGACGCGCACCGAGTTGGCCTCGTCGACTTCATAGCCGCGAATACGTTTGAACAACTCTTCCAAGGCAACTCGTGCCTCCATGCGGGCCAGGTGGGCGCCGAGGCAGAAGTGCGCGCCGCTGCCGAAGCTCTGCAGCTTCGCGCCGATATCGCGGCCGATGAGGTAGTCGTCGGGGCGCTCGAACGCGCGCTCGTCGCGGTGCGCCGATCCCGGAAGCAGAAGAACCACGTCACCGTCGGGGATCACGGTGTCGTAGAGCGTCAGCTCACCGGCGACCGTGCGGGCCAGGATCTGGCTCGACGTGTCGTAGCGCAGCGTCTCCTCCACCCACAGCGGAACCCGGGACAGGTCGTCGTAGACCTCCGCCAGCTGATCGGGGTTCTTGTGACCCCAAAAGGCGGCGTTGGCAAGCAGTTTGGTGGTCGTCTCGTTGCCGGCAATGACCATCAGGAACATGAAGCCCAGCACCTCGTCGTCGGTGAGCCGGTCACCGTCGATCTCCGCGTCCAGCAGCGCCGAGGTCAGGTCATCGGTCGGGTCCTTGCGTCGCTCCTCGACCATCGCCTGGTAGTAGACGATCAGGTTCAGTGATGCCTCGACGGCTTCCGGCGGCACGTCGGTGACGCCTTCCTCGCGGTGCATCACGCCGTCGGCCCAGGCCCGGACCTGGACGCGGTCGGCCTCGGGCACCCCCATGAGTTCGGAGATCACGTCCATCGGCAGTTTGCCGGCGAACTCGTCGACGTAATCCACGGTCTCACCGGCGGCGGCCTTGTCCAGCATGGCATCGAGATGCTTGGTGGCGATCTCGGTGACGCGGGGTTCCAGTTCGCGAATTCGCCTGGGGGTGAAGCCCTTCGAGACCAAGGTCCGCAGGCGCAGATGTGCGGGGTCGTCCATCGCCAGGAACGACATGGTCTTCGAGGCGTGTGGTCCGCGCGATGCCGGGTCCAGCGAGACGCCGTACTTGTTCGACAGCGTCGTGCTGTTGCGGAAACCAGCCAGCACGTCCGCATGCCGCGACAACGCCCAGAACTTCAGTTCCTCGTTGTAATAGAGCGGGGCTTCGTCGCGCAACCGCTTGTAGTACGGGTAGGGATCCTCGTGAAAGTCATAGTTGTAGGGGTCCAGGACGATATCCGGACTCTGCACGTTCATCGATTCTCTCCCAAAATAAGGCTGACGACGTATTCCAGCCGGTCGGCGACCTCGCGGTAACTCAAGGTGCCGCTGCCGGCGTGTACGAGCGCGCCGAAGTACGTCATCTCCAGAGCGGACACGATTTTCGGGTCGGCGTCCGGCCCCAGCGCCGACTTGATCCGCTTGTGGATCTCGGCGCCGATGCGATCGCGAACCCGGACCACCCCGGCGTCGTTGCTCAGCACCGCGGTGGTGCAGGCCGCGGCGAACTCGGGCTCATCGGCGATCACCAGGGCGAGACTGCGCAATGACTGCTGGACCCGATGCAGCCGGGTGTCGTTGACGTCGGTGAAGTACGGCACCTGGCGCATCAGATCGAGGTACACCTCGGCGATCAGGTGGTTCTTCGACGAGAAGTAGGTGTACGCGGTCGCCGGTGCCACCTTGGCGCGGGCTGCGACGGCCCGGACGGTGAGATCGGCGTACGACGACTCCCGCATCATCTCCATACCCGCGCGCAGCACCTTGCGGAAGGTTTCTTCCTGGCGGCGATTGCGCGGCACGTCATCGCCCCCGGAAGTGACGGCTAACGCGGCATCGCTGGACACATGTCCAAGTTATCGGATCGATGGCGGGCTAGGCAAGAGAAGGTCCTGAATTAGCAGCTCATCGCGGTCTTTGTCCCGGCTGCCGGCAGATCCTTGCACCCTGCCCACATCTGCGGCTATGGTGCGAATGACGAAATCTCGGACACGTGTCCAATGAAGCAGACGGGAATCGGGATGGCGATTGCGGCCGATAAGAACAGCGATCTCTTCATCGACGGGAAGCTGGTGCCGGGCGGCAACGGCAGATACCCGACGATCAATCCGGCGACCGAAGAGGTGCTGGGCACGGCCGCCGACGGCGATGCCGAGGACATGAGCCGGGCGATCGACGCCGCGCGCCGCGCGTTCGACACCACCGACTGGTCCACCAACACCGAACTGCGGGTCCGCGGTATCCGCCAATTGCGCGACGCGATGAAAGAACACGTCGAGGAACTGCGCGAGATGACGATGGCGGAGGTGGGTGCCCCCCGCATGCTGACCTCGGCCGCGCAGTTGGAGGGCCCGGTTGAAGACCTGTCGTTCTGCGCCGACACCGCCGAGAACTATTCGTGGCGACAGGATCTCGGGGTCGCGGCTCCGATGGGCATCAAGACCCAGCGCACCATCGCCCGCGAGGCCGTCGGCGTCGTCGGCGCCATCACACCGTGGAACTTCCCGCACCAGATCAACCTGGCCAAGCTCGGCCCCGCGCTGGCGGCCGGCAACACCATCGTGCTGAAGCCCGCCCCCGATACGCCTTGGTGCGCAGCGGTTCTCGGTGAGCTGATCGCCGAGCACACCGACATCCCGCCGGGTGTGGTCAACATCGTGACGTCGAACGACCACGCGGTCGGTGCGCTGCTGTCCAGCGACCCGCGCGTCGACATGGTGTCGTTCACCGGCTCGACCAACACCGGCCGTGCGGTGATGGCGGCCGGTGCGGCCACCATCAAGAAGGTCTTCCTCGAGCTCGGCGGCAAGTCCGCGTTCCTGGTGCTCGACGACGCCGACCTCGCCGGTGCCTGCTCCATGGCGGCGTTCACCGCATCGATGCACGCCGGTCAGGGTTGCGCGATCACCACCCGCCTGGTGGTGCCGCGGGCCCGCTATGACGAAGCCGTCGAGGCGGCCGCGGCGACCATGGGTGGCATCAAGCCCGGTGACCCGACCAACCCCGGAACCATCTGCGGGCCGGTCATTTCCGAGCGTCAGCGCGACCGGGTGCAGTCCTACCTCGACCTGGCCATCACCGAAGGCGGTCGGTTCGCCTGCGGCGGTGGACGTCCGGCCGACCGCGACACCGGCTTCTTCATCGAGCCCACGGTGATCGCCGGCCTGGACAACTCCGCGCGGGTGGCACGTGAGGAGATCTTCGGCCCGGTGCTGACCGTGATCGCCCATGATGGTGACGAAGACGCGATCCGAATCGCCAACGATTCGCCGTATGGCTTGTCGGGCACCGTCTTCGGAGCGGATCCGGATCGTGCACAGTCCGTCGCCGATCGGCTGCGCGTCGGCACCGTCAACGTCAACGGCGGAGTGTGGTACTCCGCGGACGCGCCGTTCGGCGGCTACAAGCAATCCGGTGTCGGCCGCGAAATGGGTCTGGCCGGCTTCGAGGAATACCTCGAGCTCAAAGTCATTGCCACAGCGGTCTAATCGCGCCACAGACAGAGAGGAACACCATGGGACAGTTCGACGAGAAGGTGGCCATCGTCACCGGCGCGGGCGGCGGCATCGGCCAGGCCTACGCCGAGGCGCTCGCCCGCGAGGGTGCTGCCGTCGTGGTCGCCGACATCAACGTCGACGGCGCGCAGAAGGTCGCCGATGCCATCAAGGGTGAGGGCGGCACCGCGCTGGCACTGCCGGTGGACGTCAGCGACCCGACGTCGGCGAAGGCGATGGCCGATGCGACCCTGGCCGAGTTCGGTGGCATCGACTACCTGGTGAACAACGCCGCGATCTTCGGCGGGATGAAGCTGGACTTCCTGATCACCGTCGACTGGGACTACTACAAGAAGTTCATGAGCGTGAACCTCGACGGTGCGCTGGTGTGCACCCGGGCGGTGTACAAGAAGATGGCCAAGCGCGGCGGCGGGGCGATCATCAACCAGTCGTCGACCGCGGCGTGGCTGTACTCGAACTTCTACGGCCTCGCCAAGGCCGGGGTGAACAGCCTCACCCAGCAGCTGGCCACCGAGCTCGGCGGCCAGAACATCCGCATCAACGCGATCGCGCCGGGCCCGATCAACACCGAGGCCAACCGCACCACCACCCCGCAGGAGATGGTTGCCGACATCGTGAAGGGAATTCCGTTGTCGCGCATGGGTGAAGTCGACGATCTGGTCGGCATGTGCCTGTTCCTGCTCTCCGATCAGGCCAAGTGGATCACCGGCCAGATCTTCAATGTCGACGGTGGACAGATCTTCCGCTCATGAGTGACCTCAAGGTCGGCTACATCGGGCTGGGCAATCAAGGCTTGCCGATGGCCAAGCGCCTGGCCGAGTGGCCCGGCGGGCTGATCGTCTTCGACGTACGGACCGAGGCCATGACGCCGCTCGCCGAGCTGGGCGCCGAATTGGCGGATTCCGTCGCCGATGTCGCGAAAGCCGACGTCATCGAAGTGACCGTCCTCAACGACGAGCAGGTACGCGATGTGGTGAGCCAGCTTGCTGAGCATGCCAAGGCAGGCACGGTGATCGCGATCCACTCCACGATCGAGCCGGACACCGCCGCTGAGCTGGCCGATCAATTGCGCCCCAAGGGTATTCACGTCGTCGATGCCCCGGTCAGCGGCGGCGCCGGTGCCGCCGACAAGGGTGAGCTGGCCGTCATGGTCGGCGCCGACGACGAGGCATACGAGATCGTCAAGCCGGTGTTCAAGCAGTGGGCGTCGATGGTGGTTCGCGCCGGAGAGCCCGGCGCAGGGACCCGGATGAAGCTGGCCCGGAACATGTTGACCTTCATCGGTTTTGCCGCCGCGTGTGAGGCATCGAGGCTGGCTGAGGCCGCCGGGATCGACCTGCAGAAGCTGGGCCGCGTAGTCCGCCACAGCGACGCGCAGAGCGGTGGCCCCGGTGCGATCATGGTTCGCGACGACACCAAACCGCTTGAGCCCGACCACTTCGTCTACAACATGTTCATCCATACCCGTGGGTTGGCGGAGAAAGATCTGAAGCTGGCGCTCGGGATGGGCGAGGCCAACGGCGTCGAGTTGCCGTTGGCGGAGATCGCGCTGCGTGATCTGGCCGCCGGCCTCGGCGTGCCCTATACGAAGGAGTGACGATGGACGAATTGCGCCGCAAGGGCCTGGACAAGATGAACGAGGTCTACGGCTGGGAGATGCCGGACTCGCCCGGTGACTACTTCGCCCTGACCGCCGATCACCTGTTCGGCACCATCTGGACGCGTCCCGGATTATCCATGCGGGACAAGCGAATCATGACGCTGACCGTCGTCACCGCGCTCGGCATCTCCGACCTCGCCGAGATCCAGGCCAACGCCGCCCTGCACAACGAGGAACTCACGGCTGAGGAGCTCAAGGAGATGGCGATCTTCTTGACGCACTACCTCGGTTTCCCGTTGGGCTCGAAGCTGGACGGCGTCGTCACCAAGGTGGTGTCCAAGCGCAAGAAGGCCGCCGAGGCCGGCCAGGGCGAGGACAAGAAGGCCAATGTCAACGACGCCCTCAAGATGCACAGCGGTAAGACGCTCGACGACTGATATCCGCTCGAGTCAGAATCCGGAGCGACGAGGGCTGGTTCGCGACGACGAAGTGGCCGGACCGCCCTTCCTGCGTCACACGGGCTTTGTCTTCATGCCCACCTCATCAGAAGGGATGACGGCCGGCGAAGGCGACGACCCGCTGGGTCGGGGTGGCCCCGCCATCGGTGGGCACCGCTGGTCCGAATAGATCCTGCGGGCGCAGAGCCGGCACGAGTGCCGACCCCACCTGCTCGGCGAGTGTCGCTTCGGCTTCATCGAATTCGACCGCCCGGTTGATCGCTACCGCCAGGTCCCAGCCGTGGATCAGCGTCGAGTAGGTGACGATCCCGACGGCCTGGCCGGCCGGCATCTCGCCGAGCACGGATGTCACCGGACGCTCCCAGTCGGTGATCGTCGACCACGCCCGCTGTGAGCGCTCGATGGAACCCCGCACCACGGCCAGCGGGTCGGCGCCGAGAATGTCGGCGCCGCTGAACAACTCCTGCTCGGTGGGACCCTCACCGCCATCCACGGCGGCGGCGAAGGCATCGATCGAGGCCACGGTATGGCTCAGCAGTGATCGCACATCCCAGCCACTACAGGGGCTGGGCAGGTCCAGATCGGTGGTGTCGAGAGTGGTGACCAAATCCACCAGGCGGTGATCAGCCCGGCGCAACACGTCCAGCGGGTCCATCGACAGTTCCTCATCTCTAACGGTTATTTATTGAGTTTGACGTTAGTCTTCTTACTGCACTAGACCTAACGCTATCAACACGCTGCTAGCATTAGTCGGATGGAGGCAGGGGCTCTGCTGCACAAGGCGCAAGCGGCGGGCTTCGTCGTGGCCGGAGAACCGCTGGCCGTCGACCTGGCGGACACTCTCATCACCACTCGAGACCCGGCTGTCGACCTGCTCCCGGACGAGAAGACAAGCCGGCTGTGGTGGCGCCTGCAACAGGATCGGCTACCCGGCGGTCCACCCCCACCGCTCGAACCCACCGTCGAATTGCGTCGGGCGATCCGGCACATTCTGGACGCGCGACTGGCAGGGGTGATGCCCCACGAAGCTGCGATCGGCCATGTCAATGACGTCGCCGCCAGCGCGCCCTCGACCCGCTCGCTGGTGCAGACCCCGGCCGGGTGGGCTGCCATCAGCACGCGCCATGCGCCCACCGATCGCCCTTATCAACTCTCGCTCGCCGCAGCCGCCGAAAGCCTGATCGATGTGCTCACCGGGCCGGCCCAGGACCGTTTGCGCAGGTGCCAAAACCCCTCGTGCAGCATGCTTTTCGTCGCCTCCGACGCGCGGCGGAAGTTCTGCACCCAGAACATCTGTGCCAACAGGACGCGGGTGGCTCGCCACTATCAGCGTCATCGCCCGGACTGATCGCCGGCTGCTTCTTGTCGGAGGGGCGCGGTAGTCTGTCGAACATGCGTTCGATTGACTCGGTGTTGGAGGCGCTCGACGACGTCGTCGAGGCCTTGGCCGCGGTCGATCTCGATGTGCTGACGCCTCCCGATCGTCTTGTGGTCGTGGAGCGGCTGGAGAACGCCAGACGTCGCCAGGTGGCGGTATCGCACGCTGTGGTCGCGCGGTTGGAGCAGTTCGATGGTTGCCCACCAGTGCCGATCACGCTGGCCGATGTGTTGCGGGTCAGTCCGCGGGAAGCCAAGCGGCGGATCCGGGACGCCAAGCAGCTGGCGCCGCGACGGGCGTTGACGGGCGAGCCGCTGCCGCCGGTACTGCCCGAGACTTCCGTGGCGTGGGAGGCGGGCGAGTTGGATGGCGAACACCTGCGGGTGATTCAGAAGTTCTTTCGCGAGCTGCCCGACCATGTGCCAGCGGTGGAGGTGGAGAAAGCCGAACGCACCCTGGCGCATAAGGCGGCGGCGTTGCGGCCCGACCAGCTGGAGAGAGTTGCTGACCGGCTGGCTTTGCATCTGAACCCCGACGGGAGGTTCTCCGATGAGGACCGCGCCCGCAAGCGGGGATTCGTCTGGTGCGGCGGGCAGGGCGTCGACGGCATGAGTGTGGGCCGACTCGTCGCGGACCCGGAGTTGCGTGCGCACCTCGACGCGTGGATGGCGAAGTTCGCCGCTCCCGGGATGTGCAATCCGGCTGATGACATGCCGACGATGACTCCTGATGATGCAGCGGCTGAGCGGGATTCGCGTAGCTACGCCCAACGCCAACACGATGCAGTGAAGGCGTTGGTGCGCGGACAGCTTGGGGATCCGAAACTGGGCCGGCACAATGGTCTACCGGTCACGGTGATCGCCACCGCCACCGTGCAGGACCTCCAAGCCCGTGCTGGGCATGCGGTCACTGCGGGCGGCACCTTGATACCGATCCCGGACCTGATTCGGATGAGCGTGCACGCCAATCAACTTGTTGAATCAGGAGCAGAAGAGCTTGGCCAATGGTCATGCTTTTCGAGGCGGTGGCCGGTTGTGCTCGATGCTTACCTGTCGCCAGTCGAGGTTGACTCAGTAGTGACCTGCAACCGGTTACCGCCGCAACGGGGAGTGGCTTGAGAGAGGCGTGCCTAGCCGAAAGTTGATGTGCCCTCTTCGTTTTCACCGAATTCGAAGTGAGGAGTGAAACGTGGCAACAATCTCAAGTACTGATCGGCCGGTGGTGATCGCCATCGATCCCCATAAGGCGTCATGGACCGCTGTGGCAGTAGGTGACTCCCGGCAGCCTCTAGCGACCTTGCGAGTCTCAGTCAGCCGCGAGGGTTACCGGTCGCTGCGTCGATTCGCCCGCACCTGGCATGGCAATATCTGGGCCGTCGAGGGAGCCCACGGCGTGGGCGCCCCGCTGACCGCGCGGCTAGCCGATGACGGGATCCAGGTCGTCGATGTTCCCGCCAAACTCGCTGCGCGCGTGCGTCTCCTATCTGTCGGGCACGGACGCAAGAACGATGATGCTGATGCCCTGTCGGTCGGCATCGCTGCACTCAATGCGACCCACCTAAACACAGTCAGTGTCGACGCCGCCATCACGGCGCTGCGAGCGATCGTCGAGCATCGCGAAGACCTCATCACCACACGCACCCAGACCATCAACCGCCTACACGTACTGCTCACCAGGCTCACACCCGGTGGATTGGCCGGCACACTGACCGCCAACCGTGCCGCGCAGCTTCTACGCTCGATCCGGCCCCGCGACGCGGCCACCAAAGTTCTACGAGGGCTTGCCGTCGACATGGTCGTCGAATTACGCCACCTCGACCGCCGAATCTGTAAGACAGACAGCGATATCGAATCCGCAGTCAAAGACTCAGGCACCCAATTGACCACACTGCACGGTATCGGCATCACCTCAGCAGCCAAGATCCTCAGCCGCGTCGGGCCCATTCACCGGTTCCGCTCCGCAGCGGCATTTGCGACCTACACCGGCACCGCACCCATCGAAGTCTCCTCCGGCGAGGTCACCCGCCACCGGCTCTCCCGCGCGGGTGATCGCCAACTCAACGCCTGCCTCCACATTATGGCGCTGACCCAAATCCGATCCGACACTCCAGGCCGCGCCTACTACCAGCGCAAACGATCCGAAGGCAAAAGCAAGCGTGAAGCCATGCGCTGCCTAAAACGGCGTCTCTCCGATGTCATCTATCGCCAACTAGTCCGCGACGCACGCCTGCACGGGGCGGACCCGGGAGGACACTCGGGGGCGACTCTGTTGTCTCGCGCGGCCAGCTGAACCCCGTACACCGGCACTTCAGACAAGTCACTTCCCGGGCCCGCCCCCTCACGCTACAACCGCAGGGTCTTGACACAGAGAGGCGTCACTACCTTGCGCTGTTCGATGGGGTCGACGGGCGTGCGTTGTGGTTGGGTCGCACCAAGCGCATCGCCTCCGCAGACCAACGGATCATGCTGCACGCCAAGGACCGTGGCTGCACCCGACCCGGCTGCACCGCACCTGGCTACCACAGCGGCGTGCACCACGCCGTCAAAGATTGGGCCAAAGGCGGCAACACCGACATCGACGAACTCACCCTTGCCTGCCCGCCCGACAACCAACTCGTCGAAACCGGCGGCTGGACCACTCGGCGACGTCCGGATGGCAACACCGAATGGATCCCGCCACCGCAGCTGCCGATGCTGCGTGGCGGCATCAATGACTTCCACCACCCAGAGCGACTGCTGAGCGATACGGATCCACCGTCCGATGGCGCCGGAAACGACGCGGCCTAGCAGGGTTTCGCCGCGACGACGAAGTAGCCACGCGCAGCGTCGGGTACCTCCGCTGGCGTCACCGGGGCGTACCAGCGGCCCCAGCGGTTGCCGGGCTCGGCGATGTCGGTCACGGTCGCAGACCAGCCCGGGACCAGCTCCTCGGGGTGATCGGTGCCGAACAGCCACGGAGAACCGTTGTCCGCCATGGACTTCAGCAGTCCGGCCATGAACGGCGCCTCCAGCAGCGACTTGCCGACGACGTCGTAGCACAGCACCGAACCTGGAGCAGCCAATGCGTCGATGCGCTCGAAGAGCCGGTGCACGGCGGCCTCGTCGAGGTACTGCAACAGTCCTTCGATCAGCCATGCGGTCGGGGTCGCCGAGTCGAAGCCGGCGGCCGTCAGAGCAGCGGGCCAGTCGTCGGCGAGGTCCACCCCGATCGCTACCCGAGAGCAGGTCGGGCTGTCGTCGGCGAGTAGGGCGTTCTTCGCGGCGACGACCGACGGCTGATCCAGTTCGAAGACCGTGGTGCCCGCAGGCCAGGTGAGGCGGTACGCACGAGCGTCCATGCCTGCAGCCACCAGAACGATCTGCTGGCATGACGCGGCAGCACCGAGCAGGGCGTCGTCCCAGAACCGGGTGCGCACCACGATCTGCATGGTGGTGCGCTCACCCGAGGTGGCCAGTGCGGCGTCGAGGATGCGGTGGCCGGCCTCGCCGGCGAGCTTGTCGGCGAACGGGTCGGTGAAAAGCCGGTCGTCCCGGGCCGATTCGCGGGCCCGGATCGCCGCCACCAACAATCCGGTGCCGGCGACCGCATCAGGTCTGGTCTGCATCCCTCGATCGTCTCAGCCGCCGGGCGCCTCCGGCTTGTACATTTGCGCCCTAGGTGACGACCTCGAGGTGGCTGGGCAGACGCGAGCGCCGGCGCGGGTACTGGCTCGGCGTGATCGCGGCAAAGCTGCGGAAGTCGCGGACGAAGTGGGCCTGATCGAAGTAGCCGAGGTCGGCTGCGATCTCCGCACCGAGCTGCATGCCGTCGTCCAGGCGGCGCAGTGCGGCCTGCAGTCGTCGCAACCGAAGGTAGGTCTTCGGGCTCAGGCCCACCTCGGAGTTGAACATGGTGGTCAACCGCTTCGGTGAAACCCCCATCAGTGCAGCCGCTTCGGCCACGGTCATCGACGGTTTAGCCTCGAGATGGGGCAGGAGAGCACCTAGCGGGTGGTCGCGAAGCTGCATGCAGTCCAAGAGGAACCGCTCCAGCAGGCCCAATCGGGCTGCGGCTGAGGGTGTTTCGATGAGCCGCTCGCGCAAGATCCGCCCCTGCGTGCCCCACACGTCGTCGATGCCGATGCAACGGTCCTGCAGTTCGCCGAGCGGGAATCCGAGGAACGACCGCGCGCCGGCCGGTCGGAAGTGCACCGTCATCACCGTCTGTCCCGGGTCGACTCGCGTGACGTAGGAGGTGGTGCCCGCACCGGTGACGAAGGCCGACGGTGTCTGCACCGGCGCGGATCCGACCGGTGCGAACGGCACCTCGTCGCGCCCGCTGAGTTCGAGCACTACGGTCACCGCGCCGCGAGGCAGGGCGGTGCTGCGGTGCGGTACATCTCCGTCGTGACGCCAATAGCCGATGTAGTCGATGTGCGCGCACAGCGGAGCACCCGGACGGTGCAGGTAGGGACCCGCTGGTTCCACCTCGACCAGAGTAGTGCCGAGCCGATGTCGGATTCCCGGAGCGCCGTTCGTCGCAGCAGTAGAGAGTGAGACCAGCAGGGTTTCACGCCCTACCGTGAGAGGACGTCGCCATGTACTACTTCACACTGCTCCAAACCCCCGAACGTGACCTCACCGCTGCAGAAGCGAGCGAGGAAATGCAGGCCTATGCCGACTTTCATGCCCGCGAATCGGCGGCCATCCGTGAGGGCGATGCGCTGAGCTCGGCCGCGGAGGCGATCCGCATCACCGGCGGGCCGGACGCGCCGGTGATCACTGACGGTCCGTATGCCGAGGGCGCCGAGGTGGCCGGTGGCTACTACATGTTCGAGGCCGACAACCTCGACGAGGCTCTGCAGTTGGCTCGCCAGATTCCAGCAGCCAGATATGGGGCGATCGAGGTATGGCCGGCGGTCCACTGGACCGCCGTGGGGCGGCCGACGACAGATTCGGACTGGCTGGCGTTGCTGCTCGAGCCCGCCGACGCGGTGAACGTGCCCGGCAGTCCCGAGTGGGACCGCAGCCTGGCCGAGCACGCCGAGTTCGGCAAGGCGGCCGGATCCCACATTCTCGGCGGGGCACCGCTGCATCCGCCGGCGACGGCCACCACGGTGCGCGTCCGCGACGGCGAGATCGTGCTGACCGACGGCCCGTACGCGGAGGCCGCCGAGGTGGCCAACGGGTACTACGTCCTGTCGGCCGCCGACCGCGATGAGGCGACGAAGATCGCTTCGATGATCCCGGCCTCGGTGGTCGAGCTGCGCCGGATGGCGGGTGTGTCCGGGCTGTAGATGAGTTCCCTGGACGGCGTCTTCAGACGGGAGTGGGGCCCTGTGGTGGCCGCGCTCGCGCGGTGGTCGGGCGACCTCGGCGTGGCAGAGGACGCCGTCCAGGAGGCCTGCGCGGACGCGTTGCGAAGCTGGCCGCGCGACGGAATCCCCGATAATCCCGGCGCGTGGCTGATGACGGCGGCGCGAAATCGGGCGAGGGACCGCCTGCGCCGCGAATCAGCGCGCCCAGGAAAGGAATTGGCGGCAGTGCAGGACGACGGATGGACCGATGACCGCGAGGTGCATCGGGTCCGCGACGACGAGCTGCGGATGATGTTCACGTGTGCGCACCCGGCCCTCGAACGCACCTCGCAGCTGGCGTTGACGTTGCGGCTGGTGTCCGGCCTGACGGTCCCGGAGATAGCCCGCGCACTCCTGGTCACCGAAGCGGCTGTCGGACAACGCATCACCCGAGCCAAGACCAAGATCCGGCACGCCAACATCCCCCTTCGGGTGCCGCCCCCGGAGCTGCTGGACGAACGCACCCCGCACGTGCTGTCGTGCATCTACTCGGTGTTCACTGAGGGGTACTGGTCCACCGCCGGTCCGTCGGCAATTCGTGACGAGCTGTGCGACGAGGGGGTCCGCCTGGCTGGTGAACTGCGCTCGCTGATGCCTGCCGATCAGGATGCCGGTGCGTTGTATGCACTTGTGCTGCTGCATGATTCGCGGCGATCCACCCGTGTTGATGCCGACGGTGCCCTGGTGCCACTCGATGAGCAGGACCGGTCCCGATGGAACCGGGGCCGAATAGCGCGTGGGCTCGACGCGTTGCGACGGGCCGAGGGTGCGGGTGGGCCCTACCTGCCACAAGCGGTGATCGCCGCCGCCCACGCGACGGCCCCGAGCTGGGAGCAGACGAACTGGCGGACCATCTGCCGGGCCTACGACCAGCTGATGCGGCAAACGGACTCTCCAGTGGTGGGTGTGAACCGCGCATTGGCAATCGGCTTCCGGGACGGGCCACAGGTGGGCCTGGCTGCGCTCGAGAAGGTCGCGCACGATCCACGGCTGGGCCGGTCGGCCTTGGTGCCCACCGTGCGTGCCGACTTGTTGCGCCGGGCCGGCGAGCTCGACGAGGCGGTGCGGTACTACCGGGAAGCGCTGAGCCTCAACGGTTCGGAACCCGGCCGTGCCTTCCTGCGTCGGCGCATCGCGGAATGTGGTGGGTGACGAAGGGCGGCTCCATAACAAAGAGATCGGTAAGACAACGGTAAGGAAACGCGCAGATCGCAAACGGTTATCGCGCCGTGTCACAAATGTGACATTTGTGCACCAGTGTTACCGAAGTGAAATCGAGCGCCGCGGGCGTCGATCACAGTGTGCGGTTAGGAGTGGTGATGACTTCTATGACCATGTACGACCAGTCATGGACTGCCCCGACCATGCTCAGCATGTGGACGGAGCCGGCGACCAAGCGCAGCAAGGTCGTTCGTCATGCATCCAAATGGGTGGGCGCCATCGACACGACCGTGACCGTGCTCTGCCCGCCGGTGGTGTCGGCGTGCGCGATCTTTGCCGCCGTCGTGTGGCCTGCCCACGACCCGAGCGACATGGTCGGCCACTCGGCGATCTCCGCGCCGATCAACGCCCAGGTGCAGCAGAGCGCTCCGGCGCCGTAGCGGACGTCAGCAACGCCGCGCCGACCCAGCGGCGCAGATACTGACGCAGCCCGGTCCCTTGCCGGGGTGGGCGGCCCGGATCCAGCATGAACGACTGGATGATGCGGAGAATGTGCTCGGCGAGTTCGATCAGTTCGTCATCGCTGAATCCCGCTGCGGCCCAATCAACATCGAAGCGACGCAACATCGACCCGGCGAAAGACAGCGCGACGTCCGAGGTGACCTCCGCGCTGAATGCACCGAGCCGTTCCGGTCCGAGCAGCAGACCCATGTGCTTGTCGTTGGGCAGCGCTTCCACTGCGGCCGCAATGCCTTCGGTCACCGCCTCGGCCGGGTCGGTGATGCCGGCCAGGTGCTCGGCCATCCGGTCGAGGAATCCGCTCGCCGCCGCCATGGCCGCGGCCTGCAGCAGCGCGTCAGTGCTGGGGAAGTAGCGATAGACCGTTTGGCGGGTGACGCCCAACGTGCGGGCCACGTCGGCGATGCTCAGATCGGCGCCGCGGGCGTCGATCGCCTGGTTGGCCGCCGCCAGAATCCGAGCGACTGCTTCCTCGTCGGTGGCGGGTGCCGACCCCGACCAGCCGTGGGTGCGCATGTCAGCCGCCCACTGCCGCGGAATACGCCATGCCGCCGAAGAACAGCATGACCAAGCACAGCGCCAGGCCCCCAACAGCGAAGGGCCACGCCGTTTTGCGCCGGACCAGTTGCACGATCGCGATAACGATGCCGATCAGGCCGATCAGCGCCGCGATGGCCACCGACGTCATCACCGCGGTCACCGCGCCGTCGACGCTGCATGTCGCCGGCGGGCAGTAGTCGAGGAAGGCCAGCGAGAAGAGTCCGAGGAACCCGGCGCCCACGCCGACCACCACCGTCAGGACCATGACGACGATCGAGATCGTCAGGTCGGCCGCCGAACGCGTCGGCGTGGCCGGCGGCGGCGGATAGCCGGGGTAGGGCGGATAGTCCGGGTAGCCCATGACCCGGGATGTTATCGCGCTAGCGATAGGAGACCGGCAAATGCTTGACGCCGTTGAGCCAGCCCGACCGCAGCCGCTGCGGGTCGCCGAGCTTGCTGATGTCGGGGATCTGGTTGGCGATCTCGTTGAAGATCAACTTGATCTCCATTCGGGCGAGGTTGGCGCCGATGCAGAAGTGCGCCCCGTTGCCGCCGAAACCCAGGTGCGGGTTCGGGTCACGCAAGATGTTGAACTGGAACGGGTTGTCGAAGACTTCCTCGTCGTAGTTGGCCGAGCTGTAGAACAGCCCGGCCCGCTGCCCCTCGCGAATGGTGACACCGCCGATTTCGGTGTCTCTGGTCGCGGTGCGCTGGAAGCAGTGCACGGGCGTGGCCCAGCGGACGATCTCGTCGGCCGTCGTCTCCGGACGCTCACGCTTGAAAAGGTCCCACTGGTCCGGATTTTCGAAGAACGCGTTCATTCCATGGGTCATCGCATTGCGGGTGGTTTCGTTGCCGGCCACCGCCAGCAGGATGACGAAGAACGCGAACTCGACCTCGCTCAGCGACTCGCCATCGATATCGGCTTCCACCAACCGGGTCACGATGTCATCGGCCGGACACTTCCGGCGGTCCTCGGCCATCGAGTACGCGTAGCCCATCAGCTCGGCGTTCGCCTCGATCGGGTCGACGTCGTTGAACTCCGGGTCATCGGTATTCATGATGCTGTTGGTCCAGTGAAAGAGCTTCTGGCGGTCCGCTTCTGGGACACCCAGCAGATCGGCGATGGCCAGCAGCGGCAGCTGCATCGCGATGTCGTCGACGAAATCGCCGGTGTCTTTCGCGGCGGCCGCGGCCACGATGTCGCGAGCGGCGTCGGCGAGCTTCTCCTCGAGCTTGGCCACGGCGCGGGGGGTGAACAGCCGCGAGACGAGCTTGCGCAGCCGGGTGTGCTCGGGCGCGTCGTGGTTGATCAGCAGCGCCTTGGTGATGTCGACCTGGTCTTTGGTCATGTCGTCGGCGAACCGCATCACCACGCCCTGGGCGTTGGTCGACCACAGGTCGCCGTCGCGGGAGATGTCCCGGATATCGCGATGCTTGCTGATCACCCAATAGCCACCGTCGTCGAAGACGGTGCTGCCCAGCGGCTGCTCGTTCCACCAGACCGGGGCGGTCTTGCGCAACTGCGCGAATTGCGCGACGGGCATGCCCTCTTTGATCAGGTCGGGGTCGGTGAAGTCAAAGCCCGCTCCGAACGGACACACGCTGGCGGTGGTCATGGTCTACCTCGCTGTCGTTGTGATGTAGCGCACCTTTGCAACGACCATACACCTTCGAGCTATGTGTATGCCCGTTAGGTTCGGTGGATGACCGACCGCCCCGATCTCGCCGAACTTCTGCGCCGCCGGGCGTTGACCGAGGACGCGGCGCGACCCGATGCGGTGGAGCGCCGGCATGCCGCGGGCGGGCGCACGGCCCGGGAGAACATCGCTGACCTGGTGGACGCCGATTCCTTCGTCGAATACGGGCGATTCGCGATCGCGGCTCAGCGCCGCCGCCGCGACCTCGACGACCTGATCGCCCGTACCCCCGCGGACGGGCTGATCGCCGGGACCGCCCAGGTCAACGGTCACCCGTGCGCGGTCCTGTCCTACGACTACACCGTGCTCGCCGGCACCCAGGGCTTCGTCGGGCACCGCAAGAAGGACCGGCTCTTCGAGCTCATCGAACGGATGCGATTGCCCACGATCTTCTTCGCCGAGGGCGGTGGCGGCCGGCCCGGTGACACCGACGTCCCCACCGTGTCGTCGCTGGAGACCCGAGCCTTCAAGCTGTGGGCGGCGTTGTCCGGTGTGGTGCCGCGCATCGCGATCGTCAAGGGCCGCTGTTTCGCGGGCAACGCGGTGATCGCCGGCTGCTCGGATCTCATCGTCGCCACCGCCGACACGTCGATCGGCATGGGCGGCCCGGCGATGATCGCCGGCGGCGGGCTCGGTGACGTCGCGCCCGATGCCGTCGGTCCCATTTCGGTGCAGTCACCCAACGGTGTCGTCGACGTCGTCGTCGCCGACGAAGCCGAGGCCGTCGCAGTGGCCAAGCGACTACTCGGATACTTCCAAGGCGCCACGGAACCCGGCGATGTCGCCGACCAAACCTCTTTGCGCACAGTCATTCCCGAGCGCGCCCGGCGGGCCTATCCGATCAAGCCCGTCATCGAGACGATCGCCGACCACGGGTCGGTGACGTTCCTGCGGGAGAAGTTCGCCGCGGAGATGGTGACCGCGCTGGCCCGGATCGACGGCCGCCCAGTCGGGGTGATCGCCAACAACACGATGGTGATGGCCGGGGCGATCACCGCCGCGGCGGCCGACAAGGCGGCACGCTTCCTGCAACTGTGCGACACGTTCGGGCTGCCGGTCGTCTCGCTCATCGACTGCCCGGGCTACATGGTCGGCCCGGCCGCCGAGGCCGAGGCACTGGTGCGGCGTGCCTCGCGCATGCTGGTCGCCGGCGCCGCACTGCGGGTGCCGTTGGTGGCGGTGATCCTGCGCCGCGGTTACGGGCTGGGTGCGCAGGCGATGACCGGCGGCAGCCTGCACGAGCCGCTGCTGACCGTGGCGTGGGGAGGTGCCCATCTCGGCCCGATGGGGCTGGAGGGCGCGGTGCGCCTGGGCATGCGCAAGGAGCTGGAGGCCATCTCCGACGACGCCGAGCGGGAACAGCGGGTTGCCGAGGCCACCGCGGCGATGGAGGAGAACGCCAAAGCGCTCAACGCCGCTCAGATCTTCGAGGTCGACGACGTCATCGACCCAGCGGAGACCCGCGGTCTGATCATCGCGACGCTGGCCGCCGCAGCGGCGCGCGGCGAACTCCCGCCACCGAGGCGGTTCGTCGACACCTGGTAACCGATGCGGGCGATAGGGTGCTCTCGTGCGCGTCCTCGTGATCGGATCCGGTGCCCGCGAACATGCCCTGTTGCTGGGCCTTCGCAAAGATCCCCAAGTCGACTTCCTGGCCGTCGCGCCCGGTAACGCGGGCACCGCGGCGGTGGCCGAACAGCACGACGTCGACGTGACCTCCGCCGAGGCGGTCACCGCCCTGGCCAAGAAGGTGCAGGCCGATCTGGTGATCATCGGTCCCGAGGTGCCGCTGGTTCTCGGTGTCGCCGACGCGGTGCGGGCCGCTGGGATCGCGTGCTTCGGGCCGTCGAAAGACGCCGCGCGGATCGAAGGTTCCAAGGCGTTCGCCAAAGATGTGATGGCCGCGGCAGGGGTGCGCACCGCGGGCAGCGAGACCGTCGACAACCCCGCCCATCTCGATGCCGCTCTCGATCGGTTCGGGCCCGCCGCCGGCCAGCCCGCCTGGGTGGTCAAGGATGACGGGCTGGCTGCGGGCAAGGGTGTCGTGGTCACCGACGACCGCGATGTCGCCCGCGCGCATGCCGCGTCGCTGCTCGACTCCGGGCATCCGGTGCTGCTCGAGTCCTTCCTCGACGGGCCCGAGGTGTCACTGTTCTGCCTGGTCGACGGAGCGACGGTGGTTCCGCTGCTACCCGCGCAGGACTTCAAGCGGGTCGCCGACTTCGACGCCGGACCCAATACCGGTGGGATGGGCGCATATTCACCACTGCCCTGGCTATCCGCCGAAACAACGTCCGCGATCGTCAGCGGAGTCGTGGAACCCGTTGCGGCCGAACTGGTTCGCCGCGGCTCGGCATTCTCCGGGTTGCTGTACGCGGGCCTGGCGATGACCAGCAGCGGACCCGCGGTGGTCGAATTCAACTGCCGCTTCGGCGATCCCGAGACCCAGGCCGTCCTGGCCCTGCTGGAATCACCACTCGGGCAGTTGCTGCATGCCACCGCGACCGGAACGCTGGCCGACGCCGGCCCACTGCAGTGGCGCGACGGATACGCCGTCACGGTCGTGGTGGCCGCCGAGAACTATCCGGGCCGTCCGCGGGTCGGCGATGTGATCACCGGGTCCGAGGCCGACGGCGTCCTCCATGCCGGCACCGCGCGGCGCGACGACGGCACCATCGTGTCCTCCGGTGGACGCGTAGTCTCGGTCGTCGGCACCGGAGCCGACCTGGTGGCGGCGCGCGAGGAGGCCTACCGGATCGTGAACTCGATTCGCTTGCCGGGCAGCCACTTCCGCAGCGATATCGCGTTGGCAGCCGCCGAAGGACGCATCACACCAGCTTGACCGGCAACCGCTTGACGCCGTGGATCACATTGCTGTGCAGGTATTCCGGCTCGCCGACCTGAACCTCCGGTAGCCGGGTGAGCAGCTGGTGAAACAGTTGCCGCAGTTCGGTCCTGGCAAGGTTGGCGCCCAGGCAGAAGTGCGGGCCGCCGCCACCGAAACCGAAGTGCGGGTTGGGCGAGCGGGTGATGTCGAACTCTCCGGGGCGGTCGAACACCGCGTCGTCGCGGTTGGCAGAGCAGTAGAACAACGCCACCTTCTCGCCGGCCTTGATCTGCGTGCCGGCCAGCTCGGTGTCGACCGTCGCATGCCGGGCGAAGTTCAGCACCGGAGTGGCCCACCGGATGAACTCCTCTGCGGCCGGCCCGATCCGCGCGTCGAAATCGTCCATCAGCCAAGCGCGTTGGCCTGGATTGTCGGCGAGCGCCTTGAACGCGTGGGACGTGGTCTGCTTGGTGGTGTCATTGCCTGCGGAGGCGAGCAGCACCATGAACGAGCCGATCTGGATGTCGGTGAGCTGGTGGCCGTCGACCTCGGCGTTGACGATGTTGGCCATCAGGTCGTCGTGGGGCTCGCGACGCCGCAGCTGAGCCAGCTCGATACCGGAACTGGTCAGGATGCCAATCTGGGTCAGCGCGTGCGTGGCGCGCTCCTCGAAGCTGGCGTAGTCGTCATCGGTGGCGCTGAACAGGCTTTCGGCCGCGTACGCCACCGCTTCCTGGTCGGCGGGAGCGATGCCGATCATGTCCGAGACGGTCCGCATCGGGAGCTTCGCCGAGCATTCGGTGACGAAGTCGATCTCCTCGCCGTCGCGCAGCCGCTCGATCAGCCGGTCCACGATGTCGGCGGCGTTGGCTTGAATCTGGGCCTCGATGCGACGAACCTGTTTCGGGGTGAACGTCGCGCTGATCAACCGCCGATACAGTGTGTGCTCCGGCGGATCCATGGCCAGGAAGAAACTCGTGGCCTGCTGAACCTCGGCCGGGAGGGGGTCGACGCTCATGCCCAACGCCGAACTGAAGATGTCCGTGTGCTGACTGACGTACTTGATGTCGGCATGGCGGGTGATCGCCCAATATCCGGTCTCCGAATGGGGGAAGACCGACGACACCGGCGCATGCCAGGACAACCCGTCAGCGGCCCGCAGCTGCGCGAACGTGCGGTCGCGGGTGGCGAAGTCGGCCGTCCAGAAGTCCGGCGCGGAGATGTCGAGCGGGTGGTACGGCCGCGGGGAGAGCGGTGGGCTTTCGACGGTCATGATCTCCTCGCGAAGGGCTGCCGGAAGGCTTATCGAATGGTTGACAGTAACTGCGACTGTAGACAATTCCAGAACGGGAGACAATCATGGCGCACGTGACCCTGGACCGCGGCGCGGCGTTCAAGGCCGAACGAGCTGACGTGCTGGCGTTCTGCGCCGGTCTCGAGCCCGCGCAGTGGCGGATGGACAGCCGCTGCCAAGGCTGGCGGATTCAGGACGTCGTCGCGCACATGGGCACCGGCTGCCGCGCAATGTTCAGCCCTGCCGCGGCAAAACTGATGCGTACCAACGACATCGAAGCCGCCAACGATCTGATGGTGGACAGCCGACGAGATCGCTCCGGGCCTGACGTCCTGGCCGAGTATCGACGGTGGAGCGGGGTGGCAGCCGCGGTCTTTCCCCTGATGGGTCGTCGTCCCCTCGGTGGCGTGCCGATGGCGCTGGGGGAGCTCGGCCGCTTTCCGTTGCGGGTGCTCACCGGCGCGATGGTCTTCGACCACCACACCCACCTGCGTCATGACATGGCGCCGGCATTGGACCGCCCCGCGCCGGGTACCGACGCCAACCGGATGGCCGTCGTTCTGGAGTGGATGATGGCGGTGTTGTCCAACCAGACCCGGGCGGCCACTCCGGCATGGCTGGATCGGCCGCTGGACATCACGTTGACCGGACCGGGCGGTGGCACGTGGCGCGTCGGCGCCGACGGTGGCGTCGCGGCGGGTCCGGGCGGCGGCGCAGCCGCGGAGATCACCGGGCTAGCGCTGGAGTTTCCGGAATGGGGAACCCGGCGGGCCGCCTGGCGTGACCGAGATGTGCGGATCAGCGGGGACGTCGACTACGCGACGGCGTTCCTCGACACCGTCAACATCGTCTAGGCCGTGAGTAGTGGTGCCATCCAGGCGATCTCACCGGGCAGCTGCGAACTCCAATACCCGCCGTCATGGCCGCCGGGGGAGAAGCCGCCGGCCGGCGGATTGGGCAGCTGGGCGATGAACTGCTTGGTTGCTGCGTAGAACGGGTCGCTGTTGCCGCAGTCGATCCGGATCGGGATCGAGGCCAGCGCGGGAAGCCCGAACACGCTGTTGGCGGCGAAGTCGTCGGGACCGTCGAAGGCGCCCGGCGCGGCTGCGCCGGAGGACAGCCACAGCGCCGGGCTGACAGCGGTGATCGCCGCCGTGCGCGCCGGTCCGAGGCGCGCGCCAAGCAGCAGCGCCCCGTAGCCGCCCATCGACCATCCCAGGAATGCCACCCGGGAGGTGTCCAGCCCCTGACCGGACAGCATCGGGATCAGCTCGTCGAGCACCATTTTCCCGGAGTCCTCGCCCGATGCACGCTGGTGCCAGTAGCTGCCGCCACCGTCGACCGCGACCACTGCGAACGGCGGCAGCCCGGCCGCCACCGCCTGAGCCAAACCTTGTTCGACGCCACCGGCCATCACGCCCGCCGCGTCCTGGCCCTTGCCGTGCAACGCGATGACCGGCCGTAATGGGGTGGTCTGCCCCGGCGGGCGGGCGATCGCCCAGTTGGTGCTGACGCCGCCGCGCGCGGCCGACACGAACGAGCCGGTGACCATTGTGGGCGCGGCGACACCGGATGCCGGCGGCTCCAGCGGCGCAGGCGGTGACAGGGGAGCGCCGACACCGGTCATCGCGACGTCACGGCCGGCATGAGTGGCCGCGGAATCCAGCATGCGGCCGGCGGCGACGGCGCCCGCGGCACCTGCGACGGCTCCGGCGCCGAGTCGCAGAACTGCGCGACGGCTCAGGTTCGCCATGCGGGCCATCTTGCCATCGTGGCCGGATGCGGGCGATCGAGCCTAGTGCCGCGTCAAAGCGAGGTTAATGATTCTTCGCCAAAGAGCGATGTCCCGCTGACGCTGCTGGCAGCATTGCTGAACGTGACGGCAGCGATGACCCCGAAGGGGGAACGACGACGGTATGCGCTGATCAGCGCGGCCGCCGAGCTGCTGCGCGAAGGCGGCTTCGAGGCGGTGCGCCATCGGGCCGTCGCGCGCCGCGCAGGTCTGCCGCTGGCGTCGACCACCTACTACTTCTCGTCGCTGGACGATCTGGTGCTCAAAGCCGTCGAGTACATCTGTGCGGTGGAAACCGCCCAGCTGCGTGCCCGGGTCGACGCGCTGCCGCGCCGGCGACGCGGCGCGGAGGCCACCGCCGATGTGCTCGTGGAGATGCTGGTCGGTGCTCCGGACGGCGAGGCGAGCAGCGAAGAGTTGATCTCGCGGTACGAGCGCTACATCGCGTGCGCCCGCCATCCCGAACTGCGTGAGATCCAGTATCGGCTGTCTCGGCAGCGGGTGGATGCGGTGGCCGAAGCGGTCGCACGCTCGCGGCGCACCCTGCGGATCGATCTGGTGCGGGCGCTGATCCACGCCGTCGACGGCGCGGTGGTCTCGGCTCTGGTCAGCGACGGTGACGGTCCGCGTGAGGTCGCCAGGGCGACCGTGATGGACGTGATCGACGTGTTGGCGCCGATCGATGAGCGCACCGTCCGGGTCTGAGCGATTACGTTCGTAGACATGGATTTCTCCGGTCTCGCCCGGCCGGCCGCGGAGCTGCTCGACGGCGTGATGGACCGAGCGTTGATCGTCGGCTACACGAAGATCGGCTCCGGCCTGCGCCGGCATTGGTGGGCCGCCGACGCCGGGCCGCGGGCGCTGCTGGGCAAGCGAGTGTTGATCTCAGGGGCGACCGCCGGAATCGGCCTGGCCATGGCGCGCTCGTTCGCGGAGCTGGGCGCAACCGTGCACCTGCTGGGCCGCAATGCCGACAAGGTCGACAGGTCATGCGCGGGGATCCGGGAGTCGGTGCCTGGTGCCCACGTGATCGCCGAGGTCTGCGACGTCTCGGACCTCGATGCGGTACGGGAGTGGACCGCCGACTTCGCCAACCGGGTGCCCGCGCTGAACGGGTTGGTGCACAACGCCGGTCTGATGCCCAAGGAACGCACCCTCACCCGGCAGGGTCATGAGGTGCAGCTGGCCACCCACGTGCTGGGCCCGCATCTGATGACCGAGCGGCTGCTGCCGCTGCTGCGGGCGGCGGGCGGGGCGTCGGTGGTGTGGGTGTCCTCGGGCGGCATGTATGGCTCACCGCTGGTGGTCGACGATCTGGAATTCCGGCGCGGCTACAACGGGGTGCGCGCCTACGCCCGCACCAAGAAGATGCAGGTGGTACTGGCCGACTCGTGGGCGCGCCGGCTGGCAGGCACCGACATCCGCGTCGAGAGCATGCATCCCGGCTGGGTGGACACCCCCGGCGTGGCCGAATACTTGCCGCGGTTCCGGGCGGTCACCCGGCCGCTGCTGCGCGATGTGGCCGACGGTGCCGACACCGCGGTGTGGCTGGTCGCGACCCGGCCCGAGTCCAAGCCCGGCCATTTCTGGCATGACCGAAGCCAGCGGCCGACCACGTTCGGGTGGCAGCGTCACGAGAACCCCGCCAAGGTGCGGCGCCTGCTGGAACAAGTCAGCCGGCTGACCGGCACGTCGGAAACGTGGCCCGGCCTGCGGGCATGAAAATGCTTCTGCCGCAGCCTAGTTCGACGGCGGTGTCGGGGTGACGATGCAACCGGTGCTGGGGTCGCCGTAGATCGTCACGTCGTCGGGTCGCCTGGTGGCGAACAGCGCGACGTAGGCGCACAGCACCGCGTCGATCGGGTCTTCGGCCTTGCGCAACTGCGACTTGCGGGTCGCGGCGCGCACCGACTCGGTGAGCTGACACCAGCCGTCGTCACTGTCAACGCGCAGCGGTGGGCTGGCGTTGCGCAGGCCTTCGATGTAGCCGATCAACCGCAGCAGCTCGGTCTGCAGCTGCGGGAAATCACGACGGGTCTTGTGCTTGTACTTCAGGGTGCGCTCCAGGCCGAACAACACGACACCGGCCGCGTGCGGAAACACCTCCAACGCTTTGCGTGGCGAGGCGGAGCGCGGGTCGAGGTCCAGGTCCATCGCCCGGCACAGCCGGGCGCCGCGGCCGCCGTCGGCGAACCACGCCAGCCCGGTATTGGCGGGATACGCCCCGGCGTGGAAGCGGCGGAAGTCCCGGTTCAGCAGCGTCTCGCCCGGCCTGGTGCCGGTCGGATTGGTCACGACCAGCGGGGCGTCGACCGCGACCACACAGGGACCGGTGACGTACGGGGCCAGTTGAGCCAGGATGTCGGCGTCGTCCCCGGCCGCCGCGACATGCCGCAGCGACCCTCCTGTGTCGACGACCGCGACCCCGGTGGGGTTGCGCTCACCCCACGCGAGGTCGACGCCGGCGAAGTACACGCAGGCCAGCTTGCCCGACGACCGTAAGCTAGTGCGTTGTGACAATCCCTAATGTCCTGGCCGGACGGTATGCCAGCGCGGAGATGGTCGCGATCTGGTCGCCGGAAGCGAAGATCGTCGCCGAACGCAGGCTGTGGCTGGCGGTGCTGCGCGCCCAGTCCGAGCTCGGCGTCTCGTTGCCCGAGGGTGTGGTCGAGGACTACGAGAAGGTGCTCGAGCAGGTCGACCTCGCGTCGATCGCCGCCCGCGAGCGGGTCACCCGCCACGACGTCAAGGCCCGCATCGAGGAATTCAACGCCCTCGCCGGACACGAGCACGTGCACAAGGGCATGACGAGCCGCGACCTCACCGAGAATGTCGAGCAGCTGCAGATTCGCCGCTCGCTGGAACTCGTGCATGCGCATGGGGTTGCGGTCGTCGCCCGCCTGGCCGAGAGCGCGCTGCTCTACCGCGATCTGGTGATGGCCGGCCGCAGCCACAACGTCGCCGCGCAGGCCACCACGTTGGGCAAGCGGTTCGCGTCGGCCGCTGAGGAGACACTGGTCGCGCTGACGCGGATTCGCGAGCTGATCGACCGCTACCCGCTGCGCGGCATCAAGGGCCCGATGGGCACCGCCCAGGACATGCTCGACCTGTTCGACGGTGACGCCGTCCGGCTGGCCGAACTGGAACGCCGCGTCGCCGAATTCCTCGGCTTCAATGCGGTTTTCACCAGCGTCGGCCAGGTCTATCCCCGCTCCCTGGATCACGACGTGCTCTCGTCGCTGGTCCAGCTCGGCGCAGGTCCGTCGTCGTTCGCCCACACCGTGCGGCTGATGGCAGGCCACGAGTTGGTCACGGAGGGGTTCGCGCCGGGACAGGTCGGTTCGTCGGCGATGCCCCACAAGATGAACACCCGCAGCTGCGAACGGGTCAACGGACTGCAGGTCATTCTGCGCGGCTATGCCTCGATGGCCGCGGAACTGGCTGGCGCGCAATGGAATGAAGGTGACGTCTTCTGTTCGGTGGTGCGCCGCGTCGCGCTGCCGGATGCGTTCTTCGCCATAGACGGGCAGATCGAGACGTTCCTGACGGTGCTCGACGAGTTCGGTGCCTACCCCGCAGTGATCAAGCGGGAACTGGATCGCTACCTGCCGTTCCTGGCCACCACCAAGGTGTTGATCGCGGCGGTCCGGGCCGGCGTGGGCCGCGAAACCGCGCACGAGGTCATCAAGGAGCATGCGGTCGCCGTCGCACTGGCGATGCGCGAGAAGGGCGCCGAACCGGATCTGTTGGACCGGTTGGCCGCCGACGACCGGTTGCCGCTCGACCGGGCCGCATTGGACGCCGCGCTGGCCGACAGGACGGCGTTCACCGGGGCGGCCGGCAGTCAGGTCGACCAGGTGATCGCGGCGGTCGACGAGGTGGTCAGCGCCTACCCTGACGCAGCCAAATACACTCCCGGCGCGATCCTGTAGACGCCAGTGTTGCTGCGCGACATCGACTTCACCGACCTCGATAATTTCGCCGAGGGCTTCCCGCATCATCTGTTCGCGATCCATCGCCGCGACGCGCCGGTGTACTGGCACGAGCCCACCGAGAACACCCCGGACAATGAGGGCTTCTGGTCGGTGGCCACCCACCCGGAAACCCTTGCGGTGCTTCGGGATCAGGACACCTATTCGTCGGTGACCGGCGGCGAGCGTCCGTTCGGCGGCACGCTTCTGCAGGATCTGTCGATCGCCGGTCAGGTGCTCAACATGATGGACGATCCGCGCCACACCCACATCCGGCGGCTGGTCAGCTCGGGGCTGACCCCGCGGATGATCAGCCGGGTGGAAGACGATCTCCGCCGTCGCACCAGGGTTCTGCTGGACGCCGTACAGCCCGGAGTGCCCTTCGATTTCCTGGTCGACGTCGCTGCCGAACTGCCCATGCAGATGATCTGCATCCTGCTGGGAGTGCCGGAAAGCGAACGGCATTGGTTGTTCCGCGCGATCGAGCCGAGCTTTGACTTCGGGGACTCCCGCAAGGGTGAGGTCGGCACGATGTCGATCGAGGAGGCCGGCTCACGGATCTTCGCCTACGGCACCGAGCTGATCGCGAAGAAGCGTGCCGAGCCCGGTGACGACATGCTCTCCGTCGTGGCCAACGCCACCGTCGACGACCCGGATGCGCCGTCGCTGACCGACATCGAGCTCTACCTGTTCTTCAACCTGCTGTTCAGCGCCGGTGCGGAAACCACGCGTAACGCGGTGGCCGGTGGCCTGCTGGCGCTGGCCCAACATCCCGATCAACGCGCCCGGTTGGGGGACGATCCCGAGCTGCTGCCGACCGCCGTGGAAGAGATCATCCGCTGGACCTCGCCGTCACCGTCGAAGCGGCGCACCGCAACCCGGGACACCGAACTCGGTGGCTGCGCGATCCGCGCCGGTGACAAGGTACTGGTCTGGGAGGGTTCGGCCAACCGCGACGGGTCGGTGTTCGACGATCCGGACTGTTTCGATGTCGGCCGTAAACGTAACCCGCACCTGGGGTTCGGTCAGGGCGTGCACTACTGCCTCGGCGCCAACCTGGCCCGCCTCGAGCTCCGCGTCCTCTACGAAGAACTGCTGAGCCGCTTCTCTGAGATCCGCGTGGTCAAGCCGGTTGAGTGGGCCCGGAGCAACCGGCACACCGGCATCCGGCACATGTTCGTCGAACTTGGCTGATATGCGGCCACCGCCCGACGTGTTCGCGGCGGTGATGGCCACGGGCATCGTCTCGATCTCCGCGGCCGACCACGGGTATCGCTGGATCAGCTTGGCGCTGGCCGTGATTGCGGCTTGTGCGCTGCCGGTGCTCGTTGTGGCGTGTGCGCTGTCCTGGCGGCGATCACCACCGGATTTTCGCGACCCTGACGTTCTGCTGCGGATGTTCACCTACGTGGCGGCGTGCGCGGTGTTGGGAGCGCGGCTGGCCGAGTATCGGATCGCGCTGTGGATACTGGCC
Organism: Mycolicibacterium pallens; assembly: GCF_019456675.1. Taxonomy (NCBI): domain Bacteria; kingdom Bacillati; phylum Actinomycetota; class Actinomycetes; order Mycobacteriales; family Mycobacteriaceae; genus Mycobacterium; species Mycolicibacterium pallens. The sequence continues at coordinate 5,189,655 of NZ_CP080333.1, read as the reverse complement.
GCGCTGGCACTGCAGTTTTGGCTCACACTGACGCCGGTGGTGATCCGCCGAATGTGGCGGATTCGCTGGATCGGATTGCGCGACTGTTCGCACGGCGCATGGGAATTGGCCAGTGTGGCGACGTCGGGCGTGGCGATCCTGGCCGCCGACCTGCACTGGCTGTTCGGCGCGCTGGTGTTCTGGGCGCTGGCGCTCGTGGTGTACGCCGTGATGACGGCGCTGATCTTGTGGCGGGCGTTCCACGAACGGCTGGATCCCGGCGGGTTCGAACCGGACGGCTGGATCCTGATGGGTGGCCTGGCGATCGCGACCCTGGCCGGTGATCGTATTCATCGGGTGTGGCCCGCGGATGCGGTGGTGGCGATCACCGTGGTCACCTGGGTGCTTGCGACACTGTGGATTCCGGTGCTGGTCTACTTCGCGATCCGGCGCCTGAATCTTCCCGGCGCGTGGGGGTTTCGGGGTGTGTGGTGGGCGATGGTGTTCCCGCTGGGCATGTACTCGGCGGCGACGTTCGCGATGTCGCGCGAAACCGGAGTGGCTGCGTTCGTCACCACGTCGCTGGTGTTCTTCTGGGTGGCGTTCGCGGCGTGGCTGATCGTGACCGTCAGCGGATTGCTGTACCTGCGTTCACATCACCGCGTGTCCGGCATCGACCGGTAAAGCGACACCGGTGATATAGCGGGCCTTCGGGCTTGCCAGGAACACCACGACGTTCGTGACGTCCTCGGCCTCGACGAAGGGGACCGGCAACAGATTCGCCGACAGTGCGGCACCGTTGGGGTTCTCCTGGAACGTCTTGAGCGTGTGGTCGTTGAGGATCATCGGGGTGCCGACACCGCTGGGGTGCACGGTGTTGACCCGGATGTTGTGCTGTGCATAGGCATTGGCCGCCGAGCGCATCAGCCCGACGACACCGTGCTTGGCGGCGGCGTAGGCGAACATCGCCGCGCTGCCGTCGCCGCCCTTGCCGACGAGTCCCTGCGCGGAGCTCGTCAAGATGATGGCGCCGCCGCGGCCCTTGCGGATGATCGAGGGCACCGTGGCCGCGATGGTGTGCCAGACCCCGTTCAGGTTGGTCTCGACGATGTCGCGGTACACGTCGGTGTCGAGCGGATCCTTCAGCCCGATCGCCACCACCCCGGCGTTGGCCACAACGATGTCGACGTCACCGAGAGCGTCCACGCCGCTCTGCACGCCGGCCTGCAACGCGGCCAGGTCGCGGACGTCGGCGACGACGGGAACGACCCGGCGCCCCTGGGCCTCGACCAGGCGGACGGTCTCGTCGAGGTCCTCCTTGGAGGCCAGCGGGTAGGGGATCGAGTCGATATCGGCGCAGCGGTCGATGGCGATGATGTCCGCGCCTTCGGCGGCCAGCGCCACGGCATGACTGCGGCCCTGGCCGCGGGCCGCGCCGGTGACGACGGCGACGTTGTCGATGAGGTCTCCCACGACGCGGACTCTAACCGATCGCATCGCGACTGTGAGAAGCTTCTGGAAGCGATGGCGAAACCCAAAGGTGCAGCGTCGGCCAATTCCTCGCTCCTCGGCCGGCCGGTGGGCGCCAACAGCGAGGAGACGAGGCGGCGGATCCTCGAGGCGACGATGCGCTGCGTCGCCGAGGTCGGTTACTCCCGAACGACGATCCGCGAGATCGCCCGCGAGGCGAACATGACCAGCGGCAGCCTCTATCACTACTTTCCGAACAAGGCCGAGCTGGTCAAGGCGACGTTCGACGAGGTCGCGACCATCGCGGTGCCGAGGCTCGAACAGGCCGCCGAGGAGAACGCCGCGACGCTGGACAAGCTGATGGCCGTCCTGGACGAGAGTGTGCGGGTGATGCAGGACTACCCGCTTGCCGTCGCCTTCGACCGGGCCATCCGGGCCGAGAGCCCGCAGCACCTGCATCTCGCCGAGAACAGCGACTCTCGATTCGTGGCGCTGCGCAACCTGATCCGCGACATCCTCGAACAGGGGGCCCGCGAGAAGGTGTTGGGGCGCGGCGTGGAGGTGGAGAGCGCGGCCGACGCGGTGTACCTGGTCTTCCGAGGCCTGAACGAATACGCCGCCAGCGCACCACCTCCCGCGGAATACCACGCGACGGTCGCCGCGCTCAAACAGCTGCTGCGCGGCCAGTTGTTTTCTCAGAGCCGGTAGAAGGCTCGCGCGTTGGCGCCAAGCACCGCATCGACATGGTCGGCGCCGACGGCATCGGCAATGCGCTCGATATCGCTGTCCTGGAACGGGATCGCCGCGCGGGTCGAGGGTAGGTCGCTGCCGAAGATCAGGGCAGCGGGATTCGTGGTCACGATGGCGCGCATCAGGGCATCGGGATCGGTGACGCTGATCCGGCCGAATCCTGTTGCCTTGACCACGGTTCCGGACTCGACCAGACGCAGCAGCGTCCCGCGCGTATCGTCCGACATGGCCAGGTGGTCGATGCTGATCTGTGGCAAGGGTGCCAGGATGGGTTCGAGTTCGGCGAAGTCGGCGGCGTCGAGGTAGAACTCGGAATGCCAGCCGGCCACGTCGTGCACGCGCCGGGCGAGGGTGTCCACGTCGTCGAGTGTTGCCGAGCCGCCGCGGTACAGATTGAACCGAACTGCCCGGACACCGGCGCGGTGCAACGCGAGAATGTCGTCGTCCGTCGTATCGACCGGGAGCTGGGTGACGCCGACGAATCCTGAACCGAGCTGCACCAGAGCATCTTTCAGATAACTCTGGTCGAAGGCCTGGAAGGACCCGCTGACCACCGCACCGCCGGTCACGTGCAGCGGTTCGACCCGCCTGCGGTAGTCGGCAACGCTGAACGCCTCCGGCAGGTAGCCGTTGTTGGGCACCAAGGGAAAACGTGGATCGATGATGTGGAAGTGAGCGTCAAAGAGGCTCACTGGTCGGCCTTGACGAAGTCGGCGCACCGCTCACCGACCATGATGGCCGGCGCGTTGGTGTTGGCCCGCGGAATGCACGGGAACACCGATGCGTCGGCCACCCGAAGCCCGTGGACACCGCGCACTCTGAGTCTCTCGTCGAGCACACTGTGGGGATCGCTGCCCATGGCTGCCGAGCAGGCGGGGTGCCCGGTGGTCGCGACTGAACCGCGCAGCCAGGCCTCGATCTGAGCGTCGGTGACGACATCCGGTCCGGGGTGCAGTTCGGTGGTGATCACCGAGGCGAACGGCTCGGCGGCGACGATCTCACGGGTGCGCCGCACAATGCGGATGAACGCCGCGACATCAGCGGGATCGGCCAGCGTGTTGAGCCGGATCTCCGGTGGCGCATGCGGATCCGCCGATTGCGCCATCACCGTACCGCGACTCTTTGGCGTCCAGAAGGACTGCAGGACCGAGGAGGCGCGACGCAGCTCGCGTTCCATTGCCACCAGGTTGACGTAGCTGGGGGAGTGGATCAGCTGGAAGTCCGGCGCGGGCAAGCCGGGATCGGATCGGACCTGCGCGATGGCCTCCATCGCGTTGCTGGTGAACTTCCCGGTGCGGCGAAGGATCCAGCGCAGCAACCACTGTGGCTTCTGCGCATCCGACAGTCCGACGAACCCGAGCCGCACATCCCAACTCATCGCCGCCGCAGGATGATCGGTGAGATTGGACCCGACCTTGGGGCTTTCGACGGCGGGTGTGATTCCGACGGTCCGGAGGTGGTCGGCGGCGCCGATTCCGGAGAGCTGCAAGAGGTGCGGCGTGCCGTAGGCGCCGGCCGACAGAATGATCTCGCGGTTGGCGTTGACGATGTGCCGCTGTCCCTTGCGCTCGTACTCGACACCCACCGCACGGCCGTCGCGCAACACCACGCGATGCACCAGGGCACCGGTCACGACCGCGAAGTTCGAACGTCGGCGTGCCGCAGAAAGATACGCCCGCGCGGTGTTCCACCGCTGGCCCTTCCAGACCGTCACCGGCGCGATGGACGATCCATCGAGATCGGGTCCGCCGATGTCCTCGTTGGCGCTGACACCGGCGGCCCGCGCGCTGTCGAGCCAGCGGATGGACGTCACGTCGGGCTCCGGCAGCCGTGTGATGCGCACCGGGCCGGATGTCCCGTGGGTCGGGCCGCCGAGGTAGTGCGACTCGATGCGTCGGAACACCTGCTCGACATCGGACCAGCCCCAGCCGGGCAGGTCCCAGCCGTCGTAGTCGATCCGGGTGCCGCGTATCCACACCATCGCGTTCATCGAGCTGGTGCCACCGAGGACCCGGCCGCGCGGTTGCGGAATGATCCGGTTGTCGCATGCCGGCTCGGGTGCGGTGCGGTAGTCCCAGTCGGTGGGGCCGCCCATCTGTGCGGCGAAGGCCAGCGGTGCGCGGACCGTCAGCCGGCGGTCGGAGCCGCCCGCCTCCAACAGCAGGACGCGCGACGGTCCTTCGGCCAGGCGCGCGGCGACGGCACAGCCGGCCGACCCGGCCCCGATCACGACGTAGTCGTAGTCGGCCACTAGCCTTCCGCGCTGATCGCGTGCTCCGGGCAGTCCTGCACGGCTTTCACGACGAGATCTTTGAACTGGTCGGGAATCTCGTCGAGCACGACTTCGGCATAGCCGTCAGCAGTCCAGGCGAATACGTCCGCGCAGGTCGACACGCAGTCGCCGTGGCCGGCGCAGCGGTCCGGATCGACCGAAGCCTTCATCGGTTCCCTATCGTCAGATCTCGACACCCTCGTAACTGGCGAGCATATCGGGATCGGGTAGGGCCATTTGGAGATATACGTCGATACGGGTGATCTTCCCGCGTTCGTCGAACTCATAGACCGACACCGAGTTCACCGAGTTGCTGAATTCGCCGATTCGGCTGTGCTCTTCGAGCTCCAGGAACACCGCGTTGCCGGCCTCGGTGACCCGCTTGAATTCCGACTCCCACTCCGAGGACGCCGCCCAGTTGGTCAGGAACGCGACGTAGGTGTCCCAGTCCATCACCTCTTTGAAGTTGCCTACCCGCACGAAGTTCTGCGTGTCGATGAGCTCGGCCAGCGGCGCCCAGCTGTCGGCGGTGAAGCCCGGTTGTTTGGCCTCGTCAACCAACCGCTTCATCAACCGGCTGTACTCCAGCACGGTGTCCGATGGGGTCATCAGACGGTCAGCCCCTCTTCGGCCAGCCGGCGATCCAACGCGTCGGTGTATTCGTGGGTTCCGTGGAATGGGCCGTGCACCCCGATCGCGACGTCGAGGAAGTCGCTGTACTCACTGTTGATGTGGGTTTCCCAGCGCACGACCTCACCGTTGTCGTCGGTGTCGATGAAACTGTATGAGTAGAAACCCATTACAGTGCCGGTGTCCTTGTTGGTGCCCTGCCAGCGCGTCTTCATCACGAAGCCGTTATCGGCCGGCCAGTGCTTGAAGTCGACCGGTTTCCAGTCGGGGAAACGCAGCGAGTAGACCTTGGCCTCCATGGTCGACGCGCGGGCGGACTCTTCGGGGAACTCGCTGAGCTTGAATGCCTCGTCGCCGGTGAAGTACGGCGAGGCATACATGCAGTCCGGGTGGAACTTCCAGACGTCGACGAACTTTTCGCCGTCCTGCACACCCTGGCGCAGGTAGGCGTCACCGTAGGCCCGAGCCATCCGATTGTGTAGGGCGATGCGGTCTTCGAGGTTCACTGTGCTGCCTTTCCTGCCATCCATCGGTCCATGGTGTCGTGAAATTTTGCGACGACGATCTCTTCGTTCACCAGCATCAGGTGATCGAGGTTCTCGTTGCGCAGGCCGGACTGTTGACGCTGCATCTGCTCGTAATCCTGTTGCAGCGCTTCGAAATACTTGTAGCTGCCGGGTTCGTCGACCTCGGTCAGGTCCACGGTGAAGGCGTCGGCCATCTCGGGTGGCAGATACATGTAGCTCGCCACATGCCAGATGCACCGGTTGGGGTCCCCGTCCGGGTGCGGCCTGGCCAGGATCACGTGGCACTCGCCGGCCCGGATGGTCATCATGAAGTTGGGGAACAGAAACCAGCCGTGGTTGTCGCTCATCTGAGCATCGGTGAGGCCGCTGACGTCCAAGCCCATCTCGGTCAAGTGCGCACGGGTAGCCTTCTGCAGCAGCGTGCGCGCCGTGACACCGTCGGGGAAGTCGATCGAGCCGTCGTCCGCGGTGTACTCCTTGACGAGTTCCTGGAAGCGCGGGATCACCGCGACCGTTCCCGGGAAGGTCTCGGGCAGCGACAGCGTGCCCTCGACCTGCTTTTCCGGGGTGGCGCCCACGACCTCGAAGGGGGCCATCGCGATGGTGTGGTTCTCAAAGAACTTGTAGCGCGTGGTCTCAGGCTGAATGTTGAGCACTGCCAACAGTTGTGGGTGCACACCATTGACGTGATAGCCCTCGTTGAAGGCGTCCATCACGACTTTCCAGTTGCAGTCCAGCGCTTCTCGGACGTTCATCACCGTGGACATCAGTTCGAGGTGATACGGCGCCAGCGTCGCCATGGCCTCCTCGCCGATCCACTCCGCGAGCGGTTGGGCCTCGGGATCCGGGTTGATGAAGACGAAGCCGCCGAAGGTGTCGACCGGAACCGCGATCAGCGAGTTGTCGCTCTTGTCGAGGCCGCCGGCGTTCTCTTCCCGCAGCAGTCCCTTGAGTCGGCCGTCGAGGTCGTAGGACCACAGATGGTATTGGCACAGGAAGCCGCGCTTGGCGTTGCCGGTGCGACCCTGGCAGAGGGCATTGCCGCGATGCCGGCAGGCGTTGACGAAGCCGCGCAGTTGCTCGTCCTTGCCCCGCACGATCAGGAAGGACTGGTCGTAGAGCTTGTATTCCATCCAGTCGCCGACCTTGGGCAGGTCGTCGATCCGGCCGGCGATCTGCCACGTCTTCATCCAGATCGCCGCGCGCTCACGGTCGGCGTACTCGCGAGATCGGTAGCGGTCGGTTGAGACCTGAGACCTGAAGCTCCCCGCGAGATCTTCGAGTCCCGGTGCGTGCTCGACCCATTCACCGGGCAGGGCTGTAGACGTCATCGAGCGACCTCCCTGAGGCAGTAATCAATCATTTGATTAATTACTTTGCGATCGTGGAGCCGCGGTGTCAAGGTTTGGCGCGCTAACCGGGGTACAGCTCCGTGTGGTGTCTCGGGACATCGCTGACACTTATGTCTCGGGACATCGCTGACATTCATGATGTCGGTTTGGGTTCGCGGGTGCGGTAGGTCCGGGTGGTTTTGTCGCTGCGCTGGTAGTTGCGAGTGGGGTCGGCGGTGAAGGATCGGACCAGGGCCGTGCCGCTGAGGATGGTGATGTGCTCGCCGTCGCGGATGACGTCGCAGTCGTGGCCGGCCCAGCGCAGTCCGACGTTGACTTTGTAGGGCGCGACGAAGATGTATCCCGAGGTTTCGCCAACCGTGTGGCGGCTGACCATAACTGGGGCCGGTACCGGTCGGTCAGCGGGCCGGGCCTTGGCGGTGGCGTGGAATACTTCGGCGGGGGTGGCGCCTCGGTGGGCGCGGTGGGGCCGCTGGTGGTTGTAGAAGCTGCGGAACTGCTCGAGCAGGGCGTTGAGCTCGTCGAGGGTGGCGGCGGGGTCGCGGGCGGTGAGCCATTTCTTCAACGTCTTCCAGGACCGTTCGATCTTGCCGCAGGTCTGCGGGTGAAATGGCGCCGAATTGATGGTCCGCACGCCCAGTGCCCGCAGGTTGGTCTCAAACGCCGATTCATAGGCGCGGAACCGTCCGGTGTAGACAAGTCCGTTGTCTGACAACGACATCGACGGAATCCCGCATTCGTCGATGCCGGCCAGGATCACCTCCCAGACCAGCGCGGCGTCGGCATCACCAGCGCAGGCACGCAACCCCACCATGTAGCGGGAGTGATCATCGAGACTGCCCGCGATACCCACCGCAGCGCCATCGGCCAGCGCCCAACCGGTCCAATCGGACTGCCAGCACTCGTTGGGCCGATCAAAGACGAACCGCTTGGTCGCCGACTTCGGGCGTTTCTGCGGCTGCGGGGTGATCGCCCCGCGGCGGGTCAGGACCTGCCACACCGTCGATACCGACGGCACCGCGGCACCGTCGCGCTGCAGCGACCACACGATCGACTGGGCGCCGTGATCGAGGCCCTGCTCAATCAACTGCTTGCGCCGCAACACGATCAGTTCCTCGATCTCGACCGGAGTCTGACCCGGACACCTCAACGGACGCCGCGAGAGCTCCTGCAGCCCCGCGATACCGTCCTCGCGGAATCGTCGGCGGTACTTGTAGAACGTCTGCCTACTGATACCGCTATCGCGGCAAAACTGCGCCACGTTCTCGATCTGCCCGGCCAATGCTGCAGCCATGCGAATGTCCATCGCCGTCACCTTCTGGGCCATGAACCATGCTGGTCCCAGCCACTACCCAGGTGTCAGCGATGTCCCGAGACATACAACTGTCAGCGATGTCCCCGAACAGAACAAGGGGTACAGCTCCGGTTATCGCGCCGAAGTCCGCCAGTAGCGCGGCGCGGCGACGCCTGCCGAGCGCAGCTCGAGTGCGGCGAGCCCGCGAATCGCATACGGATCCTCGCGCCGCCAGGCGCCCACGGGGTCCACGTTGACCTCGGTGAGCTTGCGCAGTGGCCGGTTGGCCAGCGCCCGCAACGCGAGCAGTTGTTCGCCAGCGGGTGTGCGGGTCAGGGCGATGACCGTCCACTTGCGGCGGAAGAACCGGATCCGCAGGAACAGCCACGGCATGCCGATCGCGAGGATCGGCGGCGCGGCCACCGCGATCGCGAGCAACACCGCCAGCCAGGTGGCTGTGGTGTCGAGGTTGTGCCCCGCGCCGGCCAGGTCCAGGGCGGCCTCGCTGGCCGCCCGCAGCGGCTTGGCGACAGTGTCGCCGACCAGCGGGATCTTGTGCGCACTGTCGCCGGCGGAGTGCAGGTTGTCCGAGATGCCGGTCGCGCCGTCGTTGACCTGGCGGCCGACGTCGGCGATCGTCGCGACCGCGCTGTGCACCCCGAGCCCGACCAGAACCCACACCGTGATCCACAACGCGACGGCCATGTCGCTGACCAACTGTCCGAGCAGCCGGCCCGGGGTGGTGGCGTAGGGCAGGAAGCGCGATCTCATGGCTTGATCCCAGCACAATCGCGCCGGGTCAGCGGCCGTTAGGCTGACGCGATGCCCCGCCCCGCTCTGAGCGACTATCAGCACCTGGCCAGCGGTAAAGTCCGCGAGATCTTTGCCATCGACGACGAGCACCTGCTGTTCGTCGCCAGCGACCGGATCTCGGCCTATGACTACATCCTGGACAGCCTGATCCCCGACAAGGGCCGCATCCTCACCGCGATGAGCGTGTTCTTCTTCGACTACATCGACGCGCCGAACCATCTGGCCGGCCCGCCCGACGACCCGCGGATCCCCGAGGAGGTCCTGGGTCGTGCGCTGGTGGTGCGCAAGCTCGAGATGGTGCCGATCGAATGTGTGGCCCGCGGTTACCTGACCGGCTCGGGCCTGCTGGACTACCAGCGCGACGGCACGGTCTGCGGCATCGCGCTGCCGCCCGGCCTGGTCGAGGCGAGCAGGTTCGACACTCCGCTGTTCACCCCGGCGACCAAGGCCGAGATCGGCGAGCACGACGAGAACATCTCGTTCGACCGGACCATCGAGATCGTCGGCGCGGTGCGCGCCAATCAGCTGCGCGAGCGCACGTTGCAGATCTATATGCAGGCCGCCGACCACGCCCTGACCAAGGGCATCATCATCGCGGACACCAAGTTCGAGTTCGGTGTGGACGCCGACGACCGGGTGGTGCTGGCCGACGAGGTGTTCACTCCGGACTCCTCGCGGTACTGGCCTGCCGACACCTACACAGTGGGGCAGGTGCAGCCCAGCTTCGACAAGCAGTTCGTCCGCAACTGGCTCACCGGCCCCGAATCGGGTTGGGACCGTTACGGTTCCACGCCTCCACCGCCGCTGCCCGACGACATCGTCGCCGCCACCCGCGCGCGCTACATCGAAGCCTACGAACGCATCTCGGGACTGTCGTTCGCCGACTGGATCGGAGCATGAGCATGAATCCGCCCATCGCCAAGCGGGTCGACACCGAGCGTGTTTTCCACGAGGACGTCTTCGTCGACCCCTACGAATGGCTGCGCGAGAAGTCCGATCCGGAGGTCATCGCACACCTCGAAGCCGAAAACGCCTACGCCGATAAGGCCACCGCCCATCTGGAGCCGCTGCGGCAGAAGATCTTCGACGAGATCAAGGCGCGCACCAAGGAGACCGACATGTCGGTTCCCACCCGCCGCGGTGAGTGGTGGTACTACGGCCGCAGTTTCGAAGGCAAGCAGTACGGGGCGCACTGCCGCTGCCCGGTCGCCGGGCCGGACGATTGGAATCCGCCGGTCTTCGACGAGGACACCGAGATCCCCGGCGAGCAGGTGCTGCTCGACGAGAACGCCGAGGCCGACGGATACGAGTTCTTCTCCCTCGGTGCCAGCAGCGTGAGCATCGACGGTCACCTGCTGGCCTACTCGGTCGACACGGTCGGCGACGAGCGATACACGCTGCGGTTCAAGGACTTACGCACCGGTGAGCTGTACCCCGACGAGATCGCCGGAATCTCCTCCGGCGTGACGTGGGCAGCGGACAATGCGACGGTCTACTACACGACGGTCGACGAGGCCTGGCGCCCCGACACCGTGTGGCGCCATCGGCTCGGCTCCGGGCAGCCCGACGAGCAGGTTTTCCACGAACCCGACGAACGGTTCTGGGTCGGCATGGGCCGCACCCGCAGCAACAAGTACGTGATCATCGCCGCCGGCTCGGCGATCACCTCGCAGGTGTGGTTCGGTGATGCCGCCGACCCGAACGCGGAGTTCATCTCGGTGCTGCCGCGCCGCGACGGCGTCGAGTATTCGGTGGACCACGCCGTGATCGGCGGTGAGGACCGATTCCTGATCCTGCACAACGACGGTGCGGTCAACTTCACCCTCGTCGAGGCGCCGGTCAGCGACCCCACCGACCAGCGCACATTGATCGAGGCCCGCGACGATGTCCGTCTCGACGGCGTCGACGCCTTCGCCGACCAGCTGGTGATCAGCTACCGTCGCGAGGCGCTGCCGCGAATCCAGTTGTGGCCCATCGGCGCCGACGGGTACGGCACCCCCGAGGAGATCGCCTTCGACTCCGAGCTGGCCTCGTCCGGCTTGGCGGGCAACCCGAACTGGTCGACGCCCAAACTGCGGGTCGGCACCACCTCCTACGTGACGCCGCTGCGGATCTACGACCTCGACCTCGCCACCGGCGAGCGCACCCTGCTGCGCGAGCAGCCGGTGCTCGGCGGTTACCGCCGCGAGGACTATGTCGAGCGCCGCGACTGGGCGCTCGCCGACGACGGCACCCGCGTCCCGATCTCGATCGTCCACAAGGCTGGCATCGAATTCCCCGCTCCCACAGTGCTGTACGGCTACGGGGCCTACGAGTCGTCCGAAGACCCGCGGTTCTCGGTGGCGCGCCTGTCGCTGCTCGACCGCGGCATGGTCTTCGCCGTCGCCCACGTCCGTGGTGGCGGCGAGATGGGGCGGCTCTGGTACGAGCGCGGCAAGCTGCTGGAGAAGCGCAACACGTTCACCGACTTCATCGCGGTGGCACAGCATCTCGTCGACACCGGCCTGACCCGGCCGCAGAACCTGGTAGCCCTCGGCGGCAGTGCGGGTGGTCTGCTGATGGGCGCGGTCGCGAACCTGGCGCCGCACCTGTTCGCAGGGATTCTCGCGCAGGTTCCGTTCGTGGACCCGCTCACCACGATCCTCGACCCGTCGCTGCCGTTGACGGTGACGGAGTGGGACGAGTGGGGAAACCCGTTGGAGAACAAGGACGTCTACTTCTACATGAAGTCCTATTCGCCGTACGAGAACGTCGAAGCCAAGGAGTACCCGGCGATCCTGGCGATGACGTCGCTCAACGACACCCGGGTGCTCTACGTCGAACCCGCGAAGTGGGTTGCCGCGCTTCGGCACACCAAGACCGACGGCCATCCGGTGCTGTTGAAGACGCAGATGGCCGCAGGCCACGGCGGAATCAGCGGCCGCTACGAGCGGTGGAAGGAAGCAGCGTTCCAGTACGCGTGGCTGCTGGCCACCGCCGGGGCCGAAGAGCACGAGGTAACCTCACCGGCATGAGTCTGACCGACATCCCGCTGACCACGCTCGACGGCAAGCCCACCTCGCTGGGCGACTACGCCGACCGGGCCATCCTGCTGGTCAACGTCGCGTCCAAATGCGGCCTCACCCCGCAGTACAGCGCGCTCGAGCAGTTGGCCCGCGACTACGGGGACCGCGGCCTGACCGTGATCGGGGTGCCCTGCAACCAGTTCATGGGGCAGGAGCCCGGGACGGCGGAGGAGATCCAGACGTTCTGTTCCACCACCTACGGTGTGACGTTCCCGCTGTTGGCGAAGACCGATGTCAACGGCGACGACCGGCACCCGCTGTATGCCGAGCTCACCACTGTCGCCGACGGCGACGGCAAGGCCGGCGACATTCAGTGGAACTTCGAGAAGTTCGTGATCGCACCCGGCGGCAGGGTGGTCAACCGGTTCCGTCCGCAAACCGAGCCGAACGCCCCCGAGGTGGTCGCCGCGATCGAGGCGGTCCTGCCGGGCTGAACCGAATGGTTGCCTGACCTCAAGCTGGCAGACACCGTCCGGACACCTGGAATTGCCACACTGCGGGAGTGGCTGGACAACTCATCGTGTCGGTGTCTGGGATCAATGACCGGACGCTGGGCGAGGTCGACGAGTTCGCCCGTGCGCTCCAGGGTCGCGGGGTTCCGCTGTCGCTGCTCGTCGCGCCCCGGCTCAAGGACGGTTATCGCCTGGAGTCCGACCCGCGCACCATCACCTGGCTGACTCACCGCCGCGCCGGCGGTGACGCGGTCGTGTTGCACGGGTTCGACGCGGCCGCCACGAAGAAGCTGCGCGGTGAGTTCGCCACGCTGCCCGCGCACGAGGCCAATCTGCGGCTGATGGGCGCCGACCGGGTGCTCGAACACGTCGGCCTACGGACCCGGCTGTTCGCCGCTCCCGGGTGGACGGTCTCCGCGGGAACAGCATTCGCGCTGCCGCGCAATGGGTTTCGGTTGCTGGTCGACCTGCACGGCGTCACCGACCTGGTCACCGGCGCCACCAGCCGAGCCAGGGTGGTCGGCATCGGTGAGGGATTCGTCACCGAACCCTGGTGGTGCCGCACGCTGGTGCTGTCGGCCGAACGCACCGCCCGCCGCGGCGGCGTGGTCCGATTGGCCGTCACCGCAAAGCAATTGCGCAAGGTCGGGCCGCGGCAGGCCATGCTCGACGCGGTCGACCTGGCCCTGATGTACGGCTGCACGCCGACGGTGTACCGCTGGGATCCGGAGATCCCAGCCAGCTCAGCTGCGTGAGCCGGAGCCACTCGCCGTCGTCGCCATCCCGCCGTCGACCGGGATGATCGCCCCGTTCACATAGGAGCCGGCCCGGCTGGCCAGGAAGATCGCGATGCCGGCCATATCGTCGTCGCGGCCGATGCGCTGCAGCGGCGACGAAGCCGCGATCGCGTCACCGAACGCGTCGAGCGTGGCGGCCATCATCTTCGACTGGAACGGGCCCGGTGCGATGGCATTAGCCGTGATGTGTTGCGGGCCAAGCTCTTTGGCGAGCACCCGGGTCAGCTGATGCACGGCTGCCTTGCTGGCCGAATAGGAGTAGGTGTGCATCACCGGTACGTGGATACCGTCGATGCTGCCGATGTTGATGATCCGCGCCGGGTCATCGTGCGTGCCGGCCTTCCGCAGCGCGCCGACCAGCTCTTGCACCAGCCAGAACGGCGACTTCACGTTGAGGTCGAGAACCTTGTCCCACGCCGAGGCCGGAAACGACTCCAGCGGTTCGCCCCACGTCGCACCGGCGTTGTTGACCAGGATGTGCAGCGTGTCAGTGCCGGCGAGGACCTCGGCGGCCAGCCGCTTGCACTCCTCCTGGCGGGAGAGGTCGGCCGGGATGGCGCGGATGGTCCCGAATTCGGAGAGTTCGGCGACGACCTGCTCGCATTTGTCGGCCTTGCGGGAACTGATGATCACCTCCGCGCCGGCCTGCAGCAGGCCGCGCGCGATCATCACCCCGATGCCGCTGCTCCCGCCGGTGACCAGAGCGGTCTTCCCGGACAGTCCGAACAGCTTGGTCAGGTCGGCTTCACTCAACTCAGATGCCTTTCGCAGCAGGAGATTTCAGAACCGGAACGAGTTCTCTTCCGGCAACACCCGGAAATCGGTGTCGGTCATCTCGGTGAGCCGACCGTAATAGATCCCACGCGCCTCGGGCGCCACCACCCCCTGGTGGATCGGGACGGCGTGCTCCGGTGCGACGGCCCGTAGATAGTCCACCGCCTCGGAGATCTTCATCCACGGTGCCGCCGCGGGCGTGGCCAGCACGTCGACCGGCTCGCCGGGTACGAACAGCGCGTCACCGGGATGCATCAGCCGGGCCGGGTGCTCGGCATCGCCGACCAGATACGAGATGTTGTCGATGATCGGGATCTCCGGGTGGATGACCGCGTGCTTGCCGCCGACGCCGCGGATCCAGAGACCGGCCACGTTCAGCTCGTCGCCGACGTGCACCGCGCGCCACGGTTCACCGAGCTCGGCCGCGGTCGCCGGGTCGGCGTAGAGCACCGCGTTCGGATTGGCTTCCACCAGCGCCGGCAGCCGTTCGCGGTCCGCGTGGTCGGGGTGTTGGTGGGTGATCAGGATCGCCGAGAGGCCCGTCACGCCCTCGAAGCCGTGCGAGAAGTTACCCGGATCGAACAACAGCGTGGCGCCATCGAACTCGGCGAGAAGACATGAATGCCCGAAATGAGTCAACTCCATGCTTACGATTGTGCGCGCACCGGAAGGCGTCGAATACATGCGGTTGGTCATCGCGATGATGCTGGTGGCCTGCGGGCTCACCGTCCCACCGCACGCTGCCGCCGATTCCGACACCTGCCCGCCCAATTGCGACAGCATTCCCGACGCGGCGTGGATCGCCCCGTGGGCGATGCCGCTGAACGCCCGGTACACCTGGCCTCGGCTCTCCGGAGTGGCGGTCACCGCCGTCGCACCGCGGTTCCGGTTCGAGGAGCTGTGCGGGTCACCGCCGGTGGCCGACGATCCGCGCGCCTACGCCGTCGCCGAACGCGCGACCGTGGCGAATCCCGACGGGCAGTGGCAGCTGCAGGCCACGGTGATGCACTGGCGTGGCGAGACCTGGCGTGGGGGGCAGCTCGCCGACGACGTCTTCCACCACGCCGTTACCGCGCTGCGGTCCTGTCAGCGCACCAATCCGTCGACCTCCCCGTCGTTGACCTTCGACGGCTACGACCGGGTGGCCGCCGTGATCAGCGGGCCGGTGATCCTGCGCCAGTACATCGTGGCCACTCCGGCCAACAGCACGGTGACGGAACTGGCGATGTGGTCAACCGCACCTCCGCAGACGCCATGGCCGATGGGCAGCGATGAAAGCCTGCTCGACGCGCTCGGCGCGCCGCTGTGCACCGCCTACATCGGGTCCTGCGGGTGAGCCGCCGGTAGAGTTGACCCGCAATAGTCGTCGACGTCAGCAGGAGCGCCTGTGGCCCGTGTAGTGGTCAACGTGATGCCCAAAGCCGAGATTCTCGACCCGCAGGGTCAGGCGATCGTCGGTGCGTTGGGCCGGCTGGGACACGCCGGTATCTCAGATGTCCGGCAGGGCAAGCGATTCGAGCTCGAGGTCGATGACTCGGTCAGCGACTCCGCGCTCGCCGAGATCGCCGAGTCGCTACTGGCGAACACGGTGATCGAGGACTTCACGGTCACCCGGGACCCCTCGTGAGCGCCCGCATCGGCGTCATCACCTTCCCCGGCACCCTCGACGACGTCGACGCGGCCCGGGCGGTGCGGCTGGCCGGCGCCGAGGCGGTCAGCCTGTGGCACGGCGACGCCGACCTCAAGGGGGTCGACGCCGTGGTGGTGCCGGGCGGCTTCTCCTACGGCGACTACCTGCGCTGCGGCGCGATCGCGAAGTTCGCGCCCGTCATGGGTGAGGTCATCATGGCCGCGAACAAGGGCATGCCGGTGCTCGGCATCTGCAATGGCTTCCAGGTGCTGTGCGAGGCCGGGCTGCTGCCCGGCGCGCTGACCCGCAACGCGGGACTGCACTTCATCTGCCGCGACGTCTGGCTGAAGGTGGACTCGATCACCAGCGCGTGGACCTCGCGCTACGAGTGGGGCGCCGAGCTGCTGGTGCCGCTCAAATCGGGCGAGGGTCGCTATGTGGCCAGTGAGGCCGTGCTCGACGAACTCGAGGGCGAGGGCCGGGTGGTGTTCCGCTACATGGAGAACCTCAACGGCTCGATGCGCGACATCGCGGGCGTCAGCTCCCCCAACGGCCGGGTGGTCGGGCTGATGCCACATCCCGAGCACGCCACCGAAGCGCTGACCGGCCCGTCGGACGACGGGCTCGGCATCTTCTACTCGGCGCTCGACGCGGTGCTGGCCGCGACCTAGCGGCTCAGGCGGTCAGCGCGACCGAGGCTTCGGCGGTGTAGCAGAGGAACGTCATCGTCTCCTGCAGGTACAGCTGCACGGTGTCGGCGTCGTGACTCAGGTAGCCGATCGCGACGTCGGTGCCCAGCTGCAGGTCGAAGTCGCCGCCACGGGTGCTCAGCAGGAACGCGCCGTCGATCGCGGGCGCCCAGATGATGTCGCCGTCCACCAGCCGGTTGAGGTGCTCGCGGATCGGATAGCCGTGCTCGGTGGTCTCACTGACCTTGGTGTAGGCGTCGGCGGACAGCAGCACCGAGTAGGGTCCGTCCACACCGGCGAGCCGCAGCTCGGACAGCGCCTGGGCGAAGACGTCGGGGTATTCGCGGGCGTCCTCGGGCAGGGCCAGCGCCGGGTTGGAGCTGCACATCCGGATGCCGTCGATCGCGGCCTCTTTGTAGCCCTCGAAGATCGCGCGGTCCTCGATGAACGCCAGCTTCTTGGCGGCGGCCTTGACCGGATCCCAGTCGGAGTCCTGCGCGCCGCGCTCCACATCGTCGATTGCGGTGCGCGACACCGTGAACGGCACCCGCAACCGAACCAGCGGCTTGGACTCGCGAAGGTGCGCCACCACACCGTCGGCCGGCGCCGCCACATCACGCAGGTGGCCGGTGCTCACCGCCGCCGTCACCGGACCGCCCGGCTCGCTCACGTCGACGACGCGGCGGCCGGCGATATGCCGCTTGAATGTGCGCGAAGCCTCCAATTCGATTTCGCTCCAAGCTGATTCGGTGATCGGAGCGAGCTCGCGGTAGAGGTTGTTCATCAGGGCTGTCCTTTCAGGCTGCCGATCGCCAATGAGCCGTCGGAAGTGGGGGCGGGTGCCGGGGGAGCTGCGTCGTCGTCGCCAAAGCCCGGCCTCGGCGGCGGATCGTTGAGGAAATCGGTGATGGGCGTGAAGAACAGGGCGCCGGTGACCGCGGTGGAGAAGTCCAGGATCCGGTCGGTGTTGCCGGGCGGGTCGCCGATGAACATGTTCTCCAACATCTTCTCGGTGACATCGGGCGAACGCGAGTAGCCGATGTAGTACGTGCCGAACTCGTCCTTGCCGATCTCCCCGAACGGCATGTTGTGCCGGATGATCTTGAGCTCGTTACCGTCGTCGTCGGAGATCACGTTGAGGGCGATGTGGGAATTCGACGGTTTCACGTCGTCGGGCATCTCGATGTCCTCGAGCTTGGTGCGACCGATCACGCGCTCCTGCTCGGTCACCGACAGTGCGTCCCACGACGTCATGTCGTGCAGGTACTTCTGCACGTGCACGTAACAACCGCCCGTGAAATCCGGGTCCTCGTCCCCGATCTGGCTGGCGCTCACCGCAAGTGGGCCGTCCGGATTCTCGGTGCCGTCGACGAAGCCGAGCAGATCGCGGTTGTCGAAGAACTTGAAACCGTGCACCTCGTCGACGATCGTGATCGCCCCGGCCATCGCCTTGACCACCCGGCCGGCCAGCTCGAAGCACACGTCGAGCACCTCGGCGCGGATGTGGAACAGCAGATCGCCCGGGGTGGCCGGGGCGTGGTGCCGTGACCCGTGCAGCTCGACGAACGGGTGCAGATCCTTGGGTCGCGGTCCGGAGAACAAGCGGTCCCACGCCTCGGATCCGATCGAGGTCACCATCGACAGGTTCTTCGACGGATCGCGAAACCCGATCGCGCGCACCAGGCCGGCGAGGTCCGGCAGTGCGTCGTGCACGGCGGCCTCACCGCCCTCGTTGATCGTGGCCACCAGGAAGATGGCGGCGGGTGTCAGCGGAGCCAGTACCGGTTGGGGTAGCGGGGAGGGCACCGCTTGACCCTAACGAAAATGATGTCGGCGATGATGGTGAACATGTCTACAGCGGCCAGCGCGCAGGGTTTGTGCGAATTCATCGACGCGTCGCCGTCGCCGTTCCACGTCTGCCAGACGGCTGCCGGACGGCTGCGCGACGCCGGCTACACCGAACTCGCCGAGACCGACCGGTGGCCCGATCGGGGCGGCCGGTACTTCACAGTGCGGGCGGGCTCGCTGGTCGCATGGGACAGCAGCGATCCGAGTCGCGCCTTCCGCATCGTCGGCGGCCATACCGACAGCCCGAACCTGCGCGTCAAACAGCATCCGGACCGGGTGGTGGCGGGCTGGCGAGTGGTGGCGCTGGAGCCGTACGGCGGGGTGTGGCTGAACTCCTGGCTGGATCGCGACCTCGGGGTCAGCGGCCGGCTTTCGGTGCGGGACCGCGGCGCCGACGGCGGTGTGTCGCACCGGCTGGTGCGCATCGACGCGCCGATCCTGCGGGTGCCGCAGCTGGCCATCCACCTCGCCGAGGACCGTGCGGCGGTGAAGCTCGATCCGCAGCGCCACGTCAACGCCGTGTGGGGTTTGGGGGATACGCCACGGTCGTTCCTCGCCTACGTCGCCGAACACGCCGACGTGGACCCGGCCGACGTGCTGTCCGCCGACCTGATGACCCACGATCTGGCCCCGTCGGCGTTGATTGGCGCGGACGCCGAGTTCGTCAGCGCCCCGCGGCTGGACAACCAGGGCACCTGCTACGCCGGGCTGGAGGGGTTCCTGGCCGCCGAGCCGGGCGGCTATCTGCCCGTGCTGGCGCTGTTCGACCACGAGGAGGTCGGCTCGACGTCGGATCACGGTGCGCAGTCGGATCTGTTGCTGACCACGCTCGAGCGCATCGTGCTCGCGGCCGGTGGTGACCGCGAGGACTTCCTGCGCCGGCTGACCGCGTCGATGGTCGCCTCCGGCGACATGGCGCACGCGACGCATCCCAACTATCCCGACCGCCACGAACCCGGGCACCTGATCACCGTCGACGGTGGGCCGGTGCTCAAGGTGCAGCCGAACCTGCGCTACGCCACCGACGGGCGGACCGCGGCCGCCTTCGAGCTCGCCTGCCGGCAGGCCGGGGTGCCGCTGCAGCGCTACGAGCATCGCGCCGATCTGCCGTGCGGATCGACGATCGGGCCGATGACGTCGGCGCGCACCGGCATCCCCACCGTCGACGTGGGGGCACCGCAATTGGCCATGCACTCGGCCCGTGAACTGATGGGCGCGGCCGACGTCATCGCGTATGCCGCTGCGCTGCAGGCGTTTCTGGCGCCGCGGTAGCCGCGCTCAGCCGGGAAACTCGGCCGGGTCGTAGCGGATGACGTTTTCCACCACGATGCCGTCACGGGTGCGAACGCGGTCGATCCCGCGGATGCTGAACGGTCCGCGCGGACCGGTCGCGGTTCCGACGTAGTGTAGGAACACCAGTTCCTCGTTCGCCGATGTGCCGGGAACCGTTGCGCTGTCGATCAATTCGAGCCTCAGATCGGGATAGGCCGCCAGCAGGTCGGCGATCTTCTGCGTGTAGCCGTCGAGGCCCCGAACCGGTTCCTGCTGACCGGGCCAGTAGCCGACGATGTCGTCGGCCAGGATGTCCTGCCCGGCCGATAGCTCGGGCGCGGCCCAGAACGCGGCCCACATCTGCGCGCTGAACCTGGGCGTGGTCTGGATGTCGGTCATGGTCGCCTCCTGCGTCGGGCGCTCGGTGTCGAGCGCGTCACCGTCAGCTTCTCGCCGTCGGTGTGCCGGCTCAATTACCCGGGAGGTCATGCCGGTTACCCCGGCGCGCGAAGGCCGGGTGTCTGCGGAAAGATGCGTTGCTGTGGTGCAGTCGCTGATCGCGCTCTCGCTGGTGCTGGCGGTCTGGGCGCTGCTTGCCCGACCGATGCAGCGGGGCCGGATCACCGCGCCGATCCTGCTGGTCGTGGTTGGGGCGGGCATCGAGTACGGCACGTACCACGCGGTGGCAGACACGTTGAACTCCCAGGTCGCCCAGCATCTGGCGGAACTGATCCTGGCGGTGCTGGTCTTCGTCGACGCCACGGATGTGCGCGGCGGGCTGCTGGGTCGCGATCCCAAGTCGGCATTGCGGTTGCTGGGTGTCGGCCTGCCGCTCAGTATCGGGCTGGCCTTCGTCCTGGGCTGGTTGCTGTTGCCAGGCGTCACCTGGCCGGTGCTGCTGGTGCTGGCCTGCATCGTGGTGCCGACCGATTTCGCGCCCGCGTCCCAAATCCTGCGCGACGCACGCATTCCCGAGCGGGTGCGCGATCTGCTCAACGTCGAGGCGGGCTACAAAGACGGAATCGTCGCGCCGGTGCTGGTTTTCGCGCTGGCACTGGCATCGGGTCCGGACGACGAGGAGCCGCCGATGGAGGCGCTGGCCGAGGCGCTTCCCGAGATCGGCATCGCCCTGGTCGTCGGCCCGGCGGTCGGGTGGCTGCTCGGCAGGTTGGCCAACGCCGCCGACCGCCGCAACCTGATGACCGAACAGTCCAAGCGGATCATCTATGTGGCCGCGCCGCTGCTGTCCTACTCGCTGAGTGTGGGCCTGGGCGGTAACGGGTTCGTGTCGGCGTTCCTGTGCGGGATGGCGCTGAACTATGTGCGCAAGATCCGGCGGGCTGGGGGTACCGCCCCGCCGAAGGCTAGGGGGAGAGCGGAGCGACCCGGGGATTTGGCTGAGCACAAGCGCCGGGAACTGGAACTCATCGGCGACGTGGCTGTGCTGCTCACCGCGTTCATGTGGTTCGTGGTGGCCGGGATCGGCGTGATCGCGCTCATGTCGGGCGGTGTCACGTGGGGCATCGTCGGCTACGCGGTCGTCGCCGTGACCCTCGTCCGGCTGATCCCGGTGATGTTGGCGCTACTCGGATCGAGAATGGACCGGCGCGAACGGCTGCTGGTCGGCTGGCTGGGACCCCGGGGCACCACCTCGATCGTGTTCGGTCTATTGGCGTTCAACGTGCTCGAAGGCGGTATCGAGAAGCAAGTGCTGTTGATCATGGTGCTGGTGGTGTTGAGCAGTGTGGTGGTCCACGGCTTGTCCGCCGGGGGCGTCGCGCATGCGTTCGCTCGAAGCCAAGCGCGACGACGCGGCATCGCGCAGGTGCGCCACTAGACTGTTCGGCGTGACTTCTGGGCTCTCTGGAGCAGTCGACACCGTCGACCACGCGTCAACCACCCCCGAGCACCCGCAGCCGTACCGCGAACTCGGCCTCAAAGACGACGAATATCAGCGGATCCGCGACATCCTCGGCCGCAGGCCCACCGACGCCGAGCTCGCGATGTACTCGGTGATGTGGAGCGAACACTGCTCGTACAAGTCCTCCAAGGTGCACCTGCGCTATTTCGGTGAGACCACCACCGAGGCCATGCGGCAGTCGATGCTCGCCGGTATCGGCGAGAACGCCGGCGTGGTCGACATCGGCGACGGCTGGGCGGTGACGTTCAAGGTCGAGTCGCACAACCACCCGTCCTACGTCGAGCCCTATCAGGGTGCGGCCACCGGAGTCGGCGGTATCGTCCGCGACATCATGGCGATGGGCGCGCGCCCGGTGGCGGTGATGGACCAGCTGCGCTTCGGCGCGGCGGATGCTCCCGACACCCGCCGGGTCCTCGACGGCGTGGTCCGCGGTATCGGCGGCTATGGCAACTCGCTGGGCCTGCCGAACATCGGCGGCGAAACGGTGTTCGACGCCTCCTATGCGGGCAACCCTCTGGTCAACGCGCTGTGTGTCGGCGTGCTGCGCAAAGAGGATCTGCACCTGGCGTTCGCCTCCGGCACCGGCAACAAGATCATCCTGTTCGGTGCGCGCACCGGCCTGGACGGTATCGGCGGGGTGTCGGTGCTGGCCTCCGACACGTTCTCCGGTGACGAGTCCGGCGCAGGCCGCAAGAAGCTGCCGAGCGTTCAGGTGGGCGACCCGTTCACCGAGAAGGTCCTCATCGAGTGTTGCCTGGAGCTGTACGCCGCCGGTCTGGTGGTGGGCATCCAGGATCTCGGTGGGGCTGGATTGTCTTGTGCTACTTCGGAGTTGGCGTCTGCCGGTGACGGAGGTATGCGCATCGAACTGGACCGGGTGCCGCTGCGGGCTAAGGACATGACCCCTGCCGAGGTGCTCTCCAGTGAGTCGCAGGAACGCATGTGTGCGGTGGTCACCCCGGAGAACGTCGAGGCGTTCATGGCGGTATGCCGCAAGTGGGACGTGCTGGCCACCGTCATCGGCGAGGTCACCGACGGGGACCGGCTGCAGATCACCTGGAACGGCGAGACCGTGGTCGACGTGCCGCCGCGCACCGTGGCCCACGAGGGCCCGGTGTACGAGCGTCCAGTGCAGCGGCCCGACAGCCAGGATGCGCTGATCGCCGACACGTCGGCCTCGCTGCCCCGGCCGAAGACGGGCGACGAGCTGCGCGCGACTTTGCTTGCGCTGGTGGGCAGTCCGCATCTGTGCAGCCGGGCGTTCATCACCGAGCAGTACGACCGCTACGTGCGGGGCAACACCGTGCTGGCCGAGCATGCCGACGGTGGCGTCCTGCGCATCGACGAGGCCACCGGCCGCGGGATCGCGGTGTCCACCGACGCGTCGGGGCGCTACACCCAGCTCGACCCGTACACCGGTGCGCAGCTGGCGCTGGCCGAGGCCTACCGCAACGTCGCCGTCACCGGGGCCACACCGATCGCGGTGACCAACTGCCTCAACTTCGGCTCACCCGAAGACCCCGGCGTGATGTGGCAGTTCTCGCAGGCCGTCCGCGGGTTGGCGGATGGCTGTGCGGCCCTTGGCATCCCGGTCACCGGCGGAAACGTCAGCTTCTACAACCAGACCGGCGCGACGGCCATCCTGCCGACCCCGGTGGTCGGTGTCCTCGGCGTCATCGATGACGTGACCCGGCGGTTGCCCACCGGACTGGGCAACGAACCGGGGGAGACGCTTTTCCTGCTCGGTGACACCCGCGACGAGTTCGACGGCTCGATCTGGGCGCAGGTCACCGGCGACCATCTCGGTGGCGTGCCGCCGCAGGTCGACCTCGAGCGGGAGAAGTTGCTGGCCGAGGTGCTGGCGTCGGCGTCGCGCGACGGCCTGGCTTCGGCGGCCCACGATCTCAGCGAAGGCGGCCTCATCCAGGCGGTCGTCGAGGCGGCGCTGGCCGGTGAAACCGGTTGCCGCATCGTGCTTCCCGAGAACGCCGATCCGTTCGTATTCCTGTTCTCCGAGTCTGCAGGCCGGGCCCTGATCGCCGTGCCGCGCACCGAGGAGAGCCGCGTCGTGTCGATGTGCGAGGCCCGCGGCTTGCCCGCGACGCGGATCGGGGTGTCCGACCCGGCCTCGGATTCCGTTGAGGTGCAAGGCTTATTCACTCTGACGCTGGCAGAACTGCGCGCCACCTCCGAGAAAGTGCTGCCCGGGCTGTTCGGATGACCAGTGCGGTCGACGACGTCACCGGCGAGGCCGCGGCCCCGCCAGCGGCGCAGCGCCGCCGGGAGTCGTTCATCGAATGGGCCTGGAGCCTGGTCCGGCTGGACTTCGTCGGGGTGGGGTTCGGCGCGTTCTTCTTCTGCCTGTCGCTGACCCCGTCGCTGGTGCCGCGCGACTGGGTGCTGGCCGGCGTGATCGGCGGGATCAACGCGGCGATCGGTTACGGCATCGGGGTGTTGGCCAGCAAGCTGGTGCGGCGGCTGTTCCTCGACCACCGGCCGTGGTGGCCACCGAGTGCGCGAGTTCTGTACTGGCTCAAGGGCGTGACGGTGGCGCTGTCGATCGGCGCCAGCCTGCTGATGCTCGTGCCTGCGGCCGCCTGGCAGCGCCAGATCGCCGCGGTTATGGGCATCGAGGGGCCGTCCACGCTGATCTTCCTGCGCACCCTGGTGGTCGCGCTGGTGGTCGGGGGTCTTCTGGTCAGTGTGTCGCGGGTGATCAAGGACGCCATCAAGTTCCTCGCCCGGGTGATGATCCGGCGCTGGCAACTCAACGACGAGGTCGCCATGTTCATCGGCACCGCGATCGTCGTGGTACTGATCATCACCCTGGTCAACGGTGTGCTCTACCGCGGCTTCATCGCCGGTGCCAGCGCGATCTTTCAGCCGCAGAACGACACCACCCGACCCGGCGTCGAGCGACCCGTTCAGCCCGAAAGATCAGGCAGCGCAGCCTCGTTCGCTGCGTGGGACACCCTGGGCTTCCAGGGCCGTAACTTCGTCGGCACCGGTCCGCACGCCGCCGACCTCACCGAGCTCAACGGGCGTCCCGCCAAGGAGCCGATCCGAATCTATGCCGGTCTGGAGACCGCCGACACCAACGAGGGTCGGGTCGCGACACTGCTCTCGGAGTTGCAGCGCACCAAGGCCTTTGAACGCAAGGTGCTGGTGATCATCCCGACCACCGGCACCGGCTGGGTGGACCCGGTGGCGGCCAGGGCGATCGAGTCGATGTACAACGGCGACACCGCGCTGGTGGCCATGCAATATTCGTACCTGCCCAGCTGGATCTCGTTCCTGGCCGATCGGGACAAGTCGGTCGAGGCGGGCCGGGCCATGATCAACGGAATTCAGCGCCGGTGGCTGCAGTGGCCCGAGGCCAGCCGGCCGAAGTTGATGCTCTACGGCGAGAGCCTGGGTTCTCTGGCCGGCCAAGGCGCGTTCGGATACCTGCCCGATGTCGTGGACAAGGGGTTCTCGTCGGTGCTGTGGGTCGGGCCGCCGAATGCCAGCACGCTGTGGAAAGCGTTGACGGTGCGACGCGATCCCGGCACCCCGGAGTATCAACCGCGCTACGACGGCGGGCGCACCGTGCGGTTCGCGCAGGCGGCCGGCCCGGCGCAGATCGCCGGGGTAGCGGCGTCCCCCGAGTGGAAGGGCACCCGGGTGCTGTATCTGCAACACCCGTCGGACCCGGTGGTGTGGTGGTCACCGAACCTGCTCTTCAGGAAACCGGACTGGCTGAAGGAGCCGCCGGGATTCGACCGCAGCCCGGCCATGCGCTGGTATCCGATCGTCACGTTCTGGCAGGTCAGCGCGGATATGGCGGGCAACGTCACGAGTTCGCAAGCGGCACCCAACGGGCACGGCCACAATTACGGCAACAGCCCGCTCGACGGCTGGGTCGCCGTCGCCGCACCAGCCGGGTGGACGCCGGAGGACACCGAACGCATCAGGCGTTCCTTGGAGAAGCTCATCGCGGCAGGGGGGCCCGAATTCCAATGATCACCAAGGATTCTGGCGCGCCCGGTGTGCGTGCGATTGTCAGTACCGCGATCGCGGCAGCCGTCGGTGCACCGTTGGGCCTGCGGCCTCCCCAGCTGTGGTCGGGTCTGCGTACCGGCGCGGTGGCCTTCGGGGCGGTGGCCATGACGGTCGCGGCGCTGACGGCGGTGCCCCGGGTGCGTCAAGGGATGATCGACCGCACGGTCCCGGCGAAGCCCGTCCGCTGGCTGGCGCTGGATATCCCGGTCGCCACGGCCTGGACCGAGGAGATGCTGTTTCGCGGCATGCTGCAGACGGTCGCTGAGCGTGCGCTCGGCCGGACCGTCGGCTCGCTGGTTCAGGCGACGGCCTTCGGGCTCTGGCATATCCCCGATGCCAGGAGGGTCGGCGATCCCGTGCTCGGCACGGTCGTGGTGACCGGCGTGGCCGGCCTGGTATTCGGCTGGCTGGCCAGGCGGTCCGGCAGCGTGCTGGCTCCGGTGCTCGCGCATGTGGCGTTCAACGAGTCCTCAGCGGTCGCCGCGATCGTGCTGCAGCGGCGCTAGCTCGCCGTCGTCGGCACGTCCCTGGCATCGGGCACCAAGTCGTGCGGCTCGGTCTCGGTGTCGTCGATACCGAAGCTGATGATGCGCTTGGGCGTGATCCGGATGATCGCGCTGTCGATGCCGTCACCGGGCGGCTCGGCCTCGGCCTGCTGGGCGGTGCCGCGGATCTCCAGGCACCGCACCCGCCACGGGTCGCGCGAGACGATGTCGTCGACGACGAACGCGACGGTGTTGTTGGTGGTCAGGTTTCGGAACTTGCGGCTCTTGGACATGTTGTAGCCGACAACGTCGATGGTGCCGAGCTCGTCGTTGTAGGAGAAGCCGACGGGGCTGTTCTGCAGCGTGCCGTTCGGCTGGATGGTCGCCAGCCGGCCCAGATCCGCCGACTTCAGGTACTCGATTTCGTGCGGTTTGAAAGCCATAACCCCAACGTAGGACCTCAACTTAGGTTGACGTCAACGAGCACTAGGCTCGACTCGTGCCCGCCCGCAGCAACGCCGACCCCGAAGCGACGGTCGCCGCCGTCCGCGCCGTGGCGACCTGGTTGCGCGACGAGGCCGCGGCGACCCCCGACCGCCCGGCGATCGCGGCGGCGGTGCGGTTGACCGCCCGCACCCTCGCCACACTGGCACCGGGTGCCAGTGTGGAGGTGCGCATCCCGCCTTTCGTTGCGGTGCAATGCATCTCCGGGCCGCGCCACACCCGCGGCACGCCACCCAACGTGGTGGAGACCGATCCCCGGACCTGGCTGCGGTTGGCGACCGGTCTGCTCGATGTAGACCAGGCGTCTCATAACGGCGCACTGCGGCTGTCCGGCTCGCGGGCCGGCGAGGTCGCCGCCTGGCTTCCCGTCGTGTCACTCACCGACTGAGAGCCCGACACTCGGCGTTCAATTCCGCGATTCCCGCCGATGCCCGTAAACTGGCTTACGTCACCAACCTGCGCCAGGGAGCAGCCGATATCGTGACCGACCAAGTGGAGAACGACCCTCGGGAAGAGTGCGGCGTCTTCGGCGTATGGGCTCCGGGCGAGGATGTAGCCAAACTCACTTATTACGGTCTCTATGCCCTGCAGCACAGGGGCCAGGAGGCCGCAGGCATCGCCGTCGCCGACGGGTCGCAGGTGCTGGTCTTCAAGGATCTGGGCCTGGTGAGCCAGGTCTTCGACGAGCAGACCCTGGCCGCCATGGAAGGCCACGTCGCCGTCGGCCACTGCCGGTATTCCACCACCGGTTCCACGACCTGGGAAAACGCCCAGCCGGTGTTTCGCAACACTGCTGCGGGCACCGGAATTGCGTTGGGCCACAACGGAAATCTCGTCAACACCGCTGAACTGGCCACGCGGGCGCGCGAAGCCGGGCTGATCAACCCGAACATGCCGGGTGCGGCGACCACCGACTCCGACATCCTCGGCGCCCTGCTGGCGCACGGCGCGGCGGACTCCAGCATCGAGCAGGCCGCCCTGGAGTTGCTGCCCAGCGTGCGTGGCGCCTTCTGCCTGACCTTCATGGACGAGAACACGCTGTATGCCGCCCGCGACCCGTACGGCGTACGGCCGCTGTCGCTGGGCCGGCTGGACCGCGGCTGGGTGGTCGCGTCCGAAACCGCGGCCCTGGACATCGTCGGCGCCTCCTTCGTCCGCGACATCGAACCCGGTGAGCTGCTGGCCATTGACGCCGACGGCGTCCGGTCCACCCGGTTCGCCAACCCGACCCCCAAGGGCTGCGTCTTCGAGTACGTCTACCTGGCCCGGCCCGACAGCGTCATCGGTGGTCGCTCCGTGCACGCCACCCGCGTCGAGATCGGTCGCCGCCTGGCTGCCGAGAAGCCGGTCGAAGCCGACCTGGTCATCGGTGTTCCGGAATCCGGGACGCCCGCCGCGGTCGGCTATGCCCAAGGCTCCGGCATCCCGTTCGGGCAGGGCCTGATGAAGAACGCCTACGTGGGGCGCACATTCATCCAGCCGTCGCAGACCATCCGCCAGCTCGGTATCCGGCTCAAGCTGAACCCGCTGAAGGAAGTCATCCGCGGTAAGCGGCTCATCGTCGTCGACGACTCGATCGTGCGCGGCAACACCCAGCGCGCGCTGGTGCGCATGCTGCGCGAGGCCGGCGCTGTCGAGGTGCACGTCCGTATCGCGTCTCCGCCGGTGAAATGGCCGTGCTTCTACGGCATCGACTTCGCCACCCCGGCCGAACTGATCGCCAACGCGGTGGACAAAGAGGGCGAGATGCTCGAAGCGGTGCGCCACGCGATCGGTGCGGACAGCCTCGGTTACATCTCCAAGCAGGGGATGATCGCGGCGACCGAACAGCCCGCGACGCGGCTGTGCTGCGCCTGCTTCGACGGCAGCTATCCGATCGAACTACCCGGCGAGACCGCGCTGGGCAAGAACGTCGTCGAGCACATGCTGGCGACCGCCGCCCGCACCGGCCTGCCGATCCAGCCGGCGTCGGCCGACAACGACAACGTCTCGGCGCTCAGCAGGCCCTGACGGTCAGCCGACTGCCTCGGTGACCTTGCGCAGCTGCGCACCGAGCGTCACCGCATGCACCGGCCGCCCGGCGATCCAGTACAGCCGACCCAGCAGCCCACGCGGGTAGAAGATCGCCCGCTGTTCATATCGGCTGCCGCCCCGGTCCGGTGCCACCCGCATCTCCAGCCACCGCACGCCGGGAGTGCGGTCGTCGGCCCGCAGCCGCAGCAGCGCACCCTCGTCGCGGCTCTCGACCTGCCAGTGGTCGGGGACGCTGTGCTCGACGGCTTCCCAGAGCCGTTGCGGGCTGGCCGCCGTGTGCCGCGACCGGGTGTCGGTGTAGACGATCGCGCCGGCCCAGTCCGGGTCGCTGGGTACCGACGCCGCGGTACCGGTGTCCCACGTGGTCTCCACCTCGCCGCGTGCAATGCGGGCCAGTGCAAGTGAGACCGCCCGCCGGTAGGGGGTGAGACCGGCGGGCGGCGGGTCGATGATGGTGTCGATGTCGTGATTGGCCATGACGGCATCGCAGTGCAGAGACTCGACCAGCGGACGGGCCAGACCTGACGGGATGGGCGTCACCAGGCCCACCCACAGCGCCGCGATCCGGGGCGTCAGCACCGGCAGCACCACCATGTGGCGTCGGCTCAGCCCCGCGACCTCGGCGTAGATCTGCATCATGTCGCCGTACTCGAGTACGTCGGGGCCGCCGATGTCCCAGGCCCGCGACGACGGCACCTCGGCGGTGGCCGCGGCGGCCAGGTAGTGCAGCACATCGCGGATCGCGATCGGCTGGATCTTGTTGTGCACCCACTTCGGCGTCGTCATCACCGGCAGCCGGTCGGTGAGGTGCCGGATCATCTCGAACGAGGCCGAGCCCGAACCGACCACGACCCCGGCCTGCAGCACCACCGTTTCGATGCCCGAGGCGATGAGGATCTCCCCGACCGTGGTGCGCGAGGCGAGATGCGTTGAGAGCTCCGCACCTTCAGGATGCAGGCCGCTGAGGTAGACGATGCGCCGAACGCCCGCAGTGCGGGCGGCGATCACGACGTTCTGGGCGGCGCGGCGTTCGTCGGCGGCGAAGTCCGCCGATG
The DNA here is from genome assembly GCF_019456675.1 of Mycolicibacterium pallens. Lineage (NCBI taxonomy): Bacteria > Bacillati > Actinomycetota > Actinomycetes > Mycobacteriales > Mycobacteriaceae > Mycobacterium > Mycolicibacterium pallens. The sequence continues at coordinate 5,160,001 of NZ_CP080333.1, read as the reverse complement.
TGCCCATCGAGTGCACCAGGTAGTAGACGACGTCGACATCGGTGAAGGCTTCGGCGAGTGAGTCGGCGTCGGTGAGGTCCCCGCGCGCGATCTCGATCTTGTCTCGCCACGGCACGCCGTTGAGCTTGTCCGGGGTCCGCGCCAGCGCACGCACCGCGAAGCCCTCCTCGAGCAGTCGCGGCACCAGACGGCCGCCGATGTAACCAGTGGCACCGGTGACCAGGCATCGGGTTCGCTGCGCCGCCATGAATCCTCCGTTCGTCGGTATCGGTCATTCGGAGCCGACGAGCGGTTGGATTGCCGCTTATTCGAAGGGGCAACCAGGGTTGGGCGCGTCGACCGCCAGCGGGCTGCCGGCCGGCTTGATGTAGAGCACCGTCATCACCAGCGGGACCGGTCCCTCGTTGCGGCCCTCGTGGATGTAGCCGTCACCGCTGCCCTCGCTGATCGCGTCGCCGGCGTTGTAGACACCGTCGACCGAGCAGTCGCCCCGGTAGTGGGTCAACGTGCCCTGCTTGATGACGCCGAACACCTGGCCGGGGTGGTAGTGCCAGCCGGTCGTGCCGCCCGGGGCGACGGTGAGCTCGCGGGTCACGTAATCCTTGCCGTCGAGCGTGGACTGCACCAGGGTCTCCGCCTCGATACCCGAGCTCGGGGTCGCCGCCGCAGTCCCGGGGACCACGATCGCGCTGCCCAAGGCGACGGTCATCGCCACGGGGAACCACTGTTTCATGGGAGACCAGAGTGTCACACAATGGCGGAATGGCGTTCCGAGGCTGGCCGATCGAGGCGGTGGAGTTCTACGAGGGCTTGGAAGCCGACAACTCCAAGGTCTATTGGACGCGGCATCGCGAGGTGTACGACCGTCACGTGAAGGCGCCCATGGAGGAACTGCTCGCCGAACTGGCCGGCGAGTTCGGCGAAGGCACGCTGTTCCGGCCGCACCGCGACGTCCGGTTCAGCGCCGACAAAGCGCCCTACAAAACCAACTGCGCGGCGCGGCTCGGCTCCGGCTACGTCTCGTTCTCGGCCGACGGTCTGTCCGTCGGCAGCGGGCTGTACATGCCCGACGCCCCGGCGCTGGCCCGCTACCGGGCGGCCGTCGACGCCAAGAAGTCCGGCGCCGAACTCGTCGCGATCGTCGACGCCCTGCGTGAAGGCGGCTACGACACGATGGCGCACGACGTTCTCAAGACCGCGCCGAAGGGTTACCCGAAGGATCACCCGCGCATCGAGCTGCTGCGCTACAAGGGCATCGCGATGATGAAGGCCTGGCCGGTCGGCGCCTGGCTGGGCACCGCGAAGGCCAAGGATCGGGTGGTCACCACCCTGCGGGTCGGGGCACCGTTGCGCGACTGGCTGGCCCGCAACGTCGGCTGACGGCTGGCCCGTATCGGCGGCGGACGTCGACCGGTAGCCTTATGCGCGATGACGGATCGCGAGGAAGACAACCTGATCTCCTACGCATCGGCCGGGGTGGACATCGAGGCCGGTGACCGCGCGGTCGAGCTGTTCAAGCCGCTGGCGAAGCGGGCCACCAGGCCCGAGGTGCGTGGCGGGCTTGGCGGCTTTGCCGGGCTGTTCGCGCTGCGCGGAGACTATCGGGAGCCGCTGCTGGCCGCGTCGACAGACGGGGTCGGGACCAAGCTCGCCGTGGCCCAGGCGATGGACAAGCACGACACCGTGGGCCTCGACCTGGTCGCGATGGTGGTCGACGACCTCGTGGTGTGCGGCGCCGAGCCGCTGTTCCTGCAGGACTACATCGCCGTCGGGCGCACGATCCCGGAACGCGTCGCCGCGATCGTGGCCGGTATCGCCGAGGGGTGTGTGCTGGCCGGCTGCGCATTGCTGGGCGGAGAGACCGCAGAGCATCCCGGGCTGATGGAGCCCGACCACTACGACATCTCCGCCACCGGCGTGGGTGTCGTCGAGGCCGATGACGTGCTGGGCCCGGAGCGGGTCCGGCCGGGCGACGTGATCATCGCGATGGGCTCATCCGGCCTGCACTCCAACGGCTACTCGCTGGCTCGCAAGGTTCTGCTCGAGATCGACCGGATGAACCTGGCCGGCCACGTCGAGGAGTTCGGCCGCACGCTCGGTGAGGAACTGCTCGAACCCACCCGTATCTACGCCAAGGACTGCCTGGCGCTCGCCGCCGAGACGCAGGTCCGCACCTTCTGCCACGTCACCGGCGGTGGGCTGGCAGGCAACCTCGAACGCGTCATCCCACACGGCCTGGTGGCCGAGCTGGACCGCGGAACGTGGACGCCCGCACCGGTATTCGCGATGATCGCCCAGCGCGGACGCATCGACCGGCCGGAGATGGAGAAGACGTTCAACATGGGTGTCGGCATGGTCGCCGTCGTCGCGCCGGAGGACACCGACCGCGCACTGGCGATTCTGACTGCACGCCATCTGAACTGCTGGACGCTGGGGACTGTCACCAAGGGGAAGGACGGCCCGCGAGCCAAGCTCGTCGGGCTACATCCCCGCTTCTAGGGGATCACGCCCAGCGCTTGGGGAGGAGGCGGCGGCTCAGCGCCGCCAGCTGCCCTCGTCGGCCCAGGGGTCCTCGTCTAACCCGTTGTCGACGGTGTCAGGCTCATCCGACTCCGACCCCGACAGCTCTTGTTGGAGCCGACTGAAATCGGTCTGTGGGGAGCTGTATTTCAGCTCTCGAGCAACCTTGGTCTGCTTTGCCTTTGCCCGGCCGCGGCCCATGGGGGAACCCCCTCGCGCAATAACGGAGCGGCCCGGGATGCAGGCGGCTCCGATCTGTGTGTTCGTTATTGTCCTGCCCACACCTTACCGTGCCCCGCTCCGATGTGCTGGCAGGCCCGTTCGGCCGTGCGTGAACGTCAGGATGCGCCGCGGCGCAGACGCTCCACCGCGAGCCGGCCGGCGCCGACCGCGTCCGTCGGCGGCAGCGACTCCGGGTCGATCTCCGCGGCCACTTCGTGCTCGCCGCCCGTGGTCAGCGCGGTATCGGCCGGGATTCCGCGCTTCACCAGAGCCAGCGCGATGGGTCCGAGATCGACATGGTCGACGACGGTGCCCAGCCGGCCCACGACACGCCCGGCGGCCAGTAGGGGATCGCCGGTGGCCGGACGCTCGCCGGAGCCGTCGAGATGCACGAGGACCAGCATCCGGGGTGGCTTTCCCAGGTTGTGGACGCGCGCGACGGTCTCCTGACCGCGATAGCAACCCTTGTCGAGGTGCACGGCTCCTTGCCCGGGACCGCCGATCCACCCGGCCTCGTGCGGGATCGTCCGGTCATCGGTGTCCACACCGAGCCGGGGTCGCTGCGCGGCGACCCGGTGCGCCTCGTAGGCCCACACCCCGGCGCGGCGCACGCCCGCCGCTTCCAGCCTGGTCAGCCAGCTCGCGACGTCGCCACGCGGAACCACCAGGTCGAGCTCGATCTGCCCGGCCGGTGACGGAACCCGGCGCAGGAAACCGCCGTCCACCGAGACGGCGAAGGATTCCGCAGGCAGCCCGTCGAGGCCCAGGACGTCGAGGACCGCGGGGTCGGCCAGACGCGGGCCGAGCAGTGAGAGGACGGCCAGATCGGCGGCTTCGAGCGTCACGTCGGCCCAGAACACCATCTTGCGCAGATAGGCCAGCAGCGGTTCGCCGCGCTCACGTTCGGTGTCGAGATAGGTGACGCCGTCCAACTCGGTCTGCACCCAGTGATCCTCAACACGGCCCTGCCCGTCGAGGCTGAGGTTTTCGGTGGAGGCGCCGTCGGGCAGCGCCGTGACGTGCTGCGAGGAGATCGAGTGCAACCAGCTCTGCCGGTCGGGTCCGGTCAACGTGATGACCGCGCGGTGCGAACGATCGATCACGACGGCGTCGTGCTCGGCGGCGCGTTGCTCACCGAACGGATCGCCGTAGTGCCAGATCGCGCCGGCGTCGGGGGAGCTGTCAGGTGCGGGAACGGCTGACACACATCAACTCTACGGGGCTGCCACTACGCTCATGTCTCATGTCTGCCCCGTCATCGGTGATCGTCACGCTCGACGGCGAGGTGCACGACCCGGCCCAGCCGCTGCTGTACTCGGACGACCTTGCCGCGGTGCGCGGCGACGGAGTCTTCGAGACGCTGCTGGTCCGCGACGGCCGCGCATGCCTGGTGGAACCGCACCTGCGCCGGCTCGGGCAGTCCGCCAAGATGATGGACCTACCCGAGCCGGACCCGTCCGACTGGCGGCGGGCGATCGACATCGCCGTCGGGCAGTGGGCCTCGTCGACGACCGCTGAGGGCGCGCTACGACTGGTCTACAGCCGCGGCCGCGGCCGCGAGAGCGGCTCGGCTCCCACCGCCTACCTGACGGTGAACCCCGTGCCGGAGCGAGTGGTGGCCACCCGCCGCGACGGTATCGCCGCGGTGCTGCTCGACCGGGCACTGCCGTCGACCGGGGTGGACGCCATGCCGTGGCTGGTGGCCGGCGCCAAGACGCTGTCGTACGCGGTGAACATGGCCGCCCTGCGGTATGCCGCCGACAAGGGCGCCGGCGACGTCATCTTCGTCAGCTCCGACGGCTACCTGCTCGAGGGCCCGCGCTCGACGGTCGTCATCGCCAGCGACGAGGGCTCGGGAACGACTTTGCTCACGCCGCCGCCGTGGTATCCGATCCTGCGTGGAACCACCCAGCAGGCGTTGTTCGAAGTCGCCCGCGACAAGGGCTACGACTGCGACTTCCGCGCGCTGCGACCAGCGGATCTGTTTGCCGCGCAGGGGGTTTGGCTGGTGTCCAGCATCACTTTGGCGGCGCGGGTGCACACAATTGACGGACGCGTCCTTCCGCCCACCCGATTGGCCGCCGAGATGACCGCGTTGGTCGACGCCGCGATCACCCACGATCGCTGATCGCGAAAACCTGTTGGCACAACCCTTCTGACGCGGGTACTTTCGTCGGTACACAAGAAGGGAGGTGGTCCGGAAAATTGATAGCTTCTAGGACATGTGAGGTGGCTGCCCGCTAGCAGCACCAGGTGCATGGAATCACCTGCGCACTGAGCGCGCTGGCGAATTCCAGGCAGCTACCCGGCCCCCGAGCTCTTGGTTAGTCCGACCAGGGATAACGGCTCGGGGGCCGCCCCATTTCCGGGTCCTGAATCACCAATCGTCGTGATCGGGGCAGGACACATCGATGTATACCGTTGTCGGCGAGGCTGATTCGTCGGGTGGCGGTCCGCCAGGATTGTGGATCGCGGTGACAGAGCACCGGTCGAGCGGTGTGCGGGTGTAACCGAAGACCCAATTGATGCCGACGCGATAGCCCTGACTCTGTAGGTCGCGGATGGTGTCGGCCGCCGATTCGGCGCCCGCCACGGGCCACGGCGGATCGGCCGCGGCGGGTGGAGCGGCCGCCAGGAGCGCGGCAACAACCGCGACGACGATCGCCCTGAACCCTGCGGTACCCATGATCTAACGGTACGAGCAGTTGCTAGCCGGCCGGTCCGGGTTCCAACGGTGAACACGCCTTCTTCGCCTGATCCCACACACCGGGGTCGACGCCCTGCGGGGGACCCAGCACGCCGCTGCCAGCCGAGTCGGGCACACCGTGTTCGTGCAGGCAGTGTGCCAGCGATCCGTGTTCGGCGGGCGCGGACGTGGCGGCACTCGGTGCGGAGGTGGTGCCCGGCACAGGGCTGGTGGTGCTGGGCGCCGGGCTGATCGCCGTCGGCTGCGATGGGGTCGGGGCCGGGGCGCAACCGGCGAGGATCGCGGTGGCCGCCGCGGCGACCCCGAGGGGAAGGGTGCGCATCAGCCGACGTGTCGTGTCAGTCGCGCCGACAGATGAGGGACCAGTCCGCCGTCGGCGTCGACCCGCTCCTCGACGTACGCCAGATCGCCGCCCTCGACGATGCCGTAGAGCCGCTTGGCGCCGCCGACCAGTACACCGGACTTGCTGCGCGCCAGTGCATCGGTCACGAGCTCCCAGGACGACTGGTTGCGCGGGTGGCCGTAGAACAACTCGACATACCCGGCGGAATGGGCCAGCAGCAGCTCGATCGCCTGCGATTCGTCGGGGTCGGCCGGGTCGCTGACGAACCGCCAGAAGCCGGTCTCGCGGAGGCCGGGGGAGTGATAGTCGCCGCCCTCGTCGAGGCGCCAGGACCGCGACTCCCAGTTCAGATAGTCGCCGCCGTCGTGCGAGACGATGATCTGCTGGCCGAAGTGGTAGTCCCCATGCGTGCCGCGCCCCTCGCCCTCACCGCGCCAGACGCCGACCAGCGGCAGCAAGGCCAGCAGGGCGTCGCTCAGATTGGCGCCCAGCCGCAGATTGGCGGTGTCGGCGGGCAGCGGAAGGTCTTCGAAAACCGGGATGTTGCGGCCAGCCGTCTCTTTCGCCCGTTCGGCTGCAGCCGCTACGACGCGATCGCCGCTCCCGGAGATGTCTGGAGAACTCACGACTCGTCGGTGATCAGTCGGTAGAGCGCGTACAACGCGAACCAGGTGATCAGAACGACCGTCGCAACCAGCAGGATCTCGTAGAAAAGAACCACGGTGTCAGTCTATCCGGGGCTCGGGCAGGCTCACCGCCCGAGCCACCGTCGTCTTTGTGAGTTAAGCGACCTTGATGTCGACTTCGTGGATCCCCGCGCCGGTCGGTGCCACGGTGGCATCACCGTTGCCGACCTTGGACAGCGCACGCACCGTCCACGTACCCGGCGCGGCGAAGAACCGGAAGTCACCGGTCGCCGAGGCGACGACCTCGGCGGTGAACTCGTCGCTGGAGTCCAGCAGGCGCACGAAGGCACCGCCGACCGTCTGGCCCGCGTCGTCCACGACGCGGCCCGTGATCACGGTCTCCTTCTCGAGGTCGACACCGGCGGGCAGGGTCTGTCCTTGTTTAGGTGCAGAGCACATGATCAACTTCCCAACTCGATCGGGGCCCCCACCAGGGAGCCATATTCGGTCCAACTACCGTCGTAGTTCTTTACGTTCTTGTGCCCCAACAGTTCTTGAAGCACGAACCAGGTGTGCGAAGACCGCTCGCCGATACGGCAGTAGGCGATGGTCTCCTTCTCGCCGTCCAGGCCGGCCTCGGCGTAGAGCTTGGCCAGCTCCTCGTCCGACTTGAAGGTGCCGTCCTCGTTCGCAGCCCTGCTCCACGGAACGTTGATGGCGCCGGGGATATGCCCGGGGCGCTGGCTCTGCTCCTGCGGCAGGTGAGCCGGCGCGAGGATCTTGCCGGAGAACTCGTCGGGGGAGCGGACGTCGACCAGGTTCTTGGTGTTGATCGCGGCGATCACCTCGTCGCGGAACGCGCGGATGCTGGTGTCGGGCGCCTTGGCCGCGTACGACGTGGCGGGGCGATCGGGCACCTCGGTCACCAGCGGGCGTCCGTCGAGTTCCCACCTCTTGCGGCCGCCGTCGAGCAGCTTGACGTTCTCGTGGCCGTACAGCTTGAAGTACCAGTAGGCGTACGCCGCGAACCAGTTGTTGTTGCCGCCGTAGAGGATCACGGTGTCGTCGTTGCTGATTCCCTTGTCCGACAACAACTTCGAGAACTGCTGCTGGTCGACGAAGTCACGCTTGACCGGGTCCTGCAGCTCGGTCTTCCAGTCGAGCCGCACGGCGCCGGCGATGTGGCCGTCTTCGTAGGCCGAGGTGTCCTCGTCCACCTCGACGAAGACGGTGTTCGGCGCGTCGAGATTGCTCTCGGCCCAGTCGGTAGAGACCAGGACGTCGGAGCGTGCCATGTAGTGGTTCCTTTCGGTTTCTTGTCTGAAGGCTCAGGTGGTGGCCGGCGTGCGGCGCAGCCTGGCCACGAGGGGGTAGATCTGGCAGCCGAGGCAGATGCCGAAGGCGGCGTTGAGGAAAGCGGCGAACAGGGCGAAGGCGGTGGCGATGGTGCCGAGCAGCGGTGCCCCCAGGCCGAAGCCGGCGACACCGACGACGGCGAACACGAAGCCCACCAATTGGGCGAACTTCAACGGCGGCACCGGTTCCCGCTCGGACACCGGGCTCAGCCGCGGCGCCACCAGGTTGGCGAAGATCAGCCCGTACGGGTGCTGACGAGGCCCGCGCACGGCGCCGATCGCGAACACCACGGCCTGCAGCGCCAGCACGATCGTCGCGGCGATCGTGCTGAACCCCGAGACGACGAGCACCGCCACCAGGACGGCTGTGGTGACCCAGGCGGCGAAGCGGGGCCCACGGACGTCCACCTGTGCGATGGCGGGGGAATGAGTGGTGGTGGTCGACATGATCTTTTCTCCTGTTGCTGAACGGGGCTGGACGGAGACGGGCCGCAAACGGCCGCTCCAGAGTGGCGGCGCGAAAGAAAGGCGCGGCTACTCAGCAGCTACAGCAACAACAGCAACAACCCGCAACGCGGCACAGATCAACTGCGCGACGCTTGGTGAGCATGAGCTCGAGGCGGGCCGACACGCGAGCCATGGTACCCAATGACCCCGGTCTCAAGCCAACAGAGGTTCGAGGGCCGAGCGCAGGTCAGCGGCCTTGGGAACCCCCGCCGTGCGGTATCGCTGCCGGCCCTGCGCATCGAAGATGAATGTGGTCGGCAACGACAGCACCGAAAGCCGTCGTGCGGCAGCCGGATTGGCATCCATGTCGATTTCGACGTGGGCGACGTCACGCAGGTCGGCGCACACCTGGTTGACCACTCGCCGGACGCCCGCGCAGGGTCCGCACCACACTGCGCTGAAATGCACGACCGTCGGCCCGGTCCGAGATAACCCCAGGTCGCTGACGTCGACATCGAGTGGTTCGGCTTCGCGCACGACGCCGGATCGGCGGTTGTGCAGCACGCCCGCGACGCCCGCGACCACCAATGCGGCGGCGATGGCGACGATCGCGGTGATCAATGCGGGACTCATGTCTGTTTGAACCCGTCGAGGCGGATGGTTACTCCCTCGGTGATGCCTTCGATGATGATGTCCGACCCGCGGGCGCCTTCGGTGGTCGGGCGGACGCCGAACGGCAGCTTCTGCCCGGGCAGGCTGCCACTGAACGCCGCCAGCACCGCCGCTTTCTTGTCATCGGGTACCGGCTGGTCGGCGGTGCCCGGCCCGGTCTGGATGTCGGTGGCCGTGAAGACCAGCGTGGTCTGGTCGGGGCCGGCCACCGACAGGTCGACGGCGACACTGACCGGCTTGTCGAAATCGGCCTTCTTCGGCGTCCCGGTGAACACCAGGCCCTTGCTGCCGGAGATGCCCGACTCGGTGGTACCGCCGGTGGCGTCGTTGGTCTCCTTGGACGGGGCCTCCACCATCAGGTCGGTGATCCCGACGAACCGGCCCAGATGGAGCGAATCGATGATGATGCGACTCTCCAGCTTGCCGACCGGCAGATTCGCATCCGGCCTGATCAACCAGGACGCCTCGGTCAAGTCGATGTTGTGCAGCGTGGCTTCCAGCGAAGCCTTGCCGACCACCTGATGGCCCACCCCGTTCGCCTTGATCTCGATCTCGTCGAAGTGGTGATGCATGGCCTGGCGGATGAACGGAAAGCCCAGGATCGCCACCGACGGGTCGAATGAGAGGCCTGCGGCGCTGCGGACGGTACGGGCCAGCCGGTATTCGGCGTAGATCGTCGCCCCGAAATCGACGCCGACCGCCCCGATGACCACGGCCAGCAGCGTGGCACCCAAAGTGATCAGCAGCTTTCGCACCTGCACATTCTGGCCCACGGTGGGTGCAAAGCTGGCAGCGCGCATGCCCTGGGCAATGCGCTGAGTCGTTCAGATCAGCTAAATAGCAGGTAGCGGGTTAAAGTTAGTTGACCCATGGCCGGGTAACGGCCATATGTCGCCCATGAGTCTGGTAGGTCACCGCGACGGCGCTGTCGACGATGAGTATCCGGGGCATTGGAGAGTTTGTTGGACCTGCTACTTCTCACCGTCGACCCGCACCCCGAATCGGTGCTGCCGTCGCTGGCGTTGCTCGCGCACACCGTCCGGGCCGCACCCACCGAAGTCTCGTCGCTGCTGGAAGCCGGCTCGGCGGACGTCGCGATCGTCGACGCCCGCACAGACTTGGCGGCCGCCCGCGGCCTGTGCCGGCTGCTCGGGACCACCGGCACCTCGGTGCCCGTGGTAGCCGTCGTCAACGAGGGCGGCCTGGTCGCCGTCAACATGGACTGGGGTCTCGACGAGATCCTGCTGCCCAGCACCGGCCCTGCCGAGATCGACGCCCGGCTGCGTCTGCTCGTCGGCCGCCGCGGCGGCGTCGCCACCCAGGAGAGTGCGGGCAAGGTCAGCCTCGGCGAGCTGGTCATCGATGAGGGCACCTATACGGCGCGGCTGCGCGGCCGCCCGCTGGACCTCACCTACAAGGAGTTCGAGCTCCTCAAATACCTGGCGCAGCACGCGGGCCGGGTGTTCACCCGTGCACAGCTGCTCCAGGAGGTCTGGGGTTACGACTTCTTCGGCGGCACCCGCACCGTGGACGTCCACGTGCGGCGACTGCGCGCCAAACTCGGACCCGAATACGAATCGCTGATCGGCACCGTTCGCAACGTGGGCTACAAGGCGGTCCGGCCGGCCAAGGGCCGTCCCGCACCGGTCGAGTCGGACTTCGCCGAGGATGACGACGAGGACGCGTTCGACGACGCGGAGGACGCGATCGCCGATTCGATGAGCGTGCGATCGGGGCCCATGTCCCAGCCGCTGCGCAGTCAGTGACCGCGCCGCACTGGCGCACCGCTCTGACGTCGGCTGAGCAGGAGCAGGTGCGCGCGCTGATCGAGGCCGCCACCCGAACCGACGGGCTGGCCCCGGTGGGCGAGCAGGTGCTGCGCGAGTTGCCACTGTCCCGCACTCAACACCTGATCGCCGCCGACGGCGACGAGCTGACCGGCTACCTCAACCTGACGCCCGGACGCGACGACGAAGACGCAATGGGCGAGCTGGTCGTCGCACCACATGCCCGTCGCCGCGGCATCGGCACGGCCTTGGTGCGCGCGGCCACCGACCGCGCAGACGGGCCGGTCCGGTTCTGGGCGCACGGCACCCTGCCCGCGGCCATAGCGGTGGCCGACACGCTCGGCCTGACGGCGGTCCGGGAACTGATGCAGATGCGCCGGACCTTGCGCGACGTCCCGCATGCCGACGTGCCCGACGGTGTCTCCATCCGCACCTACGAGGGCGAGGCCGACGACGCCGAGCTGCTGCGGGTCAACAACGCTGCCTTCTCCTGGCATCCCGAACAGGGCGGCTGGGAGCAGGCCGATCTGGACGAACGACGGCGTGAGCCGTGGTTCGACCCCGAGGGCCTGTTCCTCGCTTTCGACGACGACACCGGCCGGCTGCTCGGATTCCACTGGACGAAGGTGCACGCCGACCATCCCGGGCTGGGGGAGGTCTATGTCGTCGGAGTAGACCCCGCCGCGCAGGGCCGCGGCCTGGGCCGGCTGCTGACCGTCGTGGGCATCGACCACCTCGCGCGGCGGCTGGGCTCACAGGAGAATCCGGAAGTCATGCTCTACGTCGAAGCCGACAACGTCGCCGCGGTGAAAACCTATGAGCGGCTTGGCTTTGCTGTGTCCACCGTCGACACCGCGTATCAAGCCCCGGAAACAGCAAATATTGACTGCGACGGCAGCCACAGCTAGTTAGCGGTTTGGCGCAACGCCACGTTCATCTACCTGTTCACCTTCCGTTCATATTCCGAACGGGTTCCGTCCACTACCAACGCCTAACTTGCCGGGTGGTGCATGTGCTCCTACCGGGGCGAACAGGGCAACATTGGAGAAAGTGGGATAGGTGAATCTGAACAGGTTTGGCAAGGCGTTCCTCGTGACTGCGTCAGCAACGGCCATCACCGGCCTGACGCTCACCGCCTGCGGGAGCGACAACAACTCCTCGTCGTCGGGCACGTCGGGAACCAAGGCGTCCGGTTCGTCCAGCGCATCGGCCGACTGTGGTGGAAAGAACGCCGTGACTGCCGAAGGCTCGACCGCTCAGCAGAACGCCGTCGCGGTGTTCAACCAGGTGTGGGGCCAGAAGTGTGCGGGCAAGAACCTCTCGTACAACCCGACCGGCTCGGGCGCGGGCGTCACCCAGTTCATCGCCGGCCAGGTCGACTTCGCCGGCTCCGACTCGCCGCTGTCCAAGGATCAGGTCGATCCCGCCGCCAAGCGTTGCCAGGGCAACCCGGCCTGGAACCTGCCGCTGGTCTTCGGCCCCGTCGCGCTGGGTTACAACCTGCCCGGTGTCGACAAGCTCGTCATCAACGCCGACGTGCTGGCCAAGATCTTCACCGGTGCCATCACCAACTGGAACGACCCGGCCATCGCCGCGCTGAACAGCGGTGTCTCACTGCCCGACCAGAAGATCACGCCGATCTACCGGTCGGACTCCTCGGGCACCACCGACAACTTCCAGAAGTACCTGGCCGCCGCGGCGCCGCAGACCTGGAGCAAGGGTGCGGGCAAGGAATTCCAGGGTGGCGCCGGTGAGGGCGCGCAGAAGTCGGCCGGCGTTGTGCAGGCCGTGCAGGCCACCCCGGGTGCGATCGGTTACGTCGAGAAGGGCTTCGCCGACCAGGCCAAGCTGACCGCCGCCCAGATCGACACGGGCAGCGGCCCTGTCGCGCTGAGCGACGATTCCGCCAAGGCCGCCATTGACTCCGCGAAGTTCGCGGCCGAGGGCAACGACCTGAAGCTGGACCTGAACTCGCTGTACGCCACCAAGGCCGCGGGCGCCTACCCGCTGATGTTGGCGACCTACGAGATCGTCTGCTCCAAGGGCTACGACGCCGACACCGCCGCGGCGGTCAAGTCGTTCCTGACCGTGGCGGCCAACGACGGTCAGTCCGGCCTGGCGGCCGCCGGCTACGTTCCGTTGCCGGACGCCTTCAAGCAGCGGCTGCTCACCGCCGTCAACGCAATTCAGTAACAGCGCTGGCGAGACAGGTCGATTGCGGTGACGATGGAGAGATCAGTGAGCGATGGGGTGGATGTGACCCAAGATATGCCCGGGCCAAATCCAGCTGAGGCTGGATCCGGCGAGGTCGTGGCCGCACCCTTCCCGGAGAAGCCCGCGATCCCGACGAACCCGTCCGGACACGCCAAGGTGCGCCTCGGCGACCGGGTCTTCCGGGCGCTGTCCGAAGGCTCCGGCATCTTCGTCATCGCGCTGATCGCCGCGATCGGCCTGTTCCTCGTCTGGCGTGCGGTACCGGCGCTGGGGCGAAACGACGCGAACTTCTTCACCTACGGCGGCAACTGGGTCACCACCGATACCGCCCACATGAAGTTCGGCATTCTGGACCTGCTGCAGGTGACGGTGTTCGTCTCCCTGTTCGCCTTGGTCCTGGCGATGCCGGTCGCGCTCGGTATTGCAATCTTCCTGACGCAGTACGCCCCGCGCCGGGTGTCCGGGCCGCTGGGCTACATGGTGGATCTGCTGGCCGCCGTGCCGTCCATCATCTACGGCGTCTGGGGCCTCTACGTGCTGGCCCCGGTGCTCAAGCCGTTCGCGCTGTGGCTCAACAAGAACCTCAGCTGGCTGTTCCTCTTCGACACCGGGAACGCATCGGTCGCCGGCGGCGGCACGATCTTCACCGCCGGGATCGTGCTGGCGGTGATGATCCTGCCGATCATCACCGCGGTCACCCGCGAGGTGTTCGTCCAGACGCCGCGCGGCCAGATCGAGGCCGCACTGGCGCTAGGCGCCACCCGCTGGGAGGTCGTCCGGACGACGGTGCTGCCGTTCGGCCTGTCCGGCTACATCAGCGGCGCGATGCTCGGCCTGGGCCGCGCCCTGGGCGAGACGATCGCACTGCTGATCATCCTGCGTGGCACCCAGAAGGCGTTCGGCTGGTCGCTGTTCGACGCCGGCTACACCTTCGCCAGCAAGATCGCTTCGGCCGCTTCGGAATTCAACGACCAGTACAAGGCGGGCGCCTACATCGCCGCCGGCCTGGTGCTGTTCGTGCTGACGTTCGTGGTCAACTCGGCGGCTCGCGCCGCGGTGGCCGGAAGGGGAGCCCGATGACCTCGACGCTGGACAAGCCAGTCAAGGCACCCACATTCCAGTCGGTGAGCCTGCGGCGCAAGCTGACCAACAACACCGCCACGGTTCTGGTGACGTTGTCGGTGTTCATCGCCGTGGTACCGCTGGTCTGGGTGCTGTACTCGGTGGTCACCAAGGGCATCGGCATCGTCTTGGACAGTGCGTGGTGGACGCATTCGCAGTCCGGCATGACGGCGTTCATGGCCGGCGGCGGTGTCTATCACGCGCTGGTCGGCACACTGCTGCAAGGTCTTTTCTGCGCGGTCATCTCGATCCCGGTCGGCGTCTTCGTCGGCATCTATCTCGTCGAGTACGGCGGCGGCACCAGGCTGGGCAAGGTCACCACCTTCATGGTCGATATTCTCACCGGTGTGCCCTCGATCGTGGCCGCGCTGTTCATCTACGCACTGTGGGTCGCCACCCTGGGCTTCGGGCGCTCCGGCTTCGCGGTCTCGCTGGCTCTGGTGCTGCTGATGATCCCGGTGATCGTGCGATCCACCGAGGAGATGCTGCGGATCGTTCCGATGGACCTGCGCGAGGCCAGTTATGCCCTCGGCGTGCCGAAGTGGAAAACCATTGCGCGCATTGTCATTCCGACCGCACTGTCGGGAATCGTCACCGGCGTGATGCTCGCGCTGGCGCGCGTCATGGGTGAGACCGCACCGCTGCTGATCCTGGTCGGCTACTCGCAGGCGATGAACTTCGACATGTTCAACGGCTTCATGGGCTCGCTGCCCGGCATGATGTACGACCAGACATCGGCGGGTGCCGGCGCCAATCCCGTTCCCACCGACCGCCTCTGGGGTGCGGCGCTGACGCTGATCCTGCTGATCGCAGTTCTCAACGTCGGTGCGCGCTTCGTCGCCAAATTCTTTGCCCCGAAAAAGGTATAGGAGCCTTCGATGGCCAAGCGGCTTGATCTCAAAGACGTCAACATCTACTACGGCGCGTTCCACGCTGTCGCCGACGTGTCGCTGGCGGTACCTCCGCGCAACGTGACCGCGTTCATCGGGCCCTCGGGCTGCGGCAAGTCCACCGTGCTGCGCACGCTCAACCGCATGCACGAGGTCATCCCGGGCGCCCGAGTTGAAGGTTCGGTGCTCCTCGACGGCGAGGACATCTACGGCTCCGGCGTCGACCCGGTCGGCGTGCGCAAGACCATCGGCATGGTCTTTCAGCGGCCAAACCCGTTCCCCACCATGTCGATTCGCGACAACGTGGTGGCCGGTCTGAAACTGCAGGGCGTGCGCAACAAGAAGGTGCTCGACGAAACCTGCGAGCGATCGCTGAAGGGCGCCAACCTCTGGAACGAGGTCAAGGACCGGCTGGAGAAGCCCGGTGGCGGCCTGTCCGGCGGTCAGCAGCAGCGGCTGTGCATCGCCCGTGCGATCGCCGTGCAGCCCGATGTGTTGTTGATGGACGAGCCCTGCTCGGCACTGGACCCGATTTCCACGCTGGCCATCGAAGACCTCATCGGTGAGCTCAAGCAGGAGTTCACGATCGTCATCGTCACGCACAACATGCAGCAGGCCGCGCGCGTCAGCGATCAGACTGCGTTCTTCAACCTGGAGGCCACCGGCAAGCCGGGACGTTTGGTGGAGATCGACGACACCGAGAAGATCTTCTCAAACCCGAGCCAGAAAGCCACCGAGGACTACATCTCCGGCCGGTTCGGCTGAGGCCACAACTACAAAAAGGCCGGTATCGCCAAGCGATACCGGCCTTTTCGTACGTCTCTAGGTGGCCGCGATTTCCTCTTCTTCGGGCAGGCGGCCGGTGACCTGGAAGATCACCCGACGGGAGATCTCCACGGCGTGGTCGGCGAAGCGCTCGTAGAAGCGGCCCAGCAGCGTCACGTCGACCGCGGCGGCCACGCCGTGCTTCCACTCGCGATCCATCAGCACGGTGAACAGATGCCGGTGCAGGTCGTCCATCGCATCGTCTTCCTCGCGGATGCGGCGCGCCTTCTCCGGATCGCGGGACAGCAGCACCTCGCGAGCGCTGTTGCCCAAATCGACTGCGACACGGCCCATTTCAGCGAAGTAACCGTTGACTTCCTCCGGCAGGGTGTGCTGGGGATGCCGGCGGCGGGCGATCTTGGCGACGTGCAGTGCCAGCGCACCCATCCGGTCGACGTCGGCGACGATCTGGATCGAGCTGACGATCGCGCGAAGGTCACCGGCGACCGGCGCCTGCAGGGCGAGCAGCACGAAGGCGGCTTCCTCTGCGCGCGCGCTGGCGGCGGAGATCTGTTCGTGGTCGGTGATGACCTGTTCGGCCAGCACCAGATCGGCCTGGAGCAGCGACTGGGTCGCTCGTTCCATCGCGAGTCCGGCCATCCGACACATCTCGGCCAGCTGGTTGGTCAGAGCATCGAGCTGCTCGTGGTATGCGGTACGCATGGCGTCCACCCTACTTTCTGCAAGTGCACCCAGTATGCCGAGGCAGGATGAACGACCGGTGAATGAACGCACACGCGTGCGCCGCTGACCCGGCTTATTCGCAGGTGACGTCCGCCGCGTTGGTGACGGTGAGGTCCTCGGGCAGCTCGGTGGGCGTGCTCTTCGAGGTGTGGCTGACGTGCACGCTGACCGCGGATCCGCTTGGCGGCGGGGCGGCCACGCTGCTGAAGTCGGGTCCGAGGACCACCTGCACGTTTTCACCGAGGCCGGACACCCGCTCCATCTGGGCGGCGGGGAACGCGGCGGCGACGGTGGCGGCGGCCTGCTCGTTGCCCGCCGAGAACATCACGGTCGTCGCGGTCACACTGCCCGTGTAATCGTCCGGGGCCAGCACGTGGAAGCCGTGTTGTTTCAGGGCGGTGGCGGCGGTGGAGCCCAGCCCGTCCTGGCCGGTGGCATTCGACACCTGCACGGTGATGTCGTGCGGGTCGGTGGTCACCGCGTTGACCAATTCGGTCTGCGTGGTTTCGGCCTGCTGCTCGACCGAGCTGGGCTTGGCGGCCTGAAGTGCGTTCTGCGACGCCGTCGTCGGGCCCAACGTGGCATTGGTGTCGTTCTCGCCGGGCAGCGGATCGTCGTTGATGATCGCGTCGAACAGCGCGCGGATGTCCTGGGTGCGGGGTTGCTCGTTACCGTCGCTGTCGGTGATGCCCGTGGTGGGCACGGTGACGAACGTGATCCGGCCCGCGTTGACGCCCTGCAGCGACTGGCCGAGGTCGACCAGGTCCTTGGTCCTGACGTTGTCGACGTAGGTGTCGTCGATGAACTCGTTGACCACGTTGTTCAGCTTGTTGAGGCTGAACAGGGTGTCCTTGGAGATGATCGAGCGCAGCAGCGAGGACAGAAACAGCTGCTGGCGCTTGATCCGGCCGTAGTCGCCGTTGACCTCGGTGGTGACCTGGCGGGCGCGCACGTAGTTCAGCGCGGTGTGCCCGTCGAGCGTCTGGCGCCCCGCTTTTTCCAGCACGGTGCCCAGCTCGTAATCCTTCAGTGGGGTGGTGCTGCACACTTCGACTCCGCCGACCGCGTCGACCATCTTGGAGAAGCCGGCGAAGTCGACGGCCATGAAGCGGTTGATGGACAACCCTGACATCTTCTGGATTACCTTGACCAGGCATTTCGGTCCGCCGTAGGAGTACGCGGAGTTCAGCTTCGTCTCGGTGTACCGGTAGTCGTCGCTCATCTCGCCGGTGGTTTTGTCGGCGACCGGCCCGTACTTGCCGGTGTCGGGATCCCACGCCTGGCAGTAGGCCGGGGTGATGGCCAGGTCGCGGGGGAAGGACACCACGACCACACGCTTGCGGTCGGCGGGGACGTTGACCAGCATCACGGTGTCCGAGCGGGCGCCGCCGGCGTCCTCGGTGGTTCCGGCGCCCATCTCACCGTTGGCGCCGGTGCGGCTGTCGACACCGACGATCAGGAAGTTCTCGTCGCCGAACTGGGCGTTCGGGTCGATGATGTCGCGCGAGTTGGTGTCCAGCGCCGCGACGTTGCGCAGCAGATCGTTCTTGGTGGATTGCCACTGCCAGGCGCCGCCGGTCAGCGCCAGCGCCGACACCGCGAAGATCGCCGCCGCCGATCGCCCGGCCAGGAGCACGGGCTTGCGGCGCGACTTGGGCTTCTTCTTTTTCTTCGTGGGGGTCGGCGCCAGGACTGCCGGGTCAGGCTCGACGGCCAGCGGACCGCGGGCCTGGCTGATCGCCTCGAGGTCGGGTACCTCGTCGGCGTAGGCGGCGGTGACAACCGGGATGGGTTCGGTGAGGTCGGTGACGAAGAGGTCGGTGGCGTCGTCACCGTCGTCCTCGACGCGGTGCCGGGTAGGCTCGACCGGGGGCCGGGAGCCGGACACCTTGGCGATCAGGTCGGCGACGGTGACGCCCGTGGTGTGGTTCCCGCTCGGCGGGGCAGCCGCCGGCATGCGTTCCCACGGCGCGGCACCGGCCGCGGCGCGGGGCGCGCGGGTTACCCGCTCGCCCTCGTCGGGGGCGCGGTGCTGGCCAGGCGTGGCGTTGCCGCCATCACTCATGTTCCAGTCGCCTCCGACTTGTGGTCGTGCGCGTCTCTGCGCTTGCAAATGTTGGTGCGATTGTCTGGCACACCTCGGCCGGCAACGCTGCGCGGCCCTCTCAACTGTCCTATGTCTTGTAGCAGCAGTCGGCGGGTGTCCGCCACTCCAGCGACCCACAACAAGATCACCATCGTACTGAGACAAGCCGTGACATCGCTAGCTCGCAGAGATGTCGAGACCGTCTCGGTTCAGCCTCCGGAATGCATGACGTCGGCTCCGGCCGGCACCGTGCAATCGTCGGGGTCGTCCAGCCATCCTTCCGGCAGGGTGACCGACGAGGCTGACCCCTGACGTCCGCGCGGTCCGGTCGCGGCGTCCGGGAACGGGACGTCCCGGTCGAGCTTGTCGAGCAGGTTATCCAACTCGGCCAGCGTCTTGACCAGCGCCAATGCTCGCCTGATATCGGCGCCCGCGGGAAAGCCGTGCAGGTACCAGGCCACGTGCTTGCGGATGTCCCGCATGCCCTTGTCCTCGCCGAAGTGGTCGGCCAGCAGCCGGCCGTGCCTGCGGACGATGTCGGCGACTTCGCCGAGGGTCGGCGGGGTCGGGGTGGGCGCGCCGGTGAACGCCGCAGACAGCTCGGCGAACAACCAGGGCCGGCCCAGGCAGCCGCGGCCGATGACGACTCCGTCACACCCGGTCGACGCCATCATCGCCAGGGCGTCGTTGGCCTCGAAGATGTCGCCGTTGCCGAGCACCGGGATCGTGGTGACCGCCTCTTTGAGGCGGCCGATCTCGTCCCAGTCCGCGGTTCCGGAGTAGCGCTGGGCGGCGGTCCTCGCGTGCAGCGCCACCGCGGCGGCGCCTTCCTGCTCGGCGATCCGCCCGGCGTCCAAGTGGGTGCGGTGCTCGTCGTCGATCCCGATCCGGAACTTCACCGTCACGGGCACCGAGGTGCCCTCGGTGGCGCGGACGGCGGCCGCGACGATCTGGCCGAAGAGGCGACGTTTGTACGGCAGGGCGGCCCCACCGCCGCGGCGGGTGACCTTGGGCACCGGGCAACCGAAGTTCATGTCGATGTGGTCGGCGAGGTTCTCGGTGACGATCATCCGGGCGGCCTCATAGGTGGTCGCCGGATCCACGGTGTAGAGCTGCAGCGAGCGTGGCGACTCCGCAGGCGCGAACGTCGTCATGTGCATCGTGACGGGATGACGCTCGACGAGGGCGCGCGCGGTGACCATCTCGCACACGTACAACCCACTCACGGTGCCGACCCGTTCTTCCTCGAGTTCGCGGCACAGGGTGCGGAAGGCGACGTTGGTGACGCCGGCCATGGGCGCCAAGACAACCGGGCTGCGGAGGGCGAAGGGCCCGATCCGCAGCCCGGTGGCGGCTGGTGCGATGTCGACTATGACGCCGCCCCTGCCAGTGCTTTGGCGCTGCGCTTCTCGGCGAGGCGCGCGTCGCGCTCCAGCTTGCGCATCTTCGCCTCCTCGAACTTGTCGCAGGTTTCCTCAAGTTCTTTGATCAGCAAGGCCAAGTCGTCGCGCATCTCGGCGGCTTCTCCGGTGAAGTCCTCGCGCTCAAAGATGCGCCACTTCTTCAGCACCGGCATCACAACGTCATCGAGGTGGATCCGCGGGTCGTAGACGCCGCCCATCGCGATGATGACCGCCTTGCGCCGGAAGTCCGGCACGGTGTATCCGGGCATCTTGAAGTTCTTCAGCACGCGGTGCAGCGACTTCATCGCCTGGTTCGGCGCCACGTCAAAGCCGGCCTCGCTGACGTCGCGGTAGAAGATCATGTGCAGGTTCTCGTCGTTGGAGATCCGAGCCAGCAGCTGATCGGCAACCGGATCGTTGCACGCCTTGCCGGTGTTGCGGTGCGACACCCGGGTAGCCAGCTCCTGGAAGCTGACGTACATGACGGAGTCGAACAGGCTCTCGGCGAACAGGTCACCCTGCTGGTTCTGGCCGGGGGAGAAGCCGCGGGTCATCTGCTCGACGCGCAGCTCTTCGAGCTCGACGGGGTCGCAGTTACGCGTGACGACCAGGTAGTCGCGGATGGAGATGCCGTGGCGGTTCTCCTCGGCGGTCCACCGGTTGACCCAGTAGCCCCACGGACCGTCCATCGAGAAGTTCATCGCGATCTCGCGGTGGTACGCGGGCAGGTTGTCCTCGGTCAGGAGGTTCTGGATGAGGGCCGTGCGGGCGACTTCGGAGAGCTTGGCCTGATCGGGATGCCAGTCCTGGCCGCCGAGGGCGTAATAGTTCTTGCCGTCCGACCACGGGATGTAGTCGTGCGGGTTCCAGTCTTTCATCATCGAGATGTGGCGGTTGATGAGCTTTTCCGCTACCGGTTCCAGTTCGTGCAGGAGATCCAGGTCGGTCAGGTCCTTCGACATGAGCCCTCCAGTTATCTGTTCCTCGTGGTTGCACTCAATATATCTGTGTATCCCGGTGACATTCAAGTTCCTGCCCGTCGGCATGTCGTTACGGTTCCGGGGAGGCTTTGTCCGCGCCCGCTGCACACTGGCGCGACCCGGCGTATTATTTGCGCACCGAAGTACCAGCAATTGGTACGTAAACACACAGGCAACGCACATGTCCGGAGGTCGCGATGAAGAAGTATTTGGTCCTCGGTCTCGGCGCTGCCGGTGCAGCGGCGGCATCGGTTGCGGTGTTCGGCACCGGCGTAGCCTCCGCGATCAACGAGTACGCGGGCCAGACCTATGCCGACGCATCGCAGGCGATCAGCGACGCCGGTCAGTCGGCGACGATCGCGACGCGGGTCGGCAGCTTCCTGCCGACGGACCAGTGCATCGTCACCGGATCTCGCAGCGCCGACTTCCTCGACTCCAGCGGCACCAACCCGGGCAACCGGGTCCTGCTGTACCTGAACTGCAACAACACGTTCGCGACGGCCGGTGTGCCGGGTAATTCGATCGGCAGTCCGGAGGGCCGTGCGGCCCGCGCCGACTACGAGGAGAAGCAGGCCCAGGCGCAGGCCGAGGCCCAGCAGAGCGAGTCGACCGAGCTCGAGCAGACCGGAAACGTGCCGGGCGAGGCGGGTCAGGTCGCCGGCGGATAACTCGCCGCGCGGGCAAGCAGTAGGTCGACGCAATAGTCGATGAACTGTTCCCGGGACGCTGCCAGGCGACCGTCGAGGTAGGCGGTGAACAGTGCCGTCAGGGCGCCGATCAGCCCGGTGGCCATCATTTTCTGAAGCACCGGGTCACTGATCGCAGTGAGCTTGCTCTGCAGCAGCTCGATGAAGCTCGGCATCCACTCGGCGCCGGAGTGGATCAGCACGGCTTCGACCTGCGGCGCCAGCAGTAGCACGCGACCCCGCACCGGGTCGTCGACCATCAGCGCCACGAATTGTTCGACCGCCTCGCGTGGGGTGCCTGCGGATCTCAGTGCGCTCATCGCGCGATTACAGACATCGTCGTAGACGGCCCGGACGAATTCGTCGCGGTCGGCGAAGCTCTCGTAGAAGTACCGTTCGGTGAGCCCGGCATGGCGGCAGACCGCTCGCACCGTGACCGCAGGGCCGCCCGGGCTGCCCAGCAGCGTGACACCGGCCGCGATCAGCTCGTCGCGGCGCAGCGCCTGGCGGTCCGGCAGTGGGACGCCGGACCAGCGGCCCCGTCGTTGACCCGACGTCACATCGCTCCTAAGCTCTTGGTGACAACGCATGTAGTCAAAATGCCACGGTTTCCTCGGGAAGGTCACCAGTTGAGTCAAGATACGTCCGAAACGTGCCCCGTCACCAGCGAAGGCGCGCAGGTGGCAGCCGGCTGCCCGGTGACCGGCGGAGGTTATGACGGGCCGCCCGCAGTGCTCGGGCCGGATTCCTTGACGTGGAAATACTTCGGTGACTGGCGCGGACTGCTGCAGGGACCATGGGCCGGCTCGATGCAAAACATGCATCCTCAGCTTGGCGCTGCCGTCGAGGAACACTCGATCTTCTTCTCCGAACGCATGCCGCGCCTGCTGCGCTCGCTCTACCCGATCGGCGGGGTCGTGTTCGACGGTGAACGGGCGCCGATGACGGGCGCCGAGGTCCGCGACTATCACATCCCGATCAAAGGTGTTGATTCCCAAGGCCGTCGCTACAGCGCCTTGAATCCCGACGTCTTCTATTGGGCCCACTCGACGTTCTTCATGGGCACCATCCTGACCGCCGAGCACTTCGGCGACGGCCTGACCGAGGACCAGAAGCGCCAGCTCTTCGACGAGCACGTCACGTGGTACCGGATGTACGGCATGAGCATGCGGCCGGTGCCTGCCAGCTGGGAGGACTTCGGAGTCTACTGGGACCACATGTGCCGCAACGTGTTAGAGAACAACTGGGCCACCCGCGAGGTGCTCGACCTCTCTACGATGCCGAAACATCCTTCGCTGCAATGGATTCCGGACTTCATGTGGTCGGCCTATCTCAAGGTGCTCGGGCCGTTCGCAGTGTGGGTCACGGTCGGTCTCTACGATCAGCCGGTCCGTGACCTCATGGGCTACACGTGGTCCAAGCGTGACGAGCGGCTGCACTGGTTGTTCGGCCGACTGGTGAATCTGGCGTTCAAGGCGCTGCCGAAGCGCAGGCGGATGCATCCGCGTGCACGAGCCGGTTGGGACCGCGCGACCGGGCGGATTCCGGTCGACGCCCCGCTGATCCACACTCCCGCTCGGAATCTGCCGCCAGTGGGGGAGCGCGACAAGGGAATCCACTACTTGGGCGACGCCTGCCCGGCGAAAAACGTGGCGTCGACGTAGCTCAACGACGATTTTAGAACTAAAACTATCCGCGATGCGGCTCAGCAATGTCGGGCTAAAACTGCCCAATGCTTGCCAGCGCAATTTTTGCGGACCGAATAAGTTGCTGGTCTGGCGCAAGTGCCGGTGGTCTACATGAACGGCGAAAGGCCAACGGACTAGCTGCTGCCGGCCTCGAAGGTCGGTGACGGCATCCAGATGGCGGCGACTGTTGTCGTTGTGAAGGGGTCGTACGCAGAACTGACAGAGATGTCAATTGCTTTGGGACGCAGTCAAACCCCAGCACATGACGGCATAGGAGGCGGCAAAGGCAATATCGTCGATGTTCTCGTCGGTGCCGCCAAGGCGCCGAACTTGATCAGCAATCGCATGGCGGATCACATCGGTCGATGTGAGGAGGGGGTGACTCATGTTAACTCCTGAGGCGCGCGTGAAACAGGACTGCCCCGCTCCCCGATGCGTTAACTGGCCTGTACCCACTCCGGGTATTTTCCACACACCAGCTAACCGCGATTGTTACCGAAGCTTTACTCCGCGCGCCGCAGGACTGCGGGGATCGTGAGCGCCAGGATCTTGAGGTCGAGGGCGATCGAGAAGTTCTCGATGTAGTAGTTGTCCCATTCCGCCCGATCGGCGATCGACGTCTGCCCACGTAGCCCGTGCACCTGGGCCCAGCCGGTGACACCGGCTCGGACGCGGTGACGCTCGCCGTATCGCTGGATCTGTGCCTCGAACAGCTCGACGAACTCCGGCCGTTCGGGTCGCGGACCCACCAGGCTCATTTCACCCTTGAGCACATTGAGGAACTGCGGCAGTTCGTCGAGCGATGTGGCGCGCAGGATTCTGCCGATCTTGGTCCGACGGTCGATGCCCTCCACGCCGCCGGGGGCGGCACCGGTCTTGAGCGTGAAAGCAGCATCGGCAGCATCCGGTGCGCGCATCGTCCGGAACTTCAAGCAGTCGAAGACGCGGCCGTCGCGGCCCACGCGCGGCTGGCGGAAGAAGATCGGCCCGGGGGAGCTCAGCTTCACGAGGAGCACCAGGGTGAGGAACACCGGCGAGATCATCAGCAGCAGAAGGAAAGACATCACCCGGTCGATGATGTGCTTGACGGTGAACTGCCAACCGCGGGGATTGGTGTGGGGCAGCGCCAGCAGTGGGGTGCCACCGACGTGCTCGATGCGGGCGCGCTCACCGATCGTGTCAAACATGCGCGGTACCACCCAGACCCGCAGTCCGTTCTGGTGCGCGGTCCGGACCACTTGGGTGAGCACCTGGTCCTGGGTGCGCGAGAACGCGATGACGACGTTTTGTGCGCCCGTCTCCCGGATGGCCTTGTCGATATCGTCCGGCGTGCCTAACCACGGGATGTCCGGGCGTGGGTCACCAGGCTGACCGAACCACGCCTCGGCATCGATGATGCCGACCGGTCCGAGACCGTACTCCGGGAACTCTTCGAGGCGGTTGATGATGTGCCCGGCGACACGACCGTTGCCGACGATGAGGGTCGGCGCCACCAGATGGTGGTGTCGCCGCAGGCTGCGCTGAATGATCACCCGGACCAGACGGCCGAACGGCATGAGCACCGCGGCGCAGATCCAGATCTTCACCACGGTCGCACCGGGACGCCCGGTGTCGTTGCCTATCAGCATCGCGCCGAGCAGGAACATCGTCGACATGGCGACAGTGGCTTCGATGGGCCCGATCTCGTCGAGGAATTCGCGGTTCAAGCGCCGCCGGTACACCCCGCGCGCGCCGAGCATCGCGATGACGACCGGCACGTACAGGAACACCCAGTATTGATTCGGGGGATATTCGTCGGTGGATTTTGCCCACCAGGTGCCGAGAGCGGCCGCGACCGACACCGACAGGACGTCGATCGAGACCGTGACGATCGTGCTCAGCGGGTCGGTGCGGATTCGTTCGGCAAAGGTTTTCTTGCGCTTGGCGGGTGTCCCGCTAGGAGCGGGCGCGGCCGGCAGATTCTCGACGTGAAGGGTTCGTATCGCCATGACCGCTCACTTCACCCGCCGAACCACAGGCGGGACGCTACCCGACTCACTACCCGTCGAGTCATATATCCCCCCGTGTGGCGAACTTTGGCAAAGATCACTTGTGGCCCGGCTCGGCGAGTAGCCGTTGGCGTGCGACGGCAGCGAGATCGTTGAGGATCTGGATCTGGCCGCTGGACCAGTGCCGAGGGCGGGTGTCCCAGGTGCACAACGTCCCCGCCACATGACCGTTGCTGTCGATCAACGGAATGCCTGCGTAGGCCAGAACTCCCTCGCGGACCGCGGGATGGTCGGCCAGTAGGGGATGCGTTCGGGTGTCGTCGACCACCAGCGGCTCACGGCTGGCGACGGTGAACTTGCAGATCGACATCTCGATCGGGCGCACCCGCGACAGCTCTTCGTCGCTTGCGTTACTGCCCGCAAGCACCTGGCGGTCCGGGTAAACGATGGACACCGCAGCCATCTGGGTGCCCAGCGCTTCGGCGGTCAGGGCTGCCACCCGGTCCAGCGTCGCGCTGCGGTTGTCGTCGTGGTTGCCGAGGCGCTTAAGCGCCTCGAGGCGCTCGGGGTCGGACACAGCGTCTTCGACGATCGCGTCGACGGCGCTCTGCTCACCGGACAGAAGATCGACGACGGCCCGAACCGTCTGGTCGTTGTCGGGTCCGGCAAGGCGGGCGATCACATGCCTGCCGGTCTGCCGGTCGACGCCGGGGCGCGGACCGTGTCCAGCGCTGTCCGCAGGCTGCGGCGTCGAATCGCTCATGTCGTTCACGATAAGTCACCCCCCGATAGCCAGGGGCGATCTGACGAAAAGGTCGGCTCTCGCCGACCGTCGATCCCCCGTCGTGCCCCCACCAGGGCTCGAACCTGGGACCTGCGGATTAAAAGTCCGTAGCTCTACCGACTGAGCTATAGGGGCGCGTCGCACACAATACTGCCTCCGGCACGGTTGCTCGGTTTTGGGATTGGGCCCGCGGTGCCCTAAGCTAACGACGCTCTAACGTGCACTCGTTGTGAGTACCCCGAAGTGATTCGGTTCTGGCCCCCATCGTCTAGTGGCCTAGGACGCCGCCCTTTCACGGCGGTAGCACGGGTTCGAATCCCGTTGGGGGTACGCGTGACGACGGTATCGTCGGAGCGAAGCAGTACAAGTAAGGCCCTGTGGCGCAGTTGGTTAGCGCGCCGCCCTGTCACGGCGGAGGTCGCGGGTTCGAGTCCCGTCAGGGTCGCCATGTATGTGGTGAGGCACTCGAGTTTCAGACGGTGCCTTCCGGCCAGGTAGCTCAGTTGGTACGAGCGTCCGCCTGAAAAGCGGAAGGTCGCCGGTTCGATCCCGGCCCTGGCCACCATCCTTTACCTGCATTGACACGGGTCTTGCACTCGGATGTCAGTTTTCTTTGTCCGGTTCTTGTCCGGTCTTCTGTTGGTGACTCTCGGTCGCGTGAAGCTGATCGAGGTTCGTTGCGACCTGGTCGAGTTCATCTGCATAGAGGTCGCTGTAGATGTTCGCGGTCACTGTCGGCGTCGAGTGGCCCATCGTCTTCTGTACGTAGCGAAGGTCAGCGCCGGATTTGCGGGCCAAGCTGGCATAGGTGTGCCGTAGATCATGAATGGTCAGCGGGGCCAGGCCGGTCTTCTTGAGCGCCTTATTCCAGTGGGTGTGTCGGCGCCAGTTGTTGGAGCGCAGCATCGCGCCGTTGGGTGAGGTGATGGCGGGCTCATCGGGCGCCCGACCGCCGATCCGCGTTTTGAAGATGTCGACGACGACGTGGGGGAGCGGGACCGTTCGGATGCCAGCGCGGGTTTTGGGCGGACCGATGACGATTCGGCCTTCGACTTCGGGCGCGGCTCGTCGGACGTAAAGTCGGCGAGCCACGAGGTCGATGTCCTTGACGCGGAGGCCCACGAGTTCGGACCAGCGCAGACCGGTGTAGGCCAGGATCGTGACCACGTCACCCTGGTCGCCGCACGCGGTGGCAAGCGTGTGGACTTCCGGGGCGGTCAGGTAGCGGTGACGCTCCCGCTCGGGAATGCGGCCCGCGGAGACGCCGAGGGCCGGGTTGCGGTGGATTCGGCCGTCTTGGTGTGCGACATCGAGGATCGAGCGCAGGAGACGCAGCGTCGACACCTTCGCCCACGGCCCGACAGTCAGGCCGGCAACGAACGCTTGAACGTCGGCGCGGGTGATTTCATCGACTGGCACGTGGCCGAACCGCGGTTTGATGCGCAGTTCCCAGTGCTGGGTGTAACCGCTCCAGGTCTTCGGCGACACCGCCGGCTTCTTGGAGTCGGAGAACTGTGTCCAAATCCGCTGCAGTGGTGTGCGGCCCAGGCGAGGGTCGAATCGACGTGCGCCGAGCGCGGCCTCGTTGTCGCGTTCGGATTTGAACGCCTTGGCCTCGCGCAGAGTCGGGAACGTGGCCGATGTTTCCACCCATCCTGACGGGGCGTCGGGGTCCCGGATCAGGTAGCGGACTTGGTAGCGGGGCTCCCCGGCGGTGTTGAGGCGTTTCCGGATGCCGCGTGGGGTGTTGCCGGCCATTACCGACGCACCTGCTTGAGCCAGGACCGGAGTTCTGCGCAATCCCAACGGCGCACCCGCTCTGACAGCGTGTAGCAGGGCGGCCCGATTTGTTCGCCGGTGGTTTCGCGGATCGCGGCCCAGCGGTTGAGGGTCGCCGCGGAGACGCCGAGGAGGGCCGACACCTGCTCGGCGGTCAGCAGCTCGGGGAAGTTGCCGGCGGCTACGAGTGCCTCCCGGAGGCCATGAGTAACCATCGCGTCACCTCGCTGCACGGATCGAGTCGAACCGGTCATTCACTGCTCTGCCCTCCGGCGGTCGTTGATCTTCCGTATTGCCTTGCGGTGGAGCGGATTTGATCGTCGGACCAGAAGTCGGATCGGACTTTGACCGTGTGGCCGTCCGCGGCGATGACGTAGCCGGTGCCTGGTCTGTCGGGGGCGATCCGATGCGCGGGCGCTTTGTCGGCAATGCCGTCGCCGAGGACCATCGTGACTTCCTCGCGTGATCGCAGTCGAAGCGCGATGGTTTGGGTGAATAGTCCTCGCATCGGCAGGATCTCCTTGCGAGGGTCCTGGAGGAACGCGGCAACCACGATTCCCAGCGCTCGACCTTTGGTGAGTATTCGCGACAACGAGGCGGCGGCTTCTTTACGAAGGGTCGGGTCGCTCATGTACGCGGTCACTCCAGCCAGCTCGTCGATGAGCAGCACCACAAGGGGTGACGCCTTGGTCGGACGGTGATCACGCGAGTGGCCTGCCATCGCTTGGCCGCGTTTATTCATCAGCTTTTCGAGCCCAGCAAGGGTTTCCACGGCGTCGGCCTCTGTGGTGGCGATCTTGGTGAACAATCGGGCGCCTACGGACAACTCAATGCCGTACTTCAGGTCGATTCCGATCAGGTGAACCACACCGGCGGCTACAGCAGGAGCGAGCCCACCGGCGATTCCCCAGAAGATGGAACCTTTGCCTGCGTCCGAGCATCCGACGGTGAGAGTGTGTCGTCCGCGCAAGGGGAGGATCCAAGCGGAACCGTCCTCCCGCCGCCCGAGCGTGACTCTTGTTGTTGCGACTGCTGTTGGTGGTGTTGCGTGACCTATCGTCGACAACTGCTCCCGCATGACCAACTCGATGCGCAGCGTTCCGGGCGAGACGACAACCGCCCGCGCCGAGTGTGCACCAGCAGCATCGCGGATCGCCGGGACCGCACGCTCCAAGTCTTCGACGGTCTGTCCCATCCGTGCTCGTACTGTGAGGTGCAAAGTGGTATGAGACACGTCTGTTCCCAACAGCTTTGGATAAAGCCAGCGGGTGGAGGTGACCTGCTGGCCTTCTTTGTTACGGCGAGTGACCTGCTCGGAGGCAGCCAAGCCGCAGCGCTTGCAGAGCCTGTGCCAAGAGGCGTAAGCCCACAGTCGCCAGCGCAGAAGTCGGGCCGGCGCCGCGAAACGTTCCTCGTAGGTCTCGGGTGAATGCAGTCGCCAAAAGAAGAGGGCGACGCCGATGACTCCCACGACGATCATCACCCACAGGCCAAGAGTCGTGAAGAAATTCAAGACGTGGTCGATTCGGAACGGGGTATCGGGATCGAGCGATGCGCTCGGATCGGGACTCATGCTGATTCCCGGGTGGCCGCTGCGCCGGCGGAGGGCTTGCCCGGTGCTCTCATGTCGGAGGCTCGAAACGACCAGGCGATCCGGGAGAAGTCGCCGGACTTCTCGACGTACGGCAGTGCCATTAGCCCGTCGAAAACCACTGGTGTAAAGGGTGTCCCGCTGGAATTGGCGGGTGCAGTGGGCTGCGTCGGTGAGGCGAACTTGACCGTCACCGTTCGGCTGCGCTTCGGTGCGGCCGGATCACCGTCAAGCACTTCAACCTGCCACATCGGCAAACCAGTGTCGCGGTCCCTCGCTTGGACGCGGTTCTCGCCGGAGGACTTGTCGAAGTCGATCATGGGCGTTACTTCGGATACCAGGAACGCGCCGAGGGCGAACACCTGGTCGTGACCGAGATGGAGCCATTTTGGGATGGACATTGCGAAACCTTTCAACGGGTGTACTGGATATTTAGCAACCTAGTCGTCTAGAGGAGTTGCCAGCAACGCCCGTAGAAAATTTTTTTGGGGAGGCTTCAGCGGGCGGGAAAGTCGTATTCGAGCAGGTAGGCAGACGCCACCTTTACGGTGTCGCACACTTCGACTGCTACGTCTTTCTTGTCATACGCCGTGCGAACTACGGTCAGGACCGGAGTGCCTGCTGAAAGCAGGAGAGCGCGGCGTTCCTCTGGAGTAGGCATCCGTGCGCCGACTTCTTCGGAGAACCGGGCGAGGGTGTGGCCGGCCTCTTCAAGGCGAGCGTAGATGCCCCCTGGCCCGCTGTCAGGTTGTTCGATCTTCGTACCCTTCGCGAACGCGGCGGGAATGTACGAAGTTGCGATCTCAACCGGCCGCCCATCGGCGAGGTAGCGGCGCGACCGCACAATGACGTGGTCCTTTGGCGTTAGCCGAAGTCGTTTGGCAACAGCAGAATTCGCTCTCTCGCGGGTGACTTTGATGTTATCGACTTGAGGTATGTAGCCAGCTTGCTCAGCCTCGACGGTGAACGCCGCCTTGCCTTGAGCGCGATGTCGCCGGGCGAATCGGTCGGATGCGAGTCGCCGAATTGGAGGTGCGGGACGCACGAACACCCCGCGACCGTGCTCGGAGATGACCAGGCCTTCGGCCCTCAGTTCCTGTACTGCCTGGCGGACTGTCATCCGCGCGACCCCGAAATGGTGGATCAACTCGGCCTCGGAGGGCAGACGTTCACCAGATTCGAGCTGGCCCCGACGAATGGCTTCGCGCAACATGCTGGATATCTGCCGGTATGGCGGCTTATCGTCCGCCCGGTCGATGTGGCCCAGTTGCAGCACCGATGTACCTTCCGCTACATGCCTAGACGACTAGTCTAGGAAACCCAGCAGACTGATGTCACTTATCAGCCCAAGAACGGAGTCTTGCATGGCAGCCACACCGAAGCACTCCGTCAGCGTGTCGGGCATCGTGATCCGCGACGACGGCCGCGTCCTAGTGATCAAGCGAGACGACAATGGTCACTGGGAGGCTCCAGGCGGCGTGCTCGAACTCGATGAATCGTTCGAAGCCGGCGTACAGCGCGAGGTCTTGGAGGAGACAGGCATTGAGGTCACCGTCGAGCGGCTCACCGGCGTCTATAAGAACCTGACTCACGGAATCGTCGCGCTGGTATATCGCTGTCGGCCAGCGGGGGGCGAGCCGAAAGCGACCGACGAGGCACGTGAAATTCTTTGGATGACAAGAGAAGAAGTGCAGGCGGCGATGGTGCCAGCCTTCGGGGTGCGTGTGCTGGATGCGTTCGAGGAAGTGCCTCAGTCGCGGGCGCATGACGGCGTCAATCTCGTGCTCGATTAAGTGTCATCACCGGGACGATTTTCGTGGCGACCGTTCTTTAGGCCTACGCGTGCATGCTGAGCAATTCTGTTAGTGGTCGACTTCCCGCCCGCAGTTCGTTCTGCGCCCGATCAACGTCTCGCTCGGTAATTGCGCCGTCGAGCACCAGCCGCGCTTTGAATCCGACTTCCGCACCGGCGAGCGCAAGAGCACGGTTTAGGTTGGTAATTCCTGCATCTCGAATCGAAATCTTAAAACGTTGAAATTCGAGGTGTCGCCATACGATGTAGGGCGAGGTCATTTGCTCGTCGAAAAGCCACCGTGCGTGCCATCCTAGATCTCTTGTGGCGGACAGAACCTCACGCGCCTGTTTGTTCTTGAACTGAGTCAGGTTGAACTCTTGCACTCTTGCGCGAAGCATGACAGAGGGTGTGGATTGTTGGGCGCTTGCCTCCGCGAGCGTTGAAGCTGCTCGGCGCAATGTGCTGCGCATCGAGCGCGGCAGCCGCGGCCAGATGAGCATATTTTCGTTTAACTCAACGTAGTAGCAGCCCTTGTGCTTTCGCCCATCCCCAAGTTCCTCGGGCACGTATTGGATATATCGTCCTTTGCGTTTGTCGATGGTGCCCTGGGGGATCCAGCCGGTCCGGAAGGCTACTTTCTTGCCGTCAGCATCGGAGAGTAGGTCGATTTCGTAGACTGCCTGACCGCGCAACATCATGTCCGCGACCCAGCTCAGGTGATACCGAAGGGCGGTCTCAAGTGTTGACGATGGGCCGGTCGGTGAAATCAGTCCATCTGTGATTAGCTCCTCGACGTCGCTGTTGTAGGGCTCTATCGCAACGGAGAAACCACTATCAGGGTCGTCCCCCCAGGGCAGAATCTGCTCAGCGTCTTCAGTGAACATGTGGCCATAGAAGTTGCCCCATCGGAGCTGATCGCGTTGGAGACGATTGAGCCGGTCGACGAGGTTAGCGTCGTTTTCGGCCGCCTCCCGGATGTAAAACTGCGTGCGGCGGTGGCTGCGAAGACCTTGATGGGGATCACGCATTTGCATCAGTCTCTATCGGCATCGTCGGCGGATGGAACGGTGTCGTCCGGCTGGGCTACTTGTTCGGCAGCAGCTGTTTGGTCTTCCTCGAATTGCGCGAGCGTTTGTATCAGTGCGCTGAGGTTAGGAGGAACTTTGGTCTCGTCGCCGAGTTGGGGCAAGACGTAGTGAACGAGGAACAAATCGGTTGGCTTCCAAGTGATTCCGAAGGCACCAGGCGCGAAGGCGGCAACGATCGACGAAAGCTGGGTGGTCGGCCGGGCACCGGGATTGTCGAAGTCGAACGAGTCGAAGGGATCGGTGATGCCACGCTCTTCAAGGAACCGGACCAGCTTCTGTTCGCGGGTACTGCGCAGAACGTAGAGGTCGTTGAGGGAGAACGCAGAGTCGACACCCGCCATGATCTCGAGCAGGTTCGGTAGGAATCCCTCGCCGAGCTGGTCACGCCGAGAATCCCACATCGGCCGGATCGAGTCCCAGATCCCTTCGCCGTTGAGCTCCTGAAGAAGGATGGCGTAGCCGCTGAGCTCCATTAGCGCCACCAGGGGCTCTGCGGTGTAAATGAATTGGAGGAGGGGCAACTGTCCCGCTACATCCGCGGCCATTCGTCGGCCCGCGGATTGGCCCTGATTGAAGAGGGTCGTGAACCAGGCTGCGGCCCGTTCGTGATCGCCATCGAGGATTGCGTCGAATGTTGCGTTGAAGACGAAGACGTACGCTTGTCCGTAGAGATCTGGTTGTCGAAGATCGTGTGGGCCGGGAGGCAGATTTGGTAAGCAGTCGGCGATGTAGCCGAGCACCTGTCGACGCAGGCCACTGTCGAGCGGTGACGACTGAGGAGGGCTGGGCCAGTTGGGATCGTCCAGTGCCGCACTCCTCCAGCGGCGCAGAGCTTGGTGGGCGCCCGAAATGAGCTCCTGGTGGGTGTCGACCTTATCGATCATTTCCAGTGCTGAAAAGGCAACCATGGCAGCCAGTTTCCAATCCTTAACAGCTATCGCCGACTTCACCTCGTTGATGGTGCGGCTGGTGAATCGCTGCACAATTGCGTGCTGGGCTGCCTCCAGGCGTTGAGCCAAGATCCGGGCCACCTGGTGGTGTACGAACCACGTCGGGGTGACCTGTCTGCCTTCGACGCCATTTTCGAATGCGATCCGCTCGTTGAGCTGTTCGAGTATTTCAACAGCCGGGCGGGGGAAGTTCAATTCGTACAGGACGTTCCGGTCGGCGATGACACGATCGACTTCTGCGCTGAGGCGCCGATTGGTCAGGTGCTCAGCAGCGTCTACCAGACCTAACCACGCATTCATCAGCAGCACCACTGATCGCTGGGCCGCAATCACCCGATCGCGTTCGTGCTCGTCAGTGAGGTAAGCCGTCGGAGCGGCATCGTCCGCAGCGGGCTCCACGGCTTCCCAAATGGCGGCAACGATGTGATCGTCAAGCAGCAGTGCCTCATCGAACAGCAATCGACCGCTCAGTGCTCGGATGTGGGCGGAAGTTTGGTCCAGGAAACTCGTGAAGGAATCCAGCTGGCCGCGACCGACGATTACTATGAGCTTGGCGATGTCGGCGGCGCACTGTCGTTCTACCCACAGTAAATCCGGTCCTGTTGGGGTGTGCACGCCTGTGGATATCGCTAAGGCGAGGTTGGTCTGGTCGGCGCTGAGAGTAAACCAGTTGGGGTATCTGGCAATCGGCGTCCACCACGCACTGCCGGAGGGGATGCAATTCTTGCGTGATGCGTATACAGCAATGAGGAAAAGTAGTTGGCGGGCAACGTCCAAGGGCGCTGCGGAGTTTCGGATTGGTCGGCTGGCGACGAGATCAGTGATCTGCCGGTAGTACTCAAGCGTTTCCCGCGCATCGTTGTGTGCCTGTTCTTGGCTGCCTTCGTCGAGAGCGGTTGGCAGTGTGGTGGCGCGCGACAGTGCGCGCCCGAACCGCGGCGGGAGATCGCGCGCCAATGAAGCTGGATCGAAGAAGCCGAATGGGGCAATGCCGACGACGGCGAGTCGCAGAACCGCCAGCACAGCCAACGCAATGGCGACGACGACACTGACAACCCGCACGTGGTATCCCAACGAACCGAGCCCGAACAGGACTGTGGTGAATACCAGCGCTCGTACGATTCCGCGCGTGTATACATTGCTAATCCGCTGCTGTACGAACAGCTTCCGGATGTCACCGGGAACGGAGCTGTAGGCCGTCGAAGCCACGACACCGACGGTGGCGTAGTACAACGCCAGGAGCGTCGCCTCGGCACCGATAAGAACTCCGACTAGCGATTCGTAGTCCGTGGACTCTCGGATGCCGGTTATGTGTTGCAGCGGGCTCCACTCAATATGGGACAGCAGTACGCCGAAGACCTCTGTGGCCAACAACAACACGGTGGCAGTGAGTGCAATCCCCGCTGATTTGGTTGCTAACTGCGCAGCAACGGCGAGATTCTTGCGGTGCCCTTCGAACCGACTCGATCTTGCCTGCAACGAGCGGGACCGCCTTACGTTCCATCGGTGCCACCGCGCGCGCCAGCGCCACCATCGCGGCTCAGCGAGCAAGCGAAGCCGCAGGCGTGCCGTCACGGCCAGCCAGAACAACCGAACCACGGCGCTTCCGCAGGGTTGCAAGGGGTTTGGTAGACGAGCTGTACTTCCAGATTGCGTAGCCGACAGCTGCAGAACCGTGCGTTCCCAACCACCGTCTCAGATTTCTGTGCCAGTGCACGCTCCACAGCTCGGCTTTCCGCTACCCCAGCCGCGACTGCCGCGCTTCGTAACTCGTCACTATGCGGACCGGGGGCGACTCCGAGAGCACGGTGGAGTTGCGTGAAGCTCATGTCTCTTCAAACCCAGACTGATCAAACTTCAGCGTCTGCGCATTCTCCGAGACTGTCCGGATCTTGCCCTCGTCGAAACCATCCGTGTCAATGGCTTCGATCTCGACCTTCACGACGAGTGTTGCGCCCGAGTCACGAAGATGGGCAAGGACTTCTTCGGCGATGTTTTTGAAGTCCAGGGCGATCTTGTCGGAGCTGAGAGTCTTGACTCCGTAGAAGCGAGTTTTCGTTGGGGGAAACGCGATGTCGACCGCTGTCTTCGTCGTCTTGTCCGCTACGGCCGGCGTGGTCTCGTC
Source organism: Mycolicibacterium pallens (assembly GCF_019456675.1). Taxonomy (NCBI): domain Bacteria; kingdom Bacillati; phylum Actinomycetota; class Actinomycetes; order Mycobacteriales; family Mycobacteriaceae; genus Mycobacterium; species Mycolicibacterium pallens. Next base: position 5,124,644 of record NZ_CP080333.1, on the reverse strand, counting down.
ATCCGCATCTGGCGCCGGCTTCACCTCGGTTTCGCGCTGCTTCACCGCGACATCGGGGCGAACCAGCAGCAGTGAATCAGTTGCCACCGGGGCGACGCTGTCGTCGTCGGGTGTCCACAGGCCAATGTAGCGATCGGCCGCCTCGTCGAAGCCGGTGGCCAGTGCGAACGCATCTGTCTGCCAGATCATTGGCATGTCGACGATGCCTTCGTCGAGCACTCGGCGGTCGCGCAACCGAGGCATGTACGGGTACTGGCTGTATAGCTGCCACAACGCTCCGAGGGAGACGTGACCGTCCTTCCAGATCTGGGGAACCTTGCCGATCGCCAGTCGGATGGTGGCCGCAGCTTGGCGGATCGATAGGTCTCCGTCGTTGCCGAGCCGACGCGACACCCGCTCAGCCAACGACTCCGATTGTCCTTCGACTTTCGTCTCACGCACGATGAACGGCGCCCCAGCATCGGGTTGCGACGGCACCAGTGCCCACGTAAACGTCTGTAGCAGACGGGAATTCACTGTCGCATCGGCCTGGGACTGTCGCTGGGTCGCCTGGTTCCTTTGGTTCTGGGTCAGGTCAAGGTCGACTTCGTTATCCAGTACATGTGCCCACCCCAGGTACTCGCGCACGGCGGAGTCGAGCTCGTCTAGGCGCGCCTCGTCGGCGGCGAGATAGACGAGCATGTTGCGATCGGCCCGATGGGACGTTCCGCGATGCTCGGTCGCCTGCTTGGCAAATTCTTTTGCGGGCGAATCAGATCCTCGCTTGTGCGCGACCTTGGGATGCAGTATCACCAGGCGTGCCTCATCAGTGTCAGGGATATCGGCGTTGGATTCCGGGCATACGTGCACCCCGGCGAAATCACCTCGGGTCTTGGCCTGACTTTGCAAGCGACGTGCGATCTCTGCCCACACGTCCTCTTTGTGGAGTCGTTCGGCCTGGTCTTTGGCGGTACGGGTGATGTTGGCGTGAAGGTCATACCAGTACTTGCCGGAACCGGAGTAGAAGTATGTTGCACGATCGCCGAGCTGCGTGAGAGCGGAGTGGAAGTTGCCCGGCACATCACCGGGCATCGCGGTGCCAAGGAAGACCCGCTGTGTCTCCAGGCCTTTGTGGGCTGAGCCGATTGTGGGTGCGGCACCAAAGAACACCGTGCGGGCCAGGCGTTTGGTCAGCGACCGCTGGCCGAACAGTGGTTTATCCTTGTCGATGCGCGCCGGTTCGGAGTTTGGTCCGTCGACGTCAGCGTCGATGATTGCCTTCCATGAATCTTGGAGATACTGCGTGAGTTCTGCGTTCACATTCGCTGTTGCCAGGGGAATTGATCCGGGCATGATCAACGGAGAAGCATCCTCGCCGGTCCACAGTGCGTGGATCACTGTGCTCATCAGCCGCAGGACGCCACGAGTGCGCTGGAAGCGCTCTAGGGATGACCATTCCTCGTAGAGCCGGTCGAACAACTCAGGGTGAATCGGGTAGGTGAGTTTGATCCGGTCCTCATATGCAGCGTCTCGGGAGTCCCGGGGGAAGTCATCGGCGTACTTACGGTACATGTCGACGTAGGCTCGCGCGGTGGCACCGATGGAGGCAAGCGCTGCCGCATCGGGTTGTTTGAATAATCGTTGCCGCACAATCTGATACGCCTCTGCAGACGAGGCGGGGCGCCACTGTTCGGCAACTCGGCGCACTACATTCTGCAGTCGTTTCAGCGCTTCCAAACCGTTAGCGCCGCCGACCTCTTCGGCGTTGCCTGCCACGACGTCGGAATCGTCGCCGGACTCGGATGCTGGAATAGAGATCACCAACAAGACCCCAGATGTGCCTTTTGTGGCCTCGGTCAGCGATTGAGCGAAGGTGAACTGATCGTCGAAAGTGCCGCCGGCGAGGTCGTCACGGCCGAGCAATGACCTTGCATACGCCACCCATTCGTCAACGAGGATGACGGCGGGCGCGTACTTGGCGAGCAGATCGTGCAATGCCTCACCCGGTGTGGTGCGGTCGGCGTCGGCCTTGGCCACGAGCGCGAACGCTTCGGGACCGCCGAGCTGCCAAGCTAGTTCGCCCCAGATGGTGTTGATCTGGGTGCCGTCGTCTTTGGTCACCCCGGCAGGGCTGAAGTGGTTGCCGACGATCGCAACGCGATTGACCTTGCTGCCGGTGTAGCCGTTCTTGGTAAGCAGCTCCTGGGTTTCCTGTGGGAACTCTCCGACCGGCAGCCCGGCTGCGACGTGCCACAGCGCGAGCATCGAGTGCGTCTTGCCCCCACCAAAATTGGTTTGCAGGTTGATGACTGGGGGAGCATTATCGTCGCCCGAGAGGCGGCGTACCGCCCGCCCGACCAGATCGGTCAAGCCCTCGGTAAGGTAGGTGCGGCGGAAAAATTCGACGGCGTCGGCATAGTCGACGTCGTGCTCGCCTCCGAAGGCCACCTTGTAGAGGTCGGCAGCGAATTCGGATGCGGCGAAGTTTCCGGTGGCGACATCATCGTGTGGCGGCAGAACTTCGCGCCACGGTTTGAGTCCGGTGGACTCGGGATTGTCGACAGCGGCTTTGAGGACCTTCTTGTCGTCCTTGTCGGCGGTGACGCGGCGTAGGTTGAGTCGGATGGCCTGCAACTCGGTTGCCTCGTCGGTTGCATTGATCAGTTTGAGCAGCCGCTCGCCGGTGTCGAGGGCTCGGTAAGCATCGTCGTCGGTGAACGTTCCGTTGTGCGCCCAATTGTTTCGGACTTCGCGCAGTTCAATTGCGAACGATTCACCCGCCTTACCCAGCGTCTTGCTGAAGGGATACCAGCCCTTCTTGAACCCCGAAGTGATGTTCGACTCGGTGAGGATGCGAAACTGCAGCTGTGGGTCGTGAGCGCTGTAGGTCTTCGTACTAGACGCGCCGTCTTTCGCCTGCACGAGTTTCGGCCAAGCTGCGCCGACTGCTGGATCGCCCTGGCCAATCACCAAGGAGATGAAGTCGTCGAGCGGTGGGGCGATGATCTCGAACATCTTGTTGATGCGGTCACGGTTACTGAGTGCCATGTCAGTTGAGCTCCCATTCGTCGATAAGGCGCTTCATCAGTAGCTCTTGCCGCTCGTCCAGGACGGCTGGCGTCCACGAGCGATGTGCGAGCACCTGGCTCGTCAATGCGAACGTGGCAACACCGTTTGCGCCAGAGAAGTATCTGCGCTTCTTCTCATCGAAGTCGAAGCGTTGCGCAGCGCTGTTCTTACGACGGTTCAACAGCACCAGATTCGCTAACCGATGGGTCCAGTAGGCCCGCTCGTCATCACTGAAATGTTCGACCCACTTACTGTCGTCCTTCGGTGTTTGGGGCAGCACATGCTCGACGGTTATCAGCTTGTGCTGGTAGCTGACGCCAGGCTGATTGGCGAGCAGTTCGTCGAGGCGCAACAAGACGTAGTTACGCACTGCGCCAACTAGATACAGCTCACCTCCCAACCGCTCTCGGGTCAATTTCCGCTCGGCGTCGTCCAGAACAAACGCGGTGGCACCCAGTCCGTGGCCCGCCTCTAGACCCTTCAATAGGTTGGCGTATCGCTGCGCGCGGGGTGTCGCGTATTGGCGACGGAGTAACATGCTCGCGGCCAACCGTTCTAGCTTGCTAAGGAAGGCTGCGAGGAAAGCCGGGTCGCCGTCGTGGTTGCGTAGAGCCCACAATGCAGGCGGTCGCCAGTCGCTGTTGTCGAGTTGGACGAGTCGGGCCAGCCAAGCATTGACTTGCTGCCATTCCTGGCCGCCGGCGTAATCCTGATTGACGAGACGTTCGTAGGCATCCCCGTAAGGCAGTAGGACATCATCGACGAACTCTGCGGCTCGCGTGGGTAGATAGGGCTTAAGGACCTGATCGGGGAATTCCAGTAACAACTCGCGCCGGGCACGTTCCTTGGCGAATACCATGCGGATGTGCAGGAATAGTTCGGCGAACCGGTCTCTACCCAGGTCTTCCTCGGCGTCCTCCCATTTGTCGGCGTACGCCGATTGCTTACTGTCCTGGATGGTGCCAATGACCTGCGCCTTAAAAATGTCGGGTGGTGTTAGGTCTAAACCGCGCGCGTTCATCACGCTGAAGATCCGGTGCGCACTTACGAGGTCCGGCGTGCTCACGATCACGAGGAAGATGCGCGTGCCAGCCATGGCCGCCAACGCCCGCAGCCTCGCCTCGGTCCACCGCTTCAGTCGAGCGCGAATTACCTTTGCATTGTCGCGAATTGCGCGTTGAGAATCGTTACTCACGGAGTTGTCGTCGAGATCGACGAGCAGCTCTGTTTTGCTAGGTTCCTGGACGTAGGACTGGAAGAACGCCGCGTCCCGAGATCGCAGTGTGAGCCGCGGCTTCGGTTCGGTTCCAGCCATGATCTGCCCAGGCTCCATAACGAGATTGCCGAGTTCTCCGGCCAGCTGAGCGTCGGTCGTGAGATCACGCATGGTGGCGAACAGAATGCTGAGAGTGGTCAAACGCTGCTGGCCGTCGTTGACATCTGCATGGCTGCTGGCGTCGCCACGTACGAGAACGACAGAACCAAGGAAGTAAGGTTCGTCAGAACCTCGATCAAGTGCGCCCTCAAGGTCGTCCAATAGCTGCAGTGCTTGCTCCGTACCCCATGAGTAGGGACGCTGATAGTCCGGAATCGCAAACTCATAATCGCTGGAAAACACCTTCCGCAGCGCCAACTCGGACGCCTCAAGCTTCTTCATCAGTCCACCTCATCGTCAAAGTCGAACGTGCGCTGCGCGACTGAGCGCGGGCCGTCAGCCCGTGCCGCGTCCAAGATTTCTGGCCAGCTGGTGACGAGGCTGTTGAAGTTCAGTGCATCCTGGGTCCAGCCGTTGGCCTCAGCGACCCGGAATAGCAAGTGTGCGAGTTCCTTCACCAGGTCGGTATCGATTGCACCGTCTGGCCGGGAGAGCGCGGTGCGCAAGAAGTCACCGGCCGGAGTGATGCCACCACCTTCAAGAAGCTTGATGAGGTGGTGCAGTGCTTCCCAGTTGCTGGTATGAGGATCGGCGAGGACGTCGTAATCCGCTTCCAGATCCGACGGCTTGATCAAGTGAACCTTGCCGGCTCGGCTGGAGAGAATTCCGCCGCGATCCATCGCATCGACCGTGGTGTTGCGCGCGTTGGCAAGATTGTTTGCGTCTCCGAAAGTGCCAGTGCCATAACCATGTTGGCGATACCAGGCAATCGCGAACCGACTCGTGGCGTCGAAGTCACCTTCCTGCTCGTTGAGCACTTGGTCAAGGATTTCGTTGATCCGCGCCAACGCCGATCGAACCGACATCTTCGATCCGTCCGGTTCCAGCACACCTGAATAGCGCGAGAACACAGCCATACCTGGGCCAATTGCGGCCTGCGGCAGGTCGACTGGCGCGATCGCTCCCTGTTGCAGATCCTTCAGCGCGGCAGGAAGTTCAGCCTTGAGCGCCTCGACGAACTCGCGGCGGTCAGTTTGCGGCGCCCCTGCAGGTCTGGGGCGTAGTGCCAACACGATCGACGACGCGAGTGCATTTTTTCCTGCGCCGATCATTCGATTACCTAACTCGCTCCGAACCGGCCACGTAGCCGTGACCTCCCAGCCAGAGCGGATCATGCCTTCCAACAGTGTTTCCCAGCCGGTAGATGCTTCGCCCGATTCGGTGGTCTCCGACTGCTTGAACGCGTAGTAGACAGTGATTGGGAAATCAGGCAACGCAGACTCGCGTGCGCGGCCGAATACCTCTCGGAATCCTTGTTCGAAGAACTGATGCGCACCCTCTTTGCCGCCGTGGCGATATGGGTTGGCGACAAGCTCCTCTGCCTTCGGCACGAGCATGGTACTCAGTAGCTTTTGGTGCACCGACCGCAGCGAACGGCGCAGCCACACGTAGAAGTAGTCCGACAGGTCTGAGTAGCCGATGTTGTCGTAGTAGGGTGGATCGGTTGAGATCAATAACCCCGACAATCGAGAGTCGTTTGCCGATGCCTGCCGTGCAATGCCGGGTAGGCCGCATGTGCACTTATCCAGCACGCGGCTAACCCACTGAAGATCCTCTGTGAAATCGCCGCCGGAACCACCCCAAGGATTCGACTCGGCGTAGTCCCAAGTCATTGGAAGCGCCTGGCGCGCAAAGACGCTACGAACCGCCTCCATCTTGGTACTCGAATCCCAAGAGCAGATAGTGCTCGACTTATTGGTCATACGACTGATGGCAAAACCCAAGTAGGTCGCAACAGCATCTGCGTAGGCGGCGGCACCGGTTCCTCCGCCTTCGAGGCGGTTCCCTCCGGGTATCCCTGCGGCGACAGCGTCGGCAAGCACGTGTTCGCGCGCTTCGTCTACAAGGTCGCTGAACGTGGTGAGCGCGGTGAGCTGCCGCGCTGTAAAAAGGTCGGCAAATGTTGTCATGCCGTAATTCGGCGTCTTGAAATCGCGTGGATTGTTCGGCAAGTCGCCACCCGGAACGCTATCAGGGCGCGGAACCTTGCCGGCTGCAACGTGTTCGGGCGTTGGTTCGAGATAGATGCGGGCGCGGTTGCCTTCGGCCACGGTGGTCATGAGTTGCGAGCCCATGCGCCCTGCCCGGCCCTCAGTCCGGATATATTTCAGCTCGACTGCTGATCCGCAGCCGATGCAAGTAGCGCCTGTGCGGCCCACGGTGCCGTCGGTCTCATCCGTTGGTACGCGCCCGGGGTCGTGTCGGATTGCGAAGTGTACTTCGCCATCAACGACGGACGGCACGACATAGGCCTCTTTGCCCTTCTTCTTGCCGAGCCACCAGGAGCGCACCAGAGGCATGGCTATGCCGCAGGCTGGGTTGGGGCAGATGACGGTGCGTGCCCAGATCCAGGCGATCACAGTGGCCTGCGACCCGTCGGACAGAATGGCCTTGGGGTAGAGATGCCCGATGCGTTTCTCGGCTTCGTCGCGCATCCATTGTCCGTAGCGGCGGACATCTTCAGCCAGACCGGTAGCGTGCGGCCACGGGTGGGTGAGCTGATCCTTGGCGACATCCGGGAACACAGGGGACTGCCCGGAGAACTTCGGCGGGATCTCGATCAATGCTTTGTTGATGAGCACGGCAACCGGATTCAGGTCTGACGCGTGTGCTTCGAGCCCGAGGCGCTGGGCTTCGAGCGGGATAGTGCCGCCGCCGGCGAAAGGGTCGAGGATAGGTGGGGGATTGCCATTGGTGGACTTCAGTATTTCGGTGTGCGCCTCTGCGAGTAGCTTCTCGTCCTGAACGTTTTCCCAGACGACGAGGCCTTCGATCAGTTTGTGCAAGCGTTCGCGTTCTTTGCGTTGAAGCTCCTCTGTTGGGAACTCTTCGGGATGTGACGACGGATCATCGACGAGCTGGGCGAACAGCACTGCGCGGGCCGCAGCGAGTGGCCGTCGCGCCCACCATAGGTGCAGTGTGGACGGGTGGCCGTGGCGGATCGACTTCTCGCGGGCAGACTCCCGGTTGATCGCCTCCAAGGGTAGGGCTACTTCGATCAACTTGCGCTTTTGAACCACATCGACCCCTCTGCCCAGGTCTCGGGCATGACTATGCGGCGCCGCGGCGCCACTTCCTGCTGAGCAAACTTATCGGCACCGTGGAACGAAACCTGGCTCATCGCGCAGGTTCGCGCTGTTGCGCATGCGAATATCTGCACGTGGCGGCGGTCGAGAAGGCGTTCAGGCGGGCTCGGGTGCATTCCGTGCAACACATGGGGGCGTGCGAGCGAGCACAGCTGCGGTGGGGCGAAACAGCGGTCACCGAGATCGTGATGTCCCGGGCCGCCGCAGCGGTGAGCGTTGTGCCGTTTACCCAGCACGCCGAAGCTGTTAGTGGTGCTGATTGGGTTTGGTGGTGGGTGGACTCCACGTCGGCTTACGGCATGCTTGTGCAAGCGAAGCGGCTGACCATGAACCAGGGCCGGTGGCGCTTCGATTTCGGATACCCCAGCGGGACGGGCAGTCAGCGGGCGAATCTGAGGTCGACGGCAGCAAGCCTCGATCTGATACCGGTCTACGCGCTCTACCTGGGCACTGGCGAATACCGTAATTGGGAGCCGTGCCCTGACGATCATCGAGGCAGACGATGTCCATCGTGTGCGAAACGGTCCATATCCCTGATGCCGGCGCTGTTGGCTGACCCGGCGATCGTCCACGACTCCGCCACCACTTACGAACGTTCGGTTGCGCTTGAAGATTTGTGGACCCCAACTCCGAGGCGGGCGTTGCTCATACCGACGCTGCTGGAGCAGATGGACCCGGACCTCGTGAGTTTTCTCCTGAGCCCACAGAAAGGTGCTCGGGCAGTAGCAAAGTCGGTGATCGACCGAGTCCTCAGAGTACGTGCGGGACAGTTCAGCGCAGTTTCGCCTTCCGCTTCGAGCATGATGGACGAAGGCGGCCATGACCAACTTGGCCCGGTCTTCCCCGAGGTGCCCTCCGACGCCGGCCACTGGGGTGTTCCCTACTTCAAGCACGTTCTCGATCCTCTGCGCCACGTCCCACCCGACTATGTGCTCGAAATCGAGGCGCTGGAGCTCGACGCCAATGATTTGGCGTCGAACATGCCCGACGATGTGGCAGGGGTCGTCATTGTGCGGCTGTCTCAGAATGGTTGAGTCCCCTTCGCCCACATTTTCGCCCAATCGCCGCGGATACCGGTCGAGTCAAAGTCGCCGAGTTCGGTTGTCGCGAATGGATTGTCGAGGTACCGCACCTCGTCGTGCTGCGTCCCACGCGGATCGACCGTCACTAGGGCGAGCCGGTAGTGCGGTACCGCGTTCTTACCGACCATCACCTCGTTGTGGGTGACGAAGAAGTCTTTTGCGCCGTCGATACGTGCCTTGACTTCGATGCGGTAGGTGCCTCCATTTGGCGCGTACGAAAGGACGTCAAATCCCTTGTTGTTGAAGGCCTGTTCCACGGGGGCGCGGCCGAGCTGGCGTTCGTGGGCCAGCACAAGGTCCACTCCGCGGCGTTCGACTTCTTTGGTTTCCTTCGCGTGGATCGGCGCGGTCGCCGGCAGATCTGCTTCGAGCATCCTGACCGGCAGAACGAGCGCTGCGGTGAGGATGCGTGGCGGCTTCGTCGACATCAGCGCCTGCTGATCTACGGTCGCCAACCGCCTGCGCAACCGGGCGTCCAGCTCGACGGCTTTGCGGTTTAGGCTCTCTGCGGACTCCTTGGCCTTCTCACCGGCCTGTTCCCTCTCGGCGGCAACCGTCGCATCAAGTAGCAGTCGATCCCGTTCGTGTTCAAGGCGTTTCGTGACTAGCTCGCGAGTTTTGTCCAATTCGGCGGCACGCCGGGGCTGCACCTCGGTCAGGTATTCCGGGAGCTGGTTGGCGATGATCCAGCTAATTGCCCGGTCTTCTGCTTCGGCTAGCCACGGGAGCTGTCGCGCGGCCATCACCACCGACACGTCGGGGGCGGCTACGCAGTCAAGATAGGGCGCTGGGCCGGCGGGACTCACCGTGCCCATCCTGTCGACATAGGCGTATCCGAACCGTCGCGACACTGTCGCCCCAGTCGCGTCGACGACCTCCTCGACCACACCAACTAGCAGGTGCGGTTCCTCCAGCGTGGAGGACACCAACACGGTGCCGCTGTTCAAGACAGCCCCGTGACGGCGGATCGCCTCATCCATCACCGCGTCGTGCAGCGGGTGACCGGGCGAAAGCAGGTCAGCGCGGACCAGGCCGTCGGGTTGGACTTGCCCGAGGTCGAAGGTGACTCGGTCGTACCTGGTGGCGATCGGCCCGAACTTGCCGGACCGGATCTGTGCAGGGACGTTCGCGATCTCGTAGCGACCCTGCTCACGCTTGGCGATGCGGCCGCCCAGCCGAGTAAACGCCGCCTTGAATGCTAACTCGATGTAGTGCGGCTGCAGCCTGCGTGCCCGGGCCTCATCCATCGCCGCGCGCAACTTCTCCAGGTCGGCCTCGGCTAGATGCTCAGAAGCCAGGGAACGTTCTTCGAGAAGTTCTTTCAACCCTTCGGACACCTGCTCGTCGATCACCTCATGCATCTTGGCCTTAACCTCGGGCTGATCGCCGTAGCGGATCGCTTGCAGCAGCAGATCTCGTAACGAAGTTTCGGCGAACGCCTCACCCAGTACGTCGAACACCTTGCCGCCGTATGCTTTTCGCTGTTCTTCGATCTTCACCAGCAACCGCACAAACACGTCACCTTCGCGGGTGTTGCTCGCGACCAGGTTCCACAGTCGGCACACTTCCTCTTGGCCGATTCGGTGGATGCGGCCGAAGCGCTGCTCGATGCGATTCGGATTCCACGGCAGGTCGTAGTTGACCATCAGGTGCGCTGCCTGCAGGTTGAGACCCTCTCCTGCTGCGTCTGTGGCGAGCAGGATTTGGCAGTCGCGATTCTTGGTGAATTCCTCGGTGATCACGCGCCGTTCCAGACGGCGCACGCCGCCGTGAATTGCTTGTACGGCGTCGGGTTTGCCTAGTAGTGATCGAATCCTTGTTGCCAGATAGTCCAGAGTGTCGCGGTGCTCGGTAAAGATGATGAACTTGCGAGGCACGCCGTTCTTGTCGGTGGTCAGCGCGTTGTCCTGCAGAATCGTGCTCAGCTCGGTCCATTTGCGGTCTGTGCCCGCGTCGCGGACTTGCTTGGCGACCTCGGTCAGGTCGGCAAGTTCGAGTAGCTCGGCGTCGAGTTCTTCGACGGTCTGGGCGGCGGTGGCGGCGTCGAGCAGCTCCTCCTCTATGGTCTCGATTTCCTCGGCGTTGTAGTCCTCAACATCCAGTCCGCTGACGTCGATGCCGGGCTCTTTCTCTACGTAGGTGCCGTTAAGGATCGCTTGCTTCTTGCGTTCCAGCCGCTCGCTGCGGCGGACCAGGCTGCGGTAGATGGCCTCTGGGCTCGACGCCAAGCGTCGTTGCAGCACGGTCAGGGCGAACCCGACGGTGTTCTTGCGTTTGCCGCCGATCTTGTCGGCGCGGTTCATGCCCTCACGCACGTAGGCGGTTACCTGCTCGTATAGGTCGTACTCCAGCGCCGTCAGCTCGTAGGGCACGGTCTCGGCGATCCGCTCCGGGAACAGTTTCTTGCCCTCGAAGGTGAGCAAGTCTTCCTTGACCATGCGGCGCATGATGTCTTTGGTGTAGGCCGTCGTCTTCTGCTTGCCCTCGAAGCGGTCGCGATCGAGCAGGGTCAGGAATAGTTGGAAGTCTTCTTCCTTGCCGGAGTGCGGCGTGGCCGTCATCAACAGCAGGTGGCGGGTGATGGAACCGAGTAATTCGCCGAGCAGAAAGCGCTTCGTCTTTTCCAATTTGGCGCCGAAGTAATGCGCGCCCATGCGGTGCGCCTCGTCCACGATCACCAGGTCCCATTCGGTTTCCTTGAGCTGCTTCTGCAGCTCCTCGTTGCGGGACAGCTGGTCCATGCGGGCGATCAGCAGCGGGCTGGTCTCGAAGACGTTGAGGTTCACGTTGGTGTCGATGAGCTGATTAGTCAGCAGGTCGAAGCGCAGTCCGAATTTGAAGAAGAGTTCGTCCTGCCACTGCTCGACCAGTCCCCCCGGGGCGACGATGAGGCACTGCTTGACGTCGTCGCGGAGAATCAGCTCCTTGATATAGAGACCGGCCATGATGGTCTTGCCCGCACCTGGGTCGTCGGCCAGCAGGAACCGCAGTGGCGTCCGGGGGAGTAGCTCGCCGTACACCGCGCGAATCTGGTGAGGGAGCGGGCGCACGTCGCTAGTGGCCACGGCGAGCATCGGGTCGAATAGGCCCGCCAGCTGGATCCGCTGGGCCTCCGCGACGAGTTTGAAGTCAGTTGCCGGAGCATCGAAGGCTCGACTGCCTGTCGCGGCGACGCTCAATTGGTCTTGATCTCTGCGGAACACGACCTGCTGGCCGAGGTGACCCGCCGATGTCTTGTAGGTCAGCTCAAGGGCATCGGAGCCGTGCCATTGCGCGGCTACTACCGTGATCACTGCGGAGGGGATCAACCCGTCGACACGCAACCCTGGCTTCAGGTCCTCAAGCAGCACATTTTCCTCCCCTCTCGACAGCCAAATTACGTTAGTCGAGGTGGCCGACAAGTGGGATGACGTCGCTGGGATTGCGCACGCCGTCTCATCGGCCGCAGTTAGGGCTGGTCAATCATCGACCGCAAAATGATTGCTGAGCGCTTACCTCGCTTGGTCAGGTGGGTCGCCGGTATCCGTCAGCAGCGGCACCAGGATCTCGGCGACCTCGGTCATGTTGTGCCGTCTCACTAGCAGCTCAAGGATCTGTTCCGGCGTCTGCGGCGGGTTGGTTCGGCGATTCGACATCTCTCGAAGCGCGCGGATTCCCGCATGCGGGTGCGCCGACACTGTGTTGGCTGCGAACTGATGTGGGTGCACGGTCTCGATATCGGCCTCCACGAGAACACGTGCTGAGCTGAACCCGGCACGTCGATCGTCGGTGACGATGGCGTCGGCTTTGCCGATGATCGCGGCATGGGCGACGTGGCCGTCATTGGGATCATCAAGTCCGTAGCTGTATTCGCGATTTTTCGGTGCGTGAACCTCCGAGCCTGGAAACGCCTGCGTCAGTTGATCGAAAAGGTGCTGTCGGCGACCGGCGCTATCGCTGATCCTGCGCTTGTCGTGCAGGCCGGCCAGTACGTAGTCCAGCTCGAAGAGAATCCCAGACCCCCACAACGGCGCGTACGCCTCCTCAGTGGCCAGCTGCAACAGGAAGTCGCGCTGAAGGCTCGGGACAAGGGCGCAGGTGTCGAGGACAGCGCGATACACGCGGGCGAGTCTTTAGACGCCGCGGACGGTTAACGCTTGCGCTTCGCCGCGGCGAGCAGCTCCGCGACCTCGTCGGCGTCAGCGTCCGCGAACTCCGCCGAGCTCTCGGCGATGAACCGGTTGCGCCGAGAGTGAAGCTCCTCGCGGTAGGCAAGGACATCGGCAAGCCGCAGCTTGCGTCGGACCGCGCCGGGCACGTGCGCGTCTAACTCGCCGTCCTGAATGAGGCGAACCACTGTGGGGCGGCTCAGACCGAGGATCTCGGCGGCCTGCTGGGTGGAGATTTCCTGGTCGCGGGTCAGGATGCTGATCGACTGGCCGTGGCTGAGGGCGTGGGCGGCACGCTTAAGGACTTCGTGAAGCTGTTCGGTCAGTTCGACGCGGTCGTGTTCGCTCGCACCGGACAAGAAGAAGGCAGGCTCAGGAGAGGTCCCGTGCCGGGCCTCGTGCGCCTCGATGAAACTGAGGACATCGGCAAGCCCATCGGCATCGGCCGGAACCGGGTTAACAATCTCCGCAGAGGCGCTGCTCATGGGTCTCACTTCTTTTCATCTCACCGCTGGAGGCTCGACCAAGATTAGCATAGTTACGAAAGTTACGAAAACGGGTGAAGGGGGCCACGCGCATCTGATGCCGCAGACGTCATCAAAGACCACTCGCTTTAGCCTCGTCCAGCAGGCACGTCATCACGGTGCGAATCTGCTTCGCCACACACGGACAGTTGCCCACCGTCAGTCGTAAGTAACGCGGTCGGAGCCAGCGGCTTTGAGCAGCTCGTCGCGTGCTTCATGAAGCCTGTCGAGAGCGGACCTCAAGTCAAGAGCGGCATCGGCCAGTTGGTAGCGAGCCGCAGGATTCCCTTGTGCGGCAAGGATTGCGGTCGCACGCCTGAGACTCTGCGCGTAGCGCAGTGTGTCGACGGTATAGCGAGCAGTCTGCATTGGGGTAGCGCCTCCGGATCGTTCGAGGTGGGCTGTCATCACCGCCGTCCAGTCGTCGATCGTGTGTAAGTCGAAATTGTGCAGCGCGTTGAGCACCCATCGCTGCCACGCCGGCGGCCGTCGTGCCGGTGAACGAAATTGCGCGGAGGGAATAGTCATGTTCGGGACCTTAGAACCCGGATCCGTTGAGTAGCGACGCCCCAACGGATCAAGGTTTTGCGGCGCTGTGCTGATACCGGGCTCGGCGAGTTGTACCCCTTGATCGCGAATGCTGTACAGCGACGACGGGCCAGCTTCAATCGTTCGCGTGGTGTCGGTGCCCACGGGTAGCGTTTGGCCTCGGGGCAAACCTAGAGACCAGCCAATGGCTTCCACTCAGGGGAGAGAGATGAGTAACGAGATCGAACTGGTCACCGACGGCGACTGTTTGGCCGTGATCGGTGACTCATCCGATGTCGAGCGCTTCCTACTCGACCAAGGCCTCAGCACGGCGCCCTCGAAGGAGCTGGATGTCCGCCGCCTTTCGTCATTCGCCGGTACCGGCGGGACGGCATTACGCGTCGGCTCGGAGGTTGCCGCGAACTCGGGCCGCTGGGTCAAGCTGACGGCGGAGTCTGCCCAGGCCGTCAAGCAGTACGGCCTGATGGCGACCAAAACCCCGGGCGTTAGTCACGCGATGATCGGGAAGCCTGGTGAGGTCAAGCAGTGGCTTCAGATCGCTCAGGCGCCGACGGCACTGCTTAGCGGACCCATGGCGCTGTGCGCTCTGTCGACGATGATGCAGCAGCAGGCGATGCAGCAGCAGATGGACCAAATCGTGGAGTATCTCCAGGAGATCAACGAGAAGGTCGATGAAATTCTGCGCGCCCAGAAGGATGCGGTGCTCGCGGACATGATCGGCGTCGACCTGGCTGTCGAGGACGCGCTAACAGTCCGCGATCAGGTTGGGCGGGTCTCCGACATCACCTGGTCCAAGATTCAGTCGAGTTCCTTGGTGCTCGCACAGACACAGGCGTACGCAATACGTCAACTTGAGGCCATCGCCGAGAACTTGGAGAAGAAGGCTGACCTGGGCAAGATCGCCAAGGCTTGTAAGGGCGCCGAGCCCAAGGTGCGAGAGTGGCTAGCGGTGCTGGCGCGCTGTTTTCAACTTCAGGACGGGGTAGCCATTCTGGAACTCGACCGTGTGCTCGACTCCGCTCCCGAGGATCTCGACAACCACCGACTGGGCTTGCTCAACGCCCGGCGGAAACGGCTGGACCTCATCTCGACCATCACCGCCCGGTTGGTGGCCCAGATGAACGAGACGGTTTGCAACGCGAATTCCAGAGTGTTGTTCAATCCGTACGACGCCCCGGCGGCCGTTCGGTCGAGCAACGAGATCAGGACAGATGTGGTGGCTTTTCGCGACCGCCTGGGTATCGAGTCCGGCGACGCACCCAGCGATGCGAAGCGATGGCGCCAGGCTGCGGGCGAGGCGGTGGACAAAGCGCTGGCAGCTGGGTCAGATGGTGCGACCGTGGCCAAAGATAAGGCCACGGATCTTGCCGACGTGGCCAAGGCCAGAGCAATTGGTTTGACCGATGTAGCCAAGGACAAGACGGCCGACCTTCGAGAGTCTGCCCGAACACTGTTGCGGCGCAAGTAAATCAGTTCAAGCGCAACGCGCGCAGACTGCTCGAAGATCGAACTTCGTCAAACTGTGAAGGCCACAGTCAAAGGCGGCAACTCACTGCTTCTGAGAGTCGCGTATCGCGCGTGCAAGTTGGACGGCGAACGCTGGACCGTCATTCACCAACGCGTAGCCGCCGGCCAGACCGCCTTGGTTGCAGATGGTTCGTCGTCGCCGAACCCGCCGATTCGCCACGACGCCGGTATCGCGGTCGATGCGAGTGACGAGGCGCGTGGCCGTGCGCGGCACCACGGCAGTGGGGAAGCGGTTGCCCGAATCGCCGTACACCGCTTGGCTCCGCGACCACCGCCGCACGATCCGGCGAGCTGCCAGATACGTATCCTGAGCAACCTCCACCACGGCATTGGCCTTCTCGAGTCCGTACACGCCCCAGAACCGACCAGGTCCACGGCCAGGCTGCCGCCACAGCTCGGGAACCACGTGCTGATACTCCTTGTCGCCATGCAGGTTCGGCGACGAGTGCTTGGTGAAGTAGATGGCCAACCTCTTGGGGTCGCAGGCCTTCAGCCCGTTCCGCACATCGATGGCTGTGCCGGCGAGCCGGTGCCGCGCCTTCTGCGCGGGGTCAGGATGGTCGACAACCTGGGCCCAGGTCTCGGACAACCACTGAGCGAAGCCGCGACCTGACCGACCCGGCGAGATTGGGGGCGCCATCCACAGGTGAATATGCGGTGCACCGCGCCGTTGAAATTCGAGTTTCCAGATGTACCGAGCCGGTTCGCAGTACTCGCGGTGAAAGCGCTTGCGCCACAACGCCATATGCCGCTTCACGCTGGCACCGTCGGGAGCGACCGCTTCCCAGTCGCCTGGGTAGGTGAGTGTGACCATCGCCGGGACGCGACCGGATTCCACCAGGGGGCTGTAGTCGAGCTCGGCGAAGGTGCGGCACATCGACGACCGTGACTTTCGGGACCATTCGGTGATGACACCGCCGGTACCAGACTGGTCATTTCCCGTAAGACTCCGTCGTGTCGAAGACACGACGGCCCGATCACCGTGCCCGGCCTCGCCGCCGAGGTCATTTCGGACGTGGAACTTCGCGTCGTCAACATCCCGTTGGTGATGGCTGACCGACCGCTCGGCGGTCTTTTCTGCCCGGACAGGATTCGTCCAACCGAGCCGTACGACACCGGGGCCGATCGAGATGCGGAACCGCCCGGATTCCGGTTCGACTCCGCGACGATCCGGACCAGATGCCCACGGTGGTGCCGGTTCGAATAGTGCCGCGGCTGCGGTGACCATCTCGGGGCTCGGGAACCGCAGCCCCAATGCGTCGATCGCCCGCAGCTCGCCGGTCGAGATCCCGTCGCGAACCGACCCGCGGACATTTTCGGCACATATAACAAGCCCGCCGGCCGCGGCCAGATCGAGGCCTGGTCGCGAGGTCGACGTCCGGCCGACCGCTGTCGCTCTCCCGCCCTGCGGCCTGGCGGCCTCGGGCGCTCGCGACCTCCCGTCAACCGAGGCGCCCGCAGAACCGGGACCGAATGGCGGTCCATCAGGTGCCGATGAGCCGCCCGCCGATGGTGTCCTGATTGCGGCTGATGATTCGATACTGGGCATCGGGGTGCCTGCTCCCCGGAACCCCGACGCTGCTCACCGGGCAAGTGGCAGCACGAAGCCCCTGGTCGGGAGTGCAAGCACCGTGTCCGGTTTATGTCCGTTCGCCGGACAGCCTGAATACGTCAGCGCAGCTCAATGCGGCGCATACGACGCACAGACGCAGATAAACCGCAGGTCAGTGGCTATCTAATCCGCCTGAAAAGCGGAAGGTCGCCGGTTCGATCCCGGCCCTGGCCACTTCAGTATCAGTCGGCGGGCGGCCCGATGGCTTTTCAGCCTCGGGTATTCCAGACCAGCGGTGCCTGGTGGATCCAGCTGCCGTTCTCGACGGTATCGACGAGGAAAGCAGCTAAGTCGGCGCGGTTGATCCGCGAGCCTGGCTTTTCGGTGCCGGCCTCCTCGGCCCGTACAGGACCGCCGGCCGGCTTGTCGGTGAGCGCGACTGCCCTGGCGAGAGTCCAGTCGGTATCGGAGGCGCGCACGATCTCGTCGACGCCGTTGTGGTCGACGAAGCCGGCCTTGATGTTGGAAATATTGATGAACCACCGGGCCACCCGGCTGATACGAGCCCAGTCGTCGCCCGCGCCCATGGTGGAATTGACGACGATCCGGCGGATGTCCCGCTCGCCCATCACGGTCAGGACGTTGCGGATCGCGTCGGTCATGAACATCGGCGGGCTGACGGGTCTGGCCCAAGGATTGTCCGAGGCGCGCGAGTTGTTGAGCGTGCTGATCACCGCCTCGACACCCTGGGCGGCCTCGCGGATGTCGTCGATATTGGACGGCGTACCCGCGACGAGTTCCACGCCGGGCGGGGCCTGGACGACGTCAGGGTTGCGTACCAGAGCACGGACGCGGTGACCCCGTGTGGCGGCGTGCGCAAGTACGTGGACCCCGGTGCGACCGCTGCCTCCGAGGACAAGCAGATTGGTCATTGTGTCTCCTTCAGAGGATGCGCGCCGGTGGTTGCCTGCGCCAGCAGTGCGGCGTTCGCATTGAGTCGTTGGATGATCGGCCCGGCGACGTGCATGGCAAGCCGTAGCGCCTCTTGATCGCTTGCCGAGAGCGTCGCCAGGAGGGCGGCAAGCTTCTCGTTGTCGTCATTGCGCAGGCGGTGCAACAGGTCTCGGGCATTTTCAGTGAGGCTGACGATGGTCGCGCGGCCGTCTTCTGGATCGGCCACGCGAGCCACCAACGTGCGGCGCTCTAGGCGCTGGATCAACTGGGTCATCGCCGGCTGGCTCACGTGAATGGCCTCGCAAAGGGTGGTGATCCGAGTTGGGCCTTCGACGCTCAATGTGTGCAACACCTCCATCGCGGACACGCTGAGCTCTTCGCGATTGAGCAGGCTACGCATGGCCAGGAGCGCAGCCTGTCGGATGGCTTCGGCAATCCCGCCCATGTTGTCTTCCGACTTGGCCATGACCGCAATATACATCATGTGGCTATGTAGTTTCTTCGGACGGATATGGCGGCCGTTTCGTCGTCGGGTAAGTCCTAGCGGCTCCTCGACGAAGACGACGAAGGTCAATAGCGGCTTTTTAGCGTGAAATTGGAGCATTAGCCAAGACGTCGCCTGTTTCAGGGCTGAGGGGGGATAGCATCGTGGGCGACCCTCTGGGGACCTAACTACTTCCAGTAGTTATATATTGTGGACGGCTTCGATATCCGTGCCACGGCGGCCTGCTCGAATCCCCCGGTAGCCCGGCCTACCACGGGCCTTGCCGTATGACTTACAGTAGACGCGACTTGAGCGGACCTGCGCGAGCGTTCACAGGAGGCGGTATGTCGGGGAAAGCAGCGCAGCGAGCCGTTGTTATCGGTGGCGCGTCGGGGATCGGCTGGGCGGTGGCACAGGGATTGGCCGCCCGTGGACGGCAGGTCACCATCGCCGACCGCAACGCCGACGGTGCCGCCGAGCGGGCCGCCGACTTGGGTGCACCGTACGACGCGGCCGGCGTGGACGTCACCGACGAAGCCAGTGTCGCAGCACTGTTCGACGCCGTCGGAGACGTCGACATCGTGGTGAACACCGCCGGCTTCGGCGGCTTCGGCCGCATCACCGAGCTTGCGGTCGAGGACTTCCGGGCGATCGTCGACTGCTGCCTCACCGGCGGATTCATCGTGATGAAGCACGCCGGGCGCCATCTGCGCGACGGCGGCTCGCTCGTCTCGATCACCTCGCTCAACGCCCGCCTCGCCGCACCCGGCATGAGTGCCTACTGCTCGGCGAAGGCGGGGCTGGCGATGCTGACCCAGGTCGCCGCACTTGAGCTCGGCCCGCGCGGCATCCGGGTCAACGCCGTCTCGCCCGGCTTCGTCCACACCCCGCTGACCGAACTGGTCACCATGGCCGACGGTGTCCTCGAGGACTACATCGAGAACACACCCCTCGGCCGGGTCGGCGTGCCCGAGGACGTCGCCGAGGCGGTGCTGTTCCTCTGTTCCGACGAAGCATCCTGGCTCACCGGCGAGGTCCTCGACCTCAACGGCGGCGCGCACCTCAAGCGCTATCCCGACGTGCTCGCCCACGTCGACCGGATGGCCTCGGCGTGACACGGTTCGCCGGACGGCACGCCCTCGTCACCGGGGCGGGTTCGCGAATCGGTGCGGCGCTGTGCCGGGCGCTGGCCGACGCCGGGGCCGACGTGTTGTGCACCGACATCGACGGCGCGGCCGCCGAACGCACCGCAGCCTCGTTGGGTAAGCGGGGCAGGGCGCTGCAACTCGACGTCACCGACGCCACCGCCGTCCAGCTCGCCGTCGACGGTGTCGTGGAGCGGGCCGGCCGCATCGATCTGTTGTTCAACAACGCCGGGATCACCTGGGGCGGTGACACCGAACTCCTCACCCTCGATCAGTGGAACAGCATCATCGACGTGAACATCCGTGGTGTCGTGCACGGCGTGCATGCCGCCTACCCGCACATGGTTCGGCAGGGTAGCGGCCACATCGTCAACACCGCATCGATGGCCGGTCTCGCGGCCGCCGGCCGGATCACCAGCTATGTCATGACCAAGCACGCCGTCGTCGGTCTGTCGCTGGCGTTGCGCACCGAGGCCCTCGGCCATGGCGTCGGCGTGCTGGCCATCTGTCCCACCGCGGTGGACACCCCGATCCTGGACAAGGGCTGGCTGGGCGACTTCAACGGCCGCGAGTTCTACCAAATGGGCCAGCGTAATGAGACTTTCTATAGCCCCGACCGGTTGGCCGCCGATACGCTGCGGGCCATCGAACGCAACAAGGCCCTCCTGGTCGCACCTCGTCAGGCCCGCGCGGCATGGCTTTTCGCGCGTCTGGCACCTGGCTTGCTCAACCGGATGGCTGTGCGGTTCGTCGACCGACAACGCTCCGACAGAAGGCAACCGACAGCATGAGCGCCGCCACCGCGATCCCTCGCTATCCCTCGGACGTCACCGGCACCTGGTTGGCCGGGGTCCTCAGCGCCGCCGGTGCGCCGGTCGAGGTCGAGAGCGTCGAGGTGACGCCGGTGGGCACCGGCCAGACCGGCGCCACCTTCCGGGTCGCCGCCACTTACGCGGGCAACCCTGACAACCTGCCCGCCAGCTTCATCCTCAAACTGCCCGCCGGTGACGACGCGGTGCGGGACCGGGTGACGCTGGGCTATCGCAGCGAGTGCGCGTTCTATCAGTCCGTCGCCGACCTGGTGACGATCCCGATCCCGCAGTGCTACCACGTCGAAATCGCCGATGAGGGAGCCAGTTACGCACTGCTGCTAGCCGACCAGGCGCCGGCCGTCCAAGGCGATCAGATCGCCGGGTGTGATCTCCCCGAGGCGCGCTTGGCGGTGCGCGCCCTGGCCGGCCTGCACGGGCCGACCTGGTGTGACGAGCGATGGCAGACCTTCCCCGGCCTGGCCATGTCGGTCGTCGGCGAAGACGCGATCCGCGGTCTCGGTGACATCTCGAAGATGGCCGCGGGTATCACGATCGAGAAGCTCGGGACCCGGCTCGGCGCCGAGGATGCCGAAACCCTGGTGGCGGCAATGGATCTGGTGACACCGTGGCTACTGAATGCGCCACCTCGCTTCGCCCTGCTGCACGGTGACTACCGGCTGGACAATCTGCTCTTCGACGGCGAGCGAGTCAGCGTGGTCGACTGGCAGACCCTCGGCGTTGGCTTGGCGGGCCGCGACCTGGCCTACTTCACCGGCACCAGCCTGGAACCCGCGCTGCGGGCCGAGGCGGAGAAGGACCTGGTCGCGGAATACCATCGGGCCCTGCTCGATACCGGCGTGAACGACTACGACGACGCGGCCTGCTGGTACGACTATGTGCTGGGAATGGTTCAGGTGCCGCTGATCTCCGCACTGGGCTGCGCGTTCGCGGTGGAGACCGAACGCGGCGACGACATGATGGCCGCCATGCTGCGCCGGGGATGTGCGGCCATCCGCGATCTCGGCACCCTCGAGTTGATCACGAGCTAGGAGCACACGTGGGCCAATCCTTGCCGCGCACCGCCATCATCGGCGCGGGCATCAGCGGGCTGACATCGGGCAAGATGCTCAAGGACTACGGCGTGCCCTACACCACGTTCGAGTTGTCCGACCGCATCGGTGGCAACTGGGCCTTCGCGAACCCAAACGGGTTGAGTAGCGCCTACCGGTCCTTACACATCGACACCTCGAAACAACGGTTGTCGTTCAAGGACTTTCCGATCCCGGAACACTTCCCGTCGTTCCCGCACCACAGTGACATCAAGGCCTACCTGGACTCCTATGCGGAGACCTTCGGACTGCTGGAGAACATCGAGTTCAACAACGGCGTCCAGCACGCCGCGCTGAACGCCGACGGCAACTGGGACATCACCGACCAGAACGGGTCCACCCGCGAATTCGATCTGCTGGTTGTGGGCAATGGCCACCACTGGGATGCCCGCTACCCGGACTTCCCGGGTGAATTCACCGGCGAGACAATTCATTCGCATCACTACATCGATCCCCAGACCCCGCTGAACCTCACCGGCAAGCGGATCCTGGTGGCCGGCATCGGTAACAGTGCCGCCGACATCACCGTCGAGCTGTCGTCGCGTACCCTGCAGAACAGGGTGACCCTGTCGACGCGCTCGAGCGCCTGGATCGTGCCCAAGTACATCGCCGGCCGCCCCGGCGACAGCGTGTGGCAGACGTCGCCGCACATCCCACTGTCCTGGCAGCGCAAGGCAGTTCAGCTGTTGGCGCCCGCGATGGGTATCAATCCGCAGCTGTACGGGCTGCCGGCGCCCAATCACAAGCTCTTCGAGGCGCATCCGACCCAGTCGGTGGAGCTTCCGCTGCGGCTGGGTTCGGGTGACGTCATCCCCAAGCCGAACGTGAGTCGCCTCGATGGCCGCACCGTCCACTTCGACGACGGCACCAGCGACGAATTCGACGCCATTGTCTATGCCACCGGCTACAACATCACGTTCCCGTTCTTCGACCCCGACTTCATCAATGCCCCCGACAACGCCATCCGGCTGTACAAGCGAATGTTCAAGCCGGGCACGGACAATCTGGTGTTCATCGGCTTCGCGCAGGCCGTGCCGACACTGTTCCCGTTCATCGAATGCCAGGCCAAACTGCTCGCAGCGTATGCAGTCGGTCGGTACGCGCTGCCGCCGTCCGCGGAGATGGAACGAATCATCGATGCCGACCAGCGGCTCTATGTCGGGCACTGCACCGACCGGCCGCGGCACACCCAGCAGGTCGACTACTTCCACTACGACCACGACATCCGCACCCGCGAATTGCCTGCCGGAATGAAGCGGGCCGAGCTGCGCCGCCGGAGGGTCGCCGTATGAGCCGCACCGATCTCACGTTCGACTCCGGCGGAGTACGGTGCAGCGCTTGGCATTTCCCCGGCGCGGGTGACGCCTTCGCCGGACCGGAAGGACGGCCGGTCGTGGTGATGGGCCACGGCTTCGGCGGCACCAAGGACTCCGGTTTGGAGCCATTCGCCGAGCGGATCAGCGCGGCCGGGGTCGACGTGCTGGCCTTCGACTACCGCGGCTTCGGCGCATCGGAAGGCGCGCCGCGGCAGACGGTTTCGGTGGCCGGCCAGATCGCCGACTTCGAGGCCGCGATCGCGGCGGCGAGACGGCTTCCCGGTGTCGACCCGAATCGCATTGTGCTGTGGGGATCGTCGATGTCCGGTGGCCATGTCATCCGGGTGGCCGCTGACCATCCCGACGTCGCCGGTGTCATCGCGATGACTCCGCTGACCAGCGGGGTGGCCGTGAGCCGCGCGGCCGTCGAGCACCGGGATGTCGGGCAGGCGCTGAAGTGGACGTTGGTCGGGCTCAAGAGCCGTGTCGACGTAGCCCGCGGTGGCAACCCGACGCTGATGCCGCTGGTCGCCCGTCCCGGTGAGCCCGGAGCACTGGCGCTGGACGGCGCCTACGAGAGCTACACGGCGATGGCCGGACCGACCTGGCGCAACGAGGTCGACTCCGCGGTCGGTCTGCAGATCGCCTCGATCCGAACGGCGGACGCCGCCAAGCGGTTACGGTGCGCGCTGCTGGTCCAGATCGCCGACTTCGACCGTTACGTGCCGGCCGAGTCGGTGGTCAAGACGGCGGTGCTGGGCAGGGGAGTGGTGCACCACTACCCGTGTGACCACTTCGACGTCTGGCCGGGCCACGACTGGTTCGAGCGGGCCGCCGCGGACCAGGTCGCCTTCCTGGCCCGGACGTTCAGTACTTCGTCGAGCCCTGATCGACTGAAATCGCCTCAGCGGTAATCAGTTTCGCGTCATCGCTGGCCAGGAAGCACACGGTGTCGGCGACATCCTCCGGCTCGGCGATGTAGATCGGCAGGAACGGCAGCATCATGTTCTGCAGCGCCGGGTTGGTCTCCATCGCCTTACCCAGTTCGGCCACCATGTCACCGGTACCCATGTCGGTGTTCACCGGCCCGGGGTGAACGCTGTTCACCCGGATGTTGTGCTTGCCGAGTTCCGCCGCGAACGCCCTGGCCATGCCGGTGACCGCGTGCTTGCTCGCGGTGTAGTGCACCATGAACGGTTGCAGCTTGATCCCGGCCGCCGAGCTGATCAGGATCACCGACCCACCGCGGCCGGCCTCGACCATGATCGGCGCACCGGCCATCACGGTGTTCCAGGTCCCGGTTACGTTGACGTCCATGACATCCCGGAATGCCTCGGGCGTGATCTGATCCCACGCCGCCGGTGAGGTGATGCCCGCGTTCGCGACGATGATGTCGAGACGACCCAGCGTGGTCACGCCGTCCTGCACCGCCTCCTTGAGCCCCTCGAAGTCGCGGGTGTCGACGATCGTGGACACGATCCGTCGGCCCGTCGCCTCGACCAAGCGCACGGTCTCGGCCAGATCCTCCGGCGAAGCCGGGTTGTAGGGAACGCATTCCGGCAACTTGCCTGCGATGTCGACGGCGATGATGTCGGCGCCTTCGCCGGCCGTCTTCACCGCGTGTGCGCGGCCCTGCCCGCGTGCGGCTCCGGTGATGAATGCGACCTTGCCGCTGAGCTTTCCTGTCATGCCTTGCGCTGCGCTTCCTTGACTAGTCCGCCGCCCACGATGAGGCGCTGAATTTCACTGGTGCCTTCGTACAGGCGTAACAGCCGGACCTCGCGATAGATTCGCTCGACCGGCACACCGCGCATGTACCCGGCGCCGCCGTGCACCTGAACCGCGAGATCGGCGACGTTGCCTGCCATTTCGGTGCAGAACAGCTTGGCCACCGACGGCGCGATCCTGCGGTCTTCGTCGTCCACCCACTTGCGAGCGGCGTCGCGCACCAGCGCGCGCCCGGCCATCACCCTGGTCTGCTGATCGGCCAGCATCGCCTGCACCAGTTGGAAATTGCCGATCGGTGTGCCGCCCTGCGTCGCCGTTGCCGCATAGGCGACCGACTCGTCGAGCGCCCGTTGAGCGGAGCCGACGGCCAGTGCGGCGATGTGAATACGGCCGCGGGCCAACGAGGTCATCGCCGCCCGGTACCCGATGTCCTCACTGCCGCCGATCAGGGTGTCGTCGCCGACCCGCACATCGGTGAAGTTCACATCCGAGGTCCAGGCACCCTCCTGGCCCATCTTGGCGTCCTTGACGCCGATCTCGACGCCGGGGGTGTCGGCCGGGACCAGGAACACCGCGATCCCGGCACCGTTGGAGTCGGCCGGCCGGGTGCGGGCGAACACGATGAACAGGTTCGCCACCGGGGCGTTGGTGATGTACTGCTTGCTGCCGTTGATCACCCAGCTGTCGCCGTCCCGAACGGCTTTCGTCTTCAAGCCCGACGGGTTCGACCCGGCGCCCGGTTCGGTCAGTGCGAACGACGCGACCACCTCGCCGGAGGCGATCTTCTCCAGCCAGCGGGCCTTCTGCTCGTCGGTGCCGAACCCGACGAGGACCTGTCCGGCGATGCCGTTGTTGGTGCCGAACATCGACCGCAGCGCCAGGCTCGTGTAGCCCAGTTCCATTGCCAGCTCGACGTCCTGGGCGATGTTCAGTCCGAGACCACCCCACTCCTGCGGGATCGCATAGCCGAACAGGCCCATCGCCTTGGCCTGGTCGCGAAGGTCGTCGGGCACCTTGTCCTCGGCGAGGATCTCGGCCTCCCTCGGGACCACGGCCGTCCGGACGAACTGGCGCGTCTGGGCCAGGATCTCGCGGAAGTCGTCGTCGCTGACGTCGGACATCGGGCCGGTCATCAGGCTCCTTGGGTCGGGGGCGCTGGCTCCGGCGATCATATATGAAATATGATGTTGCGAATTCGGGGGTCCGTTCGAGGAACTAGGAGTTCACATGTCGTTGCTGGCCGGCCAGACCGCGGTCATCACCGGTGGAGCGCAGGGCCTCGGCTTTGCGATCGCGGAGCAGTTCATCGCCGAGGGCGCCCGCGTGGTACTCGGTGACCTCAATCTCGACGCCACGGAGGAGGCCGTCAACAAACTCGGCGGCGCCGACGTCGCCCGCGCCGTGCAGTGCAACGTCACCAAGTACGCGGACGTCGATGCGTTGGTCGACTCCGCGATCGAGCAGTTCGGCCGCTTCGACATCATGGTGAACAACGCCGGCATCACCCGCGACGCGACTCTGCGCAAGATGACCGAGGACGAGTTCGACCAGGTGATCCAGGTGCATCTGAAGGGCACCTGGAACGGGTTGAAGAAGGCGTCGTCGATCATGCGCGAACAGAAGAGCGGTGCGATCGTCAACATGTCCTCGATCTCCGGCAAGGTCGGCATGATCGGGCAGACGAACTACTCGGCGGCCAAGGCCGGCATCGTCGGTATGACCAAAGCCGCCTCCAAGGAACTCGCGCACCTGGGGGTTCGGGTCAACGCCATCCAGCCCGGCCTGATCCGCTCGGCGATGACCGAGGCCATGCCGCAACGCATTTGGGACTCGAAGGTGGCCGAGGTGCCGCTGGGTCGCGCGGGTGAGCCGTCCGAGGTTGCCAAGGTGGCGCTGTTCCTGGCCTCCGACCTGTCGTCGTACATGACCGGAACGGTGCTCGAGGTCACCGGCGGACGGCACCTGTGACCCGCACGGCCGTCGTCTGCGAACCGGTCCGCACGCCGATCGGGCGCTACGGCGGCATGTTCGCCTCGCTGACGGCCGTCGATCTCGGCGTGGCCGCGCTCAAGGGTCTGCTGGAGCGGACCGGGGTGGCACCGGACGCCGTCGAAGACGTGATCCTCGGGCACTGCTATCCCAACAGCGAGGCGCCGGCGATCGGCCGGGTCGTCGCGCTCGACGCCGGTCTACCGGTCACGGTGCCCGGCATGCAGGTGGACCGGCGCTGCGGTTCGGGTCTGCAGGCCGTCATCCAAGCGTGCCTCCAAGTCGCCTCGGGTGACAACGATCTCGTGGTCGCCGGTGGTGCGGAGAGCATGAGCAATGTTGCGTTCTACTCGACCGACATGCGCTGGGGCGGTAGCCGGACCGGGGTGCAGGTGCACGACGGTCTGGCCCGCGGGCGTACGACGGCCGGCGGCAAGCATTACCCCGTGCCCGGCGGCATGCTCGAGACCGCCGAGAACCTGCGCCGCGAGTATCAGATCTCCCGCCAGGAGCAGGACGAGCTGGCGGTGGCCTCGCATCAGCGGGCGGTCGCCGCGCAGAAGGACGGGATCCTGGCCGAGGAGATCATCCCCGTCACCGTCACCAGCCGCCGCGGTGAGGACGTGATCGACACCGACGAACATCCCCGCGCCGACACGACCGTCGAGGCGCTGAGCAAGCTCAAACCCGTTCTGCTCAAGCAGGATCCGGACGCCACCGTCACTGCTGGCAATTCCAGCGGTCAGAACGACGCCGCTTCGATGTGCATCGTGACGACACCGGAGAAGGCGGCCGAACTCGGCCTCACGCCGCTGGTGCGGCTGGTGTCGTGGGGTTCGGCGGGGGTCGGGCCCGAGGTGATGGGCATCGGGCCGGTGCCGGCCACCGACGTCGCATTGGCCAAAGCCGGTCTGACGCTGGCGGATATCGACCTCATCGAACTCAACGAGGCGTTCGCCGCCCAGGCGCTCGCCTGCATGCGGGCGTGGAACTTCACCGACGCCGACCATGAGCGCACCAACGTCCACGGCTCGGGGATTTCGCTCGGCCATCCGGTGGGCGCCACCGGGGGACGGATGCTGGCCACCCTGGCCCGTGAACTGGTGCGCCGCGACGCCCGCTACGGACTGGAGACGATGTGCATCGGCGGCGGGCAAGGCCTGGCCGCGGTGTTCGAAAGGCTTGACGCATGACCCGCATCGCACAGACTTTGGGCCTGACCGAGGTTCAAAGCGAAATCATCTCCACGGTCCGGCAATTCGTCGACAAGGAGATCATCCCCAACGCCCAGGAACTCGAGCACGCCGACACCTACCCGCAGGCCATCGTCGACCAGATGCGGGAAATGGGCCTGTTCGGGCTGATGATTCCCGAGGAGTACGGCGGCCTGGGGGAGTCACTGCTCACCTATGCGCTGTGCGTCGAGGAACTCGCACGCGGCTGGATGAGCATCTCCGGGGTGATCAACACCCACTTCATCGTGGCGTACATGATCCGCCAGCACGGCACCGACGAGCAGAAGCAGCGCTTCCTGCCCCGGATGGCGACCGGCGAGATGAGGGGCGCATTCTCGATGTCGGAGCCCGAGTTGGGATCCGATGTCGCCGCCATCCGCACCAGGGCCAGGAACAACGGCGACGGCACCTACACCATCGACGGCCAGAAGATGTGGCTGACCAACGGTGGCAGTTCGACCCTGGTGGCCGCACTGGTGCGCACCGACGAGGGTGCCGACAAGCCGCACCGCAACCTGACCGCATTCCTGATCGAAAAGCCCTCGGGCTTCGGCGAAGTCGCCCCGGGACTGACGATTCCCGGGAAGATCGACAAACTCGGCTACAAGGGCATCGACACCACCGAGCTGATCTTCGACGGTTACGTCGCGAGCGCCGACGACGTCCTCGGTGCCAAGCCGGGGCAGGGCTTCTTCCAGATGATGGACGGTGTCGAGGTCGGCCGGGTCAACGTATCGGCCCGTGCCTGCGGTGTCGGTATCCGCGCCTTCGAACTGGCCGTGCGATATGCCCAGCAGCGCAACACCTTCGGTAAACCGATCGCCGAGCATCAGGCCATCGCCTTCCAACTGGCCGAGATGGCCACCAAAGTCGAGGCCGCACATCTGATGATGGTGAACGCCGCACGGCTGAAGGACTCCGGTGAACGCAACGACGTCGCCGCCGGCATGGCGAAGTACCTGGCGAGTGAGTTCTGCGCGGAGGTCACCCAGCAGAGCTTCCGCATCCACGGCGGCTACGGGTACTCCAAGGAGTACGAGATCGAGCGGCTGATGCGCGACGCGCCGTTCCTGCTCATCGGCGAGGGCACCAGCGAGATCCAGAAGAACATCATCAGCAAGCGGCTGCTGGCCGACTATCGGATCTGACATGAGCGCACCGGATTTCGCGCCGCGCCCACAGCTGGCCGAGGATGTCGCCCGGTTCGTCCGGACGCGGATCTTCAACGGCACCTACCCGGCCGGTGAGTACATCCGGCTGGATCAGCTGGCTGCCGAGCTGGGCATCAGCGTCACACCGGTCCGGGAAGCGTTGTTCGAGCTGCGGGGCGAAGGCCTGTTGGACCAGTTGCCGCGACGTGGCTTCGTGGTGCTGCCGTTCACGGACCGGGACATCACCGACGTCTCGAACCTGCAGGCCTATGTCGGCGGTGAGCTGGCCGCCCGGGCGGCGGTGAACATCACCGACGACCAGCTGGCGGTCCTGTCGTCGATCCACGAGGAACTGGTCGCGGCCTACGCGGCTGATGACGCGCGCGCGGTGCGGCTCAACCACGAGTTCCACCGCGCCATCAACGTCGCGGCCGATTCACCGAAGCTCGCTCAGCTGATGTCTCAGATCACCCGGTACGCACCGGAATCGGTGTTTCCCACCATCGAGGGCTGGCCGGCCAAGTCGGTGGCCGACCACAAGCGGATTCTGGCCGCGCTGAAGGCGCACGATGAGGAGCGCGCCCGGGCCGCGATGTCGCAACACCTGGCCGCGGGCGCCGCTCCGCTGATCGAGCACCTGGTGAAACAGGGTGTGGCGCAGCGGTTTCAGACGATGGAGTAGCCAGGCGTAAGGGCACCCCGGCCGGTGAGGGCGCACAGCAGCGCCTGACTGTCGCCGCGGCGGCGCGCAACGTCTACCGATAGGGTCAGGATGCTGTCGGCGACATCGGGTGGCAGGGCCTCGGGTACACCGATGGCGCGGGCCAGATCGATGCTGTGCAGGCCGAGTTCGAAGATGCGGGTGGGCAAATAGTCCGACAGCCGCATGCCGCCGGCGATCGTCTTGATGGTCCGATCCTCGGTGTCCAGCGCGGCGGCCGCGCGCGCCTGCTGTTCGCGCAGTGTGTCCAGCGGACGCTCACCCAGCGTCAGCCCGGCCTGGACGGCGCGCGCATCGATCTGGGTCGGGTCGGTGAGCATCGGGGCGATCACCACGTAGTACTGAGCGGAATCGGGGACATCCACCCGGTCGGCCGGTTGCGCCGAGTAGTCGACGACGGTGGTGAACGATCGACCGATGTGGCCGACCAGTGTGCGAACAGTCCACGTCCCGAGCGCGGGGGCGTCCCACTGATCCGGTCCTACCTGCGCGGCCAGCGTCACGGCGTGGTCACCTGCCCGGCGGAACGTCTCGACATGCGCGTGCAGTGTCATGGACCTAGAAGTTACGCCTGCCCGCCCAGCAGCTCACGCAGGCGTCGGACATCGACCTTGCCGGTGGCCCCGCGCGCGATGTCATCCTCGGAGCCGAGCAGCAGCCAGACCGTCGGCACCTTGAACGCGCTCAGCCGTGCGCGGGCCTCCGCCCGTAGCTCCTCAGATGTGTAACCGTCACACACCACCGCGGCGCCGACCCGGCCGTCCACACCGGTGACGAACGCGGCCCGTACACCCTCGATCTCGCGCAACGCCGCCGCCACCTCACTCGGGTACACGGTCGCGCCGCTGACCTTGAACATGTCGTCGGATCTGCCGTGGTAGAACAGGAATCCGTCGTCGTCGAGGTGGCCGAGGTCGCCGGTGGGATAGAACCCGTCGACGGTGAACAGGTCCTCGCGGCTGCGCCGGCACATGCCGCGCAGGGTGTGCGGACCACGCAGCGCGATCATGCCGACGGCGCCCGGCGGCAATGGCTTTCCGGAGTCGACGTCGGCGATGCGAACCTCCATGCCGTCGAACGGTTTTCCACAACTGCCCCATGCGGATCGCGGCATGTCGGTGTCGGCGGGATAGCCACAGTACGGCCCGAAGGATTCCGTCATGCCGAACAGCTTCGCCCGCGCACCGGGCTCTGCCCGCTGGTCGGCGGGCAGCAACGCATCCAGGCTGCCCGGGCGCAGCGCGGACAGGTCGGCGCCTGCGGCCCGGCGGGCCAAGGCCTCGGCCTGGTCGGGCCACCCCCGAAACAGCGTGACCTTCTCCCGTTCCAGCAGGCGCAGCGTCGCTTCGGGTTCCGGGATCTGCTCGGTCACGAGGGTGGCGCCGGCGATCAGCGCGGACAGGATCCCGCTGCCGAAGCCGCCGACCCAGAAGAACGGCATCGGCAGGTACAGCCGGGTCTCGGCGTCGATGCAGCGGGCTCGCAGGCCCGATCGCACAGCACCCAGCGCGCTTGCGTGGGAGTGCACCACACCCTTCGGCGGCCCGCTGCTTCCGGAGGTGAACATGACCACCATCGGGTCGGCCGGCACCACGGTATCGGTGAGGTCGCCGATCTGCCCTGCGCCGGTGGGTAGTTCGTCGGCCCGCCATACCTGTCGCAGCGCGGGAAGTTCCGGCAGGTCATCGAGATACCGGTGCCCGCGAAACTCCTCGACCGCGATCAGGTATTGCACGGACGCGGTGCGTAGTTGTGCGGCGAGTTCACGCGCGGTCAACAGTGTGCTCAGCGGAACCAGCACCGCGCCGACGCGAGTGAGCGCGAGTGCCAGCTGCACCCAACGCACGCTGTTCGGCATGATCAGCCCGACGCGGGTGCCTTTGCCGATTCCCGCGCCAACGAAACCGTCGGCGAGACTGCTTGTCACGCTGTCGAGCTCGGCGTAGCTCATGCGGCTCGACGTGTCGATGACGAACGGCTTGTCTCCGAGTTTCGCCTGAGCGCGGATCAGCGCATCGACGGTGTCAGGCATCGAGCACCGCGATCAGACGGGGCAGATCGACTTTGCCGCTGGACATCAGCGGCAGCTGCTCAGGGGTCAGTGCGACGAATCGCCGAGGAATCTTGTACGCCGACAGCTCGGCTGTGAGTTTCTCGCGCACGACGCGTTCGTCGAATGCGCGGCCCTCCGGAACAACGACCGCTGCGGCCACGAGCTGTCCCCGGACAGGGTCGGGCAGACCGACCACATGGGCGAGGAGTCCGCCGGTGACTGCGGCGATCGCCTTCTCCACCTCGGCCGGAAACACATTGGCGCCCCCGGTTTTGATCATCGATCCGCGCCTGCCGAGGAAGTAGAAGAACCCGTCGGCGTCGGTGCGCACCAGATCACCGGTGTGAAACCAGCCGTCGGCGTCGAAACACTCCTCGCGGCTGCGCTTGTAGTAACCCTGCATCAGGTAGCGGCCCCGGATGCACAGCTCGTCGTCGACGATCTTCGTTTCAAAGCCCGGCGCGGGTTTGCCGAACGAACCGCGGCGATGCTCCGGTTGGTCGGTCTCGTCGTCACTGAGCAATAGCACGCTGCCGGCCTCGGTCAACCCCAGCATGTTGTGACGCAGCTCCGGATCGGCCGGCCGGACATCGGCAGCCATGAGCGGATAGAGGTTGCCGCGGCACATCGACGTCAGATCTCGGCGCGCGAAGCTCTCATGACGGGCCAAATGCGCGATGCCCGCAGCGAATCCGTTGGTCATCGTCGGCCGGACCGTTTCGAGCAGATCGAGAACGTCACCGGCGTCGGTGGCATTGGAGCACACCAGCGTCGAGCCAGCGACCATCGTCGCCAGCAGCCCGAAGGCCAGGCCACCGATCCAGAAGAACGGTGAGTTGCAGAACAGCCGGTCCTGCGCGGTCAGGCCGCGGATCGCGTTGAGGTTGCGTTGATGTCCGAGCAGCGACTCATGCGTGTGCACCACACCCTTCGACGCTCCGGTCGATCCCGAGGTGTACACGATGACCAGCGGGTCGCAGCCGTCGACGTCGTCCTCGATGGCGGGTGACAGCTCGGCCCTTGCGGGGAGGTGATCGTCGAACACGACATGGCGCAACCAGGGCGCCGACACCTCGTTGAGCCGGGCAACATAGTCGTGGCCGCGGAACGACGGTGTGGCGAGCAGGATCTCGGTGTCGCTGTGGACGAGTTGGTGGTGCAGCTCGGGTCCCGTTGAGAAGGTGGAGAACGGGACGACGACGGCGCCGATGCGCGCGGCAGCGAGCATCGCGACCACGAACGCCGCGCCGTTGGGGTAGAGCAGTCCGACGTGAGTGCCCTTGCCTGCGCCGAGTTCGATCAGCGCCCGCGCGACCGACGCGGAGCGCTCCTGCGCCTCGCGGTAGGTGAGCCGCTCGGCATCGCACACCACCAGCGGGTGGTCGCCGCGTGCGGCAGCCTGTTCACGCAGTAGGCGGCCGACCGTGTCAGCGTTCACGGCCGGTGAAGTGTTGGCGCACCGCGGTCAGATCCGCCTTGCCGGACGGGGTGCGCGGAATCGACTTCACGATCGCGATCTCCGAGGGAATCTCGTACGGCGCCAGCCGGTTCCGCAGGTAGTCGGTCAACTCGGCATCGGTGACCGTTTCACCCTCGCGCAGCTCGACCATCGCGACGGGGGTTTCGCCCAGGCGTTCGTCGGGCCTGCCGACCACCGCTGCGCCCAGCACGGCGGGGTGGCTCTCCACCGCCGCGCGCACGTCGTCGGGCAGCACCTTGAACCCGCCTCTGATGATCGCCTGGTCGGCCCGGCCGAGGATCCACACGAACCCGTCGGCGTCGATGCGCGCCAGGTCGGTGGTGCGCACCCACTGGGCGTCGGGACCCAGCTGACCCGGCTTCACCTCCAGCAGGCCCTGCTGATCCGGCCCCAGTGGTGTTCCGTCGTCGGATACCACCCGCAGCTCGGCGCCGAGGGTGGCCCGGCCGACGCTGCCGCGCTTGGACTGCCAATAGCGCCGATGATCCGCCAGCGTCCACCCGGCGACGCCGCCACCGAATTCTGTTGCGGCGTAGGAGGTCAGCACGGGGATGCCGAACTTCTCGGTGAACGCGTCGGCGTCCTCGGCCGACAGCGGCGCGGTGCCGGAGGTGACGGCCCGGACTCCGGCGAGGTCGTCGGGGCCCAGCTCGGAATGCAGCACCATCCGTAGCGCAGCGGGCACCAGCGACACCGCCTTGGGGGAGTAGCGGCGTACCGCCTCTGCCCACGAACCCAGCTCGAAACGCGGCAGGAGCACGAACGGTCTTGCCTCGCAGATACATTGCAGCACCCGGTAGACACCGCCGATGTGCACCAGTGGTGCGTTGACGATCGCGACGCTGCCGGAGACCGCTGCCGGTGCGGGCGCGGCGGTGAAGTCGGTGCCGATCACCGACACCGCAAGCATGTCGTAGGTGAGGTCCACCCGCTTGGGTGGTCCGGTGGTGCCGCTGGTCAGCATCCGGACAGCGACCGTCACCGAGCCGGGAACACTCGGCGCGCCGGGCCGCACCTGGACGGAGTCGTCCCCGATCGTCACCACGGTGGTGCACTCACCCGGTTGGGCCAGCTGCGTGATGTCATCAGAGGTCCCGACGATGACAGGTAAGTCCAACGCGGCGATATCGGCCTTGATCCGCTCGTCGCCGCGCGACGGGTTGATCACCACGACGCATCCGCCGGCCGACAGCACACCCAGCAGTGAGGCCACGTGGGCTGGCGTGTTGCGCAACAGGATTCCCACATGCGCACCCGGTTGCACGGCCTTGGCAATCTGACGGCTCATTTTCGCGAGCTGCCCCCAGGTGTGCCAGTGGCCGTTGTATTCGATGGCGCGGCCGCTGGGATCCAGGTCCAACACGTCGCCGATCCGCCGGCTCAACGGGTGCACGCTACCGAACCTTCGGCACGGTCCGGATTCCGTTGCGCTCCTGCTCGGCCAGTTCCGCCTGACCCAGCGGATTCCCCAGCCGGGTGTAGATCAGGTTCTGCTCCATCGCCGCCCGGTACGGTTTGTCCAGTGACTCCCAGATCGCCTTGACGGTGCCCTGGGTGGCCGACGGTGGCTTGGCCGCGATGGTGGCGGCGATCTCGTGCGCACGGGACCAGAGGTCGTCGGGCCTGACGACCTCCGACACCAGTCCGATGCGCAGCGCGGTGTCCGCGCTGACCCGTTCGTCGTTGCCCATCAACGCGATTCGTAGTGACTCACCCAAGCCGATCTTGCGCATCAGCCCGATCGGCTCGAGTGCGCAGACCAGCCCGGCGCTGACATGGGAGTCGAAGAACGTCGCGTCGGAGGAGCAGATCACGACGTCGGACTCGTTGACGAAGTAGAACGCTCCGGCAGTGCACATGCCGTGCACCGCGCACACGACGGGTTTCCACATCTTCTGCCACTTGGGGCTGAGTAGTTCGCCGGGGTCCTCGTGGTTCCACACGTTCTGCGGCTGCCCGTACGGGGTCTTGATGTCCAGGCCCGCGCTGAACGCCCGGTCCCCGGCGGCGCGCAGCACCACCGCGTTGATGGCATTGTCGTTCTTCACGATTCGCCAGGCCGCCGCGACCTCTTCACACATGGTGCGGTTGAACGCGTTGAGCTGGTCCGGGCGGTTCAGCGTGATGGTCGCGACGTGGTCGGTCCGGTCGAAGTCGAGCAGGATGGTCTCGAAGGCGGCGGTCATCGGCACTGCCATTCGGGTGCGCGCTTCTCGACGAAGGCCTTCGGCCCTTCCAGTGAGTCGACGGTGTGCAGGTTTCGTTCGCGGAAGGCCTCGGCGAGCATCTCGGCCTCGTGCATTGGGATCTCGCGGCCCTTGATGATCGCCAGGCGGGTGCCGCGCACCGCCAGCGGCGCGTTGCGGGTGACGATCTCGGCGATCTCATGTGCTCGTTCGAGTAGCCGGTCGTGCTCGACGATCTCGGTGATCAGGCCGAGCTCATAGGCGCGGGCGGCGTCCATCCGCTCGTGCTTGCCCATCATCGCCATCCGCAGCGCCACCGTACGCGGCAGCACCCGGGCCAGCCGCACCATCTCCCGGCCCGCCACCAGACCGATCGACACGTGCGGGTCGAAGAACGTTGCCCTCTCCGAGGCGATCACGATGTCGCCGGTGGTCACCCAGTCCAGGCCTGCACCGCAACAGATTCCGTTGATCGCGACGATCACCGGCTTGGCCATCCGCCGAAACGGCGGGGTGCCTTCCTGCGGTGCCTCCCACTGCTCGTAGGTGGACAGGAAGGGGCGTTCGTTGATCACCTTGCCGTCTTCGGGAATTTCCTTGACGTCGGCACCGGTGCAGAACGCTCGGCCCGTCGCGGTAACGATCAGCAGCCAGATGTTGTCGTCATTCTCCGCTGCGTCGTACGCCGCGCGCAGCTCGGTGATCATGTGCGGGCTCAGCGCGTTGAGCGCCTCGGGCCGATTCAGCGTGATCGTGGCCGTATGGCCCTCGACCTCGTAGCCGATGGTGTCGTACGACATGTGGGTCCCTTCTCATCGCCCGGTGAAGCCGGGTGTTCGCTTCTCCCGAAATGCCGCCAGCCCCTCTTTGAAGTCTGATGTCCGGCAGGACAGTTCGAGGTTGAACAATTCCTGGGTCATGGCCTGGTTCAGGGTGGCGTGCTGACCGTAATTGATGGCCTGCTTGGCCAGGCCGATCGCGACGGTCGGTCCGGAGGCCAGCCGGTCCAGCAGCGTGGCAACCGTGGCATCGAGGTCGGTGTCGTCGACGCTGCGGTGGATCAGACCCCACTGCGCGGCCGTTGCGGCATCGACTTTCTCTGCGAGCAGCAGCATCTCCTTGGCCCGGGCGATGCCGACCAGCCGGGGCAGCAGCCAGGTCGAGCCGGAGTCCGGGCTGAAGCCGCGATCCAGGAACGGCTCCCAGAACACGGCGTCGGCGGCGGCCACCGTGAAGTCGGCGGCCAGCGCCAGGTTGGCGCCCATGCCGGCGGCCCAACCGCGGACCGAGCACACGACGGGCAGGTGCAGGGTATGGATCAGCTCGATGACCCGGTGCGCGGTGTGTGGGATGCGGCGGACCAGATCACCAGTGCGCGGACGTTGCCGGCCAGCGTTGGATCCGACCCAGTCCATACCCGCGCAGAAGTCCGATCCGGCTCCGCTCAGGTGGACGGCGCGCAGGCTGTCGTCGCTTGCTGCGGCAGCGAGGGTGTTGATGAGTGTGTCGATCATGCTGTAGCTCAAGGAGTTACGTCGACCGACTCGGTCGAGCACGATGTGCAGTACCGCGCCGTCGCGTGAGGTCGTCACGATTCCGTCGGCCGACCGGGCCTCGTCACCCACCGAACATTCCGCCCTTCGCGACTTTACGGATAGCCCAACAGTAGTGCTATCTTGTACAAGATAGCAAGGATAGTGGATCGAAGGGACCGATGGCAGCACCACGCATTCGCCAGCCACGCGTCGCCGAGATCGTCGCGTCGCGGTTGCGTGACGACATCCTGTCCGGCCGACTGCGCGAGGGTGACGTGCTGCCCTCGCAGGAGAGCATGTTCACCGAGTTCGGGGTCAGCCCGCCCGCGTTGCGGGAGGCGATCCACATCCTCGAGATCGACGGCCTGGTCTCGGTCCGTCGCGGCAATATGGGTGGTGCCGTCGTGCACCTGCCGTCGGCCGAGCGCACCGCGCACATGATCAGCATGGTGCTGCAGTCGCGGTCGTCGACCCCGGCCGACGTCAGCGGGGCGCTGCTGCATCTGGAGCCGATCTGCGCAGGCATGTGCGCCGCCCGCGAAGACCGCATGACGGCGGTCGTGCCGTACCTACAGGCCGAAGTCGACCGGCAGGAACAACAATTCGACGACACCGCGCAGTATGTGCCCAATGCCCGGCGATTTCACGAGGCGCTGGTGTCCCGGTGCGGCAACGAGCCAATGATCCTGTTGATCGGGTCGCTGGAGCTGATCTGGTCGGCGCACGAATCCTCGGTGTGGAGCGACGAGCCGGACCCGATGCGGCAGGCGACCATGCGGGCCGCGCTGCGTGACCACCACAAGATGCTCGACGCGATCCGCGATGGTAACGCCGACCGTGCCGTGCGGCTGGCTCAGGATCACCTCGCCGCCGCACGCCGCAACACCCTGGCCTTCGGACGAGACAGAACCATTGAGGCCAAACTCATTTCGAACCCAGACCCCAGGTGAGGAACCAACCATGACCGACGACGACCGCGTCCTCTACGAGGTGGACCGTGACACGCGCATCGCGACTATCACGTTGAACAATCCCGCCCAGCGCAACTCCTATGACGCGGCGATGCGCGAAACCGTCGGCCGCTACCTCGATGTCGTCGCCGAGGACGACGACATCACCGTCGTGCTGCTGCGCGGCGCCGAGGGAGTGTTCTCCACCGGCGCGAATATGAACAATGCGTACGGCTGGTATGGCGACCAGTCTGAGGCGCAGGCCAAGCGTCGTCCCAGCCAGCGTCGCCGACTCACAGTGGACCGCAAGTCATTCGGCTTCTACCACAACTTCATGGGCTTCCCGAAGGTCACGGTCGGGGAGATCAGCGGGTATGCGCTGGGCGGCGGTTTTGAGATGGCGCTGATGACCGACATCTCGGTCATCGCCCGCGACACCAAGATCGGCATG
The DNA here is from genome assembly GCF_019456675.1 of Mycolicibacterium pallens. Lineage (NCBI taxonomy): Bacteria > Bacillati > Actinomycetota > Actinomycetes > Mycobacteriales > Mycobacteriaceae > Mycobacterium > Mycolicibacterium pallens. The sequence goes on along the minus strand of NZ_CP080333.1, from coordinate 5,086,394 downwards.
CCGGCCACCCGGTTCCTCGGTCCTGCTTTGGGCAGTCTGCACATGTTCTTCCACCGGCTCGGCCCGGTGCTGGCCCGGCGACTGCTGCTGACCGGCGACATCATCACCGCGGGCGACGTCGAACACCTCGGGGTGTTCACCGAGACCTGCGACGCCGAGAAGGTGACGGCCAGGGCCCGGTACTGGGCGGAGAAGGCTGCCAAGATGCCTGCCGATGGCGTGGTCATCGCCAAGGAAGCATTCCGGCTGGTCGAGCAGAGCCAGGCCTACCAGGGTGAGGAAGTCGCCAGCTACCTGTTTCACGCGTATGGCACCAACCTGCAGTTCGCGCCCGGGGAGTTCAACTTCGTCAAGACCCGAGCCCAGGTCGGCGCCAAAGAAGCGTTCCGGCTGCGTGACGAGCATTTCCATGTGCCCGAACCGCAGTGACGTGTACCACTTACCGTCAGCGCTACACTTCCTGCTAGTTTTGTAAAGTTGCCTGAGTGTAACGTCTCAACGTCGAAGTGAGGTCGTCATGCCCGAACCAGTCATTGTCGGTGCCGTCCGGACCGCGATCGGTCGTTCCTTCAAGGGCACACTGGTCAACACCCCGCCCGAGGTCTTGCTGGGCGCGGTGCTTCCCGAGGTGGTCCGCCGTGGCGGCATCGACCCGAACGCTATCGACGACATCATCATCGCTGAATCCCATTACGGCGGCGGCGATCTCGCTCGCTATGCCGCGTTGGTCGCAGGTTTCGAGAATGCGCCCGGCCAGGCGGTCAACCGGCACTGCGCGGGCAGCCTGACGGCCATCGGCAACGCCTCGGCCCAGATCGGCTCCGGCATGGAGCGCGTACTGGTTGCGGGCGGCGTGCAGTCGCTGTCGATGACGCCGCTGATGAACCAGCGCATTCCCGGCCCGGAGCTGAAGTTCGAAGAGCGCTGGCTGCCGCCGATCCACGTCGAGACCCCGGACGCGCCGGCCCGCGATATGTCGATCACCGTCGGCTGGAACACCGCGCAGTCCTACGGCATCAGCCGTGAGCAGCTCGACGAATGGGCCGCGCGCAGCCACCAGCGGGCCGTCGCCGCCCAGGACGCCGGCAAGTTCGCCGACGAGATCATCCCGCTGAAGGTCGAGCAGTTCGACGGCTCGGTCACCGAGTTCTCCGTCGACGAGCACCCGCGCCGCGACACCACCGTCGAGAAACTCGCCGGCCTCAAGGTGCTGCACCCGGAGATCGAGGGCTTCTCGATCACCGCCGGTAACAGCAGCGGCACCAACGACGCCGCGGCCGCCGTCGCCCTGACCGATCGCGACTACGCGAGCGCCAACGGGCTGGACGTCATGGCCACCGTGAAGGCGTGGGGAGCCGCGGGCGTGCCGGCACGCGACACCGGCCTCGGCGCGGTCGCCGTGATCGGCAAGGTGCTCGACCGGGCCGGCCTCAAGCCGTCCGATGTGGCGCTGTGGGAGATCAACGAGGCGTTCGCCTCGGTGCCGATCGCCGCCTGCAAGGAGTACGGCATCGAAGAGGAGCTGGTGAACTTCTCCGGCAGCGGCTGCAGCCTCGGACATCCGATCGCGGCCTCCGGCGCCCGGATGATCACGACTCTGGTCTACGAGCTGCGCCGTCGCGGCGGTGGCATCGGTGTCGCGGCGATGTGCGCGGGCGGCGGCCAGGGCGGCGCCGTCATCGTCGAGGTCTAGCGGAACGCGCCGAACGTCACTCCAGGGTGACGCTCGGCGCCCACCGTGACTCTGGTGTGACGGTCGGCGGAAGTTATGCCTTGCGGCGCGACTTCGACGCCGAGGACTTCTTGTTCTCCTCGATCAGCGCGGCCGCATGGTCGAGGATGCACTCCAGACCGAACTCGAAGTTGCGTTCGTCGGCACCACCGATCCGATGTCCCTCGGCGCTGACCTTCGCGAGCAGCGGGGTGTTCTCGGCAGTGCCGATGATCGAATCCTCGAGCGCGTGCGCCTGCTCGTCGGCGGCCCGGTTTTTCTCGGAAAGCCGGTGCAGCACAACCGAACCGCGAACATGCACGGACACCGCGGAGTAGGTGTCGAAGGCGTCCTCCGCCGACAGGCCCGCTTCGACCAGGCTGGCGATCGCCTTCTCCACCTCCTGCTCACCGGCCCGCACGGCCCGCGGACTCAGGGCCGAGCGGATCAGGATCAGATCACACAGGATCGGGTTGCCCATGAACGTCTTTCGCATCGCGCGCGCGTGGTTCGCCAGGGTCTCGCGCCAGTCGGACGCCTCGACGTAGGGCGTGGCGAACACGTATTGGCCGAGTGCCCGATCGGTCATCGCGTTGAGCAGGTCATCCTTCTTGCGGAAGTACCAGTAGATGCTGGTGACTCCGACGCCGAGGTGCTTGCCCAGCAGCGGCATGCTCAGGTTGTCGATCGACACCTGCTCGGCGAGTTCGAAGGCGCCCGCGATGATGTCATCGGGATTGATCGACCCGCGCTCGCGCCGGGGCCGCTTGGCGGCGGTCGCTGGCTTGGCCACTGCAGGTCCACCTTCCGTTCGACGATCAGCGGGTGGAAACCTTACCCCGTCAGGGGGGTGTGAACTGCGTCTCCGCTCCGGATCTGCCGGTCACGTCCCGTTACTGTAAAGTCTATAGTAGGTTTTACCGATACCAGCGAACCAAACGTGGAGGAGCCGCGGGTGTCGGACGCAGTGCTGCGGGAACGCCAAGGCCGGATACTGGTCATCACGATCAATCGCCCCGAGGCCCGCAATGCGGTGAGTCTTGCTGTGAGCCAAGGGCTTGCCGACGCGGTCGACGAGCTCGACAATGACCCTGACCTGACCGTCGGCGTGGTCACCGGCGCGGGCGGAAATTTCTGCTCCGGAATGGATCTCAAGGCGTTCGCGGCCGGTGAGATCGTGGCCATCCCCGGGCGCGGGATCGGCTTCACCGAACGCCCGCCACGCAAGCCGCTGATCGCCGCCGTCGAGGGCTATGCCGTTGCCGGCGGGACCGAGGTGGTGCTGGGCACCGACCTGGTGGTCGCTTCCACGACCGCCAAGTTCGGCATCCCCGAGGTCAAGCGTGGACTGGTGGCGGCCGGCGGCGGTCTGCTGCGGCTACCGCAACGCATCCCGTATCAGAAGGCGTTCGAGCTCGCGCTGACCGGCGAGACCTTCACCGCAGAGCAGGGTGAGGCGTGGGGCTTCGTCAACGTCCTCACCGAACCTGGCGAGGCGCTGGCCGGCGCGATCGAGCTGGCCAAGAAGATCAGCGCCAACGGCCCGCTGGCCGTCGCGGCCACCAAGGACGTCCTGCTGCAATCCGCCGATTGGAGCCAGGCGGAGATGTGGAAGAAGCAGATGGAACTGATCATTCCGGTGTTCTCCTCCAACGACGCCCGCGAAGGTGCCGTCGCGTTCGCCGAGAAGCGCGCGCCGAACTGGACCGGGACGTAAAGCCCGCCCGGCCGTGGATCTAGGGCTCGGTGACGCCACCGCCGTCGTGGTCGGCGGCGGACGCGGGATGGGACTGGCCGCCGCGCGCTGCCTGGCCGACGACGGCGCCCGCATCGCGCTGATCGGCCGCACCGCTTCGGTTCTCGACGCCGCGGCCGATGAGCTGACTGGGCGGGGTAGCCCGGATGCCGTCGGCTTGGTGGCCGACACCGGCGACGACACCCAGGTTCAGCGCGTGTTCGGCGAGATCGGTGAGCGCTGGGGCGGCCGGCTCAATATCCTCATCAATGCCGTCGGGCCAAGTGTGCAAGGCACTTTCGACGAACTGACCGACGACCAGTGGCGCACGGCGATCGACGAGGGCGCGCTGGGCATGGTCCGCTGCATCCGTGCGGCGCTACCGCTGCTGCGCGCCGCGGAGTGGGCCCGCGTCGTGAACTTCGCCGCGCAGTCCACCCAACGGCAGAGCCCGCGGCTGGCGGCGTACACCGCGGCCAAGGCAATGGTCACCAGCGTCTCCAAGAATCTGTCGCTGCATCTCGCGCCCGACGAGATACTCGTCAACGTCGTCTCACCGGGCAGCATCGCCTCCGAGGCGCTCACCGGCTGGGCCGAGTCGGTCGGTGTCGACGGCAGCGATCCCTATGCACTGATGGCTGCGATCGACGAGCACTTCGGTCACCCGGCCCATCTGCCACGCGCGGGGCTGCCCGACGAGATCGGCCCCGTCGTCGCCTTTCTGGCGTCGAAGCGCAACTCGTATATGACCGGCGCCAATATCAATGTCGACGGCGGGTCCGACTTCACCTAAGGAGCAGTGGTGGCCACAGCGCTGGAAGCCCGGGACTGGGCGCGAACCTCGTTGCGCGGCATCGGCAACAGCCTCTATACGCCGTTTTCCGGAACCGACGGTGACGATATCGACTGGGACGCCTATCGGACACTCGTGCGGTACTGCGTCGGAGAGCTGAAGCACCCGATGCTGTGGTGCACCAGCGGTATCGCCGAATTCTGGGCGTTGACCATTGCCGAGCGAAAACGGTTGCTGGAGACAGCAATCGAGGAAGGGCGACGGGCCAACCCGGGAGTCATCATCCAAGCCTGCACCGCGGCCACGGCAGCCAAAGACTGTTTGGAGCTCACCCGGCACGCCCAGGAAGCCGGCGCCGATATCGTCTACATCCAGACACCGATGATGGAGACTCACGGCGGTGAGGGCGTGCTGCGTTTCTTTCGGTACATCGCCGATCGCACCGATATCGCGCTCGGCATGTTCAACTCGCCATCGTCGGGCTATGTGCTGACTCCTGCAGAGGGAGCACGCATCTACGCCGAGATTCCCGCCGTGTGCGCGACGAAGGAAGGCGCGTTCCGGCCGGGCAGCAGTCGAATGCTGCACGAGCTGGCACCCGGGTTGGTGATCTGGGAGTGCGATCTCACCGTGTACCGCGCGGGCTGGTTGCGCGCGGGCATTGTCGGTCCGGCACAGCTGGGCACCGCAGGGTATCTGCACGAGACTCCGCAGCGGCCGATCATCTCCGAGTACTGGGAGCTGGTCTGGGCCGGCGAACTCATCGAGGCGATGGACTATGCCGAGAGGTCCGGACTGGATCAGTTCGGCATCGACATGGGTAATTGGTTCACCTGCTATCCGGGCCGTCCCGACTACTTCACCCACTGGGGGAGCGCGTTCAAGTACGCCGCGTCACTGCTCGGACTGCCGATCGGCGACTATCCGCATTCGCGCCCGCCGCAAACCGAATTGCCCGAGTCTGGAAAGACCCAGATCGAGAAGGCCTACCAGCGGCTGGGCCTCATCGAACGCTGATTGCGGAAGGTGATACCGATAGGTGTACAGTATGGACATTCCCGCATGTTGGCGCACCATTCCCGGAGGTTCCCCTAGGTGACCGACACCGACGCAGACGTCACCGCGAAGTCCACTGCGGCCGAGCCCGTCCTCTACGAGGTGCTCGACAGCGGGGTCGCGGTGCTGACGTTCAACCGTCCCGACCGGATGAACGGCTGGGGCGGTGGCTTGGCCGCCGGCTTCTACGCGGGCATGGACGCCGCAGAGGCCGACCCGGATGTCCGCGCGATCGTGGTGACCGGCAGCGGGCGGGCCTTCTGCGCGGGGGCCGATATGGGCGACCTGTCGTCGATCAGCTCGGCCAGCGTCGACAGTGCCGGCGAGGCGGACCTGACCAAGATGGTGGGCGAGCGGCATCCGCTGTTCGTCACCACCGTGAGTAAGCCGGTGATCGCCGCGATCAACGGCGCCTGCGCTGGCATCGGGCTGACCCAGGCGTTGTTCTGCGACGTCCGGTTCGCCGCGGCCGGCGCCAAGTTCACCACCTCATTCGTCCGCCGCGGCCTGATCGCCGAATACGGCATCTCCTGGATCCTGCCCAAGGTCGTCGGGTGGGGTGCGGCGCTCGATCTGCTGATGAGCGGCCGGGTGTTCTACGCCGAAGAAGCCTTCGAACTCGGCATGGTCAAGGAAGTCGTGCCGCCCGCCGAGTTGCTCAGCCGGGCAATCGAATACGCCGCGGACATCGCGGCCAACTGTGCGCCGAGCTCACTGGCCGTCATCAAACGACAGGTCTACGGCGATGCCCTGCGCGAGGCGGACGACGCCAGTCGCAGAGCCGAGACCCTCATGCACGAATCCATGCAGCGCCCCGACTTCATCGAGGGCATCACCGCGTTCTTCGAGAAGCGGCCCCCGAACTTCCCGCCCCTGACGTGAGAGGACGACACTGATGACCCTGGACTACAAGGCGATTGACGTCGACAACCACTACTACGAGCCCATCGACTCGTTCACCCGGCATCTTCCCAAGGAGTTCAAACGCCGCGGCGTGCAGATGCTCACCGAGGGCAAGCGCACCTTCGCCGTGATGGGTGGTGTCGTCAACCACTTCATCCCGAACCCGACGTTCGACCCGATCATCGAGCCGGGTTGCCTGGACCTGTTGTTCCGTGGCGAGATCCCCGACGGCGTCGACCCGGCTTCCTTGATGAAGGTCGACCGATTGGCCGATCACCCGGAGTATCAGAACCGCGATGCCCGGGTGAAGATCCTGGACAAGCAAAATCTCGAAACCGTGTTCATGCTACCGACTTTCGCGTGTGGGGTCGAAGAGGCACTCAAACACGACATCGAAGCGACGATGGCCTCGGTCCACGCCTTCAACCTGTGGCTCGACGAGGACTGGGGCTTCGACCGGCCCGACCACCGGTTCCTCTCGGCGCCGATCATCTCGCTGGCTGATCCCGACGCGGCCGTGGCCGAAGTCGAGTTCGTGCTGAGTCGCGGCGCGAAGATCGTCTGCGTGCGACCGGCCCCGGTGCCCGGCCGCGTCAAGCCGCGCTCACTGGGCGATCCGTCGCACGACCCGGTGTGGGCGCGGCTCGCCGAGGCCGGCGTGCCAGTGGTGTTCCACCTGTCCGACAGTGGCTACCTTGCGATTTCAGCACTGTGGGGCGGCACCGGAACCTTCGAGGGTTTTGGCAAGCGGGATCCGCTCGACACCGTCCTGCTCGACGATCGAGCCATCCACGACTCGATGGCGTCGATGATCGTGCACCAGGTTTTCACCCGCCATCCCACGCTGAAGGTGGCCAGCATCGAGAACGGCTCCTACTTCGTGTACCGCTTGATCAAGCGGCTGAAGAAGGCCGCCAACAACGCGCCGTACCACTTCAAGGAGGATCCGGTCGCGCAGCTGAAGAACAACGTCTGGATCGCCCCGTACTACGAGGACGACGTCAAGCTGCTGGCCGACACCATCGGCGTGGACAAGATCCTGTTCGGGTCCGACTGGCCGCACGGTGAGGGCCTGGCCGACCCGATGAGCTTCACCGCCGACATCCCGCAGTTCCCCGAGTTCAGCGCCACCGACACCCGGAAGGTGATGCGGGACAACGCATTGGACCTGCTCGGTGTATCGGTGTCGTCGGCGGCCTGACCCGTGCCCGAATGGACGATCGGCGCGGTGCTCGACGCCATCGCCGAGGTCATTCCCGACCGGCCGATGACGATCTGCGGCGAGCGCACCAGCACGTTCGCCGATGCGGCTGACCGGACACGCCGGCTGGCGAACTTCTTGGCGAGCAAAGGCTTCGGTGCGCACCGTGAACGGGCCGAGCTCGAGAACTGGGAGTGCGGCCAGGATCGGGTTGCGCTGATCATGCACAACGACCTCTACCCCGACATGGTGATCGGGTGTCTCAAGGGCCGGGTCGTGCCGGTCAATGTCAACCACCACTACACGCCGCGCGAAGTGGCCGAGCTGCTCGCCTACGTCAAGCCCCGCGCCGTGATCTACCACCGTTCGCTGGGCGCCAAGTTCGCCGACGTGCTGCCGCCGGACAGCGCCGAGCTGCTGATCTCGATCGACGACGGCAGCGGTGCCCCCGATCTTCCCGGCGCGATCGATTTGGAAGATGCCCTGGCACAGGGGGATCAGGACCAGGACATCGAGCCATCACCCGACGACGTGTTGATGATCTGCACCGGCGGCACCACGGGACGGCCCAAAGGGGTGATGTGGCGCCAGGCCGACACCTACGCCGTCTCGATGAACGGGGCCGACCACGAGTCGGTCACCGAGATCCACGACAAGCTCGGCACGCCGGGGGCGCCGTGGTTCGCGGTGTCCCCGCTGATGCACGCTGCCGGGATGTGGACGGCGTTCGCCGCGGTGCTCAACGGTCAGACCGTGGTGCTCTACGACTCACCGAAATTCGATCCGCAGCATGTGCTGTCGACGGCGCAGCGGCACAGGGTCGGCATGATGACGATGGTCGGCGACGCCTACGCCGCCCCGCTGGTCGAGGAGCTGCGGCGCGGCGACTACGACCTGTCCTCGTTGTTCGCCCTGGCGACCGGGGGAGCGGCGACCAACCTCAAACACCAGCACGCACTGCTGGAGTTGTTGCCCAACATCATCCTGATCAACGGTTACGGTTCGTCGGAGACGGGCAACGTCGGGTTCGGCCGCAGCATGCGTGGCGACCATAAGGACACCTTCGAATTGCGCGAGGGTGCACTGGTTCTCGCCGAGGACTACAGCCGCTTCCTGGACGCCGGTGAGGACGAGGTCGGCTGGGTCGCCCGCGCGGGCCGGATCCCGTTGGGGTACTTCGACGACGCCGATGCCACCCGGAAGACCTTCCCGGAGGTCGACGGCGCCCGCGTCGTGATATCCGGTGACCGCGGCTCGCTGGCGCCGGACGGGACGTTGCGGCTTTTCGGCCGGGACTCGCTGGTGGTGAACACCGGTGGGGAGAAGGTCTTCGTCGAGGAGGTCGAAGAGGTGCTGCGCGCGCACCCCGCGGTCGCCGACGCATTGGTGGTGGGCAGGGCCAGTGAGCGGTGGGGGCAAGAGATCGTGGCGCTGGTCGCGCTGCACGATGATGTGGCGCCCGACGTTCTGTATGAGCACTGCACCGCGCAGCTCGCCCGCTACAAGGCGCCGAAGGAGTTCATCGTCGTCGACCAGGTCAAGCGACTCGGTAACGGTAAGGCCGACTACCGCTGGGCCAAAGAAGCTGCCAGGATCGAGGTTTCGTTGTCATGACGCACAGGGTCATCGATTGTCTGGCCAACGTTCACTTCGGCGAGACGGAGAACCAGCCCACCTTCATGAAGAAGGTGCGCGACGATTACTTCAAGGGGCCGGCGTCGATGTACGACCCGATCGACCTGGCTGCGCTCCTCGACGAGATGGACACCCACGGGGTCCAGAGGGCCATTTTGATGGACTCACTGGTGAAGCCGTCGGTGACGGCGCGCAAGTTCGTGGACGCGCACCCCGACCGCTTCGCCCTGGCGATGGGTGGCGTGAACCTGCTGCGGCCAATTCCGGCGCTGCGTGAACTGGCCGCGATCGCCGCCGACCTGCCGGTCGTCTATGCCGTTGTAGGACCGAGCTTTTGGGGTGACGGTCAATATCCGCCGAGTGACGCGGTGTACTACCCGCTCTACACCAAGTGTGCGGAGCTGGAACTGCCGCTGTGCGTCAACACCGGATTGCCGGGGCCGCCGATCCCGGGTGAGGTGCAGAACCCGATCCATCTCGACCGGGTCTGCGTACGGTTCCCCGAACTCAAGCTGTGCATGATCCACGGTGCCGACCCGTGGTGGGATGTCGCGATCCGGCTGTTGATCAAGTACGAGAATCTGCGCCTGATGACCTCGGCATGGTCGCCGAAACGCCTGCCGGAGAGCCTGTTGCACTTCATGCGCACCCGGGGCAAGAACAAGATCATCTTCGCATCTGACTTCCCGGTGCTGCGGATGCAGCGGGTGGTGCCCGAGGCCCTGGCCCTGGACCTGCCTGCCGACGTGATGGACAACTATCTCTACAACAACGCCAACGATTTCTTCTTCAGGGAGCGCTGAATGGACCGCTACGAACTGCGCAGGCTGGACTACAGCCTCTCGGAGGACCACACCGATCTGCAGACCGCCTACCGGCAGTTCTTCAAAACTCACAGCACGATCGAGACCGTGCGGGCCGCCGAGGCCACCGGGTTCGACAAGAGCCTGTGGGAACGACTGTGCGCCATGGGCGCAACCACGATGGCCGTCCCTGAGTCGGCGGGTGGTGACGGCGCCACCCTGGTGGATCTGACACTGGTGGCCGAGGAGCTCGGGCGCTCGCTCGCGCCGGTGCCGTGGATCGACCACGTGTGCGCTGCGCGGCTGCTGGCGGGCCTGGGCGCGCTCACCGACGAGGTGATGAGCGGCAACCAGATCGCCGGGCTGGATGCCTCCCTGGACAGCGTCTCGGGCACAAGGCTGATCCCAACCGGCTCGATCGCCGACCACATCATCGTGCGCGACTCCGACGATGTCGTGCTTCTGTCGTTCGGCACCCGCCCGGCCAAGGTCGACAACATCGGCCGGCTGCCGATGGCCTGGGTCGACCCAGCCGCCGCCGACAGCCGCACGGTGCTGGGCAGCGGGCCGGACGCGCTCGCCGCCTACGCTCGGGCGCTGGATGAATGGCGGCTGCTGACCGCATCGGCGCTCGTCGGCCTGGTCGAGGAGACCATGACCATTGCTGCCGAGTTCGCCAAGTCTCGCTACACCCTGGGTGTGCCCATCTCCACGCTGCAGGCGATCTCGCACCCGCTGGCCAATATGGTGATCACCGTCGAAGGCGGTCGCAACCTGGCCCGGCGGGCCGCGTGGTTCCTCGACAATGAGCCGGACGCGCGGCCCGAACTGGCTCCCTCGGCGTTCGTGTTCATGGCCGAAGAAGCGTCCAAGGCGGCCACCATGGCCGTGCACATCCAGGGTGGTCTCGGGGTGTCCTCGGAAGCGGCGGCGACCGCCTACCTGGTGCGGGCCCGGGGCTGGCCGCTGGCCGGCGGCGATCCCGGTGCCAGTGCCAAGCAGATCGCGCACATCCTCGCCGACCGCGAAACGGCATAGGGGCACAATGGATTTCTCACACGTGGCGCTGTCCGACGAGGACCAGGACTTCCTCGAGGAGGTGCGGGGCTTCCTGACGACACACATCACCGATGAGGTGATCAAGCATGACCGGGAGACCGGTGACAACTTCCACGAGGGTGTGCATCTGGCACTGGGCGCGGCCGGCTACCTCGAGGCCGAGTGGAAGCCGGAATCCGACGGTGGCTTCACCCGAGTTCGCCGGCGGATCTGGGAGTTGGAGAAGCGACGGTTTCATGTCCCGTGGGTGACCTGGGGCACCACCTCAATGGTGGCGCGTTCGGTCGACACCTTCGGTTCCGAGGAGCTCAAAGCCGAAGTGCTGCCAGGAGTGTTCACCGGGCAGGTCCGGCTGTGCCTCGGTTATACCGAACCCGAAGGCGGCTCGGATGTGGCCACCTGCAAGACCCGTGGCGTGCGCGATGGCGACCAGTGGGTGATCAACGGCTCCAAGATGTTCACCACCGGGGCGCACAACTGCCAGTACGTCTTCCTGATCACCAACACCGATCCGGACGCGCAGAAGCACAAGAGCCTCACCATGTTTCTGGTCCCGTTGGATCTGCCGGGTATCGAGATCCAGGGCCTGCGCACGGTCGACGGTGACCGGACGAACATCGTCTATTACAGCGATGTCCGTGTCGACGACAAGTACCGCCTCGGTGAGGTCAACGGTGGCTGGACGGTGCTGCGGGAACCACTCAATGTCGAGCACGGTGCGGTGGCGGCCGCCGCCGACGGGTTGGCCGACGTGTCGATCATGATGCACCAGGCCAACTTCATGGCCACCGCCGTCGACAAGGTGGCCGCCAACGTTGGCCGTACCGGCCCGAACGGCCGGCGTGCGGTCGACGACGGCGCGGTGGCCTACCGGCTCGGCCGCAGCGCCGCCCGGATGGAAGTCGCGCTGAGCTCGCAGAGTCTGTACGGCCGGGTGGCCATCGCCCAGACGATGCGCGACATCTCGCCGGATCTGATGGATGTATTGGGCGCGGCGGCAACGCTTCCGGTGGAGACCGAGGGAGCCGCCGACGACGGGGCATCGGAATACGTGTACCGGTTCGCGCCGCTGTCGGGAATCTACGGCGGAACGCTGGAGGTGTTCCGCAACATGATCGGGCAGTACGTGCTGGGGCTGGGCAAGCCCGCGTACGCACCGCAAGCGAAGAAGGTGTCATGACCGACGCACAGTTGCGCGACGTCCCGATTTTTGACGCCGATCAGCACATGTACGAGACACCCGAAGCGCTCACCCGGTACCTGCCCGAGCGCTACCGGTATGCGGTGCAGTACGCGCAGATAGGCAGGCAGACCCGGCTCGTCATCAATAACCGGGTCAGCGATTTCATCCCGAACCCCACATTCGAACGGGTCGCCGCGCCGGGTGCGCACGAGAAGTTCTTCGCCGGGGAAAACACCGAAGGCTTGACACTTCGCGAAATGCAGGGCGCCGCAATCGAAGCGCCAGCCGCCACCAAGAACCCGGCGGACCGGATCGCCGAGCTAGACCGTCAGGGTGTCGTCGAGGCGCTCAATTATCCGACGTTGGCGAGCCTCGTCGAGCACTCGTCGGCCGACGATCCGGAGCTCACGCTGGCCATCATCCATGCCCTCAATCAGTGGATGGCCGAGCACTGGTCGTACGTCTATGAGGAACGGTTGTTCTCCACACCGATCATCAACCTCTCCGAGGTCGCAGGCGCGCAACGGGAACTCGAGTACATCCTGTCCCAGGGTGCGGCGGTGGCGTTGGTCAAGCCGGGCCCCGTCCGCGGTGTGCACGGCTGGCGTTCACCGGCGCTGCCGGAGTTCGATCCGTTCTGGCGCGACGTCGAGGCCGCCGGCCTGCCGATCGTGCTGCACGCCAGCTATCCGCCGCTCGATGACTACGTCGGTAAGTGGGAGCCGCCGTACACGCAGAACTTCATGGCGATGAGCGCGTTCCGGTGGATGGTGCTGGGCCACCGCGAGATTGCCGACATGATCACCAGCTTGATCTGTCACGGCACGCTGACCCGGTTCCCGCGGCTGCGGATCGCGAGCGTCGAGAACGGCAGCTCGTGGATCCTCCCACTGTTCAACGACTTCGAAGATCTCTACAGGAAGATGCCGCAGAACTTCCCGGAACATCCCCACGACGTGTTCCGGCGCAACATCTGGGTCAGCCCGTTCTGGGAGGGCAGCGTCTCGGATGTGGTGAACACCGTCGGCTGGGACAAGGTGCTGTTCGGTTCGGACTACCCCCACCCGGAGGGCCTGGCCGAGCCCCGCGGTTTCTGGAAGTACGCCGAAGGCATGGACGAACGACGGACCTACGACTTCATGGGCGACAACGCCCGCCGGTTCATGGGTCTGCCACTGGCCAACCCGGACCCGGCCGCGCTCAACCCGCCGGTGCTGGCGGTCCCGTCTTAAGGAGCTGCGATGGATTTCACCGAAGTCGACCTGAGCGCCGAAGACGCGGCCTTTCAACGAGAACTGCGGGCATTCCTGTCAGAGATCGTCACCGAGGAGGTCATTCTGCGGGACCGTCAGACGGGGGACAACTTCGACGAAGGCGTGCACCTGGCGCTCGGCGCCCGCGGACTGCTGGAGAAGGAGTACAAGACGGGCACCGACGAGGGATTCAGCCGCGTGCAGCGCCGGATCTGGGACCTCGAGCGTCGGCGGGCGCACGTGCCGTGGGTGACGTGGGGGACCACCGTGATGGTGGCCCGGGCGGTCGCCGCGTTCGGCAAACCGGACCTGGTCGCCGAGGTCATGCCGAGGGTGTTCGACGGCACCGCCCGAATGTGCCTGGGCTACACCGAACCTGAAGGTGGTTCGGACGTGGCGACCTGCAAAACCCGCGCTGTTCGAGACGGCGACCAATGGGTGATCAAAGGCTCGAAGATGTTCACCACCGGTGCGCACAACTGCCAATACGTGTTCCTGCTGACCAACAGCGATCCGAGCGCGGCAAAACACAAGAGCCTCAGCATGTTTCTGGTGCCGTTGGACACACCGGGGATCGAGATCCAGGGCATCCGCACCGTCGACGGTGACCGCACGAACATCGTGTACTACACCGATGTGCGCGTAGACGACAAGTATCTGCTCGGCGAGGCCAACAACGGCTGGACCGTGCTGCGCGGGCCACTCGATGCCGAACACGGCGCGGCACCGACGGAAGCCGATGGGCTGTCGGACGTCTCGATCATGGCGCACCAGGCCGGCGTCATGGCTGCCGCTGTCGACGCGGTCGCCGCCCATGTGGGGCGGGTCGATGCAGGCGGAAGACGCATGGTCGACGACGGCGCGGTCGCGTACCGCCTCGGTCGTAGCGCGGCACGCCTGGAGGCATCCCTGTCCACACCAAGCATTTTCGGGCGGGTCGCGCAGGCCCAGACCATGCGCGACATCGCGCCGGATCTGATGGACCTCGCCGGTGCCGCCTCGGTGTTGCCGGTTGGCACCGAGGGGGCGGCCGACAACGGCGCGTCCGAATACGCCTTCCGGTTCGCGCCGCTGTTCGGCATCTACGGCGGGACGCTGGAAGTGTTCCGCAACATGATCGCGCAGCACGTCCTCGGACTGGGCAAGCCGAACTATTCACCACCGGCAAAGAAGGTCTCGACCTCCACATGACAACAACAGCGGTGGTCTTCGACCCGTTCTCCGAAGACTTCTTTGTCAGCCCGTACGACACCTACCGCCGGATGCGCGAGGAAGCCCCTGTCTATTACAGCCAGGAGTACGACTTCTACGCGTTGACCCGGCACGAGGATGTCGCCGCGGCGTTCAAGGACTTCGAGACCTTCTCGTCGGCGTACGGCGTCGACCTCGGTCAGGTACGGAAAGGCGAGGTCACCAAGCACGGGTCGATCATTGCGATGGACCCACCCGCGCACCGGCGGATGCGAAGCCTGCTCAACAAGGTGTTCACTCCTCGGGCAATCGAGGCGCAGCGCGCACTGGTCACCGAACTGGTCGAGAAGCATCTCGCTGCTGTCGACCCGTCCGGATTCGACTTCGTGCAGGACTTTTCGGCGCTGTTCCCGGTCGACGTCATGACCTCCATGCAGGGGGTGCCCGTCGACGACCGCCAGCAGATCCGGCTGTGGATCGACGAGCTGCTGCATCGCGAGACCGGCGACGTCGAGATGACCGAGGCGGGCCAAAAGGCCGCCGTCGACATGGCGATCTACTACTTCCGCCTGATTAAGAAGCGGCGTGATGACCTCGGCGACGACTTGCTGAGCAAGCTCATCGGCGCCGAGATCGAGCGCGAAGACGGCCAGATGGAGCCGCTGGACAATATCGAGATCACCGAATTCGCCACACTATTGGGTGGAGCCGGCGCAGAGACAGTGACCAAGCTGATCGGCAATGCGGCGGTGGTATTCGCACAGAACCCCGACCAGTGGCAGCTGTTACAGCAGGACCGCAGCAAGATTCCGCTGGCCGTCGAAGAACTACTGCGCTACGAGGCTCCGGCCCAGTACAACGTGCGCTGCTCGCTGCGCGAGGCCACCCTGCACGGTGTCACGATTCCGGCAGGCAAGCCGGTGTTCCTGGTCGGCGGATCGGCCAACCGCGACGGCGCGGCGTGGACCGACCCGGACCGTTTCGACATCGACCGCGACCGCACCCAGGCGCAGAACCTGGGACTCGGCTACGGAATCCACAGCTGCCTGGGCGCGGCCTTGGCACGCCTGGAGAGCGCCATCGCACTGGACAAGATGCTCGACTTCATGCCCCGCTTCGAGGTCGACTTCGCCGGCTGCAAGCGAGTCAACATGCAGAACGTCGCCGGCTGGAGCAACGTGCCGGTCAAGGTGTTGAGCTGACCCCGTATCTCTGTGGAATTATCAAGGTGCACTGTAGTTTTCAGTGTTGACCGCTAGGCGGCATCGTCGAGTCGCATGGTGCGCCGGTTGTATGCGGGCAATGGTGTTCGCTCTCGGTCGACCGTTGCGGGCGGGATGAGCCACGGATGTTTGTCGTAGCCGAGGATGACGTTCCAGCCGTTGTGGTGAACATCTGTGTGACAGCCCGGGCAGAGTAGGCAGCCGTTGTTCAGGCTGGTTTCGCCTTGGTGGCTCCAGTGCTGAATATGGTGACAATGGGTCCTGCTGGCAGGGGCACCGCACTTGATACAACACCGATCCCGCAGATACAGCGCTTTGCGCAGATGTGCTGGGAATAGGCGTTTGTCATGCCCCATGTATAGGGGAACCTGGTGTCCGTCCACGATGATCGTGGTGACGCTGGTATCGCAGGACAACCTGCTCAGGCTGGCGAGGCTGATGGGTCCCATGAATTCCAGCTCCGCAGCATCGGGGGTGTTGGCAGGCACGGTCAACAACAGCTGCGTGCTCGGCGGTGAGGCGCTGTCACCGGCGCGCGAGGCGGTGTCGAGTACCGCTTCCAGGGCATCGGCGCGGCGTCGCTCGGCAGGCCGGAGATCGGGTGTGCCGTCGGGCTCGGGGCGTGGTGCCGACCCCTCCTCCAAGGCGGCGGCGAGTTTGACGCCCACTTCGGCGTCCAGATCCCCGCGCACCCGCCAGCGGCCCTCGCTCGTTTTGACGCAGTGGATTTCGTTGATCGAGCGGTCTTCGGCCGCCGGTAACCCATCCTGCTCCTCGGCGAGCTGGTTGCCCAGCTTCCGTGCCCGATCAGCGATCTCGGCCGGAGTGGCCCCGGACAGGGCTTGCCCCAACAGGTCGACCTGATGTCGATACCGGCCGTCCTCATCGACCGGCTCCGCCGACCGTGTCCGAATATGGTTGGCGCCCTTCACCACTGCATCCACATGTTCACCGGACAACGCCCCGTCAGCGGCGTGGGCCATTACCACCGGCAACGTCTCGGCAGCAGCGCCGACACGGAGCATCCGCACGGCCACCGACGGTGCACACCCCAACGCCATCAAAATTTCTCGCGGTCGTCTCCCGCCGCGGGCCGCAACATCCAGACGTGCCAGAGCGCCGGCCAGCATTGCAGCTCGGTGATCGGCGAGATGAACTACGGCGAGTGCTGCCCGTAGTTCACTGAGCACATCACCATCATCGAGCTCCAGGTCGCGCAGTTCCTCGGCGATCCGGATGAGTTCCGCGGTTGCGGCGTTCACGTCTTAACGGTATTCGAACATATGTTCGATGTCAAGTCTGGCGGGCAACTGATTGGCCACTCGCCACCACTCCTAGATCACCGTTGCGATGCCGTCGCCGCCTTGAGCGCAGCGTTCGGATCGGATGCGCCGTGATCATGCTTGCTCAGTGCCTGGATGGAGACGTCGTGTCCCTCAGCAGCTTTGCGTAACGCGCCGATGTTCGCCTGGTCCTTCGCGATGTGGGTGAACGGGTCCCAGTGGTACCAGCGCATCGCGTTCTCGTAGGTCATCTTGTTGATCTCGTCGTCGGGCACGTTGTGTTCGCGCAGGACCTCGTCGAGTTGTTCGGGGGCGCCGGGCCACATCGAATCGGAGTGGGGGTAGTCGGCTTCCCAGCAGATGTTGTCGATGCCGACGTCGTTACGCAGTTGCACCCCGACGTGATCGGAGATGAAACAGGTCAGGAAGTGATCGCGGAACACCTCCGAGGGCTTCTTGCCCTTGAAGTCCTGCCCGGTCCAGGTCGAGTGCATCTCGAAGGTGCGATCGGCACGCTCGAGGAAATACGGGATCCAGCCGGTGCCGCCCTCACTCAAAGCGATCTTGAGATCTTTGTATTCCTTGATCGGCCGTGACCACAACAGGTCGGCGGCAGCTTGGACGATGTTCATCGGCTGCAGGGTGATCATCACGTCCATCGGCGCGTCCGGGGCGGTGATCGCCAGGCGCCCCGAGGAACCGATATGGACGTTGAGCACGGTGTCGGTGTCGACCAGGGCATCCCACATCGGCTTCCAGTGCTCGAAGTCGTGGAAACTGGGATAGCCCATGGCGGCCGGGTTTTCGGTGAACGTCAGCGAGTGCACGCCGCGGGCGGCGTTGCGCCGGATCTCCGCGGCGCAGGCCACCGGGTCCCAGATCACCGGCAGCGTCATCGGAATGAACCGCGCCGGATAGGCCCCGCACCATTCCTCGACATGCCAGTCGTTGTAGGCCTGCACCAACGCCAGCGAGAACTCCGCGTCTTCGGTGGCGAACAACCGGCCGGCGAAACCGGGGAACGACGGGAAACACATCGACCCCAGGATGCCCCCGGCGTTCATATCCTTCACACGTTCATCGACGTTGTAGCAACCGGGCCGGATCTCATCGAGACCCTGCGGCTCCAACCCGTACTCCTCCTTCGGCCGACCAGCGACAGCATTCAACGCAACATTCGGGATGACCACGTCCCGGAACTGCCAGCAGTCCGACCCATCAGGGTTGTGCACCAGCCGAGGAGCCTCGTCGATGTACTTCCTCGACAAGTGGTTTTTGAACATATCGGGCGGCTCGACAATGTGGTCGTCGACGCTGATCAGGATCATGTCCTCTTTACGCATGGCAGTACCTCTCGTCAAATGATGCCGTCGCGGCGCAGAGCCGCGATCTCGGAAGTCTGGTAACCGATTTCGGCCAGCACCTCGTCGGTGTGCTCGCCGAGCAACGGGGCTCGCCGCCGGATCGAGCCCGGCGTTGCGGACAGGCGAAACGGTGTCTCGATCAGCGGCACCGGCTTCGACGCGCCGGGAAACGGCACCCGCTTGAGGTAGCCCATCGCCGCCACGTGCGGATCGTCGAGCACTTCCTGCGGCGAATTCAACGGCGCAGCAGGTAGTTTCGCCGCTTCAAGCGCGGCGAGTGCCTCGGCCTTGGTCTTGCCCGAACACCACTGCTGCATCAGGTCGTTGAGGAAGTCGCCGTGCTCCCAGCGGGAGTCGTCGTCGGCGAAGCGCGGATCGTCGAACAGCTCCTCCCGACCGATCAGCCGGCACCACCGCTTGAACATTGGCTGACCGGCGATCTGCAACAAGACCCACCCGTCGGACACCTCATACAGGTCGCACGGTGCGACGGACGTGCCTCGGTTTGCCGCCCTGGGTTTGTCCACACCGAGCAGCTCACGTTCGATCAGAAACGCGTTGGACAGCATCAAAGCCGTTGGCAGCAAGGCGCCTTCCACGTGTTGTCCCTGCCCGGTCTGGCTCCGGTGGTACAGGGCCATCATCACCCCGATCGTCAGCGTGAGGGCGGTACCGAAATCGGCCTGGGGGACCACGGTGCGGATCGGCAGATCGGGCAGGCCCTGCCGGTACACCGCACCGGACATCACCTGGCCCGCGCCATCGAAGCCGATTCGGTCGCTATACGGGCCGCCCTCGCCGTACGCGGTCGCGCTGGCCAGGATGATGTCGGGCTTGACAGCGCACAGTGATTCGTAGTCCAGCCCGCTGGCTCGCATGCCGGCGGCGGGCATGTTGGCGATCACGATGTCCGATCGGGCCACCAGCCGCCGGGTGATGGCGGCGCCTTCCGGCGTCGTCGAATCGAGCGTCAGTGAGCGCTTGTTGCGGTTGCACTGCAGAAAGGTGCCACCTTCACCGCCGTCGGTGACCGACTGCACCCAGCGGTCTTCGCCCCCTTCCCGCTTCTCGACGCGCAGAACATCGGCGCCCATGTCGGCCAGCAGTGCACTGCACCACGGCGCGGCGATGAACCGGCCGTAGTCCAGGACCCGCACTCCGTCGAGAACCCCCATCGTTCAGCGGGTCAAGATTGTCGCGGCCGCGGTGCCCGGTGCGCCGTAGAGCTGCGTGAAACCGACCTTCGGTTCGCCGGGCACCTGGCGGTCACCGGCCTCGCCGCGCAACTGCCGGACGATCTCGTGGATCTGCCGCAAACCAGATGCGCCGATCGGCTCACCGTTGGCGATCAGGCCGCCGTCGGTGTTGATCGGCATGGAGCCGTTGATCTCGGTCTCGCCGTCGGCCAGCAACCGCTCCTGATCACCGTCGGCACAGAACCCACACTCGGCCATGTGAATGATCTCCGCGCCGGCGTCGGTGTCCTGCAACTGGATGACGTCGACGTCTTGTGGTGACACACCGGCCTTTTCGAATGCGGCCTGGGCCGCGAACACCGTCGGTGCCGCAACCTCGTCGACAGGGCCGAACGTGGTGTTGACCTCGTAGGCGCCGTACGTGCGGGTGCGGACCTCGACGGCCTTGAGGTAGACCGGCTTGGAGGTGTAGCGGTGCGCGATGTCGGCACGGCACATGATGACGGCTGCGGCGCCTTCGTCGGGTGCGCAGAACATGTACTGCCGCAGCGGGTAGTTCAGCACCGGCGATGCCATGATGTCCTCGACGGAGATCTCCTTGCGGCGGAACGCATTCGGGTTGAGCACACCGTTGCGGAGGTTCTTGTTGGCCACCCGCGCCAGCGTTTCCTCCGAGATACCGTGGTCGTGGATGTAGCGGTTGGCCTTCATGCCGAAAAATTGGGTGGTGAGGTACTGGCCGTTCTCGGCGTACCAGCGCGGCATTCCGACGAGGGCCGGATCCTCGGTGAAGGCCCCGCGGGGGTGCTTGTCCAAACCGATCGCGATGCCGATGTCGTAATCACCCAGCCGGATCCCGTCGGCACAGGCTTTGGCCGCGCTGGCCGCTGTCGCGCAGGCGTTGAAGACGTTGGTGAACGGGATCCCGGTCAGTCCGACCATGCCGACGATCGCGTCGGGGTTGGCGACGGTCCAGCTGCCGCCGGTGGCGAACTGGACGTCCTTCCACTCGATGCCGGCGTCGGCGACGGCGGCGAAGATGGCGTCGACAGCCATGGCCATCGCAGATTTGCCTTCGAGCCGGCCGAACGGGTGTAGGCCGACGCCGATGATGGCGACATCGTTCATCGATGGTTGTCCTCTCGGGATCCGCCGTATAGGCGAACGAACTGTAACACTTACAGTATCGTGGGCTTGTGGCTTCCACGATCGAGCACAAGACCACGTTCTGCCGTATCTGCGAGCCCCTGTGCGGCATGGTGGCCACCGTCGAGGACGGCCGGCTGACGGCACTGCGCCCGGATAAGGACCACCCGCTGTCCGCCGGTTTCGCCTGCCAGAAGGGCATCGCGTTCACCGAGGTGCAGAACGATCCGGACCGGGTGACCACGCCGCTGCGCAAGACGCCCGATGGGTACGAGCCGGTGAGCTGGGAGGCGGCACTGTCGGATATCGCCGCCCGGTTGGCCCGGATCCTGAAGGCCAACGGGTCGGGCGCGGTCGGCTGGTACATGGGCAACCCCGGAGCGTTCAGCTACGCGCATACCTTCGCGGCGCTGATGTTCATCAAGGGCCTCGGTCGCGACAGTCACTACTTCACCGCGTCGTCGCAGGACACCAACAGCAGGCTGATCGCCAGCCAGATGCTGTACGGGGCGCCGACCTCCGTGCCGATCCCCGATCTGACGCGCACCGACCTGCTGGTCATGATGGGCGCGAATCCCGTTGTTTCGCACGGCAGTTTCCTGACCGCGCCGCGGATCAAGGACCGCATGCACGACATCGTCAAACGGGGCGGGCGGGTGGTCGTCGTCGATCCGCGCCGCACCGAGACGGCGGCGGCGTTCGAGTGGCTTCCCGTCATGCCCGACGCCGACTCCTACCTGCTGCTGTCGCTGTTGCAGGTGATGTTCGCCGAAGGTCTGGTCAACACCGCGCAGGTGAAGGCGCTCGCCGACGGTGTCGAATGGTTGCAGGCGCTGTCTGCGCGGTTCACCCCCGAGTTCACGGCTGCCCAAACGGGCATCGATGCGGACAGTGTCCGGTCGCTGGCGCGGGATCTGGTGCGCGAGCCTCGGGCGGCCGTCTACGGCAGGCTCGGCACGTGCGTCGGGCGGTACGGCACCCTCACCACATACCTGATCGACGCGGTGAATCTCGTCGCGGGCAACCTCGATGTCCCCGGCGGGTCGGTGTTCAGTTCGATGGAGACCCTCGGGGGACGCTGGCAGGCCACGATGATGGGCCTGGCGATGCGCCGGTCGTATCGCAACCGGTCCCGCGTCGGCGGGATCCCCATCGCCGTCGCCATGGAACCGGCCGCGCTGATGGCCAAGGAGATCACCACCCCGGGCGACAGGCAGATCAAAGCGATGTTCGTCTCGGCGGGCAATCCGGTGCTGTCGGTGCCCAACGGCGACGAACTCGAGGCGGCCTTCGAATCACTGGAACTGTCTGTCGCACTTGACTTTTACGTCACCGAGACGACCGGCCGGTGTGACTACATCCTACCGGTGACCACAATGTACGAACGCGACGACTTCCCGTACACGTTTCAGGCCTTCCAGGCCACGCCGTTCCGGCAGGCCACCGAAGCCGTGGTCGCACCGGCCGGTGAGGCCCGCCCGGAGTGGGACATCGTCGAAGACCTCGCAGTCCGGTTGGCGCCCGACGTGCGCGCGTTCGCCGTTTTCGGCGGCCTGCGAAAGGCGTTGGGCCGCTTCGGCGTGTCCCTCAAACCGCGAATGATGATCGACGGTCTGATCCGGATGTCGCAGGGTGGGGACCTGTTCGGACTGCGTCGCGGTGGACTCACGCATCGCCGACTGACCGAGGAGCATCCGCACGGTGTCGTGGTGGCCCCGCACATCCGCACCGGTGTGCTGCGCAATGCGGTGGCGTATGTGTCGCGCCGGGTACGGCTCGTCCACCCCGGTATCGCCGACGAAGTCGACAAGCTCAGCCGCGGCAGCCATCCCGAGGGTTATCCGTTGCGGATGATCGGCATGCGCGAGCCACGTTCGGAGAACTCCTGGATGCACAATTCGCCGCTGCTGATGCGGGGCGAGCGGGGACAGCGGGCGCTGATGCACGTGGACGACGCGGCCGAATTGGCCATTGCTGACGGGGATTTGGTGCAGGTGACGTCGCCGTACGGCGCGATCACGCTGGAGGTGACCACCACCAAGGACCTGATGACCGGCGTGATCGCCGTGCCGCACGGGTGGGGGCATACGGGTACCGGCACATGGAAGCTGGCGAATCGTGCCGGCGGGTCGAACGTCAACCGGCTGACGTCGAGCGCGCCCGAGGACGTCGAGTCGCTGTCGGGGATGGCCTGGCTGACCGGCGTCCCGGTTCGGGTCGAGCGAGTCCGCGAGTCAGTCCCCAGCTAGGCGATCGCGCCGGACTCCTTGAGCGCCTCGATGCGGTCCCAGTCGATGCCGACCTCCATGAGCACGAGTTCGGTGTGCTCGCTGGCCTGCGGTGCGCGGGTGGTCTCGAGCGGTTCGTGATTGAACTGGACCGGGCCGCGAACCACCTTGAACGGCGCCCCGCCATCGGCAGCCTCCACCTCGACGATCATGTCGTTGGCGATCGCCTGCTCGTCGGAGGCCAGATCGACCAGACTTTGGAATGGCGCCCACTGGCCCTTCATCGTCTTGAGGTGCTGGCGCCAGTACTCGAACGGCTTGGCCGCGATCGCCTCGGTGATGAGCCGCACCCCTTCCTCGGCGTTCTGGATCAGCGGCATCACGTCGGAAAACCGGGGGTCGTCGGCGAGCTCGGGCAAACCGAGATGCTCCCAGGTGTCGCGGATATAGCCGGTCGGGCTGACGATGCACAGGTTGATCGTGCCGCCGTCGGAGGTCAGGTAGTTGGCCATGAACGGGTTGACCGATGTCGTGGTGCCGGGCATCAGCGACCGCATGGTTTCGCCGGTCTCCATGCCCTGGGTGACGCTGGCGCCGGCCGCCCACCACGCGGTGCTCAGCAGCGACACGTCGATCTCCACTGCTTCGCCGGTGCGTTCCCGGTGGAACAGCGCGGCGGAGATGCCGCCGGCGATGTTCATCCCGCCGATCGAGTCGCCGAAGGCCGGAATGCCTTGCGGCAGAGCGCCACCGATCTCTTCGGGCGTCAGGGCGTGGCCGACGCCGCTGCGGGTCCAGAAGGCGGTCCCGTCGAAGCCGCCGACGAGGCGCTCGGGTCCCTTGTCGCCATATGCGCTGCCGCGGGCGTAGATGATGTTCGGGTTCACCGCGCGGATGTGCTCGACGTCGAACTTGTTCTTCTGCCGGGCCTGCGGCATGTAGTTGGTCAGGAAGACGTCGGCGGTCTTGGCGATCTCGTAGAGCACTTCCTGACCGTCCGGGGTGGAGACGTCGATGCCGACGCTGCGCTTGCCGCGGTTGGGATGTTCGATCAGCGGGTGGCGGTTGGGGTCGAGCTGGAAACCACCCATGTTGATGAAGCCGCGCTGGGTGTCGCCGCGCACTGGGTGCTCGACCTTGATGACGTCGGCGCCCCAGTCGGCCAGGATCGCCCCGGCCGCCGGAACGAACGTGAATTGCGCGACCTCCAGTACCCGGATGCCGTCCATCACCTTGATCAAGATCATTCCTTTCGCCCGGCCGTGGTAACCACATTCTCATACCCCGGCCACTGGGGGCCAGGGAATCGGGCCGCCACACACATTGATTGCTACTGTAACCTTTACAGTTGACCGTCCCAGAACAGAAGGTGGTGCCCGGGTGGGCGAGCACGATACGAGCGTCGAGCTGGGCTTGCGCGCGGCCGAACGGGCCGAGTCGCGAATGCTCATCGACGGAAAGTTGTGCGCGTCGGTCGACGGCGCGGAGTTCGACAACCGCAGCCCGGCCACCGGCCGCGTGCTCGGAGTCACCGCGGCGGCTAGTGCCGCCGATATGGACCGCGCGATCGCCGCGGCCCGGCGTGCGTTCGACGACACCGACTGGTCCACGAACCGCGAGCTGCGCAAGCGCTGCCTGGCCCAGCTGCAGTCCGCGCTGGAATCCGAGAAGGAAGACCTGCGCGAGGAACTCGTCGCGGAGGTCGGCTGCCCGGTGATGTCGACCGGTGACGCCCAGCTGGAGTGGCCGCTGGCCGACTCGCTGCGCTATCCGAGCCGGCTGATCGACGAATTCGATTGGGAGCGAACGCTCGACGGCGGCAGGCTGTTCGGCGACCGCAACGTGCGCACCGTCGTCAAAGAACCGGTCGGCGTGGTCGCCGCCATCACGCCGTCGAACTACCCGATCGAAGTCATCCTCAACAAACTCGGCCCCGCGCTGGCCACCGGCAACACCGTCGTCCTCAAGCCGGACCCCAACACCCCGTGGAACGCCACCCGCATCGGGCGGCTCGTCGCCGAACAGACCGACATCCCGCCCGGCGTGCTCAATGTGGTTCCCACCCCCGACAACGCTGTCGCCGGTCTGCTGGCCACCGACCCGCGGGTGGATCTGGTGTCATTCACCGGATCCACCGCCGTCGGCAAGCAATTGATGCGCGACGGCGCCGACACCATGAAGCGAATGCTCCTGGAGCTGGGCGGCAAGTCTGCGCTGATCGTCCTCGACGATGCCAATCCCGCCCACATCGTCGGTGGTGCGGTCGGGGTGTGCGTGCACGCCGGGCAGGCCTGCGCGTTGACCACCCGGCTGGTGATCCACGAATCCCTCTACCCCGAGGCGTTGGCCGCCATCACCGCCGCGTATCAGGCCGTGCCGGTGGGTGACCCGGCGCTGCCGGGAACATTCGTCGGCCCGGTCGTCAGTGCCGCGCAGAAGAAGCGGGTGCTCGACGCATGTGACCAAGCCCGTCGAGACGGCGCCGAAATCCTCGTCGGGGGAGACAGTTTCGAGGACGTACCGGATTACCTCGCCGGCGGACACTTCGTTCAGCCGACCGTGATCATCGGCGTCGACCCGCGGTCTGCGATCGCTCAGCAGGAAATCTTCGGCCCCGTTCTGGTGGTGCTGCCGTTCCGCGACGACGAGGAGGCCATCCGCATCGCCAACGACAGCGCCTACGGGCTGGCCGGTGCGGTGCTCTCGGGCTCGCTCGAGCGGGGCACCGCTGTGGCGCGCCGGATCCGAACCGGCTCCATTGGGGTCAACGGGGGAATGTTCTACGGTGCCGACGCACCGTTCGGGGGCTACAAGAGCAGCGGCGTCGGACGCCAGTGCGGCATCGAGGGTTTCGGTCAGTACCTGGAGACCAAGACCCTCGCGTTTCGCACCCCACGCCAGTCATAGGAGGACGCCCAATGGGCAAGTTGGACAACAAGGTTGCCGTCGTCTCGGGAGCTGCGCGAGGACAGGGCCGGTCACATGCGATCGCGTTGGCCGCCGAGGGCGCCGATGTCATCATCTTCGACATCTGCGCCGATCTCGAGGGCAACACCTATCCGCTGGCGCGCCCGGAGGACCTCGACGAGACGGCCCTGCTCGTGGAAAAGGAAGGTGCGCGGTGCTTCTCGGCGATCTGCGATGTCCGTGAGCGTAGCGCGGTGTGGCAGACGATCGCCGATGCTGTCGAGGAGATGGGCCACCTCGATATCGTCGTCGCGAATGCGGGTATCTGCCCGATGGGTAAGGGGCAGACCCTGCAATCGTGGTCGGACACCATCGACACCGACCTGGTCGGGGTGTTCAACGTGATCCAGGCCAGCATGCCGCACCTCAACGACGGTGCCTCGGTGATCGCGACCGGTTCGCTGGCCGCGCAACTGGGCAGCGCCACCAACCAGGGCCCCGGTGGCTCGGCCTACAGCCTGGCCAAGCAGATGGTCGCGCACTACGTCAACGACCTATCAGTTCAGTTGGCCAAGAGGATGATTCGGGTAAACGCGCTGCACCCGACGAACGTCAACACCGACATGCTGCACAACGAGGGCATGTACCGGGTGTTTCGGCCGGACCTGGCGTCCCCGACCCGCGACGACGCCGAGCTGTCGTTCCCGGCGATGCAGGCGATGCCGGTGCCATACATCGAGCCGTACGACGTGTCGGCCGCCGTGGTGTTCCTGGCCAGTGACGACGCCCGTTACATCACCGGAACGCAGATGCGGATCGACGCAGGGGGATACGTAAAGACCAAACCCTGGAAGGGGTGATCCTCAGACGGCGTCGAAGGTCACCGGCAGTGCGGTCGGTGACCGGAACGGCTGACCGTGGATGTGCGGGTCGTCGTCGGTGATGAGCGTGATGTTCGTCAGCCGGTCGAGCAGCGACTCCATGGCCACCCGGGTCTCCATCCGTGCCAGATGCAGGCCCATGCAGGTGTGCTCGCCCGCGGCGAACGTGATGTGCGGCGTGTGCTTGCGGAAGATGTCGAACGCCTCGGAGTCCGGCCAGCGGTTCGCATCGCGGTTGGCCGAGCCCATGCACACGTCGATCACCGAACCCGCGGGTATCGCAACACCTTCCACTTCGCTGTCTTCGGTCGCGAATCGCTGCACCGTGGTCAGCGGTGTCTCGTAGCGCAGGCCCTCTTCGATGGCCGGCGCGAGCAGGTCGCGATTGGCCTGGACCGCCGCGAACTGGTCGGGGTGAGTCAGTAGTAGGTACAACAGGTTGCTCGACGACCGGTACGTGGTCTCCAGACCGGCGGGAAGTAGCAGCCGCAGGAACGAGTAGATCGCCTCGTCGGACAACTTCTCGCCGTCGATGTCCGCGCTCACCAGGTCGCCGATGATGTCATCGGTCGGCTTCGAGCGGCGCTTGTCGATCTGCTCGAGGAAGTAATCCTTGAGCGCGGCCGAGGCCTCGAAAGCTTTCTCGTAGTTGACCGCATAGCTGATCAGTTGAACCGCGCGGCGGCGAAACGTAGGGAGGTCTTCCTCGGGCAGTCCCAGCAGGCGGGTGATCACGCGGGTGGGGAACTCGAACGTGAACGCCTTCACCAGGTCGGCGTGCCCGTCGCGGATGAATTCATCGATCAGACCGTTGACGATGGGCCGCACGACCTCAGGCTCCCAGCGCGCCAACGACTTCGACTTGAAGGCCGCCGAGACCAGATTGCGGTGATCCCAGTGGACCTTGCCTTCCATTGCCAGCAACGACGGGCCGATGAACAGGCCGATCGTTGAGTCGTAGATCTTGGAGTTGAACACCCTCCCGTCGCGCAGCACCTTGTTCACGGCATCGAACGACACCGCCGCGTACTCCTGTTTCGGGCGAAGCGATTCCGGCGTCTTGGAGTAGTCCATGACCGTGCCGCGAAAGATTCCCGGTCCGCGGCGCATCTCGGCGAAGAAGGGGTAGGGGTCACGCAGGTAGCCCGCGGGCAGCTGTGGCACGACGGCGTCGGTGTCCTGGGTTTGGCTTCCCACGGCTGCCCCTCTGCTCGCGACCTACTGTAATAATTACAGTAGCGTACACGATTCCTGTTGGTACAGCCTCGGAGCCTCCCCAGCAAACGAATCAGTGAGCAACAGGTGTAAACCGCCCATGCATTTTCCGTTAATTGGCCTGCGCTGTTGGTGATGCTCAGGCAAAGTTCCGTACTTGTGTGCGCTGACGCACGCGTTTTGGATCCGCTCGCGACCCCGTCTGACGACCAAGGAGCCCAGTGATCACATCTCGCAGTCATCGTTCGAGCTGGCTTCGGCTAGTCGCTGTGCTGGCTCTCCTGCCCGCCTTCGCGGCGCCGGTCGCCCATGCCGACCCCGGCCAGGGCGCCTACATCACCGACATTCAGCACGTCAACGACCGCTGGGACAAGGTGTCGGTGTACTCGCCCGCGATGAACACGGTCATCGTCAACGACGTGTTCAAGGCGCCGCGCTCCGGTGCCCCGACGTTCTACCTGCTGCCGGGGATCGACGGCGGTAACGATCTGGATCCTGGAGGCACGATCCCGCCCGGAGGTAAAGCCTGGTTCGGGATGACCGACATCCAAGGCTTCTTCGCCAACAAGAACGTCAACGTCGTCTCCCCGCTGGGCGGTGCTTTCAGCTGGTGGACGGACTGGGTGGCGGACGGCAGTAAGCAGTATCAGACCTACATGACGCGAGAACTGCCGCCGCTGATCAACAAGGAGTATCACGCGAACGGCAAGAACGGCGTCGGCGGCTTGTCCAGCACGGGCGGTACCGCCATCGACTACGCCATCCAGGCACCCGGTGTCTTCAAGGCGGTCGGCTCCTACAGTGGATTTCCCTCGGTGTCCGATCCGGATGAGGCACAAAACATTTCGTTGACGTTGTCGGGCGGCGGCCAGAGCGCGGAAGCCATGTGGGGTCCGCTGGGTGGTCCGGTGTGGGTGCAACACGATCCGTCGAAGAACGCGCCAAGGCTCAAAGGCGTTGCGGTGTATGCGGCGGCGTCGGAGAGCGGCGGCGTGGGTGACGTCGACCGCCTCCCTCCCGGCTTCGGCCCCAACATCGCGGGTGGCTTCATCGAGCGCATCGTCGCCGACAGCACCAAGCGGTTCGCCGATGCGGCCGCGGCCGCCGGCGTCCCGATTCACTACGTCATCCGTCCGGAGGGCTCACACACCTGGGGGTTGTTCGAGTCGGAGATGCAGGAGTCGTGGAACACGACGATCGGACCGGCACTCGGGGCGTGACGCCGCAGGGCTAGCGTTGCCCGCCGCGGGCCGGCGACGCCACCCCTCCGTTGGCGCCGGACACCAAACCCGGTGGAATCTCCGACAACTGGGACAACTGGCTCATCAGCAGCTGCATGTCGAACATATGCGTGACGTCGATGTTCTCGGTTCTGTTTTGCAACGCCCGTAACTGAGCCCGCAGTGCCGCTTCCCGCTGCTGGACGATCGCGGACAGCTCCGACCGTGACAGCGCCGGCGTGTCCCGAGCGGCCGGCGCGGGTGCGGAATGAGCGGTGCCGCCGCTCGGGGAATCGGGCGCGGCGTTGGCCGGCGCCGTGGCGGCCAGCACCGCGGCGCCGACAATGGCAGCCGCCGCTGTGACCAGGTATTTCACGAACTCATGCTAGACCAGACCGCGGTCAGATGTTCTGTTGTGGTCACGGTCGCCAGCAGGCCCAAGGTGTTGTCGATGATGGCCGTCCCGTACTCGGTGGGCACGCCGGCCACCGCATCGCGTGGCAGGACCACACGGTAACCGGCATTGACGGCGTCCATCACCAGGTTGGGGATCGCGACGTTCAGTGACACCCCGACCGCGACGATGGTGGTCGCGCCGAGGTTGCGCAGGATCGCGTCGAGGTCGGTGCCGCCCATCGGGCCCAGCCCATGCCAGCGGCTGAGCACGAGATCTTCTGGCGCGGGCCCGAATTGGGGAAGCAGCGTGGCACCGGGACTGCCCGGCGCGATATCCACTCCGCCGGCGCCGATCGCGAACAGCTTGGCGTTGTGGTTGGAGCCCAGGCCGTCGGGCCGCCGTTGCACGAGACAGTGCACCACCGTCACCCCGGCAGCGCGTGCGACGGGCAACAGTCGCTCGATGTTGGGCAGTGCTTCCCGTTCTGCTTCGCGGGCCAATGCCGCCAGCCCGGCGTCGGGTCCGACGACCGCGCCTTGCAACTCCTGCGTGACGACGACGGTGTGGGCCGGGTCTACGAGTTCGGGTTTCATACCGGGGCCGCGGTCGATACGTCGTAGAACTGCAACGCCCACTTACGCATCGCCATATAGGGTTTCGCGTCGACCTTGGCCAGCGCCGGGTGCTCGACATACTTCTGGTAACGCCAGATCTCGAGGTCGTCCCACACGGTACCGAGGTATTGCTTCTCCACCCGCTCGCGAACGTCGTCGGGTGGAATGTCACTGGTGTCCCCGGCTTTTCGCGGCCACCAGATCGAATAGAACATATTGGAAACCTCGTCGTCGACAGGTGTGCAGGCGAAGATCAGCCGGTGATTCGACGAGCCTTCGAACGCGCTGATCGCGAAACCCAACCCGGAGAAGTGGCTATGAATGCGCAGCGCCATCTTGTTCGGGTCGTCGCTGCGGGCGTCCGGCCAGCCGGTGAGGAACCGCCACTCCTCGTCGATCGCTTCCCATTCCAGGCACACCGGCGTGACCGTCGCCTTGTGGACGTAGTGGAAATGCGCACTGTCCGGGCCGTTTTCGGCCACGATCTGCGGATGCACCGGCTCGTTCTCGGCGAAGCGGGAGAACTCCGGGTACGGCCGGTAGTACTCGTCGGGGGCCGCGGTGAACTGGGGGAACTTGGTGAACATGTCGGGAAGCTCCCACCGCGGCGGCTCGCCGGCCGGATGGTGCCACAGGAAGATGCAGCCGTGCTGCTCTTGAACCGGGTAGGTCCGCAGACGCAGACCCTTGTTGGGCCGGTCGGGTTGGTAGGGAATGTAGGTGTTCGCGCCGTCGGGTCCCCACCGCCAACCGTGGAACGGGCACTCGACGCAGTCGCCGACCACGGTGCCGCCGTGCCCGATATGCGCGCCGAGGTGCTTACAGTGGCCCTCCAACACGTGCAGTTCGCCGGTGGAGTCACGGTAGATCACCAGGTCCTCACCGAAGTAGCGCAGCGGCCGGACATCTCCCACCGCGTATTCCGCCGACCAACCGATCATGAACCAGCCGGTGACCTTCCAGGTGAAGGGAACTTTCACTCGGCACCTCCTTGTCCACTACTAGAGACCAGATCACCCGCGATGACGGCTTCGCCGAACGCCGCGATGTACTCGACGGCCGCAGCGGGGGTGGGCGCCTCGACGTGGGCCACGGCCTAGTTCGCGCCGTGTGCGGCGAGCTCACTCAACGTGTCCTGCGCCTGCCGCACCGAGGCACCGTCATCCAGATCGATCCACGGGCAGATCACCTGAACGTCAAGGGACTCCGGGTCCCGCCCGGCCTCGGCCAGAGCCTCACGCAGGCGGCCCAACCGCGCGCCGAACGCGGCGGCGTCCTCGAGCGCAACCGTGCCGACTGCCGATGCCATTCCCGCGGGTGCGATCAGCGGCATCCAGCCGCTGCCGTATTCGACGACGCGGCGCGCCGCGGCCGCCGTATTGCCGCCGATCCAGATCCGCGGATGTGGCCGCTGCACGGGTGGCTGAAGCCACATCGGGCTGGTGGCCGTGAATCCGGCTCGGCTGACCGGCTTTTCGGGCTCGGTCCAGATGGACCGAAGCGCGGCCAGGGCTTCGTCGAGCAGTCGGGCGCGGTCGTCGACGTTGACGCCGAGCGCGGCGAATTCAGAGCGCAGATACCCGGCTCCCACGCCGGCGATCAGCCGGCCTGCCGAGAGGATGTCCAGGGTGCCCAGAGCCTTCGCGGACAGGTACGGGTTGCGAAACGGGAGCACGAACAGGTTGGTCATCAACTTGATGTCGGTGGTGACCGCAGCCATGAAGCTCAGCGCCGCGACCGGGTCGAGGGTGTCGTGGCCGCCGTTGCGGCGCCACTTCAGAGACGGCGCAGGATGCTCGGACAGCGCGATCGCGGAGAACCCCGCGGCCTCGGCGCTCATCACGACATCGCGGATCACGTCGGGAACGAGGAAGTCGTCGGGTGCGGTCGGCAGTTCGCTCGGATACTCCAGTGTGTACCGCATTAGCCTCCAATACTGTAAGAGTTACAGTAGCATCCGCCGTGCGGTGAAGAGAAGGGTCCTCCGGATGGATAGTGCTGACGTACTCGTGATCGGAGCAGGGTTCTCCGGTCTCTACATGCTGCATCGGCTGCGGCAGCTCGGGCTGCGGGCGCAGGTACTGGAGAAGGCTGAAAAAGTAGGCGGCACTTGGCTCTTCAACCGTTACCCCGGCGCCCGCTGCGACATCGAGAGCATCGAGTATTCGTACAGCTTCTCCGACGAGATCCAGCAGGAGTGGGTCTGGACCGAGACCATGCCGGCCCAGCCCGAGATCGAGGCGTACCTGAACTTCGTCGCCGACCGGCTCGACCTGCGCCGTGATATCCGCTTCAACACCGACGTCACCGCGATGACGTTCGACGAGGACACGGCGACCTGGACGCTGCACACGAACACAGGGGAGACGTTCACCGCCCCCTTCGTGGTCGCCGCATCCGGCATCTTGTCGGTTCCGCTGGAACCCGACATCCCCGGCATGGACACCTTCGCCGGCCAGTCGCTGTTCACCAGCCGGTGGCCTGAGAACGGATTCGACCTCTCCGGCAAGCGGGTCGGCGTCATTGGCACCGGGTCGACCGGTGTGCAGATGATCCCCGTGATCGCCCGGGAAGTGGAGCAGCTGTTCGTCTTTCAGCGGTCACCGGCGTTCACGTTGCCGTGGGAAGTGCGGCGGTTCGAGGCCGGCGAGCTCGACGAGATGAAGGCGAACTACGGCGAGATCCGGGAGGCGCAGCGCCAACATCCGGTCGGTGCGGCACGGCTCTCGGCGTTCTCGGTGCTGATCGACATGTTGGTCAGCCCACCGACCAAGACAGCCAGCCGGGAGGAGCAACTGCGCGCCGTGGAGGAGCGCGGAGTGATGGGTGCGCTCAACTGGGGCGATATCTTCTTCGACATCAAGGCCAACCGGATGGCTACCGCGCTCTACGGCGAGGCGATCGCGCGGATCGTCGACGACCCTGACACCGCCGCGGCGCTGGTGCCCAGCCACCCTTTCGGCTGCAAGCGGCCGATCATCGACCAGGGCTACTACGAGACTTACAACCGCGACAACGTCACGCTGGTCGATCTGCGCAAGGATCCGATCCGTACCGTCGACCAGGACGGTATCTCCACGTCAGCTCAGCACTACGACCTCGATGTGATCATCTACGCCACGGGATTCGACGCGATGACCGGCGCGCTGACCCGCATCGACGTGCGCGGGCGTGACGGCGTCCTGCTGCGCGACGTCTGGGCGAGCGAGGGTCCGGTGTCCTACCTCGGTCTGGCCGTCGCCAGGTTTCCCAACCTGTTCACCGTGCAAGGCCCGGGTAGCCCGTCAGCGGCGACGAACTTCGTCACCGCGCTCGAACAGCACATCGAATGGATCGGTGACTGCATCGCCTATCTGAAGCGCAATGGTTACCGCACCATCGACGCGTTGCCGCAGGCGCAGCAGGAGTGGATCGAGCACACCACTTCCCTTGTGGCACCGACCGTTCTGGTTCATCCGAGCTGCAATTCGTGGTACAACGGCGCGAACGCCCCAGGCAAGAAACGGATGTACATGGGCTACACGGCGGGCATCCCCGAGTACCGGCGCCGCTGCGACGAGATCGCCGACGGTGGATACGTCGGCTTCAAGCTGGCCTGATCGCATGCGGCTCAGCAGTGCGCATCGCCTCGCCACCCAGCTCGGCGGCGTGCTGCCGCGGTCGGTGGCGGCGTTGCGTGCCGAGGACTGGAACCCACTGTCCGTGCGCGGGATACGTCAGGTGTCCGAGGTAGCGCTCGACGAGTTGGTGGTCACCGGGATGACCCTGATGTCCTCGCCACCGAAGATGGACCGGCCGGTCGAGGAGTACGCCGCAGTGGCGGCCGAGCTGGCGGCGCTCGGGGTGGCCGGAGTGCATCGCGACCCGGAGCCATTGCAGGTCAAGGTGATTCGACCGGTACGGGCCGGTGTGCTGTCCTATGAGCGGATGAGCTACGACCATCACCCGCGACTGGTCTCCCCGCTGGCCGACGGCCACGACGGCCCGGCCGGTGCCGAGGTGGTGCTGTTCCGGCATGATGACGGGCCGCGGCCCTGGCTGGTGTGGGTGCATGGTGCGGGTCAGGGCGGCATGTCTGACATCCTGGTCGCCAGAGTCGGACGGATTCACCGTGAGCTGGGCTTCAACGTTGCCCTGCCGGTGCAGCCGGGGCATGGACCGCGGCGCGACCGCTGGCCGGCGTATCCCGGAACCGACCCGGTCGCCAACGTCGCGGGCATGGTTCGGGCGGTCTCGGAGGTCCGCGCCGTGATCGGCTGGATCGAGCCGGACTCGTCGGGGATCGCGGTGTCCGGCCTGTCATTGGGCAGTGCGGTCGCGGCTCTGGTCGCCGGTCTGGACGCGCGGGTAGACGCTGTCGCGCTCTACACGCCGATCCTGGGTCTGAACGGAATGATCGCCCGGCATCTGCACCGCTGGGGATCAACGGCCGATATCGTCAGCGCGGCAATGGGATCCGATATCGTCTCCGACCTCACCTCGGTGATCGATCCGCTCGCCCTGGACCCGCTGCCACCTGCCGACCGGCGGCTGATCGTCGGTGCCTGGCATGACCAGATGGCTTACCGGCAGTGTGCGCTGGCCATGCACGAACGCTGGGGCGGAGAGCTGTACTGGCACGACGGCGGGCATGTCGGGCACCTGTTTTCGGGCGCCGTGCAGGCGCGGACCGAGCAGTTCCTGCGTGCGCTGGCTCAGACGCCGTAATCTCGCAGGATTCGTTCGCGCGCGTGCACCAGCTCGGTGTCGAGGTCGAACCCCGACGGGAGCGCGACCCACTGGAACGCCAGGCCGAAGAACGCGGCGGTGATATCACTGACTGCTCGGTCCAGATCGATACCCGGACGAACAGACCTGTCGCGCTGGCCTTTTCGTAGACCGTCGACCAGATTGGCGACGCCCTCGGCCAGCTGTTGCTGGACCCGTTCGCGAAGTGGAGACGTGGTCTTCATCGCCTCGAACGTGGAGACGAACATCGCGCGCAGCACGTCGCGGTCGTGCGCGTAGAGGTCGCGGATCCGGTCGATGTGGGCGAGTACCTGGTCCATACCCGTCGCCTGCGGCAGGAGATCCGGACTCAACCTGCTGACATACTCCTGAAGGAAGTCCTCGAGGATCGCCTCCTTGCCGCCGAAGCGGGCATGCACCATCGTGCGGCTGTATCCCGCCCGCCGGCCGATCTCGGCGGCCGTCGTTGCCTCCCAACCCTTCTCGACGATCAACTCCGCGGCAGCCTCCATCAACCGCCGTCGCGAGGTCTCGACCCGTTCGGGTTGCGTCAAGCCGCGTGCAGGAGTGGGCACCCTTGCATATTAAACAGGCGACAACTATCTTGCGAGGGTGACTTCAGCGACGGCAGCGGTGCCGTCAGGTATCGATGCCGTCGACCCGGCGTGGCTCTCCGACGCGCTGGGCGCGACCGTCACCGATGTGGTCGCCGAGCAGATCGCCCAGGACAGCGGGTTCTCGTCGCTGCTGTATCGGTTGCACCTGACCGGTGATGGCGTCCCGGCGACGGTGATCGCCAAACTCGCGGCGCAATCGGAAGCCCGGGGAGCCATGGAACTCCTGGGTGGTTACCGACGAGAGTTGGCGTTCTATCGCGAGATCGCCGGCCGCGCCCCGATGGGCACCCCACGCGTCTATACCGCCCGAATGGCCTACGACTCCGCGGATTTCGTGCTGCTACTCGAGGACCTGCAGGCCTGGGATAACGCCGACCACCTGGCCGGCTTGTCCATCGAACGGGCCCGGCTGTGCATCGAGCAACTGGCCGGCCTACACGCCTGGTCGGTCCAGCCGTCGAATGCCCCAGCGCTGCAGCTGTTTCCGAAATTCGACATGCCGGCGGTCCGTGACCTGTTGGTTCCGGCCTTCGGACCGGGATGGGACATCTATCGCGCGCACTCCGCTCAGCCGGTGCCGGAGGCCGTTGCGCGCTTTGCGGAGCGGTTCACCGAGCATGCTGTTACGGCGCTCGACGGGCTGACCGAGCGGTCGATGCTGTTGCACGGCGACATCCGCGCGGACAACATGTTCTTCTCGGGTGACCGAATGAAGGTGGTGGACTTCCAGTTCGCCTGCGTCGGTGCCGGGGCGGCCGATATCGCGTATCTGGTCAGCCAGGGATTACCCACCAATACCCGCCGCGGCCAGGATGAGGCGCTGCTGCGCGGTTACCTCGATGACCTCGGTACCGTCGGCTATTCGTTCGACGAGGCATGGCGACATTACCGGCTCGCGACCGGCTTTCTGATCGTGCTGCCCGTCATCACGCTGATCGGCTGGGATGCGCTGCCGCAGCGGTCGCGCGATCTGTGCCTGACGCTGACTGACCGAGCCGTCGCTACGATCGCGGAGATCGGTGCACTGGAGGTGTTCGGATGAGCCGCACGGCACGCGAGGTCGTCGAGGCCTACAACCTGGTGGTCTGGAACACCCGTGATGTCGGATTGGCTGAGGAACTGCTGGGCGACAGCGTGATTCGTCACGAGGTCGGCGAGGCAGTGGTGCTCACCCACGAGGAGGCGGTCAAGCGGGTCGTCGACCACCTGGAGATGTTCGACGAAATCCGGTTCGACCTCAATCTGGTGGTGGCCGGCGACGACGGCGAGCACGTCGCGATCGTCTACCAGTCACCGATGACCCTGAAGGACGGCACGCGGGTCGACATCGGCAGCATGGAGATCTTCCGGGTGATCGACGGCCGGATCACCGAGGTCTGGAACTGCGGGTACAAACAAGGAGTGTGGGCGTGACGTCTGAACGTGTTCTCGACGAACTCGGTTACTACCTGCTGGCCGGTGCCGGCGGCGAGGGTCCGGCCACTCTGATGGACGAGGCCCGCCGTGGTGAGGAATTGGGCTTCGGCACCGGCTTTATCTCCGAGCGCTGGAACGTCAAGGAGGCGTCGTCGCTGGTCGGTGCGGCGCTCGCAGTCACCAGTCGCATGCAGATCGCCACGGCGGCAACGAATCACAACACCCGGCATCCGCTGATCACCGGCTCGTGGGCCACCACGATGCATCGGCTCTCCGGCGGCCGGTTCACGCTCGGCATCGGCCGCGGGATCGCGGCGATCTACGGGGCGTTCGGAATCCCGCCGGTGACCACCGCGCAGATGGAAGACTTCGCCCAGGTGATGCGGCGGCTGTGGCACGGCGAGCTGATCTTCAATCATGAAGGGCCGCTTGGCAAGTATCCGGTGCTGTTCCTCGATCCGGACTTCAACGAGGACATCAGGCTGGCGATCGTCGCCTTCGGACCGGAGACGCTGAAGCTGGGCGGCCGGGAGTTCGACGATGTCAGCCTGCACACGTACTTCACGCCGGAAACCTTGGCGCGCAGCGTCAAAACCGTCAAGGATGCCGCCGAGCAGGCCGGCCGCGACCCGGCCAGCGTGCGGGTGTGGTCGTGCTTCGCGACCGTTGGTGATCACCTACCTGAAGAGCTGCGGCTGAAGAAGACCGTCGCGCGGCTGGCCACGTATCTGCAGGGCTACGGCGATCTGCTGGTGTCGACGAACAATTGGGATCCCACTGTGCTGGAACGCTTCCGCGCCGACTCGGTGGTGCAGTCCGTCGGCGGCGGCATCGATCACAAGGCGACCGCCGAGCAGATCGAGCACATCGCCACCCTGATTCCCGACGAGTGGCTCGAACCGTCGGCGACCGGATCCGCAAGTGAGTGCGTCGACCGGATCCGTAAGGAGTTCGACTACGGCGCCGACGCGGTGATCCTGCACGGCGCGACTCCCGACGAGCTGGAGCCGGTGGTTGCGGCCTACCGCCAGACGGTGAAGTAGCGGTCAGCCCTGGGCCTCAGGATAATTCGGGCGCAGGCAGCGGCAGCGCGCTCGCGCCTTCCGGGCGTAACCCGTCAAAGATGATCGCCAGGTAGCGGCGCCACAGGTCGGGCGGCGGATCGGAAAGACCGTCTATCACGTGCACCGGTGCGCACATCAGTAGGAAGACGTCGGTCCCGGTGACATCGGGGCGGATCACGCCGGCGGCGCGGGCGTTGGCCACGAGCATGTCGACGCCGGCATGCACCTCGTCGCGGATCGCCACCACCCTGGCGTCATTCGCGCTGTAGGTCATCAGGTAGGTCAGATCGTGCTGGCGTCGCTGGTCGGCTGCAATGGTGAGAAATTCCAGCAGGGCCGCACCCGGATCCTCTGCCTCCGCCAACCGGTGCACGGCGTCGGTGAGGGTGACCAGGTGCTCGCAGACGAGGGAGGCGATCAGGTCTTCCTTGGAGGTGAAGTGCCGAAACACCGTGCCCTTGGCCACTCCGGCGCGACGGGCGATATCCGCGACCGAAGCCTCCACGCCGCGCTCGGCGAACACCTCTTCGGCCGCAGCCAGAAGCGACTCGCGATTACGTGCGGCGTCGGCACGCAAGCCACGAGCGGATGAGGTCACGCTCGCATGCTAGCAAGTTGACCGCTCGGTCATCTTCTGCCTACAGTGAGTGAATCAATGTGACCGACCGGTCAACTTATCTTGAACCCCGAATCACGCGGAGGGCACATGAAATTGGCAGGTTCCACAGCTTTGGTCACCGGCTCCAATCGCGGTATCGGCGCGCAGTTCGCGACCGAACGGCTCCGCCGCGGGGCCAAGGTGTACGCCACGGCCCGACGGCCCGAGCTCGTCGATATCCCGGGCGCCGAGGTGCTGCGGCTGGACATCCTCGACCCCGTCTCGGTGCGGTCTGCCGCCGAAATCGCCGGCGACGTCGACATTCTGATCAACAACGCCGCCGACACCGCGGGCGGCAACCTGGTGACGGGTGATTTGGAGGCCGTTCGGCGGGTGATGGAGTCGAACTACTTCGGCACATTGAACGTCATCCGGGCGTTCGCGCCGGTTCTCGCGCGCAACGGCGGCGGTGCCATCGTGAACGTGCTGTCGGCGGCCGCGTGGCTCACTGTGGACGGCAACACCGCCTACGCTGCCGCCAAGTCGGCCGAGTGGGGTCTCACGAACGGCGTTCGAGTCGAATTGGCCGGTCAGGGAACGCAAGTCGTTGGTCTGATGCCCGGACTCATCGGCACCGAGACGCTGCTTGACTTCGCGCGGAGTGCCGGGATCGAGTTCCCCGACGGCGCGGTCACCGAACCGGCCGCCCTCGTCGAGCTGGCCCTCGATGGGCTGGAAGCAGGCGATATCGAGATCGCCGACGCGATCGGGCAGCGGGCCAAGGCAACGCTGTCTGGGCCACCGCAAGCCTTCGCGCTCTGAGGCGACTAGGGCGTGATGACCGTTCGGCTCACCGGCTCGGCGGCTTCCTGACGGCTGAAGATGCCGCGCTGCAACGCCAGGATCAGCGAGTTGCGGGTCTCCTCCGGTGAGATCAGCTCATCGAAGCCCAGGCTGCCTGCCGAGCGGTAGGACGCCTCGAGTTCCATGTTCTTCAAGATCTCGGTGACGTCTTCGTCGGCGTGCGAGGCACGGCTCAGCGCGGCCGCGCTCATCGCACCCATGGTGGCTCCCGGGAAGGCGAATGTTGCCACCTGGTTGTCGAACCCCAACAGGGCCATCACCATCGAGCCGAAGCCGAAGGCTTTGCGCAGTGTGACATGCAGTTTCAACGTGGTGGCCGCGGTCTGCGCGGCGAACATCCTTGCCCCGCTGCGCAATACGCCATTGCGCTCAGACTGGCTTCCCGGCAACATGCCGGGGTTGTCGGCCAGGAAGACGATCGGCAGGTGGAACGA
This sequence comes from Mycolicibacterium pallens, assembly GCF_019456675.1. Classification (NCBI taxonomy): domain Bacteria; kingdom Bacillati; phylum Actinomycetota; class Actinomycetes; order Mycobacteriales; family Mycobacteriaceae; genus Mycobacterium; species Mycolicibacterium pallens. The sequence goes on along the minus strand of NZ_CP080333.1, from coordinate 5,046,476 downwards.
GTCGGCGACCATGATGAAGTGCGCGGCCTTGTCTGCGGCGTCGGAGTCGATGGAGCCGGCCAGTTCGGTCGGCTGATTCGCGACGACCGCGACCGGATAGCCGCCCAGATGGGCCAGCGCGCAGATGATGGCCGGGCCGAACTTCGGTTGAACCTCGAACCAGTCCGTCTCGTCGAAGACGACGTCGAGAACGGTGCGCATATCGTAGATGTTGCGGTTGTCACGAGAGATGATGTCGAGTAGTTCCGGCGTCGGGCGAAGGCCGGCCTCCTCGTCGTACAGCCGGGTCGGGGGATATGACCAAGCGCTGGAAGGGAAGTAGGACAGATACTGCCGGATGTCGTCGAGGACCGCTTCGTCGGTGTCGGCGACATTGTGGATGACGCCACTGGGCAGCGCGACCGTCGGACCGCCGAGCTCCTCCTTCGAAATGTCCTCTCCGGTGGCCTCTTTCACGACCGGGGGCCCCGCGGTGAAGATTGCCCCCTGATTGCTCATGATCGATAAATCACAGACCGGTGCGACGAGAGCGCCGTGGCCCGCGGACGGGCCGAGGACCGCGGAGATGGTGGGGACCTTGCCGGAGCACCGAGCCTGGGCGATGAGATCGGTTGGGGTGCGGCCGTAATGCTCGCCGCCGGCGGCTCGGAATCCGGCGCCCTCCAACAGCATTACCAGCGGAATCTTGTTGCGCAGCGCGAGTTCGGCGAGGCGATAACGCTTGGCGTTGCCACCGGGTCCGATACTGCCTGCCAGCGTCGTGAAATCCTCGGCGCCGACCATCACCGGTGCCCCGTCGATGCGACCGGCGCCCCCCACCAGTCCGTCCGCGGCGATCTCGCCGCCGACGAGCGTGCCGAACTCCTGGAACGTTCCCGGGTCGAGGAGGTGATCGATTCGGCCGCGCGCGTCGAGCTTTCCCTTGGCGTGGTGCTTGGCCAGGCGTTCGTCGCCGCCCATCGAATGCGCGTGTTGGCGGCGTCGACTCAGGTCGTGGAGCGTCTCCTGCCAGTCCTGCGCGTTGCTCATCGACGTGTCCTAACCGTGGCGGCGTTGACCATACTGAATTGCTTACTGTAGCGTCTGCCGGCATGGGCGAGGTCGGCGGTCTCAAAGTCGATCGGGGCGTCATCAGCCGACTCGCCGAGGTTGCCGACGCGGCACGTGAGCTGGAGCGGCTCGGCTACGACGGGTGTTGGACCGCGGAAATCAGTCACGACCCGTTCCTTCCGCTGACCCTGGCTGCCGAGCACACCACGCAGATCGAATTGGGCACGTCGATTGCGGTGGCGTTCGCGCGCAATCCGATGAACGTGGCCAACATCGGCTGGGATCTGCAGGACTACTCGCACGGCCGGCTGCTGCTCGGTTTGGGCACGCAGATCAAGCCGCACATCGAGAAGCGGTTCAGTATGCCGTGGAGCCAGCCGGCGCGCCGGATGCGCGAGTTCGTCCTTGCGTTGCATGCCATTTGGGATTGTTGGCGGGACGGCAACAAGCTGAGCTTCGACGGCGAGTTCTACACCCACCGACTGATGACACCGATGTTCGTCCCGGAACCTCATCCCTACGGGTCGCCGAAGGTCGTCATCGCGGCGGTCGGTGAGTTGATGACGGAGATGTGCGGCGAGGTGGCCGACGGTCTGATCGCGCACGCCTTCACCACCAAGCGGTATTTCGACGAGGTGACGATCCCGGCGCTGCAGCGGGGGATGGCCACCTCGGGCCGCTCGCGTAGCGACTTCCAGGTCATGGCACCAATATTCGTGGTCACCGGTTCGGATGAGGCCGAGATGGCGATCGCGGCGGCAGCCTCGCGCGAACAGATCGCCTTCTATGCCTCCACGCCCGCATACCGAAAGGTGTTGGAGCTGCACGGGTGGGGTGAGTTGCAGACGGAGTTGCACCGGCTGTCGTTGGATGGCCAGTGGGACATCATGGCCACGCTGATCTCCGACGAGATTCTGTCCACGTTCGCGGTTGTGGCGCCCCTGGACTGCCTGGCCTCGGCGCTGAAGGAACGCTGCGACGGAATCATCGACCGGGTGATGGTCGGGTTGCCGTCGTCTGCTTCGGAGGAGACCGTGCGCACGTTCCTGGACGAGGTGCGCTCGGCCAGCCTGTAGTTGGCGACACGTCCACTCGCGATTCTTCGCGATAACGACAGGCTCGGTGAGGCGAGGGAATGAATCGACACCTGCGGCACTTGTAGGCAAGCATGACGTTCACGCTGACTGACGACTCAGCCCTGCTCCAGCCGATCACCATCGGGGCGAACACCGCCCGCAATCGGCTGTTCATGGCGCCGCTCACGCGGTCGCGTGCACACTCCGACGGCACGCCGAGTGACCTGCAGGTCGAGTACTACGCGCAGCGCGCATCGGCGGGGGTGATCATCACCGAAGCAACCGCCATCTCGCAGGTGGGTAACGGCGCCTACGTCAACACCCCGGGCATCTACACCGACCAGCATCAAGAGAAGTGGTCCGAAGTGGCTTCGGCCGTGCATGCTCAGGACGGGCTGATGTTCGTGCAGCTGTGGCACGTCGGCCGGATGGCGCACCCGGATATCAGCGGCGCGGAGTCGGTGGCCCCCTCGGCGATCGCGGCGAAGATGCTGGCGCACACCCCGGCCGGCAAGAAGCCGCTGCCGGTGCCGCGGGCCCTACGAACCGACGAAATCGCCGGCGTGGTCGATCAATTCCGCCAGGCCGCTCGTCGCGCCGTTGACGCCGGCATGGACGGAGTCGAAATCCATTCGGCCAACGGCTATCTGCTGCATCAGTTCCTGGCCGATGCCACCAACACCCGCACCGACCGTTACGGCGGATCGGCGGAGAACCGCGCGCGGCTGACCGCCGAGGTCGTCGAGGCGGTCGCCGACGAGATCGGCGCCGACCGGGTCGGGTTGCGCATCTCGCCGGGAAACGGCGCGGGCGACGTCAACGAGGTCGACACCGTCTCGGCCTATGAGGCTCTGCTGGAACGTATTTCACCGCTCGGCTTGGCGTACTTGCACGTCCTGATCAACCCGGACGCCCCCGAGTTCGGGATCGTGCGGGCGCTGTGGTCCGGGCCGTTCGTCCTGAACACCGGCCGCGAGGTCGACACCAGCTTCTGCGAGCTGGAGAACCTCGCCGACTGGGGTGCGATCAGCGCGGCCGCGGTGGGTCGGGCCTACCTGGCCAACCCGGACCTCATCGAGCGACTGCGCACCGGTGCCGAACTGGCCGAGCCCGACCTGGCCACGTTCTACTCACCGGGACCCGCGGGCTATGTCGACTACCCGACGCTCGCGCCGACCGCCTGAGCCGACTTTTCATGCAGCCGCTGCCGCTCGACGGTGGCGAGATAGAACGCCCAGGCGAACGCGAAGCTGGTGAATAGGCTCGACACGAAGTACAGCCAGGGGCGGCGAATGCCGCGCCGGTAGCCGTCGATGATCGTGAACAACGGCAGGAGGAGCACATTGCCGATCGTGTAGTCCTGGCTGGCTGATGCCGCCGCCGGGTTGTCGTAGCCCAGGGTGATGAACTGCCACCAGCTCCCCGCGCCGGTGAAGACGTTGCCGCTGCCGTCGGCGTACTGGTGCACGAACTGGATGTTGAAGTACCAGCCCAGCACGACCGAAGCGATGCCGATCAGGTAGTAGAGGATCTCGAGCGCACTGACTGCGGGACCATTCGCCGGCCGGCGGAAGACCGCGGAATTGGATCCGATGATCCATGCGACGACGAGGACGGCCAGCACTGCGTGAACGAGGAGCGTCATGGCTTCGTAACTGTAGTGAACTTCAATCACCGTTTTGTCAATTTTGACAATTCTCTTTGAGGTAGGTTACCCCCGTGGTTCGCCCTGCTCAGACCGCGCGCAGTGAGCGCACGCGCGATGCCCTGCGTCGCGCCGCTCTCGTGCGTTTTTTGGCCCAGGGCGTCGAGGACACCTCAGCCGAGCAGATCGCCGCCGACGCCGGCGTCTCACTACGCACCTTCTACCGGCACTTCACCTCGAAGCACGACTTGCTGTTCGCGGACTACGACGTCGGCCTGGAGTGGTTCCGCGCAGCCCTGCAGGCCCGCTCGCCCGGCGAGTCGATCCTCGAATCGGTGCAATCGGCCATCGACGCCTCGCCCTACGATCCCGAAGCTGTCGCTCAGATCGCCGCGCTGCGCGCCAGGGAACTCGACCCCGGTCGCATCGTGCGCCATACCCGGCAGGTGGAGGCGGAGTTCGCCGATGCGATCGTCGACCAGCTCTCCAAGAGCAACGCGCCGAACACACCCGACGAGCGCCTCCGGGTGATCGTGACCGCACGGTGCATCGCCGCGGCGGTCTTCGGTGCGATGGAGCTGTGGATGGTCGGCGAGGATCGGTCGCTGGCCGAGTTGGGACGGCTGTGCCGTACGGCGCTGGAGTCCCTGCGCCACGGCATCATCGACGAGTGACGGCGTCGTCCAGTTCGGCGGGCTCGGCGATCGTCAGCACGACGTCGACGATGTGCGGATCGGCTTCCAGCCTGCGTTCCAGATCGCGCAGCGTGTGCGCGATTCGCGACTCGATCTGATCGCCCTCGAGGTCGACACTGGCAACCACGAAAAGCTGTCGGGGACCGACGAATTCGAGCCTGACAAAGCGGACCGACGCGACCTCGTCAAGCTCTTCGATCGAGGCCACGACGGCATCGCGTAGCTGCGGAGTCCCGGGCTCCCCGGTCAGGAATCGCCGGTTGCGGTCGATCAGCAGCACCGCCACCAGACCGAGCAGCAACCCCACCAGAATCGACCCGGCGGCATCCCAGGCCGCGACGCCCGTCAGCTGGTGCAGCCCAATACCGGCACCGGCCAGCACGATCCCGATCAGCGCGGCACTGTCCTCGGCGAACACCGCACGAACCGTCGGATCGGAGGTCTGCATCGCGTACTCGAGCACCTCGCGATCCATCGCGTGCGCATCCGCGCGCAGCTGCCGGACCGCCTGCGCCCAGGAGATGCCCTCCATCACCAGCGCGATGCTAAGCACGATGTAGGCGATGAGGTAGTGCTCGTCGGCCGGCCGATCGACGAGCAGTTCGTCGACACCGCGCCAGACCGACACCGTGCCCCCGACGACGAACAGCCCGACCGCCGCCAGCAGCGACCAGACATAGGCTTCCCGGCCGTAACCCAGTGGGTGCCTGCGGTCGGCAACCCGGCTGCTGCGCCGGTTCGCGATCATCAGGAACGCCTGGTTACCGGTGTCCGCCCAGGAGTGCGCGGCCTCGGCCGCCATCGACGCCGACCCGGACAGCACGCCCGCCAGAGTTTTGGCGACCGCGACGACCAGGTTGGCGCCGAATGCGATCGCGACTGTCTTCGTGCTCTCTGTCGGTGCCGTCATTCCCGCAGGGGTACCCGTGGCATGCTGACCACATGCATGCCTTCCGTACCGCCGTCGAAGCCGGTGATTTCGATGCCCTGCCTGCTCTATGCGCCGAGGATGTCGTCTTCCGCAGCCCGATCGCGCACAAGCCATACCAGGGTCGCGATCAGATCGGCGTCATCCTGCGGGCGGTGTCGCGGGTGTTCGTCGACCTCACCTATATCAAGGAGATCGGCGGCGAGGGGCAGGCCGATTACGCGTTGGTCTTCACCGCGAAGGTCGGCGACCTCGACATCAACGGCTGCGACTTCCTGCACACCCGCGAAGACGGGCTGATCGACGAGTTCACCGTGATGCTGCGGCCGCTGAAGGCCGTCACCAAGTTCGCCGAGCTGATGGCCGTGGAATTTGAAAAGGAAATGGCCGCCGCCGGTTTGGCGTAATCGCTCGGCGTGGGTCCGCACATCGGCCGCTCGGGCGGCGCAGTATCTAAGGCATGGCCCGGATCGGTGACGACTCCCTGATCGTCCGCGGCGAACAGCGCGCCGACGGCACATGGCTTTTCACCATCCGCTACACCGTGCACTTCGAACCTGGCGAGCTCGGCACCCGCTTCGCCGACTCGGTGCAGGTGTCCGCGGACTCCCGCGCGACGTCGGTGCCGTTCCTCGCGTGCGGACGCTCGGTGCTGCGCAAGAAGCGTGTCGTCGTCGATGACAGGACGCTGACCGACGAGGCGTATGCGACGGTGTGCGTACGACGCCGCGGCGGCGCCGACGCGCTGACTCAGTCGGCGCGGTTACGCAGGATCTCCACCCAGTCGCCGGGCACCCGCCCGCGCGGACCGGGTGTGGTCTCCTCGGACGGCCGGCTCTCCGGTGGGGCCAGGTCCGGCCCGTCGTAGTACTGATTGGTCTGGTAGTCCCAGAACCAGTCCTCGCCCGGCTCGAACGACCGGATGATCGGATGCCCGCTGTCCCGCCAATGCGCGGCGGCGTGCCGCATCAGCGAATCATCGCAGCAGCCGATGTGGCCGCAGGCGGCGCAGCGCCGCAGGTGCACCCACCAACCGCCGGACGCGTCGCATTCAACGCATCCGGTGCCACTCGGCGGAATCGTCGGATCAACCGCTTCACCCATGGCTGTGAGCCTAAGCCTCCGTGCGGAACTCGCGTGCAAATGCCGCTCACCAACTAGGGTCCACGCCATGGCAACTAAAGATTCTCGCGAGGTCGTGATCGAGGCCAGCCCCGAGGAGATCCTCGCGGTGATCACCGACGTCGAGTCGACGCCGACGTGGTCCCCGCAGTACCAGAGTGCCGAGGTGCTGGAGGCCTACGACGACGGCAGACCGCACAAGGTCAAGATGGTGATCAAGGCGGCGGGTCTGACCGACGAGCAGACCGTCGAGTACACCTACGGCGACAACGAGGTGAGCTGGAGCCTGCTCAAGGCCAGCCAATTGCGTTCGCAGGAGGGCAAATACACGCTGACCCCCGACGGCGACAAGACCAAGTTGCGCTTCGACCTCTCGATCGACCTTGCCGTTCCGCTGCCTGGCTTCGTCGTCAAGCGCGTGATCAAGGGGGCGATGGACACCGCCACCGACGGCCTGCGCAAGCAGGTGCTGAAGGTCAAGAAGGGCTAGTTTCGAAACCGCGCTGGCGGGCAATGGTGCCGATATGGCCATCACCGAGACCCGCGAGGTCACCATCGAGGCAACACCCGACGAGATCCTGGCTGTGCTGTACGACCTCGAGTCACTGCCAACGTGGTCCTCGGCGCACCAGAAAGTCGAAGTACTGGAGCGAGACGACGACGGTCATCCGAGCAAGTCGCGCCAGACCGTCAAGGTCGTCGGCGTCAACGACGAGCAGGTACTCGATTACGCCGTTCACCCGGACGGGGTCAGCTGGAGCCTCGTCAGCTCCAAACAGCAACGGGCGCAAGAGGGTCGGTACACGCTGACCCCCGATGGCGAGTCGACCCGGGTGCGGTTCGAGCTCACCGTCGACCCGCTGGTCCCGCTGCCCGGCTTCGTGATCAAGCGCGGCGCCAAAGGTCTGATGGAGACCGCCACCGACGGATTGCGCAAGCAGGTTCTGAAGACCAAGAAGGGTGGCTGAGCTACCTTTCCCTGGTGACGAACACCGGACCCCTGGCCGGGGTGAGAGTCATCGAACTCGGCGGCATCGGGCCGGGCCCGCACGCCGGCATGATCCTGGCCGACCTCGGCGCCGATGTCGTCCGCGTGCGCAGGCCGGGCGGGTTGGCCATGCCCGCCGAGAACGTCGACCTCATGCACCGCGGCAAGCGGGTGGTCGACCTGGACGTCAAGACCCAGCCGGACGCGCTGCTCGACCTGGCGGCCAAAGCCGACGTCCTGCTGGACTGCTTTCGACCCGGCACCTGTGAGCGCCTGGGCATCGGGCCCGACGACTGCGCCGCGGTCAACCCGCGGCTGATCTTCGCCCGCATCACCGGCTGGGGCCAGGACGGGCCGCTGGCGTCGACCGCGGGCCACGACATCAACTACCTGTCCCAGACCGGGGCGCTGAGCGCGATCGGCTACCGCGACCGGCCGCCCGTCGCGCCGCTGAACCTCGTCGCCGACTTCGGCGGCGGGTCGATGCTGGTGCTGATGGGCATTGTCGCCGCGCTCTACGAGCGGGAGAAGTCCGGCCGCGGTCAGGTCATCGACGCCGCGATGGTCGACGGGGTCAGCATGCTGGCGCAGATGATGTGGACGATGAAGGCGACGGGTTCGCTCACCGACCAACGCGAGTCCTTCCTTCTCGACGGTGGTGCGCCGTTCTATCGGGTCTACGAGACGGCCGACGGCGGGTATATGGCCGTCGGCGCGATCGAACCGCAGTTCTTCGCCCAGTTGCTGGCCGGGCTCGGGCTGTCGGCCGACGATGTGCCCGGCCAGTACGACCGCGCGCGCTACCCCGAGATGCGCGAGCTGTTCACACGGACGTTCGCCGACAAGACCCGCGACGAGTGGACGGCCATCTTCGCCGGAACCGACGCGTGCGTCACGCCCGTACTCAGCTGGACTGAGGCCGCCGCAGGCGAACACCTTTTGGCGCGCCGAACCCTCATCGACGTCGACGGCACCCAGCAGGCGGCACCCGCACCGCGGTTCTCCCGCAGCGCTGCCGGACCCGTCGGCCCGCCACCGCAGGCCACGACATCGCTCGACGACATAGATTGGTAATGGTTCAACTCGGCGAAAGCCGACACAGCGGCCCGCTTCGGTAACTACGTTTGCTGATTGTGGCGGTACGGGCCTCGCGCGAGATTGTGATCGACGCCCCGCCGGAGGCCGTCCTCGATGCGATCGCCGATATCGAGGCGGTGCCGACGTGGTCGTCGGTCCACAAGCATGCCCATATCGTCGATCGCTATGACGACGGCCGCCCGCGGCTGGTCAAGGTGACCGTGAAATCGCTCGGACTGGTCGACCATGAACTTCTCGAATACCACTGGGGACGCGACTGGGTGGTGTGGGACGCCGACCGCACCGCACAGCAGCACGCCCAACACGGCGAGTACACCCTGAGTCGTGAGGGCACGGCGACCCGGGTTCGGTTCGACATCACCCTGGAACCCTCTACGCCGCTGCCGCACTTCCTGATCAAACGCGCGAAGAAGACGGTGTTGACCGCGGCGACCGAAGGTTTGCGTGGGTTCGTCCTGGCCGGCAAGGGTTCACTTCAACCCGAATAGATCGGAATGCTGGGCGGTTCGCCCGGCGTTGGCCCAGGCATGACGACCGGAGTGGTGCTGCTGCCTAGTGCCGAAGCCGACAACGCCGTGGACGATGTCATCGACCAGGCCCGAGCCGCGTACGCCGCGGGCGTCCGCCAGGTCTGGTTCGCCCAACGGTTCGACCTCGATGCCATCGCGCTGGCCGGTGTGGTCGGCGCCGCGGTGCCCGGCTTGGGCGTGGGAACCTCGGTGGTGCCGCTCAATCCGCGCCACCCGCTGATCGTTGCCGGACTGGCGCAAACGGCGCAGGCCGCCAGCCACGGCAACTTCAGCCTGGGCCTCGGGCTCGGTGCCCACGAACCCGAACGGGTGGCCTTCGGGCAGTCGTGGCCCAACACCATCGCCCGGCTGCGCGAACATCTCACGGTGCTGCGGTCCGTATTCGACAGCGGTGCAGTGCATTTCCACGGCTCAGAGCTGTCCGCCGCACCGGAATGGGGTGTCCGGGTGCCGGGTGGCACGCCAGTGCCGGTGTACGTCGCGGCGATGGGTCCCAAGGCGCTGGCCGTCACCGGTGAGCTGGCCGACGGGACGCTGCCGTATCTAGCCGGCCCGCGCACCATCGGTGAATTCATCGTCCCGGTGATCGGCAAGGCCGCCAGTGAAGCGGGTCGGCCGAGTCCCCGCATCGTCGCCGCAGTGCCGGTGTTGGTCACTGACGACGAGAGCGCAGGGCGTGCGGTCGCCGCCGAGGAACTCGCCTTCTACACCAGCATCCCGTCGTATCAGAAGGTGATCGCCCGCGAGGGAGTGGACAACGTCCCGAGCTCGCCGCCGTCGGTCCGGTCGAGGCAGTGGTGCGCCAACTGCGTGGCTATCTCGATGCCGGCGCAACCGATCTCGTGTTGAGCCCGTTGCGGTCGCAGTCGGCCCCGCCGCAGGCGCTATGCGAGGTCGCGGCCGCCTTCTAGGGCTGCGAGCCGGCGGATCGCCTCATCGAGGGTGTCGTCGCGTTTGCAGAAAGCGAAGCGCACCAAGTGATTCCACTCACCGATGTGCGGCGAGTCCAGATCGCAGAACGCCGACATCGGGATCGCCGCCACGCCGGCTTTTTCCGGCAGCTCGGCGCAGAACTGGGTGCTGTCGGAGTACCCCAGCGGTCGCGGATCGGCGCACAGAAAGTATGTGCCAGCGCTGTCGTGCACGTCGAAACCCAACTCGGTCAGTGCTGCGGAAAGCCGATTCCGCTTGGCCTGCAACGACTCCCGCAGGTCGTTCACCCAGTCTTGTTCGAAGTTGAGCGCATAGGCCACCGCGGGCTGGAACGGGGCGCCGCCGACATAGCTCAGGTACTGCTTGGCGGCACGCACGCCGGCGATCAGGTTCGGCCTGCCGCACACCCAGCCGATCTTCCAGCCGGTGCAGTTGAACATCTTGGCAGCACTCGAGATCGTCAGCGTGCGATCGGCCATCCCGGGGTAGGCCGCCAGCGGCAGGTGCTTCTTGGTGTCGAAGACCAGATGCTCGTACACCTCGTCGGTGATCACCAGAAGATCGGCGTCGACGGCCAGTTCGGCCAGGGCACGCAGATCGCGGTCCGCGAGCACCATGCCGGTGGGGTTGTGCGGCGAGTTCACGATCAGCGCCCGCGTTTTCGGTGTCACCGCGGCGCGCAGCGCGTCGACGTCGAGCGCAAAACCGCGACCGTCGCGCACCAGCGGAACCGGCACCCGCCGACAACCGGCCATCGCGATGACGGGGGAGTAGGAGTCGTAGAACGGTTCGATGAGCAGGACATCCGAGCCCGGCTCCACCAGCCCGAGGACGGCGGCGGCGATCGCCTCGGTGGCGCCGACAGTCACCAGCACCTCAGTCTCCGGGTCGTACTCGACGCCGTACTGGCGCTCGCGCTGGGCGGCGATCGCTTCGCGCAGTGGGGCGATGCCCAACCCCGGCGGGTATTGATTGATCCCCTCGGCGATCGCCTTCTGCGCGGCTTCCAACATTCCGGTCGGGCCGTCCTCGTCCGGGAAGCCTTGGCCGAGGTTCACCGCGCCGATGCGCGCGGCGAGCGCCGACATCTCCGCGAAGATCGTCACCGCGTAGGGCTGCAGACGCGAAACCGTCATAGCGCGCGAGCCTACTCAGTTAGCTGTTGATGGCGCGGCTACCGGGGGTATCGTGGCCGCACGCGTAGGTCAGGGTGCCGCGCGAGGAGTATGACCGCCGATGGGAACATCCAGAACACCGCGAACCGGGGCCGGTGGCCCGCGGCGGTCGTCGATGCTGCGCGCGGTCCACGAGCTTTTCGTAGCAGGGGAGGTCGACGCCCGCTACCTCGAGTCGAGTCCCTTGCGACCGATCGTGGCCAAGAGCTGGCAGCGCAGCCTGGCCAAGGGCGTCGACCCGGACGGTGCGGCGCAGCCCTCCCCGGTCGGTGAGAAATTGGCGCGATTGCGCGAGACGCATCCGCTGGCCCCGGCATTGCCGGTGATTCGGCGGTTGCTCGTCGACGACGCCGCAGGCACCGGGGTGCTGGTCGCCGTCAGTGGTGCGGACGGCACCCTGCTGTGGGTGGAGGGCGACGGGGGCGCCTGCCGGCGCGCGGAGGCGATGAACTTCGTCCCCGGTGCCGACTGGAGTGAGCGCGGCGCCGGCACCAATGCGCCGGGCACCGCCCTGGCCTTAGACGCCGAACTGCAGATCCACGGCTCCGAGCACTTCACCCGCGTGGTGCAGCCGTGGAGCTGCACGGCGGTACCGGTGCACGACCCGGTCACCGGTGCTCTGCTCGGCGCATTGGACCTGACCGGCGGATCGCGGGTTGCCACGCCGCAGGCTCTGGCGCTGGTCCGTGCCACCGTCGTCGCCGTCGAAACACATTTGGCACTGCTGCGTCTCACCGGCGGACCCGTCGAGGCCGCGCCGCCGCGACCCCGGCTCGCCGTGCTCGGCTCCGAACGCCCGCGCTGGCTGGTCACCGACGAGTTCGGACATCTGCGGGCCACCACGCTGACTGGCAGGCACGCCGACATCCTGGTGTTGTTGAGCCGCCACCCCGAGGGGCTCAGTGCCGATCACTTGGCGATGCTGCTCGACGAGAAGGACCTGGACGGCGTGACGGTGCGCGCCGAGATGTCGCGGCTGCGCAAGGTCGTCGGCGCCGAGACCGTCGAGTCTCGGCCGTATCGGCTGATGGTGCCGATCACCACCGACCTCGGCGAGGTGTACGAGGCGCTCGACGCCGGCGATGTCGCGGCGGCACTCGATCGTTACCCGGGTCCCGTTCTGCCGCAATCGGTTTCACCGGCCATCGGACGGCTACGCACCGAGCTGATGATGACCCTGCGTGCCGCGGTGCTGTCCACCGGCGATCCGGCATTGCTCCGACGCTGGCTGGACAGCCCAGACGGGCGCGACGATCGGGACGGGTGGCGTGCCCTGCACGACGGCACCCTGCCCGGCTCGGTGCAGCAGGCGCATGCCCGAGCCAGGCTGGCCGGACTCGACTTCGACCTGGCCTGATCCGCAGCTGCAACGTTGCACCATCACGTGCAACCGTGCTGCAACCCTGCACTGCCTACCTTGAGTGACGACCGACACATTTCGTCGTCTTGACCAGGCAGGAGAACACCATGACCGTATACGCGAGGCCCGGTACGGAGGGCTCGTTGATGTCCTTTGCGGCCCGCTACGAGAACTTCATCGGTGGTGAGTGGGTAGCGCCGGTGGGTGGTCTGTATTTCGAGAACCGCACGCCGGTGACGGGTGAGGTGTTCTGCGAGGTGGCGCGTTCCACTGAGGCCGATATCGAGCTGGCCCTGGACGCCGCCCACGCCGCGGCACCCGCCTGGGGCAAGACCTCCGCAGCCGAACGGGCGCTGGTCCTCAACAAGATCGCCGACCGCATCGAGGCGAATCTGGAGTCCATCGCGCTGGCCGAATCGTGGGACAACGGCAAGCCAATTCGGGAAACGCTCAACGCCGATATTCCGTTGGCGGTGGACCACTTCCGCTATTACGCGGGAGCGATCCGCGCCCAGGAAGGCTCGTTGTCCCAGATCGATGAAGACACCGTCGCCTACCACTTCCACGAGCCTCTCGGCGTGGTCGGACAGATCATCCCGTGGAACTTCCCGATCCTGATGGCCGTGTGGAAACTGGCGCCCGCGCTGGCCGCCGGTAACGCGATCGTCCTCAAACCGGCCGAGCAGACCCCGGCCTCGGTGCTCTACCTCGTCTCGCTCATCAGCGATCTTCTCCCCGCCGGAGTCCTCAACGTAGTCAACGGATTTGGCGTGGAGGCCGGCAAGCCGCTGGCGTCGTCGAATCGGATCGCGAAGATCGCATTCACCGGCGAGACCACCACCGGGCGGCTGATCATGCAGTACGCCTCCCAGAACCTGATCCCGGTCACTCTGGAACTCGGTGGCAAGAGCCCCAACATCTTCTTCTCCGATGTGATGGCCGCCAATGACGACTATCAGGACAAGGCGTTGGAGGGGTTCACCATGTTCGCCCTCAACCAGGGCGAAGTGTGCACCTGCCCGTCCCGCAGCCTGATCCAGGCCGACATTTACGACGAGTTCCTGGCGATGGCCGCCATCCGCACCAAAGCAGTCCGGCAGGGCGACCCGCTCGACACCGAAACCATGATCGGCGCGCAAGCCTCCAACGACCAGCTCGAAAAGATCTTGTCCTACATCGACATCGGCAAAAGCGAAGGCGCCCAGATCGTCACCGGTGGTGAACGCGCGCAACTCGGCGGCGACCTCAACGGCGGCTACTACGTGCAGCCCACGATCTTCACCGGTGACAACGCGATGCGGGTCTTCCAGGAAGAGATCTTCGGACCCGTCGTTGCGGTCACGTCGTTCACCGATTACGACGACGCCATCCGCATCGCCAACGACACCCTCTACGGTCTCGGCGCGGGAGTGTGGAGTCGCGACGGCAACACCGCCTACCGCGCCGGCCGCGACATCAAGGCCGGCCGCGTCTGGACCAACTGCTACCACCAATACCCCGCCCACGCGGCGTTCGGCGGCTACAAGCAGTCCGGCATCGGACGGGAAAACCATCTGATGATGCTCGACCACTATCAGCAGACCAAGAACCTCCTCGTCTCCTACTCCAACAAAGCCCAAGGCTTCTTCTGAGCAGAGCAACTCTCACGAAAAGGACATGACCATGACACAGACACTTGGCGCACCCGCCACATCGACCGACACCGACACCATGCGCGCCGCCGTGGTCACCGAATTCGGTGCACCGCTGCAGATCTCCGATCTCGACCTGCCCACCCCCGGCCACGGCGAAGCCCTGGTCAAGCTGGAGACCTCCGGGGTCTGCCACACGGATCTTCATGCAGCCCATGGGGATTGGCCGGTCAAACCGCAACCGCCGTTCATCCCGGGCCACGAGGGGTACGGCACCGTCGTGGCCCTCGGCGAGGGCGTCACCGACCTCAAGCTCGGCGATAAGGTCGGCAACGCCTGGCTGTGGTCAGCCTGCGGCAGCTGCGAATACTGCCGCACCGGCTGGGAGACGTTGTGCGAGAGCCAGCAGAACGGCGGCTACAGCGTCAACGGGAGCTTCGGCACCTACATGCTGGTCAATGCCGCCTACGCCGCCCGGATTCCGGACGGCGTCGACCCGCTCGAAGTCGCGCCGATCCTGTGCGCCGGCGTCACGGTGTACAAGGGCCTGAAAGTCACCGACACCCGCCCCGGGCAGTGGGTGGCGATCTCCGGCATCGGCGGCCTGGGGCACATCGCCGTGCAGTACGCCCGCGCGATGGGTCTGCGTGTGGTGGCGGTCGACGTGGACGACGCCAAACTCGCACTGGCGGCGAGCCTCGGTGCCGAGGTCACCGTCAACGCCAAGACCTCCGACGTCGTCGAGGAGGTGCAGAAGGCCACCGGCGGTGTGCACGGGGTGCTCGTCACCGCGGTGCATCCGCAGGCATTCGGCCAGGCGATCGGCCTGACCCGCCGTGGCGGAACCATCGTGTTCAACGGCCTGCCACCCGGCGACTTCCCTGCCCCGATCTTCGATATTGTGTTGAAGGGCTTGACGATTCGCGGTTCGATCGTCGGTACCCGGCAGGACATGACCGAGGCACTGGACTTCTACGCCCGTGGCCTGATCCATCCCACCGTGCAGGCCGCCTCGCTCGAGGACATCAACGACGTGTTCAGCCGGATGGAACGCGGCCAGATCGACGGCCGCATCGTCATCGACTACCGCTGAACGCGCGGCCGGCCGCGATCACGCCCATTATCTGCGGATAGGTCAATTACCATCGAAAGATGGTCGGACACCTGCGTGCGGGAGTGGGCGCGATCCTGGCGGCGGTGACGCTCATGCTCGGCTACGGCGTCGCACTGGCCGATCCCTCAGCCGGAACGCAGGGCGGCGTCTACGGCGACCCGGCGGCGGCCGCCCCGTTCTGGGCGGCGCAGTCCCTGGAGGACAACTGCGGCGCGATGTCGGTGGCCGACGTCGTCGGTCAACTCACCGGCAACCGGCCGACCGAGGCACAAATCCTCAAGGTGGCCGAGCGCACGCCGTCGGAGATGAATCCCGGCGACATGATCTACAAGCCGAACAACAACGGCATCTCGATCGGGGACCTGCCGGTGCTACTGAAGCACTACGGCATCACCTCGGTGAACAGCGACACCTCCGGTCCCGACGCGACCGGCCTGAACGCCCTCGAGCAGTACCTCGCTGCCGGCCGTAAGGTCATCGCCTTCGTCAACTACGCGATCGTCGAGGGCACCAGCGACCAGCGGACCGCGGCCGACCACTTTGTCGTGGTCACCGGCGTCGACCCTGGCAAGAACGTCGTGCACCTCAACGACCCCGCCGCCGACGAGGCAAACACCACGCTGTCGATCCCGAGCTTCATGAAGGCCTGGGACACCTCGAACGACTCGATGATCGTCACCGCCCCGGCCTGATCTGAGCGACTGCCCAACCATCCGGTTGGGCGGGCTTGGTAGGCTTCGCGGGCAGAGGACGACACTTGAGTAGATCGTCACGCCCAATTCCGAACAGGACCTGGAGAAAACACACATGTCCGAAGAAGCCTTCATCTACGAGGCCATCCGCACCCCGCGCGGCAAGCAGCGCGGCGGCGCGCTGAACGAGGTCAAGCCGCTGAACCTGGTGGTCGGCCTGATCGACGAGCTGCGTAGCCGCTTCCCCGACCTCGATGAGAGGCTGATCAGCGACGTCATCCTGGGCTGTGTCTCCCCGGTCGGTGACCAGGGTGCCGACATCGCCCGCACCGCCGTGATCGCGGCCGGAATGCCCGAGACCGTCGGCGGCGTGCAGCTCAACCGGTTCTGCGCCTCCGGCCTGGAAGCGGTCAACACCGCCGCGCAGAAGGTCCGCTCCGGCTGGGATGACCTGGTTCTCGCCGGCGGCGTCGAGTCCATGAGCCGCGTCCCGATGGGTTCTGACGGTGGTGCGATGTTCACCGACCCGGCCACCATGTTCGACAATTACATCGTCCCGCAGGGCATCAGCGCCGACCTGATCGCGACCATGGAGGGCTTCTCCCGCGAGGACGTCGACCGCTACGCCGAGCGGTCCCAGGAGCGCGCGGCCGCAGCCTGGTCCGGCGGCTACTTCGCCAAGTCCGTGGTCCCCGTGAAAGACCAGAACGGTCTGGTGATCCTGGATCACGACGAGCACATGCGTCCCGGCACCACCGTGGAAAGCCTCGGCAAGCTCAAGCCCGCCTTCGAGGGCCTGGCCGCGATGGCCGGCTTCGACGATGTGGCGCTGCAGAAGTACCACTGGCTCGAGAAGATCAACCACGTCCACACCGGTGGCAACAGCTCCGGCATCGTCGACGGCGCCGCCCTGGTGCTGGTCGGCAGTGAGGCCGCCGGCAAGTCCCAGGGGCTGACCCCGCGGGCGCGCATCGTGGCCACCGCCACCAGTGGCGCCGAGCCGACGATCATGCTGACCGGCCCGACGCCGGCCACCCGCAAGGTGCTCGACCGTGCCGGCCTGACCGTCGACGACATCGATCTGTTCGAGCTCAACGAGGCCTTCGCGTCGGTGGTGCTGAAGTTCCAGAAGGACCTGAACATCCCCGACGAGATCCTCAACGTCAACGGCGGTGCGATCGCGATGGGTCACCCGCTGGGTGCCACCGGCGCGATGATCACCGGAACCATGGTCGACGAGCTGGAGCGCCGCGGCGCCAAGCGTGCCCTGATCACGCTGTGCATCGGCGGCGGCATGGGTGTGGCCACCATCATCGAGCGCGTCTGAGCCGGGAAAACTAGGAGTAACGGAAAGTCATGGCAGAGAACACTATTGCGTGGGACAAGGATGCCGACGGCATCGTCACGCTGACGTTGGACGACCCGACCGGTGGCGCCAATGTGATGAACGAGCACTACAAGGAATCCATGCACAAGGCGGTCGAACGTCTTGTGGCCGAGAAGGATTCGATCACCGGTGTGGTGATCACCAGCGGCAAGAAGACCTTCTTCGCCGGCGGTGACCTCAAGAGCATGATCACCGCGGGCCCGGAGAACGCCGGCGAGATCTTCGCCGAGGTCGAGGACATCAAGCGCGACCTGCGCGCCCTGGAGACCCTGGGCAAGCCGGTCGTCGCGGCCATCAACGGTGCCGCACTCGGCGGTGGCCTGGAGATCGCGCTGGCCTGTCATCACCGAATTGTGGCTGACGTCAAGGGTGTTCAGATCGGGCTGCCCGAGGTCACCCTCGGCCTGCTGCCCGGTGGTGGCGGCGTCACCCGCGTGACGCGGATGCTCGGCATCCAGAACGGCTTCGTCAACGTGCTGTCCCAGGGCACCCGGTTCAAGCCGGCCGCCGCCAAGGACAACGGTCTGGTCGACGAACTCGTCGGCAGCGTCGAGGAATTGGTGCCCGCCGCCAAGGCGTGGATCAAGGCCAACCCGGAGTCGCACACCCAGCCGTGGGATGCCAAGGGCTACAAGATGCCCGGTGGCACCCCGGCCAGCCCGTCGCTGGCGGCTATCCTGCCGTCGTTCCCGTCTCTGCTGCGCAAGCAGCTCAAGGGCGCACCGATGCCGGCACCGCGGGCCATCCTGGCCGCCGCCGTCGAGGGCGCGCAGGTGGACTTCGATACCGCCAGCCGCATCGAGAGCCGCTACTTCACCGAGCTGGTCACCGGGCCGATCGCCAAGAACATGATTCAGGCGTTCTTCTTCGACCTGCAGGCCATCAACTCCGGTGGTTCGCGGCCCGAGGGCATCGGCAAGACCCCGATCACCAAGATCGGTGTGCTCGGTGCCGGCATGATGGGCGCGGGCATCGCGTACGTCTCCGCCAAGGCCGGTTTCGACGTTGTGCTGAAGGATGTTTCGCTCGAAGCCGCCCAGAAGGGCAAGGGCTACTCCGAGAAACTCGAAGCCAAGGCTCTCGAGCGTGGCAAGACCACGCAGGAGAAGTCCGACGCGCTGCTGGCCCGGATCACCCCTACCGGTGACCCTGCCGATTTCAAGGGTGTCGACTTCGTCATCGAGGCCGTCTTCGAGAACCAGGAGCTCAAGCACAAGGTGTTCCAGGAGATCGAGGACATCGTCGAGCCCAATGCGATCCTCGGTTCCAACACCTCGACCATGCCGATCACCGGGCTGGCCGCCGGGGTGAAGCGCCAGGAAGACTTCATCGGGATCCACTTCTTCTCGCCAGTCGACAAGATGCCGCTGGTAGAGATCATCAAGGGCGAGAAGACTTCTGACGAGGCGCTGGCCCGGGTGTTCGACTACACGCTGGCCATCGGCAAGACCCCGATCGTCGTCAACGACAGCCGCGGCTTCTACACCAGCCGGGTCATCGGCACCTTCGTCAACGAGGCGCTGGCGATGCTCGGTGAGGGTGTCGAGCCGGCATCGATCGAGCATGCGGGCAGCCAGGCCGGCTACCCGGCCCCGCCGCTGCAGCTCTCCGACGAGCTCAACCTGGAGCTCATGCACAAGATCGCGCTCGCCACCCGCAAGGGCGTCGAGGATGCCGGTGGCACCTACGAGCCGCACCCGGCCGAGGCCGTCGTCGAGAAGATGATCGAAATCGGCCGTCCCTCACGGCTTTCCGGTGCCGGCTTCTACGAGTACGTCGACGGCAAGCGGACCCAGTTGTGGCCGGGGCTGCGCGAGACCTTCAACTCGGGCACCTCGACCCCGCCGCTGCAGGACATGATCGACCGGATGCTGTTCGCCGAGGCGCTGGAAACCCAGAAGTGCTTCGACGAGGGCG
Organism: Mycolicibacterium pallens; assembly: GCF_019456675.1. NCBI lineage: Bacteria > Bacillati > Actinomycetota > Actinomycetes > Mycobacteriales > Mycobacteriaceae > Mycobacterium > Mycolicibacterium pallens. The sequence continues at coordinate 5,027,135 of NZ_CP080333.1, read as the reverse complement.
TGATCACCACGACCGCCGACGCCAACATCGGCTCGATCATGGGCATCGGCTTCCCGCCGTGGACCGGTGGCGCCGCCCAGCTGATCGTCGGCTACCCGCACGGCGGGAAGGCCGGGTTCGTGGCGCGTGCCAAGGAACTGGCGGAGAAGTACGGCGAGCGGTTCAACCCGCCGGCGTCGCTGCTCTAACCACGCGAAGAGCCGCGAAACCCCCCGAAACCTCGATGTTTCGGGGGGTTTTGCGTCTGCTCGGCTAGCGTTGCGCGGGTGAGCGAGAGCGCCGCGACGATCAGTAGCAGGTTGGCCACCAGCCTGGCCGGCTACGGCGACGCGCCGTGCATCGAGTTCAACGGCCGCTGGTACACCGGCGACGAGATCGCCGCCTACGCCGGTGCGATCGACCACGCGCTGCGGGCGGCCGGTGTCGCCGACGGTGCGGCCGTCGGGGTGGTGGCCCGCAACCGGCCACCGCACGCGGCGGCGGTGGTGGGGCTGCTCGGCGCCGGGCGTTGGGTGTCGATGATCTATTCGTTCCAGTCGGCCGAGGCGATCGGGCGGGACATCGAACAGCTGGAGCTGGCCGCGGTGGTCGCCGACCGAGAGGACTGGTCCGAGCCGGTGATCGCCGCCGCGCGCCGGACCGGCACCGCGGGTATCGCAGTTGCGCTGACACCGCCCACCGTGGAACTCGTTGCCGGCATCGAGCGGGTGTCCGATCGGCTGCATGCGGCCGGCCGGGATGGCTCGACCGGATTGCAGGTGCTCACCAGCGGCACCACCGGGCCGCCGAAGCGGCACCCGATTCCCGCCTCGGTGCTGGAGCACACGGTGTCCAGCGTGGCCATCACCGGTGCCTCCGCCGATGAGCCACCTGAGCTGATGTACTGGCCGTTGGGCGGAATCGGCGGGGTGTGCCAGCTGATCACCGGGGCCTACCTGGGCAAACGGATCGCTCTGCTGGAGAAATTCAGCGTCGCGGAGTGGGTGCGGGTGGTGAAGACCTACGGCATCCGCCGCTGCGGCTTGCAGCCGGCGGCCGTCCGCATGCTGCTCGACGCCGACCTGCCGCGCGAGGACCTCGCCTCGCTGGAATACGTGATCAGCGCAGCGGGCCCGTTGGATCCCGAAATCCGCGACGCCTTTGAGCAGCGGTACGGCGTTCCGGTGCTCTTGGCTTATGGTGCAACCGAATTCGCGGGATCGGTGTGCACCTGGACCCCCGATCTGTATCGGGAGTTCGGCACCGCCAAGCGCGCCAGCTCGGGTCGGGTGATGCCCAATACCGAGGTCCGCATCACCGACCCGGCCGGCAGCGGCGAGGTGCCGACAGGTGAACAGGGAATCCTGGAAGCCAAGATCGCAGCCATCAGCCCGGAGTGGATCCGCACCAACGACCTGGCGTCCATCGATGCCGACGGGTTCATCACGCTGCACGGCCGGGCCGACGGCGCGATCAATCGCGGCGGATTCAAGGTGCTGCCGGAGATCGTCCGGCGGGTCCTCGTCGGCCATCCGTCGGTCCGCGACGCCGCGGTCGTCGGTGTACCCGATGCGCGGCTCGGCGAGGTGCCGTTCGCCGCGGTCGAGGTCATGCCGGGAACGCCCACACCCGACCCGGCCGAACTCGTGGACCTGGTCCGCAACGCCCTGCCCAAGCACTATGTGCCGGTCGAGGTGGTCGTTGTCGCGGAACTTCCACGGAACCAATCGCTCAAAGTTTCGCTTCGTGACATAGCCGCGATGTACCGCGGCGGTGCGGGTTAGGCGCCGGCCCGGGCCGGGTCATTGCCAGCACGTCGTGCGCGGCGCGATGGCCGGCTCGGCGAAGAATCCGGGGGTCTGGCCGATCGCCACGAAATCGCAAACCTTGTGGGCCGACTAGCGGGCCGGGGTGAGCAGGAACAACTGTCGCTCGCGACAATCCGAGCAAACTCACGTGCGTTTCACGATTGGCCATTTCGTGACGTCAGTTGCTGAACGAATTGCCTCACCGAATGGATAGCACCTGATTTGCCGCGACGACTGTTTCGATGAAGTGGGTCTGAACTCGCCATATGTCAGAACTGTATAGCGGGACGCCCGTTCTGGATTCATTTGCCTGCGCGCGCAAGAATTTTTGCTGAAATACTGCGTCTCAGCTTGCTCTCAGCTAGCTTTTGCGGTGTGATGGGCATTACGCCAGGGGAATGAGGAGGCAAGGGGGAGCATTGGCCCCTCCCGTATGGGAGGGGCCGATTGCCGTCTAGGGGCCGTCCAAAGCACTGATCGTCGCCGCTAGTCGGCTGGCTCGCTCGACCGTAGAGTCGGGCCATGCGCTTCGGACTGTTCATCCCGCAGGGCTGGCGACTCGATCTGGCCGGCATTCCCACTGACAAGCACTGGCAGGTAATGCGTGATCTGGCCGATCACGCCGACGCGGGTCCGTGGGACTCGCTCTGGGTCTACGACCATTTCCATACCGTGCCGATCCCGACCGACGAAGCCACGCACGAGGCGTGGACCCTGATGGCGGCCTATGCCGCGACCACCACACGGATCAAGCTCGGCCAGATGTGCACCGCGATGAGCTACCGCAACCCGGTCTACCTCGCCAAGGTCGCCGCCACCACCGACATCATCTCCGGTGGCCGGGTGCAGATGGGCATCGGCGGCGGCTGGTACGAGCACGAGTGGCGCGCCTACGGCTACGGCTTCCCCTCCGCCGGGGTGCGGCTGGCCCGCCTCGACGAGGGCGTGCAGATCATGCGCGACGCCTGGCAGATGGGAAAGGTGACCTTCGACGGCAAGCAGTATCAGGTGGATGGAGCGATCGTCGCACCTAAGCCGTTGCAGGAGAACGGGATTCCGCTATGGATCGCCGGCGGTGGCGAGAAGGTCACGCTCAAGATCGCGGCGAAGTACGCGCAGTACACCAACTTCACCTCCGAGCCCGACGGGTTCAAGCACAAGTCGCAGGTGCTCGCCGAACACTGTCGCGAGGTGGGTACCGACTTCGACGCGATCGTCCGCTCGGCCAATGTCAACGCGATCCTCGGCACTTCGGCCGACGACGTCAGCGCGCGGGTGAAGCGGGTGCGCGACCGGCTGGCCGGCGTCTGCGGCGACGCGGCCGCCGACGCGATGATGACGACGGTCAGTGCGCCCGGCTCGGCCGCAGGCACGCCCGAGCAGGTCATCGAGAGCCTGACGGAGCTGCGCGAGCTGGGCTGCGGGTACGTGATCTGCTACTTCCCGGAGGCCGCCTACGACCGGTCGGGTATCGAGCTGTTCGAGCGCGAGGTGATTCCCGCGCTCACGTGAGAAGCGCGTGCACTCAGATGAGAATGCGGTTTCCAACCAGAGCCAACAGTGTTGTACGATCCGGCTACTGACCTGGACTACGAAGGATGCCGCTATGCAAAAGGCCCTGGCGCCCGAAATCTCCACTTGGCCGGAAGACAATCCGCAGCTGATCGGTAGCAAATGTGCCAACTGTTCGGCCGTGGTCTTTCCCAGCCAGGAGCGCTGCCCGCACTGCAGCGCGGGCGGCATGAATGAGGTCAAGCTGCCCCGACGCGGCACCCTGGTCGCGTGGACCACGCAGGGCTTCCCGCCCGGCGCCCCCTATATCGGCCCGACCGGTAAGGACTTCGTCCCGTTCGGTGTCGGCCTGGTCCAGCTCGAGGACGTCGTGCGCGTCGAGGGCCGGCTCACCGAGAACGACCCCGAGAAGCTCAAGTGGGGCATGGACGTCGAGCTGACGATGATCCCGTTCGCCACCGACGCCGACGGCAATGAGGTCGTCACGTTCGCGTTCCAGCCGGCGGAGGCCTGAGCATGAGTAATGACGTCGCGATCATCGGGGTCGGCCTGCATCCGTTCGGACGGTTCGAGAAGACCGCCATGCAGATGGGTGCCGAGGCGATCGAGCTGGCGCTGAAGGATTCCGGCGCGGAGTGGAAAGACATCCAGTTCGGCTTCGGCGGCAGCTATGAGGTGTCCAACCCGGACGCGGTGACCCGCCTGGTCGGCCTGACCGGCATCACGTTCACCAACGTCTTCAATGCCTGTGCCACCGCGGCCAGCGCCATCCAGCAGACCGCGGACACCATCCGGCTCGGCAAGTACGACATCGGCATCGCCGTCGGCCTGGACAAGCATCCGCGCGGAGCGTTCACCGACGACCCGGCCAAGCTGGCGCTGCCGCAGTGGTACGCCCAGAACGGGCAGTTCGTCACCACCAAGTTCTTCGGCATCAAGGCCAACCGCTACATCCACGATCACGGTATCTCCGAAGAGACGCTGGCGCGGGTGGCCAACAAAAACTTCCGCAACGGCGTGCTGAACCCGAATGCCTTCCGGCGCAAGGAAATCTCCGTCGAGGAGATCATGGCCTCGCCGGTGCTGAATTACCCGCTGCGGCAGTACATGTTCTGTGCTCCGGATGAGGGCGCCGCCGCGGTCATCATGTGCCGCGCCGACATCGCCCACCGCTTCACCGACAAGCCGGTGTACGTGCGCGCCAGCGAGATTCGTACCCGCACCTTCGGCGCCTACGAGGTGCACGGCACGTCGGCCCCGCTCGACGAGGACGTGTCGCCGACTGTGTACGCGGCGAAGGCGGCCTACGAGGAGGCCGGCATCGGCCCGGAGGACATCGACATCGCCCAGCTTCAGGACACCGACGCCGGCGCCGAGATCATCCACATGGCCGAGACCGGACTGTGCGCCGACGGTGAGCAGGAGAAGCTGCTGGCCGACGGCGCCACCGAGATCCACGGATCGCTGCCGATCAACACCGATGGCGGGCTGATCGCCAACGGCGAGCCGATCGGCGCCTCGGGCCTGCGTCAGATGCACGAGCTGGTGCGCCAGCTGCGTGGCGAGGCCGGCGAACGTCAGGTGCCGGGCAACCCCCGCGTCGGACTCGCACAGGTGTACGGCGCACCCGGAACCGCTTCGGCGACAATCCTTTCGCTCTAGACGTTAGTCTCCTGACCCAGGAATCCCTGGACTGCCTGGATCAGGACGAGCGCCTCGATCAGGCCTGCCGTGGTGACCAGCCCGGTAGCGGCTGCGATCGGAAGTCCGATCGCGTTGACCAGCCCGTTGATCACGTCGCCGGAAAGTGCTTGCTGAATTCCGCTGAGGAACAGGTTGATTCCGTAGGCGGGCAGCACCGTGACGATGGCGTTGGCGATGTCGGCCGTCGGTAGCGCCGCCGCATAGAGTGCCGCCGCGGAATTGGAGATGGTGTAGGCGACGTCGGTGATCACCGTTTGCAGTGTCGAGATGACGCCCGCGGGGGTTGGGAGCACGGGGGCCGGTCCGGACGTCGGCAACTTCAGCGCCGCGAGTTCCTGCGACATCACCCCGCCCGGGCTGACGTCAGCGGCGAAGTCGTGCAGGCCCTGCCCGATGCCGGCAACGAACAGGTTGGCGACCTGTCCCCAGTTGACGTCGGGGATGAATCCAAACGTCGTCTGCTGATTGGCGAATCCGTTGGTGGACCATCCGTATTGGGGATCGCCGTAGCCGAGGTTCACGATGACCTTCAGCGCGGGCTGCAACAGATCGGCCACCGGGTTACCGATCACCGGCAGTAGGCGCAGCGGTTCAAGCAGCGGCAGATTCGAAGTCGGGATGATGTAGTACTTCTGGCTGGGGTCGGTGGTCGGCAGCGCAATGGCCGAATTCACCTGTTGGGAGGTCAGATCCGCGTACTTGGTGTGCACGAAGATGATGCCCAGCCCGGCGTTGAGCACCGAAAGGACGTTGAGCGGGTAGCGCGGGAAGTCGGCGAACCCGTCGTACTCCAGGGTGTAGTTCGTTGTGGGGAAGGCGTTTTCCGGTGTGGCACCATAGAACGGCAGGCCCAGACTCGGCAGATTCAAGCCGGGGAATCGGGACAGCATGCCGCCGTTGGGGTTCATCTCGTTACCGACCAACACAAATTCGACGGGTGTGCCCTGCGGGAGCTGGCTCATGATCAAAGACGAGATGATCGCGCTCTGGGAGTAACCGAAGACCGTGGCGGTATTACCCGCGGCGACCTGTTCGGCGATGGACGCGGCCAGGATCTGAATACCCTGCTGCACTGACACATTCAGTGGCAGGCTCTTCACACCGGTGATCGGATACAGGCCCTCGGGCGTATCCAGCTGGAATGGGATGGACCCCGGGTATGACGGTGCGATGTAGAGATTGAAGACGCTGCTGATGTAGCTCGGCTTGGGGATCGGAACACCGCTGGGGCCCATGATCAATGCGGTGTTCTGCGCAGCAGCGGCCTGTACCAAGGCTTCCGGCGCCAAGGATGCCGCCGCGGCTGTGCGGGCCGAGATGCCGGTGTCGCGACGGCTGCAGGCCAGCGCCGCCAGCTCCAATGGCGAATCGGCCGGCGGCGTCTGCGGTGCCGACGGATCCGACTGCGCCGTTGGTGTCGCCGTGGCCGGCACCGAGGTGATCGATTGGGCGCGCACTGTCGACACCGGACGCGACCGCCCGGACGCAGCCTTCGGGGCGGCGCTGTGCTTGGCCGGGCCTGCGGTCGTCTGACTGGACCCCGACCGGGCCGAGCCGGCCTGCGCCGAGGGACCGCCATCGTCGGCCCATGCCGTCGCGCCGCTGCACACCGCGGCACCCACGCCCAGCGCGACCGCCAAACCACCAACCCGACCGACAAATCCCGCTGCGCCCACGTTGTACCCCTTTGTCACCCGACCACGCTCGTGGCGAGACTAACGTGTCGTTGCTGGATTCGCCGTCGGATTCATTTCGTGGGGACAGCGCTGCGTTCAACGGGCAGCGAATTGTTGCTGACGTCCCGCTATGGCAGCTGGGTCAGGCTCAGATTGCGGGGCCGAGCAGGTCGTCGGCGTCCTTGATGACATAGCCGTAGCCCTGTTCGGCGAGGAACCGCTGCCGGTGCGCCGCGTACTCGGCGTCCAGACTGTCGCGGGACACGACGGAGTAGAACACCGCGCCGCCGCCGTCGTGCTTGGGGCGAAGCAGCCGGCCCAACCGCTGGGCCTCCTCCTGGCGCGAACCGAACGTGCCCGAAACCTGAACGGCCACCGACGCTTCCGGCAGATCGATCGAGAAGTTCGCGACCTTGGAGACCACCAGCGTCTTCACTTCACCACTGCGGAACGCGTCGAACAGCTGCTCGCGCTCGGCGTTCTTCGTCGAGCCCTGGATCACCGGCGCATTCAGCTCGGTGCCGAGCTCGTCGAGCTGGTCGAGGTAGGCGCCGATCACCAGCGTGGGCTCGTCGGGATGCTTGGCGAGGATCGACTTCACCACCGCGATCTTCGAATGCGCGGTCGAGCAGAGCTTGTAGCGCTCGTCGGGTTCGGCGACCGCGTACAGCATGCGCTCGTTGTCGGTCATCGTGACGCGGACCTCGATGCATTCGGCCGGTGCGATCCAGCCCTGCGCCTCGATGTCCTTCCACGGGGCGTCGTACCGCTTCGGCCCGATCAGACTGAACACGTCGCCTTCGCGGCCGTCCTCGCGGATCAGCGTCGCGGTGAGCCCCAGCCGACGGCGCGACTGCAGATCGGCCGTCATCCGGAACACCGGCGCGGGCAGCAGGTGCACCTCGTCGTAGATGATCAAGCCCCAGTCGCGGCTGTCGAACAGCTCGAGGTGCTTGTATTCGCCCTTGGTGCGCCGGGTGATCACCTGATAGGTGGCGATGGTGACGGGGCGAATCTCCTTGCGCTCACCGGAATATTCGCCGATCTCCTCCTCGGTCAGCGACGTCCGGGCAATCAGCTCCCGCTTCCACTGCCGTCCGGCCACCGTATTGGTGACCAGGATCAGCGTCGTCGCCCCGGCCTTGGCCATCGCGGCCGCGCCGACCAGCGTCTTGCCCGCACCGCACGGCAGCACCACGACGCCCGAGCCGCCGTCCCAGAACGAGTCGGCGGCCATCTGCTGATAGTCGCGGAGCTCCCAACCGTCCTGCTCGAGGTCGATCGGGTGTGCTTCGCCGTTGACGTAGCCGGCCAGATCCTCGGCCGGCCAGCCGATCTTGAGCAGCATCTGCTTTACCCGACCGCGTTCGCTGGGGTGGACGATCACGGTGTCGTCGTCGATGCGCGCACCCAGCATCGGGCTGATCTTCTTGTTGCGCAGCACCTCTTCCAGCACTGCCCGGTCGAGACTGACCAGTGTCAGGCCCTGCGTCGGATGCTTGACCAACTGCAGGCGGCCATAGCGGGCCATGGTGTCGACGATGTCGACCAGCAGCGGCTGCGGCACGGCGTAGCGCGAGAAGCTGACCAGCGCGTCGACCACCTGCTCGGCGTCGTGGCCGGCGGCGCGGGCGTTCCACAACGCCAGCGGGGTGATGCGGTAGGTGTGAATGTGCTCAGGGGCGCGTTCCAGCTCCGCGAACGGGGCGATCGCCGCCCGTGCGGCGCTGGCAAGTTCGTGGTCGACTTCGAGCAGCACCGTCTTGTCGGACTGCACGATTAACGGACCCTCAGTCATCTACGCCGCTCCTCCTCATCGCTCGTTCCTCGCTCTGCATCGGTCGCCGGCGGCATAACACACTCCATTATCCAGCGTCGGCGGACATCACCGACGTCACGCGGTGCACCGCGAATTCGCGGGGGCGGCCCTGGGTCGGATCCCAGGCCATCAGCTGACCGCCGCTGACGGTGAGCGGGCGCACCACTCGCTGGGTGGCGACACCTGCCGCGTCGACATAACCGATGACCACGTCTTTTTGTTCCATCGCCGCCTGCTGCAGCAGGGCCATCGACACCGCCGGGTCGAGGCGGACGTTGGCGAACGGGGTGGTGGAGTCCACCCGACGCAGCACCGACACCACCGAGGCCAGGGTGTCCGCGTTCGGCTTGGGCAGCGCGCGGAACAACCGGCGGTGCTGGGGCGTGGCCACCCGGGCGCCGCGCTGCCGGAGGTCGACGATCGCCCCCGATGAATCCTCGGCGGCCGGCGCGAAGCCTGCCGCGCGCAACGCCGCGAGCAGATCGCCGATCGGTGCCTGCGACACCGCCACCGTGGGGGCCAGCTGCCGCACCTCGAGATGTTCCAAGGCCGGCGCGGCGACCGCATGGGCGAGCAGCGTCGGGTCCTCGCAACGCAGGAACGACGACGCCATTCCGACCCGCAGCTGTCCGTGCCGCCGGGCGACGTCGTTGATCAGATACGTCAAACCTTGAGGGACAGGGGTTTTCGAGTGTCGCTCGAAGAAGGTGTGCAGCGCGCCCGCGGTGCGGCCGGTGTCCAGTGCGTGCCGGATGGAGGCTTCGCTGACCCGGTACACCATGGCCGCGCCCGCCGATTCCACCGCGGCAACCGCCGCCAATTCGTCGGCCAGCTCACGCTGCAGCGGACCGGGCACCACCACGGTCAGGTCGGCCTGCACCAGGAAGTGGTCAATCGGTGCGGGCAGCGCCTTGCCCATCGCCTCGATGGCGGCGTCCTCGTCGCCGTCGAGCAGGACGCGCGCCGGTGTGCTGAGCGCTCCGCGGCCGATCAGGCCCAGCGCGTGCGCCTCGTCGAGCAGATGCGCGACCGGCTCGGGCTGCAGCCGTGCCGCCCACCGCGGGCGGCGCCAGATCAAGGCCCGCGAGGCGTGCAGCGCATCGACGCCCGAGCCGGGCGGTAGCCCGGCGAGTAGCTCCAGGAGTAGCCGGCGGTCCAGCGGCGCGGCCGTCGAATACAGCGAATCAGACAGTGCCGCATAGGGTTTGCCGTCGGGTCCGCGGCTGCCGATCAAGCCCGGGCGGGACGGCAACTCCAGCCAATTGGTGGCCAGCAGGTGCCAGCGCGCGGCGGTCGGCGTCTCGAGGAATCGGTCGGCTGCCACCGTCGGCGTCCAGTACGGGGCCGAACCGTCCTGCGGCTCCGGGTCGGGGGTGCCGCTGGCGATCAGCCCGGCGGCCGAACTGACCTCGAGGACCAATCCCAGGCGCTGTTCGTCGATACCGGTGAGCTTGCTCAGCCGTTTGGCCTCACGCACCCCCAGCCCGCCACTGCGCAACTCGGGAACCGGTGCGGCAGAAAGGGATTCGATGACGAGCTCGATCTCGCGAATCAGGTCCAGCACGGCACCTGCCGCGGTCGCGTCGACGTCGGCGGCCGTCGTCGTGCTGGCCACCGGGTCGGGCGCCACCAGGCTCACCGGCCCCGGCTCCTCACCGCGCAGCACCTGGCCGACCTGTCGCGGCAGGATCACCGTCTCTTCGTCGAGTTGGCGCAGCAGCCCGGCGGCGAGCAGCCGCGGCACGGGTCGATCGGCGGGGGCGCCCGGCGCGGCATCGCGGGTGCGGCCGACGGGGGAGCCCATCAGCAGCCGGTCGAGCAGTTCGAGCTGCGGCTCGTCAAGGGCGTCGATGGCCGCGGAGATCTCCGCGCCCGATCGCGTGGAGTCTTCGAGAATCGCCTGCCCGGGATACCACGGCAGGCCGGCGGCCGCCTCGGCCGACACCCGAACCGCGCTGTCCCCCCACGCCAGGGCGCGCTCCCGCAGGTCGTCCAGCGCGGTAAGGATCGACTGCTCGTCGGCGCGCTCGCCGATGAGCGCCACCAGCTTGGACACCGGCGCGGCCGTGGTCTCGGCGTGCAGCACGATCAGGGCGTCGAGGACGGCCAGCCGCAGGTAGTCGAGCTCATCGGTGGCGGCCTTCACCGATTGCCGGGCCACCGCGCGGGCGGCCAGGGCCGCGATGCTGCCGGGGGCCGGTTGGGCGAGATCCGGCCGCAGCTCGAGCAGGCGGATCAGCCGATCGTCGGGCAGATCGGCCAGCCAGGCGCCCAGCGGCATCCCTGGCGAGGACGATTCAGTCATTGTTGACCAGCGTAAAACAGCCGCCTGTATGCACAACCCGGCCCGGCAGATGACAGAATGTTGCCGTGGCTGAGAAGAAGACAAGGTACGTCGACAATGGCTGGCCGACCAGCGACCCCGACGACCACGCCGTAAGCGAACTCGCTGCCGACAGAGCAGGCGCGCTGTCCCCGTTCGGTGACATCACGTTCCCGCTGCCGGCCTCTGACCTGCCGTATCTGCACCCGGTCACCGTCGTCAACAAGTAACGGTGACCAACGGGCCTCAGCGCCGCCTCTCGCACCTCGATGAGCACGGTGCGGCGCACATGGTCGACGTCACCGACAAGGCTGCCACCACCCGCACCGCGGTGGCGGCCGGTTCCGTTCACACCACCGCCGAAGTCGTCGCGCTGATCACGGCCGGGGGCCTGCCCAAGGGTGACGCGCTGGCGACCGCACGGGTCGCCGGCATTCTGGCCGCCAAGCGCACCAGCGACCTCATCCCGCTGTGCCACCACCTGGCACTGACCGGAGTGGACATCGAGTTCGCGATCGGTGACGCCGAGGTCGGCGTGACCGCGTCGGTGCGCACCACCGACCGCACCGGTGTCGAGATGGAAGCGCTGACCGCCGTCAGCGTCGCGGCACTGACGGTCTACGACATGATCAAGGCCGTCGACCCGGCCGCGCGCATCGAGAACATCCGGGTGCTGCGCAAGGAAGGCGGCAAGACCGGCCTGTGGGTGCGCCCGACGTGACACGGTCCGCACGGGTTGTGATCGCCTCGACCCGGGCCGCGACCGGTGTCTACGAAGACCGGACCGGCCCCATCGTCGTCGCCTGGCTAGCCGAGCGCGGCTTCGAGGTGCCCGACCCCAGCGTGGTTGTCGACGGCAGCGCCGTCGGCGACGCCCTGCGCGCGGCCATCGACGCCGGAGCCGACGTCGTCATCACCTCCGGCGGCACCGGGATATCGCCGACCGACGCCACCCCGGAGGCCACTCTCGGTGTCCTGGACTACCAGATCCCCGGGCTGGCCGACGCGATCCGCCGGTCCGGTCTGCCGAAGGTCCCGACGTCAGTGCTGTCCCGGGGTGTGTGCGGGGTGGCGGGCCGCACACTTGTGGTCAACCTGCCCGGGTCGACGGGCGGGGTGCGCGACGGTCTGGCGGTGCTCGCCGACATCCTCGACCACGCACTGGATCAACTGGCCGGAGGGGATCACCGCTGATGACACGCATCCTGCGGGCCGCGCTCGTCGAGGGGCCCATCTCACTGACCGAGCACGAACAGCTCGTCGCCGACGATGCCGCCGGCGCGGTGGTCGGCTTCTCCGGGGTGGTGCGCAACCACGACGGCGGCCGGGACGTGATCCGGCTGGAGTACTCCGCACATCCGCTCGCCGAGGAGACCTTGTTCGAGGCGATCGCCGAGGTGGCCGCGAAAGCCACCGGCGTGCGGGCGATCGCCGCGAGTCATCGGGTTGGCGTGCTGCACATCGGCGACGCCGCCCTGGTGGCCGCCGTGGCGGCCGACCACCGGAGGGCGGCGTTCGACGCGTGTGCTCTGCTCGTCGACACCGTCAAGGAACGATTACCGGTGTGGAAGCACCAGTTCTTCGCCGACGGAACCGACGAGTGGGTGAATTCGGCCTGACGGCTTACTGAGCGGGTGCCGGAGCCGGAGCGTCCGGTGCCGGCAGGACCGGTGCAGGAGCGCCGGGGCCGGGTGCCGGAGCGTTCGGGTCGGCCGGAGCCACACCCATGCTCGGATCGTTGGTCACCGGGGTGTTCAGCGGACGCTGGGTCAGCGCCAGCAGCGCGTCGCCCTTGCTCACCTGCTGAGTCTGGACCGCGTGCCACAGTTCCTTGAGGTACGTGACATTCGGGCCGTCCTGCGGGCCTTCAGGCTGGTCGCTGGTTCCCGGCGGCAGGTTCGACGGGCTCGTAAGGTGCGGGATGCCGTCGGGCAGCTGGCCGGTCGGGCCGGCCGCCACCACACCGGTGGCCGGGGCGGGCGCCGCGGCGGGATCAGCCGGGGCCGGAGCGGGAGCCGGCGGAAGCGTCGGCGGAACCGCCGGGTCGACCGGAGCCTGCGGCACGAAATGGATCGAGGACGCCTGCACCGTGATGGTCTGCTCGTCAGGGTTTGCCGGTGCCTCGGGGGCGGGTACCGGAAGGGCGGTGTCGATCACGGGCTCGGCGGCCGGCGGTGCGGCCTCTTGAGCCACCGGGACGACCTCGGGCTGCGGAGCGGGCGGTACGTCGACCGGTGCGGGCGGCAGGTCCTGCGGGGCCGGCGCCACATCCTGGGGTGCCGGCGGGAGATCCTGCGGAGCCGGGGGCAGGTCCTGCGGCGCGGGCGCCACATCCTGGGGTGCCGGGGGCAGATCCTGCGGGGCCTCCGGAGCGGGAGCATCCGGTGCCGGCGCGTCGAACGCGGCGGGCTGGATCTGTGCGTCGGCCGGAGTGGGCTCGTTGACTACGTTGCGCGGGGTCGCACCCGAGAGGCCACGACCGCACACCGGCCAGGCACCACGGCCCTGGCTTGCCAGAACGCGCTCGGCGATGGCGATCTGCTGGTCCTTGCTGGCCATGTTCGCGGCCGGGGCGTACTGACCGCCACCGTGCGCGGACCACGTGCTGGGGGAGAACTGAAGGCCGCCCTGGTAACCGTTGCCGGTGTTGATGCCCCAGTTGCCGCCGGATTCACAGCGAGCAACCTGATCCCATTCGGCATCGGGAGCTGCCTGGGCCTGCCCGGCGAGGGCGAGGCTGCCGCCTCCGATGACCGCACCGGTGACCGCGATCTTGGCGACGCTGACTGACGAAGAAGTGGGCTTGCGATGCCGTCCACTCATATGGCGAAGTGTTCCTCTCTTCAATGCGCCTGCGAGGTCAGCTGTCGGGTTCGGGCTGGAGAGGTCGCCCGGCCGTCGTCGTCTCTGGTGGAAACGATCTCGGCTTCACCCCGAGGAGCCGCAAGCGGCTCCAAGTCCTATCGGTGGACCGGTGGGTCCCCCGCCTCCATCCATGGTGTTCGTTGGTCTCCCCGCTCCTTGGATGGAGCTCAGCGCTAAGAGCGGAGAGGGTCTTCCCGGGTTGAGGGGGCTGACCTCCGACAGACGGTAATAGGAGACCGGAGTGCCGTCATCTTTTGCATTTCCGGGCGTTTCTGCTACCGGCAAACCTTAGAAAAGGTTAAAGCCCCTAGATAGCTCGGCGTTGGCCCAGGTAGTTACGACACTCAACCGCACCGTGGCCATCTCGTTACCTGATCGTGATGTGACGCAAATCACGGTCACCCGCCGGCGAACGGGGGTAGCACGTCGAGTGTCTGACCGGAGTGCAGCTCGGTGGCCTTGTCCCGGACCGCGACACCGTCGCGCAGAAACGAACAGCGCTGCAACACCCGCGCTAATTCCTCGCTGCGAGAACCCAATTCATTCACCACGTCGGCGACAGACGCACCGGGGTGCACAGTGAGCCGATCCGACTCCGTGCCCGCCGCGGCGCGGGCCGCGGCGAAGAAACGCACGGTCACCTCGACCGACTGGGCCACGTCAGCCACCGATCGCACTCATCGGGCGTTGCGGCTGTACGAAATCCGGATTGTTGATGCCGTGCCCGGCCGCTTTGCGCCACATCGCGGCGCGCCATGCGGACTCGAGCGCGTCGTCGTCCGCGCCGCGGCGCAGCAGCACGCACAGGTCGGATTCCTCCGCGGAGAACAAGCAGTTGCGGATCTGCCCGTCGGCGGTCAAGCGGGTCCGGTCGCATGCCGAGCAGAACGCGTGCGAGACCGAGGCGATGATGCCGACCGTGGCCGGGCCGCCGTTGACCCGCCACAGCTGAGCCGGGGCCGAGCCGCGCGGGGCAGGATCCGGCGTCAGGTCGAAGTGTGCGGCCAGCGCGGCGAAGATCTCGTCGGCACCCAGGTTGGCGTCGCGGCGCCACAGGTGACTGGCGTCGAGCGGCATCTGCTCGATGATCCGCAGTTGATAGCCGTGGCGCAGGCAGTACTCCAGCAGCTCGACGGCGTCATCAAGGCCGCTGTCATGGTCCAGGACCGCGTTGACCTTGACCGGTCCCAATCCGGCGGCCGCCGCGGCGGACAGACCGTCGAGCACGTCGGTGAGCCGGTCGCGACGGGTGATGGCGGCGAAGTGCTCCGCGTCGACGGTGTCGAGCGAAACGTTGACCCGATTCAGGCCCGCGTCGGCCAGAGCCTGGGCACGGCGGGCCAAACCCAGGCCGTTGGTGGTGAGCGCGATCTCCGGGCGCGGGCGTAACGCCGCCACCGCCGACACCACGTCTTCGAGCTCGCGATACAGCAGCGGCTCGCCGCCGGTGAAGCGAACGCTGGTGATGCCCAGGCGGGTCACGGCCAGCGTCAGCAGACGGACGAGTTCGTCGCGGGTCAGCAGCTCGTCGCCGGGCAGCCAGTCCAGGCCTTCGGCAGGCATGCAATAGGTGCAGCGCAGATTGCACCGGTCGGTCAGCGACACCCGCAGATCGGTGGCCACCCGGCCGAAGGTGTCGACCAGCGGGCCGCTGCGCGGCATCTCGGCCGGCGGTTCGTCGTCGTCGCGGCGGATCGCAGGCAGCCCGAGCGTGGTCAGTGTCATGCCGGCACCCGAGCGTCGGCGGACACGATCTCCTTGCCCAGCGGCACCAGCGACACCGGGATCAGTTTGAGATTGGCCAGCGCCAGCGGGATTCCGATGATCGTGATCGCCATGGCGGCCGCGCTGACCAGATGGCCGATCGCCAGCCACAGGCCGAACAGCAGGATCCAGATGACGTTGCCGACCAGAGCGCCGGGCCGCGGGCCGGGCTTTTCGACAATGGTTCGTCCGAACGGCCACAGGGCGTAGTTGGCGATCCGCAGCGCGGCGAACCCGAACGGAATGGTGATGATCAGAACGAAGCTCACCAGCGCGGCCAGCAGATAGCCGAGGGCAAGCCATAGCCCGCCGAACAGCAACCAGATGACGTTCAGGATCAGGCGCATGTCTCCTCCAGCGGTTTGCCCAGCCTACCCAACAGAACTCAGGTGCTGGGCACAGGTGTTCCCGAGTAGGATCACCGGCACGCGTCCTGCACCGGCGGGACGCTTCGTCATGTTGTCATGGACCCGTTAGACAAGCAGGTGAGACCAGTGCCGACCGGCAAGGTGAAGTGGTACGACGCCGAGAAGGGCTTCGGCTTCCTGTCCCAGGAGGAGGGCGAGGACGTCTACGTCCGTGCGTCGGCGTTGCCTGAGGGCGTCGAAGGTCTCAAGGCCGGTCAGAAGGTCGAGTTCGGGGTGGCATCCGGGCGTCGCGGCCCGCAGGCGTTGAGCGTCAAGCTGATCGATCCGCCGCCGAGCCTGACCCGGACCCGGCGTGAGGCCACGCCCGTCGAACGCAAGCACACCCCCGACGAATTGCACGGCATGGTCGAGGACATGATCACGCTGCTCGAAGGCGCTGTGCAGCCCGAGCTGCGCAAGGGTCGCTACCCGGACCGCAAGGTCGCGCGACGGGTCTCCGAAGTGGTCAAGGCGGTCGCCCGGGAGCTCGACGCGTAACGGGCGCACACTGGAGTCGTGGGTGCCTATGTCGCCGGAGGCGGCGAGTTCAATCGCGATACCAACTACATCACCACCCGGATCACCGCCGACGGTGCTGACGGCTATCCGGTCGAGGCCGGCCGGTACCGGCTGATCGTCGCGCGGGCCTGCCCGTGGGCGAACCGGACGATCATCGTGCGCCGGCTGCTCGGCCTGGAGGACGTGCTGTCCATCGGGTTCTGCGGGCCGACGCACGACGAGCGCAGCTGGACCTTCGATCTCGATCCCGGTGGTGTGGACCCGGTGCTGAAGATTCCGCGCCTTCAGGACGCCTACTTCGCCCGGTTCCCGGACTACCCCAAAGGCATCACGGTCCCGGCGATCGTCGAAGTCGCGACGGGTCAGGTGGTCACCAACGACTTCGCGCAGATCACGCTGGACTTCTCCACCGAATGGACGGCCTACCACCGCGAGGGCGCGCCGCAGTTGTACCCCGAGCCGCTGCGCGACGAGATCGACGAAGTGGCGCAACGCATTTACACCGAGGTGAACAACGGCGTGTACCGCTGCGGGTTCGCCGGTTCGCAGGAGTCCTACAACAGGGCCTACGACCGGTTGTTCACCGCGTTGGACTGGCTGTCCGAGCGGCTGGCCGATCAGCGATATCTGGTGGGGGACACCATCACTGAGGCGGACGTCCGGCTGTTCACCACGTTGGCCCGCTTCGATCCCGTCTACCACGGCCACTTCAAGTGCAACCGGTCGAAGCTCGCCGAACTGCCGGTGCTGTGGGCCTACGCCCGAGATCTGTTCCAGACACCGGGATTCGGTGACACATGCGACTTCGTCCAGATCAAGCAGCACTACTACATCGTGCATTCCGACATCAATCCCACCGGGATCGTGCCGAAGGGGCCAGACCTGTCGAACTGGCTGACACCGCATGGCCGGGAAGCCTTGGGCGGCAGACCGTTTGGCGACGGAACGCCGCCGGGCCCGACCCGAGAGGGTGAGCGGGTGCCTGCCGGGCACGGCGCGGGTTAGCGCGCGAAGACCGTCTCCATGGCGGCCCGGTCGCCGTCGATATCGACCTGTGCCGCAACGTCATCGAGGGTCAACAGCCCCGTCGCCAGCCCGAGAACGATCGACGCCTCGGTCTTGAGGACGGCATCGAAGGTGCGTCCGTCGGGCAGGCTCACGTCGACTCCCGAGCGGTTGGCGTGGGCCTGGATGATCTCGCCGTCGAGGTCGATTCCGACGGTGGCCGACCGGGTGGGCCTGCGGCCGGTGAACAGCGCGGGAAGTGCCAGCAGTAGCCATTCGGCGCGGAACTCATCGCCCTGTGCCCCGCGGATCATCAGCGGTGTCGACCACCGGATGAGCCCTTCGATCGGCTCGCGAAGTTGCGCTCCCCATTCGGTGAGTGCGTAGGTGATTGCGTTGGTGTCCTCGGCCAGTCGCCGCTCGACGACGCCTGCGGTCTCCAGCTCACGGAGTCGGTCGGTCAGCAGGTTCGTCGCGATGCCGGGCAGGCCGTCGCGCAGATCGCGGTAGCGGGCGGGCGCCACCAGCAGTTGGCGGACGATCAGCAGATTCCACCGGTCGCCGACCACATCCAGGGCCCGGGCCAGTCCGCAGTACTGACCGTAATCTCGACTCATTGCGCTCCACTTGCAAAGTTAATGTCTGCTTGATTATATCAAGTGACACCGAGGAGGGATCGATATGACGGTGACGCAGCGACCCGGATGGGTCGACGACGCCTTGTTTCCGTTCGTGAGCCGGTTCATCGATGTCGATGGTCACACCGTCCACTACATCGACGAAGGGGAGGGGCCGACGCTGCTGTTTCTGCACGGCAACCCGACCTGGTCATTCGTCTACCGCGATGTCATCAAGGAGCTGCGAAACAAATTCCGTTGCGTGGCAATCGATTATCCCGGATTCGGGTTGTCGACGGCAGCGCCGGGATATGGCTATCTACCCGTCGAGCACGCGAAGGTCGTCGGCGCGTTCGTGGAAGCTCTCGGGCTGCGCCGGGTGACGCTGGTGGTGCACGACTGGGGCGGCCCGATCGGGCTGTCGGTGGTGGAGAACCATCCGGACGCCTTCGAACGATTGGTGTTGGGCAACACGTGGGCCTGGCCGACGGAAGCCCCGCACGTCCAGATCATGTCGCACGTGATGGGCGGCCCGATCGGTCGACTGCTGATCCGGCAGTTCAACTTGTTCGTCAACCTGATGGTTCCCGCGGGGCATCGGCTGGCCAAACCCAGCCGCGCCGAGATGGGCCACTATCAGAAGGCCCTGGACAATCCGGCACGCCGCGACGCATCGGCGATCTTCCCTCGCGAGCTCACCGCCAGCCGCGCGTTTCTCGCCGAGGTGGAGGCCGGCCTGCCTGCCATCGCGGACCTGCCCGCGCTCATCATCTGGGGCGACGCCGACATCGCGTTCAGGAGCAACGAATTGCGGCGCTGGGAGCAGACTTTCGCCGACCACCGGACCGTGATCACGCACGGCGCCGGCCACTTCGTGCAATCTGATGCGCCTGAACAGTTCGCGGCTGCCATCCGGGACTGGCATCCGCGGGCGTAGTCGCTAGGGCCAGGCCAGGCGGACCGACCACTCCGCGTGCGGGGCGTCGCTGAGTTCGCCGTTCTGGTCCTGCACCAGGGTGAGCAGCTGCACGACCACACCGGTCAGCCGGCCGCGCTGCGGGTCCACGGTCGGAATCGTCACGGCCAGTTCGGTATTGGGCCGGTAGATCGTCGTCGTCGAATTGCGCTCGTCCTCGTAGACGCGCAGCAGCCGCCACGGTGCGCGGCCGATCGAGGTCGGCACCGACAACTGGACCGGATAGCGCTCGGTGACCGACAGCTGGCCCTGATTCTGCGGGTTCTGGCAGTCGTTGAGGTTCACCACATTGCAGTACACGTACGGCCCGACTCGCACGGCCTTGCCGTGCGAGTAGGCGCTGATCTCGGGCAGGTCCGATCCTGTGTCGCGGGTCAGAGCCCAGGCGCCGACGCCTGCGCCGGCCGACGCCAGTACGACCAGGACCACCAAAAGCCAACGTAGCCAACGGCTCACCGGTTGGTCACCGCCGATGCACCCTCCGGTTCGGCCAGCACGGGGCGGTTGCCACCGAAGCCGGGGATCAGTGAATTACCGCGGTAGCTGACGATGGTCTGGGCCAGACCGAGGATCAGTAGCGCGCTGATCGCGGTGAAGCCGACCCACAGCTCGGTGTAGACCAGCACCCCAATCGCCCCGCCCATCACCCAGGCCAGTTGCAGCACCGATTCCGAGCGGCCGAACGCCGAGGCTCGTGACTCCTCGGGCAGGTCGTCCTGCAGCGACGCGTCCAACGACGCTTTGCCGATCGCGGTCGCCGCCGAGGTGACCAGCGTGGCCACCGCCGCCACGATCAGGTTGCCGGTGACCGCGGCCACCAACGCCATCACCGTCACCGCGATCGTGCACCGCACGACCAGCATCGCGGGCCGGCCCAACCGCATTCGTGCCGCGGTGAAGTTGCCCGCGAAGTTGCCGATGCCGGCCGCGGCGCCGAGCAGGCCCAGCATGCCGAGCTGAACCCAGCCGCTGGCCTGATGCGCCTTGGCCACGAACGCCGGGTACAGGAACAGGAACCCGACCATCGCCTTGATCGTGCAGTTACCCCACAGCGAGGTGATGATGTTGCGGCCCAGGGGTTGTCGCCGCGCACCGGTCTTCGCGGCCGGCTCGTCAACCCAGCCCATCGGCCCGTTCTCGCCGTGGTAGGTCAAGGTGGCCGGCACCTCGCCCTCGGTGACCTCCACCCAGCGCGGGATCCGCATCGACAGCGAGGCGCCCGCCACGGCGACGAACACCACGACGAACAGCGCACCGGGCAGTTCGAACAGTGTGGTGAGCAGGTATTCGGCCCCGGCTGCGATACCGCCGCCAACGATCGTGCCGCCGATCAATCCGAACATAGTGAGCCGTGAATTCACCCGGACCAGGTCGATCGTCGGCGGCATCACGCGGGGGGTGACCGCGCTGCGCAGCACACTGAAGGACTTGGACAGCACCATCATTCCCAGCGCGCAGGGGTAGAGCACCCACGACGGATAGCTGCCGGTGGCGCCGTCGTAATCCATGATCAGCACGAACGCCAGCGCGGCGCGCAGGATGAACGACATCGCCAGCGCGGCGCGCCTACCGTGCTGCACGCGGTCCAGGGCAGGCCCGATCAACGGCGCGATCACCGCGAACGGCGCGATCGTGATCAGCAGGTAGAGCGCGACCTTGCCCTTGCTCTCACCGGAGGCGGCGGCGAAGAACAGCGTGTTGGCCAATGCCACGGCCATCGCCGAGTCCACTGCGAAGTTGGCGACCACCGGCCACGTCAGCGCGGTGAGGCCGGACTTGTCGGCGCCGTCGGCCGTGGCCGCGCGCTGCACCATCGAGTACACCTTGGTGCCCATCTCGCGGCTGCGCATCGCGGCACCACGACCGCGAGTGGCCCGCTCGTCGGCGCTTCGCGGCCCGGGCGGCGGGCCCAGGTTCTCGGTGCGCTGCTCGCCCAGCGGCGGCAGATACCGGTTGGAGCTGGGCGTCGGATTCGAGCGGTGGGGGGACTCGGAGCGCCGGTAACCGTCCCCATCGCTCGGGTAGTTGGCCATGCCCGGGTGTTCTCCGGATGCGCCGGCCGAGTACCGGCGATCCGGGCCGAACGCCGGATTCGCGCGGGGTTCGTCACGCCGGCTCTCAGACACGTCACGATTGTCCCCTATCCCGGCATGCCGGGCGCGCACGTGGCCGGTGTGGTTGCACGCACGGCCCGTGAGGCAAGATTGGTGACGATGGACAGCACTCTCGACGCGACAGAAGCCACGGCACCGGCGCCCGCCGCCGCGCCGTCGGATGCGGTTGCCGCCGTACTGACCGGCGCCGTGGATCAGGCCCGCCAGGCCATCGTCGAGCACAGCGGCGACACGGTGGGCGAATACCTCGGCGTCAGCTTCGAGGACGAGACCGCGGCGACGCACCGCTTCCTGGCGAACATGCCCGGCTATCAGGGCTGGCAGTGGGCGGTGGTGGTGGCGGCCTACCCGGGCGCTGATCACGCGACGGTCAGCGAGGTCGTGCTGGTGCCCGGCCCGACGGCACTGCTGGCTCCGGCCTGGGTGCCGTGGGAAGAGCGCATCCAACCGGGCGACCTGAGCCCCGGTGATCTGCTGGCTCCCGCCAAGGAAGATCCCCGGCTGGCCCCTGGATACACCGCGACCGGCGATCCGCTGATCGATGACACCGCCTATGAGGTGGGTTTCGGCCGTCGCCAGGTGCTCAGCGCGCTCGGCCGCGACGAGACCGCGCAGCGCTGGCACGACAGCGACCACGGCCCCGGCTCGCCGATGGCCCGCGCGACCAAGCGGGTGTGCCGCGACTGCGGCTTCATGGTGCCGCTGGCCGGAGCCCTCGGCGCGATGTTCGGGGTGTGCTGCAACGAGATGTCAGCCGACGCCCATGTCGTCGACTTCGAGTACGGCTGTGGTGCGCATTCGGACACCCCGCAGCCGCCGGGTAGCGGATCGCCGCTGTACGACCCGTACGACGACGGTGTGCTCGACGTCGTCGAGGTCGCCGCGACTGAGGCCCCGGCGGAAGAGGCCCCCGAGACACCCCAGGCGATCGAGACCGAGACTCCGGCGGAGGAGGCTCCCGAGGTCCCCGAGGCTCCGGAGAGCCCCGAGGCGGCCGACGACGCCGAGACCGTCGAAGAGGCCTAACCTTCGGCGGCGGCCTTGATCCGCGCCAGCGACGTGTTCATCCCGTCGACGAGTTCCTTCTCGAAGCTCGGTACGCCGCCCAGCACCGCGTTGACTGTCATCGTCGAGACGGCCTTGACGCCGTTCTCGGCGTGCCGGGTCTCGACGACCCGCGTGCCGGTCTCGGTCGGGGAGAGCTCATAGCTCCAGACGGTGTTGTTGGCGTTGACCCGGAACGCCAGCTTGCGCTCCGGAATCAGCTCGGTGATCGTCGACGTCGTCGGCCAGAACAGCTTGTTGCGCCGGTTGAGGTTGAACGTGCGGGTGCCCGGCTTGACCTGACCCAGTGGCTTCATCAGCCGGCACTGCGGGCTCCACTTGGGCATGTTGTCGAGGTTGGAGATCAGGGTCCACACCTTGGCGACCGGAGCGTTGATCTCGATCTCTGCTTGCAATAGCGGCGCTGCCATCGGTTCTCCTTCGTCGTTGACTGATTACTGTCCGCGCGGCTCGAGGCCGGTCTGCGCACCCCGCGCCCCGCGCCGAGCCGCGGTGCGCTGCCACAGGAAGATCGACGTGCCGACCACTCCCGTGCCCAGCCCTGCGATCGCGATCGGGCGCCAGGACTCCAACGCCGGAACCGTGAACGCGGCGATCGTCGCCAGTGCCCACAGCACGGCGCCCGCAACGATCACCGGCCACGGGTCGAGCAACGCGGCGGGCAGCGCCGGCGGCTCGGGTTCGGCCATCGGCGAGGGGCTCGGCTCGCGGTGATCGGAAGGCATTGCCGTTTAACCTAACTGATGGCCTGCGCGGCCCGGCGTGCATCTACCGGCTGGATCATCGGCGATCAGGCGTTGTTGTGTCGTACTGTTTGCGATTGTGTTGGACCGTGACCTGCGGCTGGCCAGTGATTTGTCATTGGCCGTCATGCGACTCGCGCGGCAGTTGCGCTTCCGCCGCCCCGAGTCGCCGATCACGCTGTCGCAGTTGTCCGCCCTGGCGACTCTGGCCAAGGACGGGGCGATGACGCCGGGAGCGCTGGCCGTGCGGGAACGTGTTCGGCCGCCGTCGATGACGCGGGTGATCGCGTCACTGGCGGACCTTGGTCTGGTGGTGCGCACGTCGCATCCGACCGACGGCCGTCAGGTGTTGGTCGCGGTGTCCGACGCCGGTGCCGCGCTGGTCGACAGTGAGCGCCGGGCCAGCCAGGAATGGTTGCGCGGGCGCCTGGCCACCCTGAACGGCGACGATCGCGACATCCTGCTGCGGGCCGCGGACCTGATGACCGTGCTCGTCGACGAAGACGCTTGAGCGACAACGCTTTTGGCGCGATAGACAGCTACCGCGTCATCGACGTGACCGACCCGGCCGATCCGCGCGTCGACGATTTCCGCGACCTCAATAGCGTCGACCGCAGACCGGACCTGCCCAGCGGCAAGGGACTGGTGATCGCCGAGGGCGTGTTGGTCGCGCAGCGGATGATCGCCTCGCGGTTCACCCCGCACGCGTTCCTCGGCACCGACCGTCGGCTCGCCGAACTCGCCGACGACCTGACCGAAGTGGCCGCGCCCTTCTATCGCGCCACGCCCGAGGTGATGGCCGAGGTGGTCGGCTTCCATCTCAACCGCGGAGTGCTCGCCGCTGCCCGGCGCCCGCCGGAGCTGACACCGGCCGACGTGCTCGACGGTGCGCGCACGGTCGCGGTGCTCGAAGGCGTCAACGACCACGAGAACCTCGGTTCGATCTTCCGCAACGCCGCCGGCCTCGGGGTGGACGCGGTGATCTTCGGCTCCGGCTGCGCCGACCCGCTGTACCGGCGAGCGGTGCGGGTGTCGATGGGCCATGCGCTGCTGGTGCCGTTCGCCCGCGCCCAGCAGTGGCCGGCCGACCTCACCGAGCTTCGCCGCCGTGGATTTCGGCTGCTGGCGATGACGCCCGATCCGGCGGCGCACACCCTGGCCGAGGCGATGGCCGGTCTGGCGGGAGACAAGGTCGCGGTGCTGGTCGGCGCGGAGGGCCCCGGGTTGACCGAGACCGCGATGCGCGCCAGCGATGTCCGGGTCCGCATCCCGATGTCGCGGGGCACCGATTCGCTCAATGTCGCGACCGCCGCGGCGCTGGCGTTCTACGAGCGAGTTAGGTTCAACCCGTGAACGAAGAGACGACGCCGTGGGGGACCGGCCTGACGGTGGCGGCTTTCGTCGCCGCGATCACCGGCGCCGCGATCGTGGTGCTCAGCCTGGGCATGATCCGGGTGCACCCGCTGGTGGCGATCGTGCTCAACCTGATCGCGGTCGGCGGATTGGCGCCCACGCTGTGGGGCTGGCGGCGCATACCGGTACGACGCTGGTTCGTCTTGGGCGCCGGCATCGGTGTCGCCGGCGGGTGGATCACCCTACTGGCGATGGTCGCCAGTCACTAGCGCGTCAGCGCTCGCCGCTGGAACGCACCCCGAGCAGTACGTCCTCCCAGCCGGGAACGGCGGGCTTGGCCTTGGCGCGCTTGGCCCGCGGTGCGGGCGCGGGTGCCGGAGCCGGGGCTGGTGCCGGCTTCTCCTCGACCGGGGCGGGCGCCGGTTGCGGCTGCTGCTCCTCGAACTCCAGCTGCGCGACCGCGGCCACCGGCCGCAGCGGACGCTCGAAGCTCGGATCGATCAGCTCGCTGGCGGCGTCGTCCAGTGCCGACACGGTGCCGCCGTGGGCTCCGGGGGAGAAGCGGAAGTGCGCGACGTTGTCGGACAGGCCGGCCTGCCAAGACATCTGAACGACCCAGCGGCCGTCTTCCCCGCGCCAGGCGTCCCACTCCGTGGCTTCGGGGTTGTGGCCACGCGCGACCAGCGCGGTGATCACGGTGTCCAGCAGCGTCGTCACCGCAGGCCCGTCGGCCAGCACCGGGTGCGCGGCGCCGGCCAGTTCCGCCGCCCGCGAGCGCTCCAGGAGCACCGGGTGGGCGAAGCGTTCGACCTTGCTGATGTCCATGCCGGATGACGCGGCAACTTGCTCGACGGACGCACCCGCACGGATGCGCGCCTGAATATCCCTGGGCCGCAACACGCCTTTGACCTCTTTGTCCCTCAGGGTCTGGCCCAGCGACCGGTCGCCGCGTACGGCGGCGCGCAGTCGGTCGTCGACCTGCAGGGTGAACTTGTCGGCCGGGTCGGGACCTTCACAAATGATGTGCCTGCCGTCGACATCGAGTCCGATCACCCTGAGTTCTCGCATGTCGACCTCCTTCTCCGTCCGGAATTTAACCCAGGCGGCGGAATATAACGGTTAGGACACGCCGGGAGACCTCAGAGGCGTTCGACCACCCAGTCGACGCACTGCGTCAGCGCGGAGACGTCGTCGGGCTCGATCGCCGGGAACATCGCGATACGCAGCTGGTTTCGGCCCAGCTTGCGGTAGGGCTCGGTGTCGACGATGCCGTTGGCCCGGAGCACCTTGGCCACTGCCGCGGCGTCCACCTCGTCGGTGAAATCGATCGTGCCGACCACCTGCGAGCGCAGCGCCGGGTCGGTGACGAACGGGGTGGCGTAGGACGACGCCTCGGCCCAGGAGTACAGCCGCTGTGACGAGTCGGCCGTGCGCTTGACCGCCCAGTCCAGCCCGCCGTTGCCGTTGAGCCAGTCGACCTGCTCGGCCATCAGCACCAGCGTGCCGATCGCCGGGGTGTTGTACGTCTGGTTCTTCAGGCTGTTGTCCACCGCGATCGGCAGCGACAGGAAGTCGGGCACCCAGCGGCCGGAGGCGGCGATGGCCTCGATGCGCGCCAGCGCGGCGGGGGACAGCACGGCCAGCCACAGGCCACCGTCGCTGGCGAAGTTCTTCTGCGGCGCGAAGTAGTAGGCGTCGACGTCGTTGACGTCGACCGGCAGCCCACCGGCGCCCGACGTGGCATCGATCAGGACCAGGGCATCGCCGTCGGGCCGGGTGACCGGCACGGCGACGCCGGTCGAGGTCTCGTTGTGCGCCCAGGCGACGACGTCCACCGACGGATCGGATTGCGGCTCAGGAGCGCTGCCCGCGTCGGCCTTGATGACGATCGGGTCATCGATGAACGGGTTGGCCGTGGCAGCCGAGGCGAACTTCGAGGAGAACTCGCCGTAGGTGAGGTGCAGCGAGCGCTTCTCGATCAGGCCGAATGCGGCGGCGTCCCAGAACGCGGTCGCACCGCCGTTGCCCAGGATCACCTCGTAGCCGTCCGGCAACGAGAAGAACTGGCGAAGGCCGTCGCGAACCCGGCCGACCAGGTTCTTCACCGGCGCCTGCCGGTGCGAGGTGCCGAACAACGCGGCCGACGCCTGCAGGGCCTGCAGCTGCTCGGGGCGCACCTTCGAGGGCCCACAACCGAAGCGGCCGTCGGCGGGCTTGAGGGAATCGGGAATCACGAGCTGATCAGCCATGCCCTTAAGCCTAGGAGTCCCCGCCACCGGGTATTACACCGAGGCGTTCGGCAAACCCGTGCACGGGTCTGGACAAGTATGCGATACCTGCGGTACCGTTTGGACATCCCCCGCCCCAATGTAAACCTCTGTTGAGGAGACTGTCATGGCGAGAACCAAGATGATCAGGCGCTGGCGCCGCAATATGGACGTCCACGACGACATCGCCTATGTCGAGAAGCTGAACACGCTGTCGGAGGGGTCGGTGCGGCGCAATTTCAACCCCTACACCGACATCGACTGGGATTCGCCCGAGTTCGCCGTGGTGCCGAATGACGAGCGCTGGATCCTGCCGGCGACCGACCCGATCGGCCAGCATCCCTGGTATCAGTCGCAGTCCACAGAGCGCCAGATCGAGATCGGCATGTGGCGTCAGGCCAACGTCGCCAAGGTCGGGCTGCACTTCGAGTCGATCCTGATCCGTGGCTTGATGGAGTACGCCTTCTGGACGCCCAACGGTTCACCGGAGTACCGGTACTGCCTGCACGAGGCGGTCGAAGAGTGCAACCACACGATGATGTTCCAGGAGATGGTCAACCGCATCGGCGCCGATGTGCCGGGTATGCCGCGCCTGCTGAAGTGGGTCCAACCGCTGATCCCGCTCGTCGCGGGGCCGCTGCCGATCCCGTTCTGGTTCGGCATCCTCGCCGGCGAGGAGCCGATCGATCACACGCAGAAAAGCGTTCTGCGCGAAGGCAAGACGCTGCACCCGATCATGGAGCGCGTGATGGCCATCCACGTCGCCGAGGAGGCGCGACACATTTCGTTCGCGCACGAGTACCTGCGTAAGCGCGTGCCGCACCTGCCGCGTCGCAAGCGGTTCTGGCTGTCGCTCACCGTGCCGGTGGTGATGCGGGTGCTGTGCTCGGCGATCATCGTGCCGCCCAAGGCGTTCTGGAAAGAGTTCGACATCCCGCGCTCGGTGCGCAAGGACATCTTCTTCAAGTCGGCCCCGTCGCGACAGATGTTGCGGGACATGTTCGGTGATGTCCGGATGCTGTGCCACGACACCGGATTGATGAACCCGCTGGCGAAGGTGATCTGGAAGATCTGCCGGATCGACGGTGCGCCGAGCCGCTTCCGCAGCGAGCCGGCCCGCCAGCACGTGGTCGCCGCCTAGGAGCGCTGGAGTCTTTCGATGCCTCACGTCATCACCCAGTCGTGCTGTAGCGACGGGTCCTGCGTCTACGCCTGCCCGGTCAACTGCATCCATCCCAGCCCGGACGAGCCGGGCTTCGCGACCGCCGAGATGCTCTACATCGATCCGGTGGCCTGCGTGGACTGCGGGGCGTGCGTCAGCGCCTGTCCGGTCGGTGCCATCGCGCCGGACAGCAAACTCACCGACAAGCAGCTGCCGTTCATCGAACTCAACGCCGGGTTCTATCCCGAACGGCCGGCGGGTGTAAAGCTGCCGCCGACGTCCAAGCTCGCCCCGGTGTTGCCCGCACCGCAGGTGCACCGCGGCGCGACCGACCTCACGGTGGCCGTCGTCGGCTCGGGCCCGGCGGGGATGTATGCCGCCGACGAGCTGCTGACCCAGAAGGGTGTGCGGGTCAACGTCTTCGACAAGCTGCCCACACCGTTCGGCCTGGTTCGCGCCGGTGTCGCGCCCGATCACCAGCACACCAAGGGCGTAACGCGGCTCTTCGATCGGATCAGCAAGCATCCGCGCTTCACGTTCTACCTCAATGTCGAAGTGGGACAGCATATCTCGCACGAAGAGCTGCTGCAGCACCACCACGCGGTGCTCTACACCGTCGGTGCGCCCAACGACCGCAGGCTCGACATCGCAGGCATGGACCTGCCCGGCACGGCGACCGCTACCGAGACGGTCGCCTGGATCAACGGCCACCCGGACTTCGCCGGACTGGACGTCGATCTGCGCCACGAGCGCGTCGTGGTGATCGGCAACGGCAACGTGGCCCTCGATGTCGCCCGGATCCTGACCGCCGACCCCGACGACCTGGCTCGCACCGACATCTCCGATGCCGCGCTGGCCGCGCTGCGTGGCTCGGCGGTGCGCGAGGTGGTCATTGCGGCGCGCCGCGGCCCCGTCGACTCGGCCTTCACCCTGCCCGAGCTGATCGGCCTGACGTCGACGGCCGAGGTCGTTCTCGACGCCGGTGACCACGACCTTGTCGAGCAAGATCTGGCCACCGCGACCGATGCCCTCGCCAAAGCCAAGCTCGAGATCCTGGCCAAGCTGCCGGTGGCCGCCGAGCTCACCGGCCGCCCCCGCATTCGGCTGGCCTATCGGCTCACGCCGCACCGCGTGCTGGGCACCGACCGGGTCGGTGGCGTGGAGTTCCTGCGCACCGGAACCGACGAGGTACTGCAGATCGATGCCGGCCTGCTGCTCACGTCGATCGGATATCGCGGTGCGCCGATCGCCGGCTTGCCGTTCGACGAGGCCGCGGCCGTCGTCCCCAACACCGACGGGCGGGTCATCGATCCCGCCACCGGCGATGCGGTCACCGGGGCGTACGTGGCGGGGTGGATCAAGCGTGGTCCGACCGGATTCATCGGCACCAACAAGTCCTGCTCGATGGAGACCGTCTCCAGCTTGGTCGACGACTTCAACGCCGGCCTGCTCACTGATCCGGGTGCGCGACCATCGTTGCTGGACAAGCTGATTCGCTCCCGCCAGCCCGATTTGGTCGACGCGCGGGGGTGGCGTGCCATCGACGCGGCCGAGATGGCCCGCGGCGAGGCGCAGGGACGGGCGCGGGTGAAGTTCACCGACGTGGCCGACATGGTTGCGGCGGCCGCCGCGGCGCCCGAGCCGCCGATGGCCAGACGGATCCTCGCCGGGTTGTTGCGCTAGGGCCGTTTCGCCGCGCGATCGGTGGCTACCCGGGGTCCGTAATCGAAACGGAGGGAGCTCAACGTGCCCAACCCCATTGGCCTCCAGAAGGCCCTCGCAGGCGCTGACTATCCGGCCGACCGGCAGCAGCTGGTCGACCTGGCCAAGAAGAACAACGCCGACCAGGACATCATCGAGGCACTCGGCGCACTGCCCGAGGGTGAGATCAGCGGCCCGGATCAGGTCCAGAAGGCTGTCTTCTAGCCCGTCAGGCCTTGTCCCGCAAGTAATTCAGCACCGCTGCCCAATCGGGGAACCGGTCCGAACCGAAGTGGACCCACTCGCCCTCGAACCGCTCGGCGCCATTGTTGGGCCGATCGTCGACGAGGAAGTCGCCGCGATTGAGGTCCTTGTGGTGGGTCAGGATGAGCCGCTTGTATGCCGGTGAATCCTCTTCGACGCCAAGGTGTTCGTGCACCCATTCGATCTTGTGTTGCCACCCCGACGGGTTGCGCCACGGCGCGGTCGACAGCAGGTAGGTGTCGAACAGCGTCGACAGTTCGGTGAAAGCCTCGATTGCGCCGGGCATCGAGCGCATCAACGCGAAGATGCCCGGCGCCTCGTCCATCCGGCCGCGGTACTTATCCACCACGACCGGATCGAGGCCCTCGATCCGATGGCCGAAGTCGACCATCGTGTTGTCGAGGTCGATGTAAAGGATCTTGCGGCGACCCTGCGTCACGCCTGCATTATGCCTGGCTCATCGCGTGCTGGATCTCGTCGTAGCTGACCTCGCGGACCGGCTGGCCCAGCGACCACTGATGCCCGAACGGATCCAGGACCACGCCGTACCGATCGCCCCAGAACTGGTCCTCGAGCGGCATCACGACCGTCGCTCCGGCGTCGAGCGCCCGCTGAAACTTGTCGTCGACGTCGGTGACGGTCAGATGGATCGTCACCGGTGTGCCGCCGAGCGCGGGCGGCGTCATCGACTTGCCGTCGGACATCTCGGGGAAGTCGTCATTGAGCATCACCATCGCCCCGTTGATCTGCAGTGCGGCGTGGATCAGCTTGCCGTCGGGGCGGGGCACCCGGCCGATCTCGGTGGCGCCGAACGCCTTGACGTAGAAGTCGATCGCCGCGGGTGCGTCGTCGACGACGAGGTGCGGGGTCACTGCGGGCTGTACATCGATCGCCATGGGAAGCCTCCTGTCGTGGAAGACGGCCGGCGGGGCCGTCACCGGTGTAGACATCGCGGGCGGGCAGAACTCATCACCCACGCCGCCGATGCAACCACCGGGGACCGACAAGTTGGGCCGGCTATACGGGAGAGTGTGCGATCTCGTTCCAGCCCTCGACCGCCTCCGGCGATCGCGGCGCGGGCCCGACGTAGATCGCCGAGGGCCGCACCAACTTGCCGAGCTGCTTCTGCTCGAGAATGTGGGCACACCAGCCGGCGGTACGGCCGCAGGTGAACATCGCGGGCATCATCTTGGCCGGCACCTGGGCGAAGTCCAGGATCACCGCGGCCCAGAACTCGACATTGGTCTCGATGGCCCGATCCGGCCTGCGCTCGCGCAGTTCGGCCAGCGCCGCCTGCTCGAGGGCCACGGCCACTTCGTAGCGCGGCGCTGCCAGCCGCTTGGCGGTGGCACGCAGCACCCGCGCCCTCGGGTCTTCGGCCCGGTAGACCCGGTGACCGAAGCCCATCAGCTTTTCCTTGCGGTCCAGCACACCCTTGACGACCGCGCGGGCGTCACCGGCGCGCTCGACCTCCTCGATCATCGGCAGCACCCGGGCGGGGGCACCGCCGTGCAGCGGGCCGCTCATCGCGCCGATCGCTCCGGACAGCGCGGCCGCGACGTCCGCACCGGTCGAGGCGATCACCCGTGCGGTGAACGTCGAGGCGTTCATGCCGTGTTCGGCCGCCGACACCCAGTAGGCGTCGATCGCCTCGACATGGCGCGGATCCGGCTCGCCCTGCCAGCGGGTCATGAAACGTTCTGTGACGGTGGAACATTCGTCGATCACGCGTTGCGGGACCGCCGGTCGGTAGATGCCGCGGGCGGACTGGGCAACATAGGACAGCGCCATCACCGACGCGCGGGCGAGGTGGTCGCGAGCGGTTTCACCGTCGATGTCCAGCAGCGGTGCATAGCCCCAGATCGGTGCCAACATCGCCAGGCCGGCCTGGACGTCGACGCGCACATCACCGGTGTGGATCGGTAGCGGGAACGGCTCGGCGGGCCGCAGCCCGTTGCCGAAGCGGCCGTCGACGAGCAGCGCCCAGACGTCACCGAATGTCACCCGGTTGCCGACCAGTTCCTCAATGTCGACACCGCGGTAGCGCAGCGCGCCACCGTCCCTATCAGGCTCGGCGATTTCGGTGGTGAAGGCCACCACCCCTTCGAGGCCTGGCACGAAGTCGTCGGGTACCACCGTCATGAGTGGATTCTCCCACTCGCCGGTCGGGTCGCCGCTATCGGTCGGTAACAGGCGGCCGAACCTTTGCGGCGTACCGTTGGTGCGTGGAATCACCCCGGGAGAATCGCCTCGCGGCGATGCGCGTGGAGTACGGCTCGGTCGAAAAGGACGGCAGCAGCGACCTCGACGTCGACTGGCTCGCCGACGGCTGGCTTGCGTTGCTGCACAGGTGGATCGCCGACGCCGAAGCGGCCGGCATCGCCGAGCCCAATGCCATGGTGCTGGCCACCATCGGCACGGGATCAGACGCGGGAAGACCGGTCAGCCGCACGGTGTTGTGCAAAAGCGTGGACGAGACCGGAATCACCTTCTACACCAACTACGACTCCGCCAAGGGCAGCGAGCTGGCGGCAACGCCGTATGCCGCCGTGACGTTCCCCTGGTACGCGCTGGGCCGGCAGGTGCACATCCGCGGCGCGGTGACCAAGGTGAGCGCCCAGGAGACCGAAGAGTACTGGTCCAAGCGCCCGCGCGGCTCACAACTGGGTGCGTGGGCGTCGGCGCAGTCGCGCCCGATCGGCTCGCGCGCCGAGCTGCTCGGCCAGCTCGCTCAAGCCACCGAACGCTTCGCCGCCTCCGAGCAGGTTCCCGTACCCCCGCATTGGGGCGGCTACCGGATCGCGCCTGAGGTCATCGAGTTTTGGCAGGGTCGAGAGAACCGGGTACACAACAGGATTCGCGTCACCAGCGACGGCCAGATCGAGCGGTTGCAGCCCTAGGTGGCAAGGCTCTTCGCCGACACCACCCCGCTGAGAACGCCGGACTTCCGGCGGCTGTGGGTGGCCGGCATCGTCACGGTCATCGGGGCCAACCTCACGATCTTCGCCGTCCCCGTCCAGCTGTACGCACTCACGCAGAGCTCGGCATACGTCGGGCTGTCCGGAGTGTTCGCACTGGTGCCGCTCGTGGTTTTCGGCCTGCTCGGCGGAGCGTGGGCCGACGCCATGGACCGGCGGGTGTTGCTGATCATCACCTCCTGCGGCCTGGCGGTGGCATCTCTGCTGCTGTGGCTGCAGGCCGCGCTCGGGCTGAACAATGTGTGGGTGGTGCTGTGCCTGCTGTCGGTGCAGCAGGCGTTCTACGCCATCGACAGCCCCACTCGCTCGGCGGCGATCCCGCGGATGATCCCCGGTGACCAGCTGGCGGCGGCCAACTCGCTGAACTTCACGGTGTTTCAGTTCGGCGCGATCGTCGGCCCGCTGATGGCCGGGGTGATGCTGCGCTGGATCGACCTCTCCACGCTCTATCTGCTCGACGCCCTCACCTGCCTGGTGCCGATCTGGGTCGCCTGCCGGCTCGCGCCGATCCCGCCGGCCATCGGTGGGAAGGGCATGGGATTCGACGCGCTGCGCTCGGTCGTCGAAGGCTTCCGGTTCCTGTCGGGCAACAAGGTTGTGCTGATGTCCTTCGTCGTCGACCTGATCGCGATGATCGCCGGCATGCCACGGGCGCTGTTCCCGCAGATGGCGCATGAGAGTTTCGGCGGCCCGATCCAGGGCGGCACCACCATGGCGCTGCTGGCGGCCGCGATGTCGGTGGGTGCGGTGGCCGGTGGGGTGTTCTCCGGGTGGTTCCCGCGTATCCAGCGTCAGGGCCTGGCCGTGGTGATCGCGATCGTGGTGTGGGGTGCGGCGATGGTCGGCTTCGGCGTGGCCGGTGGGCTGGCGCACGGCCACACCGGCCTGTTCTTGTGGATTGCGTTGGCCTGCTTGGCGATTGGCGGTGCGGCGGACATGGTGTCGGCGGCGTTCCGGTCGACGATCCTGCAGCAGGTGGCCTCCGACGACTTGAGGGGCCGGCTGCAGGGCGTCTTCACCGTCGTGGTCGCGGGTGGTCCCCGGCTGGCCGACGCCGCGCACGGCGCGGCCGCCGCAGTGGTCGGCACGACGATCGCGGCGGCCGGTGGTGGCGCGCTGGTGGTGGTCGGTGTGCTGATCGCCGCCGCGCTGGTCCCGATTTTCGTTCGCTATCGGGTGCCCGCCGCGAAGCCGTAAATCGGCACGTAACGACTAGGATCGGGGCCTGGCCGACGTCATCGCGCAGCCACCTCCGGGACTGCGCGAACGAAAGAAGCAACGTACCCGCGCCATGCTGGTCGATGCCGCTGTGAAGCTGTGCATCGAACGCGGATACGGCAATACGACCGTCGAGCAGATCGCGGCCGCCGCCGAGGTGTCGCCGCGGACGTTCAGCCGATATTTCCCGACCAAAGACGCGGTGATGATGACCGTGCTCGACGACCTGGTTCACGCCGCCGTCGCCGAACTCGCCACGATCGGCGCGGACGTCGCCCCACTCGCCGCGCTGGCCCGCGCGCACAGCCAGGCCCTGCGCAGGGTGCCGACCGGTGAGGTCACGGAGTTGACCACGCACCGGCTGGTCCTGATGGTCAACGTCATCTCCTCGTCCAGCGCGCTGCGACTAGCCGCTGCGGCGACGCGACTGCAACCGTTGGCCGTCGCGGTGGCGGCGCGGATGGGTGCCGACCCGATGGACCGGCGGGTGGCGCTGATCGTGTCGGTGTGGGGCGCGATCACCGCGGCCGCATGGGGGCAGTTGGTGATCGGACCCGATGACTACACCAACTGCGCGGCGATCATGGCCGAGCGACTCGACCTCGCCTTCGGTGAATTCCGCGATATCGCCGCCCTGGAGACGGGAACGGCGCTACCCTCTACCGTCTGACGTCGGGGGGCGCCCACAGGTCGAGGGGGGAGGCGCGACGTGGCGACTATCACGAAAATTCCCGTCCCCGGCCTGCGTGAACTCAAGAAACAACGAACCAGGTCGATGCTGATCGACGCCGCCGTCCAGCTGTGTATCGACCGGGGCTACGACAACACCACCGTCGAGCAGATCGCGGCCGCCGCCGAGGTCGCGCCGCGCACTTTCAGTCGCTACTTCTCGGGCAAGGAGGCGGTGATCGTCGCCATCCTGGACGAGGTCGCCGACGACGTGGCGGCCGCCTTTGCCCGCCAGCCACTCGACATCACCCACTACGAGGCATTGGCCCGCGCTCACCTCGAGACCTTCGGCAGCGAGCAGTACGGCACCTCGACGTCGTTCGAGCGGATGCGACTGTTGCTGACGATCGTGAATTCTGCTCCGGCGATCGGGCTGGCGCCGTTCATGTTCCGCGCGGACGGGTTCCACCACGGCGCGGTCGAGGTCGCGGCACAGCGGATGGGGGTGTCCGCCGGACACCCGTCGATTCGCATCCTCTTCGACACCTGGGCGGTGGTGATGGGGGTGGCCTGTTACGGGCTCGGTACCCCCGGCCGTCCGCCGATCGAGCCGGACGTCGTCCGCGACCGAATCGAGTCGGTGTACGCGCTTTTCACCCAACTTTGGACGCCGTAGGCGACCCCGGGCCAAACCCCCGCGGGCGTATCGGCAGAATAGCGACTACCTTCACCTACATACGGACGCATCGCATGCGTCGACGAGCTCAGAAGGGGTTCATGTGGCCGCAACCGACGAGACCGCCTCCCTGAAGTACCCGGGCGGCGAGTTGGACCTGGACATCGTCAAGGCGACGGAGGGGTCTGACGGGATCGCGCTGGGCTCGTTGCTGGCCAAGACCGGATACACGACGTTCGACCAGGGTTTTGTGAACACCGCGTCGACCAAGAGCGCCATCACCTACATCGACGGCGACGCCGGCATCCTGCGCTACCGCGGCTACCCGATCGAGCAGCTCGCCGAGAAGTCGACCTTCATCGAGGTGAGCTACCTGCTGATCTACGGTGAGCTGCCGACCACCGAGCAGCTGGAGAAGTTCACCACCCAGATTCAGCGGCACACCCTGCTGCACGAAGACCTCAAGCGGTTCTTCGACGGCTTCCCGCGCGATGCACATCCGATGCCGGTGCTGTCCAGCGCGGTCAACGCGTTGAGCGCCTACTACCAGGATTCGCTGGATCCGCTCAACAAGAAGCAGGTCGAGCTGTCCACGATCCGGCTGCTGGCCAAGCTGCCGACGATCGCGGCGTACGCCTACAAGAAGTCCGAGGGTCAGCCGTTCCTGTACCCGGACAACTCGCTGACGCTGGTGGAGAACTTCCTGCGGATGACGTTCGGCTTCCCGGCTGAGCCCTACGAGGTCGATCCCGAGATCGTCCGCGCGCTGGACATGCTGCTGATCCTGCACGCCGACCACGAGCAGAACTGCTCGACGTCGACGGTGCGGCTGGTCGGCTCCTCGCAGGCCAACCTGTTCACCTCGATCTCCGGCGGCATCAACGCGCTGTGGGGTCCGCTGCACGGCGGCGCCAATCAGGCCGTGCTGGAGATGCTGGAGAAGATCCGCGTCGGCCAGGACGATGTGCAGACGTTCGTCAAGAAGGTGAAGAACAAAGAAGACGGCGTGAAGCTGATGGGCTTCGGGCACCGCGTCTACAAGAACTACGACCCGCGGGCGCGCATCGTCAAGGAGCAGGCCGACAAGATTCTCGGCAAGCTCGGCGGCGACGACGAGTTGCTCGACATCGCCAAGCAGCTCGAGGAGATCGCGCTCACCGACGATTTCTTCATCGAGCGCAAGCTCTACCCGAACGTCGACTACTACACCGGCGTGATCTACCGCGCGATGGGCTTCCCGACCCGGATGTTCACCGTGCTGTTCGCCCTCGGCCGGCTGCCGGGCTGGATCGCGCACTGGCGGGAGATGCACGACGAGGGCAGCAGCAAGATCGGCCGCCCGCGCCAGATCTACACCGGGTACACCGAGCGCGACTACGCGACCATCGACACCCGCGGCTAAACCTGACTGTCTACTAAGCCACACCGGCTTGACCGTCGAACGGTTGTAGATTCACAATAGTTGTGTGATTACAACTGTCGGTGAGATCAGCGCGCGGCGCAAGACGATCATCCTGGCGTCCTGCTGCCTGAGCCTGCTGATCGTGTCGATGGATTCGACGATCGTGAACGTCGCGATCCCGGCTATCCGCACCGACCTGCATGCCACCGCCTCGCAGATGCAGTGGGTCATCGACATCTACACCCTGGTGCTGGCGTCGCTGCTGATGCTGTCGGGGGCCACCGGTGATCGCTTCGGTCGCCGCCGGATCTTCCAGATCGGCCTGGCCACCTTTGCGGTGGGCTCACTGCTGTGCAGCCTGGCGCCCGACATCGACACTCTGATCGGCGCCCGCCTGGTTCAGGGATTCGGCGGTTCGATGATGAATCCGGTTGCGCTGTCGATCATTTCGCAGATCTTCGTCGGCCGGGTGGAGCGCGCCCGCGCGCTCGGGCTGTGGGGCGCGGTGGTCGGTATCTCGATGGCGCTGGGCCCGATCGTCGGCGGCTTCCTGATCGAGGCGATCAGCTGGCGCGCGGTGTTCTGGATCAACCTGCCCATCTGCGCGGCCGCCATCATCCTCACGGCGATCTTCGTCCCCGAGACCAAGTCGGCCACCATGCGCGATATCGATCCGGTCGGGCAGCTGTTGGCCGTGCTGGCGCTGTTCGGCGTCGTCTTCGTGCTCATCGAGGGGCCGGGTATGGGCTGGACCAACCCGCGGATCCTCGCGATCGCGGCCGGCGCGGCGGTGGCCCTGCTGGCCTTCCTGCGCTACGAGTCCCGCCGCCACGACCCCTTCATCGATCTGCGGTTCTTCCGCAGTGTGCCGTTCTCGTCGGCTACGGTCATCGCCGTGTGCGCCTTCGCCGCCTGGGGGGCCTTCCTGTTCATGATGTCGCTGTACCTGCAGGGGGAGCGCGGGTATTCGGCCGCCCACACCGGCCTGATCTACCTGCCGATCGCGATCGGTGCGCTGTTCTTCTCGCCGCTGTCGGGCCGGCTGGTCGGCCGGTTCGGCGCCCGCCCGTCGTTGTTGGTGTCCGGTGTCCTGATGACCATCGCGTCGGTGATGCTGATCTTCCTCACCCCGACTACACCGGTCTGGGGGCTGCTGGCGATCTTCGCGGTGTACGGCATCGGGTTCGGCATGGTCAACGCGCCGATCACCAATGCGGCGGTCAGCGGTATGCCGCGCGACCGGGCCGGTGCGGCCTCGGCGGTGACCTCGACCAGCAGGCAGGTGGGCGTGAGTATCGGTGTGGCACTGTGTGGTTCGGTTGCCGGCTCGGCGCTGGCGGTCGCGGGCGCCGACTTCACCGCCGCCGCCAGGCCGC
The DNA here is from genome assembly GCF_019456675.1 of Mycolicibacterium pallens. Classification (NCBI taxonomy): domain Bacteria; kingdom Bacillati; phylum Actinomycetota; class Actinomycetes; order Mycobacteriales; family Mycobacteriaceae; genus Mycobacterium; species Mycolicibacterium pallens. The sequence continues at coordinate 4,989,173 of NZ_CP080333.1, read as the reverse complement.
TGTGGTTCCTCAACATCGCCCTGGGCGTGGTGATCGTGGTGCTCGCGATCGTCTCGACCTCGGCGCGGGTCAAGCTCTCTGCGCAGCGGCTGGCGCCGCTGATCGACGATCACCGAAATGAGCATGCCCATGTCGGGTAATCCGGTAGCCGACCAGGTGTGGCGGTCGATGTCGAGCCTGGTGCTGGACAATAAGGACCGCTGGCGCCGAGCGGTGGTGGATCGAACGGGCTTGCCGTTCAGCAGAATTCGGATCCTGCGTCGGCTCGCAGCCCAGCCGATGACGGTCAAAGAGGTCGCCGAGGCGGCGACCATCGACGCACCCGCCGCCACGGTGGCGGTCAACGACCTGGAGGCCCGCGGACTGGTGGTCCGCCAGCCCCATCCGGAGAACCGACGCTGCAAGCTGGTGTCGCTCACCGACGCCGGCCGCGACGTCATCGCCGTCCTCGATGAGACCGACGACCCGGCACCGCAGATGCTGGCCTCGCTCGACGAACAGGACCTTCAGGCGTTGCAGGAGATCCTGGCTCGCGTGATCAGCTGAGGTAGCCCTCGACCTCGTCGCCGGGCCGCACGCTGGCCTGGCCGGGGTCGCCGCCCGTCTCGCGCAGAGCGCGACGCTGCCGAAGCAGGTCCCAGCACTGGTCGAGCTCGGTTTCGATGGCCCTCAGGCGCTCGTGCTCCTCGGACGGGTCGAGTTGTCCGTGTACCACCCGCTCACGCAGTTCGCGCTCCTGCGCGACCAGGTCGTGGATGCGGGACAGGGTGTCGTTGTCGTCTGCCACTGCTCCAGTGTGCCCGACGACGACGGCTCAAGACGGCGAAGCGAGCGCGCCGGCGAACTCGGTGCAGAACCAGTCGACGTCGGTGCTCGAGAAGACCAGCGGTGGGCGGATCTTCAGCACATTGCCGTCGCGGCCGCACACCGAGATCAGCACCCGGCGCTCGCGCATGGCGTTGACGAGTTCCCGGGCGCCGGCCCGGTCTGGCGCGCCGGTCTCGTCGATCACCTCGACGCCGACGTACAGCCCGGTGCCGCGGACATCACCGATGCGCGGATGGTCGGCACCGAGGCGCGCCAATTCGGTGCGCAGCTGCGAACCGACGTCCGCGGCGTTGCGCATCAGCTTCTCTTCTTCGATGACGTCCAGCACGGCCGCCGCCGCGGCGATCGTCACGGGGTTACCGCCGAAGGTGTTGAAGTAGGGCACCTCGCGGGCGAAGACATCGAGGACCTCCGAGCGGGCCGCCATCGCCGCGATCGGCATGCCGTTGCCCATCGGCTTGCCCATGGTCACCAGGTCCGGCACAACGCCGTGGCGCAGGAAGCCCCACATCGCCTCGCCGGTGCGGCCGAATCCCGGCTGCACCTCGTCGGCGATGAACACCCCGCCGGCGCGATGCACCGCCTCCACGGCGGGCGCCAGCACGGAGGGATCGGGGTAGATGCCGTCGGAGGAGAAGATGGTGTCGACGATCAGTGCGGAGAATTTGACGCCGCGTTCCTTCAGGTCGGTGATGGCGGCGACGACGTCGGCGGTGAACGTCTCGGCGAGTTCGGCGGCCGGCACGCGGTAGCTGTCCGGCGGCGGGACCGTGCGGACATGGTCGCCGAGCACCGTCGCCCCGCCGATGGACGGCGAGATCGCGGTGACCGCGGCGGTGTTGCCGTGATAGGCGTCGGTGGTGACGATGACACCCTTTGCGCCGGTGTACATTTCGGCAACGCGCAGGGCCAGGTCGTTGACCTCCGAGCCGGTGCAGGCGTACATCACCTGATCGATCTGCTCGGGCATCGTGTCCAGCAGGCGCTCGCTGTAGTTCACGATCCCGCCGTGCAGGTAGCGGGTGTGCGTGTTCAGGGTGGACAGCTGACGGGTGACGGCCTCCACCACGTGCGGGTGGCAGTGGCCGACGCTGGCGACGTTGTTGTAGGCATCCAGGTAGCAGGCGCCGTCGGCGTCGTAGAGCCGCGTCCCCTCGCCGCGGACCAGGTGTACCGGCCGTTGGTAGAACAGCCGGTACGCCGGGCCCAGGATGCGGTCACGGGCCGCGATCAACGATTCGGTGGCGGGGTCGACGGGGTGATCCGCCGAGTAGCTGTTGGAATCCATGATGTTGGAAAAGCTCATGCTGCTACTTCCTCGTTGATGCGGCCCGTGACTGTCCTCACTGGCGTTCGTGCGACTCTTCGAGCACCGTCCGGCCCAGCTCCGAATAGCGCTGCGGGGAGCGGTATTTCAGGACCACAGCAAGCAGGATGCCGCCGATGCCGACCACGCCGACCACGTAGGGAATCGCAGCGAAGACCCAGTCCGACGCCGCGGTGCCCGCTGCGAACGAGGCGTTCTTGGCCAGCAGGTAGGTCACGTAGAGCATGCCGAGACCGCCCAGCAGCGGTGCCAGGAAGGTCCGGAACCAGTTGGCTGTCTCGGGGTGATTCTTGCCGACATGGAAGTAGGCGATCACCGAGAAGGCGGCCAGCGCCTGCACGATCATGATCGCCGTGGTGCCGAGCAGCGCCATCAGCCCGTACAGCCCGGTGTAGGGGTCACGTCCGGTGAGTGCGAAGAACAGCACGACGACGGTCGCGAAGGCGGTCTGTACGAATCCGGCGATGTGCGGCGAGCCGTGCGAGGAGTGCGTGGCGCCCAGCGTCTTTCGCATACCGGGGATCACGTTCTCCCGGCCGATCGCATAGATGTACCGGGCGGCGCAGTTGTGGAACGCCATGCCGCAGGCGAACGATCCCGTCATCAGCAGGACCTTGAAGACGTCGACGGCCCAGACGCCCAGGTGGGACTGGATGGGTCCGAAGAAGATATCACCGGCGGTGGCCGAATCCTGGGCCAGCGCAATGGCATTCTGCGGACCGGTACCGACGATCGCCAACCACGAGACGAGAACGTAGAAGACACCGATGCCGACCACCGAGCTGATCACCGCGATCGGGATGATCTTCTTCGGGTTCTTGGACTCCTCGCCGTACATCGCGCTGGATTCGAAGCCGACCCACGACCAGAACGCGAAGAACAGGCCGATGCCTGCCGATCCGGCCACCGTGAGCATCTGGCCGCCGGGGCCGGCGACGGTGCCGCTCAGGTTCTGGAAAGCGTTGAGCGGGTTGAGCGAACCCCACGACCAACCCTGCGGCCCACCGCCGGTGAACAACACCGAGAGCGCCAGCAGCGAGAGCATGACGATCTCGGTGATCAGGAAGACTCCGAGCACGCGGGCGGCGACGTTGATGTCGAAGTACGTCAGCAGCGCGTTGATCGCGAGCATGGCGATGGCGAACACGATCCACGGAATGTTCACGTGGAAAAGGGAATTGAACGTGTCGTTACCGAAGAACGCGAAGATGCCGATGATCGAGGCCTCGAACACCATGTAGGCCATCGCGGTCAGGAACCCCGCGCCGAGGCCGACGATGCGGCCCAGGCCGTGCGAGATGTAGCCGTAGAACGCGCCGGTGGCGGTGATGTGCTTGCTCATCGCGGCGTAGCCGATCGAGAACAGCGTCAGCACGATCGTGGCGACGAAGTAGCCGGCGGGGGCGTACGCGCCGTTGCCGAACCCGACGGCGATCGGCACATTGCCGACCATGGCCGTGATCGGTGCGGCGGTCGCGACGGCCATGAAGAGGACGCCGATCAATCCGACGGCATTGGGCTTCAGCCGCTGAACCGTGTCGGATTTGGCATCGGTACCGGCGGGCGCCGGCGGATCGATGATCTCGCTCATTGTGTGGATTCCGATCTCGAACGTGACTGGAGGTCGCGCTGTTTTTTGGTCTGGTATTTCCCTGATGCGGACGCACCCGGGGGCTGATGGCGATGTCGGCACGGCTTTGTGGTGCGACGACGACATTGTTACCCCCGCCAGATCCCCTGGTCAACAGGAACTTACGCCCAATACGCAAGAGATGTTTCCTGTGTGTTTCCCAAAACCGGGCCAGGAAACAAAACCGTTAAATGTGCCGATTTGGTCTGCTCGACGCTCGGTTATGGTCCACACTGTTCGCATGCCGGGATTGCCGCCGACTCATGAGTCCTTCGCGCGCGCAGCACTGCCCGCTTACGGTCGTGTCAGCGATACACCATTGCGGCTGCTCAGCCTGTCGGAGAACGCCACCTATCTGGTCGAAGACGACGACCCGATCGTCCTGCGGGTGCACCGCCCCGGGTATCACTCGCTGGAGGCGATCCGCTCCGAGCTGGCGTGGATGCAGGCGCTGCGGACGGAGACCTCGGTGGCCACGCCGGAACTGGTCGCCGCGCGCGACGGCACCGATGTGGTCGCCGCGGAGTTCGACGGCGATGTCCTGCACGTCGACGCCGTCACTTTCGTCGCGGGCTGCACGGCCGAGGAGGATCCCGACGCGGTCGGCTTCGACCAGCTCGGCCGGCTCACCGCGGTCATGCACGAGCACGCCAGGAACTGGACATTCCCCAAGGGTTTCACCCGGTTCCGCTGGGATCTGGAGACGATCCTGGGCCCGGACGCCCGCTGGGGCAACTGGCGGCTGGCACCCGGTCTCACCGACGACGACCGGGTGCTGATCCAGCGCGCCGCCGACGACATCACCGCCAAGCTGACCGAGTTCGGCTCAGCGCCAGACCGTTTCGGCCTGGTCCACGCCGACCTGCGGCTGGCCAACCTGATGGTCAATCCGTCCGACAACGGCGCGGGCATCACTGTGATCGACTTCGACGACTGCGGATGGTCCTGGTACCTCGCCGATCTCGGGGCGGCGGTGTCGTTCATCGAAGACACTCCGGCCGGTGAACGCATCATCGCCGAGTGGCTGACCGGCTACTTCCAGGCCGGTTCGATACCCGAGGACCACCTCGCGCTGATTCCGTCCTTCGTGATGATGCGGCGGATCATGCTCACGGCGTGGATCGCGTCGCACTTCGACGCCGACGCCGCGATCGGCGTCGGGGCGGACTTTGCCCCCAACACCGCTCGGCTGGCACAGCGATATCTCGAGGACCGAACCTGGCTGCAGGACGCGATCTTCGGCTCGCGGGTCTAAAACCCTTTCCAGACAAGGAGTTACGCGTGTTTGATCTGCAGTCCACGTCCGTCGTGGTGACCGGCGGGAGCAAGGGGATCGGGCGCGGCATCGCCTCGGTGTTCGCCACCGCGGGCGCCAACGTGGCGATCGCCGCGCGCTCGGCGGCCGAATTGGATTCCGCAGTCGCCGATCTGGATGCGCTGGGCAGCGGCAAGGTGTTGGGAATACAGACCGATGTCGCGGATCCGGTTTCCTGCGCCAACCTCGCTGCCGCGGCCGTCGATGCCTTCGGCGGCATCGACGTCGTCTGCGCCAACGCGGGAATCTTCCCGGATGCCCCGCTGGCCACGATGACGCCCGCGCAGCTGGCGGAGGTCCTCGACGTCAACGTCAAGGGCAACATCTTCACCGTGCAGGCGTGCCTGGACGCGCTGATCGCGTCCGGGCGCGGCCGGGTGATTCTCACCTCGTCGATCACCGGGCCGATCACCGGCTTTCCGGGCTGGTCGCACTACGGGGCATCGAAGGCCGCACAGCTCGGCTTCATGCGCACCGCCGCAATCGAATTGGCGCCACACGGGATCACCGTTAACGCCGTCCTGCCGGGCAACATCTTCACCGAAGGCCTCTACGACAAGGGCGAGGACTACATCGCCGGCATGACCAAGGCGATCCCGGCAGGCACGCTGGGCAAGCCAGAGGACATCGGCCATCTGGCTGCTTTCCTCGCCACCGTCGAGGCCGGATACATCACCGGCCAGGCGATCGCCGTCGACGGCGGTCAGGTGCTGCCCGAATCGCCGGATGCACTGAATACCTAGTCCGATGGAGGAGTCGGAAGGGGGACCGATCGCGGAGGATGTGCGTCGGCGCATCCTGTCGATGCTCGCGCAGGGCACCCTTCGGCCGGGCTCGCGGCTGGGTACCGAACGCGAGATGGCCGACCGCTTCGAAGTTTCCCGATCCACTCTGCGCAGTGCGCTGTTGCCGTTGAGCCGCGCCGGCGTGCTGGAGCGGCGGACCGGGCGTAACGGAGGCACATTCGTGCGCGCCGACGTGGTGCAGCGCAACGCCGCCGAGCTGGCCGGTCTGCCGGCACGATTGGCAAGCGGCGGGCATACCAGTGCGACCCGCGTGTTGGCGACGGACCGCAGGCCGTCCACCGCGGCGGAAGCCGCGGCCCTGGAAATCGAGCCCGGCGACGACGTTTTCGCGATCCGCCGGTTGCGCTTCGCCGACGGCGTGCCGCTGTCGGTGGACTTCTCGTGTTTCGTCGCCGGGCATGTCATCGATCTGCTGGAACAGCCGCTCGGCGGCTCGCTGTACGAGTTGATCGCCGTACGCTACGGCCTGGTGCCGGCCACCTCGAGCGAGACGATCGAGGTGGTCAGCGCCAGCCCGCGGGAGGCCGACTGGCTCTGCATCGCGCACCGGCGGCCGCTGGTGGCGATCACCCGGATCACGCGCGACGCCGACGACCGGCCGTTCGAGTACGCCTACGACCTGTTCCGCGCCGACCGGGTGCGGCTCACCGCCACCACGTCGACGGTCACCGCGCGGGAGCGCCGAGGTACGGATGGACGGGTGGAACGCTCGGTCAGCAGTGCGTGAGGGACTACTGTGTGACCGGTGACGAGCAAACCCGTGATCGAATTCCCCGACGGCCCGGCGCCCAGCGAACTGGTCATCAAAGACCTGGTGGTCGGCGAGGGCGATGAAGCCAAGCCCGGCGCCGTCGTGGATGTCCACTATGTGGGTGTCGAGTACGACACCGGCGAAGAGTTCGACAGCTCGTGGAACCGCGGGGAGTCCATCTCCTTCCCGCTGCGCGGGCTCATCCAGGGCTGGCAGGACGGCATCCCGGGGATGAAGGTGGGCGGCCGGCGGCAGCTCACGATCCCGCCCGAGCAGGCGTACGGCCCGGCCGGCGGCGGACATCAGTTGTCCGGCAAGACGCTGATCTTCGTCATCGACCTGCTGGCCACCCGCTAGCAGCACTGTCGGCCTGCGCGCTGAGCGCAGGCAGCGTGGACGGATCGCGCAGCAGCCCGCGCACCAACATGGCCGCCAGTTCGCGGGCGACGTGCTCGCGCGAGTAGTTCGGGTGCCGGAACGGGCTGGTGCCGTCCGGGGTGTGCGCCGCCGAGTTCCGGTAGCGGCGCTGCACACCCTCTTCAGCGGCGCAGATGTTCAGTGCGGCGAATTCCGGGTCGCACTCGATGAATTCGCCGCACGCGATGCCGTCGCCGATGAGTGTCGCCACATGCCGGTGCAGTGCCGCGGTGTCCGCCCAGAACTGAGCGAAAACCTCGGGTTGTTGTTCGGCGAGTACCTCGACCTCACAGATGTCGACCGCCGCCGTGCACAGCTCTCCGATGTCCAAGCGCAGCAGGCGCAGCAGCCGCACGGCAGGTGAACCGGGCGCGGCCACCATGCGTTCGGCGAACTCGATCGATGCCCGGTTCACGGCGAGGAGCCCGAGGAGGATGTCCTCCTTCTGGCGGAACCAGTAGTACAGCGAGGACTGGCCCAGTCCGCAGGTGCGGGCGATCTCGGTCATCGTGGTGTTGAGATAGCCGCGCTCGGCAAACAGCCGGGCGGCGACCACCAGGATGTCATCGCGACGGTCGAACTCGGTCTTCACGACATCAGCATCCCGCCGTTGATCTGCACGCACTCACCGGTGAACGCGCTCGCACCGGCGAGGAACCGCACCACGTCGGCCACGTCGGCGGGCTGCACCAACCGGCCAATCGGCATGTCGGCGGTGTACTCGAGGTGCAGCTGTTCCAGGCTCACGCCGCGGAATTCGGCGTCGCGATTGAGCTGTTCGGTCTCGGTGGGTCCCGGGGCAATCGCGTTGACCCGCACGTCGGGCGCCAGCTCGCGGGCGAGCGAGCGGGTCATCCCGAGCAGTCCGGCCTTGCTCGCCGCATACGCGCTGAAGCCCGGTTCACCGCGCAGGCCGGAGATGCTGCAGATGTTCACGACCTGCCCACCGGCTGCGCGCAATGCCGGCGCGGCAGCCTGAGTCAGCCACAGCGGAGCCGTCAGGTTCACGTCGATGTCGCGCCACCACAGGGACATCGTCGCTTGTGTGGGTTCGACAACCGTCATCGTCGCGGCATTGTTGACCAGCAGATCGAGCCGGCCGAAGTGTCCGACGACGGCGTCGACAACCGACCGGCACGCCGCCCGGCCGCGCAGGTCCGCCGCCAATATCTGTGCAGCACCTGGGATTTCGCCGACTCCGGGCAGGTCCGTCGCGGTCACGGTCCAGCCGGCCTCGGCCAACGCCGCCACGATCGCGCGGCCGATACCGCCACCCGCACCGGTGACCAGGGCAACCGGCGCACTCACTGGATCACCACGCCGCCGTTGAGAGACACCACCTGGCCGGTGAGCCACGTCCATTCGGCCACATCGACGATCGCGCGCGCCACTTCGTCGGGTGTGCCGAACCGCTCCAGCGCGATGCTGCGCCGGTAGTCCTCGCCGCGCCATCGCTCGGTGAGCATGTCGGTATCGGTCGGACCCGGGCAGATGATGTTGACGCGCACCTGATCCGGGCCGTACTCGCGGGCGACCGAGCGAACCAGCCCGATCATCGCCGCCTTCGCCGTCACGTACGGCACGTGGTTCTCGTCACCGAGCAGAGCCAACTCCGAGGAGATGCCCACGATGGAGCCGCGCCGCCGTGCACGCATCCGGGGACCCACGGCCGCAATCACATTGGCGCATCCGCCGAGGATCACCGACAGGCTGCGGTGCCAGAGCTCCTCGGTCACGTCGGCCAGCGGCACGTCGACATCGAAGCCCGCACAGGCCACCGCGACATCGATCGGGCCGAGATCCGACTCGACCGCGCAGACCAGTGACTCGACGGCGTCGATGTCGGCGACGTCGGCCTCGTACGCGATGCCACCGATATCGTCGGCCACCTGCTTGGCCTTGGCCTCGTCACCGAGATGGTCGACGGCGACCCGGTAACCGCGGGCGGCAAGGAGATACGCTGTGGCACGGCCGATTCCGGTGGCGCCACCGGTGACCAGGGCGGTACCCGCCACGTCAGCTCCGCTGATCGGCGGTCAGCTGCATGGCCGTCCGCTCGATCGGTTCGAACTCGGCGTCGAGGATCGACACGATGTGGTCGACGATCCGCTCGGTCAGCAGTTCGCCCTTGGCGACACTGGCCTGTGTTGCCGAGGCGAGTATGCCGGAGGCGGTCGACATCGACGGGTCGATCGGCAACACGTCCCACGGCACGTTACGGGCCGGCGCGTCGTCGATGATGCGGTCCATCCGCACCGTGGCCGGGCGGAGATATTCGAACAGTGAGGTCTCGATGACCGCGGCATGCTCGAGCGCGAGTCCGGGGAAGCCGTCGGGGAACAGCACCTCCAGATCGGCGGCGTCGAATTCGGGCATCGCGTTCTCGACGACGACGATCTTCACGCCGGGGAACCGCCCGGACACCAGGTAGGCCGGCTCGTACACGAAGTTCGTGTTCTCGAAGTGCCAGCTGTACAGGACAATTCGGCGAAACCCGGTGCGAATCAGTTCTTCCAGCAGGTCTTCGATCATCGCGATGAAGGTGGTGGCACGCAGCGAGAGCGTGCCCGGGAAATGCTGGCCGCCACCGCTGGCCGGACGCGACCGATAACCGAGCCGAAGCGACGGCCCCACCACGAACGGCCGCTTGGCCGCTGCCAGCCGCAGGAGTGCTTGCGGGATAACCCAATCCGCGCTCACCGGCAGATGGGGACCGTGCTGCTCGGTTGACCCCACCGCGATGACGACGGGTGCGTCGGCGGCGGCGGCCGCCGCGATCTCCGGCCAGGTCATCCACTCGTATTCGACGGTACCGGCCCCGAGGACGGGACTCATCAGATCGTCAGTCATCGCTCACCTTCGCTGCAATGCCGCATTTATCGGCTGGCTAATTGATAACACGGCAGCGCGAATTCCGCTGTTTCGATACGTTATCGAAACAGGCGGTTCTCGCCGGCGAAACACGTCAGTTTCGGACGTATCCCAGGGCTGGGTCGACGATGTTGTGCAACCGCTCGCCACGCAGCCAGCGCCGCAGGTTGTCGACGAAGACGCCCATCATGTCGACCTCGAACCCGACGTAGTCCCCGGACATGTGCGGCGAGACGAGGACGTGGGGCATCGACCACAGCGGTGAGTCCGCGGGCAGGGGCTCCACCTCGAAGACGTCGAGTGCGGCCCCCGCGATCGTGCCCACCCGCAGGGCTTCGACGAGAGCCGCCTCGACCACCGTAGGTCCGCGGCCGACGTTGACGAGGAACCCGTCCGGGCCCAGCGCGGCGAGCACCTGCGCATCGATCAATCCGGTGGTGGCGGGGGTCAACGGCACCGCGGCGATGAGAATGTCGACCTCGGCGGCGACGGCGGCCAGGTCACCGGACTCCCGGCGGCCAATGAGCGTGACCTGAACATCAAGCCTGCTCAGGCGGTCGGCGATGGCCCGGCCGATCGAACCGGTACCGACGACGGCGGCCTGCTTGCCGGCCAGTCGGCCGGTGGTGCGGTACTGCCACGTGCCGGTGCGCTGAAGCGCGAGGGTGTCCGCGATGCCCTTCACGTGGCTGAGCACCGCGGCCAGTACCCACTCGGCGATCGGGGTGTCGAAGACGCCGCGCGAGTTGGTCAGCGTGACACCGCGTTCGGTGAGCTCGGGGCAGATCAATCGATTGACGCCGACGGACGCGGCGTGCACCCAGCGCAGCCGCTCGGCACTGCGCAGCGCCGCCGCCAGATCGGCGAAGCGGTGGTCCCAGACGTACAGCACCTCGGCGTCGGCGAGCTGTGCCGAGGTGGGTGTGCCGTGCACCTCGACGACGTCGACGTCGGGCGGAATCAGCCCGAGCGGTGGAGGCGGCAGTTCAGGATCGGGCTCGGCGAGCACCAGCACCCGGGGACGACTCGACAAGGCTGCTCCATTCGGCTCGCCACGACGCACACGACCAATGTCGATAAAGTGTTTTCGAAAGCCTATCGGAATAGGACCACTGTGGCTGATGTCAGCAATTTCCTCGATCCGGATGCCGGTGAGCCGGTCATCACCGATCCGGCCGAACTGCGCGCTCATCGCAAGCGCCGTCTTGCGCTGGCGTACCGGGTGTTCGGCGCCATGGGCTGGGGGTCGCTGGGCGACGGGCACATCTCCGCGCGTGACCCGGAGCGGACGGACTCCTTCTGGCTCGGTCGCTACGGCGTGCCGTTTCGATTCATGACCATCGATGATCTGGTCTTGGTGCACGCCGACGGAACGATCGAGGGCGGCGGCCATATCAACGTCGCCGCCTACTACATCCATGCCCCGGTGCACGAGGCTCGTCCGGACGTCGTCGCCGCCGCGCACTGCCATACCCCTTATGGGACACCGTTTTCGGCGACCGTCACCCCGCTGGCGCCGATCTCGCAGGAGGCCTGTGCGTTCTTCGACGATCACGAGATCTTCGACGACGAGGAAGTCAACATCGGCTCGACCGACGGCGGCAAGCGCATTGCGGCCGCCATCGGTGGAGCAAGGGCCGCGATCCTGCGCAACCACGGGTTGCTCACGGTGGGCGGCAGCGTCGACTCGGCGGTCGGCTACTTCCTGATGATGGAGCGCAGCGCGGAGGTTCAGGTCAAGGCGCGCGACGCCAAGCCGATCGGAGCCGACGCCGCGCGGCGGGTGCACGATATGTTCGACGAGGTGGCCGCCTGGCAGGTATTCCAGTGGGCGCAACGGACATACGTTCCCGACGCATCCTGACGCTCAACTGTTGGCCACGATCAGACTGAGCAGGTCGAAGACCACCGTGGCTGCGGCGATCGAGGTGATCTCGGCATGGTCATAGGCCGGTGCCACCTCGACGACGTCAGCGCCGACGATGTTGATTCCGTTGAGCCGCCGCAGCATTCGCAGCAGCTCGCGTGAGGTGAGCCCCCCGCATTCGGGGGTGCCGGTCCCGGGGGCGAAGGCGGGATCCAGGACGTCGATGTCGATCGAGAGGTACACCGGCAGATCGGCGACGCGCCGGGCCACGACGTCCACGGCGGCCTCGACGCCCATGACGTCGAGGTCACCGGCCCGGATGATCTTGAATCCCATCCTGGCATCGTCGTCGAGGTCCATCTGGTCGTAGATCGGGCCGCGGATGCCGACGTGTATCGAGTGGTCCTCGATCAGCAGGTCCTCTTCGAACGCCCGGCGAAATGGGGTGCCGTGCGTCACCGGTGCGTTGAAGTAGGTGTCCCAGGTGTCCAGGTGCGCGTCGAAGTGCACGAGCGCAAGCGGACCGTGAAAAGCCCGAAGCGCCCGAAGGTTCGGCAAGGCCACCGTGTGGTCGCCGCCGATCGCGACGAATTTGCGTGCGCGCTCGCCGATGATGTCGCGCATGCCGTTCTCGATCTGGCGACAGGCTTCCGGGATGTCGAACGGCGTGATCGTCACGTCTCCGGCATCGACGATTTGCACCTGCTCCAGCGGCGCCACGCCGAGATCGACGTGATAGCCGGTCCGCAACGTCCGGGCGGCCTGGCGCACGGCCATCGGGCCGAACCGCGCTCCCGGCCGGTAAGAGGTGCCACCGTCGAACGGTAGACCGACGACCGCGATGTCGTAGTCGGGTACCTCGTGGATGTCGGCGATCCGGGCGAATGTGCCCTTGCCTGCGTAGCGGGGGACCTGGGTAGCCGGCGTGGCGCCAACGGGCTTCTCGGCCATCAGTGGTGGTGGTGGGGTCGGGCGCCGCCCTCACCGCGGCGGCGCGCTTCTTCGCCCTCGGTGATCAGGCGCAGTTGTTCGTCGACTTCCCGTCCGGCCAGCAGGGGCTGCATCGGATCCCAGGTCGTGCCGTTCGCTCGGTCCCTGCGTCGGCGCGCGATCGCGGAGATGACCTCCAGCACAACGCGATTGCCGAGCAGTGCGGTGATATCCGCGTGGTCGTAGGGCGGCGCCACCTCGACCACATCCACTCCGAGGACGGGTAGTTCGTAGCAGATGCGGCGCACCGCGTCGAGCAGCTCACGGGCCGAGAAGCCGCCCGGCTCAGGTGTTCCGGTGCCCGGTGCATGTCCGGGATCGCACACGTCGATGTCGACCGAGATGAACACACCCTCGCAGTCGGTGGTGGCGATCTCGAACGCCTCGGTCAGGCACGCCTCCAACCCGCGGGCGACGATCTCGGTCATCTCGTATGACCGCAGGCCGTGGGCGGCCATCCACTGCAGGACAGGCTCGTCGGGCCAGTACCCGCGCAATCCCAACTGCAGGAACCGGTCTCCGCGCAGGGCGCCGGATTCGATCAGCCTGCGCATCGGGGTGCCGTGGCCGACCAGCGAGCCGTTGAGGATGTCGCCGGTATCGGCGTGGGCGTCGAAGTGGATCATCGAGACGTTGCCGAACCCGTGGTGGCGGGCGACACCGGTGTGGTCGGGCCAGGCGATCGTGTGGTCCCCACCGAGGATGATCGGGATCGCGCCCGCGGCGGTGATCTTGTAAACGTCCTCCTCGATCAGCCTGACCGCCTGCTCGATGTCACCGCTGTAGAGCATCACGTCGCCGGCGTCGTAGACGCGCAGATCCTTCAGGCCGTCGACCCGCAATGCGAGGCTGGGCCGCGAGCCGTCCTGTGGCAGGTAACACGCCTGACGCAATGCAGACGGTCCGAACCGGGCGCCGGAACGGTAGCTGGTGCCGCCGTCCAGTGGGGCGCCGAGAATGACGATATCGGCGTCGGCATAACTTGATTCGTCGGTGAGGTCGCACCGGGGTACACCGAGGAAGGTGATGTCCGGACCGAACAGGACTCCTGCCATGTGTGATTGCCTTTCGTTACTCAGGTGCCGTGCAGTGCGATGACGGCTTTGAACGCGTGCCGCAGGGTGGCCCGGATTCGGCGTTTGTCGACCGGGCCCAGCGGGCGGTAGAGGTTGTCGATCTCCAGACCCGCCATCACCGCCATCACCGTCCGGGAATCGAGTTCGGGCTGTCCGGACCCCAACTCGCGGAAGAGCCGGCTCAGCGCGGGAATCATTGCCGCATACCAAGCTTCGAACATCGGCCGCAATCGTTCGTCGCGACTCGCTTCGGTGACCAGTTCATAGCGCGTGACTATCGCCCCGCGCGGAGAGCTGAACCCGTCGATGATCATGTCGGCGACCAGATCGGCGAGCTGTTCGGCAGGCATCGAGGGCTCGAGGCGTTCGGCGGTGGCCACCACGCGGTCGATCTCGCGGTCCGAGAGTTGTGCGAACGACTGGGCGATCAGATCGGACTTGTCGTCGAAGTAGTAGCTCAACGCGCCCAGCGGTATCTGAGCCTGGTTGGCCACCAGGCGCATTGACAATCCGGCCAGCCCGACTTGGGCCATGACCTCAATCGCGGCATCGATGATCTCGGTGCGGCGGGCCGCGCCGCGGGCGGTGGTACCCGCCGTCATCCCTGGTGCTTCAGTGTGGAGAAGTCGGTGTCCCACATCCACGCCGGCTGGCTCTGCCAACCGGAGTAGCCCTTCCGCGCGGCGACCGTGTTGTACAGGTCAGACAGGTGGATCCAACACAGTGAGTCGCGGTAGGCCTTGGCTGCCTCGACGTACAGGGCCTGCGACTTGGCCGGGTCGGGTTCGGCGCTGCCGGCGTCCAGGAGCTTGTCCGCCTCGGGCACCGAGCAGCCCTGGATGTTGACCGGCGCGTTGGTGTATTGGTAGATCCGCGAGAAGGTATCGGGGTGAGCCGCATCAGGATTCCACGACTCCGCGAACAGATCGGGGCGCTGGTCCGGATTCTGGGGCAGCGCGAAGAGTTGCGCCGACGGGAAGTCGCGGATCGTGGCCTTGAAGCCCGCGGCCTGCAGAATCACCTGGGTCTGGTTGGCCAGGTCTTGGAGGGCGCTGTCACCGGACGGATAGCCGATGGAGACCTCACCGCCGCTGCGGCCGATCGCGGCGAGCTTCGACGGATCGTAGGTGTGTGTGTCGGGTACCGCCCCGTCCGGGAGCATCCCGGCCGGGTAGAACTGCGTCGACGGAGTTCCCTGTGCACCGAAAACCTGTGTGGTCAAAGCTTTCTGATCGAGTGCGGCGGACAAGGCCGCGCGTGCGTCTTTCAAGGAGAAGACCGCCGAGGTCGGATTCACCATGATCATCGTCTTGATCAGCGCCTTCTGCTGCAGTACCTCGGTGTCGGCGCCGGTGGCCAGGGCCTCGTAATCGCCCTTGGACAACCCGTGCAAGACCATGTCGAGTTCGCCGTTGCCGAGCTGGAGGCGCTGCACCGCGGAGGCGGTGACCACTGGCATTTCCACGGAGGTGATCTGCGGGGCGGGGCCCCAGTAGTTCTTGTTCGCCGCCATCGTGTAGTGACTGGCCGGGACCGCTTCGGTCAGCTCGTAGGGGCCGGTGCCCGCGGTGTGTGATGCCAGCCACGCCGACGCATGGTCGTTGCCGCTGGCATGTTGGGCGACCGCGGTCGGGCTGGTCATCAGCGGACCGTAGGGCGAGGCGAGGTAATCCAGAAAGGGTGCAACAGGTTTGGTGAGAGTGACCACGAAGGTGTGTGGGTCGGGAGTCTGCATGTCCTTGACGTCGGCCAGCATGTAGGCCGGACCGCCGGCCATGTCGGTCCGCCGCTGGAAGCTGGCCTTGGCGGCCGCTGAGTCGAATGGCGTGCCGTCGGCGAACTTGACGCCGTCGCGCAGCGTGAAGGTGTAGGTCAGCCCGTCCGGTGAGACGTCCCACTTGGTGGCCAGCAGCGGCGCGATCGTCGTCGAGCTCGGCGCGTACTGCAGTAGGCCCTGGTAGGCCGACGTCATGATCAGCAGGCCCTCGGGTTGGTAGAACGTGTCCGGGTCCAGCGACGGCGGGTCGGACATCAGCGGAGTGCGCACGGTCGACGCCGCGGCGGCATTAGTGCTGGGACTGTTGGTCTTTCCCGAGCATGCGGTACCGGCGAACAGCAGGGCGACGATCGCCAGGGGCGCGATTCCCGACGTGAGTTTCATCTGGCCAGCTTCGGGGCGGCTGATTTCCGCTGTGTGACATGACGGTTACCACCTTGTACGAACGTCCAAGACTTGGACGTTCGACCTAGAAATGCCGGCCGGGGCGCTCTAGTGTCTGGCGGGTATTTCCGAAATTTGAAGGGAGCCAGCACAATGCCTGCTACGACGCCAGCCGCATTCGATCTCACGGGCCAGGCGGCCCTGGTGACCGGGTCGAGCAGCGAGATCGGCATCGGCTTCGCGTCGGCCCGGCTGCTGGGTCAACTCGGCGCAGCGGTGATGGTGACCGGCACCACTGACCGAGTCCATCAGCGTGCACGGGAGCTCGCGACGGAAGACATCCGCGCCGAGGCGCACATCGCCGACCTGTTCGACCCCGATGCGGCGCGCGGGCTGGTCGAGGCCACCGAGGCGGCATTCGGAAAGCTCGACATCCTGGTGAACAACGCCGGTCTCGCTTCGGTGCACAGCCCCGAAGAACCGAACTCACTGGCGGCGATGACCGATGAAGAGTTCTCACTTGCGTTGCGACGCAACCTGCACAGCGCGTTCTACGTCACCCGGGCAGCGTTGGGCGGCATGGTCGATCGGAACTATGGCCGCATCGTGAACGTCGGCTCGACCGCCGGGGTGCTGACCGCGTATACCGGCGACGTCGGCTACCACACCGCGAAGGCGGCGATGCTCGGCATGACCCGCTCCGTGGCCGTCGACTACGCCAAGACCGGGATCACCGCCAATCTGGTGCTGCCGGGCTGGATCGCGACGGCGGCCCAGCTTCCCTCGGAGGTGGCCGCCGGGAACGCCACCCCGATCGGCCGGTCGGCTACCGCGGACGAGGTCGCGTCCGGGGTGGCCTATCTGGCCACCCCGGGTGCGTCCTACGTCACCGGCACCACGCTGATCATCGACGGCGGCAATGCGATCTGCGGGGCGACTCCGGCGGCCTAGCAGGGTGCGGGCAACCGCAGCATCAGCCGCGCGCCACCGAGCGGGCTGTCCTCCAACGAGGCTGTGCCGCCGTGGATTTCGGCCTGCTGCGCGACGAGGGCCAGCCCCAGCCCGGAACCCGAGTGTGACGCCGTCGACCCGCGGGCGAACCGTTCGAACACCGCCGAGCGCTCCGCCTCCGGCACGCCGGAACCGTTGTCGTCGATCGCGATCTGGACACCCTCGCGCGAGCTGACCGCCGAGAGCTGCACCCGCGTCGCGCCACCGTGTTTGACCGCGTTGGCGATCGCGTTGTCGACCGCCAGCCGAAGACCGGCGGGCAGGCCGATGATGATGCACGTCGGCGACGGCACCAGCGACACCTCGAGATCGGGGTAGACCCGCATCGCATCGTGTGCGGCGCGGTCGAGCAGTTCGGTGATGTCGACCGGAACCTGGTCGGCTTCGGTTGAAAGTTCGCCCTGGGCAAGGCGTTCCAGCGCGCCCAGAGTCGCCTCGATCCGGGTCTGGGTGCGCACGACGTCGCCGAGCACTTCCTTGCGTTGCTCGTCGGTCATGTCCAGAGTGGCCAGCACCTCGAGGTTGGTGCGCATCGCGGTCAGGGGCGTCCGCAGCTCGTGGGCCGACACCGCGGCGAAGTCGCGGGCCGAGGCCAGCGCGGCCTGGGTCCGGTCCTGTTCGGTCCAGATCCGTTCCAGCAGACCCTTGATCGCTTCGCCGATCTCGATCGCCTCGGTGGCGCCGCCGATCTCGACGTCGGGCGCCTTGTCGCCGGCCTGGATCTCCCGGGTCTGTGCGGCCAGCCGCCGCAGTGGCCGCACGGCGAACGTCGCCAGTACCCAGCCCAGTAGCGCGGCGGCGCAGACCGCGAACACACAGATGATGAGCACCCGCCGGTGCAGATTGTTGGTGTCGGCGATGGTGTCGTCGAAGGTGGCTCCGACCTCCAGTGTCGTCGGCTCCGGGTAGGAGAGCTCCACCGTGCGCACCCGGTAGCGAACGCCGTCGACCTCGGCGGTGCCGTAGTCGGAGTTCAGCCGCGGCAGTACGACGTCGGAGTTGGACCGCACCGCGTCGCCGCGGCGGACCGTGATCACCACGTCCTGGTCGTTGGGTGACGGGGGGATCTGGTCGAGTCCGCGGGGAACGAACGGGACGGCGAAGCCCGCCGCCTCGTCGAGGCGGCGGTCGAGACGTTCCAGTCGGTCGTTGGTGATGCCGATCCACACGATGGTGCCGACGATCGTGACGACGATCGCCGCGCCGATCGCCGTCGCGAAGGCCACCCGGGTGCGCAGCGAGGGGGTGCGGCGGAAGATGCGCGGCAGCGTCACAAGCCGGTCACTGGGTGCGCAGCACGAAACCGACGCCGCGCACGGTGTGCAGCAGTCGGGGCGCGCCGCCGGCCTCGAGCTTGCGGCGCAGATAACCGATGAAGACGTCGACGACGTTGGTGTCGGCGGCGAAGTCGTAACCCCACACCAGCTCGAGGAGCTGAGCCCGGGACAGCACGGCCGTCTTGTGCTCGGCGAGCACGGCCAGCAGGTCGAACTCGCGCTTGGTCAGATCGACGTCGACGCCGTTGACCCTGGCTCGGCGGCCGGGGATGTCGACCTCCAGCGGACCCACCTGGATGGTCTCCGAGGAGAAGGTCGCCGTGGATCCGCGTCGGCGCAACAACGCCTTCACCCGGGCCACCAGCTCGGCGAGCACGAACGGTTTGACCAGGTAGTCATCGGCGCCGGCCTCCAGCCCGGCGACCCGGTCGTCGACCGAACTGCGCGCCGAGAGCACACAGACCGGGACGTCGTTGTCCATCGCGCGCAGTGCGGTCACCACGCTGACACCGTCGAGCACCGGCATGTTGATGTCGAGGATGATCGCGTCCGGTTTGGTTTCGGTGGCCGAGCGAAGGGCTTCGGCGCCGTCGACGGCGGTTGAGACCTCGAATCCGGAGAGCCGCAGACCGCGGTCGAGCGAGGCGAGCACGTCGGGATCGTCGTCGACCACCAGTACTCGGGGTGCGGCTAAACCACTGTCCATGGGCACTATCTTGCCTGATCGACGCCCGTATCAGTGGGAGGCCGACGCGACACGATGACCTGCGCCGGAAGGGTTTGACCTCAATCATTGTTGAGGTCCTAGGGTGCGAATGGCGTGGCGGATAACCGATTGCGGTGCGTGGAATCATCGAATGCGGGGGAGTCGTGTCATACGTGCCGCATATGTTCAGCGGTGATCGGTATCGAGATGGTGATGGGGTGGACGAGGTGACTTCCGGAATGGTGTCGGAACCGGCCATCGCCGCACCCCGCGCGACCCCGAGGGCCGGGTCCGACCTCTTCCGGTTGCTGCCGTATCTGATGCCGTACCGGGCGCGCTGGATTTCGATGCTGATCGTCGCGGTCACCAGCCTGGTGGCCACCGTCGCGATCCCGCTGATGACCAAGGCGGTGATCGACGGACCGGTCCGTCACCAGGACCAGCGGGGGCTGTGGGTGGTCGGCGCCGCTGCGATGGCAGTCGGCATCACCGAGGCCGTGCTGTGGTTCATCCGCCGCTGGCTGGTGTCCCGGGCCACCATGGGCGTGGAGGCCGACATCCGTAAGGATCTCTACGCCCGGCTGCAGATCCTGCCGATGTCGTTCCACGGCCGGTGGCAGTCCGGCCAGCTGCTCTCGCGAATTATGAACGATCTCAACGTGATTCGACGGCTGCTGTCCTTCGGCCTGGTGTTCCTGATCCTCAACATCCTGCAGATCACCGTCGTGACGATCATCCTGCTGGCCATGTACTGGCCGCTGGGTGTGGTGGTGCTGGCCTCGATCGCGCCGATCACGCTGATCGTGCTGCACTTCGAGCGCACCTTCACCCGGCTGGCCCGCCAGGCTCAGGATCAAGCCGGCCACGTCGCCACGCACGTCGAGGAGTCGGCGCTGGGCCTGCGCGCGGTGAAATCCTTCGGCCGCGAGGACTACGTCTACGAGGGCTTCGACACTCAAGCCAGCACGCTGTATGACACGCAGCTCCAGAAGGTCGCGGTGTCGGCGAGGTTCTGGACGCTCCTCGAGGTGATTCCGAACCTCACGCTGATCGTGGTGCTCGGCTTCGGCGCCTACGCCGCCGGGCACGGCCTGGTCACCATGGGCACGCTCGTCGCGTTCATCACGATGATGCTGTCGCTGGTGTGGCCGATCGCCTCGCTCGGCTTCCTGCTGTCGATGACGCAGGAGGCGATGACCGCGGCGAACCGGATCGCCGAGATCTTCGACGCTCCCCGCGAGATCACCGACGGGCCGCGTACGGCCGCGCCGCGGGGCGGCCGGCTGGAACTCGACGATGTCGGGTTCAAGTTCCCTGACAGCGACACGTTCGCGCTGCGGCACGTCAGCGTGACCGTCGAACCGGGGGAGACGCTGGCCCTGGTCGGCGCCACCGGCTCGGGCAAGTCGGTGCTGGCGGGTCTGTTGCCGCGGCTCTATGACGTCACCGAAGGCGCGATCCGCATCGACGGCACCGACATTCGCGAGCTGTCGCTGGACGCGCTGCGCACCACCGTCGCCACCGCCTTCGAGGATCCGACGCTGTTCTCGATGTCCGTCGCCGAGAACTTGCGGCTGGGCCGCCCGGATGCGACCGACGACGAACTGCGCAGCGCCGTCGAGATTGCCGCCGCACAGTTCGTCTACGACCTGCCCTACGGCTTGCAGACCCGCATCGGCGAACAGGGTATGAGCCTGTCCGGCGGTCAGCGGCAACGGCTTTCGCTCGCCCGCGCCATCCTGGCCGCCCCGCGCGTCCTGGTGCTCGACGACACCCTGTCCGCGCTCGACGTGCATACCGAGGCCACCGTCACCGAGGCGCTGGGCCGCGTGCTGGCCGGCGTCACCGCGGTGGTGGTCGCCCACCGCGCGTCGACGGTTCTGCTGGCCGACAAGGTCGCGCTGCTCGACACCGTCGACGGTGCGGGCACCATCACCCACATCGGCACTCACGCCGAACTGCTGGCCGAAGTGCCGCGCTACCGCTTCCTGCTCGCCGCCGACGACGAACTCGACGACGGCTGCGAGGTGCGCTGCGACTGGGAGGACGACGACGAGCGGCAGCGTCTGGACCGCGCCTATGAGGAAGCCTGCGAGCAGCGCGGTGCTTCCCGACGCACCGCCGACTATGCCGCGTCGGAGGGCAGGCAGCGATGACCGCCACCGAATGGCGGGGCAAGCTCGACGAGGAACCTGACGACCTGCCGATCGACGAGGCCACACCGCGCCGGCGGGAGGCCCGCGCGCTGTTGGGTTCGCTGCTGGCGCCGTTCAAGATGACCGTCGGCCTGCTGGCGTTGGTCGTGGTGGTGGAAAACGCTGCGCGACTGTCGGTTCCGCTTCTGGTCCAGCGCGGCATCGACCATGCCATCCCGCCGCTGCTCGCCGGTGGATCGGCCCGCGAGCTCATCATCGTCGTCGCCGTGTTGTGCGGTGTGGTGTGCGTGCAGGCGATCAGCCGGATGACGTTCCTCAAGCGTTCCGGTCGCATCGGCCAGAGCGTGCTGCTGGAGGTGCGCCGCCGGGTGTTTCGGCACTTCCAGCGCCTCGACGTCGCGTTCCACGACCGCTATACGTCGGGCCGGGTGGTCAGCAGGCTGACCAACGACGTCGACGCCATCCAGGACATGCTGGAGACCGGTTTCGACAGCCTGATCACCGCGGTGCTGACGCTGTTCGGCACGGCGATCCTGCTGGTGACCCTCGACGTCAAGCTCGGCCTGATGTGCCTGGCTGCGTTCCCGATTCTCGTTGCGCTGGTGTGGTGGTTCTCCTCGGAGTCGGCCAAGACCTATCGCCGGGTGCGGGAGAGCGCCGCGCTGGTGATCGTGCAATTCGTCGAAACGATGACGGGTATCAAAGCGGTGCAGGCCTACCGTCGCGGGCCGCGCAATCAGGAGATCTTCGACGACGTCGCCGACCGCTACCGCGCGGACAACGAACGCACCTTTCGGCTGCTGGCGATCTTCATGCCCGCGGTCAAGCTCGTCGGCAACCTCACCACCGGCGTGGTGTTGCTCTATGGCGGCTACCGGGTGCTGCACGGCGAATGACGATCGGCACGCTGGCGGCGTTCCTGCTGTATCTGCGGATGTTCTTCGAGCCGATGCAGGAGATCTCCCAGTTCTTCAACACGTTCCAGTCCGCGTCCTCGGCGCTGGAGAAGCTCGCCGGTGTGCTCGCCGAGAAACCGGCGATCGCCGACCCGGCGGCGCCGGTCCAGCTGGACCGGATCAACGGTGAAATCGCTTTCCGCGACGTGCACTTCAGCTATGTGCCGGACCGGCCGGTGCTGCCCGGGCTGTCGCTGGTGGTGCCGGCCGGCCAGACCGTCGCACTGGTCGGCACCACCGGGGCGGGCAAGACCACGATCGCCAAGCTGATCGCCCGGTTCTACGACCCGACCGAAGGTGCGGTCACCCTCGATGGTGTCGACCTGCGGGACTTCGCGCAGAGCGATCTGCGCCGCCACGTCGTGATGGTGACCCAGGAGAACTTCCTGTTCTCGGGAACTGTCGCCGACAACATCCGGTTCGGCCGCCCGTCGGCCTCGGATGCCGAGGTGCGCGCGGCCGCGGCCGCGGTCGGGGCCGACGAGTTCATCGAGGCGCTGCCCGACGGTTACGACACCGATGTCGCCACCCGCGGGGGACGGTTGTCGGCCGGGCAGCGGCAGCTGGTCGCGTTCGCCCGGGCCTTCCTCGCCGACCCGGCGGTGCTGATCCTGGACGAGGCCACGTCGTCGCTGGACATTCCCAGCGAGCGGCTCGTGCAGCGCGCGCTGCGCACGGTGCTGGCCGACCGGACGGCGCTGATCATCGCTCACCGGTTGTCGACCGTGGAGATCGCCGACCGGGTGCTGGTGCTCGAGCACGGACGCATCGTCGAGGACGGCCCGCCCGCCGAGCTCGTCGACTCGCACGGCCGGTACGCCGCACTGCACCGCGCATGGCTGGAATCGTTGGCCTAGGCGGTCAATACTCGAAGGTATGCAGCGTTACGCCGACCGGGCGGACGCGGGCCGCCGGCTCGCCGAGTCGCTGACGGCCTACCGCAGCCGTGACGTCCTCGTCCTCGGCCTGCCGCGCGGCGGTGTGCCGGTGGCCTTCGAGGTCGCCAAGGCGCTGGGCGCCCCACTGGACGTGCTGGTCGTGCGCAAACTCGGGGTGCCCAGCCAGCCCGAACTCGCCTTCGGCGCCATCGGCGAGGGCGGGGTGCGGGTGATCAACGACGCGGTGCTGCGGCACGTCTCGGTGAGCGATGCCGACATCGCCGAGGTGGAAGCCGCCCAGCGCACCGAACTGCAGCGCCGCGTCGAGCGTTACCGCGGCGACCGGCCACCCGAGCCGCTCGCAGGGCGGGTGGTGCTGATCGTCGACGACGGGTTCGCCACCGGCTCCACCGCCCGCGCGGCCTGTCTGGTGGCTCGCGCTCAGGGCGCGGCCTCGGTGGTGCTGGCCGCGCCGATCGGCGCGCCCGACACGATCGCCGAACTTCGGGCCTACGCCGACGACGTCGTATGTCCCGGCGCGCCACAGTATTTCAGCGCAGTGGGCCAGGGGTACGACAACTTCCACCAGACCTCCGACGAGGAGGTGTGCACGCTATTGGAGTGCGCCGAACGCGGCTTTACGCAATGATGAGTTAATTAGCGATACAACGAAAGACCGGCTCAGCGACTTTCCACACCCGCATGTGGCTGTCGACACCGCACTGCTCACCCTCGACCCGGCCGATCCCGAACTGCTGGTATTGCAGGTGCGCCGCATCGACGCTCCCGGTTGGGCGCTGCCCGGCACGTTCCTGCATCCCGGTGAGCGACTCGCCGACGCGGTCGAGCGCTCGCTGCAGTCCAAGGCCGAGGTGCGCGGGCTGCGGCCGCGCCAGTTGCACGTCTACGACGAGCCGTCCCGCGACAGCCGGGGTTGGGTGTTGTCGGTGGCGCATGTCGAGGTCGTGCCGATCCGCCGGCTCGACTCCCGCAGGCCGGGTGACACCCGGTTGGTCCCGGTGGCTCGCCCCGGCCGGCTCGGGTACGGGCACGGCGAGATCATCGCCCGGGCAGCCCATGAGGTCCGGGATCGCTACGCCGAGAAGCCGGACCCCGACCACCTGCTGGGCCGCCAGTTCACCCTGGGTGAGCTGCATCGGGTGCACCAGGCGGTCGCGGGTAGACCGCTGCAACGTGACGGGTTTCGGCGTCTGATGAAACCGCTACTGCGGCCCACCGGCCATCTGGTCACCCGCACCGGCGGTCGTCCCGCGGAGCTGTTCCGGCGAAACGTTTAACCGGGCAAGCCAATTCGGCGGTAGCGCGCCAGCCGTGCCGCATACCGCTGCTCCGAGGGCTGCTCGCGCAGGTCGTGGATCTCGCGGGCGATCGCGGTCGACAGCCGCCTCGCGAACTCGACTGGCTCGTCGGCGGCGTCGGGGTACTCGGGCACGATCGCGTCGACGATACCGTTGCGTAACAGGTCGGCCGACCGAACTCCCTGTGCGGCAGCCAGTTCCGGGGCGTGGTCGGTGTCGCGGAACACGATCGCGCTGGCGCCCTCCGGCGGCAGCGGGGCCAGCCAGCCGTGCTGGGCGGCCAGCACCCGGTCGGCCGGAACCATTGCCAGCGCGGGTCCGCCGCTACCCTGCCCCAGCAGTACCGACACCGTCGGGGTGTCCAGCATGACCAGCTCGGACAGGCAGCGGGCGATCTCACCGGCCAGACCGTCCTGCTCGGCCTCGGCCGACAGCGCGGGCCCGGCGGTGTCGATCACCAGCACCAGCGGCAGCCGCAGCCCGGCGGCCAGTGCCATCCCGCGGCGGGCCTCGCGCAGTGCGGCCGGCCCGACGACTCCGCCCACCACGCGTTGCTGCCCGACGACGACGGCCGGCTGCCCGCCGAAGCGGGCCAGCGCCAGGGCGGTGGTGGCGGCGTCGCCGTGCGTCCCGGACAGCAACACTCGGTCGGTGGCGCCCTCGCGCAGCAGCCAGCTCACCCCGGGCCGGTCCGGACGGCGGGAGGCGATCACCGACTCCCACGCCGGCACATCGGGGATCGACTCGTCGGGCAGCGCATCCGGCGGTTCACCCGGCTGGTCGCTGATGACCGTCAGCGCGCGGTTCAAGGTCGGGCGCAACACCTCGAGGCCGACGACGGCGTCAATTACGCCGTGCCGCAACAGGTTTTCCGCGGTTTGTACGCCCGCGGGGAACGGTTCGCCGTAGAGCTGCTCGTAGACCCGTGGCCCGAGGAAACCGATCAACGCACCGGGCTGCGCGGCCGTGATGTGGCCCAGCGAACCCCAGGACGCGAACACCCCGCCGGTCGTCGGGTGCCGCAGGTACACCAGATAGGGCAGGTGCGCCCGTTTGTGCTGGGTGACGGCGGCGGCGATCTTCACCATCTGCAGGAACGCGACGGTGCCCTCCTGCATGCGGGTGCCACCAGAACTGGGCGACGCCAGCAGCGGCAGCCGCTCCGCGGTTGCACGTTCGATCGCCGCGGTGACGCGTTCGGCGGCCGCCACCCCGATGGACCCGGCCAGGAAGTCGAATTCGCACGCCACGACCGCCACCCGGCGGCCGAAGATCGTCCCCTCACCGGTCAGTACCGCCTCGTCGAAACCGGACTTGGCGCGGGCCTCTTCGAGTTCCCGGGTATAGGCCTCATCGGGGCCGACATCCAGCGGCGCGCTGTCCCAGCTCCGGAACGAACCAGGGTCCAGCGCGGCGTCACGTAGCTCGGCAGCCCCGATCCGGCTCACGAGTTTCTCCTATGTCAAGCCGCTGCTGTTTGGCAAGGCTGAGTTCGATTTCTGTGATCGGTGTGGAGATGGCTGTAGACGACGCGGGCCAGTCGGCGTTTGAGGCAGCGCAGGGCCTCGGTGCTGGAATCGCCTTGTGCGAGTCGGTGTCGGTAGTAGGTCTGTCCGAGGCCGGGAAGGCGGATCTGGGTGACGGCGATGCGGTGCAGGGCGGCGTTGAGTTGGCGATTGCCCGTGCGGGTCATGCGGACCCGTCCGGCGGTATTGCCCGACCACACAGGAATCGGCGCCACACCGCTGTGACGGGCGAAAGCCGCCTCGCTTTTGAAGCGGGGCACCCCGGCGGTTTCACCGATGATCTTGCCCGCGGTCAGTTCCCCGCACCCCGGCATCGCCAGCAGCACCGGGGCGATGACCCGCACGCGTTCACCGATCCGCTTGGCTAGCGCATCGATCTGTTCGGTCAGCCGGGTGATGTCGGCCAGCTCGTCGCGGGCGAGCTCGGCGACCAGACCAGGCACCGTCGCCAGCCAGTCGCCCAACAGCGTGCGATGCTTGGCGAGATCCAACGAACCCGGCCTGGGAGCCCGACTGGGATCCAACTCATGAACCCGCCACAACAATCGATTGATCGTCGACGTGCGTTGCCCGACAAGGTCTTCACGGCGATCTACTAACAACTTCAACTCCCGCGACACCTCATCATGGGAGGCGATCGGCAGATCGGGCTCCCGTAAGTAGGCCCGCGCCACAGCCAACGCATCGATCGGGTCAGACTTACCCCGGGTGCGCGCCGAGGCTCTGGCATAGGCCATCAACTTCGGCGGTACCCGGACCACCTTCTGATCAGCGGTCAGCAGATCTCGCTCCAGCCGCGCCGACAAGTGCCGGCAATCTTCGATCGCCCACACCACCTCGACGCCGAACTGGGATCGGACCCACTGCACCGCCTGACGATGCCCGTCAGTGGTGGCCTTGACCACCTTCTCCCCGAGCTTGCGGCCCACCTCGTCGACGGCGACGAAGGTGTGCGTGCGCTTGTGTACATCGGCTCCAACAACAACCATGGTGGTTGCCTCCATTCACTGTGAGGTGACGGTTGGGCCGGTCGGCGGACACATCTCAGTGGGGGCGATGCCACGCTCCTATCAAGTCACGCCGGCCGGTCCTTCACACCTGATGCCGACAAAACGCATGCACGCCAACCCGAAGGCGGCACCGAGACTACGAGCCAGACACCAGGTGATCAGGATCCAACCACCGCAACAGCGGCGACTTCACCTTGACACTGAGACGAGATTATCCGGCCAGTACCCTCAAACCATGATCGGTATCAACCGCGTGGGTGATGTGACCACCATCGAGTTGCAGCGTCCGGAACGACGCAATGCGCTCAACTCCGAACTCGTCGACACGCTGCGGGAAACGGTCGAGAAGGCCGCCGCCGAGAACGTCCGCGTGATCGTGCTGACCGGCCAGGGCACAGTATTTTGCGCCGGCGCAGATCTTTCCGGCGACGTGTTCGCCGCCGACTTCCCGGACAAGGCGATAGCACTGAATAAGGCGATCGACGCGGCGCCGATGCCGGTGATCGCGGCGATCAACGGCCCCGCGATCGGCGCGGGTGTGCAGCTGGCGATGATCTGCGACCTGCGAGTGGTGGCCCCCGGTGCCTACTTCCAGTTCCCGATCGCGAAATACGGTCTGGCGCTCGATAATTGGAGTGTGCGTCGGCTGTCCTCGCTGGCCGGCTACGGCCGCGCCCGCGGCATGCTGCTGGGCGCCGAGAAGCTGGATGCCGACACGGCGTTGATGACGGGGATGGCGAACCGGCTCGGCGACCTGGCCGACGCCCAAGCCTGGGCGCAGGAGATCGCGGGGTTGGCGCCGCTGTCGCTGCAGGCGTCCAAGCGGGTGCTCAACGACGACGGTGCCTACGAGGAGCAGTGGCCCACCCACAAGGAGCTGTTCGAGAAGGCGTGGGGGAGCCAGGACGTCATCGAAGCCCAGGTGGCGCGCATCGAGAAGCGCGCCGCCGAGTTCAAAGGCGCCTAAATGTTGCGCGCAGCGCTTCGCCTCGCCGCCGGGACCGCGTCGTTGGCAGGAGGCGGCTGGTTGCTGCGCGCCCTGAACGACGCCCCCGCATCGCTGGGTGCCGGGCCCGGCGAGATCCGGCCGGTCGCCGACGGATCGCCCCATTACCGGGAGGGCGTCTTCCACAACCTCGAGCCCGCCAGCGCCCTGCGGCTGGACTCCGAGGAGAGCCGCCTGGTCCTGTTCGACATGTTCTCGTCCCGCACGGCCAGCCGTCCCGCGGGAACGGTTCCGCTGGTGGCGCCGGCAGCGACCAGCTCCGAACCTCTCGCGGTCAGCTGGCTGGGCCACTCGACGGCCCTGCTCGAGATCGACGGCTACCGGGTGCTCACCGATCCGGTGTGGAGCGAGCGCTGCTCGCCGTCGCGCACGGTCGGGCCGCAGCGGCTGCATCCGGTGCCCGCCCCGCTGGAGGCTCTGCCCGCGCTGGACGCCATCGTGATCAGTCACGACCACTACGACCATCTCGACATGGACACCGTGCTGGCGCTGGCCCGCACTCAACGCGCACCGTTCGTCGTTCCGCTCGGTGTGGGCGCGCATCTGCGGCAGTGGCGCATCCCGGCGCAGCGCATCATCGAACTGGATTGGAACGAAGAGGCCCGCATCGGCGACCTGACCCTGGTGTGCACGCCCGCACGGCATTTCTCCGGCCGGTTCCTGTCCCGCAACACCACGCTGTGGGCGTCGTGGGCGATCAAAGGTCCGCAGCACCGCGCGTACTTCGGCGGCGACACCGGTTACACCCGCAGCTTCGCCGACATCGGCGCCGAGCACGGACCGTTCGACCTGACGCTGATGCCCATCGGGGCATACAACAAGTCGTGGCCGGACATCCACATGAACCCCGAGGAGGCGGTGCGCGCCCATCGCGATGTCACCGATGCCGGGTTGCTGGTGCCGATCCATTGGTGCACCTTCCGGCTGGCCCCCCATCCCTGGGCAGAGCCGGTCGAACGGATGCTGGCGGCCGCCGACGACGCCGGGGTGCAGGCGGCCGTGCCGAAGCCGGGCGGGCGGGTCGTGGCGAGCGCGGCGGGGGCAATAGACCGGTGGTGGCAGCTGTGAGCCACTACGGTGCAAGCCATGACCGCTCTGGCAGCCCGTGCCGCGATCGTCGCTCTCGTCGCCGCGCTCACCGC
This sequence comes from Mycolicibacterium pallens, assembly GCF_019456675.1. Taxonomy (NCBI): domain Bacteria; kingdom Bacillati; phylum Actinomycetota; class Actinomycetes; order Mycobacteriales; family Mycobacteriaceae; genus Mycobacterium; species Mycolicibacterium pallens. The sequence continues at coordinate 4,960,147 of NZ_CP080333.1, read as the reverse complement.
GTGTAGCGGTACGGCATCCAAGCCCGAGGCGCCCACGCCACTGTCGGATCAGCCGCCGCCCTTGGTACCTGCCATGGCGCTGCCGGACAACGCCGTCGACAACGCCGTCGCCAAGCTCGACGGGATCGCCGCGGACCTGATGAAGTCCTCCGGCATCCCCGGTATGGCGGTGGCCGTCGTCCATGCCGGGAAGACCGTGTACGCCAAGGGTTTCGGGGTCAAGGACGTCAACCGTCCCGCCGACGATCCCGGCAACAAGGTGGACCCCGACACGGTGTTCCAGCTGGCGTCGGTGTCCAAGCCGATCGGGGCCACGGTCGTCGCCCACCAGGTCGGCCGCAACGCCATCGGCTGGAACACCCCGGTGACCGAGAAGCTGCCGTGGTTCGCCCTGTCGGACCCAGCGGCCACCAAAATGGTCACCGTCGGTGACCTGTATTCACACCGATCCGGATTGCCCGACCACGCCGGGGACCAACTGGAGGACCTCGGCTACGACCGGCGCTACATCCTAGAGCGGCTGCGCCAGCTTCCGCTGGCGCCGTTCCGAATCTCTTACGCCTACACTAACTTCGGACTGACCGCGGCGGCCGAGGCGGTGGCGGTCGCAGCGGGCAAGTCCTGGGAGGACCTCAGTGCCGAGGTGCTGTACCGGCCGCTGGGCATGGCGTCGACCAGTTCGCGCTTCGCCGACTACGAGGCCAGGGCCGACAAGGCGGTCGGGCACATCCGCATCGACGGCACCTACAAGCCGCTCTACCAGCGCAACGCCGATCCCGAAGCGCCCGCCGGCGGGGTGAGCTCCTCGGTCAACGATCTGACCCACTGGCTGACGATGATGCTGGCCAACGGGAAGTACAACGGTCAGCAGATTGTCGACTCCGCCGCACTGTTGCCCGCGGTGTCGCCGCAGATCGTGTCGAGCCCGCCGGAGGAGCCGGCGATGCGCTCCGGCTTCTACGGATACGGCTTCAACGTCGGCACCACGTCGGCGGCCCGGGTGCAGCTGAGCCACTCGGGGGCCTTCGACCTCGGCGCCGCAACCAACTTCGTGATCATCCCGTCGGCCGATGTCGCGATCGTCGCGCTGACCAACGGCACCCCGGTCGGCATCCCGGAAACCCTGACCGCCGAATTCGCCGATCTGGTCCAGTTCGGCGAGGTTCGCCAGGACTGGCGCGCGCTGTACGCCCACGCGTTCGCCGACATGGACAAACCGTTCGGCACGCTGGTGGGCAAGACGCCGCCGGCCAACCCCGCCCCCGCCAAGCCGCCCGCCGCCTACGTCGGCAACTACAGCAACGACTACTGGGGTGCGGCGGTGGTCGCCGAGAAAGACGGCAAGCTCACGCTCTCGCTGGGCCCGCGCCCGGACACCCTCGAGCTCACCCACTGGGACGGCGACGTGTTCACGTTTCGATTCCCGAGCGAAAACTTCCCTCCCGGAAGCATTTCCAAGGCGACGTTCGACGGGGCGACGTTGACGCTCGAGTACTACGACGAGGACAAGATGGGGACCTTCACCCGATGACCGTCGATGTAGCGGCCGGCCTGTCCGCTGATGACGTCGCCGCCCGGGTCGCCGCGGGCCAGACCAACGACGTCCCGACCCGCGCCTCGCGCAGTGTCGCCGAGGTGGTGCGGGCCAACGTGTTCACCCGCATCAACGCGATTCTCGGCGTCCTGCTGATCATCGTGCTGTCCACCGGCTCGTTGATCAACGGCATGTTCGGGCTGCTCATCATCGCCAACAGCGGCATCGGCATCATCCAGGAACTGCGCGCGAAGAAGACACTGGATAACCTGGCCATCGTCGGCCAGGCCAAACCGACCGTCCGCCGCCAGACCGGGACAAAACCGTTGCCGCCCAACGAAGTCGTGCTCGACGACGTCATCGAGCTGGGGCCGGGTGATCAGATCGTGGTCGACGGCGAACTGCTCGAGGCCGCCAACCTCGAGGTCGACGAGTCACTGCTCACCGGTGAAGCGGATGCCATCGCCAAACACAGTGGCGACCCGGTGATGTCGGGCAGCTTCGTGGTCGCGGGCTCCGGCGCCTACCGCGCCACCAAGGTCGGCCGGGAGGCCTACGCCGCCAAACTCGCTGAGGAGGCCAGCAAGTTCACGCTGGTGAAATCCGAATTGCGCAGCGGCATCAACAAAATCCTGCAGTTCATCACCTACCTGCTCCTGCCCACCGGCCTTCTGGTGATCTACACCCAGTTGTTCACCACAAATGTCGGCTGGCGGGAGTCGGTGTTGCGGATGGTCGGCGCACTCGTGCCGATGGTCCCCGAGGGTCTGGTGTTGATGACCTCGATCGCCTTCGCCGTCGGCGTTATCCGGTTGGGACGCAGGCAGTGTCTGGTCCAGGAACTGCCCGCCATCGAAGGACTGGCCCGGGTCGATGTGGTGTGCGCGGACAAGACCGGCACGCTCACCGAGAACGGTATGCGGCTGGCCGAGGTCACCCCGGTCGAGCAGGACGACAGGGTCGCCGACGTGCTGGCGTCGCTGGCCGCCGACGACCCCAAACCCAACGCCAGCATGCAGGCCATCGCCGAGGCGTATCCGGACGCGCCCGGTTGGACCGCAACGGCCGCAGCGCCATTCAAGTCCGCCACGAAGTGGAGCGGGGTCTCCTATGGCGAGCACGGGAACTGGCTGATCGGCGCACCCGATGTCCTGCTGGACCCGGACTCGCCGGCGGCCGCCCAGGCCGAGGACATCGGCTCGCGCGGTATGCGCGTGTTACTGCTCGGTGCCAGCGATCAGCCCGTCGACAGCCCGGACGCCCCCGGACGCGTCACTCCCGTGGCGCTGGTGGTACTCGAGCAGCGGGTCCGGTCCGATGCCCGTGAAACGCTGGAATACTTTGCTTCCCAGCACGTCTCGGTCAAAGTGATCTCCGGAGATAACGCGGTCTCGGTCGGTGCGGTAGCGCAGACACTCGGCCTGCACGGCGAGACGATGGACGCCCGCCGGCTGCCCACCGAACCGGACGCGCTGGCCAACACGATGGCCGAATACACCACCTTCGGCCGGGTGCGCCCCGACCAGAAGCGGGCGATGGTGCATGCCCTGCAGTCGCGCGACCACACCGTCGCGATGACCGGCGACGGTGTCAACGACGTGCTGGCCCTCAAGGACGCCGATATCGGCGTCGCCATGGGCTCGGGTAGCCCGGCATCGCGGGCGGTGGCCCAGATCGTGTTGTTGGACAACAAGTTCGCCACCCTGCCCTATGTGGTCGGCGAGGGCAGGCGGGTGATCGGCAACATCGAGCGGGTCTCCAACCTGTTCCTCACCAAGACCGTGTACTCGGTGCTGCTGGCCCTGCTGGTCGGGCTGGCCGGGTTGTCGCACAAGCTGTTCGGCACCCCGCCGCTGCTGTATCCGTTCCAGCCGATCCACGTGACGATCGCGGCGTGGTTCACCATCGGCATCCCCGCTTTCATCCTGTCGCTGGCGCCGAACAACGAACGGGCCCACACGGGGTTCGTGCGGCGCGTGATGACCTCGGCGCTGCCGTCCGGGGTGGTGATCGGGGTGACCACCTACGCGTCGTACCTGATCGCCAACCACGGCATCAGCGTGACCACGGCCGACCAGACCCAGACCTCCACCGCAGCGCTGATCACCCTGCTGATGGGGGCGGTCTGGGTATTGGCGGTCGTCGCCCGGCCCTACCAGTGGTGGCGGGTGGCGCTGGTGGCCGCTTCCGGCCTGGCGTACGTCGTGATCTTCGCCATACCGGCGGCCCGCACGGCATTCATGCTCGATCCGTCCAACCTGGAGGTGACGACGACGGGCGTCGCGATGGGCCTGCTGGCCGCCGGTCTGGTCGAAGTTCTGTGGTGGGTGCAGGGCCGGGTGCTGGGCGAACGGCGGATGTTGTGGCGAACCGAGCCCCCGGTGCAAGATTGACCGATGGGATTCCTCGACAAAGCCCTCGGCAAGACCAAGGAAGTTCTGGGCTCCAATGCCGACAAGGTGGAGCAGGCCATCGACAAGGCCGGCGACATCATCGATCAGAAGACGCAGGGCAAGTACTCCGGCACCGTCGACAAGGTGCAGGACGCCGCCAAGAACTACGTCGACTCCAACCGCACCGACAAAGGCGAGCAACCCAACTGACCTATGGCGAAACTCTCAGTCTCCGTTGACGTTCCACTTCCACCAGAGCAGGCCTGGCAGCACGCCTCGGACCTCTCCCGCTACAAGGACTGGCTGACCATCCACCGGGTGTGGCGCTCCAAACTGCCCGACACCCTCGAGAAGGGCACCGTCGTGGAGTCCATCGTCGAGGTCAAGGGCATGCCCAACCGGGTGAAGTGGGAGATCGTCCACTTCAAGGCCCCCGAGGCCATGACGCTCAACGGCGCCGGCGTCGGCGGGGTGAAGGTCAAGCTGATCGGCAAGGTGCGGGCCAACGACAAGGACCCCAACACTTCGGTGGTGACCATGGACGTCCATCTGGGCGGTGCGGCGCTGTTCGGGCCGATCGGCATGGTCGTGGCCGGTGCGCTCAAGGGCGACATCAAGGAGTCGCTGAACCGCTTTGTGACGGTATTCGCGCCGTCGTAAGACTCAGTTCCTGATGACCCGGTGGGGACTCGGATAGGGGCTGACCCGCGGGGCGCCGTGCCGGGCCGCGCCCAGACCGGGCAGCGGATGCCGAGCCTGCTCGCTGCGGGCAGCCTCCGCGACGAGGAACCGCCGCTCCAGTCCCGAGATCAGATCCTGCACCGAGCGACGCTCCCGTTCAGCGGCGCGGATCATGCCGCGAATCCGCCGGGCCTGCGTCTGCTCACCGCGCCGCTGGTAGCGCTCGAGCGCCGAGCCGTACGTCGCAAGGTCGGTGTCGAGTTGCTCACACTGGCCCAGCAACATCTCCCGGAGATGCTCGGCCTGAAGGCGATTCGCGGACTCGGGGGTCTGGTCGCCGGCGTCCACATTGCTCGGTGAGGTCACGGGCGAACTGTATCGGACTGTGATGGCCTGCGTGCACCGGGTGGAATGACCAAGGCGCCACAGCTTTTTGTTCATTTGTCCGCCACCCGGGCGTCATCCGCCGTCGTGACGGTAGTTGCGCAAACCGCGTATTTCGTCCGATGATGTCCGGCGTGGACCGTGCTGACGAGCAGCGCCAGATCGATCAGGTGGTGAGCCGCCTGACGGAATTGTTCCCGTACGTGCCGGACCACATCATCACCGAGACCGTGGACAGTACCTACCGCCGATTCGACGGCGCCCGGATCCGCGAGTTCGTGCCGCTGTTCGTGGAGCGGTCCTGTCGCGCGACGTTCGTCCTGCAGCCCGCGGTCGAGATCTCGGTCTGAGCTACGGCGTCACCATCGGGCCGGGGTCACTGCCGCGCAACGACTCGGCGGCGAAGAGCGCGGCCTGGGTGCGCCCGGCAAAGCCGAGCTTGAGCAGCAGTCGTGACACGTAGTTCTTCACGGTCTTCTCGGCCAGGAACATCCGCTGGCCGATCTCCCGGTTGGTCAGGCCCTCGCCCAGCAGTTGTAGCAGCGTGCGTTCGGTCGACGACAAGTCCCGCAGCCGCTCGTCCTGCTCGGTGTCCTTGCGCAGCCGGTGCATCAGGGCCGCCGCTGCGCGGTTGTCCAGCAACGACTTTCCGCTCCCGACGGTTTTGATCGCCTCGGCCAGCGCCATCCCGCGGATGTCCTTGACCACGTACCCGCTCGCCCCGGCCAGGATCGCGTCGAGCATGGACTGTTCGTCGGTGAACGCCGTCAGGATCAGGCAGCGCAGATGGTCATCTGCGGCCAGTAGATCCCGGCACAGGTCGATACCGCTTCCATCGGGCAGGCGGACGTCCAGGACCGCGACGTCGGGGGCGGCGGCGGGGATGCGTGCCAGCGCCTCCGCCACCGTCGCGGCCTCGCCCACCACGGTCAGTTCAGGGTCGGCACCGAGAAGGTCTGCCAAACCGCGGCGCACGACTTCGTGGTCGTCAACCAGGAACACCTTGAGCACACAGCAGTGAAGCTCGCAGGGGTTGCGCGCCGGTAGGGACTTTGGTCCTGAAAACCGCGGACAATCCCCGTCGGCCGAGGTCAGGCGCCGTTCTCTTACACTGCGTCGATGACCGTCAGGTACTCACCCGCCATCGACGTCGCCGCGGTCGACGCCATCGACTTCCACACTCACGTCGAGATCGACTCGAGCGGCCACTGCGCCTATGACGACGAGCTGGCGCACGCCACCGGGCATTACTTCAAGCTCGGAGCCGACTACTTCGCCCGCGTGGACGACCTCGCCGCCCACTACCGGCAGCACAACACCGCGGCGGTGGTGTTCACCATCGACGCCCACACGGTGTCCGGGCATCAGCCCAACTCGGTCGAGGAGCTGATCGCGGGGACGGTGCGCAACAACGACGTCCTCATTCCGTTCGGCTCCGTCGACCCGTGGGACGCCGACGCGGTGCGGCGGGTGGGGGAGTTGGCCGGCGACTACGGCGTCAAAGGCTTCAAGTTCCACCCGAGCCTGCAGGGGTTCGAGCCCAACGACCGCCGGTTCTACCCGATCTACGAGGCCATCGCCGCTGCCGGCGTTCCGGCACTGTTCCACACCGGCCAGACCGGACTGGGGTCGGCGCTGCCCGGCGGGCACGGGATCAAGCTCCGCTACTCCGACCCGATGCTGCTCGACGATGTCGCCGCCGACTTCCCGGAGCTGTCTGTCGTGATGGCCCACCCGGCGGTGCCGTGGGTCGACGCGCAGATCGCGATCGCATCCCACAAGGCCAACGTGTTCGTGGACCTGTCCGGCTGGTCGCCCAAATACTTTCCGCCACAACTGGTGTCCGCGATCGGTCGGCAGCTGCGGACCAAGGCGCTGTTCGGCACCGACCATCCCTACATCGCGCTGGACCGCTGGCGGCGGGACTTCGAGGCCCTCGACATCGATCCGGCGGTGGTGCCGCTGATCCTCAAGGACAACGCCGTGCGCGTGCTGGGACTGTCTTAGCCGACCTGAGAGTCGACGACCATCTCCGAGGGCGCGTTGCGTTCCCACAGGACCGCGCCCACGCACGCCGTCACCACCCAGCCGGTGCCTACGGCGCCGCACCAGATCAGCAGGGCCATCGCCACGCCGATCGGTCCGAACCCGTCCCAGCCGTGCAACAGCGAGGGGAACAGCAGCCGGGAGCCCAGCGGAATCGCGACGCCGTCGATCACCACACCGGCCAGCCCGGCCAGCGCAAGCGAGCGAAGCCCCCGGCCACCGTCGCGCACCAGCAGAGCCGGCGTCACCGACCAGAACAGCCACACCGGCAACAGACCCACGACGAACAGCAGCGCCCGGGGAAGGCCGTGGTGATGATGGCCGAACATGATTCGCTCCCGCACCGCGATGCTGACGAGGTACAGCGCGAACCACGCGGTGCCGCGCAGTAACCGGGTCAGCAAGCCGTATTGCTCGCGGCGCCACGCCTTGGCGAAGATCGTCGCGACCGAAGCCGCCATCGGGATGCCCCAGACGAGGAAGCTCGCGACGCCGATCAGAGTCCAATCCGCGCGCAATCCCGCGGAATTGCCGAACGCTTCCCGCACCCGGTCGGTGAGCGGATGTTCCAGACCGAACTGCCGGGTGAAGATTGTCCCGGGGCTCGCGTTGTCGGCGAAGCCCTGCATATAGCTGAAGCCGATGATCATCAACGGAATCACCGTGGTGAACAGCTGGGTGGACACCACGGCGCCCTGAGTGCCGCCGTCGATCTCGGTGAAGCGCGACACCACTGCTGTGAACGGACTGAGCCTGCGGGATTCCGCAAGACGCCGGTAGCGCTCCCCGAGGCGACGGCGAATGTCGTCACGCCTCGTCAGCGACTCACCCGACTGCGTCATGAGCAGAGAGTAGGTGATCAACCTGCCCGTGTTGGGCCACTGATCGTTCCCGGCCGCGACGCGTGTTCCCCCTTGCGGAGGGTGGCGATCAGTTCGCGGTACGGGCCGACCAGATAGGCGGTGTCCCCGGCGATCAACTGAGTGTCGCGGCGTGGATGCAACCGCAGCGGGGCGTCATCGCGGCCGATGGCGATCACCCGGGTCTGGGTGGAGAGCTGGAACATCCGGATCCCGTCCAGCTCGCTGCCGGGCTGGACCTGCACCGCACCGACCATGAACGACCGCTGCCCCACCGAGAAGGTGCCCAGCACGTCGAGTCCCATCGCTTCCCCGATGAACCATGGCGTGGCCAGATCGACGGTGGAGCGGACGAACTCGAACTTGAACCGGGTGCCGACGGCGGATCCCAGTGCCCGGTCATAGATGCGCAGCACGATCGGGACGGCAGGACGCTGGAGTTCGGGAAGTGTTCGCGCACCCAGCATTTCGCGCACGACGATGCCCGTCTCGATGTTGACCACGTCATCCTGGGTGAGCACCGCGACCGCGCGGGCGTCACGAACACGGGCGGCTTCCAGGGTTTGCCGCAGCGTGGCGTCACCGAAGATGACCGGTACCCCCAGTTCGGCTGCCGCCGACAGGTAGCGGCTGTCCTCGTCGCGTTCGATCACGGCCACGTCGTGCCCGGCGGCCTTGAGCACCGCCGCCACCCCGATGCCGAACGACCCGAGGCCCACCACGACCACGTGGCGCTGCAGGTGACGCACCTTCTGCCGGCTGGCTGCCTGCGAAATCCGCTGTGACAGAAGAACATCGGCGACGAATGCCACGACGATCGCCGTGGTGGCCACGCCGGCGAACATCATCACCACGCCCCAAATGCGCAGCCAGGTGGGCTGTTCGAGGAAATTGAAATCGCCGTACCCGACGGTCGCGATGGTCTCCGCCGAGAAATACAGCGCATCGATCCAGCCCATCCCGGGCTGCTTGTAGGCGAAGCGCAGCATGATCGTCGACCCGATCAGGAGCGAGGCCGACACGGCCAGCGCGCGGTAGAACATCGGGTTCAGGTCGTCGGCGAATGCCCGCACGCCGTCGGCGATCCGGACGAACAGTGGGCGCGCTCGCGGCGATGCCGGGATCGGCTTGGCGACCTCGATACTCTGCTCGGCAAGTTCGTCGGCGGTACCGATCATGGCGGTCCAGTCACCGGTACGCACCTGCATGTCGCGGCCGGGACAGGCGATCACCTCGCCGGGGTTTTCCGAGTCGTCGCCGCGGATGACCGCGACCGGCGCGAGATCGCCGAAAATCTCCCGCAGGCTGCCGTCACGGCCGGCGGTGGTGCCGCTGACGACGAAGTCCACCCCCGCCACCGAGATCGTGTGGGTGGTCCGCTTCAGCAGCGCCTCGACCACCGAGGGCGCCGCCAGGTCCGCGACGTCGAGGATGGCGCCGGGCCCGTTGCCTTCGGCCATCGCCTCGCGCAGCACCGCATTGGACAGCCGGGCCACGATCCGTGCCCGGGGATTGGCCTGCCGGGCCAGCAGTGCGATCTCCAGGTTCAGCGCGTCGTCGTCATCGGCGCAGATCACCGCGGCGGCGGTGGCGATCCCTGCCGCGTCCAGGTCCTCGGGTGCCTGCGAGATCGCGACGGTGACCCCGGCGTTGTTCAGTTCGTCGATGATCCGCAGTCCGAGTGCGTCGTCCCCGCAGACGATGGTGTGGCCCCGCATGGGGAAACGCTACTTCGGAAAGTGGCGCCGTGAGGGGTGAGAATGACGTTATGGCCCAAGCTCCCTATGTGAAAGCCTGTATCAACGGCGCCCGAACCCCCGATCAGCACGCCGGACTTCCGGTGTCGCCGGAACAGTTGGCGGCCGCGGCGGTCGCCGCGCACGGCGCCGGGGCGATGGCGGTACACCTGCACCCCAAGACCGCCGACGGGGTGGACTCGCTGGAACCCGAGATCGTCGGGGCCGCGGTGAGCGCCGTCCGGCACGCCGTGCCGGGTCTGCCGCTGGGGGTGACGACGGGATTCTGGGCGCTGCCTGATCCGCAGCGGCGGTTGCGCACCGTCGAGGCGTGGACTGTGCTGCCCGACTTCGCGTCGGTCAACTGGCACGAGCCCGGCGCCGAGGAACTGGCGCAGCTGTTGCTGAGCCGGGGCATCGGAGTGGAAGCCGGCATCTTCCATGCCGACGCCGCGCAGGCGTGGGCGGACTCGGAGGTGGCTCCGCACTGCCTGCGGGTGATGGTCGAACTGGGACCCGACGGGACCACCGAGATCGCCGACGACCTTCTGGCCCGGATTGCGCGGGCACAATCGCCGGCGCCGATGCTGCTGCACGGCCTCGACGACAGCTGCTGGCCGCTGCTGGCCCATGCGGGTGCGCGGGGAGTGCAGACCCGCATCGGGCTGGAGGACACGGTGCTGCTACCGGACGGGTCGACGGCGCCGGGCAACGCCGAGCTCGTTGCCGCCGCGTTCGAGGTGCTGGCGTCCGTCAGTCGGTAGGGGGCGCGAGGGCGAAGTCCGCGAAGTCGAAGCCCGGCACCACCACACAGCTGACCAGGGTCGGCTCATCGTCGCGGGGACGTGCCCGCTGCCAATGTCCCGGCGGCACCAGAACCTGCGGCTGCTGACCGGCGAGGATATCCGGACCGAGCAGAACCGTTGTGGCGCTTTCCTTTTCCGGTCCGATCTCGAGCAACAACGGGCCGCCGCGGTGATACAGCCACAGCTCGGCGCTGCGCACGGTGTGCCACGCTGACTGCTGGCCGGGCAGCAGCACGAAATAGATGGCGGTTCCGGCGTTGCGCGGGCCGTTGTAGTCGGGCGGTAGTGCCGATTCACCGACAACGAGCTCGCTGCGCCAGGTCTCGCGGAAGAAGCCGCCTTCGGGGTGGGGTCCCATGTCGAGCGCGCGAACCCAGTCGGGGAGATCCATGGCTTCAGCGTAGGGATAAATCGGTTGCCCGCACCGCAGTTACGCCACTACCGTGGCCGTCGTTCCTGCCCGCGCGTCGAAAAGGAGGGTCCCCACCGTGGATCACAGCGCCGCTCACCTGCCCGCTGACGACCACCTGGAGACCCATGCCTACCGATTCCGCAATCACTCTGATCGACCTCGACTTCGCCTGGCCGGACGGGACGGTGGCGCTGCGCGGCCTTGACGCCACGCTGTCGACCGGCCGAACCGGCCTGATCGGCGCCAACGGCAGCGGCAAGTCAACGCTGCTGCGGCTGATCGCCGGTGACCTCGTGCCCACCGGCGGCCGGATCATCACCGGCGGCGACGTCGCCTACCTGCCGCAGACTTTGACGTTGGACACCACGCTGTCGATCGCCGACGTGCTGGGTGTCGGTGCCAAGCTGACCGCACTGCGCGCGATTGAATCCGGCAGTGCGACCGAGCGGGATTTCGAGGTGATCGGCGAGGACTGGGACGTCGCGGACCGCGCCGCGGACGCGCTGCGCGTCATCGGCCTGACACCCGCGGACTTGGACCGGACAGTCGGGCAGGTATCCGGCGGGGAGGCGATGCTGTTGGGGATCAGCGCCCTTCGGCTGGAGCCGGCCGCGATCACTCTGCTCGACGAACCGACCAACAACCTCGACCGTGAGGCCCGGGCCCGGTTGTTCGACGTGATCGACGACTGGCCTGCAACGCTGGTGATCGTCAGTCACGATGTGGCACTGCTGAATCGGATGGACCACACCGCCGAGCTGCACAACCACCGGCTGACGTCGTTCGGCGGTCCCTATCGCGAATGGCGCGCCCATTTGGAGAATGAGCAAGCCGCGGCGGCACAGGCGGTGTCGGCCGCCGAGCAGATGGTGCGGGTACAGAAGCGACAGCGCGCGGCTGCCGAGACCAAGTTGGCTCACCGCAATCGCAAGGCACAGAAGGATTACGCCAACAAACGCGCACCGAAGATCGTGATGAACAACTGGGCCTCGTCCGCGCAGGTGTCAGCGGGCAAGCTGCGGGCCGGACTCGACGACAAGGCAGCCGAGGCCGCGGACGCGTTGCAGGCGGCCGAGGCCAGACTGCGCAGTGACGAGCACATTCGCGTCGACCTGCCCGACCCCGGTGTACCGGCCAGTCGCAGGCTCGCCGAATTACCCGGCGTGCGTGGACCATTGGTGGTGATGGGTCCCGAGCGCGTCGCGGTGGTCGGGCGCAACGGCATCGGTAAGACGCGGCTTCTGGAGGGTCTGATCGCCGGCACCACGGGCCGATTGCTGACCGACCGCGTGGGCTATCTGCCGCAGCGTATCGACGGCCTGGACGATACGGCCAGTGTCCTGGACAACGTGCGCGCCACCGCACCGGACGCCGACTCCGCCCTGGTGCGCACCCGCCTCGCGCGGTTCCTGCTACGGGGTGACGCGGTGTACCGGCCGGTGGCCACCCTGTCCGGCGGTGAACGGTTTCGGGTGGCGCTTGCGCGGCTGCTGCTGGCCGAGCCGCCGCCGCAGCTGATCGTGCTGGACGAACCGACGAACAATCTCGACTTGGCCAGCGTCGACCAGCTGGTCGACGCGCTGCGGGCCTATCGTGGTGCGCTGATCGTGGTCAGCCACGACGACGAGTTCCTGGCCCGGCTGGATCTGGATCGGACCTTCTCGATGCGGCAGCCCGGCGTCGTGGACGTGGCGGGTTAGGGTCAGACCATGGCACACCTGCGTGCGGGCTGGTTCGTCGTGCTGTGTGCGGCGATACTGGCCGTCAGCGCCTGGCTGCCGTGGTTGACGACCTCGGTCAAGGGCGGTGGCCGCGCCAGCGCGATCGGTGGCACTGTCGGCAGTATCGTGCTGCCGCCGCGCTTCGGGGCCGGCCAGTTGATCGTGCTGCTGGCGTCGGCCCTGATCGTCACCGGTGCGATGGTGGCGCGCAACCTGTCCCCGCGCCTGGCCGCCGCGGCGGCGCTGGTGATCTCGGTGCTGCTCGGTGTGCTGACCTACTGGTACTACCACCTCAACGTCGGCGGATCGGTGTCGGTCGGGTACGGCTTCTACATCGGGGCGGTGTGTGCGGGTGGCGCGCTTCTCTCGTCGGTGTGGGCGTTGATCACCGCCCTGGCGCGCCGCAGATGAGCCGATTCGTCGAACCGGTGACTTTGACCGGCGCGCAATGGGTTTCCCTCGAACCGCTGCACGACTCTCACATCCCCGAACTCGCCGCTGCCGCGGCCGACGGTTCGCTGGGGGAGTTGTGGTTCACCAGTGCGCCGTCGCCGGAGACCGCCGCGGCGTGGGTGAGCCGGATGCAGACCATGCAGGCCTCCGACGACGGTGTCACCTATGTGATCCGGCGGCGGACGGACGGTGTGGTGGTCGGCTCCTCGAGTTTGTTCCATGTCGACGCCGCCAACCGCCGGCTCGAGATCGGCCACACCTGGTACTCGGCATCGGCGCGGCGCACCGGAGTCAACACCGAGACCAAGTTGGTCATGCTCTCGCACGCGTTCGACCAACTCGGTTGCGTCGCTGTCGAATTCCGCACCCACTTCTTCAATCGCGGGAGCCGGGCGGCGATCGAACGCCTCGGCGCCAAGCTCGACGGTGTGCTGCGCAGCCATCAGCTGCTCGCCGACGGGTCTCGCCGCGACACCGTGGTGTACTCCATTCTCGACATCGAATGGCCGGCGGTACGCAACAATTTGACCTTCCAGCTCAGGCGACATTCCTGACGGAGGGTGCTGTGGAGAGATTGATTCAGGCACTGACGGCGTCGATGGACCCGGCGTCGCTGGTCGGGCGCGTCTCCGAGCAGGTGTGTGCGTTCGTGCCGAACGCCGACGGGGCGGCCGTGACGTTACTTCGCGGCTCCGACAACGCCTACGTCACCGTCTCGGCACACGGTCTGGTCGCGGCCGCCACGGGTTTCGTGGTGCCCGCCGATAGCAGCTTCCAGGGACTCGCGGCGCGGGAACGACGTCCGAAGCTGTCCCACGACGGAATGACCGACGAGCGACTGTCGGCACGTGTTCGCGCGGTGAACAAGCAGTGGGACAGCCGGTCCTGGGCGGTGATTCCGCTGATGTACCACGGCGACCCGATCGGTTCGCTGCTGTTGGCGGCGTCGGCAGCGGGTGCGTTCACCGACGCGGATCTCGACGCGCTGCTGGCCATCAGCGAGTTCGTCTCCGCGTTGGTCGGCGCCCAGCTGCAACTCTCAGCGCTGCTGACCCAGGTGATGACCGACGGCGATGACCGAGGACGGCGCGCACTCACCGCGCGGTTCATCGCCTCGGTGATGGTGCCGGAAGCCGCCGAAACCGAGGGCCTGCAGGAACGATTGGACGCCCTGCTGGCGCAGCCGGACGCGCTGAGGGCGGTCTTCCAGCCCATCGTGCGTCTGGACAACCGGACCACGGTGGCCTACGAGGGCTTGATGCGTTTCCCCGCCTCATCGGGCGTGACACCGATTCAATGGTTCAGCGCGGCCCGTCGGCTCGGCCGCGGTGTCGACCTCGAATATGCCGCGCTTCGTACGGTTTTGAGCGAGGCGAGTCCGATCCCCGGTGATTGTCCCGTGTCGGTCAACCTGAGTCCGAGCGCGGTGCTGGAGCCGGCGATCCAGGACATGTTGGCTGCGCAGGACCGTGCGTTGGTCGTAGAAATCACCGAGCACGAACCGTTTCCCGCTGACCTCGTGCTCGGGTTGAAGTCGTTGCGGGATCGCGGTGTATCGGTCGCGGTGGACGATGCCGGCTCGGGCTATGCCAACTTCACTCAGCTGCTGAGGCTCCGTCCGGAGATGATCAAGATCGACGGCGAGTTGATCGCCGCCATCGACGACGATCCCGTCGCCCGTGCGATGGCGACCGCACTGAAATCGTTGGCCTCGGAGCTGAAGGCGAAGACGGTCGCCGAAGCCGTCGAGACACCCAGCCAGCTACAGACTCTCATCGGTCTCGGCATCGAATACGGTCAGGGCTTCTATCTCGGACCGCCCTCCGATGCAGTCGACCTTATTCGTCAATTGTGAAGTAGGAGAGTCGATCTCGGCACAGCCGTCATGTACGGCCGACCTGCAACCGGACAAGGACATGGTCACCGTCGTCGATGCCTTCGGGCCGGCGTAGTGCCACCTTCAGCGGCACCAGATACACGCCCTCTTTCGGCATCAGCGATGTCGTCACCTCGGTGCCGCCGATGCGCACCCGCGCCGGGATGACACCCCAGCCGTAGGTCAGTTCGCCGAGGTGGGCGTGCAGAAAGTCATCGACATGCGCTGGCGTCTCGACGAAGAAGTACGGCGCCGGACCACGCCATTGGAAAACCTCGGCCTCGAACTCCCAGTCCACGCCGATCACGCTAAAGCCGCGCGCCGGGCCGCGCACACCGAATCGTGAGCCGAACGTCCGGCCCGGCCAGCAGGCCAAGCCGGACGTTCGGCGCTCGTTGGGCTCAGCCCGCTTCGACGGTCGTCGCCTCGATGGGCTTGCTCTCGCTAGAACGGGTGACTTCAATGCGGCGCGGCTTGGCGCGCTCGGCCAGCGGGATCGTCACCGTCAGCACACCGTTCTCGTAGGTGGCCGAGATCTTGCCGGTGTCAATACCTTCGCCGAGTGCCAGCTGGCGCCGGTAGGTGCCGAAGAACCTCTCACTGGTCAACCACTGCACCGAATCCTCGGAACGGGCCGAGCGGTGCGCCGTGAGCGTCAGGGTCCCGTTGTCGACGTTGACGTCGATCGAACCGGGATCCACGCCGGGAAGGTCGGCGGTCAGCACGTAGTGGTCGTCGACCTTGTACAGGTCCATCGGCATGAATCGGGGGCTGCGATCGGTTCCGGTTTGGCTGGTCAGCAATCCCCGGGCCATGGCATCAAGGTCATTGAACGGATCGAAGCGAAGCACAGTACTCACCTCCTGCATCGCTGAACGCAAGCCCACCACCCTGGCGGGCAGCTTTACTGTGCATCGCCAGATTAGCACTCGAAGGGAGAGAGTGCTAACACTTTTCGACGAGATTTTTTCGGCCCCCGGTAGGCTGGGCCGGGCTTTCGAAGGGGTGACATTGCGCAAGGTGACTTCAGTCGTGTCGGCCGCTCTGGCGGTCGCACTGACGGTGACGATCACAAGTTGTTCGGACGACAAGAAGAAGCCCGACGCCGCCAAGTGCGACTCGGTGTCATTGCCGATGACCGACATCCCCACCCGGACCGACCAGGAGCCGAGGTTGCGACTGCCGCAGCCGCAGGGCTGGGAGCGGACCACGAAACTGGACTCCGAGTCCATCCGGTACGCCATCCGCAATCCGGGGCTCACCGATGAGGGATTCACGCCCAATGCCGTCGTCACCCTGCAGAAGGTCAGCACCGACGTGGGCCATGCGCAGGCGATCCTCGACGCCCAGAACCAACAATTGCAGGCACGGCTGAAGGTCAAGGACCTCAAGACCACCCCGGCGCAGGTATGTGGGTCGACGGCCCAGACCACCTCCTACACCGCGCCGGCGATGGGCAAGATCCCGGCCCGCAGCGCCACCTCGCTCGCGGTGGTCTACCAAGACGGCGACATCAACTACGTCAGCACGTTGACGGTGCAGACGATCAAGCCCGACAACCCCACCTACGCAACCGATTCGGCGGCGATCCTCAAGGGATTCCAGATACTTCCGCCTAAATAGCGACGGTGCTGACCTCGGCGCCGCTCAGCCGCTCGGTGCAGCGGTCGCAGGCCAGTTCGCCGGTGAAACCCGAACCGCACTCGTGGTGGGTCATCACCACGGCCGGCCCCTCGGGGGCCTGGAACCACCACTGCGCCCACTGCAGCGCGGCGATCAGCACCGGGAAAAACGCGAGCCCCTTCTCGGTCAACAGGTAGGCGGCCCGCTCGGGCCCAGACCGTTCCGCCGGCGCAGTGGTGAACACGCCGAGGCTGCAGAACGTCTGGAGCCGCTCGGCCAGCAGGCTAGGCGGGGCGCCGAGCTGGGTCTGAAAGTCGGTGAAGCGGGTGGTGCCCAGGAACGCCGCCACCAGAAGAGCTGCGGCCCAACGGTTGCCGAACACGCTCATGGTTTCCGGGAACAACCCGGCACCCCGCGCCGCGCTTTCGGGATCCGATCGGCGTCGCGTGGACGCGGCAGGCGCCGACCGCGACCAGTCTCCGCTCGGCCCCAGGCGCAGCCCCACCTCGGATCCGGTGACCACGGCCTGACAGGTGTTGCAGCGCAATAACGGTGCGAAATGCGATCCGCACGCCATGTGACGCATCGCCGGTAGCGAGGCCCGATGGTCGGTGACCCAGTTGCGTTCCCACTCCCAGATCGACAACAGCGCCGGCCACAGTGAGCGGCCGCGGTCGGTGATCAGATACTCGGTGCGCGCCCGGGTGGAGGTGTGCACCTTGCGGGTGAGCAGGCCGTCGCCGACCAGCGTCCGTAGCCGGCTTGTGAGAACGGAGTTCGAGATCGGCAGCCGCGACATGAACTGGCTGTAGCGGCTGGCGCCCAGCAGTGCCTGCTGGACGATCAGCAGGTTCCATTCGTCGCCGAGTAGGCCGAGCATCCGGCCGATGGCATTGGGACTGTCAGGGGCCAAGACGGTGGGCGTCTCGGCGGAATGCAGATCGGTCACTACAGTCCGATCGCCTCGGCGGCCGAGTCCGCGGTATGCCAGCGGCGCAGTGATTCTCCCGCGACCCAGGTGGAGTGGGTGCCGCTGGAAATCCGTTCCGGGAGTTGAAGTTTGCACACCGGCCCGTCGCCCAGCCGGGCGGCGTCGAACACCAGGCAGTACGACGCGTCGGCGCCCATATCGGTGGTCAGCGTGACCAGGTAGCCGTCGTCCTCCGCCTGACTGCCGACGCGGGGCGCCATGGCCGTCTCGCTGCCGTAGACCCCGTCGCCGAAGGAGTAGCGCTCCTCGCTGCCGGTGCGCACGTCGTGGCGGACCAGCCCGTCGAACAGAAACCAGCCCGGCTTGCCGGTGGCCGCCCAGGTGTACCGGTACGGCTCACCGAGGTGACCGGTGTTGATCATCCCGAACTCGGTGATGCTGTCCGACAACGGTTCTTCGGTGAGTCCGCCGGTGCGCAGGTTGAGCCGCCAGCGGTGCAACCGGGCCTGCATCCGGTCGAGCGCGAGGAACCGGAACGCCCGCTGCCACTTGGTGCCGGTGCCGTTGTCTTGTGGTTCGGGGTCGCCCTGGAAGAAACCGTCCAGCACGACTTCGTCGCCGTCCTCGTAGGCGTTGACGAAGTGCAGCACGAACGTCGGGTCGGCCTCGAACCACTGGATCGCCTCCGTGGTGCCCCGCCGGGGCAGCACCGCGAACCGCGACGGCATGTCCCGATGGAACCGGGCCATGTGCACGTCGCGCTCCAGCAGTTCGGGATCCCAGAACAGCGGGAAGTCGTTGAGGATCACGTAGTTTCGGGTGAACGCCATATCGTGCGGCAGTCGCGGGCCGGGCAGGGGAACGTCGACGTAGTGGACCAGATCGTTGTTCGCGTCCACCACCCCGTAGTGCATGTAGGGCGCGTTCTTGGAGTAGTTGAAGAACAACATCTCGTCGGTGCGTTCGTCGACCTTCGGATGCGCCGAGACACCCCAGTCGCCCGGGAAGTTGCCGCCCCACGTCTCCTTGCCGAGCGTCTCGGCGGAGTACGGGTCGACGCGGTAGAGGTCGCCGCACTGGTAGAAGCTCGTCAATGCGGTGCCCCGGTGCACCACCACGTCGGTGCTCGAGGCGTCCTTCATCAGCGTGCGCGCGCCCCAGCCGTAGTCGACCTTCGCCAGCGACAGCGGCTCGGCCAGGCCCGGCCACAGCGGGCCGCCGGCCGCGTTCTCCGCCTCGAACCCGTCAGTGCGGACGAAACGGTTGCGGTAGAACGCTTTTCCGTCACGGAAACCCACGATATGCAGCATGCCGTCACCGTCGAACGGGTGATACGCCTTCAGTGCCGGGTGAAGCGGGTTCTCGGTGTTGCGCAGATACACCCCATCGAGGTCGGTGGGGATCTCTCCGTCGACGACGGTGAGGTCGTCAGCGCGCCACTCGGTGGTCTGCGGTCGCCAGGGGCCGGTGCGGTAGGGGTGGTCGTCGTCCTCGGGCAGCGTTGAGAGGAACTTGCCGACGATCTCAGTGTCCATCGTCTGCCGATCTGATCACGAAACTGACTGTGGTCGCAGTGCTTCCGCCGAAGTTCAGTGTGCCGAACCGGCGGGCACCGCCGACTTGGTAGTCCCCGGCGAGGTCACTCACCTGTTTCGCGGCGTCGAGCATCATGCGGATGCCCGATGCGCCCACCGGGTGGCCGCCGCCGATGAGACCACCGCTCGGGTTGATCGGCAACCGACCGCCGATCTCGATCTCCCCGTTCTCGATCGCCTTCCACGACTCGCCCGGACCGGTCAGGCCGATATGGTCGATGGCGAGGTACTCGCTCGGGGTGAAGCAGTCGTGCACCTCGATGCCGTCGAGATCATCGAGTCCGATCCCGGCCCGGCCGAGCGCGTCGTGCACGGCGGCCCGAACATGGGGCAGCACATAAAGATTCGCCGCGTCGCGGTCAAGCTTCTGCCGCAGGCCCAACCCGACTGTGCGGTGACCCCAGCCTTCGATCAGCCCGATCGGGCGCACGCCCGGATGATCACGCAGAAACTCGTCGTTGACCAGAACGACGCCCGCGCCGCCGTCGGTCATCTGGCTGCAGTCATACCGGCGGATCCGGCCTTCGGTCGGCGGGTTGACGGCGTCGTCGCTGCCGTGCGCGATTAGATCCGGCACCACCCAGTCCCGCGTCTGCGCGTTGGGGTTGCGTTTGGCGTTGGCGAAGTTCAGGGCCGCGATCGCATGCAGGTGCGCATCGTCGATACCGAAGCGGCGGTCGTACTCGTCGGCGACTTCGGCGAACATCGACGGCCACAGGTATGTCGCGTCGGCGCCCTCATGCCCGGTCCACGCCGCGGCCCCGAGGTGGGCGGCCGCCGTATCGCCCGGCACCGTCTTCTCCAGTTCCACGCCGACGACGAGTGCGGTGCGGTAATTGCCCGCCCGCAGATCGGCCATCGCAGCCAGTGCGGCAACACTGCCCGAGGCGCAGGCCGCTTCGTGGCGGGTGGCGGGGGTGTCCCACAGACCGTCGTGGACGGTGGCGGGCATCGCGCCGAGGTGGCCTTGACGGGCGAACATCTCACCGAAAGCGTTCGCCACGTGCACGACGTCGATGTCGGCCGCGTCGATCATCGACTCAGCGAGGGTCAGGTCGACGACCTCACCGGTCAGCGCCGCGAAATCGCGGTCTTCGCGAGTGAGGTTGCGGGCGAAGTCAGTCTGATAGCCACCGAGGATCCAGACATTTCTCGCCATTGCGCCGAAGTTACTACAGCTAAAAGAGCGACGGGTCGGATTCGGCGGAGCCGTCACAATCAGGGGCGGCCCCGTCGGCTCGCGGTCTGAACCGACAGGACCTCAGCGGGCGTGGGTGTCGACCACCGCGCCCGCTTGCGCCCAGCATTGCCCCACTCATTGATTAACAAACGTTTTCATTGCCCGGGCGCGTGCGACGATTTGGTCACGGTGGGGCACACTTGCTGGATGTCTTCGCCCACCCACGATCTGGCGCTGCGGATGGCCGAGCTGGCCAGGGCCACTGCGTCGCCCCGCAGTGTCGACGACGTGCTGGCCGGTGTGACCGCCGCGGCGACGGAAATGATCCCCGGCACCGACACCTGCGGCGTGCTGTTGATCGGCAAAGGCGGCAAGTACGAGTCGATGTTCGGGACGTCGGAGCTGATCTACAAGATCGACGCGCTGCAGGAAGAATGCGGGGAGGGCCCGTGCATCCAGGCGGCGATCGACGAGCTGATCGTGCGCACCGACGACTTCACCACCGAGCGGCGCTGGCCCAAGTACAGCGCCGCGGTCACCGAACTGGGCGTGCGCAGCGGCTTGTCGTTCAAGCTGTACACCGGTGACACGACCGCCGGTGCGCTGAACCTGTTCGGTCTGAAGCCCCACGCCTTCGACGGCGAGTCTGAGGTGATCGGATCGGTGCTTGCCGCGCACGCGGCGGCGGCGATCCTGGCGAGCCGTCACAGTGAGCAACTGGAATCCGCGCTGAACTCTCGGGACGTCATCGGTCAGGCCAAAGGCGTGATCATGGAGCGGTTCAACGTCGATGCCATGCGCGCGTTCGACATGTTGCGTGAACTGTCCCAGACCTCCAACACCAGGCTGATCGACATCGCCAACCGGGTGATCGAAACCCGGGGTACCTAGCCGCCGCGAAGGGCACGGAACCACCGGTATCGTGGGTCCGAAGTTTTCAGTGCTCGTGGGGGTCGCTCGATGGTGAGGGATGCGCTCAAGCGTTGGTGGCAGCAATCCACTCATTACGAATGGTTGAGCGGCTACCTGGCCGCTCGAGGCATGCGTGGTGCTGCGCGTGCCCTCATGGCGTTTCTAGCCGCATCGTTCGTCGCGTGTCTCCTGGCGTTGCTCGCCTCTGCTGACGGGCCCGTTGGAACGTTGCCGGTGGTCATGACCTGGCTTGCCATCGCAGGCGGGGTCGGCGGGGCTGCGTTGTTCATCGTGAAGTGGCCAAGCCGGCGTGAGTCACTGGCATTCGCGTTGGTCACCAATGCCTCGGTGGCGCTGGCGTGCCTGGCGTATCCCGCCCCGCTGCCCGCGGTGATCGGCTGCATCGCTTTCGCGACGATCGGCGCCTACATCGCGTTCATGCACACCACGGCGCTGGTCTTGTACAACTTCGCCGTCGCGGCAGCGGTGGTGAGCAGTGGCGCCGTGCGGATGGCCGCCGCCGGACATCCGGCCCTGGCCGCCGTCGACTGGTGGCTGATCATCCAGATCAACATCGCGTTGCCACTGGCCATCCAATTCCTGGTCCGCGCACTCAGGACGGATCTGCTGCGTGCCGAACGCGACCCGCTGACCGGGTTGCTCAACAGGCGGACGTTCCGCCGCCAGGCGTCCCGGCTCATCAAGCTCGGCAGGGAAGTCGACGACGCACATCTGGTGGTGGCGCTGATCGACCTCGACAAGTTCAAGTTGGTCAACGACCGGTACGGTCACGCCGCCGGCGATACGGCGTTGGTTCATGTGGCGCGCGCCCTGGAACGCGCTGCCGGCACCAATGCGGTCGTCGCGCGCAGCGGCGGCGAGGAGTTCGTGGTGGCGGTCGCGTCGCCCAGCGCCGACTGCCACGAACTGGCCGAACGGATATGCAGGTCTATCGGGGAGTCGCCCGCTGGCGTCACCGCCAGTGTCGGAACCACTGCGGTCCGGTTGTCCGACACCGACGGCGACTACAAGGCGCTCGTCGACCGGCTCGTCGACACCGCCGACTGGGCGATGTACCGCGCCAAGCGCGCCGGCGGCAACGGATGCCGCCACCAGGACACCGACCCCATCGACCGGCGCCCACCGGATCTCGGTGAAGACGCCAACCAGTCGATCGCCTAGCGCTTCGCGTTGTCGATGAAGCGCTTCAGGGCGGCGTGGTCCTTGAAGCCGTCGGGGCCTTTGGTGCCGGAGTTGACGTCGACGCCGTAAGGCCGCACCTGCCGGATCGCTTCGCCGACGTTGTCCGGGTGCAGGCCGCCGGCCAGAACCACCGGGACCGCCAGCCGTTCGACGATCTGCCGGCTGATCGACCAGTCGTGGGTTCGGCCGGTGCCGCCGACCTGGTCGGTCGCGACATTGACCGTATCGAGGACGATCGCATCGACAGTGCCGGCGTATTGCCGTGCGGCGTCGATTGATTGGTGGTCGACGACGTGAATTGCCTTGAACGTCTTGATCGATGGCAGGCGGCTCTTGACCTCCGCGGCCTGGGCCGGTGAGGTCTGGCCGTGCAACTGGATCGCGGTCACGCCGACCGACCTCGCGAGCGCGACGATCTCGTCCGGTTCGGCGAGGTGGGTGACCAACACCGACGTGACGGGCAGCGGCAGTGCGGCGACGATCGCGGCCGCATCTGACGCGGCGAGGAAATCGGGGGAGTGGTGCTGCTGACCGACGAGAACGCCGACCGCGTCAGCGCCGCAGGAGACGGCGGCCAGTGCGTCCTCGAGCCGCCGGATACCGCAGATCTTCACATAGGTCATGGGTCAATTCCGTCGCATCGACCAATCGTGGCGATGGTGAACGTCGTGCGATCCTGACACGAGGCGCACAGGTGAGCGAGGATTTGTCATGTCTGAAGAGAACGAAGATCTGGTCAGCGTCCGCTACGTCGTCGACGACGTCCAGGCCGCAATCGACTTCTACACCGGCCACTTCGGCTTCGTCGTGCGGTCGGCGCATCTACCGGCCTTCGCCGACGTCACGCGCGGGCGGCTGCGGCTCCTTCTGTCGGGTCCGCAGAGTTCCGGTGCCCGCGCCACTCCGGCAGATGCAGATTCGGCGGGCAGGAACCGTATCCATCTGATCGTCGAGGATCTCGACGCCGAGATCGCCCGCTTGCAGGCCGCTGGGGTGGTGCCGCGCAGCGAGGTGATCAGTGGTCCCGGCGGACGCCAGGTATTGGTCGCCGACCCGGCCGGAAATCTGGTTGAGTTGTTCACGCCCGCGCCGCCCGCATAGGTGCCGGCAGGTCCACAAAAAAGTGCCCCCGGCAGTGTGGTGTTTCAGGACATCGGAATGGGGTGTCTCAAGACATCGGAATAGGTGGTGGGCCAGTTTCGGCTGGTGTCGAAGGCTCGGTTGGTCATCACCGCGGTGCTTGTTGAGGGCCGCTCACAGTCGCAGGTCGCCCGGGATTACGGGGTATCGCAGGGCTGGATCTCCCGGCTCATCGCCCGCTACACCGAAGAAGGCGAGGCAGCGTTCAAACCTCGCTCACGCCGGCCCCACAGCAGCCCCACCCGACTACCGCAGGCCACCATCGATCTGATCATCGAATTGCGCGCCACCCTGGCCGGCAAAGGCCTCGACAACGGTCCGCACACCATCGCCTGGCACCTACAACACCACCACCAACTGATCGTGTCGGCAGCCTCGATCAGCCGACACCTCCACGCCGCCGGCCTGGTCGAACCCAACCCGCGTAAACGACCCAAGACTTCCTACATCCGCTTCGCCGCCGAACAACCCAACGAACGCTGGCAAGCCGACTTCACCCACTGGTGGCTCACCGATGGCACCCACACCGAGATCCTGTGCTGGATCGACGACCACTCCCGCTACGCCCTATCCGTGACCGCCCACCGCCGCGTCACCGGGCCCATCGTCCTCGACGAATTCCGCAAAGCCGTTGCCCGCCATGGCATCCCATACTCAACACTGACCGACAACGGCATGGTGTTCACCACCCGCCTCGCCGGCGGCAAAGGCGGACGCAACCACTTCGAAGCCGAGCTGCGCCACCTGCAAGTCCGCCAAATCAACTCCACCCCCAACCACCCCACCACCTGCGGGAAAGTCGAGCGCTTCCACCAAACCCTCAAAAAAGCACTCACCAAGCAACCACCCGCGGCCAGCATCACCGAGCTGCAAACCCAGATCGACGCCTTCGTCGACGAGTACAACCACCGCCGCCCACACCGATCACTACCCCACCGGGCCACCCCCGCCACCATCTACACCAGCCGACCCAAAGCCAACCCAGCAAGCCGCATCGACACCCACAACCGCGTGCGCACCGACCGCGTCGACCAAGCCGGGTCAGTCACCCTGCGCGTCAACGGCCGCCTGCACCACATCGGCATCGGACGCCACCACTACCGAACCCGCGTCCTGATCCTGGCCCAAGACCACCACATCACCGTCATCAACGCCGCCACCGGAGAAGTACTGCGCGACCTCATCCTCGACCCCACCAGGGACTACCAACCCACCGGAGCCCCCAAAGGCCCCAAACGGAAAAAGCCCTGAACCCAAAGCAGGCTCAGAGCTATTCCGATGTCTCGAGACATCACAAAAGTGCCCCCGGCAGGATTCGAACCTGCGACACCGGCTTTAGGAGAGCCGTGCTCTATCCCCTGAGCTACGGGGGCGCAACGGCTGGCAGCTTACCGCGTGACGGGCACAGAGCGACCAGCGCGCAGTGGCCCTGCGCCGGCGCAGCCGCGGGATAGTCGTGCCGGACCCAGGCGACGATACGACGCATCATGACCGTCGCCGCCCTGCCAGTAGTGCACCCCACTCATAGCGGGCGACGGCCGTCGCATTGCTGTCGACCTCGGCTTCCACGCCTTGGGCCAACCGGATCAGCGCCTGCGCCACCCGCCGGATGTCCAGGCGATGGCGCCGCGACACCCGGTCGATCTCTCCGAATGCAGCGTCCACCGTGCATCTCTTCAAACCCACGAGAACGCCCTCGGCGCACTGTTGCACCTTCGCGTCGTCGTAGCCGTCGTGCTCCGTCAAGAAGCCTTGTAAAACTGTCATGCTCGTTGCCTCCCGTATCAAAGGCGATTGCCACGCCCGCGGGATCGCAAACCCTTAGCGCAGCTCCTCGATGACCTTGGCGAAGTACTCGGCGTGGTAGTCCTGCACGGTGAAGTAGGTGATCCCGTATTCGTCGCGGCGCGCGCGCAGGGTGTCGGCGATATCCCGCGGCGTGCCGGTGAGAACCGTCGGCAGGGCCAGCAGCTGCTCCTCGGTGGCGTCCGGGGCGTAGCCGCGGGTCAAGGCGAGATCCGGGATGCCCGACGAATCCGTCGGCACACCGGTGATCGCAATGTTCAGTTCGAGATCGGCGAACCGGTCACCTGCTGCGCTCCGCACGAACTCGATGCGCTCGGCCAGTGGGTCATGGCCGGGGTACTGCGGCACCCCGCCTCCGGTGAGGCCGATGATGTCGGCGTGCTGGGCGGCGATCCGCAGCACCCGGTCGCCGTTGCCGGCGATCAGAATCGGGATCGTCGGCGCCGTCTGCTTGAGGTACTGCGTGGTGTGCCGGAGGTGGTCGACCCGCTCGCCGGCGCTCGGGTACGGCATCTCGGCGGCCTCGAACTCCTCACGCACATAGCCGGTACCGAGCCCGAGATCGAGCCGGCCCTCACTCAGCACATCGACGGCGACGGCGTCGCGCGCGAGCAGCGCGGGTTTGTAGAACGCCGCGTTGATCACGAACGTGCCGACCCGCATCGTCTTCGCGGCCTCGGCGGCGGCCACCATGGTGGGGAACGGCGCCGGCACCCCGAACCGGCCGAGATGGTCCGGCACGTGCAGGACGTCGAACCCCAGATCTTCGAAGCGGCGCACCGTCTCGCGCAGCCGCTGTGCCGACTTGACCGACCGCACACCGATGCCGAAGCGAAAGTCTTTGCCCATCTGTCGGATGCTAGGTCCGGGCGCCCCGCGATCGACAGTGTCGGTCCCGCTATGTGGCACGGCTGACCTTTGGGTTTGACCCCACCCCGGCGTGGGCATCTCGTGGACCGTGAAACCGCCCAGCGTCGGCGTGGAGGAGGAATTCCTCCTCGTCGATCCCGCCACCGGGGAACCGGTCGCCCTCAACACCGAGGTCGCCAAGTATGCCGCCGAGCGCGGGGTGGACCTGCAGCTCGAACTGACCTCGTGTCAGGTCGAGACCACCTCTGATGTGGCGCAGACGAGTTCGCAACTGCGCCAACAGCTCATCGAGCTGCGGCGGGTGGCGGCCGAATCCGCCGAGAAGGCTGGCGCGCGGCTGTTGGCCGTCGGCCTGCCGCCCACGGTGCCGCGCAGCTTCCCGATCACCGACAAGCCGCGCTATCGCGAGATCGCCGACCGGTTCGGGATGATCGCCCACGAGCAGGGCATCTGCGGATGCCACGTCCACGTCGAGGTGCCCGACAGGGAGGCGGCCATCGCCGTCAGCAACTGGTTGCGGCCGTGGCTGCCGATCCTGTTGGCGTTGACCGCCAACTCCGCGATCTATCGCAACGCCGACAGCGGCCACGCCAGTTGGCGCAGTGTGCTGTGGGGACGCTGGCCCAGCGCCGGTCCGCCGCCACACCTCGACTCGGTTGAGCACTACGACTCGATCGTCGCGCTGATGAACGACGCCGGTGCCATGCTCGACGAAGGCATGGTCTATTGGGATGTCCGCCCTTCCAAGAAGTTCCCGACGGTGGAGATCCGGGTCGCCGACGTGCCGGCCACCGCGGCCGAGACCGTCTTGCTGGCGACGTTGGCCCGCGCGGCGGTGATGACCGCGCTGGCCGCCGAGCGCGGCGGCCACCAGGCGCCCAAGGTCGACGACCACATCGTGCGAGCCGCGTATTGGAAAGCCGCCCACGACGGGTTGGACGGCCAGATGATCGACGTCATCGAGGGGTGGGCGACCGCGCCGACGTCACGGGTGCTGGGCGAGTGGCTGGGGCTGCTGCAGCCGGCGCTGGACGAACTCGGCGACAGCGAGTGGGTCCATGCCGAAGTGGGCCGGCTGCTGCGGGATGGCAACGGCGCCATGCGACAACGAGCCGCCTGGCGTGAACGCCACCAGATCGCCGACGTCATCGCCGTCGCCGCCAAGGCGACGACAGAGACGGCCTGACTCAGGCCAGCGGCAGTTCGGCGACGACGGCGCCGGTCGGCTGGGTCGAGCCCGTCCCGGGTTCGACGGTGAACTTCAGCGCCTTCGAGTCACCGAGGTCCGGCAGCACCGCTGTCGTCGACGGCGTCACCGCGCTGTCGTCCATCGTTCCGGCCGACGTGGCGCCGCTGTTGTCGACCAGCCACATCTGATACACGGTGCCCGGGGCCGGTTTTGGCACATCGTTCATCACCAGCACGCCTGCGTTCGTCTCGCGGGAAAACACCAGCGTCGCGGTGCCACCACCGGGAATCGCGCCGGAGACGGTGTGAACGTCCTTGGCGGCGAACACCTGCTGCGCGGTCGACACCTTCGCCGGCTCGGGCCGCAGCGCAATACCGACACCGACCGCGCCCAGACCGATCACCAGCGCAGCCGCCACCGCCAACACCGCACCCCGCCAGCCGCGGCCCGTCGAAACAGGCTGCGCTGCAGGGAGACTGCGCACGTTGTCGGCGGCCACCGCGGACAGCAGCCGCTCACGCAGATCGGCAGGCGGCTCGCTCGCGCTCACGGACGAGACCACGGCCATGGTCTCGCGGACGGCCCGCACCTCGTCGTAGAAGGCGTCGGCGTCCGGGCGGGCCAGGGTGGCCAGCCGGTCCTCGATCTCACCGCGCTCAGCGTCGGACACCGCATGCAGCGCATACGGCACAGCAAGTTCCAGCAGATCGCTGTTGTGTGGTTCAGTCATCGCACACCCAAACAATTACGCAAGCCGCGGAGCGCGTCGCGCATCCGCGACTTCACGGTAGCCAGGTTGGCGGCCAGTCGCTCCGACACCTGTACGTAGGTCATTCCTTGGTAATAGGCGAGTTCGATGCACTCGCGCTGCACTTCGGTGAGCCCGTCCAGACAGGCGGCCACCTGTCGTCGTTCGTCCTCGGTGATCACCGCGTCGGCGACGTGATCCGACGGCGGCTCAACGCTCGCCGCGCCATAGCGGGACTCGCGCTGGGTGGCGGCCTGCTCGGAGCGCACCCGATCCACGGCACGGCGGTGCGCCAGGGTGAGCAGCCAGGCCACCGCGCTGCCCGAGGCGGGGTCGTAGCTTTCGGCCGTCCGCCACACCTGCAGGTAGACGTCCTGAGTGGTCTCTTCGCTGTAGCCCTGGTCCCGCAGGACTCGAGTGACCAGGCCGTACACCCGCGAACGGGTGGCGTCGTAAAAAGAGGCGAAGGCGTCTGCATCGCGCTGAGCGACCCGGCGCAGCAGCGCGTCGAGTTCAGCGGCCGCGGTCGTCAACGCCGCCATCCAAGTGTTGCTGGCATCGTGGCGTAGCCTAACGGCCCCTGTGGCCGCACATGTCACGATGGCATCCACGAACATTTCTGTGCGCTCCAACCGGGGCGAATGGCCACCGTCTGCGGCGGCCGTTCCGGCAGCTCGGCCGGGCGCGGCATCGGCGGCACACCCCGCAGTCGCAACACGAATTCATGGACCCGCATGCTCAACGCGGTCATCTGCGGAGCCAGCGGAGCCGTCACCTGTAGCCGCAGAACCTGTCCGGCCGTCGCGGGCCGTCGAGTGCCGCGCACGGTGGCGACCAGAGCGGTCTCGTGGTCGCGGACCAGCGACATGCGCAGATCCAGTTCGTCGTCGGGCCGCGGGGCACGGATCACGAACTGGCCTGCCGTTCCGCCGAACGGCGTCGAGTATTCGCCCGGCGGCAGCAGGTAGGCGTGCCGCCGGCCGCCGTGCTGCATCTCGGCGAGCACACACCGCAGGACACCGGCGGCGTCGTGACACCAGAACAGGCTCAGCGGGTTGCACGTCCGGCCCAGCACGCGCGGCACCAGCAGCGCGGTGATCCGGCCGCCCGGCAGGTGGACGCCATGGTCGGCCAGTACCGCGTCGACTCGCTGGCGCAAAGTGTCGTCGGGGGCGCCGTGGAAGTGGTCTTCGGCTTTGAACCGGGCGAACGGCTGCAGCCAGCGGGGGAGGCGGGGCAGGTCGTCGATGTCGACGTACCAGCTGTAGCTGCAGCGCTCGGTGTGGTGGCGCACCGGTGACCTGCGTAACTGCGTGATGCGGGTCCGGTACAGCGCGGTCGTCGGGCGGCGGGTGCTTGTCGGTTCCACATCCGTTATTCGGAGCGGCCCCGCGCGTGGATGGGTGGTAGTCGAGCTTCGGCGGCTACACCGGCCAGGAGTGCGCGGCCGCGGCCAAGCCCTGCACCAATGCCGAGGTGGCCGGCGAGAGGCCGTCGTCGTTCGGCGGCTGACTCCGTGGGCTGATGCCTCGCACCCGGGTCGGCAACTCCAGCTGGGTGCCGCCGCCGCGCATCCGGTTGACCGGGTTGTCGGGATGCAGGCCGCGCAGCTCGGCCGGGATGGCCTCGAGGTCGGTGACGACCCGGTAACCGGGCAGCTCGAGATGGCCGGCGACGTGGGCGGCGAGTTCCCGGTTGCGGCCGCCGGCCAGCAGCTCGGTGCTGCGGCCGATGCGGCCGTATCCGTGCAGTGACACCGCCACCTCGACGTGGTCGAGAAACGCCGCGAGTTGTTCGGATTCGGCGCTGAGATAGCGCGCCGAGGGCAGGTGGTGCGGATAGTCCTTGGGATGGCGCAGCAGATACAGCGACGCGCCCGCGGCGTCGGCGGCCCGTTCGGCGATGACGTCGGTCATCTGCTCCAGACCGCCGCCGTGGATGGCCAGGAACCCGAACCGCGAGCGCAGCCGGCTCACCTCGACAACCGACGGATCGGTAAGCAACTCTGAAAGAGTCTGCGGCCCAGAGGAATTCGAAGCCAAGGATCGCGGCCAGTGCGCCGGGTCCCACCGGCGCAGGAAGTCGACCCAGCGCTGCGGCAGGCCGTGGTGCAGGGCGCCGTCGATGATGCGTTCCAGATAACCGGGGCGGGGCGGACCGGGTTCGGTGCGGTGATCGATGTACACCCAGGCCGGGGCGGGCCCGTCGGCGGTGTGCACGGTCAGCCGGTCGCGGCGGTAGCGCACCGGCACCCCCTCGGCACTGTCCAGGGTGGCCAGGTCGTGGTCGCTCAGCGACCACAGCACCCCGTGAACGGTGCTGCCCGCGAAGGGCTCGACGGTGGCCACCCCGCGCTCGTTGATCAGCCAGTCATGATCGGCCAGCGTCGCCGGCCGCGGGTCGGCGGCCTCGGGGCAACGCCGGGCCATCTGCTGCACGCAGAGGTTGGACCCGTAGGCGAAGTACGGGTGACGCATCTCAGTGCGCGAGAGTCAGATAGATCAGGACCACGTTCAGCAGCGTAATGACCGCGGCCACCGCCCAGCCGAATGCCGTGGTCAGCCGGCTGTTGACGTCGGAGCCCATCAGCTCGGAGTTACTCGTCAGACGCACCAGCGGTACGAGCGCGAACGGAATCCCGAACGACAGCACCACCTGCGAGATGACCAGCGCACGGCTGGGGTCGACGCCGACGCCCAGCACCACCAGCGCCGGGATCAGCGTGACGAGCCGGCGCATCAGCAGCGGGAAGGTCTTGTGCAGCAGACCCTGCATGATCATCGCCCCGGCGTACGCCCCGACCGACGTCGACGCCAGGCCCGAGGCCAGCAGTCCGATCGCGAAAAGTAGTGCGACCGTAGGACCCAACGCGTCGCGGACGGCGGCGTGGGCCGCCTCGATCGAGTCGGTGTCGTCACGGCCCTGCAGGTTCGTCGCGGCGATCAGCAGCATCGACATGTTGACCGCACCCGCCACCAGCATGGCGATGCTGACGTCCCACCGCGTGATCCGCAGCAGCCGGGCGCGTGGCGCGCCCGCCTCGGGGTGTCCGTGCCGGTCGCGGGCCAGGCCGGAATGCAGGTAGACCGCGTGCGGCATCACGGTCGCGCCGAGCATCGCCGTGGCCAGCAGAACACTCTCCGGGCCGTCGAATCGGGGCAGGAGGCCGCCCAGCACGTCGGCGGCGGGCGGTGTCCGGACGAAGAGGCTGGACAGGAAGCCGATCGCGATGACCATCAGCAGACCGGTGATGACGCGCTCGAACACCCGCTGCCCCCGGCGATCCTGCACGGCCAGCAGCACCAGCGACACCACTCCGGTGATCACCCCGCCGAGCAGGAACGGCAGTCCGAACAGCAGCCGCAGCGCGAGGGCGCCGCCGACCACCTCGGCCAGATCGGTGGCGATCGCGACCATCTCAGCCTGCAGCCAATACCCGATCCGGGTCGGGGTGCGGGTGTTGTCCCGCACGGCCTCGGGCAGTGTCCGTCCGGTGACCAGGCCCAGCTTGGCCGACAGGTATTGGACCAGCCCGGCCATCACGTTGGCCATGACGATCACCCACACCAGCAGGAACCCGAACTGCGCGCCGGCACTGATGTTGGCCGCGACGTTGCCAGGGTCGACGTAGGCGATTGCCGCCACAAAGGCGGGACCGAGCAGATATAAGCCCGCGCTACGGCCGCGCGTCACCTGTGCCAATCCCCGAGCCTTCTATCCGGTACCTCAAACTCGAAAGTGAGGGTAGCCGAAAAAGCCCGTCAGAAACCGATGAAGATTCCGCCGAGTCCGATGCCGACGCCACCCCAGCCCCAGCCGGCCAGCGGGTTCTGCAGGGCCGGGTTGGGCGACGTGGTGATCTGCGAATGCCCGGGGGTTTCGCAGATCGTCGTGCTCGGGCCGGGGTTGGTGCACTGTGCCGGGCGGGCGACCGCCGGGGCGGCCAGCATCACGCTCGCAACCGCAATCAGGACAGGAGTGCCAAGAACAATCTTGGTCCGCATGGTGGCCTCCTTCGTGGCCGTACTTCTTTGGTCAGCGGCCTCCGCCGCCGTGGCCGCCGCCACCACCGCCGGCTGCGGGGCCGGGGCCGCCGAAAATCAGTGCGGGACCGTAGAATTCGTCGCCCCAGGGGTAGGCGAAATCCTCCGGAACTTCCGGGGTGGAGTTGAGCTGGACGTTGCCCGGGGTCGCGCATTCGGTGGTCTGGCCACCGATGACCGTGCTGCCTCCGGTGTCGACGCAGTTGGGAATCGTCGGGTTGATCAAGGTCGTGTCAGCGGACGCGGCCGGCGCCAGGACACCGGCAACCGCACCGGCGGCGATGACGATCGGAAAGACGTAGCGGAGCCTTTGCCGCATGCACATTCCCTTCCTGGCAGTTCCCTACTAGGGAGCGTACAGCCCTTTGCCGGTGACGAGCGGCAAGTCGATTGTGGTGCAGATGCCTGCCGGCGCCGCCACCACCGACGGGATCGCGTTGACGAGACGCATCGCGGTGGCCACCAACCCGGCGTGGTTGTGGTCGCCGTTGGGCGAGCCCAGGCACACATCCACGGCATAGGACGGTTCGCCGGTGATCTCGATGCGGTAGTTGCCGCCGGGCTGGGCTGGCTGCGGCCATTCCGGAAACAGGTCTTCGCGTAAGCGGGTGACATGCTCGAGCACGATCGCCGGCGCGCCGCCGACCAAGCCGATCACCTCGAAGCGCAGTCCCGCGGCGGTGCCCTTGGCGATGGTGCCCGCGGCGATCTCGATGTCCTCGGGCGCGGGCTCACGCACGTACATGTCTTCGATGCCGTCGAGTTCGACACCGAGGCCGGCCGCGATCTGGCGGATCACCGAGCCCCAGGCCAGGCTCAGTACGCCGGGCTGCAGCAGCATCGGGATGTCGTCGAGCGGCTTGCCGAAGCCCATCACGTCGAACATCACTGTGGCGCTGTCGTAGGTGGCGTAGTCGAGGATCTCCATGCAGCGGATCTGCTCGATGCTCTGGCAGGTGCCTGCCAGCGCCAGCGGCAGCAGGTCGTTGGCGAATCCGGGATCGATGCCGTTGACGAAGAGGCTCGAATTGCCTTGCTGGGCAGCATCTTCCAGCGGCTTGATCATCTCGTCGGGAATCACCTCCCACGGCCACTGCAGGAACACCGGGCCGCTGCCCACCACATTGACCCCGGCGGCCAGGATGCGCCGGTAGTCCTCGAGCGCCTCGGGCAGGCGGTTGTCGGCCAGTGCGTTGTAGACGACAGCGTCCGGTTTGGCCGAGAGAATCGCGTCGAGATCGGTGGTGGCCTCGACGCCGGTGGCATCGGAGAGCCCGGCCAGCTCGGCGGCGTCCTTGCCCGCCTTGGAATCCGAGGAGACCCAGACACCGGTCAGCTCGAACGCCGGGTTGGTGATCAACGCCTTGAGCGCGTGGACACCGACATTGCCGGTGCCGACTTGTGCGACGCGGATGGTCATGGCGCTCCTTACAGGTCCGGGATCGGGAGGTCGAGGTTCGGGACGATGAGGCCGCCGTCGACCTCGATCATCTTGCCGGTGAGGTAGCTGGCGGCGGGCGACGCGAGATAGACCGCTGCCGCGGCGATGTCGAGCGGATCGCCGAGTCGCTTCATCGGCGTCGCCTTCTCCATCGGGTCGCGCAGCGCGTCGTTGGAGGCGACGATCTCCAGGGCCGAGGTGAGGATGGACCCGGGCGCGATCGCATTCACGCGAATCTTGGGGGACAGGTCCAGTGCGGTCAGCCGGGTGTAGTGCGCGAGCGCCGCCTTGGCGGTGCTGTAGGCGGCGAATCCGCGGCCGGCCAGCCGGCCCATCGTCGAGGTGATGTTGATGATGTTGCCGCCGCCGGAGTGCTCGATCATCAGCGGTACGGCGGCCAACGTGAGGGCATGCGCGGTCAGGACGTTGAAGGTGAAGGCGTCCTTCATATCCTTGACGCTGGTGTTGAGCAGCGCGTTGGGCATGGTGCCGCCGACGTTGTTGACGACGATGTCGAGCTTGCCGAACGCCTCGACGGCCTTGCCTGCCAACTCGGCCGTGGTCTCCGGATGGGCGAGGTCGCCGACGACGATGTGGGCGCGACGGCCCACCGCCTCGATCTGCTTGGCGACCGACTCCAGCTCGGACTGGGTGCGCGATCCGATGACGACGTCGGCGCCGACTTCGGCGAAAGCGACCGCGATCGCCGCGCCGAGGCCGCGGCCGGCGCCGGTGACCACTGCAACTTGACCATCAAGTCTGAACTTGTCGAGTATCACGTGTCTCTCTTCCGTTGTCGGCGAACACCGTAACAAGACCGCTGCGGTTGATGACGCTCATTTCGGAACGTAACTGAAACACGTTCTACTTTGGCGCCGAGTTCGAAAATCGGCGAAAAATTCACATCCTGAACGGGTCAGGACTTCTTCGCGGGGGCCTTTTTGGCTGCCTTCTTCGCGGGCGCTTTCTTGGCCGCCTTCTTGGCAGGGGCCTTCTTCGCGGGTGCCTTCTTCGCCTCGCCGTCGCTGTCACTCGATTCGCCGCGGCGGCGTTTGACGCTGGCTTCGAGCTTGGCCAGCAGATCCGAGACGTCCTCGGTCTCGTCGAGCTCGGCCGGCTGTTCCTCAGTGGTGAATGCCTCGCCGCCTTCGAGCTTGGCCTGCACCAGTTCCTTGAGCTGCTCCTGATACGTGTCGCGGAACTCGTCGGGCCGGAAGTCGTCGGCCATCGACTCGACCACCTGGCCGGCCATCTTCAGCTCGGCGGGCTTGATCTCCACCTCTTTGTCGAGCACCGGGAAGTCAGGATCGCGGATCTCGTCGGGCCACAGCAAGGTGTGGATGACCATCACGTCCCGCTTCGAGAAGTCTTTGACCCGAAGCGCGGCGAGGCGGGTCTTGTTGCGCAGGGCGAAGTGCACGATCGCCACCCGATCGGTGTCGGCGAGCGTTTTGGCCAGCAGCACATAGGACTTGGACGACTTGCCGTCGGGCTCCAGGAAGTAACTGCGGTCGTACATCAGCGGGTCGATCTCGCTGGCGGCGACGAACTCGACCACCTCGATCTCGTGGCTGCGTTCCTCCGGCAAGGTGGCGATGTCCTCGTCGGTGATCACCACGGTCTGGCCGTCGTCGGATTCATACGCCTTGGCGATGTCGCGGTATTCGACGACCTCGCCGCACACCTCGCACACGCGCTTGTAGCGGATGCGGCCGTTGTCCTTGGCGTGCACCTGATGGAACTTCAGATCGTGGTCTTCGGTGGCGCTGTACACCTTGACAGGGACGTTCACCAGACCGAATGCGATCGAGCCTTTCCAGATGGAACGCATATGTCCAGTATGCAGGGCTTCGTAGCTGCCGCGGTCAGATGACGGGCTCGACACCCGGGTTCAACCCGAGCGGGGTATCCGGGTTCGCACCCGGCGAACCGCTCATGTACCCCTGTTCAGGCGGATCCTGGCAATTGCTGTTCATCGGGGTCTGGTCACCCGAGCAGTAGGGGACGTGATCCTCCGGATCGGCGACGGCCTGGGGTGCGCCGATCAACGCGGGTAGCGCTACCAGAGCGGCCACCAGCATTTTCTTCACTAGTCCACGGTATCAGCGGGTAATACCGTGTGATGGTGAATGACGTGTGGCCGCCGGGGGCGACGAGAGGACCGCGGGTCACGCTGACCAACGCCGACAAGGTGCTGTATCCGGCCACCGGCACCACCAAGGCCGACGTGTTCTCCTACTACACGACGATCGCTGACGTGATGCTGCCGCACATCGCCGGCCGGGCGGTCACCAGGAAGCGTTGGCCGAACGGTGTCGACGAGCCGTCGTTCTTCGAAAAGCAGCTGGCCAGTTCGGCGCCCGGTTGGCTGGAGCGCGCGACGGTCGACCACCGCTCGGGCAGCACCACGTATCCGATCATCGAAACCCCCATTGGGCTGGCCTGGATCGCGCAGCAGGCGTCGCTGGAAGTCCATGTGCCGCAATGGCGGTTCACTCCGGACGGAAAGCCCGGGCCTGCAACACGTTTGGTCTTCGACCTGGACCCGGGTGAGGGCGTGACGATGCCGCAACTGTGCGAGGTTGCCAATGCGGTCCGGGAGCTGATGGAGGACATCGGGCTGACGGTGTATCCACTGACCAGTGGCAGCAAGGGGTTGCATCTGTATGCGCCGCTGGCCGATCCGGTGAGTAGCAGCGGTGCCGTGACGGTGGCGCGCCGGGTCGCCCAGCAGCTGGAGAAGAGCATGCCCAAGCTCGTCACCGCGACGATGACCAAGAGCCTGAGGGACGGCAAGGTGTTTCTGGATTGGAGTCAGAACAACGGGTCCAAGACGACGATCGCGCCGTATTCGTTGCGCGGCCGGGCGACTCCGACGGTGGCCGCGCCCCGGACGTGGGAGGAGATCGGCGATCCGGAGTTACGGCATCTGGAGTATCACGAGGTGCTGGCGCGGGTCGCCGAGCAGGGTGATCTGCTGGCCGGACTGGACGACGATGTGCCGCGGTATGACCGGCTGACCACGTACCGCAGCATGCGGGATGCGGCCAAGACACCGGAGCCGGTGCCCGCCGCCAGGCCGGCGATCGGGGAGAACAACACGTTCGTGATCCAGGAACACCATGCGCGACGCCTGCACTACGACTTCCGGCTGGAGCGTGACGGCGTGCTGGTGTCGTGGGCGGTGCCGAAGAATCTGCCAGACACCCCGGCGGTGAACCATCTGGCCGTGCACACCGAGGACCATCCCCTCGAGTACGCGACTTTCGAAGGGGACATCCCGAAGGGGGAGTACGGCGGCGGGAAGGTCATCATCTGGGACTCCGGCACGTATGAGGCGGAGAAGTTCCGGGACCGTGCCCCCGACGGTCCGGCCAAGGGCGGCGAGGTGATCGTCGACCTGCACGGCCAGCGAATCTCGGGCCGCTATGCGCTGATCCAGACCAACGGTGATCAGTGGCTGGCGCACCGGATGAAGGAGCAGCCGGCCCCGCGCCTGCAGGACTATTCGCCGATGCTGGCCACGCTGGGGTCGGTCGAGAAACTGACTGCGGCGCAATACGGGTTCGAGGGCAAGTTCGACGGTTATCGGCTACTGGTCGAGATCTCGGGCGGGCAGCTGCGCGCACAATCACGCAGCGGGCGCGACCTGACCGCCGACTATCCGCAATTGGCTTCGCTGGCAGCCGATCTCGCCGACCACGACGTCATCCTCGACGGTGAGGTCGTTGCACTGGATGCCGACGGGGTGCCGAACTTCGGCGAGATGCAGAACCGGGTGCGCGCCACCCGCATCGAGTTCTGGGCGTTCGACATCCTGCGGCTCGATGGGCGTTCACTGCTGAAGGCCAAGTATCGCGACCGGAGGAAGGTGCTCGAAACGTTCGCGCAGGGAACAAATCTGATCGTGCCGCCGCTGCTCGACGGTGACGGTCCGGAGGCACTGGAGTTCTCCCGCAAGAAGAAGTGGGAGGGTGTCGTCGCCAAAAAGTGGGACTCCACGTATCAGCCCGGCCGGCGATCGGCGGCGTGGATCAAGGACAAGAACTGGAACACCCAGGAAGCCGTGATCGGCGGGTGGCGAGAGGGTAATGGCGGACGCTCAAGTGGGATCGGTGCGCTGCTGCTCGGCATTCCGGAAGACGGCGGCCTTCGGTTCATTGGCCGGGTGGGCACGGGGTTCTCGGACAAGGAGCTGGGCCGGTTGAAGAAAATCCTTCAGCCGCTTCACACCGATGAATCACCTTTTGCCACACCGCTTCCCAGAGTGGACGCCAAGGGCGTCACCTACGTGCGGCCGGAGCTGGTCGGCGAGGTGCGCTACGGCGAGTGGACGTCCGACGGCCGACTGCGGCATCCGAGCTGGCGTGGCCTGCGGCCCGATAAGGCGCCCGCCGACGTGGAGCTGGAGTCGCCGAGTTAGGCCGCGTCATCTCCCACATCGTCGGGCGGCCGATCTCCGCCCAGCAGCCGTTCCGGGTGGTGGAAGTCGTTGACGCCGCCGCGCAGCATCGGAAGTCCCGGTGGCGGTATCCATTCGGTGTCGCCATTGGGTAATTGCCGGGTTCTCCAGCCGCCGGATTCGACGAGTTCGTTGTCGGGTGGGCAGGCCAGCGTAAGGTCATCGATGTCGGTATTGCCGCCGGTCTTCCAGTCTTGTGCGGCGTGATGGACATCGCTGTGGTAGCCGGGTGCGTCGCAGCCCGGTCTGCTGCAGCCGCGATATTTGGCATGCAACATGATTCGCTGGTCTGCCGTGGCGATGCGTTTGGTGCGGCCCAACCACAGCGCTCGTCCGTCGACACCGTCGAACAGGGCCAAGTAATGATAGGCGTGGCTGGCCATCCTGATCACGTCCGACATCGGCAGCAGGGTCCCGCCGGCGGTAACCCCGTGCCCGGTCTGAGCCTGAAGGTCTTGTAGCGTCGCGCTGACGATCACCGTGACGGGTAAGCCCTTGTGTTGACCGAGTTTCGGATCCCCGAGCTGTCCGCGCATCATTGCTTTGAGCGCATCATGCTGGCGTTGACCCCTGGTACGGGAATCCCGTTGCCGTGCGTCATCGGTGGGCTCGTCGAGAACGGTGGGGGTCTCGTCGGCCGGGTTGCACATGCCCGGTGCGGCGAACTTGGCGAACGCGGCGTCGATCAGTGCCCGTGTTTCGGGGTCGGCGACAATCCTGCCTTCGCTCATGCCGTCGGGGCGTTGGCGACGGCTCCAGGTGAAGCTGCGTTGGCGTGCACGGTCTTCGTCGGAGAACAGGCCATCCGGGTTCAGGTGCGCCGCAAGGCGTTCGGCTACGTTCTCCAAATGATCGGGGCGCAGCACGGCCGCCTTCTGGGCGAGAATGCGTTCGGCTTTTTCCATTGCGGCCGGCGGCACATGGCTGGGCAGTTGGCGGAAGAATTTCTGGATCACCTGCAGATGTTCAACATCCAACTCACCGGCGGCCCACGCCTCGGCGGTCTCGGGCAACACCGGGGGCAGCGGTTCTCCGGTCAAGGTGGTGCGCGGCGCCAACTGTGCGGCATCGCGGAGGCGGCGGCGCGCCTCGGTAGGACTGACCCGCAACACGTCCGCCAACGTGAGATCCAGCTTCGGGCAGCCCTCGAACCGCTCCAACTTGCTGACCAACGAATGGGCCACCGCCACCTGACGCCGCCGCGCGGTCTCCATTCGCTCCAGGACCACAAATCGCTCCGGTGGCGACAAGACATCGAGATCGACCGCGGCCAGCGACTCGACTGCTTCGTCGAGTGCCTCCAATACCACGTCGATCGAACTCATGTTCGAAAGACTACGCCGACCCGCCGACAAGTTTTTGTGCCATGCGACAGTGGGCACCGATGGGAATGAGAACGTTGGCCACTCAAGAACGTGACGAGTTCGCCGACCTGCTCAGTGGCTTGAGCAACGAGCAATGGAACGCTCCGAGCCTGTGCGGGGATTGGCGGGTCCGCGACGTTGCCGCTCATGTCATCGGTTACCTCGACCGCAGCCGGGCCGCGTTCGCTTTCGCACTTGTCAAGCATCGATTCCATGTGGACCGGCTCAACGCCGCCGACGTAAAGCGCTATTCGGTCTGTCGGCAAGAAGAGATAGTCGACGCCATGCGAGATCGCGCGGCGCCTCGAGGTGTTGGATCGGGCTTCGGCAATCGAATTGCACTAGTGGAGAGCATGATCCATCAGCAAGACATTCGTCGCGCGCTGAACCGGCCGCGCGCGATACCGGCCGAACGCCTCGCCGCTGCTCTTCAGTTCACCACGGCAGCGCCCCTCATTCGCGGTGGCTGGTACACCCGCGGAGTCCGGCTGGTTGCCACTGATGTGGAATGGGCAAGCGGACGCGGTCCCGAAGTTCGTGGCCTCGGCGAAGCGCTGCTCATGACCATGGCCCGCCGCCGCGGCGTGCTGGCCGAGCTGACCGGCCCAGGCGTGCGAATCCTCAGTGGACGGTCACGATAGCGCTCTAGATCGCAACCCCCGCCGCGGCGATTGCCTCGTGCAAACCGCGCGTCGCCAACTGGTCGGCCAGCTCGTTGTCCGCGACACCTGAATGGCCCTTGACCCAGAACCACTCCACGCGGTGGCGTTCGCAGGCGAGCTGAAGCCGCTGCCACAAGTCGACGTTCTTCACTGGCTGCTTGGCGGCGGTCATCCAGCCGTTGCGCTGCCAGCCGACCACCCACTTGGTGATGCCGTTCCGGACGTACGTGCTGTCGGTGTAGAGGTGCACGGTCACAGACCGGGTGAGTGCCTCGAGCGCCATGATCGGCGCGGTCAGCTCCATCCGGTTGTTGCTTGTCGCGCCGGCCTCGCCGCCGCACATCTCACGGACGTGTTCACGCATGCGCAGCACCGCGCCCCACCCGCCGGGACCGGGGTTGGGTCGGCAGCCGCCGTCGGTGTGGATGACAACAATTTCGCTGACCTCCGCGCTCATGAGTTTCTCCTATGTCAAGCCGCTGCTGTTTGGCAAGGCTGAGTTCGATTTCTATGATCGGTGTGGAGATGGCTGTAGACGACGCGGGCCAGTCGGCGTTTGAGGCAGCGCAGGGCCTCGGTGCTGGAATCGCCTTGTGCGAGTCGGTGTCGGTAGTAGGTCTGTCCGAGGCCGGGAAGGCGGATCTGGGTGACGGCGATGCGGTGCAGGGCGGCGTTGAGTTGGCGGTTGCCCGTGCGGGTCATGCGGACCCGTCCGGCGGTATTGCCCGACCACACAGGAATCGGCGCCACACCGCTGTGACGGGCGAAAGCCGCCTCGCTTTTGAAGCGGGGCACCCCGGCGGTTTCACCGATGATCTTGCCCGTGGTCAGTTCCCCGCACCCCGGCATCGCCAGCAGCACCGGGGCGATGACCCGCACGCGTTCACCGATCCGCTTGGCTAGCGCATCGATCTGTTCGGTCAGCCGGGTGATGTCGGCCAGCTCGTCGCGGGCGAGCTCGGCGACCAGACCAGGCACCGTCGCCAGCCAGTCGCCCAACAGCGTGCGATGCTTGGCGAGATCCAACGAACCCGGCCTGGGAGCCCGACTGGGATCCAACTCATGAACCCGCCACAACAATCGATTGATCGTCGACGTGCGTTGCCCGACAAGGTCTTCACGGCGATCTACTAACAACTTCAACTCCCGCGACACCTCATCATGGGAGGCGATCGGCAGATCGGGCTCCCGTAAGTAGGCCCGCGCCACAGCCAACGCATCGATCGGGTCAGACTTACCCCGGGTGCGCGCCGAGGCTCTGGCATAGGCCATCAACTTCGGCGGTACCCGGACCACCTTCTGATCAGCGGTCAGCAGATCTCGCTCCAGCCGCGCCGACAAGTGCCGGCAATCTTCGATCGCCCACACCACCTCGACGCCGAACTGGGATCGGACCCACTGCACCGCCTGACGATGCCCGTCAGTGGTGGCCTTGACCACCTTCTCCCCGAGCTTGCGGCCCACCTCGTCGACGGCGACGAAGGTGTGCGTGCGCTTGTGTACATCGGCTCCAACAACAACCATGGTGGTTGCCTCCATTCACTGTGAGGTGACGGTTGGGCCGGTCGGCGGACACATCTCAGTGGGGGCGATGCCACGCTCCTATCAAGTCACGCCGGCCGGTCCTTCACACCTGATGCCGACAAAACGCATGCACGCCAACCCGAAGGCGGCACCGAGACTACGAGCCAGACACCAGGTGATCAGGATCCAACCACCGCAACAGCGGCGACTTCACCTTGACACTGAGCCGAGAATAGGCGGCGAAATCATCGCCGTGCGGACCGACATGCCCAGATCTCGATGCCGCAGTGTGGTGATCCGGCGCCCCGGCTGCACGGCGTCTTTCACCGGCAGCGTCCGGTCGCCGAAGAACGCCGCCGTCGCGTCGATGTCGGCGACGACGTAGGTGATTCCCCACAGCGACGACGGTCCGTCACCCGCCGCCGATGGCGACCCGACGACCTCGAGGATCACCGGGCCCAGCCGGAAGAAGACCTGCCGCATCGGTTGTCCGCCGAGTTCGGCATCCCGTTCCCGGCGCGGCTGCAGCCCGATCGCACCCAGTGCGGCAACGGTGCGGGCGAGGTTGGGGGACAACAGCACGACGTGATCGATCGACGTCACCCCGTTCGGATGCGTGGCGGGCGCGGCGACCTCAGCATCGGACGGCAGGGTCGGAATCCCGTCCAGCTCGCCCTGCGAAGCCGCGCCCCGCAACGTCCATCCCACAATCCCGGTGCCACCCATACCCAGTCGCACCCGGACGTCGCCGATGCGACACACCGAGTCGTCGTCGACGCTGAACCCCGCGTCCCGCCACACCGAGGCCGGATCGCCGATGTGGATCTCGTCGATCGTGACGGTCATGGCCCCTGAAGGATCGGCTTCAACGTCTCCAGCACGGTCGGATCCTCGATGGTGGACGGCACCGGCTCGTCCTTGCCGTGCGCGATGCCGCGCATCGTCTTACGCAGGATCTTGCCGGACCGGGTCTTCGGCAGTGCCGGCACGACATCGACCAACCGGAAGCACGCCACCGCACCGATCTCCTCACGCACGGCGGCCACCAACTCCTCGGCCAGCCCCTCGGCCGACGCCCCGGCCTTCAACACTACGAAGCCGCGCGGCACCTGGCCCTTGATCTCGTCGGCCACCCCGATCACCGCGCATTCGGCCACCGCGGGGTGCGCGGCCAGTACCGCTTCGATCGATCCCGTCGACAATCGGTGTCCCGCAACGTTGATCACGTCATCGATGCGGCCCATCACGAACAGATAGCCGTCCTCGTCGAGATAGCCTCCGTCGCCGGTCAGGTAGTAGCCGGGGTGCTCGCACAGGTAGGACGCCTCGTAGCGCGCATCGTCGCCCCAGAGCGTCGGAAGCGTGCCCGGCGGCAGCGGCAGGCTGATGCAGATCGCACCTTCCTCGTTCGGCTCGCACTGCGAACCATCCACCCGCAGGATTCGCACGTCGTAACCCGGCATCGGGACCGTCGGCGAGCCGGCCTTCAGCGGAAGATGTTGCACGCCCATCGGATTCGCCGCGATCGCCCAACCGGTCTCGGTCTGCCACCAGTGATCCACAACGGGTACGCCGAGTTTCTCCGACGCCCACGCGTAGGTATCGGGATCCAGCCGCTCGCCGGCCTGGAACAGATACTTCAGCCCCGACAGGTCGTAGCGAGCGGCATGCGAGGCCTGCGGGTCCTCCTTGCGGATCGCCCGGATCGCCGTCGGTGCGGTGAACAACGCCTTCACCCCGTGCTCGGCGACGACGCGCCAGAATGCGCCGGGATCCGGTGTGCCGATGGGCTTTCCCTCGTACAGCACGGTCGTCGCGCCCGCCAGCAGCGGTCCGTAGACGATGTAGGAATGGCCGACCACCCACCCGACATCGGAGGCCGCCCAGAACACGTCGCCCGGGTCGATGTCGTAGATGTGCCGCATGCTCCACAGCAGCGCGACGGCGTGGCCACCGTTGTCGCGCACGATGCCCTTGGGCTTACCCGTCGTGCCGGACGTGTAGAGCACATAGAGCGGATCGGTCGCGGCCACCGGAACAGGGTCGACGGGCTCGGCCGACGCCATCGCGGAGGTCCAGTCGATGTCGCGCCCGG
This sequence comes from Mycolicibacterium pallens, assembly GCF_019456675.1. Taxonomy (NCBI): domain Bacteria; kingdom Bacillati; phylum Actinomycetota; class Actinomycetes; order Mycobacteriales; family Mycobacteriaceae; genus Mycobacterium; species Mycolicibacterium pallens. The sequence goes on along the minus strand of NZ_CP080333.1, from coordinate 4,916,457 downwards.
ACACCAGATCGCAGGTGTGCTTGTCGCGCTGCACGATCACGCACGCCGCGGGCTTGTGCGACGCCAGCTCCAGCGCGTGGTCGAGCATCGGCTTGTACTCCACCACCCGGGTCGGCTCGATACCGCACGATGCCGACACGATCGCGACGGGCTGCGCGTCGTCGATGCGGGTGGCGAGCTCATGCGCGGCGAAGCCGCCGAACACCACCGAATGCACCGCGCCCAAGCGGGCACAGGCCAGCATCGCGATCACCGCCTCGGGGATCATCGGCATGTAGAGCACCACACGGTCGCCCCTGCCGACGCCCAAGTCACGCAACACACCGGCGAATCGCGCTGTCTCGTCGAGCAATTCGCGGTAGGTGTACAACCGTTGAGTGCCGGTGACCGGCGAGTCGTAGATCAGGGCGGCCTGGTCGCCGCGTTCGTCGATGTGCCGGTCGAGCGCGTTCGCGCACGTGTTCAGCTCACCGTCGGGAAACCATCGGTAGAACGGCGGGTGGCTGTCGTCGAGAATCCGCTTCGGTGCGCGAGTCCACGTAACCGCGCGGGCAGCCTGCGCCCAGAACGCGCAGGGGTCAGCGACGCTGGCGTCGAACAGTTGGCGATACTCGCCCATCCCGGCTTCCTCCCGTCATTGGGTGTAAGCACGGTAGCGCGGTCATGTGACGCAGTCGTCACCTATCAGGGGTTTGTCGCCGAACGCACCGGCATCTGCGCCGAGCGGCACGCCGTCAGGCCAGCGCGGCCAGATTCGACACCGATTTGCGGACATCTGATTCCAGCACTTTGGCCACCAGCCGTCCGATCGGTCCGTTGAGGACCCCGCCGGAGATGTCGGAGATCAGGTGAAAACAGGTGCGGCCGTCAGCATCGGTGACGTTCATCGTGATGCAGATCTTGACGGCGGGCCAGCCGGTTCCGGTCAGCTCGATCGTGTGCGGCTCGTCGTATCTGGTCACCCGCCAGTGGATGGTGTTGCGGAAGCCCTTGACCTTGATCAGTGACGACACCTCGGTGCCTTCGGCGATCGTTTCCGGCACCGGACCGCGCCAGCCGGCGAAGATCGTCATCCACTCGTCGAAGCGGTTGAGATCCGAGGCGAGTTTCCAGGCCTGCTGCGGCGCCACGTCGGAGGGCACGGATACATCAACGGTAGCCATGGGCGGCCTATACCCGATGGATGGCCACCGCTAACGTGCAGCACATGGCTGCGGTGGAATTTGAAGAGGTCGAAGACGGGATCGCCCACGTCACGCTGAACCGGCCGAATGTGCTCAACGCGATCGACGGTGCCCTGATGGACGGTGTGGACGACGCCCTCGACGAGCTGAGCTCGTGGAAGTACCGGGTCGCCGTCCTGACCGGCGCGGGACGCGGCTTCTGCGCGGGCGCCGACCTCAGCGGTACCGGCGAGCCGTGGACCGAGCCGGCCGCCGCGCAGTTCAAGACGACCTATGACGCGCAGGTGCGGCTGGCCGATTAGCTGACCCGGCTCTATGAACTGCCCATACCCGTGGTCGCGGCGGTCAATGGGGTGGCCGTCGGCGGGGGACTGGCCTACGCGCTGCATTGCGATATCCGACTCGCCTCGCAATCCGCACGCTTCGGTTCGGTGTTCATCAAGGCTGGGTTCTCATCGCTCGACATGGGCACCAGCTATCTGCTGCCGAAGATCGTCGGGGCGGGCGCGGCCCGCGAGATGATGCTGACCGGACGAATCATTGACGCGGCCGAGGCTTACCGAATCGGGCTTGTGCACGAGGTGGTGTCCGAGGACGACCTCGCCGGCGCCGCTCTGGCGATGGCGCGCAGCATCGCCGCGAACAATGCATTCGGGGTCTGGCAGACCAAGACCGGTCTCAATGCGGCCCTGGATGCGCCGAGTCTGCGGCACGCCAAGGAGATCGAGAACCGGACGCAGGTTCTGACCGGGTTCACCAATAACCCGCGGGAGGCCGCGATGGCGCACCGCGAGAAGCGCGCGCCGAAGTGGGATCCGCTGTGACGGTTAGACTTTGGCGATAACGTTCTCGGCGAACCACTCGAGGTTGCGGATCTTGGCATCCAGCGGCTCGGTGTCGGGGCCCTTGATGTAGGGGATCCGGAACCCGACGATCACGTCGGTGACGCCCTTGTCCTCCAGCCGTTTGACGCCGTCGACGGTGAAGGCGTCCGCCGAGATGACGTGGATCTGGAAGTCCTTGTCCGCCGTGCCTTCCTCTTCGCGGTAGCGGTTCAGCTTCGCCAACAGCTCGTCGAGATCTTCGGTGCCACCGCCGTGCATCCACCCGTCGTTGCGGGCCGCCCGCCGCAATGCGGCGTCGGCATGTCCGCCGATCAGGATCGGCAGCGGCTCGGTCGGGGCCGGCGTCATCTTTGTCTTGGGAATGTCGTAGAACTCGCCGTGGTACTCGAAGTAGTCGCCGCTGGTGAGGCCGCGGATGATGTCGATGCACTCGTCCATGCGCTTGCCGCGCTTGGCGAACGGCACGCCCATCAGCTCGTAGTCCTCCGGCCAGGGGCTGGTCCCGACGCCGAGGCCGACACGGTTGCCGATCAGCGCGGCCAGCGAGCCGGCCTGTTTGGCCACCAGGGCCGGCGGCCGGATCGGCAGCTTGAGGACGAAGAAGTTGAAATGCAGCCGTTCGGTCACCGCGCCGAGCGCCGCGGTGATCACGAACGTCTCGATGAAGGCCTTGCCGTCCAGAAACTCTCGATTGCCATCCGGTGTATACGGATACGTGGAGTCCGACTCGAACGGATAGGCCACGCTGTCCGGAATCGTCATCGCGTGATAACCCGCCGCCTCGGCGGCCTGAGCGAGCGGGATATAGAACGTCGGATCGGTCATCGCCTCGGCGTAGGTGAATCGCATGTCGCGATAGTAGAACGTGTTCTACTTCCCGGGTCCCGGATGCGGGTTGTCGACCTGAATAAACGGTTGCATCATGTAAGGATCACGTCAGATTCGGGTTCGGGGACCGACTGCCTAGGGACGAGGAACGTTCTGAGCGCGCGACCCAGGTGCGCGTCACAACGTGTTCTCGGGGCCGATCGCACACCACACCACCTTGCCGGTGGTGGTGGGGCTGCACCCCCACGTGCGGCAGATCGCGTCGATGATCTTCAAACTCGAGAGTTTCTCGGTGCAGGGAAACCGCTCGAGGATTGCTGGTGCGATCGTGCTGCTGTCCTCGACCGCCACTGTCAGCACATCATCTCGCATCTCCAGTCGCACGGCGGTGGCCCCGCCTGCGTGTAGCGCAGCGTTCTCCACCAACGCGGAGACCACGACCTTGGCTGCCGGAATGACTTCCGGGCGCGCCCAGTCCTGCATGCACTCGGAGACCAGTTGACGTGACAGGTGGACGCCGTGGGAGTCGGGGGTCAATACGATCCGCGCACGCCGGCGCTCAGGTGTTTCGTGCGCGGCTACTGCAGCGGCTGCCTGCTGGACAGCGGGATAGACAGGAAGGAATCGGCTGATGCCGTTGCGGCGCAGAAGGTTTCGTCCGTCGGGAGTGCAACACACCAGGAGTAGTGGAATATCGGGCCAGCGGGCGATGTGCCACCGGGCGCTGGTGAAAACGGCCAGGGCGCTCTCGGTCGGCACGACGAGTTCGGTCATATCGACAATCACGGCCCGCGGGGCGTCGATCGCGGCCTCGATGATGACGTCTCGAAGCTGGCGGTAGCTGACGCTTTCCAGAATGCCGTGGACAGTCAGCACTGTCGCGCCGTCATTGACCTCGCTCCGGGTGCGGACTCGCTCCATTCTCATGTTGACTTCCCGGCGGTGGGGTGGCTCGCGCACGACGTTCGTCGCATGCCCCGGACGATAGCGCCACCAGGTTGCTTCACCACACGCTGAAGTCGGCGAGCTGTTCGGGGCGGCTGACTCATACGCAAAGCACTACCCGATAGAGGGACAGGCAACCGGCTTGTTGCCTTCGCTTTCACCTGCCGCGGGGTAGTGTTGCCACAGAGCTGAGAACAACGCTCGAGCCGCACGACCTCATGACGAATGCCGCAGCCGTGCTTCTGCGCGTTTCGCCTCGGTGGCTTGGGCCGCCGTTCAAAGTCAGGACGAACAATCACAGCTCTCACTCCGGTGCTTCCGCACCACACCACCTGCACCACCGCCGATCCGGACGCGGCCGCCGCGTTCTTCAAGAGCGCCTGGGGTGCCGACGGTCGCATCGACGGTCTCGATCCTGACCACCCCATCCGCCTGTCTCGGATGGAGATCGGAGAAGTCAGCGTCACCGACGCGGAGCTGCCGAGCACTCTCAAGTTCGAGACCGGTGAGTGGTCGTGTTATCTCGTCACCCAGGTCAAGGCAGGCAATGCGCGGATCGGTACCAACGCCCGAGCTGAGCAGTGCGCGGCCGGCGACGTGGTGCTCGCCGTGCGCCCGGGCCGGCCGTGCTGGGCGCAGACCGAGGATGCCGAGCTGTCAGTGGCGGCACTCGTGCCGGAGGCACTGCTGCGGATCACGGGGGACCTCGCGGCCGACGGTGGGTCCGCGGTCCGTTTCACCTCCGCGCGCCCCCGCTCGCCCGCCGCGGCTGCGCAATGGGAGACGACCGTCGGCTACGTGACGTCGACCCTGACCGGCGTCCGCTGTCCGGATGATGCCGCGTTGGTGGTGGGTGGCGCCGTTTCGCTGCTGGCGTCGACGCTGTTGCATGTCTTCCCGAACACCTACGCAGACGCCCAACCCGTCGAGCAGCCACAGGTCTCCGCGCCACTGGTGCGCCAAGCGATCGACTACATCCAGGACAACTGCGCACGGGACATCTCGATGAGCGATATCGCCGCGGCCATCAACGTCACGCCCAGAGCCGTGCAGTACATGTTCCGGCGGCATCTCGACACCACGCCGATGGCTTACCTGCGGCGGGTGCGCCTGGATCGCGCGCACCGAGATCTGCTGGCGGCCGACCCATCCCACGACACCGTGTCGGCGATCGCCACTCGCTGGGGCTTCGCCCACACCGGGCGGTTCAGCCAGGTCTATCGCGCGGAATTCGGAGAGTCACCGAGCGTCACCCTGCACGGCTGAGGGGGTTTGGCGCCGCGGGTCACCGGGAAGCACTGCCGTGAGCAGAAAGGAGCGGCGATGAGCGCGATCTCGAAAGCGATGTACCTGCCCCTGTCGATCGGCACCAGCGTGGCGGGTGGTCTTCTGGCCGGTGCGCTGTTCACCCAGGTGTGGAAGCGAGTCGGCGACACGAACGAGGCCCCGCCGGATCCCAAGGATCTCAACAGATCCGGCCGCGAGGCGTTGCTTGCGGCGGCCCTACAGGGTCTGGTGTTCGGCGTCGTCCGCGCCGCGGTCGACCGCGCCGGTGCCCGCGGCTACCGGGCGGTGACCCATCAGAACCCGGTGTGACTCAAGCGATTTGACTCCAGGTGGCCTTCGCCCCTGAGTCACCGATGCGGTACACCTGCACGATCGTCGCGACGCCGGCCACCACCACGAACACCGCGACGACGGCCGCCAGGACGCTGGACACCGCCCGCCCGCGGGCGGCACTGACATGAATGACCGCCAGCAGAACCGCCCCGACGAGCAGCGCCAGCGAGAAGAAGAGCATGGTGTCGCCGATCTCCGCGTGCGCCTCGATCAGCGGCGACCGGCCGACCTTGTCCTCCAGCCACTCGCCGGCCTCAGTGGTCAGCGGCGTCAGCACCGTGACGATCAGCGACAGCGCCAACACCAGCCACACCAGACGCTGGCGGGCCGCGGGCCACACCGCGCACAGAATCGCCAACAGAGCCGTCAGCGGCGCCAGCGCCACAATGAAATGAACGAACAGCACGTGGGCCGGTAGACCGTTGAACGTCGACACGGGGCGAATGCTACCGGGGCCGTGGTAGATAATCGCGCTCAAATGGCGTCCTGGCTGACCCGCAATGTCCGGGTGCTCTCGGCGGTGTCGTTCCTTCAGGACGCCGCCAGCGAGCTGCTGTATCCGTTACTGCCCATTTACCTGACCGCAGTACTGGGCGCACCCGCCTCGGTCGTCGGCGCGATCGAAGGGGCCGCCGAGGGTGCGGCGTCATTGACCAAGCTCGCGGTCGGGCCGCTCGGCGATCGGTTCGCCAAACGCCCGTTGATCGCAACGGGATACGGGATGGCCGCGCTCGGCAAGGTCATCATCGCCGTCGCCGCCGCGTGGCCCGGAGTGCTGGCCGGGCGGGTGGTCGACCGGCTCGGCAAGGGAATCCGCGGTGCACCGCGGGACGCGCTGCTGGTCGAGGGCATCGATACACCGTTGCGCGGCAGGGTATTCGGTTTCCACCGCACCATGGACACTCTCGGCGCGGTGGTCGGACCACTGCTCGGGCTGGCCGGTTACGAACTGCTGGATCATCACATCGCGCCGCTGCTCTACATCGCGATCGTCCCCGCGGTGCTGTCCGTGCTGCTGGTGGTCCTGGTGCGAGAGCCGCGGCGCACTGTCCCTCGTGCCCAGCGTCAGCCGGTGTTCCGCGGCCTGCGGGAGTTGCCCCGGCGGTACTGGCGGGTGACCGCTCTGCTGGTCGGCTTCGGCATCGTCAACTTTCCCGACGCGCTATTGCTGTTGCGGCTCAACGAGATCGGCTTCGGCGTCGTCGAGGTGATCCTCGCCTACGTCGGGTACAACCTGGTGTACGCGCTGGGCAGTTTCCCGGCCGGTGTGCTGGCCGACCGGTTACCGCGTTCGGTGGTGTTCGGCTTCGGCCTGGTCTTCTTCGCCGTCGGCTACATCGGCCTCGGGATGACCACCGATCCGCTGGCGGCGTGGTTGCTGATCGCGGCCTACGGAATGTTCACCGCGTGCACCGACGGCGTCGGAAAGGCGTGGATCTCCTCGCTCGTCGGCGGCGACCGGCAGGCCACCGCGCAGGGAGTGTTCCAGGGCGCAAGCGGTTTCGCGGTGCTGGCCGCCGGGCTGTGGGCCGGACTGCTGTGGGGCGGCGACGGCCGCCTACCGCTACTGATCTCCGGCATCGCCGGGGCGTGTTTCGCGGTGATACTCCTGGTTCCGACCGCGTTGCGGCGCTTTCGTTAGGCTGCCCCGGTGCGCACCATCCACGTCATCGGCATCGGAGCCGGCGACCCCGACTACGTGACATCGCAGGCGATTCGTGCGCTCAACGACACCGAGGTGTTCTTCGCGATGGACAAGGGCGAGGCGAAAAGCGACCTCGTCGCCTTGCGGCGGGAGATATGCCAGCGCTTCATCACCGAGCCGGGCTACCGCTTCGTCGAACTACCCGACCCGAAACGCGCGGCCGACGGCGACTACACCCAGGCCGTCGCCGACTGGCATCATGCCCGCGCCCAGTTGTGGGCCAAGGCGATCGAAACCGAGCTCGGCCCGGATGGGGTCGGCGCCTTTTTGGCGTGGGGAGACCCGTCGCTCTACGACAGCACCCTGCGAATCCTCGACGAGGTCGTCCGACATGTCGAGGTCGACTACGACGTCATCCCCGGCATCACCGCGATTCAGGCGCTGACCGCCCGGCATCGCATCCCGCTCAACGACGTGGGCGAACCCGTGTTGATCACCACCGGACGTCAGCTGCGCACCACGGGCCTGACCGGTTCGGCGGTGGTGATGCTCGACGGTGACTGCGCGTTTCTCGGATGCCCGCCGCAGACCCGCATCTGGTGGGGCGCTTACCTCGGCACGCCCGACGAACTGTTGATGGCGGGCACCGTCGGCGACGTCGGTGAGCGCATCGCGAAGCTGAGGGCCGAAGCCCGCGCACAGCACGGCTGGATCATGGACATCTATCTCCTGCGGGCCTGATCTGGGAAGATCCCCGCATGGGACCGTTCCTGCTTCGTGCCGCGGTGACCGGGCTGGCGCTGTGGGTGGTGACGCTGATCGTGCCCGGCATCACCTTCGTGGGCGGTGACACCACGCTGCAGCGGGTCGGCATCGTTCTGGTCGTCGCGATCGTGTTCGGGGTGGTGAACGCAATCGTCAAGCCGATCGTGCAGTTCGTGTCGATCCCGCTCTACATCCTGACGCTCGGCCTGATTCACGTGGTGATCAATGCGCTGATGTTGTGGATCACCGCGTGGATCACCGAGCACACCACTCATTGGGGACTGCAGATCGACCAGTTCTGGTGGACCGCGATCTGGGCGGCGATCGTGCTGTCGATCGTCGGCTGGCTGTTCTCGCTGCCGCTGCGTGACGCCGAGCGCCGCTAACCTGGACGTATGCCTGAACTGCCGGAAGTCGAGGCCTTGGCCGATCATCTGCGCCGGCATGCGGTCGGCCAGACGGTCGGGCGCGTCGACATCGCGGCGCTATCGGTGCTGAAGACGTTCGACCCGCCGCCGACCGCGCTGCACGGACAGCCTGTGACGGGCGCGGCCCGCTGGGGCAAGTACCTCGGTATGCAGGCCGGCGGCCTGTGGTTGATCACCCATCTGTCCAGGGCCGGCTGGCTGAAGTGGAGCGACAAGCTCGCGGCCGCCCCGCTCAAGCCAGGTAAGGGCCCGATCGCGCTGCGCGTGCACCTCGGAACACCCGGTGAAGCAGCCGGTTTCGACCTGACCGAGGCCGGCACCCAGAAGCGGCTGGCCGTCTGGATCGTCGATGACCCGGCCAAGGTACCTGGCATCGCAACGCTGGGCCCCGACGCGCTGGAGATCGGTCAGGAGCAGCTTGCGGAAATCCTCAAACCGCATAGCGGGCGGATCAAGACGGTGCTCACCGACCAGAAGGTCATCGCCGGAATCGGCAATGCCTACAGCGACGAGATCCTGCATGTCGCCAAGCTGTCGCCGTTCGCGACGGCCAACAAGCTCACCGCCGCGCAACTGGGCGCCCTGCATGACGCGATGATCACGGTGCTGACCGATGCTGTGCAACGGTCGGTGGGTCAACAGGCGGCAACCCTGAAGGGCGAGAAGCGATCTGGACTACGGGTGCATGCCCGCACCGGGTTGCCCTGTCCGGTGTGCGGTGACACCGTGCGCGAGGTGTCGTTCGCCGACAAATCGTTTCAGTACTGCCCGACCTGTCAGACCGGCGGCAAGGTGCTGGCCGACCGAAGGATGTCACGGCTGCTGAAATAGGTCCGGCGGGCTGGGGGTACCTCCCGGCCGAAGGCGAGGGGGAGAGCGAAGCGACCCGGGGATTATTCTTGGCAAGTGACTCGCCAGAGAATCCTCATCACCGGTGCCAGTTCCGGACTCGGGGCCGGGATGGCCCGAGCGTTCGCGGCCCAAGGACGTGACCTGGCGCTGTGCGCACGCCGCGTCGACCGGCTGGACGAACTGAAGGCCGAACTGGCGCAACGACACCCGAACATCACGGTCGCCGTCGCCGCTCTCGACGTCAACGACCACGATCAGGTGCCCAAGGTCTTCGCCGAACTGTCTGATCAACTCGGCGGGATCGACCGGGTCATCGTCAACGCCGGAATCGGGAAGGGCGCGCCGCTCGGCTCGGGCAAATTGTGGGCCAACAAAGCCACCATTGAGACCAATCTGGTCTCGGCGCTCGTGCAGATCGAAACCGCACTGGAGATGTTCGCCGGGGCGGGCTCCGGGCACCTGGTGCTGATCTCGAGTGTGATGGGCAACCGAGGCGTGCCCGGGATCAAGGCCGCCTACGCGGCGAGCAAGGCGGGCCTGACCTCACTGGGCGAGTCGCTGCGGGCCGAATATGCCTCGGGCCCAATCACAGTCAGCGTCATCGAACCCGGCTACATCGAGTCGGAGATGACCGCCAAATCGAAGACGACGATGCTGATGGTCGACACCGACACCGGTGTGCGGCAGATCGTCGCCGCCATCGAACGCGAGTCCGGGCGGGCGATCGTGCCGGCGTGGCCGTGGATTCCGTTGGTGGCGCTGATGAAGATCGTGCCGACGCGGTTCACCAAGCTGTTCGCTTAGCGGGTCCGGCCCCTTTCGGCCCGATACCGCCGCACCAGCTCGTCGGTCGAGCTGTCGCTCTGCTGTGCGGGCGATCCGTCACTGGTGATCACTCCGAGCAGCGCCTTGGCCTGTGTCTTGCCCAGCTCGACACCCCACTGGTCGAACGAGTCGATACCCCAGATCACGCCTTCGGTGAACACCTGATGCTCGTAGAGCGCGATCAGCTGGCCTACCACCGACGGCGTCAGCCGGTTCGCCAGGATCGACGTGCTGGGCCGGTTGCCGGGCATCACCTTGTGCGGCACCACGTTTGCCGGGGTTCCCTCGGCGGCGATCTCCTCGGCCGTCTTGCCGAACGCCAGCACCTGGGTCTGGGCGAAGAAGTTGCTCATCAGCAAGTCGTGCATGCTGCCCGAGCCGTCGGCGGTTGGCAGGTCGTCGGTGGGCTCGGAGAAGCCGATGAAGTCGGCGGGCACCAGCCGGGTGCCCTGGTGCAGCAATTGGTAGAACGCGTGCTGACCGTTGGTTCCCGGTTCGCCCCAAAAGATCTCACCGGTCGGGGTGGTCACGGGGGAACCGTCGGCCTTCACCGACTTACCGTTGGACTCCATCGTCAGCTGCTGCAGGTACGCCGCGAACCGGGACAGGTCATTGGAGTAGGGCAGCACCGCCCGGGTCTCGGCGCCGAAGAAGTCGGAGTACCACAGGCCGATCAGCCCCAGCAGGGCCGGTGCGTTGGATTCCAAAGGCGCAGTGGCGAAATGGCGATCGACGATGTGGAAGCCGGACAGGAAATCGGCGAACGCTTCCTTGCCGATCACCGCCATCACCGACAGGCCGATCGCGGAGTCCACCGAGTAGCGGCCGCCCACCCAGTCCCAGAAGCCGAACATGTTGGCGGTGTTGATGCCGAAGTTGTCGACGAGTTTCTTGTTGGTCGACACGGCCACGAAGTGTTTCGACACCGCGGCATCACCGAGGGCATCGGTGAGCCAGCGGCGCGCTGCCGTCGCGTTGGTCAAGGTCTCCAGCGTCGAGAACGTCTTCGAGGCGACGATGAAAAGCGTTGTGGCGGGCTCGAGTCCGTCGAGCTTGGCGACCAGGTCGGCCGGGTCGACGTTGGAGACGAACCGTGCCGAGATGCCGGCGTCGGCGTAATGCCGCAGCGCCTGATACACCATCACCGGGCCCAGGTCCGAACCGCCGATGCCGATGTTGACGACGGTCTTGATCCGCTCACCGGTGGCGCCGGTCCACTCGCCGCTGCGCAGCCGGTCGGTGAAGTCGCCCATCCGGTCGAGTACCTCGTGCACGTCGGCGACAACGTTCTGGCCGTCGACCTCGAGTGCGGCGTCGCGCGGCAACCGCAGCGCGGTGTGCAGCACCGCGCGGTCCTCGGAGGTGTTGATGTGCTGGCCGGACAGCATCGCATCGCGGTGCTGTTCGAGGTTCGCGGCCCGGGCGAGATCGACCAGCAGCGACAGCGTCTCCCGGGTGACGCGGTGCTTGCTGTAGTCGATGTACAAGTCGCCGACGGTCAGCGTGAGCTCGCGGCCGCGGTCCGGATCCTCGTCGAAAAGTTCGCGGAGCGTCTTCCCGGCGATCTGGTCGTGGTGGCGACGCAGCGCGTTCCATTCTCCGGTTGCGGAAATGTCTCCAGTCATTCGTTCGACCCTAGTGTGACGAGGTGTCCAAAGGTGTACATGATGGAGGTATGAGCACCCCAGACATTGAACGGCTGTTGTCGTCGGTTCCCACGGGATTGTGGATTGGCGGTGAAGAGCGCAAGGGCTCGTCGACCTTCGAGGTCTTCGACCCGTCGAACGACAAGGTCATCGCGACGGTCGCCGACGCGACCGCCGAGGACGCCATCGCCGCGCTCGACGCAGCGTGCGCGGTCCAGGCCGAGTGGGCGGCCACCCCGGCCCGGGATCGCGGTGAGATCCTGCGCTCGGTGTTCGAGACGATCATCGACCGCGCCGACGATCTCGCGACGCTGATGACCCTGGAGATGGGCAAGGTCGTCGCCGAGTCCATGGGTGAGGTCAAGTACGGCGCGGAGTTCTTCCGCTGGTTCGCCGAGGAGGCGGTCCGCATCGGAGGTCGCTACACGCCGTCCCCGGCGGGCACCGGACGGATCATCGTCACCAAGCAACCCGTCGGCCCCTGTTACGCGATCACGCCGTGGAACTTCCCGCTGGCCATGGGAACCCGCAAGATCGGGCCCGCGTTCGCAGCGGGCTGCACGATGATCGTCAAGCCGGCTCAGGAGACGCCGCTGACCATGCTGCTGCTGGCCAAGCTGATGGCCGAGGCCGGCCTGCCCAAGGGTGTGCTGTCGATCCTTCCCACCAGCCATCCCGGTGATGTCACCAAGACGCTGATCGACGACGGCCGGCTGCGCAAGCTGACCTTCACCGGTTCCACCGGCGTCGGCAAGGCGTTGGTGGCCCAGTCGGCGGACAAGCTGCTGCGCACGTCGATGGAGCTCGGCGGCAACGCGCCGTTTGTGGTCTTCGACGACGCCGACATCGACGCGGCGGTCGACGGCGCGATGCTGGCCAAGATGCGCAACGGCGGTGAGGCGTGCACGGCGGCCAACCGGATCCACGTCGCCAACGCGGTGATCGGCGAGTTCACCGACAAGTTCGTCAAGCGAATGGCCGAGGTCAACCTGGGCAACGGGCTCGACCCGTCGGCCAAGCTCGGCCCCCTGGTGAACACCAAGCAGCTGGCCAAGGTTCAGGAACTCGTCAACGACGCCGTGGAGAAGGGCGCGACGGTCGCGCTCGGCGGTGAGGCGCCCGGCGGCCCCGGCAACTTCTACCCGGCCACGGTCCTCACCGACATCCCGGCCGACGCCCGCATCCTCACCGAGGAGGTGTTCGGACCTGTCGCGCCGATCATCGGCTTCGACACCGAGGAAGACGGCGTCGCCGCGGCCAATGCCACCGAATACGGGCTGGCGTCCTACATCTACACCGAGTCGCTGGACCGGGCACTGCGGGTGGCCGAGGCCATCGAGTCGGGCATGGTCGGCGTCAACCGCGGCGTGATCTCCGATCCGGCCGCGCCGTTCGGCGGGGTCAAGGAATCCGGCTTCGGTCGCGAGGGCGGCACCGAAGGCATCGAGGAGTACCTGGACACCAAGTACATCGCGCTGACCAAGTAGTGGTGGGCATCACGCTTGCAATTGCAAGCGCTGGGTAACCCCTACGCCATGAAGATCAGCAGTCGTCAGCGCCCCGCGCACCGAGGGGTGCCTGAGCTCGTCGTCGCGCAGCTGTCCGGCGCGGTCGGGGGTCTGATGCTGGCTCTCGACCAGCTGCGGCCGGAGGCGCCGAAGCGCCCCAAGATCGTCGATCGGGACCTGACGCGCTGCTGATGCTCAGCTGACCGAGCGGTCCGAGTCCGTCCAGAATTTGGCCCGCAGTTCCCGTTTGAGCACCTTGCCCGCCGCCGACACCGGCAGCGCGTCGACGACCTCGAAGCTGCGGGGAATCTTGTACCCGCCGATGAGCGTCTTGCAGAACTCTCGGAGCTCGTCATCGCTCGCCTGCTCCCCGCTGGTGAGAACCACGACGGCGTGCACCCGTTCCCCCCAGCGTTCGTCCGGAACCCCGATCACCGCACACGTCGCCACGGCCGGGTGGCGGGCCAGCGCGTTCTCCACCTCGACGGAGTACACGTTCTCCCCACCGGACACGATCATGTCCTTGATGCGGTCGACGACGAACACGTAACCCCGCGCGTCCATGTAGCCGGCATCGCCGGTATGCATCCAGCCGCCTCGCAAAGCGGCCGCGGTCTCCTCGGGCTTGTTCCAGTAGCCGGCCATCACATGCGCGCCCCGCACGGTGATCTCACCGACCTCGCCGCGCGGCAACTCGGTGTCGTCCTCGCCGACGATGCGTACCTCCGAGTGCGGGGCGGCGCGCCCACCGGAGCGGCGCAGCACCGGGTCGGCGTGGTCGGCCGGCGACAGCAAAGTGGCGACCGGCGATACCTCAGTCATGCCGTAGGCCTGGACGAACGAGGCTGTCGGCAGCCGCTGCGCCGCCCGCTCCAACAGCGCGGCCGAGATCGGCGAACCGCCGTACAACACGGCCCGCACACTGCTGGTGTCGTGCGCGGACAACGCCGGATCGTCGACCAGCATCTGCACCATCGTCGGCACCAGCAGTAGATCGGTGATCCGGTGCTGCTGCATCGCTTCGAGCACCCAGTCAGGCCGGAATGCCGGGATGAAGACATGCGTACCGCCCCGACAGACCTGCGCCGTCCAGATCGCCAGATCCGCGAGGTGGAACATTGGCGCGGCGTGCAGCAGCGGGCCGCCCGATGTGAGGAACAACCCCGACGCCAGGCAGCCCAGCGCCGACGTCATCAGGTTGTCGTGGGTCAGCATGACGCCCTTCGGATGCCCGCTGGTACCGCCGGTGTAGACCAGGCCGGCCAGATCCGACCCGCAGCGGTGCGCGTCGGGCACCGGGTCGCTGGCCGCGACCAGCTCCTCATAGCTCAGCAGTCCCTCCGGCGCATCGCCGTCGCCGCAGTGAATGACATGCGCCAAATCCGGGAATTGCGAACGTAATTCGGGAAGCAACGGGAGGAAGGTGTCATCGATCAGCAAGGTGCGGGTGTCGGAATCGCGCAGGCTGTAGGCGATCTCGGCGCCGCTCCAGCGGATGTTGATCGGGTTGAGCACCGCGCCGGCCCACGGCGTGGCAAGCAGATACTCCGAATAGCGATCAGAGTTCAGCGACAGGATCCCGACGCGGTCACCCGTGCTGACGCCGAGTGTGTGAAGGGCGCCGGCCAGTCGGGCCACCCGGTCGGTGACCTCGGCGAAGGTCCGGACCCGCCCGGCGCAGATCGTCATCGTGTCGTGCGGGGTGGCCCGCACGGCCCGGTGCAGGCCCTGCGTCAGGTACATGCCGGTGGTCATCGCGGCGTGAACCGGAACGGCAGACGTTTGATGCCATGAATGAAGTTGGTACCCAACAGGTCTGGCTCGCCGGTCTCGAATTCGGGTATGCGCATCAACAACTCCCGTGTTTCGGCCCGAAGCATCGACCGGGCCAGGTTGGCACCCAGGCAGTAGTGTATGCCGCCTCCGCCGAAGCTCACATGAGGATTGGGGGAGCGGGACAGATCGAATGCCCGGGGGCGGTCGAAGGCGTCGGCGTCGAAATTGCCCGCCAGATAGATCATCACCACTTTGTCGCCCGGCATGATCGTCTGGCCACCGAGTTCGGTTTCGACGACGGCGGTGCGGCTGAAGGTGAGTAGCGGTGTCGCCCAGCGGATGAACTCCTCGATGGCGGTGCTGATGCGTGCGTCGAAGTCGTCGAGCAGCCACGTGCGCTGATCGGGGAAGAGCGACAGTGCCCGTACCGCGTGGCCGAGGGTGGTCTTGGTGGTGTCGGTGGCCGCTCCGGACAGCAGGCAGAAGAACGACGCGATTTCGAAGTCCGTCAGCTTCTGCCCGTCGATCTCGGCCTGCGTCATCGAGGAAATGATGTCGTCGCCGGGCTCCCGGCGGCGCAGGTCGATGATCTCCTTGGCCACCTGGTGCAACCCGGCGATTGACTCGAGTTGCACTTCGGCGGCGCTGCGTCCAGCCAGATACTCCTCGTCGGCCCATGACACCGAACCGATGACGTGTTTGACGGTCGCTTCTTCGAGATGCTCTGGTACGCCGAACATCTCACAGAACATCCGTACGGGCAGAAGGCTCGCGCAGCGATCCATGAACTCGATCTCACCCGACGGATCGGTCGCGATATCGTCGATGATCTGCTTGGCCGCCAGCTCGATTTTGTCCTCGATGCGTCTGATCTGGCGCGGGGTGAAGGCCTTGCTGACCAGCCGGCGCAACTGGTCGTGCCTCGGTGGGTCCATCGCGAGGAAGGACAGCGCCATCTCCAGGAACAATGGGGGCAACCTGTCGAAGAACACGCCTTGCCCGGAGACGAAGGTCTGGTTGTCGTGGCTGACCCGCTTGATGTCGGCGTGTCGCACGACGGCCCAGAAGCCGGGATCGTCGGGGTCGGGCACCACGGCACCTTCGATGGGACGCTGCCAGGACACCGGCTGCTCGGCGCGGAGCTGGGCGAACACCTCGTCCATCTCCAGGGCCGGACGGGCCCAGAACGACTTGCTCGATACCTCGATGTCGCAGTAGTCGGGCTTGTTGTCCGAGGTGGCGGGAAGAATGCCCTCGATATGCATGGTGCCTCCAGTGCGCGCGGTTTGCATCGGCCTTCAGTGTCGAAGGTGCCGACCTGTGCCGGCATCCCCCCAAAAGGGCCTGTTTGCCTGCCGATCGGACATCTGGGTCACGCAGACACCTGCAACCAGTACGACACCGCCTCGGCACGGTTGGCGGTACCGAGCTTGCGGAAGATGTGCTTCATGTGGCCCTTGACCGTTCCCTCGGAGATGGTCAGTGCCCGCGCGATCCGTGCATTGGTGGCACCGCTTGCGACCAGTTCGAGCACCTCGAGTTCTCGACGGGTCAGGACGCTGGCCGCGGTGGCCCGGCCCGGGCTGGGTGGGCCGGCTGCATCGAGCGCGCCGCGGAACAGCGACGGGCGGCGGTAGGTACGACCGGACCAGCTGCGCTCCAGTTCGGTGATCCGCGATGTGATGCCGTCCGCCTGGACGCGCAGCGCCCGTAGTTCGTCGAGCATCATCAGGCGTGACATCGTGGACCCGAGGTATTCACCGAACAGTCCGAGTAGGCGAATGTCGCTGTTGACGAATCGGCGCTTCCGGTAGAACGCGTCGGCGTGAACGAAGCCGATCACGTTGCGGCAGGAGATGATTGGCGCAGCGATGTACCGTTGGCCCTTGGAGATGTCGATGATGGTGGCATAACAGCGCGGCAGTCTGTGTGCGTCGTCGACGAGGATCGGCCGCAACCTGCGCAGCATTTCGGCCTCGGGCAGCGCTGCGTCGATGACTTCGGGATGCTCCTGTCCTGCCGCCACAATCTGCGAAGCCCAGCTGGGATCGCGTTCGATGTGTCCTGCGACGGGCACCCATCGGCCGTCGCTCACCGACGAGATCATCGCCCTGTCGAATCCGAGATTGGTGGCCGCGATTGCGGCGCGGTCGAGCAGATGGGCAGGGTCGTCGATCTGGTCGAGCTCCGCGGTTGCGTCACGAAGCCCGGCCAGCGCATGGTCGACTCGTTCGACCTCGCGGGAGTGGATGCGGGTGAGTGCCGACTTCACCCGGGACAGCAGGTCGATGTCGTGTGGGTCGGCCGGTGTCGCCGCGGTCAAGGCGTGGACGGCGGCCTGCCACACCGCATCAAGGGCGGCGAGTGCGTCGGCACAGTCCT
Source organism: Mycolicibacterium pallens (assembly GCF_019456675.1). Lineage (NCBI taxonomy): Bacteria > Bacillati > Actinomycetota > Actinomycetes > Mycobacteriales > Mycobacteriaceae > Mycobacterium > Mycolicibacterium pallens. Next base: position 4,899,208 of record NZ_CP080333.1, on the reverse strand, counting down.
CGACGACATCGGCCGGGCCGATCCCGGGATAGCGGCCGCGCGCGGTAGCGACGATGTCGGCGACCTCGGCGTGGTCATGGGTCTGCAGGCTCAATCCCCGCCGCCGGGGCGATCGCACACTGCTGACAACGGGCGCACTGGCCATGAAACCTCCTTCGAGCACCGCTGCTGTAGCAGCCTAAGTGAATGATAGTAGCTTCCCTACGGCCGGTATATCCGTGATATATCAGGAATAGATTGGTTCAAGTGAAGTGTCACTAGTCTAATCTGAGGACCATGACCACCGACGTCGTCCGTATCGCCACACCTGCCGACCACATCGCGGTGGTGGAGCTGAATCGCCCGGAGCTGCTCAACGCGCTCGACGAGGAGCTGATGGCGGAACTGGACGTTGCGCTCACCCGACTCGCCGGAGATGACGACGTCCACGTGGTGATCCTGACCGGCGCCGGCCGGGGCTTCTGCTCGGGTGCCGACATGAGCATCCTGTCGGTGCTCGCGGAGTCCGACTCGACGGTCGCGATGATGAAAGACGTCAGCCGGCCGGTGATGACGCTGCACCGGATGCCGCAGCTGACGATCGCGGCGGTCAACGGGCCGGCCGCCGGTGCCGGTTGGGGATTGGTCCTGGCTTGCGACATCCGTATTGCCGCGAGCTCGGCCCGGTTCGGCGCGACCTTCGCCCGCATGGGGCTCGGCCCGGACTACGGGCTGTCCAAAACCTTGCCGGCAGCTGTCGGTAGGGACCGCGCGCTGGAGCTGCTGATGAGCGCGAAGATCATCGACGCGCGCGAAGCCGAGAAGATCGGTGCGGTGTCGGCCGTCGTCGACGACGCCCGTGCCGAAGCGTTGCGGCTGGCGACGGATGTGGTCAGGGCACCGGGGCGCACTATCCGCTCCGTCAAACGAACACTGCGGTTCGCCGAGACCGCCGACTTCGCCTGCGCGGTCGACGAGATCGAGGCGCAGGCTCAGGCCGAGCTCTTCAACCACCCGAACTTCATGGATGTCGCGTCCGGGTGGATCTCGCACGTGGTCGGCTAGAAGTTGAATCCGCCTCCGCAGACCAGAGTTTGGGCGCTGATGTAGTCCGACTCGGGGGTGCACAGCAGATAGACGGCGCCGGCCGCCTCCGCGGGTGTGCCGGCACGGCCGAGCGGAATCGCCTGCTCCATGGTGGCCAGCAGGCCGGGGTTGACGCCGACCTTGATCTCCTGGCCCCGCACGGTGATGGTTCCGTCACCGTCGGCCGGTGTTTCGGTGAGACGGGTCTTGATCAATCCGAACGCGACGCTGTTGACCGTGACGTTGTAGCGGCCCCACTCCTTGGCCAGCGCCTTCGTCAATCCGATCACGCCGGCCTTGGCGGCGGCATAGTTCGCCTGCCCCGCGTTGCCACCGACACCGGCCAATGAGGAGATGTTGACGACCTTGCGGCAGCCGACCGGTTGCCCGGATTCCTTGGCGCCCTTGACCAGTTGGCTGATCACCGGTTGTGCGGCCCGCAGGATGTGAAAAGGGGCCTTGAGATGAACGTCGAGGATGGCATCCCACTGCTCGTCGGTCATCTTTTGAATCACCGAATCCCAGGTGTAGCCGGCGTTGTTGACGATGATGTCCAGCCCGCCGAAGGCATCCATCGCCGTCTGGACGAACCGTTCGCCGAAGTTCTCGTCGGTGACGCTGCCGACGCACGCGACGGCACGGCCGCCGGCGGCTTCGATGGCGGTGACCGTTTCGGTCGCGGGGTCTGCGTCCAGGTCGTTGACGACCACCGACGCGCCCTCGGCGGCGAGTTTGAGCGCGATTTCACGCCCGATGCCTCGCCCCGAGCCCGAGATGACGGCCACGTTGCCGGGTAGATTTCCCATGTGTGACAGAACCTTTCAGTTGATGGCAATGACGGCGTCGCCGGACAGCGTGACGGTGCCGTCGGCGAGGGTGACGGTGAGGTCGACGGTGGCGCGTTTCTCACCGTCAACCTCCTGGATCGCGCTGACGCGGCCGCTGCAAGTGGGTTGGCCGTGCACGGGGGTGATCGAGGCGAACCGGACCCGATATGAGCGCAGGTTCTCCTGCGGGACCCAGTTGGTCAGCAGCCGCCCCAGATAGGCCATCGACAGCATCCCGTGGGCGAACACGTCCGGCATCCCGGCCGATTTCGCGGCGTCGAGATCCACGTGTATCGGGTTGTGATCCCCAGACGCGCCGGCGAACAGGGCCAAGGTCAACCGAGAGATTGGTGGCACCGTCAACGGCGGCAGCTCGGTGCCGACGGCGATGGGATCGGTGACGGTCATGCGCTGCCTTCCGGGTTGCGGACGACGATCACCGATCGCAGGTCGGCGATCGGTGTTCCGTCGATGCGGGTCACTGTCGTTTCCTTGGCGATGAACTCCAGTGCGCCAGCCTTTTTGGTGTACACATCGGTGATGCGCGGGTGCGCCACGAGCTCGTCACCGGGGTAGGCGGGTTGGTGATAGACGAAGCTCTGTTCGCCGTGCAGCACGAAGCGCAGGTCGACGCCGAGCGCAGCGAGGTATGCGAATGGGTCGGGTGCTTCGAGTTCGATCGAGAACAGGAAGGTCGGCGGTGCCGGGAGGTCCGGATGCCCGGCGGCGATCGCGGCGTCGAGCTCTGTGTAGACGGGGTTTGTCTCGCCGATCGCCTTGGCGAAGAAGCGCAGCCGGCCTCGATCCACGGTGACTGTGGTCGTTGGCAATTGGGTGCCGATGACGCCGGGATCCACCCCCATCGTCAGCTCACCTTCTCGTAGAGGGTGACGACCGCGGCGCCGCCCAGGCCGATGTTGTGTTGCAGCGCCACCGTGGCGTCGGCCACCTGGCGGGCCTGCGCCAGGCCGCGTAGCTGCCACACCAGCTCGGTGCACTGCGCAAGACCGGTGGCGCCCAACGGATGCCCCTTGGATAACAATCCCCCCGAGGGATTGGTGACCACCCGGCCGCCGTAGGTGTTGTCCCCGTCGAGGATGAACTTCTCGGCGGTGCCGACCGGCGTCAGGCCCAGGCCCTCGTAGGTGAGCAGCTCGTTGGCGGTGAAGCAGTCGTGCAACTCGACGACCCGAATATCCTCCGGCGCAACGCCGGACGCCTCGTAGACCTGGTCGGCGGCTGCCTTGGCCATGTCGTAACCGACGACCTTGATCATGTCGCCGGTGAACGTCGAGGGCGAGTCGGTGGCCATGGCCTGCGCTTTGATCGCGACCTCGACCCGCAGGCCGTGCGTGCGGGCGAACTCCTCGCTGACCAACACCGCAGCGGCCGCACCACAGGTCGGCGGGCAGCACTGCAGGCGGGTCAACGGACCGTAGATGTGTGGGGAGGCCAGTACCTCTTCGACGGTGACCTCGTCGCGGAACACCGCGTAGGGATTGTTCTTCGCGTGCGCCCGCGCCTTGACCGCAATGCGGGCGAAGACTTCAGGTCCGGTGCCATAGGTATCGGCGTACTGCCGGCCTGCGCCGCCGAAGTACTGGGCCGCCATCGGAGCGGCATCATCCCAGCCCTGCAGGGCGCGGGTGGTCTCGTCGAAGCGGTCGAACGGGCTTGGCCGGTCGGTCCACATCGACGCCAGCGCTCCCCGCTGCATCTGCTCAAATCCCAGTGCCAGCACGCAGTCCGCGGCACCGTTCTCGATCGCCTGGCGCGCCAGCCATAACGCGGTGGAACCGGTGGAGCAGTTGTTGTTGACATTGACGATCGGAATTCCGGACTGGCCGACACCGTACAGAGCTGCCTGTCCAGAGGTTGAGTCTCCATACACATAGCCGACGTAGGCCTGCTGCACCGCGGAATAGTCGATTCCGGCATCCGCGAGGGCATTGCGCACGGATTGTTCTGCCATAACGGGGTATGGCTCCGTCCGGCTCGGTGTGGTGAACGGAATCATCCCCACTCCCGCGACGATGGTGCGACTCGCCATGAAAACCTCCATATGACTAGTGAAAGTTCACTTAGGCTAGACCGTGGTGGATCGGGGTGGCAAGCTCGGACCTCGGGCGGCGTTAGGCTGTCTGTCGTTCACCGCCGCCGAACGAAAGGGGCAGACAACGTGACCACGGCTGCCCGCCCGGAGCGCGGCACCCGGCCGGCCAACCGTCGGGCGCTGATCGTCGCGGCGGCCACCGAACTGTTCTGCACCCGCGGGTATGAACATGTCGCCATGGGCGACATCGCCGAGGCCGTCGCCGTTGGCGCCTCGGCCCTGTACAGGCACTTCTCCAGCAAGCACGAATTGCTGGAGGAAGTGGTCTTCACCGGCCTGGACTCGGTTGCCGAGGTCGTCGGCGCCATGGAATTCGCCGACGCCGACCAGTCCCTGCTCGAGGTGGCCGAACTGGCAGTGGCCAGCCGCCACATCGGGATCCTGGTCGAGCGCGAGGCCCGGCATCTATCCGATGACGCGCAGACCCGGCTGCGCGAGGCCAGCCAGAACGTCGCGCGACGGTTATCGGAATTCTTGAAAGCCGCGCGACCCGACCTGAACGCCGACGCTCGCGACCTGTTCGCCTGGATGATCCTCGGCGTCGTGGTCAGCCCGTCGTTCTATCAGTCGGACCTGTCGGCCAGGGACCAGTCTCGGCTGCTGGCAGAACTCACCGGGCGGGTGCTCACAGCGCCGGCTCCCGTCGAGTTCGCGATCGGCCGGCGCCGGCGCAAGCCCGCCGGATTGTTGCCGCGCTCGCGTCGAGAAGCGTTGCTGCAGAAGGCAATCCAGTTGTTCGCCGAGCGGCGGTACGCCAGTGTGGGGATCGAGGACGTGGCGGCGTCCCTCGGCATCGCCGGACCAAGCGTCTATAACCACTTCGCCAACAAGGCCGACCTGCTGGCGACCGCGCTCACGCGCGGTGCCGCCTACCTCTACATGCAGGCCTCGGACGTGCTGGCAGCATCGAGCACGCCCGCCGGGGCCCTGGGCAGTCTGATCACCTCGTATGTGGAGTTCGCACTCGGGCACCCGGCATTGGTCGATCTGCTGATGACCGAAGTGCGCAACCTGCCCGAACCGCACCGCGATGCCGCGCTGGCCGCGCAACGCGACTACGTCGAGGAATGGGTGCACCTGCTGCGCCAGTACCGCACCGAGCAGACCGAATCGACCGCCCGGCTTCAGGTGCAGGCCATGCTGACGCTGGTCAACTACGTCGTGCGGGTGCCGCATCTGCAGTCGGCGACCGGTATCGCGTCCGCGGCCAGCACGACCTGCGCGCATCTGCTGGCGCTGCCGCCAAGGAATTGACGTAAACGACCGCGCGCCTGCGCTGATCAGTCCTCGTTGCGAACTAGATTTCACAGCACTGACGATCTAGGAGGGCATGGGTGTGACGGCGCGCTCCCTCGCGCAAAGTCCCTGGGTTGATCCCGTCTCGCAACCGAGCCAACTGCGCAGGCCACGGCCCCGCGGCTCGGGCATTCCTGCGTTGAACGGGATCCGCGGGGTTGCCGTCGCTCTCGTCCTGCTCGGGCACAGCGGAATCCCCGGTGTGACAGGCGGATTCATCGGGGTCGACGTCTTCTTCGTGCTCAGCGGATTTTTGATCACGTCGCTGCTGCTCGACGAGATCGGCCGGACCGGCGAACTCGACCTCGGCGCGTTCTGGATCCGCCGGGCCCGCCGGCTGCTGCCCGCCCTGCTCTTGATGGTGTTGGCGGTGATCGCCGCGCGTCTGCTGTTTCCGCCGGAGGCTGTCAGCGGTCTGCGCATCGACGCGGTCGCCGCGTTCCTGTGGGTGGCGAACTGGGCGTTCGTGTCGCATGAGACCGACTACTTCAGCCAGGGCGCCCCGCCGTCACCGCTGCAGCACACCTGGTCGCTGGGCGTCGAGGAGCAGTACTACCTGATCTGGCCGGTGCTGATCGTCGCGGTCACGGTGCTGCTGGCGATGATCGCCCGGCGTCGGCAGAAGACGCCGACGATCACCGCGGTCCGGTGGGCGGTGCTGGTGCTGGCTCTGGCCGGAACAGCCGCATCGGCCACCGAGGCGATCCTGCTGTCGTCGGACGACTCGCTGAACCGGGTTTACTTCGGTACGGACACCCGCGCCCAGGCTCTGCTGATCGGTGCCGCGGCCGCCGCTCTGCTGGTCCGCGACTGGCCGGCGATGATGGCGGGCTGGCCGCTGATCCGGTCCCGGTGGGGGAGGTGGCTGGCGGCGAGTCTGCCGGTGGCGGGGGTGGCAGTGCTGGCCGCGATCACCCACGTCGCGACCGGCAGCGCCGCCGAGTTCCGCAACGGGCTGTTGATCGTCGTCGCCGTCGCCGCGGTCGCGGTGATCGCGCCGGTCGCCCTGGAACAACGCGGTCCGGTGGCCTGGGTGCTCGCCACCCCGCCGCTGGTGGCCCTCGGCGTCATCTCCTACGGCGTGTACCTCTGGCATTGGCCGGTGTTCCTGGTGCTCACCGGGGAGCGGACCGGCTGGACAGGTTTTCCGCTGTTCGGTGCCCGCTGCGCGATCACGGTGCTCGCGGCGGTGGGGTCGTGGTGGCTGATCGAGCGGCCGGTGCGGCGCTGGCGGCCCGTGCACGTCCCGCAGCTGCGGCTGGCCGCCGCGACGATCGGCACGGCCGTCGCGCTCGCGACCGTCGTCGTCCCGGTGGGCATCCGCATCGACCCGTCCAGCCCCGACGTCACCCAGGCCGCACTGGTCTCACCGGTGGAGACGGTGCGGGTCGCCGCGCCGGTGCAGGACGGCCCGCGCCCGCACACCGTCTCGGTGTTCGGTGACTCCATCGGGTGGACGATGATGCGCTATCTGCCCCCCACCCCCGGCGTCAGCTTCCTGGATCGCACCACAATCGGCTGCGGCCTGGTGCGCGGTGGGCCGTACCGATACTCGGGTCAGGTCCTGGAGCAGAAGCCCGAGTGCGATGCGTGGCCGGAACGCTGGGCGCAGCGGATCGGCCACGACCGGCCCGATGTCGTACTGATGATGATCGGGCGCTGGGAGGTGGTGGACCGCAAATGGAATGGCAGTTGGGCCCACATCGGCCAGCCCGATTTCGACAAATACCTGGAGAGCGAGCTGCGGCACGCACTGGACATCCTCGGCTCCACCGGGGCGCTGGTAGTGGTTGCGACCGAGCCGTACAGCCGGCACGGGGAGCAGGCCAACGGCAACCTGTACCCCGAGGATCAGCCCAGTCGGGTCGACCAGTGGAATGCCTTGCTGCGCAAGGTCGTAGCCGATCGCAAGAACGTGACCGTGCTTGACCTGAACAAGAAGCTCGCGCCGAACGGCACCTACACCAACAAGATCAATGGTGTGCAGGTGCGCATCGACGGCGTGCATCCCACACCGAACGCGGTCAAGTGGATGACGCCCTGGCTATTGGACGCCGTGCGCTAGCTGTGCCCGAGCCGGCTCTGCCCGATGGCCGGCGTCAGTGCCCGAGCCGGCCGCGGCCCATGCGCAGCAGCAGCATTGCCAGATCCTTGCCGTCCGGACCCAACTCGCTGTAGCGCTCGATGACCTTCATCTCCCGGCTGTGCACCAGCCGGGTACCGCCGGAGGCCATCCGGGCCCGGCCGATCTCCTGGGACACCTCGGTGCGGCGCTTGACCGCGGCCAAGATCTCGGCGTCGAGCCGGTCGATCTCGCCACGGAGGCTGTCGATGTTGTTCTCGGCTTCAGGAACCATTTCCAGAGTCATCGCTTCGTTCTCCTCATGTGTGGGTCTGGTCTCATCCGATCCCGGGCCTCACACAAGAGACGAGCCCCGGGTCCGGATGCGGACCGCGGGGCTCTCGGGTTGAGCAGCTAGATACCCACGGGCACCGCGGACCGGTACCCGTAGAAAAATCGACGCTGCCAGGAAAGCACGAATCGAGTGTGCCACTCCAACGCCCGGCTTCGCAAAAAAACTGTCGCCATACAGCGGTAAGTTGGTGCAGACATGAGTGTGCACGTGACCGATTACAGACCTCCGGCCGACGCGGCCGAACTTCTCGAGGGCCTCAACCCCCAGCAGCGCCAGGCTGTGCTGCACGAGGGGCCGCCGTTGCTGATCGTGGCAGGAGCCGGTTCGGGGAAGACGGCCGTGCTGACGCGGCGGATCGCCTATCTGCTGGCGGCCCGCGACGTCGGACCGGGCCAGGTGCTGGCCATCACGTTCACCAACAAGGCTGCCGCCGAAATGCGCGAGCGGGTGGTCTCGCTCGTCGGTCCGCGGGCCCGCAACATGTGGGTGTCGACGTTCCACTCCACCTGCGTGCGAATCCTGCGCAATCAGGCCTCGCTGCTGCCGGGGTTGAACTCGAACTTCTCGATCTACGACGCCGACGACTCGCGCCGCCTGCTGCTGATGATCGGCAAGGACATGGGCCTGGACACCAAGCGGTATTCGCCGCGGGTGCTGGCCAACGCGATCTCCAACCTCAAGAACGAGCTGATCGTCCCCGAGGACGCGGTGGCCGCACTCGAGCCCGGCTCCGACGACCTGTCCCGCACCGTCGCCAGCGTCTACGGCGAATATCAGCGCCGGCTGCGGGCGGCCAATGCGCTGGACTTCGACGACCTCATCGGCGAGACGGTCAGTGTGCTGCAGAACTTCCCGCAGATCGCTCAGTACTACCGCAGGCGGTTCCGGCACATCCTGGTCGACGAGTATCAGGACACCAACCACGCCCAGTACGTGCTGGTGCGTGAACTCGTCGGGGTCAACGCGCCCGACACCGACACCGTGCCGCCCAGCGAATTGTGCGTCGTCGGTGACGCCGACCAGTCGATCTACGCGTTCCGCGGCGCGACGATCCGCAATATCGAGGACTTCGAGCGCGACTTCCCCAACGCCACCACGATCCTGCTCGAGCAGAACTACCGCTCGACCCAGAACATCCTGAACGCGGCCAACTCGGTGATCGCGCGCAACCCGAACCGGCGCGAGAAGCGGCTGTGGACCGACGAGGGCGACGGCGAGCTGATCGTCGGCTACGTCGCCGACAACGAACACGACGAAGCGCGCTTCGTCGCCGGGGAGATCGACGCCCTGGCCGACCGCGGTGACATCAACTACAACGACGTCGCCGTGTTCTACCGCACCAACAACTCGTCGCGATCGCTGGAAGAGGTGTTCATCCGCGCCGGCATCCCGTACAAGGTGGTCGGCGGCGTTCGGTTCTACGAGCGCAAGGAGATTCGCGATATCGTCGCGTACCTGCGCGTGCTGGACAATCCCGGCGACGCGGTCAGCCTGCGGCGCATCCTCAACACCCCGCGCCGCGGTATCGGTGACCGTGCCGAGGCATGTGTGGCGGTGTACGCCGAGAACACGGGCGCCACCTTCGCCGACGCGCTGAGCGCCGCGGCGGCCGGCAAGGTGCCGATGCTGAACACCCGCTCGGAGAAGGCGATCGCGAGCTTCGTCAACCTGCTCGACGAGTTACGCGGCAAGCTCGACGACGAGTTGGGCGACTTGGTCGAGGCGGTGCTGGACCGCACCGGCTATCGCAACGAGCTGGAGTCCTCCAGCGACCCGCAGGACCTGGCCCGGTTGGACAACCTGAACGAATTGGTCAGCGTTGCACACGAATTCAGCATCGACCGCGCCAACGCCGCCGCGCTGGCAGACGAGGATGCCGACACCGACGAGGACGTCCCCCAGACCGGCATACTCGCGGAGTTCTTGGAGCGGGTGTCGCTGGTGGCCGACTCCGACGATCTGCCCGAGCACGGTTCCGGAGTCGTCACGATGATGACCTTGCACACCGCCAAGGGGTTGGAGTTCCCGGTCGTCTTCGTGACCGGCTGGGAGGACGGCATGTTCCCGCACATGCGGGCGCTGGGGGATCCGGCCGAGCTGTCCGAGGAGCGTCGCCTGGCCTATGTGGGGATAACCCGTGCGCGCCAACGGCTTTACCTCACCCGCGCCAAGGTCCGCTCGTCGTGGGGACAGCCGATGCTGAACCCGGAATCGCGCTTCCTGCGCGAGATTCCGGAGCACCTGCTCGACTGGCGTCGCACCGATCCCACGCCGTCGTACAGCGCGCCGGTCAGCGGAGCCGGCCGATTCGGCACCCCGCGTCCGTCGCCGATGCGCCCGGCAGGCGGCAGCAAGCGTGGGCTGGTGGTCCTGGAACCCGGCGACCGGGTCAACCACGACAAGTACGGCCTCGGCCGCGTCGAGGAGGTCTCCGGGATGGGGGAGTCGGCGATGTCACTGATCGACTTCGGCAGCGCCGGCCGCGTCAAGCTCATGCACAATCACGCACCGATTCAGAAGCTCTAGTCGACGATCGTGGGATCTTGACTGCCCTCGTAGTGGCCGCACTCCTGATCTGGAGCCTCGTGTTCATCTGGGTGGCGCGCCATCAGGGCTTCTTCGTAGCAGCGCTGACGCGCCTGCGTGAGACGGGCCTGGCCGTCGCGGTGCGGACGTGGGCGATTCGCCACCTCGGCGCGCCGCTCACGAGGTTGGCGCAGTGGTTGTCGGTGGATGTGACCGCGGCCTTGGGGCTGGTGTCGGGGATCGTGGTGGTCGCGCTGCTGGCGGCGGGTTTCACCGAGTTGCTCGACGATGTGCTGGAGGGTGAGCTCGACACCTATGTTGATCAGCCGGTGGGTCAGTGGTTCGCCGCCAATCGTGACGCATGGTTGACCGGGGTCATGAAAGTGCTTACCCACGTTGGTGATCCATTGTCGTTGGTGGCGATCGTCGTCAGCGTCAGTGCGTGGGTCTGCTGGCGGATCCGGTCGTGGGCTCCCGCGCTGCTGGGGCTGTCCGGGCTGATCGGTGTCGGGGTGGTGCTGGTGGTGGCCAAGTGGATGGTTGGTCGCAACCGTCCACCGTCGTGGACCGCGGTGATCGTCGAAGACGGTTTCTCATTTCCCTCCGGCCACGCCACCGGCGGTTTCGCCGTGGCGGTCCTGCTTGCCTGGATGGCGGGCTCGGTGATCCGCGGCTGGACAGCCCGAGTGAAGCTGTGGGCGTTCGCCTTGACGGCCGCCGGAGTGGTGGCTTTCTCTCGCGTCTACCTCGGTGTGCACTATGTCAGTGATGTCGCCGCGGGGGCTTTCCTCGGTGCCGCGTGGGCGGTCGGGGTCATCGTCGTGGGGGAGTGGTGGACGAGCCGCCGACGGTCAGCGCTGGCGGCACCACCGGCGGGTTGACGGGTGCAATGCCAAGACCAGGCTCGCCAACGGCAACACCGGAATCAGATACACCGCCAACGGAATTCGGGCTCCCGCGACGAACACACTGCCGAACGTCAGCAACGCGATGACGGCACCGAACGCGATCAGATAGCGCCCGACCGAACGGCGTAGCAGCAGCGTGATCACCCCGGCGATGGTGGTGATCGCGAACAGCAGGGTCAGAAAGCCGACCGCCAGGCAGAACAGCAGGTCGGTGCCCCACCACCCGGTGATCAGGTCGGTGGCCACGACGCCGGTGGCCCACCCGCTGATGATGCTGACGGCGCTCGCCGCGATCGCGGTGCGACCGGTGGACACGTCCACCACGCCCGGCCGGGCCGGTACCGCGACCGGGGTGGCGCGGCGGATCAGTCCGGTGGGGGCGTCGTCGACGGGTGGACGCGGGATGTTCGTGGTGCGGTCATCGGGAGACTGGGGGATGGGCCCGGTGGGCGCGCGACGGATGATGCCGGTGCGCGGCTCTTCGGGTTGGGGAATCGGCCCGGACGGCTGGCGCCGGATGATGCGGGTGTGCGGTTCGTTCGGTTCAGACACCGGTCAGCCGACGTAGGGGCCGACGGACAGCCCCCGCTGCGCCAGCCAGGGCGCCGGATCAATCCTGTTGGTGCCGCCCAGAAGAACTTCGAAGTGCAGGTGCGGTCCGGTCGAGTTGCCGCGGTTGCCGATGGTCGCGATCTGGTCGCCGGCGAAGACCCGCTGACCGATCTGGACCGTCCAGGTGTTGACGTGGCCGTACAGCGTGACCGTGCCGTCGGAGTGGCGCAGCTTCACCCAGGCGCCGTAACCGGCCGTCGGGCCGGCGTCGATCACGACACCGTCGGAGACCGCGACGATCGGGGTGCCGATCGGGCCGGCCAGGTCCACGCCTGCGTGCAGCGCGCCCCAGCGGTAGCCGAAGCCCGAGGTGTAGACGCCCTTGGTGGGCATGACGAACAGCGGCCGCTGCAGCCGGGCTTCGCGCTCGGCGCGTTCCTGGGCGAAGGCGTTGCCGTTCGCCAGTTCCTCGCCGTGCACGGCGGCGTCGGCGACGGGCTTCACTGCGATCAGCTGCACGCCGCGGGGAGCGGTCGCGCTGCCGTCCATGGACGTCGTGTCGGCGGCCAAGACGGTCTGAGTCGTGGTCTCGGTGGTGGGCTTGACCGCGGTGTAGGCGGCAGCTGCGGCGGCGCCGGCGGCCATGGCGGCGATCATCACGCGGCCCTTGGCGGCACTCGTCGGTTGCCTGCGGTGCTGCGGGGTACGCGGCAGAACGTCGGTGTTGTCGCTGTTGATGAAGTGCGGTACGTCGGCGCGCTCGTCGCGCGGCGCGGCGAATTCGGTCGGCACGGCCAGCCGCAGCGGTTGCGCGTCATCGGCGTCGTGGAGGTCGTCGAGTTCGGGGCAGTGCGCGACCTGGAGGCTGTCGAAGGCGGCGCTTTCGCGGAAGTCGATGTCGCAGAGGTCGCCGAACTCGTTGAACGGGATGATGTCCGTGACGTCCACGCGCTCAGGGTCCAGGGCTCGAGTCGACGGCGCCTGGCGATCAGAAGTCCTGGTCAAAGGCTGCGAGGCCGAAAGATCTCCGAGGGAAGTCGGGGTCGGCCGATGCTGCGTCAAAACTCAAAGTCCCTTGTCGTGACCAAAGCGTTATCTCAGACCCCGACGACGTTAACGAAGAACGGAAGGGGGTGGCAACCCAAGACGTTATTCCACGGAGGATTGTGAGTTGAATCACTTCAACTCCGCGGTGAGATGTACCACATGAGTGGTAGGCGGGGACGGAGTCCCGGAGCCGTCTAGATACAGTTCCCCCCGGAGCGACTTCCCTAATCAAAATGTCAGCGCCGACCAGACAGTGAGCCCATGGATCTTTTCGAGTATCAGGCGAAAGAACTGTTCGCCAAGCACAACGTTCCCACCACCCCGGGCCGGGTCACCGACTCGCCTGAGGACGCCAAAGCCATCGCCGAGGAAATCGGTAAGCCGGTCATGGTCAAGGCTCAGGTGAAGGTGGGTGGCCGCGGAAAGGCCGGTGGCGTCAAGTACGCCGCGACCCCCGACGACGCCTACACCCACTCCAAGAACATTCTCGGCCTGGACATCAAGGGCCACATCGTCAAGAAGTTGCTGGTCGCCGAGGCCAGTGACATCGCCGAGGAGTACTACATCTCCTTCCTGCTCGACCGCTCCAACCGCACCTACCTGGCCATGTGCTCGGTCGAGGGCGGCATGGAGATCGAAGAGGTCGCCGCGACCAAGCCGGACCGGCTGGCCAAGGTGCCGGTCGACGCCGTCAAGGGTGTCGACCTGGCCTTCGCCCGTGAGATCGCCGAGAAGGGCCACCTGCCCGCCGAGGTCCTCGACGCCGCGGCCGTGACCATCCAGAAGCTGTGGGAGGTCTTCACCAAGGAAGACGCCACCCTGGTCGAGGTCAACCCGCTGGTGCGCACGCCCGACGACCAGATCCTGGCCCTGGACGGCAAGGTCACCCTGGACGCCAACGCCGACTTCCGTCAGCCCGGCCACGCCGAGTTCGAGGACAAGGACGCCACCGATCCGCTCGAGCTGAAGGCCAAGGAGAACGACCTCAACTACGTCAAGCTCGACGGCGAGGTCGGCATCATCGGCAACGGCGCGGGTCTGGTCATGTCGACCCTCGACGTCGTCGCCTACGCCGGCGAGAAGCACGGTGGTGTCAAGCCCGCCAACTTCCTCGACATCGGTGGCGGCGCCTCGGCCGAGGTGATGGCCAACGGTCTGGACGTGATCCTCGGCGACAGCCAGGTGAAGAGCGTGTTCGTCAACGTGTTCGGCGGCATCACCGCCTGTGACGCGGTGGCCAACGGCATCGTCAAGGCGCTGCAGATCCTGGGCGACGAGGCCAACAAGCCACTGGTCGTTCGCCTCGACGGCAACAACGTCGAAGAGGGTCGCCGGATCCTGGCCGAGGCCAACCATCCGCTGGTGATCCAGGCCGAGACCATGGACTCCGGTGCTGACAAAGCCGCCGAGCTGGCCAACAAGTAAGGGACTGAACCAATGTCGATCTTTCTGAACAAGGACAACAAGGTCATCGTCCAGGGCATCACCGGTGGCGAGGGCACCAAGCACACCGCGCTGATGCTCAAGGCCGGCACCCAGGTCGTCGGCGGCGTGAACGCCCGCAAGGCCGGTACTACCGTCACGCACTTGAACAAAGAGGGCCAAAGCGTCGATTTACCGGTGTTCGGTTCGGTGGCCGAGGCCATGAAGGAGACCGGCGCCGACGTGTCGATCGCCTTTGTGCCGCCGGCCTTCTCGAAGGACGCGATCATCGAGGCCATCGACGCCGAGATCCCGCTTCTGGTCGTCATCACCGAGGGAATCCCGGTGCAGGACACCGCCTATGCGTGGGCCTACAACGTCGAGAAGGGCGAGAAGACCCGCATCATCGGCCCGAACTGCCCCGGCATCATCACCCCCGGTGAGTCGCTGGTCGGCATCACGCCGAACAACATCACCGGCAAGGGCCCGATCGGCCTGGTGTCGAAGTCCGGCACGCTGACCTACCAGATGATGTACGAGCTGCGCGATCTCGGTTTCTCGACCGCGATCGGCATCGGCGGCGACCCGGTCATCGGCACCACCCACATCGACGCCATCGAGGCGTTCGAGAAGGACCCCGAGACCAAGATCATCGTGATGATCGGCGAGATCGGCGGCGACGCCGAGGAGAAGGCGGGCGCCTACATCAAGGCCAACGTCTCCAAGCCGGTCGTCGGCTACGTCGCCGGGTTCACCGCGCCGGAGGGCAAGACCATGGGCCACGCGGGCGCGATCGTGTCCGACGGCGCGGGCACCGCGCAGGGCAAGAAGGAGGCCCTCGAGGCCGCCGGGGTCAAGGTCGGCAAGACGCCGTCGGAGACCGCCAACCTGGCCAGGGAGATTCTCTAGAGTCTCTAGACCATCGAGTTCGCCGTCAGGGCTGTGATCCACACCGGATCGCAGCCCTGATGTCGATTTCGACGCCGGCGACGAATCGGTTAGCCTGTCGAACTATGGTGGATTCGCGTACCCCCGTCATCGTCGGCGTCGGCCAGTTCACCGAGCGCATCGACGACCCGGACTACCGCGGCATGTCGGCGGTCGAGCTGGCCACCGAAGCGGTTCGTGCCGCGCTGGCCGACACCGGGGCCGACGTCACCGCCGTCGCCAAGGCCATCCAGGTGTTCGCCGGCCTGCGGCAGTTCGAGATCTGCACGCCGTTCGCCAGCGCGCCGCTGGGCTGCTCGGACAACTACATCCGCTCGGTGGCCCAACGGGTCGGGGCGGACCCCGCCCGCGCGGTGCTCGAGTCGATCGGCGGCAACGGCTCACAGAAGCTGGTCACGGAGTTCGCCGCAGAGATTGCGGCCGGTGACATCGAGGTGGCGTTGATCCTCGGCTCGGAGAACGGCTCGACCCTGAAGACGTTCGCGGGCAAAGACGACAAGCCCGACCACAGCGAGACCGTTGGCGGTCAGCTGGACGACCGCGGGTACGGCTTCGAGCAGTACATGAGCGAATACACCGCCGGCCACGGACTCACCGGCGCGCCGGTGCAGTACGGCCTGCTGGACAACGCGCGCCGCGCACGGCTCGGCCTGAGCGTCGAGGAATACCGGCTGAAGATGGCCGAGCTTTTTGCGCCGTTCTCGAAAGTGGCTGCCAAGAACCCGTTCTCGTCGTCGCCGGTCGAGCGCACGGTTGAGGAACTGGTCACGGTCACCGCCGACAACCGGATGATCTGCGATCCGTACCCGCGGCTGATGGTGGCCCGCGACACGGTGAACCAGGGCGCAGCCGCTCTTCTGATGTCGGTGGCTGCCGCACGCAAACTCGGTGTGCCCGAGGAGAAGTGGGTGTACCTGCACGGCCACGCCGATCAGCGCGAGCAGGATCTACTGGACCGTGAAGACCTCAGCGTGAGCTACTCGTCGAAACAGGCTGTGGCAGAAGCGCTTCGCGTCGCCGACATCGGCATCGACGACGTGGCCACCTTCGACCTCTACAGCTGCTTTCCGTTCCCCGTCTTCGTGGTGTGTGACGATTTCGGGCTGGCTGCCGACGACCCGCGCGGGCTGACCCTCACCGGTGGTCTGCCGTACTTCGGTGGGCCCGGCAACAGCTACTCGTTGCACGGGATCGCCGAGACCGTCGCGGCAATGCGTGACAAGCCAGGTGCTTTCGGCCTGGTGGGTGCCAACGGTGGGATCATGAGCAAGTACTCGGTCGGTGTCTATTCGACCACGCCGGTCGACTGGACACCCGATCGCAGCAAGGAACTGCAGGCGGACATCGCCGCGCTGCCGAAAGTGCCGGTCACCCGCAACGCCAACGGCGCCGGCGTGATCGAGACCTACTCGGTGCGCTACGACTGGCCCGAGCGCACCGGCATCATCATCGGCCGACTCGACGCCGACGGCAGCCGCTTCATGGCGATCAGCACCGATGAGGCTCTGGTGGCGTTGATGAGCGACGGCGACCCACTGGGCGCCGCGATCACCGTCACCGCCGGCGAGGACGGCAAGAATCGCGCGGTTCTCGCCTGAGAGCCGTTACCCTGCTCCATCTTTCGTGCAGAAGAGGGCTAGCGCACTGTTTCGTGCGGCAACTCCCGCCGGGCCGATGAAAGCGGCCAGTCGGGTCATCAGTTGGTCGCGCTGCGAAGCTTCCAGAATCAGATGGTTCGAGTGGGTCGACACCATGCCCAGCCACTCCGTGCTGGTGTAGTGCAGATCCTCGTCGAATTCGACCCGCTCGACGGCAAACCCGTGGCTCTCGATCTCTGCGATCACCGCCGCCTCCGCGGCGGGGTCGATCGGTGTCGACGGCGCCGCCGTCGGATAGTCAACGTAAACCTCAGCGAGGTCTGCGTGACTCGGCCTGACCGGAAAAACGCGGTTCCACATCAACACCAGCCGACCACCCTCGACCAGCAGCTGAGCGATCTTCGCCAGCGCGGGCCCGGGTTGTACCCAGTGGAACGACTGGCCGAACACCACCGCGTCGTACCTGCGTCCGGCGGGATCCCACTCTTCGAAAAGGCTGCGCTCTACAGCAATTCCCTTGGACACACAGATATCGGCCATCCGATCGTCGGGCTCGATCGCCAGCACCCGGGCGCCGGCGTCGGTCAATTGTGCCGACGAGATTCCCGTTCCGGCGCCGACGTCGAGCACGTGAAGATTCCGGCCAGAGGTGATCCGGGCGATGAGCGCGGCCGGATACTTCGGTCGATGACGGTCGTAATCGGATGCGACAGCGCCGAAGGCTTGGGCGCGGCGCCGGTCGGTGTGTACGGGCTTCGGATCGGGCACGCCTCCAGCATGCCCGCCGTACCTTAGAGGTTCATGGCCGCGAGCTTGCCGGCCAATCGCTCCACATAGGCGGCGACCTCGTCCTCCGGCTTGTCCGGCAGACCGAACAGCACCTCGGTGACGCCAATGTCCTTCCAATGCGCCAACTTCTCGGGCACCGGCTTGAAGTCGAGCGCCACGATCTGTGGGGCACCGTCGCGACCGGCAGCCGCCCAGGTGTCTTGCAGCAGCTTCACCGGCTCGTCGATATCGAAGTCGCGCGGGGTGGTGATCCAGCCGTCGGCGCTACGCGCGATCCACTTGAAGTTCTTCTCGGTGCCTGCCGCGCCGACGAGCACCGGGATGTGCGACTGAACCGGCTTGGGCCACGCCCAGCTGGGGCCGAATTTGACGAACTCGCCGTCGTATTCGGCTTCTTCCTTGGTCCAGAGCTCGCGCATGGCCTCGATGTATTCACGCAACATCGTGCGGCGGCGGCCCGGCGGAACGTTGTGGTCCATCAGTTCATCGGTGTTCCAGCCGAAGCCGACTCCGAGGCTCACCCGCCCGCCGGACAGATGATCAAGGGTGGCAATCGATTTCGCCAGCGTGATGCAGTCGTGCTCGACCGGCAGGGCGACTGCGGTGGACAGCCGCACCTTCGAGGTCACCGCGCACGCGGTGCCCAGGCTCACCCATGGGTCGAGGGTGCGCATGTAGCGGTCGTCTGGCAGCGACTCGTCACCGGTGGTGGGGTGCGCGGCTTCCCGCCTGACCGGGATGTGGGTGTGCTCGGGCACGTAGAAGGTCGTGAAGCCGTGGTCGTCGGCGAGCTTGGCCGCCGCGGCCGGAGCGATACCGCGGTCACTGGTGAACAGAACGAGCCCGTAATCCATGGGCTGCATTAGAACTTTTCACCTACCCGCGAGCAAGGCGCCGTCCCAGTAGGCGACATCTGCACTCTCGGCGAGTTAAAGGGGTGACCCGGCCCGACCCAATCACCACGATGCGAACCATGACGACCGAACGCATCGCCGACCATGTGAAATTCGCCTACTGGGTTCCCAACGTCAGTGGTGGCCTTGTCACCAGCACCATCGAGCAACGTACCGACTGGAATTACGACTACAACGTCAAGCTCGCGCAGACCGCCGAGAACAACGGCTTCGAATACGCGCTGTCGCAGGTCCGCTACGAGGCCAGCTACGGAGCTGAATTCCAGCATGAATCCACCAGCTTCTCGCTGGCACTGTTGCTGGCCACTCAGCGGCTCAAACTCATCGCCGCCGTCCACCCCGGTCTGTGGCAGCCGGGTGTGCTGGCCAAACTCGGCGCGACGGCCGACCAGCTCTCCGGCGGCCGCTTCGCCGTCAACGTGGTCTCCGGTTGGTTCAAGGACGAATTCACCCACCTCGGCGAGCCCTGGCTCGAGCACGACGAGCGCTACCGCCGCACCGCCGAATTCCTGCAGGTGCTGCGCAAGATCTGGACCGAGGACAATGTGGACTTTCGCGGCGACTTCTACCGCATCCACGACTTCACCCTGAAGCCCAAACCGCTCAACACCTCCGAGCGGCCCAACCCCGAGATCTTCCAGGGCGGTAACTCTACTGCTGCGCGGCGCAACGGCGGTTACTACGCCGATTGGTACTTCTCCAACGGCAAGGACTTCGACGGTGTCACCGAGCAACTCGTCGAGGTTCGTGACCATGCCCGCGACGCCAACCGTGAGGTCAACTTCGGGCTCAACGGCTTCATCATTGCTCGCGACACCGAGAGAGAAGCAAAAGAGGTGCTCAGAGAGATCATCGCCAAGGCCAACAAGCCCGCGGTCGAGGGATTCCACGCGGCCGTGCAGCAGGCCGGCAACTCGACCGGCGACAAACGCGGTATGTGGGCCGACTCGTCGTTCGACGACCTCGTCCAGTACAACGATGGCTTCCGCACCCAGCTGATCGGAACACCCGAGCAGATCGCCGAACGCATCGCCGCGTACCGCAAGCGCGGGGTGGACCTCATCCTCGGCGGCTTCCTGCACTTCCAGGAGGAGATCGAATACTTCGGTGCCCGGGTGCTGCCCCTGGTGCGTGAAATTGAGGCAGCCGAAAGCGATTCGATTTCGGTACCACTTCAGGCCTCCGCCTAGCCGGCGAGGGCGGTTACCAACTGCCTGTGTGACACGCCGATGGTCGTGGCGGGCGTGGCGCTGTGCGATAGCGTGGTGTGCGAATCGGACCTGCGGGTCCGTTCGCGAGCCACAACCGACGCAGCGCCGCGGGGGATGCGCGGCGTGACAAGGCTGAAGGAGAGGCCATGACTTACCCGCCCACCAATCCGGGCTATCAACCATCGCAGCCGACCGGTCCCTATGGCGCGCCCACGCAGTCGTTCGCGCCGACTGAGGCTGGGCCGAGCAAGCTGCCGCATTACCTGAACATCGCCGTCATCGTGCTGGGCCTGGCCGCTTACCTGGCCAGTTTCGGACCGATCCTGACCGTCAAGGCCGACCTCGGCCCGTTCGGTGGCGCCGAACTCACCGGCGGTGGCGGCGGCTACCCGGTGGTCGCCACGCTCGTGGCCGCGCTGCTTGCGGCGGCCGCCCTGCTGCCGAAGGCCAGGGACTACGGCGGTGTGATCGCCACGGCATCGGTGATCGCGGTGTTGATGGCGATCGCCCAGGTCATCAGCAAGCCGACCGGTTTCTCGGTCGGCTGGGGACTGTGGCTGCTGCTCGCCTTCACCCTGTTGCAGGCGATCGCCGCGGTGGCGGCACTGCTGCTGGAAGCCGGCATCATCACCGCCCCGGCGCCGCGGCCGCGCTACGAGCAGTTCGGTCAGTACGGTCCGCCTCCCGGTGGCTACTACGGCCAGCCCGGTCCGCAGCAGGGCCCGCCGCAGGGACTTCCGCCGCGGCCGAATTACCCGTCGCAGTACGGCGGCTACGGATCCGGCGCGTCGACCGGTGGTTTCGGCGGTGCCCAGAGCGGTCCGCCCACCCCTCCCACCGGGTTCCCCAGCTTCAGCCCGCCGCCGTCCAGCGGCTCGGGCCAGCAGCCCGCACAGCCGGAACAGCAGCAGCCCCAGGCGCCGTCATCGTCGCCGTCGGGCCAGAACCCGTCCTAACCGGGCGCTCTTCGCGCACCACGCCTGACCGGCGCGTCGAGTGACACGGATGGAGGACAAGCGGCCAGTCGGTGCGCGTCAAGCGCGTGACCTGGTCCGGGTTGCGTTCGGCCCGTCGTTGGTCGCACTGGTTGTGATCGCCGCGGTGACGCTGCTGCAGCTCGTCATCGCCAATAGCGACATGACCGGCACCCTGGGCGCCATCGCCAGCATGTGGCTGGCCGTGCACCAGGTGCCGATCTCGATCGCCGGCCACCAGCTGGCGGTGCTGCCGCTGCTGCCGGTGCTGCTGATGGTGTGGGGGACGGCACGTACTACCGCCCGGGCGACCTCGCCGCGCGCCTCCTGGTTCGTGGCCCGCTGGATCATCGCCTCGGCGATCGGCGGCCCGCTGCTGTTCGCCGCGATCGCGCTGGCCGTCATCCACGACGCCTCGTCGGTGATCACCGAGCTGCAGACGCCCAACGCGCTGCGTGCGTTCTCTTCAGTGTTGGTGGTGCACGCCATCGGCGCGGTGATCGGCGTCGGTTCCCAGATTGGGTGGCGGACGCTGCAGGCTCTGCGGCTGCCGCTGTGGCTGGGCGACACCGTCCGGGCCGCGACCGCGGGCCTGCTGGCCCTGCTGGGATTGTCGGGTGCGGTCACCGCGGTGTCGCTGGTCGTGCACTGGGGCACCATGCACGAGCTATACGCGGTCACCGATTCGCTGTTCGGGCAGCTCAGCCTGACGTTGCTGTCCGCGCTGTACGTGCCGAACGTGATCGTCGGGACGTCAGCGATGGCGGTCGGCTCCAGTGCGCACATCGGGTTCGCGACGTTCAGTTCGTTCACGGTGTTCGGCGGTGACATCCCGGCGCTGCCGATCCTGGCCGCCGTCCCGACCCCACCGCTGGGGCCGGTGTGGGTTGCGCTGCTGATCGTCGGTGCCGCATCGGGCGTCGCGGTGGGGCAACAATGCGCGAGCCGGCCGCTGCCCTGGCCGGCGGCGCTGGCGAAACTCGCGGTCGCGTCCCTGCTGGCCGCCATCGCGATGGCCCTCTTGGGCTATGCCGGTGGCGGACAGCTGGGCAACTTCGGCGAGGTCGGCGTGGACCAGAGCACCTTCGGTCCCGCGGTGTTCCTGTGGTTCTTCGTCATCGGGGCGCTGACGGTGCTGCTGACCGGTGGCGTGCGGCGCCGCCCGAAGCGGGTGAAGCCGGTCGTCCCGGTCGAAGAACCTCTGTTCGACGAGGATGTCGAGGACGACGACGAAGCGCTCACCACTCCGATCCCCGACGTGGCGGCCGAATCCGACGTCGAACCCGTGCCCGAGCCCGAGCCCGAGCCCGAAGAGGAACCCGAGCCGGCGCCGCCGCCGAAGCCCGTCCGGCCCGCGCCCGACCTGGAGGACGTCGAGGACCTGATGGTCGTCGACGACGACATCGAGACCGAGCGCGACCGCTAGCTAGCCGCCGGCCGGCACGGGGTATCGGTCGTTGATGTCGGCGTTGCTCGACTTCCGCGCGCAGTGAGCGCAACAGAAGATCGCGTCCTCGGTCTCCACGCCGTGCCCCAGGATCCGGCAGCCGCAGTGTGCACACTGCGGGGCCAGTTCGACGGCAGCGCACTCGATACTGTCGAAAGTGGCGGAGTGCCCATCGGAGAAGGTGACGCTGAACGCCTTGTCGTAATCATTTCCGCACGTGTCGCAAATCGCCATGGGACCTCGGGTGCCCGGCGACCGGTACCGACAAACACCCTCGGTTAGGCTCATCGCCGTGCAGCATCCGATCCACATTCCGCCGAGCGCGCCGGCACGCCTTGTCGTCCTGGCCTCGGGGACCGGATCGCTGCTGGAGTCGCTGCTGAGTGCCGCCGTCGACGATTACCCCGCGCGGGTCGTCGCCGTCGGCGTGGACCGCGACTGCCGCGCCGTCGACGTTGCCCAGGCCGCATCGATTCCGACGTTTCGCGTGCGACTGAAGGACTATTCCGATCGAGCCGCCTGGGACACCGCGATCGCCGATGCCACCGAGGCGCACCGGCCCGACCTGATCGTTTCCGCGGGATTCATGAAAATACTTGGGCCGGAATTCCTTTCGCGATTCCTTGGCCGTGTCGTCAACACGCACCCGGCGTTGCTGCCCGCATTCCCTGGCGCGCACGCGGTACCCGATGCCCTGGCCTACGGGGTCAAGCTCACCGGTTGCACGGTCCACCTCGTGGACGCCGGCGTGGACACCGGCCCGATCCTGGCCCAGGAGCCGATCGAGATCCTCGACGACGATGACGAAGACACATTGCACGAACGCATCAAGGTCACCGAACGGCGGCTGTTGGTGGATGTGCTGGCCGCGCTGGCGCAGCGCGGCGTGACCTGGAGTGGCAGAAAGGCGACCATAGGATGACCGCGGGGATTGAAGGCAAGAGGCCGATCCGGCGCGCGCTGATCAGCGTGTACGACAAGAGCGGCCTGATTCCGCTCGCGCAGGGTCTCCACGAGGCGGGGGTGGCCATCGTCTCCACCGGGTCGACGGCGAAAATCATTGCCGACAAGGGTATTCCAGTCACCCCGGTGGAATTCGTCACCGGCTTCCCCGAGGTGCTCGACGGCCGGGTCAAGACCCTGCATCCGCACATCCACGCCGGCCTGCTCGCCGACACCCGCAAGCCCGAACACGTCAAAGCCCTCGGCGAACTCAAGATCGAGCCGTTCGACCTCGTCGTGGTCAACCTCTATCCGTTCAGCGAGACCGTGGCCTCCGGCGCGGATAACGACGAATGCGTCGAGCAGATCGACATCGGCGGTCCCTCGATGGTGCGCGCGTCGGCCAAGAACCATCCCAGCGTGGCCGTCGTCGTCGACCCGCTCGGTTACGACGGTGTGCTGGCCGCGGTCCGCAGCGGCGGCTTCACTCTCGCCGAGCGACAGAAGCTGGCGGCGTTGGCATTTCGGCACACCGCCGAGTACGACGTGGCCGTCGCCAGTTGGATGGGATCGGAGCTGGCGCCCGAGCAGGGCGACGCGCCGGAGTTCCTGCCCCCGTGGTTCGGCCGCACCTGGCGACGCACCTCGCAGCTGCGCTACGGCGAGAACCCGCACCAGCAGGCCGCGCTCTACAGCGACGACGCCGGCTGGCCGGGTTTGGCTCAAGCCGAGCAGCTGCACGGAAAAGAGATGTCCTACAACAACTTCACCGACGCCGATGCGGCCTGGCGCGCGGCGTTCGACCACGAGCAGATCTGCGTGGCCATCATCAAGCACGCCAACCCGTGCGGTATCGCGATCTCGTCGGTGTCAGTGGCCGATGCGCATCGCAAGGCGCACGAATGCGATCCGCTTAGTGCGTTCGGCGGCGTCATCGCGGCCAACACCGCGGTCAGCGTCGAGATGGCCGAATTCGTCTCGGAGATCTTCACCGAGGTGATCATCGCGCCGGCGTACGAGCCCGGTGCGGTGGAGATCTTGGCCCGCAAGAAGAACATTCGCGTGCTCGTTGCCTCGGAGCCGCCGGTCGGCGGGGCTGAGCTGCGCCAGATCAGTGGTGGCTTGTTGATCCAGGAACGCGACGCCCTGGACGCGCCCGGCGACGACCCGGCCAACTGGACGCTGGCGACCGGCACCGCAGCGGACGCGGCGACGCTGGCCGATCTGCAGTTCGCCTGGCGCACCTGTCGCGCGGTGAAATCCAACGCGATCGTGGTGGCCGCCGACGGGGCCACCGTCGGTGTCGGCATGGGCCAGGTCAACCGCGTCGACGCGGCCCGGCTCGCGGTGGAGCGCGGCGGCGAACGGGTTCGCGGGGCGGTCGCGGCCAGCGACGCGTTCTTCCCGTTCCCGGACGGGCTGGAGACGTTGACGGCGGCCGGTGTGAAGGCCGTCGTGCACCCCGGCGGATCGATGCGCGACGAGCTCGTCACCGAGGCGGCGGCCAAGGCCGGGATCACGCTGTATCTCACCGGAGCCCGCCACTTCGCGCACTGACCGCGGGTATTCCAGATGACCCATATGTGACTTTGCGCTGACCGCGTAATGCCTCCTCGGCGTGGCAGTCGTAGCGTGGAGAGGTGACTTCACCTGACAACTTCCCCCGCACTCTTGGCGAACTGCGCGCAACCGGGCATCGCGAGCGCAGCGTCAAGCAGGAGATCCGGGAGAACCTGCTGACCGCGCTGGCCGAAGGTGATGACGTCTGGCCTGGCATTTTCGGCTTCGAAGACACCGTTTTGCCGCAGCTGGAACGGGCGTTGATCGCGGGACACGACTTCGTTCTGCTTGGCGAGCGGGGGCAGGGCAAGACCCGCCTGCTGCGTTCATTGCAAAACCTGCTCGACGAGTGGACGCCGGTGATCGCCGGATCCGAACTAGGTGAGCACCCCTACACCCCGATCACGCCGGAATCGATTCGGCGGGCATCCGACTCCGGCGACGACCTGCCGATCGAATGGCGCCACCGCAGCGAGCGCTACTTCGAGAAGCTCGCGACGCCCGACACCAGCGTGGCCGACCTGGTCGGTGACATCGACCCGATCAAGGTCGCCGAGGGGCGCAGCCTCGGTGACCCGGAGACGATTGCCTACGGCCTGATCCCGCGGGCGCATCGCGGCATCGTCGCGGTCAACGAGCTGCCGGACCTGGCCGAACGCATTCAGGTCTCGATGCTCAACGTCATGGAGGAGCGCGACATCCAGGTTCGTGGCTATACGCTGCGGCTGCCGCTGGACGTGTTGGTGGTCGCCAGCGCCAACCCCGAGGACTACACCAACCGCGGGCGCATCATCACCCCGCTCAAGGACCGCTTCGGTGCCGAGATCCGCACGCACTACCCGCGCGAGCTCGACGCCGAGGTCGGCGTGATCGCCCAGGAAGCGCATCTGTCGGCGCAGGTTCCGACCTATCTGATGCAAATCATTGCCCGGTTCGCGCGCTATCTGCGGGAGTCCACTTCCATCGACCAGCGTTCAGGTGTGTCGGCGCGGTTCGCGATCGCCGCCGCCGAGACCGTCGCCGCCTCTGCGCGCCACCGCGGCGCGATCCTCGGCGAGGACGAGCCGGTGGCCCGGGTGGTCGACCTAGGCACGATCATCGACGTGCTGCGTGGCAAGCTCGAATTCGAGTCCGGCGAGGAGGGCCGTGAGCAGGCGGTGCTCGAGCATCTGCTGCGCCGCGCGACCGCCGACACCGCCCAACGGGTGCTCGGTGGTATCGACGTCGGCCCGCTGGTGGCGGCCGTCGAGGGCGGCTCGGCGGTGACGACCGGTGAGCAGGTGGCGGCCAAGGACATGCTGGCCGCGCTGCCCGACCTGCCGGTGATCGACGCGATCGCCAAGCGGCTCGAGGCCGACACCGAAGGGGAGCGTGCTGCCGCACTCGAATTGGCTCTGGAGGCCCTGTATCTGGCCAAGCGCATCGACAAGGTGACAGGAGAAGGCGAAACCGTCTATGGCTAAACCCGATCGGGGACACGCCCACGACTCCCGGTACTCGGCGTACACCGGGGGCCCCGATCCGCTTGCCCCGCCGGTGGATCTGCGCGACGCGCTCGAGCAGATCGGGCAGGACGTCATGGAGGGCACCTCGCCACGGCGGGCGCTGTCCGAACTACTGCGGCGCGGAACGAAGAACACCAAGGGCGCCGACCGGCTCGCGGCCGAGGTGAATCGACGGCGTCGAGAGCTGTTGAGCCGCAACAACCTTGACGGCACTCTGCAGGAGATCAAGCAGCTGCTGGACGAGGCGGTGCTCGCCGAGCGCAAGGAACTGGCGCGCGCGCTCGACGACGACGCCCGATTCGCCGAGCTGCAGATCGAGTCGCTGTCGCCCTCGCCGGCCAAGGCTGTGCAAGAGCTGTCGGACTACAACTGGCGCAGCCCCGAGGCGCGCCAGAAGTACGAGCAGATCAAGGATCTGCTCGGCCGGGAGATGCTCGATCAGCGGTTCGCCGGCATGAAGCAGGCGCTCGAAAACGCCACCGATGAAGACCGGCAAGCCGTCAACGAGATGCTCGACGATCTGAACGACTTGCTGGACAAGCACTCTCGCGGCGAGGACAGCGCGCAAGATTTCCAGGACTTCATGCGCAAGCATGGCCAGTACTTCCCGGAGAATCCGAAGAACGTCGAGGAATTGCTGGACTCGCTGGCCCAGCGGGCCGCGGCCGCGCAGCGGTTTCGCAACAGCCTGACCCCCGACCAGAGGGCCGAGCTGGATGCGTTGGCGCAGCAGGCGTTCGGCTCACCGCAGCTGATGAACGCGCTCAACCGGCTCGACTCGCATCTGCAGGCGGCCCGGCCGGGGGAGGACTGGAACGGTTCGTCGGAGTTCTCCGGCGACAACCCCCTCGGCATGGGGGAGGGAGCGCAGGCGATGGCCGACATCGCCGAGCTCGACCAGCTCGCCGAGCAGCTGTCGCAGAGCTACTCGGGCGCCAGCATGGACGACGTCGACCTCGACGCACTGGCCCGTCAACTCGGCGATCAGGCCGCCATCGACGCGCGGACCCTGGCTGAATTGGAACGGGCTCTGATGAACCAGGGCTTCCTGGACCGCGGCTCCGACGGGCAGTGGCGGTTGTCGCCGAAGGCGATGCGGCAACTCGGGCAGGCCGCGCTTCGGGATGTCGCTCAACAGCTTTCGGGCCGACACGGGGAGCGGGACACCCGTCGTGCCGGCGCGGCCGGTGAACTGACCGGCGCCACCCGCCCGTGGGCATTCGGCGACACCGAGCCGTGGAACGTCACCCGCACGCTGACCAACGCGGTGCTGCGGCGGGCCGGTACGGACACCGACGGTCCGCTGCGGATCAGCGTCGACGACGTGGAGGTATCGGAGACCGAGACCCGCACCCAGGCAGCGGTGGCGCTGCTGGTCGACACCTCGTTCTCGATGGTGATGGAGAACCGGTGGGTGCCGATGAAGCAGACGGCGCTGGCGCTCAACCATCTGGTGAGTACGAGATTCCGATCCGATGCGCTGCAGATCATTGCGTTCGGCCGCTACGCGCGAACCGTCACCCCGGCGGAACTGGCCGGACTCGAGGGCGTGTATGAGCAGGGCACCAACCTGCACCATGCGCTGGCATTGGCCGTGCGGCATCTGCGCCGTCACCCTAACGCCCAACCGGTGGTGCTGGTCGTCACCGACGGCGAGCCCACGGCACATCTGGAGGATTGGGACGGTCAGGGTTCGTCGGTCTTTTTCGACTACCCGCCCCATCCGCGGACGATCGCACACACCGTGCGCGGCTTCGACGAGGTCGCGCGACTCGGCGCGCAGGTCACCATCTTCAGGCTGGGCAACGACCCGGGGCTGGGTCGATTCATCGACCAGGTCGCCCGCCGAGTGGAGGGGCGAGTCGTCGTCCCGGACCTCGACGGACTGGGCGCAGCAGTCGTCGGCGACTATCTCCGGTCGCGCCGGCGGCGGCGCTAACCTGAGAAGTTCTCAGGTGCTCAGCAAACCGGAGCATGGCATATTCGGTGGGCTGTCGACGGGTGCGGGTAGCAAACGGCTCGGCAAACCAGATTGTTATTGACGTCAACGTTCGCTGGCTCAACACCCTGGCGAACACGTGCAACACGTCAGTAACCCGGACGTTTCTCAACCGTCAATAAGCTACCCACGCCGGTCCGTCCTGCGTGATTGGTGTGCAAAAAGAGAAGTACTTAAGTCCCTAAATTCCTTGGTATCGCTTGCCGAGGGGCAAACAGCCCCTTAGTATCTATCAGGATCTTCTAAGATTCGTATCAGCAAAGCAACGAGTTCGTCACGACCTGGGCGAACCAGCACTAGCAAGGGGAACTAGCAATGGCGTCTCGAACTCGGCCCTTCATGATGACGGGCGCAGCGTTGGCTTCTGCGGCGGCGATCGTCGCTGCTTCGCCGGCCGCGCTACCGGCGCACGACACCGCCATCTCGAGCGCCGCGCCGACCCCGCTCAAGCTGTCTACCGCCAAGTACGAGCTGACCGCCATTTCCGACATCAACCTCGCGACACTCAACTACGTCTACTGGAATGGTTACGGCGGGTTCGTCGGCAGCAGCTCCTTCAACGGCAACCCCGATCCGTACTTCCCCAACGTCAATGGCGTGTATGTGTCGGGTGCACCCGGCGCCCTCTACTATTTGGTCGACAACCTGGTGCCCGGAAACCTCGACAACTACTACTTTGAGATCCCGGCAGCGAGTCAGGATCCGTACTTCCAAAACACGGGAAATCCGTCTTACAGCGGGTTGGCGGCCGTGTTGCTGGTAGGTGCGGACGAGTACCTGGGATCTGGACCCGCGTCGCTTGTCTATACATTGCAGAACCTTCCGGCGGTGATCAATAGCACCATCGTCGGCGCGGCCTCGCTGCTCCCCACCTTTAACGTTGGCCCGGTTCAATTGGGCGGCGGAACGCTCGCCAGCCTCTACTTCAACGGGCAAACGCCGGACTACAACTCCACTACCGGGACCGGATATAGCTACGGCACGCCCGGTCTATCGGCGATTGCCGCATACATCAATACCTCCATCAACGGTGGCGTGACGCATGCCGCGGCAGCGACCAGCGCGGCGGCGACCAGCGTCGCAGCGGTCACCGCCAGCAGCAGCCCGAGCGCTACGGCCATGCTGTTCAAGCTCCCGGCTGCGAACGCGACCGGAAACCCCGTTCAGTCCTTCATCGGTTTCTTCATTGGCAATGGCGCGAATGCGCCTGCCGACTGCACCGGTACGGCCTGCAATGGCGGCAACGCCGGCATCCTATTCGGCAACGGAGGCGCTGGCGCCAATGGCGGCCACGGTGGAAGTGCCGGATTCTTCTGGGGTAACGGCGGTAACGGCGGCAACGGCGTCGACGCCTCCATCGACGAAAATAACAACTACACTGCCCCCACCGGCGGTGGCTATGGGGCATCGGGCGGCCTGTTTGGCGGCAACGGCGGTAACGGCGGTAACGGCGGTAACGACGACACCGATGCCACTGGCGACGGAACAGCCGCAAACGGCGGGAGCGGCGGCGGCGGTGGTCTCTTCTACGGCAATGGTGGCAAGGGCGGCGACGGCGGCAAGATCACCAGCGTCGACGGCAGCGCAACCGGCGGAGACGGCGGTTGGGGCGGCGGCGCCGGCATCTTCGGGACCGGCGGCGCCGGTGGCAATGGCGGGAAAGCCGACGCCACCAGCACAGACCCCACGGCTGAGGCTAACGGTGGATTCGGCGGCGGTGGCGGCAACGCCATCTTCGGCAATGCCGGCAAGGGCGGCACCGGCGGTGACGGTGTCGGTCACGGCAAGGCAGCCGGTTTCGCCGGGCCGGGCGGAAACGGTGGCAGCACGACGGCGGGCACGGCCGGTGACGGCGGCCCCGGCGGCAATGGCTCGGCCGAGGACGGTGATGCCGCTGGGGCCTACGGTGGCGACGGCGGCGGCGTCGTGACCGGGACAGCGGGCAGCGGCGGTGCGGGCGGAAACAGCACCAAGCCGGGTAACAGCACAACCGGCGTCAATGTCGGTGGCGATGGCGGCTATGGCGGCAGCGGAGTCTTTGGCGCCAAGGGTGGCAACGGCGCGAAAGGCGGCAATGCAACCGGTGGCGGCAAAGCTGGCACGTCGTCGTCGCCGAACCCGGTCGGCGGCTACGGCGGAGGTGCCGGATCGGGTGGGTTCGGCGGCGCTTCCGGCACTGCCGGCGCCGACGGAACTCCCACCCCGCCTGCGAGCAGCGCCGCTTCTACCGCAGCGTCCAAGTCGGGTGCCGCCAAGACCGCCTCGGATGGCCCGGCCAAGAAGGTGGGCGCACACCGCGCGAGCGACTGAATACCTGCACCAAGACTTCGGCCCCTTCCGGATCGGAAGGGGCCGAGGTTGTTTCGGGGCTCAGTTGCCCGGTGGCTACGGGGAGTCGGGGGCGCTGGGCTTGCGCTTCTTGCGTTTGATGCCGACGCCGCCCCACAGCGAGAAGCCACGGATGGTGACCGTCGGCGCGCCCGGCGTACCCGGACCGTCCACGTCGTGGTCGAACCCGCCCATCACACCGATCCCGTGAACCTCCACATTGATTTCCGGCGGCAGCAGAATGGTTTGGCCGCCCATGATCGAATACGCGTGAATCTCCACGCTGGCGGAGGTGAAGTCGGCGTAGCGCAGGTCGACGACCCCGCCGCCGAACAACGTGAAGGTCGTGATCCGACCGGGTACGTTCCACCGGCCGCGGCGTTCGAAGCCGCTGAGGATCGCCAGCAGTAGCGTCTTGGGCGCCGGCTTGGAGGCACCGCGCCGATGCGAGGCGTCGGCGGCCTCCGGCAAGTCCTCGGTGAGCCGGTCCAGATCGTCATAGGTCTGCGCGGCGTACGCCTTGGCCAACCGCTGCTCGTATTCGCTGAGCTGCAGACGTCCCTTGGCGGCGGCGTCGGTGAGCAATTGGGCAACCTGGATGCGGTCTGTGTCAGCAGCCCGCGTCGATGCGTCCCGCGGTGTCAAGTTGCTCATCGCTTACGAGGGTACGACTCTGATCGGCAACCGCAAGAGTGTTCGCTGTTCTCTCACGCCTGTGTTATCGCAGCCAGCGTGGCGGGCGTTTCTGCAGAAACGCGAGCATCCCCTCGTGGGCCTCCTCGGAGACGAACAGCCGCGCCGATTCCCGCGCCAACTCCTCGGCATCACGATCGAACCGAGCCAGGATATCGGCCGTGGTCAGGGCTTTCGACGCTGCCAACCCCTGCGGCGAGCCGCGGCCGAGGTCGGCCACGATGCCGGCGATCGCCGTATCGAGGTCGTCGGCGGCCAGCGTGATCAAGCCGATCTCGGCCGCTGTCGGTGCGGTGAACGTCTCACCCGTCAGGTAGTAGCGGGCAGCCGCACGAGGCGTCATCTTCGGCAGCAATGTCAGAGAAATGACAGCAGGCGCCACCCCGATGCGGGCCTCGGTCAGGGCGAACGTGCTGCGCGGGCCGGCGACCGCGATGTCACAGGCCCCGACCAGACCCAGTCCGCCGGCGCGGACGTGGCCGTCGATGGCCGCCACCACCGGCACCGGTGACTCGATGATCGCCCGCAGGACCGCTGTCATCTCCCGTCCGCGCGCGACGGTGGTCTCGAAGGGGTCGCCGTCCGACGCCTCGCTCAGGTCGGCACCGGCACAGAAAGTGCCGCCGGTGTGACCCAGCACCACGGTTCGCACCGCGGGGTCGGCGGCGGCATCGCGCAATCCGGCGTGCAGCTGTTCGACGAGCCGGGTGGACAGCGCATTGCGGTTGTGTGGTGAGTCGAGCGTCAGCCGGGCGACGTGACCGTCGACGGCGTAGGTGACCAAGGTGTCCATCAGTACGACCGGGGCAGGCCCAGCGACGTCTGCGCCACGAAGTTCAGGATCATCTCCCGGCTCACCGGAGCAATGCGCGCCAGCCGCGAAGCGGTGAGCATCGAGGCGACGCCGTACTCCTTGGTCAGCCCGTTTCCGCCGAGCGACTGGACGGCCTGGTCGACGGCTTTGGTGGACGCCTCGCCCGCGGCGTACTTCGCCATGTTGGCCGCCTCGGCGGCACCGAAGTCGTCACCGGCGTCGTAGAGCGCGGCCGCCTTCTGCATCATCAGCTTGGCCAGCTCTATCTCGATGTAGTTCTGCGCCAGCGGATGTGCGATGCCCTGATGCGCACCGATCGGTGTCTTCCACACCTGACGGGTCTTGACGTACTCGGCGGCCTTACCGAGAACGTGGCGGCCCGCGCCGATCGCATTGGCGGCGCCCATGATTCGTTCCGGGTTCAGCCCGGCGAACAACTGCGCGATCGCCGCGTCCTCCGAGCCGACGAGCGCATCGGCCGGCAGCCGGACGTCATCGATGAACACCTGGAACTGGCTCTCCGGGCTGACGATCTCCATGTCGATCTTGGTGAAGGTGAACCCGGGGGTGTCGGTCGGCACGATGAACAACGCCGGCTTGAGGTTTCCGGTCTTGGCCTCTTCGGTGCGGCCGACGACCAGCACGGCCTGCGCCTGGTCGACGCCGGAGATGTACACCTTCTGCCCCGACAGGACCCAGTCGCTGCCGTCGCGGCGCGCGGTGGTCGTGATCTTGTGCGAGTTCGAGCCGGCGTCGGGTTCGGTGATGGCGAACGCCATCGTGATCGAACCGTCGGCGATACCGGGAAGCCAGCGCTGCTTCTGGTCATCGGTGCCGAACTTGCTGATGATCGTGCCGTTGATCGCCGGCGACACCACCAGCATCAACAGGGCGCACCCATTGGCGGCCATTTCCTCCATGACCAGCGACAGCTCGTACATGCCTGCGCCGCCGCCGCCGTACTCCTCGGGAAGGTTGACCCCGACGAAGCCGAGTTTGGCTGCCTCGGCCCACAATTCGTCGGTGTGCTCACCGGCGCGAGCCTTCGCCAGGTAATAGTCCGAACCGTAGCTCGCCGCCATTGCGGCGACCGCCTTTCGCAACTCCTGGCGTTCGGCACTCTCGATGAAGCCGGTGTCGGTCATGACTCTCCTTCTGGGCTTTCCACCCGCGCGAGTACGGTCCCCACGTCGACCTGCTGGCCGACACTGACCTCGAGTTGGGTCACCACGCCATCGGCGGGCGCGGTGATCGTGTGTTCCATCTTCATCGCCTCGAGCCACACCAGCGGCTGGCCGAGGGTGACCGTGTCGCCAAGGGCCGCGCCGAGCCGGATCACCGCGCCGGGCATGGGTGCCAGCAGCGAGCCCTTCTCGACGGTCGACCCGGGTTCGGGGAATCGGGGAACGACCGTCAACGCGACCGAACCCAGCGGCGAGTCGACGAATACCTCAGCACCGTAACGGCTTACCGCGAATGTGCTGGCCACCCCGGCCTCGTCCGCCAGCACGACCTGGTCGGGCTGTGCGGACACCAGCGTCACACCGGGGTCGTCGGGCAACACCACGCCGTCCCGGGTGAACCGGTAGGCGACACGGTGTTCCTGCCCGCTGTCGGAGAAGCTCTTGAGCTGGTTGCCGGATACGACGTTGCGCCAGCCGCTGGGGATCTCACCGAGCGCCGTTGCGGTGACACGGTTGTGGGCGGCGTCGGCGAGCGCGGCGGCGACGGCGGCCAGCCGGGTGACGCGGTCATCGGCCAATGGGCGAGCCAACGCATCGAGACCGTGGGTGTCGAAGAACGCGGTGTCGGTGGCGCCGTCCAGGAAGCCCTGATGGCGAAGGACATTCACGAG
This sequence comes from Mycolicibacterium pallens, assembly GCF_019456675.1. NCBI lineage: Bacteria > Bacillati > Actinomycetota > Actinomycetes > Mycobacteriales > Mycobacteriaceae > Mycobacterium > Mycolicibacterium pallens. The sequence goes on along the minus strand of NZ_CP080333.1, from coordinate 4,865,458 downwards.
CAGGTCGCGGTTGGTGCGGATGCCGTGCAGTCGCGCACCGGCCAGTGCGCTGGCGAGCACCTGCGCCGCGCGTCGCCGGGTCGGGGCGTAGGAGATCACCTTGGCCAGCATCGGGTCGTAGTGGATCGACACCGTCGCCTGTCCGTCGATGCCGGAGTCCAGCCGGATACCGGTATCGGTGATCAGACCGAAAGTGGTTGCCACGCCGGGCACCTCGAAGTCGTGGATGCGGCCGGCCTGCGGTTGCCAGTTCTTGGCCGGATCCTCGGCATAGATGCGCGCCTCGATCGAGTGGCCGCGCGCGGCCGGTGGCTCGGTGCCGAGCCGTTCACCGTCGGCCACCGCCAGCTGCAGCTCCACCAGGTCCAGGCCGGTGGTGAGCTCGGTGACCGGATGCTCGACCTGAAGCCGGGTGTTCATCTCCAGGAAGTAGAACTCGCCGTCATCGTCGGCCAGGAACTCCACGGTGCCCGCGCCCGCGTAGCCGATCGCTCCTGCGGCCAGGCGAGCGGCGTCAAACAGCTTCTCCCGCATCCCCGTAATGCGTTCGACTAGCGGGGAGGGTGCCTCCTCGATGATCTTCTGATGCCGGCGTTGAATCGAGCATTCGCGCTCGCCGACCGCCCAGACCGTGCCGTGCTCGTCGGCCAGCACCTGGACCTCGACATGGTGACCGGTGGGCAGATACCGCTCGCAGAACACCGTCGGGTCGCCGAACGCCGACTGTGCTTCGCGCTGGGCGGCTTCGACCTGGCCGGGCAGCTCGGCCAGGTCGGACACCACGCGCATGCCGCGGCCTCCACCGCCGGCCGACGCCTTCACCAGGACCGGTAGCTGCGCTGCGGTGACAGTGGCGGGGTCGAGCTCGTCGAGAACCGGCACACCGGCGGCGGCCATCATTTTCTTCGCCTCGATCTTGCTGCCCATCGACGCGACGGCGGCCACCGGCGGCCCGATCCAGGTCAGGTCGGCGTCGATGACGGCTTTCGCGAAATCAGCGTTCTCGGAAAGGAATCCATAGCCGGGATGGATGGCGTCGGCGCCGGCGGCCTGTGCCGCGGCGATCACCTGGGCTGCATCGAGGTAACCGCTGTTGCCGTCGAGGCGGACGCGGGCGTCGGCCTCGGCGACGTGCGGTGACTGGGCATCGGGGTCGGTGTAGACCGCGACGGTCGCGATGCCGAGCCGGCGGCAGGTGGCGAAGACCCGGCGGGCGATTTCGCCGCGATTGGCAACGAGAACTCGTGTGATCATCGGGGGCTCACATCCGGAAGACGCCGAAGTTCGACGTCCCCTCGATCGGTGCGTTGGCAATGGCGGACAAGCACATTCCCAGGACGGTCCGGGTATCGCGGGGATCGATCACTCCGTCGTCGTAGATCCGCCCGGACAGGAACATCGGCAGCGACTCGGCCTCGATCTGTGCTTCGACGGCCGCGCGCAGTGCCGCGTCGGCCTGCTCGTCGACTGTGCCGCCGCGGGCCTCGGTGGCCGCGCGGTTGACGATGGACAGCACGCCGGCCAGTTGGGCTCCACCCATCACCGCGGATTTGGCGCTGGGCCAGGCGAACAGGAAGCGAGGGTCGTAAGCGCGTCCGCACATGCCGTAGTGGCCGGCCCCATAAGAGGCGCCGATCAGTAGCGAGATGTGCGGCACCCGCGAGTTGGACACGGCGTTGATCATCATCGAGCCGTGCTTGATCATCCCGCCTTCCTCGTAGGCCTTACCGACCATGTAGCCGGTTGTGTTGTGCAAGAACAACAGTGGTGTGTTGGACCGGTTGGCCAGCTGGATGAACTGGGTCGCCTTCTGCGACTCCTCGCTGAACAACACGCCCCGCGCGTTGGCGAGGATGCCCAGCGGATAGCCGTGCAGGGTGGCCCACCCGGTCACCAGGGATGGGCCGTACATGGCTTTGAACTCGTCGAAATCCGAGCCGTCGACGATGCGGGCGATCACCTCGCGCGGATCGAACGGGATCCGCAGATCGGAGGAGACGATGCCGAGCAGCTCGTCGGGGTCGGCCAGTGGCGGCGTCACCGGACGCGGCGTCGGCCCCTGCTTGGTCCAGTTCAGCCGGGCCACGATGCGGCGGCCGATCCGGATGGCGTCGACCTCGTCGACGGCGAGGTAGTCACCCAAACCTGAGACCCGAGCGTGCATTTCGGCCCCGCCGAGTGATTCGTCGTCGGCCTCCTCGCCGGTGGCCATCTTCACCAGGGGTGGTCCGGCCAGGAAAACTTTGGAGCGTTCCTTGATCATCACGACGTGATCGGACATGCCGGGGATGTAGGCGCCGCCGGCGGTGGAGTTGCCGAACACCAGCGCGATCGTCGGGATGCCCGCCGCGGACAGCCGGGTGAGGTCCCGGAACATCTGACCACCCGGTATGAAGATCTCCTTCTGGGTGGGCAGGTCGGCACCGCCGGACTCCACCAGCGAGATCACCGGCAGCCGGTTCTCGAAGGCAACCTGGTTGGCGCGCAGGATCTTCTTCAAAGTCCAGGGATTACTGGTGCCGCCTTTGACGGTGGGGTCGTTGGCAACAAGCAGACACTCGACGCCTTCCACCACGCCGATGCCGGTCACCAGGCTGGCGCCGACCTGAAAGTCACTGCCGTAGGCGGCCAGTGGACACAGCTCCAGGAATGGGGAGTCGGGGTCGACCAGCAACTCGATGCGTTCGCGGGCGGTCAGTTTGCCGCGCGCGTGGTGCCGGTCGACGTACTTGGGCCCGCCACCGGCCAGTGCCTTGGCCAGTTCACCGTCGATCTCGGCGAGCTTGGCGGTCATCGCCTCGGCCGCCTCGACGTATGTCGGCGCCTTCGGGTCGATGGTCGAGTGCAAGACGGTCATGCTTGGTATCCAAGTGCCTTGGCGGCCAAGCTGGTGAGAATTTCGGTGGTTCCGCCGCCGATCCCCAGGATCCGCATGTCCCGGTACTGACGTTCGACTTCGCACTCGGTCATGTAGCCCATCCCTCCGAAGAGCTGAACAGCCTGGTGTGCCACCCATTCACCGGCTTCTACCGCGGTGTTCTTCGCAAAGCACACCGCCGCGATCAAGTCCGTCTCGCCCGCCATCTGACGCTCGACGACACTGCGCGAGTAGACCCGCGCGACGTCGATGCGGCGCGCCATCTCGGCCAGCGTGTTCTGCACGGCCTGCCGCGAGATCAACGGCCTGCCGAACGTCTCGCGGTCGCGGCACCACTGCACGGTTAGGTCCAGGCAGCGTTGCGCCGATGAATAAGCCTGCGCTGCAAGGCCGATGCGCTCGGAGACGAAGGCCTGCGCAATCTGGGCGAAACCGGTGTTCTCGCCGCCGACGAGGTTGGCCACCGGCACCCGGGCTTCGGTGTAGGAGAGCTCAGCGGTGTCCGACGACCGCCAGCCCATCTTGTCCAACCGGCGCGTCACGTCGAATCCCGGCGTGCCCTTCTCGACGACAAGCAGTGAAACCCCGGCCGCGCCGGGCAATTCGGGGCCGCCGGTTCGCACCGCGGTGACGACGTAGTCGGCCCGCACCCCTGAGGTGATGTAGGTTTTCGCGCCGTTGACCACGAATTCGTCGCCGGCTCGGGTGGCCGTGGTCCGCAGGTGGCCGACGTCGGACCCGCCGCCCGGCTCGGTGATGGCCAGCGAGCCGATCAGCTCACCGGCCAGCGTGGGCCGCACGAACTTCTCGATCAGTCGTTCGTCGCCGCTGGCGGCCATGTGCGGCACGGCGATACCGCAGGTGAACAGCGATGCGAAAACCCCTCCCGGAGTGCCGGATTCGTGGAGCTCCTCACAGATGATCAGGGAGTCCGCGGCGTCGCCGCCACCACCGCCGACCGACTCGGGCAGTTCGGCGCCCAGCAGGCCCGCGGCCGCCGCCCGCCGGTGCAGGTCGCGGGGGAGTTCGCCGGCGCGCTCCCATTCCTCCACGTGCGGCAGGATTTCGCGTTCGGCGAAGCTGCGCACGGTCTTGCGCAGCTGCTGGCGTTCGGGGGTGTTCCAGATGTTCACAGAATCTCTTCCGGGATGTCGAGGTGTCGGCTGCGCAGCCACTCGCCGAGGCCTTTGGCCTGCGGGTCGAATCGCGCTTGGTAGGCGACACCCTGTCCGAGGATGCCGTCGATGACGAAGTTCACAGCCCGCAGGTTCGGCAGCAGATGTCGCGAGATCGTGAGATCAGCTGTCTCCGGCAGTAACTCACGCAGTTTTTCGACGGTCAGCGTGTGCGCCAGCCAGCGCCACTGTTCGTCTGTGCGTACCCACACGCCCACGTTGGCCGCGGCGCCCTTGTCCCCGCTGCGCGCGCCGGCAATCGTGCCGAGCGGCACGCGTCGCACGGGTCCGGGCGCCGGTGGTTCGGGCAGCGGTGGCGCGTCGACGGCGGCCAGTTCGACCGTGGTCGTGGCGGCGGCGATGTCGGCGCGGCTGCCGTCCGGCCGCACGGCTACCTGTGCGACCTCGGCTGCGGGCACATAACCGGCGGTGAATACGCCGTAGACCTGCCCGTCACCCGGCGGAGCCGTCGACGTGAAGCCTGGGTAGGAGGCAAGCGCGAGTTCGACTGCCGCCGAGGAGAATTGGCGACCCACCGTCTTGGGGTCGGGATCGCGGACCACGCAGGTGAGCAGCGCGCTTGCGGTCTCTTCGGTGTCGGCGTCGACGTGATCGGTACGTGCCAGCGTCCAGCCGATCTCGGCGGGCTGCACGCGCAGCGCGGACTCAAGCTGCCGGCGCACCAGTGCCGCCTTGGCCTCGATGTCGAGGCCGGTGAGCACGAAGGTCACCGCGTTGCGGAATCCGCCGATGCTGTTCAGTGAGACCTTCAACGACGGGGGCGGCGCCTCACCGCGCACACCGCTGATGCGGACGCGGTCGGGGCCGTCACCGGACAGCGTGATCGTGTCGAATCGGGCGGTGACGTCGGGGTTGGCATAGCGGGGGCCGCCGATTTCGTAGAGCAGCTGTGCGGTGACGGTGCCCAAGCTCACCTGCCCACCGGTTCCGGGGTGTTTGGTGATCACCGAGGAGCCGTCGGCGTGGACCTCGGCCAACGGGAAGCCGGCGTGGCCCAGGTCGGCGACCTCGGTGAAGAAGGAGTAGTTGCCGCCGGTGGCCTGTGCGCCGCACTCGATGACGTGGCCGGCCGCGACTGCCCCGGCGAGCCGGTCATAGTCGTCGCGGGCCCAGCCGAAATGCGCGGCGGCCGGACCGACTACTACGGAGGCGTCGGTGACCCGGCCGGTCACGACGATGTCGGCGCCGGCCGTCAAACAGTCGACGATGCCCCACGCGCCCAGGTAGGCGTTGGCCGTCAGCGGCGAACCCAATCCGAGTTCGGTCGCGCGGGGGAGAAGGTCGTCGCCTTCGACGTGGGCGACGTTTGCCGGGATGCCGAGTCGCTCGGCCAGCCCGCGAACCGCGTCGGCAAGGCCGGCCGGGTTGAGTCCACCGGCGTTGGCGACGATGCGCACCCCGCGTTCGTGGGCCAATCCGAGGCATTCCTCGAGTTGAATCAAGAACGTCTTGGCATAGCCACGCTCGGGATTTTTCATCTTGTCCCGGCCCAGAATCAGCATGGTGAGCTCGGCCAGGTAATCACCGGTCAGATAGTCGAGCTCCCCGCCGGTGAGCATTTCGCGCATCGCCGCGATGCGGTCGCCGTAGAAGCCCGAACAGTTACCGATCCGCACCGCATCTGCCATGCGCGCTGTCTTCCCTTCCGTGGGCCAACCAACCGGTAGGTTACTTGGGACCGCCGGTTCGCCGTCAAGAGGCAAGTTCACCCATTCCGGCTGTTTTGGAGCCGACGCAGGTGAGCCGCTATCCTGAGATGCAACTGTTGGCCGCCGGCACTCCTTGAGTCTCTGCGCGGCGACACCCCTGATCAAGGAGAAGCACGTCATGGCTGTGCCCAAGCGCAGAATGTCGCGCGCGAACACCCGCAGTCGGCGCGCGCAGTGGAAGGCCGAGGCCACCGGTCTGGTCAACGTTTCCGTCGGCGGCCGTCAGCACAAGGTTCCCCGGCGGTTGCTCAAGGCTGCGCGCCTCGGACTGATCGATCTCGACAAGCGCTGACGCCGTTCGCCGGGCGCGAATTGCCTGTTCGCGCGGCGTGCCTCTCAGCCCAATCTCAGGCGTTGGGTTGAGACTGTGGCTGTGCGAATACTTGTCGTTGATGATGATCGCGCTGTGCGCGAGTCGTTGCGCCGGTCTCTTTCCTTCAATGGATATTCGGTAGACCTGGCCCAGGACGGTGTCGAAGCTCTCGATGCGATCGCCAATGACCGGCCCGATGCGCTCGTGCTCGATGTGATGATGCCCCGGCTTGACGGGCTCGAGGTCTGCCGGCAGCTCCGCAGCACCGGCGACGATCTCCCGATCCTGGTTCTGACCGCCCGCGACTCGGTGTCCGAGCGGGTCGCCGGCCTGGACGCCGGTGCCGACGACTACCTGCCCAAGCCATTCGCCCTCGAAGAGTTGCTGGCCCGGATGCGCGCCCTGCTGCGCCGGACCAGCCCCGAGGAGCAATCCGATTCGGCCGTGATGACTTTCGGCGATCTGACGCTCGATCCGGTGACCCGCGAGGTGCACCGCGGCAAACGCGCCATCAGTCTGACCCGCACCGAGTTCGCGTTGCTGGAGATGCTGATCGCCAATCCGCGACGGGTGCTCACCCGCAGCCGCATCCTCGAGGAGGTGTGGGGTTTCGACTTCCCGACCTCAGGCAATGCGCTGGAGGTATACGTCGGTTATCTACGACGGAAGACGGAAGCGGAAGGAGAGCCGCGGCTGATCCATACCGTGCGGGGTGTGGGCTATGTGCTGCGTGAGACACCGCCCTGATGTCACGACTGAGGCGGCGCGCGCGGGCTGAGCGGGCGCCGGAAGAACCGACGTCATCGCTGTCACTGCGATGGCGGGTGATGTTGCTGGCCATGTCCATGGTGGCCATGGTGGTGGTGTTGATGGCCGTCGCGGTGTACGCGGTGGTCTCGGCCGCGCTCTACACCGACATCGACAACCAGCTGCAGAGCCGCGCGAGTCTGCTGATCGCCAGCGGGTCCCTGGCCGCCGATCCCGGCAAGGCCATCGAAGGCACCGCCTATTCCGACGTCAACGCGATGCTCATCAACCCTGGCCGCTCGACGTATACCGCCAACCAGCAGGGCCAGAAGTTGCCGGTCGGCGAACCGGAGAAGTCCGTCATCAACGGCGAGTTGTTGATGTCTCGGCGCACGGTGGGCAATCAGCGCGTGCTGGCGGTTCACCTGCCCGACAACAGATCACTGCTGATCTCCAAGAGCCTCGCACCCACCAATGCGGTGATGACCAAACTCAAATGGGTGCTGCTCGCGGTGGGCGGTATCGGTGTCGTGGTCGCGGCGATCGCCGGCGGGATGGTGGCCCGAACGGGCCTGCGGCCGGTCGCGCGGCTGACCGAAGCGGCCGAACGCGTCGCGCGCACCGACGATCTGCGGCCCATTCCGGTGTTCGGCAGTGACGAACTCGCCAGGCTCACCGAGACCTTCAACACGATGCTTCGCGCCTTGACCGAGTCGCGTGAGCGCCAGGCTCGCCTGGTGGCCGACGCCGGGCACGAGCTGCGCACGCCGCTGACCTCGCTACGCACCAACGTCGAGCTGCTGATGGCGTCGATGAAACCGGGTGCCCCGCGGCTTCCGGAGAGCGAGATGGCCGATCTGCGCACCGATGTGATCGGGCAGATCGAGGAATTGTCCACTCTGGTAGGCGATCTCGTCGACCTCACGCGAGAGGATGCCGGCGGGCTGGTGCATGAGGCGGTAGACCTGAGCGACATCGTCGACCGCAGCCTCGAACGAGCGCGCAGGCGCCGCAACGACGTTCAGTTCGACGTCGACGTCGTGGGATGGCAGGTGTACGGCGACCCGGCCGGTTTGTCGCGCGCGGTGGTCAATCTGCTCGACAACGCGGCGAAGTGGAGTCCGTCGGGCGCCCACGTCGGGGTGCGGCTGCGCCAAGTGGACTCCGCCCATGCCGAGCTGGTGGTGTCGGATTACGGCCCCGGAATCCCGCCGCAGGAACGGGGTCTGGTGTTCGAGCGGTTCTATCGCTCGGCGTCGGCGCGTGCGATGCCGGGGTCGGGGCTCGGTCTGGCGATAGTCAAACAGGTCGTCGTCAAGCACGGTGGCATGATCCGCATCGGCGAAACCGTGCCCGGCGGGCAGCCGCCCGGTACGTCGTTCTACGTCCTGCTGCCGGGTTTGCCCATCGTCGCCGACGCCTATGACGAAGATTCAGCTGAGAGTGAAAATACGGCAAATAACGGCAGGATCAACGGTGATCGTCGGTCTCACGAGCGCAAATCCACGGCTGCACCGAGTGTTATCTCAGTCGATTCTCAGTAGTGCAAGGCAAGCTGTGAGTCAGCAATTTAGGCATTTTGCGAACAGGAAGAGCGACCTGACGACATGACCGACCCCTCGAGGTATTCGCCGCCGCAGCAGCCCGGTAACCCTGGGCCGAATCAGTCTGTGGCGCCGGGGTATTCACCCCCGCAGCGGACGGCCGGTTATCAACAGCCGTACGACTGGCGCTACGCCACCCAGCCGCATCCGCAGCAGTACCGTCAGCCTTATGACCCGTATCAAGCTGCGCGGCAAGGTAATCCGCCCACCGCGGTGAACTATGGCCCGATGCCGCCGCGTCAGCGCTCGCGCGCCGGCGCCCTGGTGGCGGGCGCGCTGGCGATCGCGGTCGTATCCGCCGGGATCGGCGGCGGTGTGGTGCTGCTCGCGCATCCCGATCATCAGCCGGTCGGCTCCGTGCTGGGTGGGTCGCCCAACGGGGGCACCAACGTGCCGGCGGCCAATCTGCCGGTGGGCTCGGTCGAGCAGGTCGCGGCCAAGGTGGTGCCCAGCGTCGTCAAGCTCGAGACCGAGTTCGGCCGTCAGTCCGAGGAAGGCTCGGGCATCATCCTGTCGTCCGACGGGCTGATCCTGACCAACAACCACGTCGTGGCCGCGGCCAAGGGTGGCGCCCCGGCACCGGCCCCCGGCGCGCCGGGCATTCCCGGTCTGCCCGGTATCCCGCTTGCGCCGGGCGGCCCGGGCGCTCCGCCGTCGGGCGGCCCCAGCGCGGGCCCGGGCGGGGGAGCCCCGACGACGACCGTGACCTTCGCCGATGGGCGCACCGCCTCCTTCACCGTGGTGGGCACCGACCCGGCCAGTGACATCGCCGTCGTCCGCGCACAGGGCGTGTCGGGCCTGACGCCCATCTCCTTGGGTTCGTCGGCCAACCTGCGGGTCGGTCAGGACGTGGTGGCGGTCGGTTCGCCGCTGGGTCTGGAAGGGACCGTGACCACCGGCATCGTCAGCGCGCTGAATCGTCCGGTCGCCACCGGCGGTGACGCCAACAACCAGAACACCGTGCTCGACGCCATCCAGACCGACGCCGCGATCAACCCGGGCAACTCCGGTGGTGCGCTGGTCAACATGAGCGGTGAATTGGTGGGGGTGAACTCGGCGATCGCCACGATGGGCGGCGATTCCCCTGACGCTCAGAGCGGTTCGATCGGGCTGGGCTTCGCGATCCCGGTCGACCAGGCCAAGCGGATCGCGGACGAGCTGATCAGTACCGGCACGGCCAGTCATGCGTCGCTGGGCGTGCAGGTCAGCAATGACACCACCACGCATGGAGCGAAGATCGTCGATGTCACCAAGGGTGGCGCCGCCGCGGCCGCCGGCCTGCCGAACGGGGTGGTGGTGACCAAGGTCGACGACCGCGTGATCGGCAGTGCCGGCGCCCTGGTGGCCGCCGTGCGGTCGCGGGCGCCGGGGGACAAGGTGACGCTGACCTACAAGGACCCGTCCGGATCGGACCGCACCGTGCAAGTCACGCTCGGAAAGGCCGCCCAGTGATCCGGGTGCTGGGTGAACATCCGATGACGCTGACCGGTGCGACTGCCGGGCTGTCGCAGGGCAGATATACGGTGACATCCATGGAACAGCCAGGGGAGCTGGTGGGGCGCGCGCTCGTCGTTGTTGTCGACGACCGCACGGCCCACGGCGATGAGGAGGACCACAGCGGGCCGTTGGTCACCGAGCTGCTCGCGGAAGCGGGCTTCGTGGTGGATGGCGTCGTGGTGGTGTCCGCCGATGAGGTCGAGATCCGCAATGCGCTCAACACCGCCGTGATCGGTGGCGTCGACCTCGTGGTGTCGGTGGGTGGAACGGGTGTCACCCCGCGCGACGTGACGCCGGAAGCCACCCGAACCATTCTCGACCGTGAGCTGCTGGGCATCTCGGAGGCGCTGCGCGCCTCGGGACTGTCCGCGGGCATCACCGACGCGGGTCTGTCGCGCGGGCTGGCCGGCATCTCCGGCAGCACGCTGGTGGTCAACATCGCCGGCTCGCGGTACGCGGTCCGCGACGGCATGGCGACGCTGAACCCGCTGGCTACGCATGTCATCGGCCAGCTGTCGAGCCTCGAGATCTAAGCAAGCTCCGCACCGTCCGCCTGCGGTCGATTATTACCGGGGCGTAACGTCAATTATGGCCCGCGCATCCAGGGTCGGAGGCACTGTGTTAACACCCTGTGAACTGCACAAATATCGAGATTGTGATCTTTATCACAATCTTGGGGCGTTGTGATGGCGACACCACGCGACAACCGAATCGCAGTTAACAAGATTTTCGGTTCCGATATTCCTCAGGAGTCCTCCGATGAGCGCGATCCGGACCGAAATCGAGACGCGGATGACCGAGACGAGTGGTTGCGCGATAACGTCCCGCCCCACCACGGCGGATGATCAGCAGGTGGTGATGGGCAGGTCCGGGGGCGCCGGGCGGTTGGCGCGCCGTTTCTGCGGCGCGGTTGGCGTGTCCGGTTCGCGCCCGATTTTGTGCAGCGGAATCAGTTCCCGGTTAACCGCGGCTTTCGTCCCAGCAAACTTCCCCACGCAAAGACCGATTCGGCGCATGGCGCGCCTATGCGTTGCCGCCCCGAAGTCATCCCGTTATGTTCCTCGTGTCAACGATGAGCAGAGCGTAAGAGCGGTGTGTGAGGGACTCTCATTGAACCGCTGTGCGCCGTGAGCGGTGTCAGCATGGTTGGGACCCGAGCACGAAAAACACTCGGTGAGCCCTCGGGTCAGCCGTCGACAAGCTAGGGAGAACATGAAGGTAATCGGTCGGGTACTGGTGGCGATGATCGCTGCCGTCGCGGCGTTGTTCGTCGGGACAGGTACCTCGCACGCAGGTTTGGACAACGAGCTGAGTCTGGTTGACGGCGGTGGCCGCACGATGACGGTTCAACAGTGGGACACCTTCCTCAACGGTGTGTTCCCCCTGGACCGCAACCGGCTCACCCGTGAGTGGTTCCACTCCGGCAAGGCCGTCTACAGCGTGGTCGGCCCGGGTGCCGATGAGTTCGCGGGCACCTTGGAGCTGGGCTACCAGGTCGGCTTCCCGTGGTCGCTGGGTGTGGGCATCAACTTCAGCTACACCACCCCCAACATCCTGCTCGACGACGTGAGCATCTCGCCGACGGGCTTCAACCCGCTGGGCTCGGTGATCACCCCGAACCTGTTCCCGGGTGTGTCGATCAGCGCCGACCTGGGCAACGGCCCCGGTATCCAGGAAGTCGCCACTTTCTCGGTGGACGTCTCGGGCCCCAACGGCTCGGTGGCCGTGGCCAACGCTCACGGCACCGTCACCGGCGCTGCCGGCGGCGTGCTGCTGCGGCCCTTCGCCCGCCTGATCTCCAAGGCCGGCGACAGCGTCACCACCTACGGCGAACCCTGGAACATGAACTGATTCCCTTCGCACGTCAACAAAATGGCCCCCGGCTTCGAGCCGGGGGCCATTTTGTATGGCCGTCAGTCTTTGTCGGCGCTCGTCGTCTTGGCGGTATCGGGGCTCGGCCCGGTGCCCGGGCCGACGGTCTTCTTGGGTGTGCCGCTGGCGTCGGCCAGCAGATCGCGAATCTCGGTGAGCAGGCTCAGCTCGGTATCGCCGGCCTGCTCGACCTCGCCCTTCTTGCGCAGCCGGTTGTAGGGCACGACGACCAGGAAGTACACCACGGCCGCCACCAGGACGAAATTGATGAACGCGGACAGCAGGATGTTGAGGTCGATGGCCTGTCCGCCGCCGATGCCGATGCGCAGGATGCCGTAGCTCGTGTCCTTTCCGGCGCCGATGCGGCTGATCAGTGGCTGAATGATGCTTTCGGTGAACTTGGTGACCAGCGCGGTGAACGCGGTACCGATCACCACCGCGACCGACAGGTCGACGATGTTGCCGCGGGCGAGGAACTCCTTGAAGCCCTTCAACACGGTTGTCCCCTTTCTGGTTGGCGTCTCCCCGAGACCTCGAAGGGTAGTACGGGTCGGTCAGCGCGGCGGCCGACCTGTTAGCTTGGCAGCGGACGTCTTTCGAGGGGAAACACCATGTGGATGCGCGCGGTTGCGAGTGCGGCCTTGTGCGGTGCGCTGGCGCTCTCCGGCGGCGTCGCCGCCGCCGCTCCGAACCCCACGCCCGCCCCCGGGGCGCCGAACACCTCGTCGTCCGATGAGATCGCCGACATGGTGATGGATGCGATCCAGCAGCCGACGCCGCCACCCAGCACGCCGGTGCCCGCGCCGCCCGCCGAGTAGCTCAGTGGATCGTCAGCGTGACGGTCTGAACCAAGGTCGCCGCGGCCAACGCGTGCGCTCCCGCGGCCGGCAGTGCCACCAGCACCACCCGGTCGTCGCCGGCCCCGGCCGACTTCGGCTTGGGCGAAACAAGGACCACGACGGCGTTCGTCGCGGCCAGCATCGGTTTGGCGTCACCGCCCGCGTCCGCGGCCCCCATGACGTCGACGACATCGCCGGGCCGAATGACATCGAGCACCGCGGCGTCGGCGAGGTGCAGTGGCACGACCCGGGCGTCGGGCCCGGCGCTGAGACCGGTCAGGCGTGAACCGAGCACCCGGGCGTCGGTCAGCACTTCGCCCCGGCGTGCCGGCCCGGCCAGGGTGGCTCCGACCACGTCGTCGCCCGTCGTTCGCGCGCCGTCGGGAACTGTTGCGGCAGAACGTTTTTCCACCCGGATGTCGTCGGGAGACAGGGTCAGGCCGGGGCTGAGGTCGTGGGCGGCGACCACCACCTCGGTCTGCTGGCTGTCCGGGTCGGACCGCAGCGCAGCGATGCCCGCCAATACGACCAGCGCGCCGGCGACGACCCGTCGTGCCAACACCGTGCGGGTGAAGTCGGGGCGTAGTAAGTGCCGAATCCGGCTCGGCAGTGTGGGGTTGAGCGACTCGCTCATGCGCCCACCGTAGATCGGCGGAAGGCATCGTGATTCCGCGCGCATACCCGCCTGTTGATAACTGCGCGGTCCGCCGATGCATTGTTTGCAGACAACGGCGTTTTCGCATTATGGATGCCCTGCATCAGGTTTGCCTGTAACTTGAGTATCGGTAGTTTCTTGCGCCTGGGCGGGGAGAGGAGGCGCGGTGGTGAACGCCGACCAGCTCCTTGCGCGCAGACTCTTGGCGGCCTTGGCATCCGGTGGCGTGGAGCCGTTCTTCCAACCGATCGTCTCGCTCGACGACGGGCATGTTCTGGGGTTCGAAGTTCTCGCCCGGTGGCACGACCCGGAGCAGGGCTTCATCGGCCCGGACCAATTCATCCCGATCGCTGATCGTTTTGGTCTGCTCGATCGTCTGCTGGACCAACTGATGCGGGCGGCGTTCTCGGCCGCCGCCGACTGGCCGCACAACATCTTTCTCGGTTTCAACGTCTCGCCGACGCAACCGCGCAATCCGGAGTTGGCGACCAGAATCGCCAAAGCGGCTATCGATTCGTCATTTCCATTGAGCCGCGTGCACATTGAAGTCACCGAGAACGGTTTCATCGACGACCTGACGCAACCGCGATGCACGCTCGACCGGCTGATCAACCTCGGCTGCATGATCGCCATGGACGACTTCGGCACCGGCTATTCGAGTCTGACGTGGCTGAGCACTCTGCCGTTCTCCAAACTCAAGATCGACGCCAGCTTCGTGATGGCAATGGAAGACCATCGTCAGAGCCGCAAGATCGTCGACGCGGTGGTGGGCTTGGGTCACAGCCTGGGATTGGCCGTCGTCGCCGAAGGGGTCGAGACCGCCGGGCAGGCAGATCTGCTGCGGGGGATGGGCTGCAAGCTGGCGCAGGGCTACCTGTTCGGACGGCCGACGCCGGCCCACCAGGTCCCAAATGCATTGCGCCAGTTCGCCTCCGCCCGGCAGAACGGCGGCCTATCGGCACCGATGTCCCTGGAAGTCCGCGCCGACCGGCTCGACGAGGACTATGCCCCGGGAACCGCCGTCGCGCTGATGGATCCCGCAGGCACCGTGGTGGCGTCCAGCAAGGCGTTCGACAGAACTATGGATGCCAACGGGGCAGAAGTTGCCGGGCGCCACATCTGGGACCTGATCGGGGTGACTCCGGAGACGATGGCCCAACTGCGTGCCACCGATCTGCTCGACGAGCCGTTCCCGGCTTTTGATGGCAGTGCCGCGGATGGCTCGACCGTCCAAGTCCACATCCGTCCGGTCAAGGACGAGAGCAGTGAATTGGTCGGCTATTCAGTCGAATACAGGGACATCAGCAATCCGGCGGGGCTGGCTTCCTGAACAGCTGAAAAGCTGTGCGCCCCAACGAGATCGGGCTGCTAGCTCGACGCTGCTGCCGCAGGCGCGGAGGAACTCGACGAACTCGACGAGCTGGACGTACTCGACGAGCTCGATGAGCTGGACGACTCGCTGGAGCTCGACGACTTCTCTGAACTCGACGACGACGACGAGTCCGACTTGCTGCTGTTCTTGCCCGATTCGCGGCTGTCCGTGCGGTAGAAGCCGCTGCCCTTGAACACCACGCCAACCGAGTTGAACAGTTTGCGCAGCCGACCGGAGCACTGGGGGCAGCTGGTCAGCGCGTCTTCAGTGAACGCCTGCACCGCGTCGAAGCGGTTGTCGCACTCGGTACACGCGTAGCTGTAGGTCGGCACATGAACCTCCGGGACGAAACTTGGTGCTTTTAGCACTCTACCGTGCCAAGTGCTAGAACCGCCATGTGGCACGTATCATTCCCCCAAGCCGCGCCGGGGGAACAGCGCGACGAAATGGGGAGAAAAGCCTGCGAGGGGGCGTGTTGGGGTGCATGGTAGGCCGATGCCTGCACTAGGTGTTGGCCAGCGCAAACAGACCGTGTTTGGGGGTGAGGACATGGGTCATTCGAACGTCATGAGGTTCGCTGGGCAGTTCGTCGACAACTTCGGCGTCGCGGACCACCGCGATGAGCTTGGTGGTGGGTCGGCAGATCGGCAACGACCGGTCGTAGAAGCCGCCGCCGCGTCCCAGCCGCACACCCCGGTGGTCGACCGCCAGCGCAGGCACCAGCACGAGGTCCGCCTCGCCCAGCGCCGAGCTCGGCAGCCACGGCTCGGCCGGCTCGAGCAGGCCGAACCGGGCGCTGACCAAACCGCCGGGCACGTACACGCCCCAGAGCAGCGCCAGCGCACCGCCGTCCTCGTCGGACCGGGCCACCGGCAACAGGACGCGGGCGCACAGCTCGCGCAACCGGTCCACCAGCTGCGGCGAGCCCGGCTCGGTGCCGACCGGCAGGTAAGCGCACACCGTGTCGTTGGCACTCACGAACTCGCCGAGGTGCTCGCACAGCGCCAGGGCCTCGGCTGCCCGAACCGCGTCGGGCACGTCCCGGCGCGCCGCCAACAAGGCGGCCCGGTGTTGGGCTTTAGTACCGGCGAGCACGCCGTCCACCATGTCAGCGCACATCTCTTTTCCGCCAGAGTGAAGGACCAACATGTTGTCGTTAGGGTGTGAACGATGAGGCCGCCAGAGGTCCCGATTCCGCGGACAGCGATCGTTCCCGCGGCCGGACTGGGTACGCGATTCCTGCCCGTGACCAAGACAGTTCCCAAGGAACTCTTGCCGGTCGTCGACACCCCGGGTATCGAACTGGTCGCCGAGGAGGCTGCCGAGGCGGGCGCCGAGCGGCTGGTGATCGTCACTTCTGAGGGCAAGGACAGCGTGGTCGCCCACTTCGTGGAGGACCTGGTGCTCGAGGGCACGCTGGAGGCCCGCGGTAAGAAGGCGATGCTGGAGAAGGTGCGCCGCGCGCCGGCCCTGATCAAGGTCGAGTCGGTGGTGCAGCACGAGCCGCTGGGCCTGGGCCACGCCGTCGGATGCGTCGAGTCGGTGCTCTCCCCGGACGAGGACGCCATCTCGGTGCTGCTGCCGGATGACCTGGTGTTGCCGACCGGTGTGCTGGAGACAATGGCGAAGGTGCGCGCCAAGCGCGGCGGCACGGTGCTGTGCGCGATCGAGGTGTCCGACGAGGAAGTCAGCTCCTACGGCGTTTTCGACGTCGAGCCGGTTCCCGACGCGGCAAACCCGAACGTGCTCAAGGTCAACGGCATGGTGGAGAAGCCCAAGCTCGAAGACGCGCCGTCGCGGTTCGCGGCGGCCGGTCGCTACATATTGGACCGCGCGATCTTCGACGCGCTACGCCGCGTCGACCGCGGAGTCGGCGGCGAGATCCAGCTGACCGATGCCATCGAGTTGCTGATCAAGGAAGGGCATCCGGTGCATGTCGTGGTGCACCGCGGCTCTCGACACGACTTGGGAAATCCCGGCGGGTACTTGAAGGCTGCGGTTGACTTTGCGTTGGATCGTGACGACTATGGCCCGGATTTGCGGCGATGGTTGACGGCGCGCCTAGGCCTGGCCGAAGAGACCGAACAGTAGGAGCTGCGGCGGGCCCGCGCGACCCGAGCTCGAGGCAGAAAGGCGCGCGGTGCGTTCGGTAGAGGAACAGCAGGCCAGAGTGGCGGCCGCTGCGGTGGCGCCACGACCGGTGCGAGTGCCGATCGCCGAGGCGCAGGGCCTGATGTGCGCCGAGGAAGTGGTCACCGAACAGCCGCTGCCCGGCTTCGATCAGGCCGCCATCGACGGCTACGCGGTTCGCAGCGTGGATGTCCAGGGCATCGGCGCCGATCCCGACGACGATTCCGGTGAAGGTCAGATCAGCCTGCCGGTGATGGGTGTCATCGAAGCGGGTGCACGCACGCCGAGCCGGCTGCAGCCCAAACAAGCCGCCCGTGTGCAGACCGGCGCGCCGATGCCGACGCTGGCCGACGCCGTGCTGCCGTTGCGCTGGACCGACGGCGGTCAGGCCCGGGTTCGGGTGCTGCGCGGGGTGCGGTCCGGCGCCTATGTGCGCCGCGCCGGTGACGACGTGCAACCCGGCGATGTCGCCGTGCGCGCGGGGGCGATCATTGGTGCCGCGCAGGTCGGACTCCTGGCTGCGGTTGGCCGCGAACGGGTGCTGGTGCATCCCCGCCCCCGGGTGACCGTGATGAGCGTCGGCGGCGAGCTGGTCGACATCTCCCGAACGCCAGGCAACGGCCAGGTCTACGACGTCAACTCCTATGCGATCGCCGCCGCGGCGCGCGATGCGGGTGCCGAGGTGAACCGGCTGGGCATCGTCAGCACCGATCCCAAAGCCCTACGCGAGGCTGTCGAGGGCCAGCTGAACCGCGCGGAGTTGGTGGTGATCGCCGGTGCGGTCGGCGGCGCGGCGGCCGAGAATGTGCGCGCGGTGCTGTCCAAGCTCGGCGATATGGAAGTCACCCGGATCGCCATGCACCCCGGGTCGGTTCAGGGCTTCGGCCAGCTGGGCCGCGAGGGGGTGCCGACGTTCCTGTTGCCGGCCAATCCGGTCAGCGCGCTGGTGGTGTTCGAGGTCATGGTTCGCCCGCTGATCCGGCTGTCGCTGGGTAAGCGGCAGTCGCTTCGGCGTGTCGTACAGGCTCGGGCGTTGTCGCCGATTTCCTCGGTACCCGGACGCAAGGGCTTCCTGCGGGGACAGCTGATGCGTGACCAGGACACCGGCGAATATCTGGTGCAGGCGCTCGGCGGCGCCCCGGGCGCCTCGTCGCATCTTCTGGCGACGCTGGCCGAGGCCAACTGCTTGGTGGTGGTGCCGACCGAGGTCGATCAGGTCCGAACCGGCGAACTCGTCGACGTCGCCTTCCTGGCGCAACGAGGCTGAACCGCGGAGACCTGTGAACTTGTGGCGTAACAGTTCTCTGCACCCGGGCTGGCCGGCGTCCGCCGGTCCGCTGCGCGTCGGCGCCGGTGTGATCCGGCTGCGTCCGGTGCGGATGCGTGACGCGGCGATGTGGAGCCGCATCCGGTTGGCCGACCGCCGACATCTCGAGCCGTGGGAGCCGACGGCTGAGGTGGATTGGACTGTGCGGCATGCGGTTTCGTCGTGGCCCGCGGTGTGCTCGGGCCTTCGGGCGGAGGCGCGCAAGGGCCGGATGTTGCCGTACGTGATCGAGCTCGACGGGCAGTTCTGTGGTCAGCTCACGATCGGCAATGTGACGCACGGGGCGCTGCGCTCGGCGTGGATCGGCTACTGGGTTTCCAGCGCGGTGACCGGCGCGGGGGTGGCGACCGGCGCGTTGGCGCTGGGTCTGGATCACTGTTACGGACCGGTCGGGTTGCACCGGGTGGAGGCGACGGTGCGCACGGAAAATGCGGCGAGTCGCGCGGTTCTGGCGAAGGTGGGTTTCCGTGAGGAGGGCCTCCTGCAGCGGTACCTCGACGTCGACGGCGCGTGGCGGGATCACCTGCTGGTGGGGATGACGGTGGAAGAGGTCGAGGGGTCGGTGGCGGGCCGGCTGGTGCACCGCGGATTGGCGCACTGGGCCTGATTGCCGAGCTGACTTGTTACTAATGTGACACTTGTGGCTGTTGGTGCTTGTCAAGGGCAAATTACAAGTGTGTAATTGACTGCGGCGCGCCGTCTCGGGTTGCGTAGGTCACGGACCTAGCCTGGACGGGAAAGGAGCAGGCCACATGCCAAGCATCCCCCAGTCATTGCTCTGGATTTCGCTCGTGGTGTTGTGGTTGTTCGTCTTGGTGCCGATGCTCATCAGCAAGCGGGACAACGTCCGACGCACCAGTGACGTCGCGCTTGCCACCCGCGTGCTCAACGGCGACGACAAATCGCGCCGGTTCAAGCGCAGCGGTCCGTCGGCCGGTCATCGGCACGACCCGGACTGGCAGCCGGAGGAAGACCAGTTCGATGAGCTGGACTCCGACGAGCAGCCCTCGCGGACCCGCTCGGTGGTCGTGGTGGCCGCGGTGACGGAGGAAGCCGAGCCCGACTACCTCGACGTCGATGTCGTCGACGAGGACTCCGGCGCGCTGCCGGTCGGTGGCACCGCGCGCAGCGCCGATGTCCAGCCGAGCCTGTTCGACGAGCCCGCCGCCCCGGTGGTCGAGGAGCCGGTGGTCGAGGCGCCCGTCGCCGAGAGCGACGATGCCGAAGACGGCGAGGCTGATTCCCCGGCCGAGTCCGATGACACCGATCAGTTCCAGGCGATTGCCGAGGACGAGCCGCAGGACGGCACGGCCGACGAATACGAAACCATCGAGGACACTTCGGGTCTGGAAGCCGAGGAGGAGCCCGCGACGACCGTGACTCCGCGGGCGAGCCGGCAGCGGCGTTCGGAGTCCACGACGGCCGCGGCGGTCAGCGCGCGCAAGTACCGCTTCCGCAAGCGGGTGCTGATGGTGATGGCCGCGATCATGGTCGTCACGGCGGTGCTGTCGTTCACGGTCAGCTCGGATCTGTGGTGGGCCACCGGCAGCGCCGGTGCGGTCACGGTGCTGTACCTGGGGTACCTGCGCCGTCAGACCAGGATCGAGGAGCAGGTGCGCCGCCGCCGGCAGCAGCGGATGGCGCGCTCGCGGCTGGGTGTGGAGAACACCGAGGATCGCGAGTTCGACGTCGTGCCGTCGCGGCTGCGTCGTCCAGGAGCCGCGGTGCTGGATATCGACGACGAGGACCCGATCTTCGAGCACCTCGACGAGGTCGCGTTCGCCCGCCACTTCGACCTGCCGCGGGCGGCCGGCCAGTAGGTCGCCGGTTTCGGCAAGCCGGGCTCGGACTGGTAGCCTGCTAGCGACCAAGGGGCTATAGCGCAGTTGGTAGCGCGTCTCGTTCGCATCGAGAAGGTCAGGGGTTCGATTCCCCTTAGCTCCACCGAAATTGTCGCCGACGACGGCGAGTAAGGTACGGGGTGAGATCCCGCTACCGAGGAGGCTGCCACGTCCGCCGATCGGCCCAATCTGGGCCAACTCATCATGTACTCGTACGGGTTCCGACGACTCCCCGCGTCCATGCGGGACTGGGTCGCCAACGACCTTGCGGGACCCGGTGCCGTCAAACGGTTCATGCTGAAAGCAGCCATCCCGCCGTTCATCATCCTGGCGCCGTTCTGGCTGTTGCCGGTCGAGCAGAACGCGGTTTACGTGCACGCTGAGATGACGGTGCCGATCTACTTGTGGACGCTGGCGATTTCACTTGCCCTGAACAAAGTTTGGCGTCGCCATCGCCTTGCCGTGCACGGACTGGACCCGAACCTCGTCGACGTGGAGAAACGGCAGAAGAACGCGCGAATCGAGCAGGACTACATCGCGCGGTTCGGTCCACGCCCGCAGGACGCCGAACACCAGAAGAACAGCAACCCGTTCTTCTAGGTCAGTCCGCGACGTCGAAGGCCTTGATCACCTTCGTCGGCGTCACCCGCACGACGAGCTCACCCGGCACACCGTTGCGCCGGCCGAACTCCTCGGCCCGATCGGCGCCCATATAGCGCGCCGCGATCCGGGTCGCGGTGTCCAGTAGCTCGTCCGGATCTTCACCGAACGACGCCGTGCCCTGAACCTGGACGAACGAGAACGGCGGCTCCTGGTCGTCGACGCAGATTGCCACCCGCGGGTCGCGGCTCAGCGCACGCCCTTTCGCGGTCGCCTTTCCGGTGTTGAAGACGAGTGCGCCGCCGTCCACGATGAACCACACCGGGGCGACCAGCGGCCTCCCGTCGGCCGCGACATAGGCCAGTTTGGCCGTCCGAGTGCCCTCGGAGAGGAACGCGATCACATCGTCGGAGAGTTCGTCCATACCGTCGAGGCTAGGCGGGCTCCGGGCCGTTCGGCTATTGGCGCTGTTGAGCGGCGAAGCGTTTCGACCCGCACCGCCGGTGGCAATACTCGAGTGGCGCGTCGTCGGGTTTGGCAGGCAAGGTTGTAGGCAAGACAAGGTCAGGAGTCTCATGTCGCAGACGGTGGAGTCCATACCCGACGATGGACCGCCCGACGAGGGTGAACTCGGCAATGCGCCTGCCGAGATCACGTACGACGAGCACCTGCACCCCGCGCGACCTCGAACGCTGCGCTTCCGGCCGCGTGTGCGAAATCCGTTCGTACGCAGGTCGATTGCCCAGGACGGCACACCGACGGCCGACAACCAGGCCTATGTGTCGTGGTTGCTGTCGCAGTCGATGCTCGCCGACGCCAACGAGATCAGCCAGCAGTTCTCCGGGCAGGGTTCGATGTGGCAGAACCCCTATGCCACGCCCAGCCCGCGCAGCGCCGTCGACGCCGCGTCGGTCTGGTTCACCGCGTACCCGCTTTCGCTGATCACCCGGCCCGACGAGTCGTTTCTCAAGGCCATGGCCGACGAGGCGATGTGGAAGGCCTTCGCCGAAATCGGCATTGAGGGCATCCACACCGGGCCGGTCAAACGTGCCGGTGGCATCTCGGGCTGGCAACAGACCCCCAGCGTCGACGGCCACTTCGACCGCATCAGCACCCAGATCGACCCGGCATTCGGCACCGAAGACGAATTCCGCCAGATGTGCGGCACCGCGAACTGGTACGGCGGCACGATTCTCGATGACATCGTGCCCGGCCACACCGGTAAGGGCGCCGACTTCCGCCTGGCGGAGATGAAGTACGCCGACTATCCCGGCATCTACCACATGATCGACATCGATCCGCTGGACTGGGAGCACCTTCCCGAGGTCCCTCCGGGCCGTGATTCGGTCAACGTCGACGCCGCGACGGAGGAATGGCTCGACAAAGCGGGTTACATCATCGGACGACTGCAGCGCGTCATCTTCTACGCCGAGGGCATCAAGGAAACCAACTGGAGTGTGACCCGTCCCGTCGTCGGTATCGACGGAGTCGAGCGCCGATGGGTGTACCTGCACTACTTCAAGGAGGGCCAGCCCTCGATCAACTGGCTCGATCCGTCATTCGCCGGCATGCGACTGGTCATCGGCGATGCCCTGCACTCGCTGACTGACCTCGGTTCCGGCGGATTGCGTTTGGACGCCAACGGATTCCTCGGTGCGGAGAAGACCTCCGGGGAAGAAGCGGTCGGGTGGTCGGAGGGGCATCCGCTGTCGCAGGCTGCCAACCAGTTCATCGGCAGCATGGTGCGCAAGCTCGGCGGCTTCACCTTCCAGGAACTCAATCTGACGATCGACGACATCAAGGAGACCAGCGGCACCGGCGCCGATCTGTCCTACGACTTCGTCAACCGGCCCGCCTATCACCATGCCCTGGCGACGGCCGACACAGAATTCCTGCGGCTCACACTGCGTACCGCCATTGAGCTGGGTGTGGATCCGGCGTCGCTGGTGCACGCGCTGCAGAACCACGACGAACTGACCTACGAGCTCGTGCACTGGTCGAACGGCCACAAGGACGACATCTACACCTACAAGGGCCACGAGATCACCGGGGAAGCGCTCGGCGCGCGGGTCCGCGCCGACCTCACCGAAGCGTTGACCGGCCCGGCGGCACCGTACAATCGCGTCTTTACGACGAACGGAATCGCTTGCACCACAGCGACTGTGATCGCCGCGACGCTGGGGTACACCGATCTCGACGATATCGACGGCGACATCGATCGCATTCGCCGTGCGCATCTGCTGCTGGCGATGTTCAATGCGCTGCAGCCGGGTGTGTTCGCGCTGTCCGGGTGGGACCTGTGCGGCATGCTCACCTTGCCGGCGGGCGACGTCGCCGACCTGTTGCACGGCGGGGACACCCGCTGGATCCACCGCGCCGCGCACGACCTGATGGGTGTGAACCCCGACGCGATGAAGTCGAATGCCGGTATGCCGCGTGGGCGGAGCCTGTACGGCTCGATCCCGGAGCAGCTCGCCGACGACACCAGCTTCCTGCGCCAGTTGCAGGCGATCCTGCGGGTACGCGCGCATTACGGCATCGCGACCAGCCGCCAGATCGACATCCCTGAGGTCTCGCATCGCGGCATGCTGGTGATGGTCCATCAACTCGACGAGCCCGAGCAGTACCAGCTGACGGTGCTGAACTTCGCCAACGAGGACATCGCGGGCACCGTCCGATCGAAGACCCTGCCGCCGGGCGCGACGGTACGAGACATGTTCACCGGCAACCAGATCGCCGTCGTCGACGATCTGCACAGTTTCGCAGTTGAGATGATCCCGCACCACGGGATGTCGCTGCTGGTCGAACTCGCGCCGACCGACGAATTACCTTCGGAATAGCCTGCTTTCACGCGAGCGGCGGCCGCCCCGGGAGGAGACGGCCGCCGCGAGCGTGATCTAGAGGGCGACGAACGAGGTGCCGAGCTGAACGCCCCACACCTGCGCGTTGGCGTTCCACACCACCGGCGCGAACGGAGCCCACGGCGGAGGCGGGGGAGCGGGCAGCGCCCACGCGGGCGGCGTCACATCGTCGATGTCCTGCGGGATCCACCGCAGGTGACCCGGGGGCGGGAAGCCGTCATGTCCGGGCGGCAGCGGGTTGCCGGGAACACCGACATTGACGCCCGGGCCCGGGGGCTGCGGCCACGGCCAGTGCGGGTCGGCCTGGGCAATGCCGCTGGCCGCACCGAGGACGCCGGCGCCGAGGGCAGCGGTGAGAGCGGTCTTCGCGGCGATTCGCTTCAGATTCATCTTCAATACTCCTTCGTCATCGGGTCTGCGTCGTATGCCGGTATTCGCATGCGACACGTTCTCGCAGACATCGGGAACGGGAGACGGGCGAGGTAGAGGTAGGCGCCACATCTTCAAGCGCTTAGTCCGAACCCAACGGGTATATCGGCGCCGTGGCACCGGGCGTTACCGGAGGCGAATCATTCGGCTCCGTCAATAACTGACTCCAGTCAGCAGCTCAGTGCTGAAATTGCGCGATATCGTTGGTGCATGTCGGTGGCAGACAAGGTTTCCGCACGCGAGACGAAGCGGCTCCAAACCAGGGAACGACTCATGGGCGCGGCAATAGCCGAATTCAAGCGATCGGGTATCGCCGCCGCCGATGTCGGTGCTATCGTCGCCGCCGCCGGAGTCGCCCACGGTACGTTCTTCTTCCATTTCCCCACAAAGGAACACGTGCTCCTGGAGTTGGAGCGCCGCGAAGAGGAACGTATCGCCAAGCAATTCGACCGCTATCTGGCAGATTCGGACCGCGATCTGGAGTCGACCCTCAACGAGGCCGTTCGCCTGGTGATGGGCCTGGAGCGCCGACTCGGTGCACTCTTGTTCAAAGACTTTCTGGCATTGCACTTTTCGCAAACCCGCCCCGCTGACGAAAGCAAGGAACACCCCGTCGTCGTCGCGGTGGCCCGGGAGATCGAGCGTGTCCAACAGCGTGGACATGTGGATCCGACGGTGATTCCGATCAACAGCGCCGTGTTTTTCCTCCTCGGCCTCTACGCGTTGTTGACGACCACGCACGACTGGCCGGCGCAACGCGCGATGATCGACGACTACGTGGTGAGAACTCTGCGCAGTATTGAGTCTCGCTAGTTTTACTGACTATAGTCAGTTTCCGTGACCCTGGCTTCGTCCACACCCGCGGATAGCGGACTCGATGAGCACATGGAGGAATCCCGGCTGGCGCAGCGTCAGGCCGACAGGTGGCTGATCTCCGGCAGCATCCTGATCGGTTCGGCCGCTCTCGGCATCTTCGGCCTGCCGCTGTTCCTGCGCGGAGTGTGGCTGCTGCGCCGGGCGCAACGCCATGGTCTGTCGGTGCGCCCGATGCTCGTCACGCTGCTCGGTTACCTGGTGATCATCGACGCCGCCATCAATGCCGTCGGGTGGGCGCTGGACATGGTCGGCAACCACACACTGCTGGCCCGCGTGCTGCTGACCGGCTGGGGCAACATGTTCGACGCCGGATACTTCTGGCACTTCAACGAGGCGTGGGTCGGGGGTGCGGCCGGCCCGGGTGAGAAGGCCTGGGAAGTCGGGCTCATCTTCACCGTGTTCACCATGCGCATCGCCGCGGCGATCGGCTTCCTGCAGATGAAGCGGTGGGGTCAGCAGTGGATGATCGTGACCTGCTGGATGGGCGTGGTGATCTGGTGCGGCTACGTGTTCAACATGACCATGTACGCCGATGTGCGTTATGCGGGTGTCGTTTTGCCCGTCATCGGGTGGTGGCTTTACGACATCTTCTACATCACGCCGTTCCTGGCGATCCCGTATCTGCACACGGTCAACCGCGAAATCTTCACCGACTAGGAGGCAACCCATGGCATATCTCTGGGAGATCCTGCGATACGTAGGCGCGTGGGGCGGCACCATCGCGATCATCGCGTTCTGGTACTGGATGTTCTCCAACATCGGCACCTTCTGAGCGCCGTGACAGAACTGTCCGACCCCCGCGCGATGGCGCTCGAACGCAGCTGCGCCGTCACTGCGGTCGCCTTGAGCCACCAACGTCGGGACGGCGTCCGCCTCGTCACCGGACAGCAGCGCAGCTTCGGGCTGAACGCGACACTGGACTACGTCCACGTTCCCTACCCGCCTCGTCCGCAGTGGACCCGCCGCATCCTCACCTGCGCTGTGGCACTGCAATGTTCGCCGTCGAAGGAACGCATCACCGGCTATCGGTTGAGCGAGCTGTCGGCCCGAGAGTTGCGTGCGCTCACGCTCGTCGAGGCCGGTGTCGCCTCCGGGTGGATCGCCTCTTGCTGGCCGGGCCTGATCGCCGAGATGCGACGAGCGCTACCCGACCTCGACATGCTGCCGGCCGACATGACGGCTGACGAGATGCTTGAGCGTGCAATAGCGTTGGCGCACCGAGACAGACAGGTGCACGTCGACCCGTTGCTCGGTGGATTACCGCTGGCCTACACCGCCCCGAACGGGTTGAGCGACACGCTGCGCCGGACATTCGGCCGTATGCCGTGGACATCGACGCAGAAACGTATGCCCCGTCCCTACTCGGTGCCGGTCGGCGGGGACGGTGGCGTCCGCAACTCCAACCTGCCGCCGCCGAGCCGGCCCCAGGACAACGACGCGGACATCACTCCCGAGCATCGGCCCGGGATCCCGTATCCGGAATGGAATGCCTGGACCAAGCGCTTCATGCCCAATCATGTTGCGGTGCTGGAGCATTCCCACGCCGGTCGGGATCGGGAGGCCATTGCCGGCAGCGTCGATCTACGGAAGTGGTTCGAAGAGCACACCCATCGGGCCATGAGAAGCCGGCTCGAAGATGGTTCCGACGTCGACGTCGAGGAGTACGTCAGCCACTACCTTGACCTCACCACCGGCGCGGCCGCCGAGCCCCGGATCTTCCGAGAGTTGTCGCCGGTCAGCCGCGACGTCACCACCGCTCTGCTGCTGGACGGCAGCTCGTCTCTCGGAGCTCAGGGCGGCCGGATCTTCCGACTCGAATTGGCCTGCGCCGATGCGCTATCGCGGGCGATGAACCTCGCCAGGGAGCGCCACGGCGTGTTCGTCTTCACCGGCAACACCCGACACCGGGTCGAGGTGCGGTGCCTCAAGGACTTCGACGACCCACGGTTCGCACCACCCAGCAAGCTGGGTCTGACGACCGGCGGTTACACCCGCCTCGGCGCACCGTTGCGGCACTTGACAAGTCGGCTCCTGGCACAGCCCTCGGAATGGCGCCTGCTCATCGTCATCGGCGATGGCCTCATCTCCGACGAAGGTTACGAGGGTCGCTACGCATGGGCTGACACCGCTCATGCCGTCGAGGAGGCGAACGACGCCGGCGTCTCGGTGTACTACGTCGGCGTCGGCCCGACGCGGGTCGACCCGCTGCCGGAGGTGTTCGGCCCCCGCAGATCGCAGCGGATCCGCCGGGTCGACGATCTGCCCCGGGTGCTCGCCCATGTCCATCGGGAGTTGGTGACCGTATGACCGAGACCTACTTCTCCGCGCGCGACGAAGTCATGCTCTTCGAACAGGCTTTCCACCAACGCATTCCGGTCATGCTGACCGGTCCCACCGGCTGCGGTAAGACGCGGCTCGTCGAACACATGGGCCTGCTGCTGGGTCGGCCCGTCGTTACGATCAGCTGCCACGACGACCTCACCAGCTCGGACCTCGTCGGCCGGTTCATGGTGACCGGCGGTGACGTCGTGTGGACTGACGGCCCGCTCACCCGGGCCGTGAAAGCCGGGGCCATCTGCTATCTCGACGAGGTGGTGGAGGCACGCCACGACTCGCTCGCGGTCCTGCACTCGCTGACCGATCACCGGCGCACGCTGTACTTGGATCGCGCCGGTGAAGTGGTTCGAGCACCTGCGGAATTCATGCTGGTGTGCTCGTACAACCCCGCATACCGCAGCTCGCTCAAGGAACTGAAACCGTCGTTCCGGCAGCGGTTCGCGACGCTGTCGATGAATTATCTGCCGCCAGATCGGGAGGCGGAGGTGATCGTCGCCGAAACCGGTGTCGCGCTGCCCGTGGCGCAACGGCTGGTGCGCTGCGCGGTCGCGATCCGCACAGCCCAGGAGGCGTTCCACTTCGAGCCACCCTCGACCCGCGTTCTGGTTACGGCTGCGCAATTGATCGTCTCCGGCGCAACCGAATTGGCCGCGGCGGACGCCTGCATTCTGGCGCCGCTGAGCACCGACGGTGCGATCAGCGACGGTTTGCGTGAAATCGCGGCGGCCTGCCTGGCCGGCGCGGATGTCTAGAAAGGTGGACCGACGTGGATCAGAAAGAGCGCAAGCGTAAGAGGGCGCTGATCATCCTGCAGGTGGTGATCTACGGGTACCTGCTGGTGATGTTCGGAATCCAGCTGTACATGTCCTTCGCCCGCGGCTGGTGGGACTTGTGACAGCCTCCTCGATCAGCCGGACCGATGGCGCGGTCGGCCTGGAGGAGCACGATGAGCAATCACGGCTCGCGCAGCGCCGCGCCGACAAGTGGATGATTGCCGGCGCCGCGCTGATGGGTATGTGGGCGCCGGGAATTCTCGGCCTGCCGATCTTCCTGCGCGGGGTGTGGTTACAACGGCAAGCCGCACGTGCCGGATTTTCGGTGCGGCCCATGATCGTCACGCTGATCGGGTATCTCGTGCTGATCGATGGGATGCTCAACAGCCTCGGCTGGGCACTCGATCTCGTGGCCAACCACACGTTGATCAACCGGGTGCTGATGGTCGGCTGGGGCGCAATGTTCGACGCCGGTTACTTCTGGCATTACAACGAAGCGTGGGTCGGCGGTGCGGCGGGACCGGGCGAGAAATCCATGGTGTTCGGCATGATCCTCACGGTCTTTGCGATGCGGTGCGCTGCGGCGATCGGGTTTCTGCAGATGAAGCGCTGGGGGCACCAGTGGATGATCGTCACCTGCTGGATGGGTGTGCTGATCTGGTGCCTGTACGTGTTCAACATGACCATGTACGCCGACGTGCGCTATGCCGGTGTGGTTTTCCCGGTCATCGGATGGTGGCTCTACGACATCTTCTACATCACCCCGTTCCTGGCGATCCCGTATCTGCACACGGTCAACCGCGAAATCTTCAGCGACTGAACAGGTTCAAGGAGTAAACATGACGACATCCAACCCGGTCGCGGAAGACACCGTCGACGACCTCCCGCCCGGCACCACGCCGTACTACGCGCGGATGCACAAATGGATCAAGCGCGCGGTGCTGGTGTGTCTGGTCGCGCTGGTGGTCGAGGGCGCATTCACATTGCCGTTCATGGCGGTCTACTACGGCTACCCGACGTTGAGCCTCACCGAGATCTGCAGTGAGCTGCTGAAGGTCCGCTATTCCGACGACACGCTGGAGTGCAAGTTCCCCTACCCGCCGCTCGGCCCCCCGGAAGGCGCCGAAGGTAAGGACACCGCCCAGGATCAGTGGGGCATCCAGCCGACACCGAAGTACCATCGGATCGGATTCCGCGAACTCGTCCGGATCCACGACGAACGCGTTGCGCGGCAGGGACACTAGAGTTCAACTGTCGTGCGTGTGATGACCGGGGGAGTCGCCGATGAGTGGATGGCTGGTCAGTCACGTGCCTCCCGGGCTGCTGCTGGCCGCTCTGATCGTCGTAATCGCCGGGGGAGCGATGCTGCTCGCCGCCGTGGTTCGCCGCCGATTTCCCGCGTTGACCCGAGACGAACACAACGACGTCACCAAGTTCACCTACACCTTCATCGGCTTCATCTACGCCTTCCTGATCGGTTTCGTGTCGTCGTCGATGTGGGGCCAGATCAGCGCAGCGGACGCGAACGCCCGCGCCGAAGGTGCGGCCGCAGTTGAAATGGCAAGAGATGTCGATGTTTTCGCCAAGGATGACGCCGACCGTATCCGCCAGAGCCTGCTCACCTATGAAAAGTCCGCAATTGCAGAGTGGGAAGACGGCACGGGCGATCGCTCACCGGAGACCGACGCGGCCCTGGCCCAGTTGTCGGCGGCCTACCGCGCGGTCAATGCTGCGACCGACAGTCAAAAGACACTTCTGTCGACGTCATATGCCAACCTGGACAAGGTGAGCCAGGCCCGCACCGTCCGGTTGCTGACGGCTCGCGAAGACACCGGGCCGCCCTGGCCGCTGTGGGCGGTCATCCTTCTGACCAGCGCTCTCGTCCTGGGCACCGTCGTCATCTACGGGGTCGAGAAGCCCGGTATGCACTACCCGATGATCGCGATCGTCGGGCTCATCGTCGCGACCAATCTGTTCCTGTTGCTGGAAGCGTCACGCCCGTACATCGGTGGTATCTCGACAACGCCGGACCCGTTGTACGAGGTGGTGTCGGTGCTCAGCGCGAACCGGTGAGTGCCGGACCGATCCACCGATGCAGGTATGCGCGTAGGTCCGCGGCCGACCGTGGCGGGTCCGGTGGCGCGATGACCATGGATTGGATGATGCGCAACAGGAACTCGATCAGCTCATCGATCATGGCATCGTCGAAGCCGAGATGATCCCAGTCGATCTGGGCGTGGTGCAGGATCGCGCGGCACCGTGCGATCACATCTCTGGTGAGCATCGCCCGGCTGAAAATGTTCGACCGGTCGTTGGCCAGTAGCAGGGCAAGCTGCGGTTGCTGGGGCAGCCGCTCGATGATGTAGGCGACGACCTCGACGAGCTGGCTGGTGACGTCCATGTCCGCGACGACCCGGTCGATCTGGGTGACGAAACCGTCGAGGGCTGCCTCGGCCGCCGCGGTGAACAGCTCGTCGGTGCCGGTGAAATAGCGATAGACCGTGCGACGGGTGATGCCCAGGACGTCGGCGATGTCGGACATCGTGGTCTGAGCCGCACCCCGCGTTTCGACCAGGCGCAGCGCGGTGTCGATGATCCGCTTGCGCGCCTCGGCGTCATCCGCGGGCGGAGATCCGCCCCAACCCTTTCGTGCCATCAGCCTTGACTCATCCCTCCGGTTGCTCCAAGAATACACACATGACACACAGATGAGCATTGTGTGTAATGACTAGATGACGGAGATGCCATGACGGCTTTGGAAGTCCGCAGGCCCAAGTTCGACTTCACCGGAGACGTCCCGTGGGAGTGGAATCCGGACAACCCGCAGTTCTCGTTCTTCATGAACGCGACCTCGATCATCGCGATCTGCTTCGAGCAGATGATCGTGGCTGCGGTGCAGGAAGCCGCACCGCTGATCACCGATCCCGAAGCCGCCTCGGAGGCAACGGCTTTCCTGCGTCAGGAAGCTCAGCACTCGAGCACGCATCGCAAGCACGTCTCCGCATTGATCCGCCGGTATCCGGGCCTTCAGCAGACCTTGGATGCTGCCGTCGCCGACTACGAGCACCTCACCAGGACTGCACCGCTGAGGTTCCGTCTGGCCTATATCGCCGACCTGGAAGCCACGTTCACGCCTAGCTTCAAGATGATGCTCGACAACGAGGCGACGCTGTTCCGGCCCGGCGACGAACGGGTGGCGTCGCTGCTGATGTGGCATTTCGTCGAGGAAGTGGAGCATCGCAGTTCGGCGCTGATCGTCTATGACGCCGCGATCGGCGACAGCTGGTATCGGATCAGGGCGCTGCCGGGTGTCGTGCGCCATCTGATGGGCATCATGCGGATCATCGCCGATGGTGTGAACGAGCATGTGCCCGAGGCGGATCGCAAGGTCGATGCCCGCACGCTATTACCCACATTCGGTATGCGCCAGACGGCGATGCAGCGGCTTGCCCGCAGGAGGGCTTCAACACCGAACGCGTTCGCGACCGTCCCCCGGCGGGAGCGTCTCGTCGCGGCCGGTCGGGTATTGCTGAGCCAGAAGCCTTTTCACGACCCTGCCAATGATCGGCTGCCGGAGTTCGCCGACCTGTGGTTGGCGCGGTGGAAAGCCGGCGGTGACGTGACGCGCTGGTATACCGGTGCGTCGGTCGCCGGAGAAGCATGATGGGCCAGCAGTGCACAGCCGCGTTCGATGCGATCGCGCGGCCGCTCGGCGGCTTCTCTTGTCAGCATGCGCCCGCGTTCATTCATCTACGCAACCCGCTGGAGCTGAGCAATTGGACGCTGCCGGTCCTGGAATTGATGATGGTCGCGGGAGCCGTTCTGGCGCTGGCCCATTCGATCCGCCGGTGGCGTCGCGACGGTGATCCGACCAACCTCGCGCTGTGGTTCGCCACTGTCGTCTATCTGTTCGTCATCGAGATCCCGCTGTATTTCCCGAATCTCTTCGGCGTCCAGGACCAACTGGGAGTGGTGTTCGCCCACAACGTGTTCACGGTCGATTTCCTGTTCGACCGGCTGCCGCTGTACATCATCGCGCTCTATCCCGCGGTCGTCACCCTGGCCTTTGAAATCGTGCGTAGCTTAGGCGTTTTCCGTGACCGCGGGGTGGTGGTCGGCGCCATCTGCGTCGGCTTCGTCCACCACTGCTTCTACGAGATCTTCGACCAGCTCGGCCCGCAGTTGCGTTGGTGGGCATGGAACACCGAAAATCCGATCAATCACCCGATGTTCGCCTCTGTGCCGATGACGAGCGTGTTCATCTTCGCCACCCTCGGGCCGATCGTGGTGACCCTGCTCGTCATGTGGCTGGTTGGCCGCAGGACGCCGACGGGGGCGGGGCTGGCGTGGCGTACCGCCCTCGCGGGTGTTCTCGTGCCCGTCGGGCTGGCGCTGCTGAGCATCCCCACGTCGCTGTTCGGCGGCGACAAGCCAAACACCACCGCGCAGGTCGTGATCTTCGTTGTCGAGTTGGCAATCGTCGCCGCGATCGCCGTACCGGTCCTGGCGCGGCAGTGGGTCCGAACCCGACACGACTTCACGCCCAGCTGGTTCGTCCGTATCTTCGGACCGTTGTATCTCGGTGTACTGGGCGTAGTTTGGATCAGCTCATTGGGGGCGTACTTCTCGGCGAACAACGGCATCACCGCCGATGGGACGCCGACGGGGAGCATGGTCTACACCGTGGTCTGCTTCGTGGTGGCCTTGCTGGCGGTGGCGTCGAACGCCAGCGCCACGAGTAGCCGTCTCGAGCGGCTCGCGCTGTCCTTCACCTGAGCGGAAGGTCCACGGCCGCATACTGTTCGACGTAAATCTGATCACCCGAGCCGAAGTATGTGCACGTGCGTTCATCGAGGGCCACCACCCAGCGCACCACCCCTGCCCGTCATGCCGCCTCGGCGAACTGCGGAAAGGTGGTCTGCCCAGTCTGATCGTCGTGGAGCGCGGCCATGAGGGCGACGTCGTCGAAGGGCGGGATGTCGGCCATGCCGTCGAACAGGGGAGGGGACTGGACAACGACAGGGCCGAGCTCGGTCTCGTAGCAGCTCTGCATCGCGGGCAACCACCAGGTGGTCGTGCGGACTCCCGCTCGGCGCAGTGTCTCGGCGAGGTACGGGAATCCCTGTGTGGCAGGACGGTTGGCGATCGCGTCACGCAGTGCTGTGTCGAGATTCCGCATCGCCGGACTTGAGGGTAGCATGACAACATCAAACCGAAATGACAATGTGTTGTCAATTGTGGGGAGGCTGGATGGCCGACGAAATGGCTCTTCTCGTCGCTGACGTGTACGAGCTCGCCGGTCTATTGCGGCGTTCAGGGGAGGCGATCGCGGCCCGCGAAGGGCAGACGCAGGCGCGATGGCAATTTCTCAGCGTGATCTCCGGCGACGCGCTCACGGTTCCGCAGGCGGCTCGCCGCCTCGGCGTGACAAGGCAGGCGGTTCAGCGGGTCGCGAACGAACTCGTCGACGACGGACTCGCCGAACTGGTGGCCAATCCCGACCATCGAACATCCCCGCTGGTGAGCCTGACGGACGACGGCCGCGGTGTGCTGGCCCGCATCAATAAACGCGCCGCCGTGGAAAACACGCGACTGGCTCAGGCTGCTGGGGTTGAGGCGGTCAGGTCCGCCCGCCGTGCCGTGCGTCGCCTCACCGCGGCCCTGCAGGGTTAGTGGTGGCCGCCGCCGCCCACCTCGGCAGGCAACGGCGGCGGCAAGGGTGTCGTCGACGTGGGTGTGGTGCTGATGGGTGTGGACGACGTCGTCGGTGACGACGAGGTGCCGGTCGTTGTCGAAGTCGAGGTTTGCGGGCCGTGGAAGTCCAGCCACGACTCCTTGCGAATCGCGCTTCCGCCCGAACTGACCGTCAGTGAGCTCGAACTCACCGTGTAGCTGATGCCATCGTTCACCGCGGTGTAGGACCCGTCGCCGGAACTCGACGCCGACAGAACCAGCTTGGCGCCATCGCGCACTCGCACGCCCCGGTACTCGTACCCGCCGGATGTCTTGCAGATCGCCACCCGAGAACTGTCGGTGCTGCCGAAGAGGACCGCGGCACCCGAGCAACGGGCGGTCGAGTCGACGTAGCCGTTGGAATCGAAGGCAGGGGCGGCGCCGGCGTGGGGCAGGGCAGTCATGAGCAACACGGAACAGGCCGCGGCCGCCGCAACACCGGCGGCGCGGATCGCAGAAGAAGACATCGCCTTCCACGACACCATCTGCTACTCGGAGGGGCGAGCGCCGATACCGGAAATCCACGAGATCGTTAGTTTGCCGAGACCCTAGCCAGGGTGTTTGTAGACAGATTTGCAATTGTGTACTGTGACCGAGCGCACAGTCACTAGGGTCTGGCGCTACTACGACGGGGGCTGCAGATGGAGTTCGGAATGCGAGATCACGCAGGCGTTCGGCCCTTGCCGCGCCGCGCACTGAGAGCACTGGCGACCGTCGTCTCGGCCGTCGCGCTGTTCCTGATGTCGGCGCTGCCCGCCTGGGCCGCCGACTCGATGACCTTGACCTGGGTGCGTCACGGCGAGTCCTACGGCAACGTGGCCGGCGCCGGTATCGACACCAAGGTGCCCGGGCCGGAGCTCACTGCTGTCGGCGAGGCGCAGGCCGCAGCCATCGCGGCTGTGCTGAAGGACGGCGGCTACGACAGCATTTACGTCTCCGACATGATTCGCACCCACCAGACCGCAGCCCCGCTGGCGACGGATACCGGCCTCACGCCCATCGAGGAGGGTGGCTTCCGGGAGATCAGCGCAGGCATCTTCGAGGGTTCGCCGATCGACAGCGGTCTCGGCCGCATCGGCTACTTCCTCATTCCGGTGGCCTGGACCCTCGGGTTGCGCTCACTGCCGATTCCGTTGGGCGAGAACGGCAACGAGTTTGAAGCGCGCGTCAACGGCGCGATCGCCGACGTGATCGCAAACGGTGACACCGATCCGGTCATCTTCTCGCACGGCGCGACGATCATGGTCTGGACGATGATGAACGTCGACAATCCCGACATCATGCTCATGTTGTCGCATCCGCTCGGTAACACCGCCGTCGTGGTCGTCACCGGTAACCCAGAGGACGGCTGGATGCTGCAGAGCTGGGATGGGCTCGAGGTCAGCCAGACTCCGTCGCTGGGCGGCCAGTTGTTCGTCAACGCCCGCAACCTGATCGTGGCGCCGCAGACCGCGATCTACAACGTCGTGCAGGCCGTCAAGACGCGCGACCTCACCAAGATCGTGGCCGCCATCCGCGACGGCGTGGTCACTGTCGCGAAGGCCGGTGTCGACTTCGTCAAGGACTCGGTCACCGATATCGCCCAGGCGATCCGCGGGGCACTGCCCGGCGGATCGGCTCCCGTCGTCACTCCGCTTGCCGCCAAGGTGAAGTCGCCGGCCGCGGCGGTGACCACCGAAACGGTCTCCACCGGCACCGCCGATGTGACCGACGGCAACAAGGCCGAGCCGACCAAGATCAACGCCGGGTCCAGCCGTTCATCGAAGGCCGCCAAGTCGGGCCAGGGCGCGAGCGCCGGCAAGGCCGACGCAAGCGCCAAGAAGGGAACCGGCTCCAGCGGCCGGGCGCACAAAGCGGCTGCCTGACATACGATTTCGACCCCCTCCGCCGGTGCGGAGGGGATCGATTCGTGTCAGCCGAGATACTGCGATTCGACCACCAGGTCCGGTACCAGTTTCTGGTACTCCATATGGGTGCGGTGCTCCACCGTCTGCCACGCCTTGCCCTGCTGCTCGCGCATGTAGGCACGGTACTTCGGAGAACCGGGGAAGCCCACGTTGTCGGCGACGACGACCGCGCCGCGGCGTAGCCAGCCGCGTCCGATGATGCTGAGCAGATCCGCCAGGTAGGCGTTCTTGTCGTGGTCGATGAACAGGAAGTCCACTGTGCCCGAGGCGAAATCGTATTCGTCACGCAGAAGGTCGAGCGTGCGTCCGCCGTCGCCGATGGTCCCGACCACGCACGTGATTCGTTCGGCGACGCCGGCATGCGCCCAGATCCGCCGCGCCACTTCAGCATTCGCCGATGACAGCTCCACGGAGATCACCCGCGCCGACGGTGCGGCGCGGGCGATCCGCAGCGCGCCGTAACCGCAGTAGGTCCCCAGTTCCAGAGCCAGCCGGGGATCGGCGCGGCGCACCGCGGCGTCGAGCAGCCTGCCCTTCTCGTCGCCGATGTTGACCAGAAACGACTTGGCGTAGGCGTACTCGTCGATCGTGGCCAGCACGCTGTCGATGTCGCCGCGGCGGGCGTTGGCCTCCACGTAATCTGCCGCGGCCGTCTCGCGGCCGTCGCCGACCTGACCCGTCCTGTTGAAGTTGCGGATCCCGATACCGGTGCGCAGCACCGACCATCGCAGCAGCGGCAAATGCTGGCGAAGATTCATGGACCCACGCTACGTTGTGGTCGCGGGTGCCCGTGAAAGGCTTGCGAGAGGTGTGAGTGCGGCCAACATCGCCAACGCCCGTCGCCCGAAACGGCGGCGGCCGGACAGTTCTGGCCGTGAGCTACGGCTTCGTTTGTCATGCGCTGTTCGCGGTTGCCGTCGGCGCGATGATCACCGCGATGTTCTTCGGGATGAGCCGTTCGTTCGGCAGGGTGCCTGCCCCGTGGAGTTGGGTCGCCAACGTCGCGTTGCTGATCCAATTCCCGGTCGTCCACTCGTTGCTGCTCACTGGGCGGGGCCGCGCCATGCTGGGCCGGCTGGCTCCGCGTGGCACCGGCGCCACGCTGGCCCCGACCACCTACGTCATCGTCGGCTCGCTCCAGCTGATTGCCCTGTTTGCGCTGTGGACGCCGACCGGGACGATTTGGTGGCAGGCCCACGGCTCGGCGCTGGTCGTGATGATCGCGCTCTACGCGTCGGCCTGGGTGCTGCTGGGAAAGTCGATGCTCGACGCCGGCCTCTCGTTGCAGACCGGCAGCCTGGGCTGGGTGGCCTTGCTGCGTGGCCGCAAGCTGGTCTTTCCGAAGATGCCGACGACGGGTCTGTTCCGGCTGACGCGGCAGCCGATCTACGTCGCCTTCACCCTGACGGTCTGGACGGTGCCGACCTGGACTCCCGATCAGTTGGCTCTCGCCCTCGTCTTCACCGCATATTGCCTGGTAGGCCCGCTATTCAAGGAAGCCCGCTTCCGACGCGTCTTCGGCGCCGGGTGGGACAACTATGCGCGAAGTGTGCCGTATTGGTTACCGTGGCCTCGTAGGCCACGAAGCCGTTCGGGGAAGCGTTGTGAACCTACTGCTGGTCGTGTACGTATCAGCAGAAGGCAGGGCTGACACCGAAGGACGAACCATTGCTGCGAGCGATCGCCCGGCTAGCCATTGCAGCGCCCCGTCAGGTGGTCGCCATAGCGATCCTCGTCATGGTGGCGATCGGCATCTTCGGCGTACCGGTGGCGAAGAGCCTTTCTCCGAGCGGTTTCGCTGATCCGAACTCGCAGTCGTCGCGCGCGACGCAGCTGCTCACCGACAAGTTCGACCAGGGCGATGTGCAGCTGCTGGTCGTCGTGACCGCCAGCGATCGCTATGACAGCCCCGCGTCGCGCACGGCCGCGCTCGACGTCATCGACCAGCTGAAACGGTCCGGTCACGTCACCGGCATCACGTCGGCGTGGACGTCGCCGCCGCAGGCGGCGGCGGCAATGGTCAGCCGCGATCAGAAGTCGGGCCTGATCACCGTCGGTATCACCGGCAGCGAGGCCAACCAGCAGACCTACGCCAAGGATCTGTCCGAACAGGTCAGCCGCGATCGTGACGGCATCGCCGTGCGCACCGGCGGCGTGGCGATGGTCAACCTGCAGGTCACCCAGCAGTCCCAGCACGATCTGCTGCTCATGGAATCGATCGCGATTCCGCTCAGCTTTCTGGTGCTGGTGTGGGTCTTCGGCGGTGTGTTCGCCGCTGCGCTGCCGGTGGCCGTCGGCCTGATGGCCATCCTCGGCGCGCTTGCCGTGCTGCGGGTGACCACGTTCTTCACCGATGTCTCGATCTTTGCGCTGAACCTCACGACCGCGATGGGTCTGGCACTCGCGATCGACTACACCCTGCTGATGATCAGCCGGTATCGCGATGAACTGGCCGAAGGTGCCGACCGCGAGACCGCGTTGATGCGCACCATGGAGTCGGCGGGCCGCACCGTGCTGTTCTCCGGCACCACCGTCGCGCTGTCGATGGGCGCGATGGTGCTGTTCCCGATGCACTTCCTGAAGTCGTTCGCCTACGCCGGCGTGGCCACCGTCGCGTTCGCCGCACTGGCCGCGATCGTGATCACCCCTGCCGCGATCAGGCTGTTCGGCGATCGGCTCGACTCGCTGGACGTGCGCCGCCTGCTCCGCCGCACGCTGGGCCGGGCCGAACCCGCCAAGCGGCCGATCGAACAGCAATTCTGGTATCGCTCAACGAAATTCGTGATGAAGCGGGCAGTGCCGATCGGGTTGGCCGGAGTCGTGGTGTTGGTCATCCTCGGCGCGCCGTTCCTCGGTGTTCGCCCCGGGTTCCCCGACGACCGCGTGCTGCCCACCTCTGCATCGGCTCATCAGGTGGGCGACCTGCTGCGCAGTGAGTTCACCAACAACTCCGAAACCGCGATCCCCGTCGTGATTCCGGATGCCGCCGGGTTGTCCGACCCACAGATCGCCCGATATGCCGCGGACTTGTCGCGGGTTCCCGACGTGCCGTCGGTCTCGGCGCCGATGGGCGCGTTCGTCGGCGGCAACCTCGTCGGGCCGCCCACGGCGGCAACCGGCGTGGCGTCGGGCACCGCGCTGCTCACGGTCGAGAGCACCGCGCCGCTGTTCTCGGACCGGTCGGAGGATCAGCTCAACCGCCTGCATCAGGTGAGCACGCCGGGCAACCGGACGGTCGAGTTCGCCGGTACGGCGCAGACCAACCGGGACAGCGTCGATGCCATCACCTCGCGGCTCCCGGCCGTCCTGGGCCTGATCGCGGTGATCATGCTCGTGCTGCTGTTCCTGCTGACCGGCAGCGTGGTGCTGCCGCTGAAGGCACTGGTACTCAACGTGCTGTCGCTGACGGCGGCGTTCGGCGCGATGGTGTGGATCTTCCAGGACGGCCATCTCGGCGCCCTCGGCACCACCTCGACCGGCACGCTGGTGGCAAACATTCCGGTCCTGCTGTTCTGCATCGCGTTCGGTCTATCCATGGACTACGAGGTGTTCCTGGTGTCCCGGATCCGCGAGTTCTGGCTGGCATCACCGCAGGGCGGCGTCGCGGACAACGACGAGAGCGTTGCTCTCGGGGTGGCTCATACCGGCCGTGTCATCACCGCCGCGGCGCTGATCATGGCTATCTCGTTCGCGGCCCTGACCGCGGCACATGTGTCGTTCATGCGGATGTTCGGTTTGGGCTTGGCCCTCGCCGTCCTGGCCGATGCCACCCTGGTCCGTCTGGTGCTGGTACCGGCGTTCATGCACGTCATGGGCCGATGGAACTGGTGGGCTCCGAAGCCGCTGGCCTGGATGCACCAACGGGTGGGGATTCGCGAAGGAGGCCCGGCGAGGCATACTGGGTGACGTGTCGAACAACGGTCCGCGGGCAAACACTGGTGAACCCGCACCGGACGGTCATCGTGTCAATGACATGCGTCCGATCAGTGTCATCGCCGGTGTGCGCGGAGAGTTGCCGTCGCACCGGTACAGCCAGGCAGAGGTCACCGAAGCGTTTCTCACCATCGGCGGCTATGGCGAGTATGAAGAGATCCTTCGCAAGCTGCATCGCAGTGCCAAAGTCGATAATCGTCACTTCGTCCTGCCACTGGACCAATACCCTGCGCTGAAAGACTTCGGCGAGGCCAACGACCTCTTCATCGAAAACGCCGTCGAGCTCGGTTCGGCCGCCGTCGCCGGTGCCCTCGAGGAAGCCGGGCTGCGGCCGGAGGACGTCGATCTGATCGTGTCGACAACCGTGACGGGTGTCGCGGCCCCGTCCATCGAGGCGCGGATAGCCGGGCGGCTGGGAATGCGGCCCGATGTGCGTCGGGTGCCGATGTTCGGCCTGGGGTGCGTGGCCGGTGCCGCCGGTATCGCCCGGCTGCACGACTATCTGCGCGGTGATCCCGACGGTGTCGCGGTGCTGGTGTCCGTCGAGCTGTGCTCGATGACCTACACGGCGAACAAGCCGACGTTGCCCGGACTGGTCGGCAGCGCGCTGTTCGCCGACGGAGCCGCCGCCGTCGTCGCGGTCGGTGAGCGGCGGGCGCAGAAGATCAACGCCAGCGGACCGGACGTGATCGATTCGCGCAGCCATCTCTACCCGGACTCGTTGCGCACCATGGGCTGGGACGTCGGACCAGACGGTCTTGAGCTCGTGCTGTCCGCCGATCTGCCCGATGTGATCGAGCGTTACCTGCCTGACGACGTCGGGGAATTCCTTGGCGCACACCGCCTCACCATCGACGACATCGGCACGTGGGTCTGCCATCCCGGCGGCCCGAAGATCATCGAGGCGATCGTCAACAGCCTCGACCTGCCAGATTCGGCACTCGAACTCACCTGGCGTTCGCTGGCCGACATCGGCAACATCTCCTCGTCGTCGGTACTGCACGTCTTGCGCGACACCATCGCCAAGCGTCCGGCAGCCGGCCCCAGCGTGATGATGGCCATGGGTCCCGGGTTCTGCTCGGAACTGGTGCTGCTGCGCTGGCACTGATGACCTGGTATGTGCTGCTGGTCGCGGCGGTGGGGCTCGAGCGCCTGGCCGAACTCGTCGTCGCGAAGCGCAATCTCGCCTGGAGCCGGACGCAGGGCGGTGTCGAATTCGGGGCGAACCACTACCCGTTCATGGTGGTGCTGCACACCGGCTTCCTCGCCGGTGCACTGGTCGAGGTGATCGGCCTGCACCGGCCGTTCCTGCCCGCCCTCGGCTGGCCGATGCTCGCGATAGTTGTTGCGGCGCAAGGCCTGCGGTGGTGGTGCATCACCACCCTCGGCCGGCAGTGGAACACCCGGGTGGTCGTCATCCCCGGCGCCCCCCGCATTGTCGGCGGGCCGTACCGGTTCTTCAGCCACCCCAACTACGTGGCGGTCGTTGCGGAGGGCATTGCCCTGCCGCTGGTGCACACCGGCTGGATCACCGCACTGGTCTTCACCGTGCTCAACGCGGCGCTGCTGCGCACCCGCATCCGCACCGAAAACGCTGCGCTGGCAAGCCTGTCGTGATCGATCTCCTGGTCGCGGGCGGCGGGCCGGCCGGTCTGGTCACCGCGTTGCACGCCGCGCGTGCCGGGCTGAGCGTGACCGTCGTCGAACGACGCGGTGCACCGATCGACAAGGCCTGCGGCGAGGGGCTGATGCCCTATACCGTTGCGCAGCTGGAAAAACTTGGAATATCCCTGCCCGGCCAGCCGTTTCGTGGCATCACCTACCTCGACTCCGCACGGCGGGTGGATGCTCCGTTCCGGGCCGCGGCGGGGATGGGTGTGCGGCGCACCGCGCTGCATAGTGCGTTGATGGATGCTGTCGGCGCGGCGGGGGTCGAGGTGGTCAACGCCCACGTCGGCCCGATCATGCAGGACTCGAACTCGGTGCAGTGTGGGGACTTTCGCGCCCGCTACCTGGCCGCCGCCGACGGCCTGCACTCGCCGATCCGGCGGTCGCTCGGACTGGCGCGGCCCACCCGCGGGCCGCGGCGGTGGGGGCTGCGACGCCACGTTCACACCGCGCCGTGGAGCGACCGGGTGGAGGTGTACTGGGGTGACGGCGCCGAAGCGTATGTCACCCCGGTCGCCGACGACTGCGTGGGCATCGCGATCCTGACCGCGCGGCAGGGCTCGTTCGACAGCCGGCTGGCCGAATTCGGTGCGCTCAGCGAGCGTGTGGCCGGCCAACCGCACGGGCCGGAACGGGCCGCGGGCCCGCTGCGGCAGCGGGTGTCCGGGCGCCGGGCCGGCCGCGTGCTGCTGGTGGGCGATGCCGCCGGATACGTCGACGCGTTGACCGGCGAAGGTCTCGGCATCGCCTTCGGCGCCGCCGAGCTGTTGGTGAATTGTGTTCTGGCCGACCGGCCCGGTGACTACGACCGGCAGTGGCGGCGGATGTCGCGGCGCTACCGGCTGTTGACGGCCGGCCTACTGCACGCGGTCGAGTACGGTCCCACCCGGTCAGCGGTGGTGCCGGCGGCGGCCGCGCTGCCG
Source organism: Mycolicibacterium pallens (assembly GCF_019456675.1). Classification (NCBI taxonomy): domain Bacteria; kingdom Bacillati; phylum Actinomycetota; class Actinomycetes; order Mycobacteriales; family Mycobacteriaceae; genus Mycobacterium; species Mycolicibacterium pallens. The sequence continues at coordinate 4,823,438 of NZ_CP080333.1, read as the reverse complement.
AGCGTGTTCGGCAAGATTGTGAACCTGCTGGCGTACTGACGGCGTAGGCTGCGCCGCTATGAGCAACAGCCCGCGCGACGTCGGGGAGATCGCGGACTGGAATCGCCTGCTGGAGGGCCGCGTTGCGGTGGTGACCGGCGGCGGCGACGGTATCGGCGGCGCGATCTCGGCGCTGTTCGCCGCGCACGGCGCCGCCGTGGAGGTCGCCGAGATCGACCCGGCGCGCGCCGAACAGATCAGCCGTGCCGTGGCCGCGGCGGGCGGGGTGATCCGCAGCCACGTCGTCGACGTGACGGTTGACGACGACGTCGCGCGCCTAGCCGACGCGGTATTGGGCGAGCACGGCCGGGTGGACGTCGTGGTCAACAACGTGGGGGATTACCGGCCGCTGGTGGGCTTCGAGGAGTCGACACCGCAGACCTGGCAACGGATGTACGACATCAACCTCAGGCATGTCTTCGCCGTCACCCGCGCGTTCGTCGGGGCCATGATCGAGGCAGGCAGTGGCAGCATCGTCAATGTCCACTCGGTCGAAGGCATGCGTGGCTTCCCGCGCGATCCGGTGTATGGGGCGATGAAAGCCGCTGTCGCACACTTCACTACGTGCCTTGCGGTCGACCTGGGCCGCCACGGCATCCGGGTCAACGGCATCGGCACCGATCTGACGCAGACGCCGCAGGTGGACTATCTCACCGGCTATGAGGACGTCGAGCAGCTGTGGCAGTCGTGGGCGCCGGTCGGCCGCGTCGGATGGCCGGAGGATCAAGCGCGGGTGGCGCTGTTTCTGGCGTCGGAGCTGTCAGGCTTCGTCACCGGCCACAATATCCCGGTCGACGGCGGGACGAAAGCCGGTGGCGGATGGCTGTTTTCACCGCGCGCCGGCCGCTTCGTCAACCGGTCCAAGCACCTGTAGTTCAGCGCGCGGAGTGCCCCGTCGAGCTCTGGCCGCTGGTCGCACCGGCCGGTGTTCGTTGACTGCGCTGGTGGGCGGCTGTGGCGCGGCGTTGCGAACCCGGTGCTGACACGGTGGGGGTGGTGGCCACCGGCTGTCGCTTGCTGGTCGCCACCGCCCGGCGCGGGGTCGGTGGGTCGACGGTACGTGCCGGAGCAGATCGTGCTGTGGCCACGGCGTTGGCGGTGCGGGCGGCCACCGGGAGGCCCAGCGCTCCGGCGATCGTCTTCACCACCGCGTTGATGGCGCTACTCATCAGCTGCACAACGAATTTCGGCACCATGAGCGCCTGATTGATGAGTTGGCGGATGAATACCTGAACGGCCTGAAGAAACGGGTTGGCCGGCATATAGGGCGTCACGTCGAACGGTTCAGCGGTGCCATCGGCCAGGTCGGCGATCAACGCCCGGACGGTGTCGGCCGCCAGTTTCGGGGTCCAGTTGGTCTTGAAGATGCCGAAGTTCGCCTCGTCGTCGAAGGCGCCCGTTGCGGTGTCGCGCGTGGTGTAGATGAACATCGGTCCGGCGCCGGACACCTGCTGCCATGCGACGACGAAATCGTGGATATAGGCGGCTTGTTGGGCCTGGGACACCGCGCTGGTGGGCAATCCGTATTCGGTGGCCCAGAGTTTGAGAGCGGCGTCGCCGTTGGCTGCCATCAGTGCGCGGATCGCCGCAACTTGTTCGATGGGTTCGCCAGGCTCGGTTCCCTTCGAGAACGGCGTCACGTAGTGGTACGGATGGAAGGACAGCGCATCGAAGAAACCATGTGCGCCATCGGCATACATCTGCGTGACGAATGTGACCGCACTGGTCGACACTCCCGGAATGTTGCCCACCGCACCGAGCACACCGCCGATGACCGTCGCTTTCGGGTCGGCCGCCTTGATCGCGGGGTAGGCCGCCTTGAGCAGCTCGGTGTAGGCCTTCGCGCTGACCGGTGACCAGAACGTCACGCCGTTCGGCTCGTTCCAAATCTCGTACGCCGAGATCTTGCCTTGGTAGCGGGTGGCGACCGCCGACGCGAACGCCGCATAGGTAGCGGGGTTGGGGTGGCCGTTGAGCGGGAAGCCGGCCCAGGCGGGGGTGGCGCTGATCACCCCGAGCACACCCATGTCACGCTCGGCGGCGGCGTTGACCACCATGTCCAGTTTGGACCAGTCATAGCTTCCAGAGCTGGTGGGCTGCACAAAGATCCACGGCACCGCAATCCGGACATCCTTGACCCCGAGGGATTGAAGTGCGTCGAGGGTCTTGTTCAGATCCGCTTCAGAGAGGGTGTAGAGGTTGGAGTCGGCGATGCCCAGGGTGGTCGGTGCCTCGTCGATGGCGGCCAGCAGCACGACCGGCAGGCGGATCGGCCCGTGCGATGTCGGGGAGCTGGCCGACGCGGTGGGGGCCGGTGTCAGCGTGCCCGCGATGAGCGCCGCCGCGGTCATCGTCGTCACGGCTCGTCTGGCCGCCCAGAAGCGGCGGGATTGATCAGGCATACGCAGCTCCCCCGACGTTTGCGTCCTGTGTCAGCAAACAATAGCGCGGCCTCACGCAGCGGGTGTGCCGAATCCTGCCGCCTGGCTGCGGCCCATCGGTAGCCTCGAAGTCGATGGTTATGGAGTTCGCATGACGGCGGAGGGTGGCGAACGCGGCCTGGCGTCGGCACTGGGGGCGGCACCAGAGCTGATCACCGTGCGCGCCGAGGGACTGGCGCAGATGGACGTGTTCGAGGGGTGCCGCCCTGAGCTGCTGCGTCCGCTGGCCGAGCGGTTGCGGCCGCTGCAGGCGCCGGCCGGCCGCGTTTTGATGCGTCAGGGTGAGCAGGCGGTGTCGTTCCTGCTCATCGGTTCTGGTCGGGCTGAAGTGCGCCATGTCGGCGATGACGGCGAGGTCGTTCTGGACTCGGTTTCCGCCGGTGTGATCGTCGGCGAGATCGCGCTCTTGCGTGACAAGCCGCGCACGGCGACCGTCACCACCACCGAGCCGCTCACCGGCTACATCGGCGACCACGCGGCGTTCGAGACGATGGCTGAGCTCCCGGGGATCAGTGAGCGGCTGGTCCGCACGGCCCGGCAACGGCTGGCCGCGTTCGTCACTCCGATCCCGGTGGTCCTCAAGGACGGCACCGAGCTGATGCTGCGTCCGGTGTTGCCCGGTGACAGCGCGCGCACCTCGAACGGGCCGGTCGAGTTCTCCACCGAGACGCTTTACCGGCGGTTCATGTCGATGCGGGCGCCGAGCATGGCGCTGATGAATTACCTGTTCCAGGTCGACTACGTCGACCATTTCGTGTGGGTCCTCGTCGACGGCCCCGACGGACCGGTGGTTGCCGACGTGCGTTTCGTCCGGGATGTTGCCGATCAGTCGGTCGCCGAGATCGCGTTCATCGTCGGCGACGCGTACCAGGGCCGCGGCATCGGTAACTTCCTGATGGATGCATTGATCATCGCCGCGCAGGTCGGGGGAGTGAAGCGATTCTCAGCGCGGGTGCTCGGCGACAACCTGCCGATGCGCACGATCCTCGACCGATTCGGTGCGCACTGGGAGCGTGAGGAGCCCGGCGTGGTGACGACCGTCTTCGATGTGCCGAAAGACAATGGGGTGCAGATCGATTCGGAACTGGCCGCCGAAATACGGGATATGGCACGCCAGGTGCTGCGGGCGATCGGTTGACATGGTCAAACCCGCGCTGAACAAGGACACCCGATTGTGCATCTCGCTGGCGGCCCGGCCCAGCAACATCGGCACCCGGTTCCACAACTATCTCTACGAGCAGCTGGGCCTGGACTTCATCTACAAGGCGTTCACCACCACCGATATCGCGGGCGCGATCGGCGGGGTGCGGGCGTTGGGGATTCGTGGGTGTTCGGTGTCGATGCCGTTCAAACAGGATGTGCTGGCGCTGGTCGATCAGGTGGAGGATTCCGCGCGGGCGATCAACGCGGTCAACACGATCGTCAATGACGATGGTGTGCTCACCGCGGCCAACACCGATTACACCGCGGTGCAGCGACTGATCACCGAGCACGGGCTCGACCCGGACGCGGCTGTGCTGATTCGCGGCAGTGGCGGGATGGCGAGTGCAGTGGGAACGGCATTCCGGGACAGCGGATTTCAGGACGGTACGATCGTTGCCAGGAATTCCGACAGCGGACCGGAGCTGGCCCAGCGGCTGGGTTATGACTGGCGCAGCGAGGTGGGCGACCTGCGCGCACCGGTGATCGTCAACGTGACGCCGATCGGGATGGCCGACGGTCCCGAGGAGCACGAGCCTGCCTACGCCGACGATGTGATCGCTGCTGCGCGAACGGTTTTCGATGTCGTTGCCGTGCCATCGGAGACGCCGCTGATCGTCGCGGCGCGCGCGGCGGGCAAGCAGGTCATCACCGGTGCCGAGGTGATCGCTCTGCAGGCGGCCGAACAATTCGAGCGCTACACCGGGGTCCGGCCCACACCGGAACAGGTTGCCGAAGCGTCGGCGTACTCGCGGGCCTAGCCGCCCAGTAGTCGTTCCGGGTGGTGATAGGTGTTGGTGCCCGCGGCCAGTGGGAGTTGCGGTGGTGGTATCCATTCGGTGTCGCCGTTGGCGAGTTTGCGGGTTTTCCAGCCCTGGTCGAGGAGTCGGTGGTCGGCGCGGCAGGCCAGGGTGAGTTTGTCGATGTTGGTCAGGCCACCCTCGGCCCATTCGTCGACGTGGTGGACCTCGGTGAGATATCCCGGTGCATCACAGCCGGGCCGGGTGCAGCCGCGTTCCTTGTTGTGCAGCATGATTCGCTGATCGGCGGTGGCGATGCGTTTGGTGCGGCCCAACCACAACGCCTGCCCGTTCACGCCATCGAACAGGGCGAGGTAATGATAGGCGTGGCTGGCCATCCGGATGAGGTCCGGAATGGGCAGAAGGGTGCCGGTGGCGGTGACCGCGTGCCCGGTCTTGGCCTGCAGGTCCTGGATTGTGGCTGAGGCGATCACGGTGACGGGTAACCCGTTGTGGGGCGTGTCAAATGGTCTGTGTAAGTCCTGTTAACGGAAGGATCGCAGGACGTGACGACAGGCAAGGACGTGAATTCATCGCTGGTCGAGGCGGGGTCCACAGTGGAGATGGCCGAGGCGCTTCGGGCCTCGGGTGCCGTCGATGAGCTGCTGGCTCAGGTCGACTCCGGCGAGGTTGCCCTGACCGGTGAGGGCGGGCTGCTACCTGGGTTGATCAAGCTGGCTCTGGAGCGCGGGTTGGCCGCTGAGCTCACCGAGCATCTGGGCTATGAGAAGGGCGATCCCATCGGGCGGGCGATGCCCAACGCCCGTAACGGCCACTCACCCAAAACGGTGCAGTCTGAGGCCGGGCCGGTGGCCCTGGAGGTTCCACGAGACCGCGACGGCTCGTTCACCCCGACGCTGGTCCCTAAGGGCGCCCGCCGGATCGGTGGGCTCGATGACATGATCATCTCCCTGTACGCCGGTGGAATGACATTGCGCGACATCCAATTTCACCTGGCTTCTACGATTGGCACCGAGGTGTCGCATGAGACGATCTCTAAGATCGTCGACGAGATCTCCGATGAGGTACTCAGCTGGCAGCGCCGGCCGCTGGAACCGCTGTACCCGGTGATCTACCTCGACGCGATGATCGTGAAGGTCAAAGACGGCGGCCACACCCGCAACAAGGCCGCCCACATCGCCGTGGGCGTGGATATGGACGGCGTCAAGCATGTCCTGGGCATCTGGGTTCAGCCCACCGAGGGAGCGTCGTTCTGGGCGTCGGTGTGCTCGGATCTGGCCAATCGCGGCATCAAGGACGTGCTCATCGTGTGCTGCGACGGACTGACCGGGTTCCCGGAGGCGATCGCGGCGACCTGGTCACAAGCGGCCGTTCAGACGTGCGTGGTGCACCTGATCCGCAACGCCTTGCGGTTTGTGTCCTACGGTGACCGCAAGGCCGTAGCCGCAGCACTGAAGCCGATCTACACCGCGCCCAGTGCTGATGCCGCCCACGCCGAATTGCAGGCGTTCACGACCTCGGAGTTGGGCAAGAAGAACCCCACGGTGACAAAGGCTTTCGAACGGGCCTGGGAGCAGTTCATCCCGTTCCTGGCGTTTCCGCCGGAGTTGCGTCGGGTGATCTACACGACGAACTCGATCGAATCGCTGAACTACCAGATGCGCAAGGTCATCAAGAACCGCGGCCAGTTCCCCAACGACGCCTCGGTCGTGAAACTGCTGTGGCTGGCGATCTGCAACATCGAGGACAAACGCGCCGCCGAGCGGGCCAAAGAACGCGGCAAGAAGCTCTGCCGAACAGCCCCTGGGCGCCTCGTGGAAGGACAGGTAGTCACCAACTGGAAGAAAGCACTCGAACAACTCAGCCTGGTCTACCCAGACCGCATCGAACGCTATCTCTAAACACAGCAACACACATTCAGGACGAATCGGATAGGCGACTTACACAGATAACTTGACAGGCTCCCGTTGTGCTGCCCCAACTTCGGGTCACCGAGTTGGCCGCGCACCAACGCCGTCAACGCATCATGCTGACGCTGCCCGTGGCTGCGCCGGTCGCGCTCGGCCACCTCCTCAGACGGAGTGAGGGTGGGAGTTTGGTCGGCAGGGTTGCACACTCCGGGTGCGGCGAACTTGGTGAACCACGCATCGAGCATGGCGCGCAGTTCGGGGTCAGCGATCAGCCGGCCGACGCTCATGCCGTCGACCTGTTGGCCCCCGCACCAGACGAAGCCGCGCTTGCGGGCGCGGTCCTCGTCGGAGAACTTCCCGTCGGGGTTCAGGTGCAACGCCAGCCGCAGCGCGACTTTCTCCAACTGGTCCGGGCGCAGGACCGCGGCCTTCTGCGCCAGCATGCGTTCCGCGCCCTCCACGTCCGCGGCCGGGACGTGCTCGGGGAGGTCGCGGAAGAACTTTTGGATCACCCGCAGATGCTCGCCATCCAACAGTCCGGCCTGCCAGGCTTTGGAGGTGTCCGGCAGCAGTGGCGGCAGCGGCTCCCCGGTCAACGCCCGCCGCGGCGCGAGCTGTTCGGCATCCCGGATCCGCCGCTTGGCCTCCCGCGGACTCACCCGCAACACGTCAGCCACCGTGATCGGCACCGGCGGGCACCCCTCGAACTGCTCCAGCCGTGCGGTCAGCGCATGCGACACCGCCACCTGGCGCCGACGCGCCGTCTCCAACCGCTCCAACACGACGAACCGCTCCGGCGGGGACAGCACATCGAGATCGACCGCGGCCAGGGACTCGACGACATCATCGAGCGCCTCCAACACCGCAGTGATCGAACTCATGTTCGAAACGATACGCCGCGCCACTGACAGAAATCGAAGCGCTCGACAGCAATCTGGGGATGAATCCTGAACTGGGGATAAAGCTTTCGCTACTTCAGCTGACTCGCCGCATACTCGTCGGGCCGATTCTTCTTCATCCACAATCGGATTGGCGCAAACAACACCCACAGCACGGCGTAGCCGGTGAAGTAGAACGCCACCGAAACGAGAATCCCGACGACCCACGCGGGATAGACGATGACCAGACAGAACTGCACAAACTGCTTGAGCACCACCGGATAAGGGTCAGCCATCGACCACACAGCGCGCGGACTCAGCGAGGCGATGAGGCGCCGGCCCGTCGACACCTTCGGCGCTTCAGGTTCTTGTGGTTCTTCAGGCGTCATGCGGATCTCCTCGGAACTGAAAAGCGGCTGCCGGTGCGCAACACGCCCCGGCAGCCGCCCTACGACACCGATCAGGGAGTGATCGTGGTCTTCTCGTCGATCACGTTCGTCGCGTCCATCAGCGGGCCTTCCTGGCCATCGAGCGCGTCGGCGTTCATCTGCAGGACGTACAGGCCGTCCTGTCCGGGAATCACGACCGTCTTCTGGGCGATGATGCGCTTCTTGCCGTCCTTGGTGTAGTTACCGCCCAACTGAACGGCGTCGAAACCGCTCAGCGTGCTCTTGTTGGCGCCACTGCCATCGCCGAGCGACTGCCAACCCGGCAGGTTCTGTAGCTCTCCCGGCGCGAACTCGAGAACCTTCTTCGGATCGACATTGCCGGTCAGCTTCGACACGATCGCGATGATGCTCGGCGGATCGTTCTTGTCCTCGGGGCTGTCGAAGACGATCGCCCCGTAGGCCCAGTCAGGCGTCTGTTGGCCGGCGTCCGACCATCCCGGCGGCATCGCCAGATCGATGTTCGGTGAACCGGGATCGCCGCGGTGGACCGGCGTCTCGGTGATCTGGTTCTCCTTCAGGTAGTCCTGAATGGTCTTATTCTTGCCGGCGGCTTGCGTCGGACTCGCCGATGTCTCAGTGCTTTTCGACGTGGACGTCGCGGTCGACGTCGACGTGGATGTGGACGTCTTGCTGTCGTTCTTGCTGTCCGATCCGCAGCCCACGAGAGCGAAACTCAATGAAACGGCGGCCAGGCCCGCCGTAGCTACCGCCGTCATTTTGTTCATCGAACGAGTTCTCCTTTTGTTGTGGCGCGCCGTTCTGTGCGACCAACCAAATTCGATTGAGCAGCTTAGTGCCCCTCACAGCGAAATCACATGAATGTTTGTGAAACCATTTTTTGCCACGGCACCCTCGAAATTGGCGCACCATGGTGTCCAGCCGCGTAATTGCAATGGCGCAGCGTGGTCGCGGTGGTGGGTCGGATGAAGCCACCATGGGCGTTGCGCCTGGCGTGTGGGGGGGCGCCATGGGTAGTGTCCTGCGTTCGCTGTGCCTGGCTGCGCTGGCGATCGTCGCGGCCGCATCGCTGACGATCACCGTCCAGCTGACGGCGACCACAGCCTTGATCATGGGCGGTACCGGACACCCGTTGGTGGGCGAACCGCCGGATTTCGTCGGGCCGTACACCCAGGGCGCACGCGACCTCTACATCGCACCGACCGGTGCGATCCGGGCCGACTCCACCGATCCCGGCTCCTATCACCTGCTCGCCGTTGCGACGCCCGAGCAGTTCTGGCCGGTCGCGGGTGCCAGCCATTTCGACGCGTCCGTGTCGACGGGCGTCGCCAACCTGACCGCCTGCCTACAGGGCCGGTCATCGTGCAAGGCGGACGACCTCGGCGGCGGCAGTGCCCCCACGTCGGACTACGTGGTGTACGGGTACTCGCAGAGCGCCCGGATCGCGACCATCGTGAAGCGCAACCTGATCGCGAGCGAGCTCGATTTCGGCGGCGCGACGCCGGACGTCTCGTTCGTCGTCACGAGCAACCCGAACCGGCCGAATGGGGGCTTCCTGGAACGCTTCGCGGGCCTGTACATCCCGATCCTCGACGTCACGTTCGACGGCGCGACACCCACCGACAGCTGCGATGCCGGCGGAACCAACTGCCGATTCCTCACCGCCGACATCGCGCGGCAGTACGACGGCTGGGCCGACTTCCCCCGGCGCCCCCTGAACCTGCTTGCCGACCTCAACGCGCTCGCCGGAATCGCCTTCCTGCACCCGCACTACACCGAGTCGGCGAACGACGCGCTGTATCAGGGCACCACCGGCGACACCACCTACTACCTGCTGCCGACCCGGCGCCTGCCGCTGTTGATCCCGCTCGAGCGGCTCGGTGTGCCTGCACCGATTCTCGATGTCCTCGACGCGCCGCTGCGGGTCGTCGTCGAATGGGCCTATGACCGAGACATCAGTCCCGGCACGCCGACGCGGGCAACGCTGACCACTCGGCAGAGCCCGGCGACCATGGTCGCCAACCTGCTCGCCGCCATCCCCGTCGGAGTGGACGACGGTTTACAGGCGGCGGGTTTCGGCCGCCCGCTGAGGACCACACCGGCGGGACCGTTCGGTGTCGGCGGCACAACACTTCCCAGCGGCTCGGTGCCGACACCACCGTCGTCGTCGTCGCCCCCGGCGTCGTCGGCCGCTCGGCCCGCTGAGCCACATGGCGCCGCAGGCCTGAAGCCCCGCACGCAGCCCAGCCGCGACCCGCGGCCGCCGGCCGCAAACACCACCCGGCAGCAGTCGGGCGTCGGCGGTCAGCGATCCCGGTTCTGACCACTGTGTGACGACCTTCGGCGAACAGCCGTTTGGCGATATTGCGCATGGGTAAGTTGACGGCCATGGGAAAGTCCATCGTCGCAACCTCATTGGCCACTGCCGCGGCCGCCGTGACCGGAAGCATCGCCAGCCGTCGTGGTGTCGAAACGTGGTATCCCCGGCTTCGAAAGCCGCGCTATGTCCCGCCGAACGCGGTGTTCCCCATCGCGTGGACCACGCTGTATGCCGATATCGCGGTGACGTCGGCGGCGACGATCGACAAGTTATCGGGCAATGGCGAAGAAGCCAAGGCGCGGGCCTACATCGGCGCGCTGGGTGCCAACCTGGTGCTCAACGCCAGCTGGAGCTGGCTGTTCTTCAAGGCCCACAAGCTCGGGCCGTCGGCGGTGGTGGCGGGCGCGCTCGCGGTCAGCAGTGCCGATCTGGCTCGCCGATCCGCCGCAGCGGATCCGAAGCTCGGTGCGGCGCTGGCCCCGTACCCGCTGTGGTGCTCGTTCGCGACGCTGATGTCGACCGACATCTGGCGCCTCAACCGTTAGAACGCCATCTCGCGCGGCGCGAAGCGGTCGGTGATGTCGCCGACCAGTGACTGGTCGTAGGGGTCGACGGCTACCGGGGCGTCGTCGAGTTTCAATCGGTCCATCTCGACCCAGATGACGTTGGGGCTGGTGGTCAGTTCGAAGAAATACATCCGGTTGGTCAGGTCGGTTACCGTTCGGTATTCGGTGTTGTAGACACCGAAGTCGCCGTAGGGGGCACCGAACGGAACCGACACATTGCGCATGATCGCCATCACGCCGGCGATCGCCTCGCGCTGCGAACCCGGTTTGGGCAGCAGCGCCGAATAGTAGGCGGCCCGCTGGAACCGATCGACCGGATTGACGTTCCCCGGCAACGGCATTTCCCGGCTCGGGTGCGAAAAGTCCTGGAGCGAAAGCAATTTCAGCTGCTCGTCGTAGGTGGGGTCGTTGGTCATCAACGTGTACTCGCGACCGTGGTGGACCACCGGGCGGCCGTGAGCGAACTCGATCACGGCCGAGTCGCCGCCGGCGTCCTCGAGTGCGAGGTGCAGGTTGGCGTCGCGTCCGTGTGCCGACACCTTCACCAGTTGGATCTGGTCCATCAGTCGCAGTGCCTCGGCCACGGTGTCCGCCTGATCCAGCAGATACTGCAGCCACAGCCCGGCGTGCACGCCGGGTTTCGAGACATCCCTCGCCCCGAAGTCCGTTTCGTTCAAATACAACCCATGACCCGCCAGACCCGCCTCGTTGAGCCCGTCCACCGTGCCCAGTCCGTAGACGGTCGTCACCAGGCTCGCGTAGCGGCTGGTCCAGCGCAGCGGATTCGGATCGTCGACGAGCCCCGCCGGCCTACTCCCGTCGCGGTCGCGCCCGCGGGGAAAGCCGACGAGCAACGGCTGCGTCGACTCCGGCCAGTCCATCGAGCGCCCGGTGAGCACGGCGAGATCGTTGGTATTCCACAGCACGCGAGTACACATGGCTGACAGGTTATGTCCGCGAGGCTCGCGCATCAGGCAAACAATCAGTGATATCAAAGGCTCGTGCGGCAGCTCATCGTCTGCCTGACGACGACACTGTGCCTGGGAGCAGGGCTGACTTCGTGCGCGGCGCAGCCCACTTCGCCGCCACCGTCGTCGTCTTCGTCGGGCGCGTCGCCCAGTACCCGTGCCATCAACCCGGCCAACATCAAACGCGTCCGGTCCTCACTGCCGGCCGGCTACGAGATCGCCGACGTGGCCGGACCGTTGAGCGCGGCGGGCCTGTGGGGCTTCGGATCCGGATGGACCGCGGCGCCGCCGCCCTGCGCGGCGCTGGCCGACCCGGCGCCCGCCGATCCCGGTGCACGCGGCTACTCGGCGTCAGGACCGGGCGGAACCATCTACGTCGTCGTCGCGATACCCGCCGAGCCGGCACCGAGCGACGCGCTGATCGGTGAATGCACCACATGGACGATGACGTTCGCGCACACCACCGGCGACGTGCACCTCTCCGACGCGCCCGCGATCGACGGCGTTCACACCGTCGCGATGACGGTCACCACTCGCACCGTCGTCGAATCCGGCACCGAGACCGACGGCCAGGCCGTTACCGCGCAGGCCTACTCGGACGGCCACGTCGTGTTCGTCACCCTGATCACCGATCCCGGATCACCGCATCCGCCACTGGATTCGCGTTCCGTCGGCGAGCTCCTGGTCGCGACGGTCGCAGCCCTGCGCGGCTGAGCGGGTACATTGGCCACGATGTTGAAACCCGGCACGGTCATCGCAGTGCTGGTCGCCGGGCTACTCGCCGCGTGCTCGTCGGGCGCACCGACCGAACCCAAGGCCGATATCGCCAAGGTGACGACGCTGAAGTCGAGCTTCGGCCCGGACTTCACCACCTCCGAGGTCGCCAAAACCGGAATCGACCCTCAGGTGCTGGCCGGCCAGAAACTGCCCGACGGGCTGACCTTCGATCCGCCGTCCTGTGCGAAATATGCAACGGGGCAACTCGTACCGCAGGGGACCCAGGGCAATATGGCCGCCGTCTCGGCCGAAGGCCAGGGAAACCGTTTCATCGTGATCGCGGTCGAGACCAACTCCGCGGTGCCCGTCACCGAGCCCGGGCCGGACTGCAAAAAGGTCACCTTCAGCGGCGCCGCGATGCGCGGCCTGGTCGAGTCCGTCGAGGCGCCCACGATCGACGGCGCCAAGACCCTCGGCGTGCACCGGGTGCTGCAGGCCGTGGTCAACAACCAAGCGCGCACCGGGGAGACGTACAACTACTCCGCGCACTTCGGCGTCTATCAGGTCATCGTGAGCGCCAACCCGCTGGTGGTCCCCGACAAACCGGTTGTGCCGGTGAACACCGGACGGGCCGGCGATCTTCTGGTCGCCGGCGTGAACGCGATTCGCGGCTGAGCTCAGCGCACGTCGCGCGGGCGGAACTGAATGCTGATCCGCGGGCCTTTCGGCAGCGCAGTCTTGGGAATCGCGTGCTCCCAGGTGCGTTGGCACGAACCACCCATCACCAGAAGGTCGCCGTGCCGCTGCGGCAGCCGCAGCGACTGCCCGCCGCCGCGCGGCCGCAGCGCGAACACCCGGGTGGCGCCGAGACTGACGATCGCCACCATCGTGTCCTCGGTGCTGCTGCGGCCGATCGTGTCGCCGTGCCACGCCACGCTGTCGGCGCCGTCGCGGTACAGACACAGATCGGCGCTGGTGAACGGTTCGCCCAGTTCACCGGCATAAATGTCGTTGAGGCGACGACGCAGCCTGGTAATGGCCGGGTGCGGCGCCGGTTCGGCGATCAGGTCGTGGAAGCTGACCAGGCGCGGAACGTCGAGGACCCGGTCGTACATCTGGCGCCGTTCGGCGCGCCAGGCGATATCGCGCAGGAGTGCCTCGAACAACGCGTCGGCATCTTCGACCCACGCCGAGCGCATGTCGATCCACGCGCCGGCGCCGAGCTCGCGGCGTTCACTGTGTTCGAACAGCGCGCCCTGAACCGACACAGACACAGGCCCGAGGATATCGCACATGTGTTCGACTTTGAAGCTTCGACCCTAAAGCTTCGCAGCCCCGGGTCCCTGGCCCGCGAGCACGTCCTCCGGGTTGGACAGCGCGCAGCTGCGGAGGCTCAGGCAACCGCAGCCGATGCAGTCGGCGAGGTTGTCGCGCAACCGCTGCAGATGCCCGATCCGCTCATCGAGATCCGCGCGCCAGCCCGCGGACAGCCGAGCCCAATCCCGGCTGGTCGGCACCCGGTCGGCCGGCAGCGACGCCAGCGCTTCGCGGACTCTGGCCAGGGGGATGCCGAGGCGCTGGGACATCCGGATGAAGGCCACCCGCCGCAGCGTGTCGCGGGGATAACGCCGCTGGTTGCCCGAGGTTCGACGGCTGCTGATCAGACCTTCGCGCTCGTAGAAATGCAGTGCCGAGATCGCCACTCCAGCCCGCGCTGCGAGCTCGCCGGGCGCCAGTTCTTGCTCGGTCACACATCGACGATAGATGAGCTGGCTGAGGTGTTGTTACGGTGCTCTTTGTGACTGCCGCCGCACTTGGCTCCAACAGCGAGGTCGGGACGCTGCGGGTCGTCATCCTGCATCGTCCGGGCGCCGAGCTGCAGCGGTTGACGCCACGCAACAACGACAAACTGCTGTTCGACGGTCTGCCGTGGGTGGCGCGGGCCCAGCAGGAGCACGACGCGTTCGCCGATCTGCTGCGCTCGCGGGGCGTCGAAGTGCTGTTGCTGGCTGACCTCTTGACTGAGGCGTTGAACAGCGGGGCGGCCCGAATGCAGGGCATCTCTGCAGCGGTCGACGCGCGTCGCCTGGGACTACCACTGGCGCAGGAACTTTCGGCCTATCTGCGTGGCCTGGAGCCCGCGGCGCTGGCGCATGTACTCATGGCCGGTATGACGTTCACCGAATTGCCCTCGGGCACAACGTCAGACACGTCGTTGGTTCGGCTCATGCATCACGGCGGCGACTTCGTGATCGAGCCGCTGTCCAACCTGCTGTTCACCCGTGACTCCTCATTTTGGATCGGACCGCGGGTGGCCATCACCTCGCTGGCGCTGCCCGCGCGGATCCGGGAAACCTCGCTGACCGATCTGATCTACGCGCACCATCCGCGCTTCCTCGGTGTGCGGCGTGCCTACGAGTCGCACACTGCACCGGTGGAAGGTGGCGACGTGCTGCTGCTGTCACCCGGAGTGGTCGCCGTCGGGGTCGGGGAGCGCACCACCCCTGCGGGCGCGGAAGCGTTGGCGCGCAGCCTGTTCGACGACGGTCTTGCGCATACGGTGCTGGCGGTTCCGATCGCCCAGGAGCGGGCCCAGATGCACCTGGACACGGTCTGCACGATGGTCGACGTCGATGCGCTGGTGATGTACCCGGCGATCAGCGATTCGTTGTCGGCGTTCACGATCAAGCGCACGCCCGATGGGGTGAAGATTCTCGACGAGCTGCCGTTCGTGAAGGCCGCCGCCGACGCGATGGGAATGCCGTTGCGGGTCATCGATACCGGGCTGGACCCGGTGACTGCCGAACGCGAGCAGTGGGACGACGGCAACAACACGCTGGCGGTCGCGCCCGGTGTGGTGGTCGCCTACGAACGCAACACCGAAACCAATGCCCGGCTCCAGGATTCGGGCATCGAGGTGCTCCCCATCGCCGCCTCTGAGCTCGGCACCGGGCGTGGTGGGCCGCGGTGTATGTCGTGTCCGGTGGCCCGGGATCCGCTGTGACCGATCTGCTGATCGACGGGAAGATGGTCGCAGGCGGAGCCGGCACGTTCAGCACCGTCAACCCGGCCACCGAAGAGCCGATCGGATCGGCCGCCGACGCCGACTCGGCAGACATGGACCGGGCGATCGGCGCCGCTCGCGCCGCGTTCGACCACAGCGACTGGTCGCACGATGTGACGCTGCGGGTGCACTGTCTGCGCCAGCTGCGTTCGGCCCTGACCGCCGAGATCGAAGGACTGCGCGCGGTCACTGTCGCCGAGGTGGGCGCCCCGGTGACGTTCACACACGGATCCCATCTGGAAGGCCCGGTCAACGATCTGGCTTTTCCCGCTGACACCGCCGAAAACTATTCGTGGAGAACTGATCTCGGCGTCGCATCCCCGATGGGTATCGCGACGCACCGCTCTCTGGTGCGCGAGCCGTATGGCGTCGTCGGCGCCATCACGCCGTTCAACTTCCCGCACCAGATCAATTTCGCCAAGCTCGGGCCCGCGCTGGCCGCGGGTAACACGGTGGTCCTCAAGCCGGCCCCCGAGACGCCGTGGTGCG
Source organism: Mycolicibacterium pallens (assembly GCF_019456675.1). Lineage (NCBI taxonomy): Bacteria > Bacillati > Actinomycetota > Actinomycetes > Mycobacteriales > Mycobacteriaceae > Mycobacterium > Mycolicibacterium pallens. The sequence continues at coordinate 4,807,678 of NZ_CP080333.1, read as the reverse complement.
CCGCCCACGTCGGTCGGATCATCGCCGAGTACACCGACTTTCCGCCCGGTGTCGTCAACATCGTCACGTCCAGCGACCGCAGCCTCGGCGTGCGGCTGTGCGAGGACGATCGGGTGGATGTGGTGTCGTTCACCGGGTCGACTGTCACCGGCACCGCGGTAATGGCCGCTGCAGCCCCGACCATCACGAAGGTCTTCCTCGAACTGGGCGGCAAGTCGGCGTTCGTCGTGCTCGACGATGCCGACCTCGGTCGCGCCTGTGGCGCTGCGGCACTCGCCGTCTCTCGCCACGCCGGCCAGGGCTGTGCGTTCACCACCCGGCTTCTGGTGCCGCGCAAGCGTTACGACGAAGCTGTCGAGGCGACCGCTGCTGCGATGGCCGGCATCGCGGTCGGCGATCCGGCCGACTATGCGACGGTATGCGGGCCGTTGATCTCGGCACGCCAGCGCGACCGCGTGCAGGATTATCTGGATCTGGCGCTGGCCGAGGGTGGCTCGTTCGCCTGCGGGGGTGGCCGTCCCGCCGGGCTGGACCGCGGATACTTCATCGCCCCTACGGTGATTCGCGGCCTGGACAATTCTGCACGGGTGGCCCGAGAAGAGATCTTCGGACCGGTGCTGGTGGTGCTCGCCCATGACGGCGACGGCGACGCGGTGGCCATCGCCAACGACTCGCCCTACGGTTTGAGCGCGGCGGTGTGGAGTTCCGATGCGGAGCGGGCGGCCGGGGTCGCTGCGCGGCTACGGACCGGAACGGTCAGCGTCAATGGGGGAGTGTGGTATTCGGCTGACACCCCCTTCGGCGGATACAAACAGTCGGGCAACGGCCGGGAGATGGGTGTGGCCGGATTCGAGGAGTACCTCGAGACCAAGGTGATCGCCAGCGCGGTGGTGTCGACGTGAGCGAATTGCCCTTCGATCCCGACGCGCTGCGCGCCCGTTATGCCCACGAGCGTGAGATCCGGCTGCGCTCGGACGGCATCGGCCAGTACGTCGAGGTGGCCGGTGACTTCGCGGGTTTCGCGAGCGACCCCTGGTCGGGTGGGCCCACCGCGCGCGAGCCGCTGACCGATGAGGTCGACGTCGCCATCATCGGCGCCGGATTCGGCGGCCTGCTGACCGGGGCGCGGCTGCGGAAACTCGGCGTGGTCGACATCCGGCTGATCGACAAGGCCGCCGACGTGGGCGGCACCTGGTACTGGAACAGGTACCCGGGCATCGCCTGTGACGTCGAGTCCTACGTGTACATGCCGCTGCTCGAGGAGACGGGATACTTACCGACCGAGAAGTACGCCAAGGGCCCCGAGATTTTCGCGCACTGCCAGCGCATCGCCGAACACTACGATCTGTACCGCAATGCCCTCCTGCACACCGAGGTGCGCCAGATCCGCTGGGATGACCAGCTCGAGCGCTGGATTGTCGAGACCGACCGTGGCGACGCGATCCGGGCCCGGTTCGTCTCGATGGCCAACGGTTATCTGCAGAAGCCCAAACTTCCCGGAATCCCGGGGATCACGGCGTTCGCCGGGCACACCTTCCATACCAGCCGGTGGGATTACGAGTACACCGGACAAGATCTGGAACTGTTGGCCGACAAGCGAATCGGCATCATCGGAACCGGCGCGACCGCGGTGCAGTGCGTTCCGCACCTGGCGCGTGCTGCCGGCCACCTGTCGGTGTTCCAGCGCACGCCGTCCTCGGTCGATGTCCGCGCCAACCGGCCTACCGATGCGCAGTGGGCCGCCGGGCTGAGTCCCGGGTGGCAGCGTCGCCGCATCGAGAACTTCCAGCAGCTCACCGCCGGTGGCGAAGCCGACGAGGACCTGGTGGCCGACGCGTGGACCAGCATCGTCAAGACACTGTTGGTGATGCGGGACGGCGAGTTGGCCGACTTCGCGAAGATGGAGGAGGTCCGCGCCCGCGTCGACGCGATCGTGGCCGACCCGGACACCGCCGAGGCGCTCAAGCCGTGGTACGGCTACTTCTGCAAACGACCGTGCTTCCACGACGACTACCTGGCGACCTTCAACCGCCCCAACGTCTCTCTGGTCGACACCCACGGCCGCGGCGTGGAGTGCATCACCGAACGCGGGGTCGTGGTCGACGGCGTCGAGCACGAACTCGACTGTCTGATCTTCGCAACGGGATTCGAGGTGGGCACCGAATACGCGCGGCGCACCGGCTTCGAGGTCGTCGGTCGTGACGGCCTGACCCTGACCGACAAATGGCGTCCCGGTGTCCGTACGCTGCACGGTCTCATGGTGGCCGGTTTCCCCAACCTGTTCGTCGAAAGCATTGCCCAGTCGGGCTTTACGGTGAACTTCCCTTACCTGCTCGACGTGCAGGCCACCCACGTCGCGTGGATCATCGCCCAGGCAATGGCCCGCGACCTGACCCGCCTCGAAACGACGACGACCGCCGAGGATGCGTGGGTGGAGGTCGTGGTGGGCAGATCCGCGGGAACCGCCGACCGGGCCCGGAGCTGCACCCCGGGCTACTACAACAGGGAAGGGCAGGCCAACGCCACCACCCGCCAAGGCAGCTTCTTCTACGGCACCCCCACCGAGTACGCCGACATCCTCGCTGCCTGGCGGGAGGACGGCACACTCGACGGTCTCGACATCGGGCACGGTGGCAGTTGATGAGAACCCGGTACCTGAGTGGGCGTCTGCGGGCCGCGGTGCGGCCGCGGTCGCCGCGGGTGGCGATCATCGGGGCCGGGTTCGGTGGCCTTGCCGCCGCGGTGGCGTTGCGGCGCATCGGCGTCGACGATATCGCAATCATCGAACGCTGCGACGGTGTCGGCGGTACCTGGCGGTTGAACACCTATCCCGGTGCGGCCTGCGACATCCAGAGTCACCTGTACTCGTTCTCCTTCGCGCCCAATCGGAACTGGAGCCGCACCTACGCCCGGCAGCCGGAGATCCTGGCCTACCTAGACTCGGTGGCCGAGGACTTCGATCTGAAGCGACACCTCTTGACCGGCACCGCGGTGCGCAGCATGCGCTGGAACGAACGTGTGCGGCAGTGGGAACTCGACCTCGAATCCGTCAGAAGCGGAAGCGGTTTCGCGTACTCGGCTGATGTGGTGATCAGTGCGGTGGGCTTGTTCGGCGAGCCCAAGCTGCCCGACATCGACGGACTGAGCGACTTCGGCGGGTCGCTCATGCACACCTCCCGGTGGGATCCGCGCGCCGACGTCACCGGCTGCCGGGTGGCGGTCATCGGCACCGGAGCCAGTGCCGTGCAGGTGGTGCCGGAACTGGCCAAGGACGCCGCTCACGTGACGGTCTTTCAGCGCACACCGCCGTGGATGGTGCCCAAGGACGACCGCGCGTTTGGCGCCGACGAACTCGATCGGTTCCGCCGCATTCCCTGGGCGAGCCGACGCGAGCGGTGGCGGCTGTGGAAGGAACAGCACGACAACACCGCGCTGCGACGTGACGACCCCCGGGTTGCCGGACGGCAGGGTATCGCCGAAGAGTTCCTGCGCCGCAAGGTCGCCGACGACGAGCTGCGCGCGGCGTTGACCCCCGATTATCCGTTCCGATGCAAGCGGGTGCTGCTCGGCGGTGACTACTACGCCGCCCTGCAGCAGGACAACGTGTCGCTGGTGACCGAACCCATCGAGAAGATCACCGAGGACGCGGTGTGCACCGCCTCGTCGACCACCGATGTCGACGTCATCGTGCTCGCCACCGGATTCCAGACCAGCCACTACCTGTCCGGTATCGAGGTGATCGGCGTCGGCGGCCAGTCCCTGCACGAGCGGTGGGGTGAGGATCCCAGCGCATACCTCGGCGTGGCGGTCAGCGGATTCCCGAATCTGTTCATGTTGTATGGGCCCAACACCAACCAGGGTGGCAACTCGATCGTCTACATCCTGGAAGCGGGGGCCCGCCTGGCCGCCGACGCGGTCGCGCGGCTGCGTCGCAAAGGCGGCACGCTCGAGGTGCGCCCGGAAGCCGAGCGACGGTTCAACGAGGAGATCTCCGCCGAGCTCGAACAGACGGTGTGGACGCAGTGCGGCAGCTACTTTCGCTCACCCGGTGGTCGTATCGTCACGCAGTGGCCGTACACCGAGATCGACTATGCCCGCCGCACGTGGCGGTTGAAGACCGCCGACTGGATCCACCGGTAAGTCACAAGCCCAGCGGCCACGACCCGATCACGTCGTCGGATTCCAGGCGGGCCAGCTCCTGATCCGTCAGACCCAGTGTCTGAGTGAAGATCTCGGTGTTGTGCTGACCGAGGAGCGGCGCGGGGCTGTCCACGAAGTGGCCGGTGACCGGCGGCCGCGGGTAGGGCAGCGGTCCGCACAACGGGTGGGACACCGTCTGAAAGAAGTCGCGGGCCTGCAGCGCCGGGTTGTCGATCACGTCGGGCGGCTGCAGAACGGGCGCCGCGGGGATACCGGCATCGAGCAGCGTCTCGACCGCAACGTCTCGGGCCTGGTCTTTCATCCACTCGGCCAGGTGAGCGTCGATCACATCACCCGCCTCCGTGTCGTACGCCAGACCGTGTGACCAGACGGGTTGTCCAAGAACCTCTTTGAGCGCATCCCAGTCGCCGCTGTGGCGAAGGCTGACCGCCGCCCACTGGTCGTTCCCGGCGCAGGCATACACGTTCTGCACGGCGAACTCGTGTCCGCGGTTACCCCGCCGGGTCAGCAGCACACCGGCGGCATCACGCTCGATGGTCTGCAGCGCACTGGCGTTGAGCACGACGTCGATCATCGGCACCTCGATCAACTGTCCCTGCCCGGTCCGGCGTCGATGCTCGAGAGCGGCGAGGGTCAGGAACGCGGCGTGCACACCGGCCAGTGGGTCGCAAGCACCGCGCGGTGCGGTCGGCAGATCGTCCGGGTAGCCGGTGATCCACGCCAGCCCGGCGAGCTGCTCCATCGTCATCGCGAACCCCACCCGGTCGCGCCACGGTCCGTCGAGCCCGAAGCCGGGCATGCGAACCTCGATGATCTGTTCGTTGAATCCGCGCAGCGCCTCGTAGCCCAGCCCGAAGTTCTCCATCACCCTCGGGGTGAAGTTCTCGATCACGACGTCGGCCTCGGTGACCATCCTGCCGAAAAGGTTTCTGCCGTCGTCCGATTCGAGATCCAATGTGACCGAGCGCTTGCCGGAGTTCACGCCGTGGAACACCCAGCTGTATTCCCACCACCGCTCGACGTCGGCCCGGAAGCCGCCGGCGAAGCGCATCCCGTCGGGCCGCTGCACCGATTCGATCTTGACCACGTCAGCGCCGAGCATCGCGAGCAGATGGGTGGCGGCCGGGCCGGCCCAGAACGCGGTCAGATCGACGATTTTGACGCCGTCGAGCGGCAGGCCCGGGCGGCCGTGCTTCGCACGAGCGGTCCAATCCCCGGCCGCATCACCGAGACTCGGTGGCAGTGCGGGTGGCAGCGGTGGCGTCTCGCTCATCCGCCACGGCGGGCCTGGTGACCGGAACCCGGCGGGATGGTCGAGGAACGAGTTGCGGGCGACGAAATGATCCATCCCCGCGAGGGTTTCACCATTGCCGATCGCCGCCATCGGGATACGGAACAGCTCGGCCAGTTCGACAATCTCCGCGACGGTGTGCGCGGCGAACCAGTCGGCGGTGCGCGCCCGGATGAGGTCGCGCTGTTCCCACCGGCCCACCTGGAACCGCAACTCCGGAACGTCAGCCAGGTCGGGACATTCGACCATGGCGCAGAAGTCCTGCCACTGCTGCCCGGTGGCCATCGAGATGCCCACGTAGCCGTCCTTGGCGCGTTCCACCGATGGCACCTCGGTGGACCGGCCGACGACCTCCAACAGCATCAATTCCTTACGCAGCCAGGAGAACACCTGCATCGAGGTGGTCATCGCCTCCAGCACCGACATGTCGAAGCCGTGGCCTCCCCGGTGCGCGGCGAGCGCGAAAAACGCTGCGTAGCTGCCTGCGATGAACTCGCCCAGGTCGCCCCCGACCGCGATCGGCGGGCGTTCGGGCTCGCCGCGGGAGCCGGTGGAGCCACACCAGGCCTGCATGGTGAATTCGGTGGCCGGCAACTCGGCCCACGGGCCCGCCCAGCCGAAGTTCGAGACGGTGACCACCGGCGTTGTGCAGCCTGCGATGTGATCGCTTTGCAAACCCATCGCGGCGGCCTGCTCGGGTGTGGCGCCGAGGATGACGACGTCGGCGGATTCGAGAAGCTCGGTGGAAATGGTCGCACTCGCGATGCTGCGCTTGCCGCCGGCCAGGAACGAGAAGAACGGGCTGTCGCCGTCCGTCGCTGCGATACCCGCCGGGCGGAAGCGACGCAGCGGGTGTCCGTCCGGCGGTTCGACCATCACCACGTCGGCGCCGGCGTCGCGCAGCAGCTTGCCGCAATACGCGGTGGCGATCCGGTCACCGATCTCGAGCACCCGGATACCCGACAGGGGAGAAGTCATGGGGCTCAGGCGATCCCGAAGTCGACGACGCCTCGGACCAGCCGACCGTTCAGCAGGTCGTCGAACGCGGTGTTGATGTCATCGAGGCGGTATCGTTCGGTGATCATCTCGTCGAGGCGCAGCTGACCGGCGGTGTACATGCCTGCCAACAGCGGGATTTCGGAGCGCGGATTGCACGATCCGAACACCGTCCCGCACAGCGTCTTGTTCATCAACACCAGATCCTGGATGTCCAGGTGCACGGGCAGCGCACCGGCCGGGGCCATGCCGGTCAACACACAGGTGCCGCCCTTGCGGGTCAGGGCCAGCGCGTCGCGGACATCGTCACCGGTGATGTCCGACGGAGCGACGACCACACAGTCGGCCATCACTCCACGCGTCAGTTCCCGGACAAGGTCTTTCGTGTCGGCCGCCGAGGCCGCGGTGTGGGTGGCGCCGAAGTCACATGCCGACTTCCGTTTGGTGTCAAGGGGATCCACCGCCACGATCGTCGTCGCCCCGTTGATCCGCGCACCCTGAATCGCAGCCGTCCCGATCCCGCCCGCGCCGACCACCACCACGGTGTCACCGCCGCGCACATTCCCACGATGGACCGCCGAGCCGTAACCGGTCGGGATCGCACACGCCAGCAGAGCCGCGGGGACCAGTGGAATGTCCTGATCGATCTTCACCAGCGAATCGGCCGCCACCACAGTGTGTTCGGCGAACGCACCGATCTTCGAGGTGTGTCCGACGTCGTCACCGTCGAGCGTGTGGTGACGGAACGTTCCGTCCGTCGGCATACCGGGCGTCAGCACGCCGGCGCCCTTGTCGCATAAGTACTCCATGCCCGAGGCGCACCAACGGCAGTGGCCGCACACCGCGACGAACGACGTCACCACGTGGTCACCGGGAGCCAGCCCGGTGACGCACGGGCCGACTTCGACGACGACTCCAGATCCCTCATGGCCGCCGATGGTCGGCGGACGGGTCGTCGGGGCGCCGGGTGGCGACATAAAGCCGTTGCGGATGTGGTCGTCGGAATGGCACAGCCCCGCGGCGGCCATCTGCACCAGCACCTCGCCGGCGCGCGGCGGGTCGAGCTCGAAGTCCTCGACCGACCAGGCGCCGCCGACCTCGCGGACGATCGCGGCCCGGCTTCTCATGGCCCTGACCTTACGGGCCGGCGATATTCCCAGGTTCGCGGAGAGTGAAACGGGGCGCGCGCTCCGCTTAGTCGGGGTTACGGTTCGGGCGTGGCAATCAAAC